>DF158882.1:0-1446 GCA_000307305.1 Enterobacteriaceae bacterium B14
TCGCGGCCTCAGCAAGCTGATTGGTAATGATGGGCATCGCCGCATCGGGCTCAGGGAACGGTGTCGTCAGCCCTTCGTGGTCACGCCAGAGCACCTTGCCGTCATCAAAGTGCAGTTCATGGCTCAGGCTGTGTCGCCAGCCGTAGCCGAGGCCGTTCTGGTGTTCAACGCTGCTGGAGGTGTAGATGCGTTGCCAGAGAAAGGGCAGAAACCCCGGCAGAGTGGCATCCGTCAAGGCCAGAAACTCTTCGCCGGTAGCGAGTGAAATAGGGTCAGCACTCTGTTTATTGCTGCTCCCTGCACTGCCCTTTTTGCCACCGTTGTAGCTCATTAAGCTAACGTCTTGATTGCCCCAAGAGACAGATAAGGTGGTGCTGGGGGTACCCAGATTCTCCACGGAGACCAAATTGTTCAGGTCTTTGCCATCGACGGAGAGGTTCTGTCGTTTGCTGGCATTGATAACGGTTTGCCCCGCCTTGGCCCATTTCTCCGAGAACTCAGAGTGCGCATCAGTGTGTTTGAGTACTGCACTGAAGAGTCGTTGAATGGCGAGGTATTTTTTAGGGATGGCCATAAGGTCTCCGTTCCTTGGATAGATTAACGAGGGGTTGCCGTCGCTGTACCACCACCGACTAAAAAGGCAGCATCTAGCGTTTTCTCTCCCATGCTGCCCAGTAGAGAAGCAGGAATAATCAGAGAGATAACAACCTGCACGAACATTTGGCCTAAGCTGTTGGATGCCATATCTGCAATCTGTTGTGGCGTAAGCATTTTAAAGTAGCAAATGATGGCGTTGGTCATCAGAAACAGCAGGGCCTCATCCTTAAGCAGGCTGAGCATCTTTTCGACACCATCCGCAGCTTCTTTTATTTGGGCCGCCAGTTTCTCTGGGTCAGAGAGCATATCACCGACTTTTTTCCATGAGTCCGGGTCGGTAACCCACAGAAAAATATCCCGAAGGCCTTTCCATAAGCTGTAAAAGGCTTCGACTACCCCTGTAATAAAGCTTTTAGCGATATCCATCACATCAAGTCCGGGATAGTTGCCTGCTTTCACCGACTGATAGTAGGCCTCATAGACCATGCACTGTGGGCGAGTATCATCTGTGGCGGGGGCAAGCCAGATACCGTTTAGTTCAGCAGTGAGTGAGCTAATAATGCCTTTATAAGAGTTAAACAGGTTGTCGAAGTCTTTTTCAGTGACGTCGGGAGAGAAGGTGACATAGTAGCGCTGGCTACAATCTAATCCGCTGATTTTTGCCATACCTTGGCTATCAAGTTGGTTAGGGCTTCCCGGTGAGAGTGAATTTTGGATAGGGCCACTTGCCGTTATCTTCACCTCTTCACCCGGTTCATCCATTGTTCCGGTGACAGGGTTAAATTGGGGATTTACCTGCCCATGTTTTGCCAGACTGTAATTGGTTGCCGCACTGGACAGTCGGTCGAG
>DF158882.1:2313-41528 GCA_000307305.1 Enterobacteriaceae bacterium B14
CCACATCACACATAAAGTGCTCGCCGTTAATCCAGTAAAAGGGGATACAGGGCACGATACTGCGCCAGTCGGTCCCCATCATCTGAAGATGTTGTTTAAAGAATCGCCCGTCCCAGTAGCGGAAGAAGACGGCTTCACCGCTGGGCATTAAGACCTGCGTTAGGCTGCACAAGTGGGCGATCACTGTAGTGATTGGCATTGGTGTTCGGGCAAGCCAGCCCCAGTCTAGATGTTCAGTCTCTGCTATCCAGCGCAGAAAGGGGCTGGTTGCATCGAGCTCTACTAACATTGGTTGTGCGGGATACCAAGTGGCATAAGGTGTGCCCGCCCATAATCCGTGTGGTGTGCGGCTACCGTCTAAGCGGTAGTACATTTTTACGGCTTCGGCGGCGCTGACGTTAGAGATCACGGCATACAACGGCATGGATGCCGTGCTGTTTACCCAGTCCGTTAGCGCAATAGCAGAGTTTGGTTCAATGGCCTCTGGCGTACTATTTGAGGTACTCATTAGTGTTTTTCTCTCTGACTTGAACCGATTGTACCGCCAGCGATACCTGTCACTTTCAAGTCATTGGGGCTAGTAGATGAGACCGCCGTGCTTTTTCCTAAAAGAGAAGAGGGAATATCAATCCCACCCAGAATATCGTTGCCGAGACTCAGCAGTTGAGGGAGTTTGCCACTAGCGCCTTGGGTGAGATTGGCGACAGTCTGTAGGCTCTGTGTTGCTTTGCCGAGTGCTGCAGTGATATTTGCCATCCCTGATACACCATTGGCAAACGTTGCTGGATTCGGCAGATTAATGGCTGAACTTGTCGTACCTGCTGTAAGAGTATTTTTCACTTTATCGCTCCCAGAAAGTCCGCCAGCAAATCCACCACCTGTCACTCCTGCAGGCGCAGTTGCCCCCACTGTGCTATTGGTACTGTCGTCAATACTGCATTCGCCGTCTTTACATTTCTCACACTCTTCACAGTATGGAACGGGCTGTGTCAGGGTATTGAGCTGTACTGGAGAGAGCGGCGGCGGTGCCATGACAGGGAGGGGCTGATTGGGCTCCCGTAGGTTGAGTGCCTGCCCACTGCCAGCAGCACCCATGCCAATATTTAAGCCCTGCGAGGTATAAATACCTGATGGATCGATCCGCAGAAAGTTGCCGCCAGCCTCAATAGTTAACTCCGTGCCAGCCGAGAGAATAATCTTTGAACCAGAGGTGACATTAACTTCATTGCCGACTTTCATTACGACGGCATCGCCGATGTCTTGATGACGGCTGCCTTCTACTTTTAGCGATTCATCCCCACCGATTTTGATGCGAGATTCCCCAGTGATGGTGGTATGGCTATCTCGGCTGATTTCCGTAATACGGTCACGCTCAATTTTTTTGTGGTAGTCGCGGGCAATATCCCAGCGTGCGTCATTTTTGACTTTGGATAACCAGTCTTTTTGAGCATGCATATAAAGCACTTCACTGCCGTTGGCATCTTCAAACGAGAGTTCGTTAAAACCGACACCTTTATGGGTTTTGCTGCGCAGCACCATTTTGGTTTTATTGGCAGGGAGGGGATAGGGAACCTGGTTTGCTTCGTTGTAGGTACACCCTGTTATCAGTGGGCGGTCGATATCGCCATTTAGATAGGTGATGACCACTTCTTGCCCAATACGGGGGATCGCCACCATGCCATAACCGTTGCCGTTCCAGCCATTAGCGACCCTAACCCAGCAGGAGGCACCATCATCGGCGGCATCGTAACGGTTCCAGTGAAAATGCACGCGTACACAGCCGTTTTTATCGGTATAAATCTCTTCACCAGAAGGGCCAACGACAGTCGCTGTTTCTGCTCCATCAGCTTGGGGTTTGTAACGATAAGGTGCCCGCCACTCCTGCCTACCGGAGATAAAGGTGATTTTATTTGTTAAGTAGGTGCCCCTATCTTCGCTTTCCTCTTCGGCAGCCTGCGGGCAGACACCGTGGTGATCGGCGCTAATAACCTGCCAAAGCGTATTGAGGGTTTCGTCGGGATGTTCGGCTAGCGTAAAGCGTTTGCCTGGCATCAAAAGGCTGCTGTTACTGGTGGCATGGCCTACTTCTTTGCCTGACTGTAGGGCTTCTAGCCGATATTTGGCGAAGGTTTTACCTGCTTCATTGTTAGGAAAACGACCATAGCTGTCGAAAACGGTAAAGAGATCACTGCTACTAGTCGTATCCATTTTTTCATGCAGGTAGTTATAAAAAGGATCTTTGTAGTCGTAGTCTTTGTGTATGACACGGTCTGGTGTCATAAAGGCGCCGAATCTCAGATCGCTAATATAAGTCCCCTTGAGCGCATTTTGCGGATGCGGATTGTAGTTTGCTGTCGGGCCCTCGGGCATCATGATGTAACTGTCACCGAAGTAGACTTGAGGCTGGTCATCATCGGGGCACTCAAACCAGAAAGTGATGCCTTCCTCTGCCGCTAGACGAACAAAAAAATCGTAGTCTTTCTCCCGTTTTTGAGTGACATATTCGCGGCTTGAGTGCGGGTCACGCATTGATGTATCGAAGATAACGCGATGCTTGCGTAGCAGGGTGGACAGAATTTGGGGAATGCTTTGCTGATGGAAGATACGGCTGTCTTGGCGCAGCGTCATCACCCACATTTCAGGACGAATGGTAAGAGTGTAATAGGTACGACGAAATCCACGGTTGCCACGCTCAGCACTGGCGATAACGCCTGCAATTTTGCGCGGTTCTTCACCAGCGTGATGCACAGTCAGTGAGGCTGGCATCAACAGTTGTTCCGAAAGAGCGATATCGGGTTTTGAACTGACCAGTGTCAGCGTCAGAGTAAATAGCTCGGAAAGTGCTTCTTGTAGGTGAAACTCGGCAACGGCAAAGGTCTCTTCTGGGAGGTCACCGACTTGGCAGGTGAAATAAAGTCCTTCTGTGTTCATAGCCCTGAGCCTTAATGATTAGCGTTAAATGTATTTTGGTTATAATATCGACTGAAATTATACTGATGTTATAGAGAGATAGAGTGTTAATGAGGTGATCTAAGAGCAGAGAATAAAGTGAGAATTCAAAAAAGCGAGAGGAAAATCAGTTGGATATAAAATTGAAAAATAAAGAAAGAATATTAGGTTAAAAATTTTGCGCAAACCATGCTTTATTTTTTAAATATTAAAAATATTGAAGTTATATATTGTTTTTTTGCAGGTGGCGATGAGTGAAAAATATACTTATTTTGTAATACAATGATTTATAATGAAAAATTCTTATTTTTAAAATTATAAAAACTTTTTGTGATTTTAACTCCATTATTGGTGTTTTGTTATTAGCGAATTGACATGTGGACTGTTTTTTACAATGTATTTTAGCGCTGAAGGGAAGAGACTGCATTCGCTGTGTCATAACACAATCAATGTAAAAAAACAGTGAAGAATTTTATAACTGTATGAGATAAATTCATAAACAGCATTCTCACTGTTTTCTTTCAAGGCCTTGTATCACCTAGGGGTAATCGTTTGCGTAAAAACCTGACTTTTGCTCTATCGTAACAAGGCTAAAACATATTACACTGTGCCATAGGGGCCCATTTTAGGGTGATTTATTGTCAGTATTGTGTTTGCAGAGTCAGGAGATGCGGATGTTAAAGCGAGAAATGAACATTGCCGATTATGATGCCGATTTATGGCGTGCAATGGAACAAGAAGTGGTACGTCAGGAAGAGCATATCGAACTGATCGCTTCTGAGAACTATACCAGCCCACGTGTCATGCAGGCTCAAGGTTCTCAGTTAACAAATAAGTACGCAGAAGGTTATCCGGGCAAGCGTTACTATGGTGGCTGTGAATACGTTGATGTAGTTGAACAACTAGCTATCGATCGTGCAAAAGCGCTCTTTGGTGCCGATTACGCTAACGTTCAGCCACACTCTGGCTCTCAAGCGAATGCTGCTGTTTATATGGCTCTGCTCAATCCTGGTGATACCGTACTCGGTATGAATCTGGCTCACGGCGGTCACTTGACTCACGGCTCTCCTGTTAACTTCTCTGGCAAGTTATATAACATCGTTCCTTATGGTATTGATGAAACAGGACATATTGATTATTCAGAGCTGGCTCGTTTGGCTGTAGAGCATAAGCCAAAAATGATTATCGGCGGCTTCTCTGCTTATTCTGGCGTGGTTGATTGGGCGAAAATGCGCGAGATTGCAGATAGCATTGGCGCTTATCTTTTCGTTGATATGGCTCACGTAGCAGGCCTGATTGCTGCAGGCGTTTATCCAAATCCTGTTCCTCACGCTCACGTTGTTACTACGACTACCCATAAAACACTGGCTGGCCCTCGCGGTGGCCTGATCCTGGCGAAAGGCGGCGATGAAGATCTGTATAAAAAGCTGAACTCATCTGTTTTCCCTGGCGGTCAGGGTGGGCCATTGATGCACGTTATCGCCGCTAAAGCGGTGGCGTTCAAAGAAGCGATGGAACCTGAGTTCAAAACGTATCAACAAGACGTCGCTAAAAACGCGAAAGCGATGGTAGATGTATTTGTGAAGCGTGGTTATAAAGTGGTTTCCGGCGGAACGGAGAACCATTTGTTTCTGTTAGATCTGGTTGATAAGAACCTGACTGGGAAAGAAGCTGATGCAGCGCTGGGCCGTGCCAATATTACCGTGAATAAAAACAGCGTCCCTAACGATCCGAAAAGCCCATTTGTGACGTCAGGCATTCGTATTGGCTCACCAGCGGTTACTCGTCGTGGTTTCAATGAAGCAGATGTACGTGAATTGGCTGGCTGGATGTGCGATGTGCTAGACAATATCAACGATGAAAGTGTTATTGAAAGCGTGAAACAGAAGGTGTTGGCTATCTGTGCCCGTCTGCCGGTTTATGCATAACACAGGCAGTAACGCTGAAAGCGCGCTATTCATATTAATGACGCGCTGATTTTCAGAATAACTCAGCGATATCGTTAAATACCCTCAACTGACTGGTTGGGGGTATTTTTTTATTGTGTTTGGGTTAGGCATGAAGTTTGATTTTATTGCGTCACGATAATGAGAGGTTGCTTACTATTTGTGACCTTGATATGTAGGTTACAATATCAACAGCTATTTTGCGTGTTTAATAAGGAGATGAGTTTATGAAGCACAATCCTGCATTTGAGGCGCTCTGCGAAGCCGCTCGTAAAAACGTAACGGAAATTAGTATTGCTGATGTCAAACAGCAGATAGACGATGGGACATTGCCTCTGTTGTTAGATGTTCGGGAAGAGAGCGAGTGGCATAAACATCATTTGCCAAAAGCGCAATATTTGGGGCGTGGGGTATTAGAGCGTGATATCGAGACGCAAGTGACTGATAAGTCGACACCAATGATTCTCTACTGCGGTGGTGGGTACCGTTCTGCACTGGCAGCCGAGAGCCTACAGAAAATGGGATATACCGCGGTGCTCTCTATGGCCGGTGGGTTTAGAGGGTGGTTGGACGCAAATTATCCTGTCGTGACAGAGTAATAGTCGAATGGAGTAGTTCTGGAGTCTCGGAGGAGTTATGACATTGCGCCCTGCTCGTTGGCTGTCCCTGAGTTTTTTCACCTATTTTTTTTCCTATGGGATCTATTTGCCTTTCGGTAGTTTGTGGTTGGAAGGTGAGGGGATATCGTCTCAATCGATCGGTATTTTGCTTGGTATCGGTTTAGCAGCCCGCTTTCTCGGCAATATTTTTATTACACCTACGGTAAAAAATCCCTCTTATCTGGTTACAGCACTCCGTATTCTTGCTCTGTTAACGCTGCTGTGTGCGGTAGGGTTTCTGTTTGGCACGTCTTGGCTGTGGTTAGCCATGGTTATTATCGGATTTAATCTATTTTTTGGCCCGATGATTCCATTGAGCGATGCATTGGCGGGGACATGGCAGCGCCAAATTCAAATGGATTATGGCCGAGTTCGCTTATGGGGTTCGTTAGCATTCATTGTTGGCACCTCAATAACGGGTGTAATGGTGAATGCGTTTGGGCATCAGGCCATTATCTATTCTCTGTTGGCAGGGATCGTGTTTATGTTATTGGGCCTATTACAGAGGCCTTCCGTTATGCCGATAGGACATGTCAATGATGAGAACGGGCAGGCAACACCGTGGCGTGAATTGCTCACAGAACCTAATGTTTGGCGTTTTTTAGTTTGCGTCACTCTGTTACAGGGGGCTCATGCAGCCTATTACGTGTTTAGCTCTATCTACTGGAAAGCGGAAGGTTACTCTGCATCTGCCGTTGGGAATCTTTGGTCTGTGGGCGTCGTGGCAGAAATATTGGTTTTTGCTTTTAGCTATCGCTTATTTCATCGCTGGCATGTACGTGATCTTCTCATTTTGGTGATTATCAGTAGCTTGATTCGCTGGAGTTTAATGGCATCGACGACTGCCTTGCCTTGGCTGGTATTAGCTCAGGCTTTGCATAGTGGTACCTTTGCCGTCTGCCATCTTGCTGCAATTAAGTTTATCTCTGCGCGTTCTGGGGCTGATGTAATTAGGCTACAAGGTGTCTATTCGGCACTTGCTACCGGGGGTGGTATCGCTTTGATGACATCCATCTCTGGTTTCTTGTACGAGCGCTTTCAGGGAGGTGCATTTTGGGCAATGGCGCTAGTGGTACTGCCTACGATTCTCTTATTACCTAAAACCCTGGAGCGAAAGGCGCTGCTTGCGGAATAACGGGGGATAATCTGAACTGGCGAGAAGGGCTTTATAATATTGCGTGAGTAACGGCTTGATAGTTTTGAACAGTAAACATGGCGAGAGTAGTGTTTGCGCCTACCGAATCAGAGGATAGGCGCAAAGATTTATTGATTAACGCTTCAGCGCTTCACTCAATTCATCACGCATGACGGAGAGAATAGATTTTACGACGCGCGGGTTGCCTGCAACGATGTTGCCAGACAGATAGTGGTTATGCCCACCAGTAAAATCGGAAACAATACCGCCAGCTTCGCGTACCAGTAGCTCACCTGCTGCAAAATCCCACGGCTTTAAGCCAATCTCAAAAAATCCATCAACGCGACCCGCGGCAACATAGGCCAGGTCTAGTGCGGCTGAGCCTGTACGGCGGAAGTCTGCGCACTGAGTGAATAATTTACCGACTAGATTGATGTAAGAAGGGGCATGTTGCTTGAGTTTGAAAGGGAAACCTGTTGCTAATATGGTGCCGTCTAGATCTCGGGCATTAGAACCACGTAGGCGATAACCGTTTAGCTGTGCGCCTTGGCCTCGGGTTGAGGTGAATAGCTCGTTACGCATCGGGTCATAGACAACAGCAATCTCTGTACGGCCTTTGATGCGAACCGCGATAGAGACAGAGAAGTGAGGGAAACGTTTAATGAAATTGGTCGTGCCATCTAATGGATCAATTACCCACTGAATATCAGTATCTGTACCTGGTAGTTCACCGCGTTCTTCACTAATAATGGTGTGTTGCGGGTAAGCTTTACGGATGACATCAATGATCAGATATTCTGCATCCCGATCGACATTAGTAACAAAGTCATTATTGCCTTTTTGGCTGGCTTCGACGGCGTCAGGTGTTTCGTAGTTCTTGGCAATAAGGTTGCCAGCTTTACGCGCAGCGCGTATAGCGATGTTCAGCATCGGATGCATGGGTATATTCCACTAGATGTTAAAGAGCGAGAGAAAATCTGAGCTGCGGAGTATATCAGAGAATAAAAAAGCTGCCTAGGTGAGTTTTGGGCGATTTTTGAGCGTGTTCTTAAGCGGAAAACTATCTGTAGTGCAGGAATAACGAACTCATTTAGGTGTACCTATTAAATATGTTAATATGCCCCGATTAGCCCTTTCGCTCGAGTTTTTATGCTGCACAATATCCGTATCATCTTGGTCGAAACCTCTCATACTGGAAACATGGGGTCGACAGCAAGAGCCATGAAAACCATGGGATTATCCAATCTCTATCTCGTTAACCCACTTATCAAACCCGATTCGCAGGCTATCGCTTTAGCTGCGGGGGCAAGTGATGTTATCGGCAATGCAACGGTAGTTGATACGCTGGATGATGCGCTTGCGGGTTGTGCATTGGTAATTGGTACGAGTGCGCGTTCAAGAACGTTGCCTTGGCCAATGTTAGAACCAAGAGAGTGCGGTGTGCGGATTGCCGAAGAGTCAGTACAAGCCCCTGTTGCTTTAGTCTTTGGCCGTGAGAGAGTGGGGCTGACAAATGATGAGCTACAAAAATGCCATTATCATGTCGCCATTCCTGCAAACCCAGATTACAGCTCACTAAACTTAGCGATGGCAGTGCAGATTTTAGCCTATGAGGTCCGTGTTGCTTGGTTAGACCGTCAAGAGTCTAAGCCTATAGCGCCAGATGAAACAGTTTTCCCTGTTGCAGAAGACGTCGAGCGCTTTTATCAACATCTTGAGCAAGTGTTGCTAGATGTCGGTTTCATCAAACAGTCTCATCCAGGGCAAGTCATGAATAAGCTTCGTCGGATGTTCACCCGGGCTCGTCCTGAGAGCCAAGAGTTGAATATTTTACGCGGAATTCTAAGTTCTATTAAAAAGTGTGATGACCGTTCACAGTAGTAAGAGAGTAATAGGTTAATCTCTCTTAGCTAGGATGTATTTTATTAAATTTCTTTAAAAATGAATGAGATGAATTCTCAGTAACTGCATAGCTAAACCGCATAATACTTGAGTGAATTAGTAGGTTAAATACTTGACTGTTTTAGTCGGGAATGTCACAATTATCGTGTGTTTTACTAATGATAAGTAGAGAACCATGAGACTGACATCTAAAGGTCGTTATGCTGTTACCGCCATGTTGGATGTGGCGTTACATTCCCAGGAAGGACCTGTACCCTTGGCTGATATTTCTGAGCGCCAAGGCATCTCACTCTCCTATCTGGAGCAATTGTTTTCACGGTTACGCAAAAATGGTTTGGTTGCCAGCGTACGTGGGCCGGGCGGTGGTTATTTGCTGGGCAAAGAAGCTTCAGATATTGCAGTAGGCACAGTAATTATGGCAGTGGATGAATCAGTTGATGCAACCCGCTGCCAAGGTAAAGAAGGGTGTCAGGGCGGAACCCGCTGCTTGACCCATGCACTATGGCGTGACTTGAGTGAGCGCATCAGTAGTTTCCTAAATAATATTACATTGGCTGAATTGGTCGATAATCAGGAAATTCTGGATGTTGCTGTGCGTCAAAACACCAACGAATCACGCCGCGGTGTGAACTCCAGTAATCGTACTCAAGAGACAATCGACGTCAATCTGCAAGCATAAGCAGAACTTGTACGATATTTAGTTTGGAAGTGTTGTACGGAGCATTGTAATGAAATTACCGATTTATCTGGACTATTCTGCTACTACGCCTGCCGATCCACGCGTTGCAGAAAAGATGATGCAGTTCTTAACCCTGGACGGTACTTTCGGTAACCCGGCCTCCCGCTCTCACCGTTTTGGTTGGCAGGCGGAAGAGGCTGTCGATATCGCCCGTAATAATATTGCAGAATTGATCGGCGCCGATCCTCGTGAAATTGTGTTCACTTCTGGAGCGACAGAGTCCGACAATCTGGGTATTAAAGGTGCAGCAACTTTCTATCAGAAGAAAGGCAAGCACATCATTACCAGTAAGACCGAGCATAAAGCTGTTTTAGATACCTGCCGTCAGTTAGAGCGTGAAGGTTTTGAAGTCACGTATCTTGCTCCTCAGCGTAATGGCATTATCGACCTTAAAGAGCTTGAAGCCGCTATGCGTGATGATACCGTTTTGGTTTCTATCATGCATGTGAATAACGAAATCGGTGTTGTTCAGGATATTGCGACTATTGGCGAAATGTGTCGTAGCCGCGGTATTATTTTCCACGTGGATGCCACTCAAAGTGTAGGCAAATTGCCTATCGATTTGAGCCAGCTTAAAGTCGATCTGATGTCTTTCAGCGCCCATAAAATCTATGGACCGAAAGGTATTGGTGCGTTGTACGTGCGCCGTAAGCCGCGTATTCGTATCGAAGCTCAAATGCACGGCGGTGGTCACGAGCGCGGTATGCGTTCTGGCACGCTCCCTGTACACCAAATTGTGGGTATGGGTGAAGCTTATCGTATCGCAAAAGAAGAAATGGCAACTGAAGTGCCACGTCTTCGTGCGCTACGCAATCGTCTGTGGAATGGCCTGAAAGATATCGAAGAAGTTTATTTAAATGGTGATTTAGAGCAGGGCGCACCTAACATTCTTAATGTTAGTTTCAACTATGTTGAAGGTGAATCGTTGATCATGGCGTTGAAAGACCTCGCTGTATCTTCTGGTTCTGCTTGTACTTCTGCAAGTCTCGAACCTTCTTATGTATTACGCGCGTTAGGAATGAACGATGAACTAGCACACAGTTCTATTCGTTTCTCTTTAGGCCGTTTTACTACTGAAGAAGAGATCGATTACGCTATTGAACTGGTCAATAAATCTATCGACCGTCTGCGGGATTTATCTCCACTGTGGGATATGTTCAAGCAGGGTGTTGATATCAGTGCCATCGAATGGGCACACCATTAATTCGTTGAAGGATTAAGCTAAGCTTAGGAGCAAAGGTATGGCTTACAGTGAGAAAGTGATCGATCACTATGAAAACCCGCGCAACGTAGGATCCTTTGACAATGAAGATCCGAACGTGGGTAGTGGCATGGTGGGTGCACCAGCCTGTGGTGATGTAATGAAACTTCAAATCAAAGTGAACGATGCGGGCATTATTGAAGATGCGCGTTTCAAAACGTATGGTTGTGGTTCTGCAATTGCATCGAGTTCTTTGGTAACAGAGTGGGTGAAGGGTAAATCTCTTGATCAGGCAGAATCGATTAAGAATACCGAAATCGCGGAAGAGTTAGCGCTCCCTCCGGTGAAAATTCACTGCTCTATTTTAGCTGAAGACGCCATTAAAGCGGCTATTGCCGATTACAAAAGCAAACACGACGCTGCGGCGAAGTAGTAGATTATTGTAATTAACATCTGCCTAATACATTTCAGGTTACAGAGCATAAATGCCTTTGTAGCCTGAAAAGGTATAGATAAATCAATAAAGAGTAGAGGTTGTTATTATGCCGATTACCATGAGCGACAGCGCAGCGCAGCGTGTTCAGTCCTTTTTACAAAATCGAGGCAAAGGTTTAGGCCTGCGTCTGGGTGTAAAAACATCGGGCTGTTCGGGCATGGCGTATGTGTTGGAGTTTGTCGACGATGTAAACGACGATGATGTCGTATTCGAAGACAAAGGCGTTAAAGTCATCGTGGATGGTAAAAGTTTGGTGTATCTGGACGGAACACAGTTGGATTTCGTTAAAGAAGGGCTAAACGAAGGCTTTAAATTTAACAACCCAAATATGTCCAGTGAGTGTGGCTGTGGCGAGAGCTTTCACGTTTAAGCGTTTTACCCTATTTCGTTTGGGCTGCGTCTCGGCAAGATCTTTTTCTTCGCTACTGAGTGGCGAGGAATGTCATTATTAATGACCAACTCTTAGAGCATGGCATGGACTATTTCACGTTATTTGGCTTACCAGTCAGTTATCCCATCGACCTGAGTTCTTTAGCTTCGCGCTATCAAGATCTACAGCGTCAGTTTCATCCCGACCGCTATGCTGTTGCACCTGAAAATGAAAAGTTACGGGCTTTACAACAGGCTGCTACCATCAATGATGCCTATCAAACACTCAAGCATCCGTTAAAAAGAGCAGAGTATTTGCTATCTTTACAAGGATTTGATGTTCGTAACGAACAGCAAACAATGCACGATACTGCGTTTTTGATGGAACAACTCGAGCTACGTGAAGAGCTGGATAGCATAGAAAAACGCCCCGATAGCGAAAGCGCTCTTCTGGTGTTTTCTGGGCGTGTCGATAAAATGGTGGTGCTGCGTAGCCAGCAGCTAGTGCAAGAACTGGGCAATGAGCAGTGGCCAGAGGCCACAGACACTGTACGGAAATTGCGTTTTTTAGATAAGCTTCAGCAGCAAATTGAACAACTCGAAGAACGACTGCTGGACTCCTGACGGAAGCTCTATATGGCTTTATTACAAATTAGTGAGCCGGGCCTTAGTGCGGCTCCTCACCAGCGCCGTTTGGCTGCGGGTATTGATTTAGGCACAACCAATTCATTAGTGGCGACCGTGCGCAGTGGCAAGGCTGAAACCTTGGCTGATACTGAGGGGCGCCATCTGCTGCCTTCCGTTATTCATTATGGCTCGGAGAGCATTGATATCGGTTGGGATGCTCGCCGTCTAGCATCGCAGGACCCGGTGAATACAGTCAGTTCCATTAAACGTATGATGGGGCGCTCTCTTGCTGATATTCAACAGCGCTATCCCAATCTTCCTTACCAGTTTGCTGCCAGCGACAATGGCCTTCCATTGCTAGAAACGGCGGGTGGTTTGGTTAATCCCATCCAAGTCTCCTCAGAAATCCTAAAGGCACTGGCTGCACGTGCTCAGGGTACATTGGAGGGTGAGTTGGATGGTGTTGTTATTACGGTTCCTGCTTATTTTGACGATGCTCAGCGCCAAGGCACTAAAGACGCGGCCCGTATTGCGGGATTACACGTTTTACGTCTGCTGAATGAGCCAACCGCTGCAGCGATTGCTTACGGTCTAGATTCAGGGCAAGAGGGTGTGATAGCCGTTTATGACCTAGGTGGCGGAACATTTGATATTTCTATTCTACGACTTAGCCGTGGGGTATTTGAGGTATTGGCAACTGGCGGCGATTCGGCCCTTGGTGGCGATGATTTTGACCATTTACTGGCTGACTGGCTGCGAGAGCAAGCAGGGATAAGTGATCGCACCGATCACCGTTTACAGCGCGAGTTACTGGATGCGGCTATTAGTGCCAAAATTGCACTGAGTGATGCATCGAATGTCGATATTGAGGTTGCTGGCTGGAAAGGGAATATAACCCGAGAGCATTTCGATGAAATTATCGGTGCGTTGGTTAAACGTTCTCTATTGTCCTGCCGCCGTGTGCTGAAAGATGCAGGGGTTACCGCAGAAGAGGTTTTGAATGTGGTCATGGTTGGGGGATCAACTCGAGTTCCTCTAGTGAGAACGATGGTCGGCGAATTTTTTGGCCGTACACCACTGACAACCATCGACCCCGATAAGGTCGTTGCTATCGGAGCCGCTATTCAAGCCGATATTTTGGTTGGGAATAAACCTGACTCCGAGATGCTGTTGCTGGATGTTATCCCACTCTCATTGGGACTAGAGACAATGGGCGGATTAGTGGAGAAAGTCATTTCACGTAATACCACTATCCCTGTCGCTAAAGCTCAAGAATTTACTACTTTCAAAGATGGGCAGACGGCGATGATGATCCACGTCTTGCAAGGTGAGCGTGAACTGGTTGATGCCTGTCGCTCTCTGGCCCGTTTTACTCTGCGCGGTATTCCTCCTATGCCTGCGGGTGGCGCGCACATTCGCGTCACCTTTCAGGTTGATGCGGATGGCTTGCTGAATGTGACGGCGATGGAGAAATCGACCGGAGTACAAGCAGCAATTCAGGTGAAACCTTCTTATGGTTTGAGCGATGGTGAAGTCGCTATGATGATCAAAGACTCCTTGGCTCACGCAGAACATGATATTAGTGCTAGATCACTGGCTGAACAGCGTGTTGAAGCAGCTCGTGTATTAGAAAGCTTATTGAGTGCACTGGTTGAAGACGGTTCACTTTTGGATGAGCAAGAGCGTAGCGATATCGACAGTGCCATCGCTGAATTACAGCAAGTGACGGTAGGCGATAATGCGATTGCGATAGAATCAGCAATTAAAACCGTTGATGCAGTAACACAAGAGTTTGCCGCACGCCGTATGGATGCGTCTATACGTCGTGCATTAGCAGGACATTCCGTGGATGATATTTAAACATGCCTAAAATTGTATTTTTACCCCATACCGATCTTTGTCCTGAGGGGCTCGTTGTTGAGGCTCAGGAAGGAGAAACGATTCTGAATGCAGCATTACGCAACGGTATCGAAATAGAACATGCTTGTGAGAAATCTTGTGCTTGCACAACATGCCACTGCATCGTAAGAGAAGGGTTTGATTCTCTTGATGAAAGCCAAGAACTGGAAGATGACATGCTCGATAAAGCATGGGGATTAGAGCCGGAAAGCCGTTTGAGCTGTCAGGCTAAAGTGGCCGATGAAGATTTGGTTGTTGAGATCCCTCGTTATACGATCAACCACGCACGCGAGCATTAACTGCCGGATGGCTCATGACCGCTCAAAAGGAGTCTTTTTATGGGTTTAAAATGGCAAGATAGCCGTGAAATCGGTGAAGCGCTATACGATCTTTATCCTGATATTGATCCTAAAACAGTTCGTTTTACTGACCTTCACCAATGGATTTGTGCTCTTGACGAGTTTGACGATGAGCCGCAGGCCTCCAATGAGAAAGTTCTTGAGGCAATTTTGCTCGTGTGGCTAGACGAAGCTGAATAGGGCTTGTGGAATACAAAATATCTTCAAATGGGCTACCTCTGGGTGGCCCATTGTCTATTTGGTGAACAGTAATACTAAAAAACTGATAAAAATAAGGGGCTGAGGATTGAAACTTTTTCTCTGTTGGGAGTGATTGTTTTATAATCGCCGACCGAAATAATGTTATGCAGCTTATGGCTTGATTGGACGAAAGCTGCTGTACACAACTCATATGGAGAATGTAGATGGTAAAAAACGAAACATCACCCCCAGTTAAAACACGGCACAAAGAGTATGCGCTGTTACTAGCCGTTGTTGCATTACCTATCGTATATCTATTCAAAGATACCAGTAATTTCCTTCTTATTGTTCTGATTAACCTTATTGCACTTGTTGCTATTCTTGGTAGCGCCTTCAGCGTTGTTCGACATGCTGATGTTTTAGCCCACCGTTTGGGTGAACCTTTCGGCTCGCTTATTTTGAGCCTCTCAGTGGTTATTCTCGAAGTGAGCCTGATTTCTGCGCTGATGGCGACAGGGGATGCTGGGCCGACTCTGATGCGTGATACGCTCTATTCCATCATCATGATTGTGACGGCGGGTTTAGTCGGGGTTGCGCTACTGCTTGGTGGCCGTAAATTCACGACTCAACATTTGAATTTGGCAGGAATAAAACAGTATTTGATCGCGATTATTCCACTCGCCGCCATCGTGCTGATTTTACCTGCTGTATTAGAAGGTGGGACATTTAATGATTCCCAACTCATTATGGTCGCGGCTATTTCTGCCGTGATGTATGCCGTGTTCTTGATTATCCAAACGCGTACACACCAGAGCCTATTCGTGTATGAACACGAAGATGAAAGTGATAACCCCAATGATCCTCATGGTAAGCCCTCTTATCACTCTAGCTTATGGCATGCAGTGTGGCTCATTATCTATTTGGTTGCGGTTATCAGCATTACCAAAATGAATGCGGCACCATTAGAGCATTTGCTGGTAGAACTAAATGCACCAACTCAGTTCACTGGTTTCCTCGTTGCACTGTTAATTTTATCCCCTGAGGGATTAGGTGCTATCAAGGCGGTTTTGCATAACCAATTACAAAGAGCGATGAATCTGTTCTTTGGGTCGGTTCTTGCGACAATTTCGCTGACGGTTCCTGCGGTTATCATCATTTCTATCTTGACTGAGCAGTCTCTGACTTTTGGCTTGGATGCGCCTAATATCGTTGTATTAGTGAGCATCTTGATTCTTTGCCAAACCTCTTTTGCTACAGGCAGAACTAACGCCCTGAATGGCGCGGCTCATCTTGCCATATTCGCTGCTTATCTCATGACTATCATGATGTAACATTAATCTCAGTGTTGCCCTTCAAGGGAAGTGGAGGGGAACGCGGGTTTAAAAGAGAAAGCGAATAATCAGGGAAAATAAGGAAGGAATCGGAGAGAGTTGATCATTGCCGTCTGTTGTGTGAACAGACGGCAATGTTAGGCTGATAAACCTTTATGTGTTTTCAGTAGCAGTGCTGGCGCTGGTGTTCTTCGCCACAGCTTGTTTTCTTTTTTAGCTGCCACCTGAAGGTCTTCAGTCAGCTTTGATTTTGCGCGTGGTGCTGGCAGTAATTCGCCTTCATCCAACTGTTCAGAAGTACCAATAAAGATACCGCCCTTACTGACAGAGAATGCGCTGCTGCGGATTGTGCCTTCAACACGGCCTTTTTCTAGAATTTCAACGGTAGACGCATCGCATAGCCCATTAACTTTTCCGTTAATGGTGATGGCTGGTGCTCTCAGTTCTCCGGTGATCTGCCCATTCAGCATGACGGTGATGGTACCGTTACTCTCTATT
Source organism: Enterobacteriaceae bacterium B14 (assembly GCA_000307305.1). GTDB lineage: Bacteria > Pseudomonadota > Gammaproteobacteria > Enterobacterales > Enterobacteriaceae > B14. Next base: position 18,604 of record DF158882.1, read on the forward strand.
TTTCCTTCGATGCAACCATCAATATGAATATCACCTTCTAGCGTGATTTCACCTTGAAGCTTCGAGTTCTGCGCAATAAAAGTTACCTTGCTACTTTTCGTCTTACTAACACTATCCTGATCCATCATGGATGAGACCGTTTTTACCGTACCTTCTGCAGGGAATAATGGGTCTTCCTGCTGAGGAGTCAACGATATCTCTTGTGGCTTGGATTTAAACAGAGCCATATCCTTTCTCCTGTTTCTCTTAACATAAGAGCGAGTATAAATAATAAGCAAAATAACGACAGCTAAAGAACAAACACTTAAGCTGGCGTAAAGGAAGGGAGTACTTAGTCTCCAAACTGCAAGAGCAATGATCCAAAGCCCCCAAATGGGCCAAAGCCATCGATATTGATTGCGATGTTCCATGACGAATAACAATTCCTTGAGTCTTTGTATGCATAACAAAAGGCGATGCTCGATCGACGGATCTTTTGTATGGCTCTTTGAGCAACGTGGATGATATATAAAGTCTCGGGATGAAACCAGAGGAAGAGCGGCAATTCGGCGACTTTATTTGTATTCGAGATAGAACGAGCTGACAAAAGTGTTAGCAAATTTTTTCTTACCCAACATCAACATAAATATGCCAGCAAATCATTTTGCTTATCCTTCCGTTGAGGTTGAAGTATGCTTTCTAGTGTTTGCTATGTTTCGGGAACGAAGACATAGTTTGGAAGAACATGAATTCAATGAGGAGTAGAGGCATGTCGATTGATCTAATGCAAATCTCGCTATCACAGAAACCTGCTGATGCACGCTGGGGCGAGAAAGCATTATTAAGCACTGGTTCTGAGGGCATGACCATTCACCTTATTGGTGAGGGTAAACTCGGTGCTATTCAGAGAGCCGGGCGTAAACTGGATAGCCAGGGGATCAAAAGAGTTCACTTAGTGGGCGACGGCTGGGATTTAGAACGCAGTTGGGCATTCTGGCAGGGCTTCTATGGGCCGAAGGGCGAACGCCATATTGAGTGGCCGGTATTGAGTGTGGAAGATAAACAAGAGCTCGATAATCGTTTAAAAATTGTTGGCTGGGTACGCGCGACCATCAATGCACCAGCAGAAGATTTAGGGCCAGAACAACTGGCTACGCGCGCGGTTGATTTGATGTGCGATATAGCCTGTGATGCCGTGAGTTATCGGATTACAAAAGGTGAAGATTTACGCGAGCAGGGTTATTCCGGCCTGCATGCTGTGGGGCGCGGATCAGAACGCCCACCGGTTCTCTTAGCGCTGGACTACAACCCGACAGGCAATCCTGATGCACCAGTATTAGCATCGTTGGTCGGTAAAGGTATCACATTCGATTCTGGTGGTTACAGCTTAAAACAGAGTGGTTTCATGGATTCGATGAAATCAGATATGGGGGGCGCTGCGACTATCACAGGTGCTCTTGCATTGGCTGCGGCGAGAGGGTTAAAGCAGCGGGTTAAGCTTTTCCTATGCTGTGCGGATAATCTTGTCAGCGGTAATGCTTTTAAACTCGGTGACATTATTCGTTATCGCAACGGTAAGACCGTAGAGATCATGAATACAGATGCAGAAGGGCGTTTGGTGCTTGCTGATGGTCTGATTGACGCAGAAGCACAAAATCCAGGAATGATTATTGACTGTGCAACATTGACCGGAGCCGCGAAAACGGCATTAGGCAATGATTATCACGCGCTATTCAGCTTTGATGATGTTTTGGCAAATCAGCTATTAGCAAGTGCAGGAACGGAGCATGAACCGTTCTGGCGTTTGCCTCTGGCTGAATTTCATCGGAGCCAATTGCCTTCAAACTTTGCAGAGTTAAACAATGTGGCTGGTGCATCTTATAGTGCAGGAGCCAGCACTGCGGCGGCATTTTTGTCGCATTTTGTGAAAAACTACCAGCAGGGTTGGTTGCATGTAGATTGTTCTGCAACTTACCGTAAAGGCGCTGTAGAGCAGTGGTCTGCCGGTGCAACAGGGCTGGGTGTTCGTACTATCGCCCATTTATTGTTGTCAAAAGCAGGGAAATAATCAGGGTATGCAGCTTTAAATATCCTGATTAATCCGTCGCCGTTTATCCTAATAGTTAAGCGGCGATGTTTGTTTTTTAGAGCATGTTTGTTTGTCTCAGTCTGCAGTATTTATTTTCAGAAAAAAAATCAGAGATAAAAACGTGATCTATATACGAATTACGCGAAAAGTTAATATTTTTATAACAATTCATTCTCATTTCCATAGGAAAGCGTTTTAAGTATCCGTATAATCTCCGCGATTCAGGAGCTGGCCCTACAAGAAAAGCTCGTTTGGGAAGCAAGAAGTGATACAGAGGTTAAAATGGCTATAGAACGTACTTTCTCCATGGTAAAACCAAATGCCGTGGCTAAAAATGTAATTGGTGCAATTTACTCTCGCTTTGAGAGCACAGGGCTGACGATTGTTGCTTCAAAAATGGTTCATTTGACCTATGAACAAGCAAGCGGCTTTTACGCAGAGCATGAAGGTAAACCTTTTTTCAAAGGGCTTGTTGAATTTATGACCTCTGGTCCGATCATGCTTCAAGTGTTAGAAGGTGAAGATGCTGTTCGCCGTAACCGTGAACTGATGGGGGCGACAAATCCAGATAATGCATTAGCTGGAACATTACGTGCTGATTATGCCGACAGCCTGACAGAGAATGCTGTTCATGGTTCTGATGCTGTTGAATCTGCAGCCCGTGAAATCGCCTATTTCTTTGGCGAAAATGAAATTTGCCCACGTACACGCTAAAAATATAATCCCCTGCAAGTTAAGGACAAGCCAATGTTTGGCTTCATAACGCCCCTCGAAGGGGTGTTTTATTCTTTCTTGTCGTGGAAAGTTTTTATTAAAGTTTGTACAATAGTAGGCCCCGCTCAGTTTATCTGGGTGGGGTTTATTTTTTTATTACTCCTTCAGCGCCATATAGTGTAACAACGAGGCCAAAGCTAAAATGATGTCCGAAAATATTACTGTGTCAGAAGATAATATTCTGTCCGCATCCTCTAATGAGCCAATTCAACGCTCATCATCTGAAAAAATTAATCTGCTGGACCTTAATCGTCAGGCACTCCGTGAGTTTTTTATCAACCTAGGCGAAAAGCCATTCCGTGCCGATCAAGTCATGAAGTGGATTTATCACTATGGCTGTGATGATTTCGAGCAGATGACGGATATCAATAAAGTGTTGAGGGGAAAACTTCAGCAACTGACTGAAATTAAAGCCCCAGAAATCACAACAGAGCAGCGCTCTGCGGATGGCACTATAAAGTGGGCACTTACTGTCGGTGGGCAGCAGGTTGAAACGGTTTATATCCCAGAGGGTGATAGAGCAACACTGTGTGTCTCTTCACAGGTTGGTTGTGCATTAGAGTGCACCTTCTGTTCGACGGCTCAGCAGGGTTTTAACCGTAACTTAAGAGTTTCTGAAATTATTGGCCAAGTTTGGCGTGCAGCCAAAGTTATTGGGCCGGTTAAAGCTTCCGGGCAGCGCCCCATCACTAACGTCGTGATGATGGGAATGGGTGAACCCTTATTGAATATGAACAATGTGGTTCCAGCGATGGAAATCATGTTGGATGATTTTGGTTTTGGTCTATCAAAGCGTCGCGTGACACTTTCAACATCCGGTGTTGTACCTGCATTAGATAAATTAGGCGACATGATTGATGTTGCTTTGGCTATTTCACTACATGCGCCAACGGATGCTATTCGTGATGAAATTGTACCGATTAACCGCAAGTATAATATTGAAATGTTCCTTGCTTCGGTTAAGCGCTATATTTCGAAATCGAATGCGAACCAAGGGCGAGTGACCGTTGAGTATGTGATGTTAGATCACATCAACGATGGCATAGAGCATGCTCATCAACTTGCTGAATGTTTGAAAGATACGCCATGCAAGATAAACCTGATCCCTTGGAATCCATTTCCTGGCGCACCTTATGGGCGCAGCTCCAACAGCAGGGTCGATCGTTTTTCAAAAACACTGATGGAGTATGGTTTCACGGTCATTGTACGTAAAACTCGCGGTGACGATATCGACGCGGCATGTGGGCAATTAGCTGGTGAAGTGATCGATAGAACTAAACGAACAATGAAAAAACGAATGGTTGGGGAACCTATCTCCGTTAAAGAGGTCTGACATTTAAGCCTATGACTTTTACTGTGTAATACTTTGTTATATATGCCATTATTGTTACATAAAAGGATGTTTGTTTAGGACATGATGTTAACTAGATTTATGCCAATGATTACGGCGGTAGCACTACTTGCTGGATGTTCTGGGTCGGCACAACCGACGATAGACAAAAGCAATGCCGCACAAGCTAGGCTTCAACTTGGCTTGGCATATCTGGCTCGGGGAGATATGAAATCTGCCCATCAAAATCTAGAGCGGGCGATAGGATATGCGCCAAACGACTATCAGACACAAATGGGGATGGCATTATACTCTCAGCAGGTTGGAGAAAATGATTCAGCAGAGCACTATTATCAACGTGCGCTCAGCTTATCCCCAAATAATCGGCGTATATTAAATAATTACGGTGCGTTTCTTTGCTCTTTAAGGCAGTATGATGCGGCTCATCAGCAGTTCTCTGCTGCAATTAATTTATCTGATTCGAGTCAGGTTGCTGACAGTTTGGAAAATGCAGGCTACTGTTTTCTTCAGGCTAATCAGGTTAGCGAAGCCAAAGTTATGCTAGCACGGGCTTTTAAGATCGATCCAAATAAAGGCGTTGCAATGTTAATAGAGTCAGAGCAGTTATTTGAACAGGGGAAACATCCTCAGTCCAAAACGCTACTTGATATTTACCAACATGAGTTACCCGCTAGCGCCCACAGTTTATGGCTAAATATTCGCTTCGCAGCGCTGGATGAAAATCAACGTGACATCAATGGTTACGGTGAACAGCTAGCGCAACATTTTCCACACTCCACACAGTACCAGCAATTCCTAGCTAATGAATACTGAAACTAATAAAGACGAAACAGCAGAAGTGTCAATGACAACCGGTGAGCGGCTACGGCAGGCTCGTGAGCAACTAGGTTTGAGCCAGCGAGTTGTTGCTGAGCGTCTATGCCTGATGCTATCAACCGTGCGTGATATTGAGGAAGATAAACTTTCTCCAGATTTGGCTACGACATTTGTTCGTGGCTATATCCGCTCCTATGCAAAATTGGTACATATTCCAGAAGAAGAGCTTCTTCCGTTAAGTACATCACAGTCGCCAACAAAAGTAGTAAAATCAGTGGCGCCGATGCAAAGCTTTTCTATGACGAAAAAACGCAAAAAGCGCGATGGCTGGTTGATGATTTTTACGTTTTTAGTTCTGTTTGTCGTAGTAGGGCTAACAGGTGCTTGGTGGTGGCAAAACCATAAAGTACAGCAGCAAGAAATTGAAGAGATGGTTGATCAATCATCCGCCCGGCTTTCTGAAAGCGGGCAGCAGGTCGATTTAGGCGCACATTCTGCTCCCGAAACTGTAAACGAGACTTCAACAGCAACACCTACAACGGGTAATGGTGCAGAACAAGCAGCAGCACCTGTTGAAGGGAGTGCAGTTCCTGGCAATACGCCTGCTACGGAACCAGGTAGTGCTCCGAACAATGTTCAAAATAACATTCAAAACAATGACTTCAGCCTTAATGCTGCTGCTATTCAGGCTCAGTTACCACCTGATGCACTAAACTCTGGTTCTGCTCCTGCTGCAGCAAACAGTAGCACGGGATTAGTCATGACTTTCTCTGGCGATTGTTGGGTCACTGTACGTGATGCGACGGGGAAAACCTTAACCAGCGCTCTGCAACAGAAAGATTCAACACTGACACTTGAAGGTACTGCACCTTACAAAGTGACATTGGGTGTGCCTTCTGTTGTTAGTGTTCAATACCAAGGTAACTCGATAGATTTAAGCGCTTTTGCCAAGTCTAGCCGTGTTGCTCGTCTGACGATCCCTAAGCAATAAGTCACTTACGGGCTAAGTCTTAGTATGACGTTGTAACTTGGAGAGCAAGTAATGCATAACGAAGCACCCATTATCCGCCGCAAATCAACTCGGATTTACGTTGGCAAGGTGCCTATAGGCGATGGTGCTCCCATCGCCGTTCAATCAATGACCAACACCCGTACAACGGATGTAGAGGCAACGGTTAATCAAATTCGGGCGTTAGAAAGAGTGGGTGTTGATATCGTCCGCGTCTCTGTCCCGACGATGGATGCAGCAGAAGCATTCAAACTGATTAAACAGCAGGTCTCGGTTCCTCTGGTTGCCGATATTCATTTTGATTATCGTATTGCACTACAGGTTGCTGAATACGGCGTAGATTGCTTACGTATTAATCCAGGGAATATCGGAAATGAATCTCGTATTCGCTCGGTTGTAGACTGCGCAAGAGAGAAAAACATTCCTATTCGCATTGGTATTAATGCGGGTTCTCTGGAGAAAGATATTCAGGAAAAGTATGGTGAGCCAACACCAGAGGCATTGCTAGAATCGGCAATGCGTCACGTTGATATTCTCGACCGGCTTAATTTCCCAAATTTTAAAGTTAGCGTGAAGGCATCCGACGTCTTTCTTGCTGTACAGTCTTATCGTTTGTTGGCTGCACGAATTGAACAACCGTTGCATCTTGGTATTACCGAAGCGGGTGGTGCTCGCAGTGGTTCAGTTAAGTCGGCAATCGGCTTGGGGATGCTGTTATCCGAGGGTATCGGCGATACATTACGCATCTCTCTGGCGGCAGATCCGGTGGAAGAAGTTAAGGTTGGCTTTGATATATTGAAGGCACTTAGAATTCGCGCTCGTGGGATTAATTTTATTGCCTGCCCAACCTGTTCTCGCCAAGAGTTCGATGTTATTGGGACGGTGAATGCGCTCGAACAACGCCTAGAAGATATTATTACGCCAATGGATGTTTCAATTATTGGTTGTGTCGTCAATGGCCCCGGAGAAGCCTTGGTCTCAACGCTAGGTGTCACAGGTGGCCATCATAAAAGCGGATTTTATGAAGATGGTGCTAGGCAAAAAGAGCGACTGGATAATAATGACATGATTGATCAGCTAGAAGCGAAAATTCGAGCTAAAGCTGCCATGTTAGATGAAAAAAATAGAATAAATATTAGTCAGTTAGATAATTAGAACAAAAAAAGAGTTTGAGAACGGGCTGCATATGCAGCCCGTTTTTAAATTGAGCAAATAAGTATTGAATCAATATATTTTTACCTATGATAAATGCAAGGCAGCCCTAGTAAACGTCAATAGTAGGGCGGGGCGATAGGGCCTGAATGCGTAGTTCTAAGCTTTGCGTTGAAGCATTGGGTATAAAACACCTATAATCGTTTTCACTTTTCAGATGATAGAGAACTGACGTGGCAAAGAAAATTCAATCTGTACGGGGCATGAATGACTATCTACCGCAAGACACCGGCTTATGGCAGCGGGTTGAGGGGATAATCAAACGTGTCGTTGAATCTTATGGTTACAGCGAAATTCGCACGCCAATTCTCGAACATACTCCGTTATTTAAACGCGCTATCGGTGAAGTTACCGATGTTGTAGAGAAAGAGATGTACACCTTTATCGATCGCGAGCGCGATGGTGAAGAGTCAACATCCCTAACGATGCGCCCAGAAGGGACAGCGAGCTGCGTGCGAGCTGGTATCGAACATGGCTTTTTGTACAACCAAGAACAGCGCTTATGGTATATGGGCCCTATGTTTCGTCATGAGCGGCCACAAAAAGGGCGCTATCGCCAATTTCATCAAATGGGCGCTGAAGTGTTTGGCCTCGCAGGGCCAGACATTGATGCTGAGTTGATCATGCTAACAGCCCGCTGGTGGCGTGAACTTGGCATCTCCGACTATGTGGCTCTTGAATTGAACTCGATCGGTTCTTTAGAAGCAAGGGCTAACTATCGTGAAGCCTTGGTTGCCTTCCTCGAGCAGCATAAAGATCAGCTAGATGAAGACTGCAAACGCAGAATGTACAGCAATCCACTGCGCGTGCTGGATTCTAAAAATCAGGTGGTGCAAACGCTGTTGAATGATGCTCCTCGTTTGTCTGAATATTTAGATGATGATTCACGGATTCACTTCGAAGGTGTTTGTAAATTACTCGATCAGGCCGGTATTGCTTATACCTTGAATGAGCGCTTGGTTCGCGGTTTGGACTATTACAATCGTACTGTATTTGAATGGGTGACCAAAAACTTAGGTGCTCAAGGCACTGTTTGCGCGGGTGGCCGTTACGACGGTTTGGTGGCTCAGTTAGGTGGACATGCAACGCCATCGGTCGGTTTTGCAATGGGTATGGAGCGGCTGGTATTGTTAGTGGCTGAGTTAAACCCTGAACTAGCAGCACACCACTCCGTAGATGTCTATGTGGTTGCATCAGGTGAAGGGACGCAAATTGCAGCTATGCTGCTGGCTGAGTCTATTCGCGATGTTCAACCAGAGTTACGTATCATGACTAACTACGGTGGCGGTAATTTTAAGAAGCAATTTGCCCGTGCAGATAAATGGGGCGCGCAGGTTGCTTTAGTATTAGGTGAAAATGAGGTTGCGGCAGGTCAAGTGGTTGTTAAAAATCTGCGTAACGGTGAACAAGATACAGTGGCACAGAGCGAAATCGCTGGCCATTTAGCAACGTTAATAGGGTAAGGAGCAGAATTTTAATGGAAACCTATACCTCTGAAGATGAACAGGTAGATGCTGTTCGCCGCTTCTTTGCCGAAAATGGCAAAGCACTTGCGGCAGGTATTGTTATCGGTCTAGTGGGTTTATTGGGCTGGAAATACTGGAATAGCCACAAAGAAAGCACTCTGTTTCAGGCTTCATCTCAATATGAAACTGTCTCTGCTAAATTAGCTGATGTTAAAACAGATAATTCAGCGGAAGCAGAAAAATTTATCAAAGCTAACAGTAACAGCTATGGTGTATTTGCTTCACTACAGTTGGCTCAACGCTCTGCAAAAGCGGGTGATTTCAAGAAAGCGGCTGAACTTCTTCAAGTTGCTCAGGGGCAAACCAGTGATGAAAGCCTGCTTTCATTAGTAACACTACGTCTGGCTCGTGTTCAACTACAGAACAAGCAACCGGATGATGCATTAAAAACGCTGGAAAAAGTAAAGGGCGAAGGGTGGCTTGCTCAGGCTGATGATGTCCGTGGTGACATTTTGCTGAATAAAGGCGATCTAAAAGGTGCCAAAGAGGCTTACAGCAAAGGGATCGAGTCGAATGCCACAGAGGCATTACAGGCTTTATTGCGTATGAAACTGAATAACCTATCCAGTTAAGGGGATATGAATGCAATTTCGTAAAACACTTATACTTGGTGTCATCTCCGCAAGTTTATTGAGTGGTTGCTCCATTTTTGGTGGGGAAGAGGACTCAGTGAAAGTATCACCAGTGCCTCAAGTTCAAAGCCAGTTCACACCAAATAAATTGTGGGATACCTCAGTTGGAAATGGTGTTGGCAAATTCTATTCCCATTTACGTCCAGCAGCGCTTGGCGATAAAGTCTACGCGGCTGACCGTAAGGGTATTGTGGCAGCATTAAATGCAAAAACAGGCAAAGCAGTTTGGTCTGTTGATCTGTCGGAAAAGACAGGCATACTCGCCTCCAATAAATCAGCACAGCTTTCTGGCGGTGTAACGGTTGAAGGTGACAAGGTTTATGTAGGCAGCGAAAAGGCGGTTGTTTATGCGCTCTCTGCTGATAATGGTTCCATTACTTGGAATACCAATGTCGCCAGTGAAGTTCTTTCTCGTCCTGTCGTGAGCGATGGTTTGGTTCTTATCCATACCAGCAATGGTATGCTACAGGCACTAGACGAGAACGACGGCGCGATTAAATGGACTGTTAACCTTGATATGCCAACGCTCTCCTTGCGTGGTGAATCAGCGCCAGCGGTTGCCTATGGTGCGGCTATTGTTGGCAGTAATAACGGTCGTGTTAACGCTATCATGATGAGTGAAGGGCAGCTTATTTGGCAGCAGCGTATTTCTGTGCCGAAAGGCGGTACGGAAATTGATCGTCTAAATGATGTAAATACGACGCCAGTTATCGTCGATAACGTTGTTTATGCGCTAGGTTATAACGGTAATCTGGTTGCAATGGAGCTACGTTCTGGCCAAATCATATGGAAACGTGATGTAGGCTCAGTGAATGATTTTATCATCGATGGTAGCCGTATTTATCTTACCGACCAAAACGATCGTGTTGTTGCCCTGAATCTTGAAGGTGGCGGTCAGATTTGGAATCAGGGTAACTTGCTACATCGTGCTCTGACATCCCCTGTATTCTACAAAGGCTTCCTGATTGTAGCGGATGCTGAAGGTTATGTTCACTGGATGAATCCAGAAGACGGTAGCTTCGTGGCTCAACAAAGCCTAGATAGTGATGGTTTCTTGGCTGCGCCTGTGGTGGCAGATGAGAACCTACTTCTGCAATCGCGTAGTGGTAAGATCTACGCGTTCAGCCGTTAATACGGATGAATTAGTCGGGTAACATAGAGAGTATGTTGCCCAATAGACGGCTCCTGAAACTTTCAGGGGCCGTTTCGTCTTAATATGATGCGCGGTGCTCTTTATCTTTCACGTTACTGAAAACAGTGCTTATAGCTTGAAAGATAAAGAGTGTATGACAGAGAGAAACCGTTCTCTCTATGACCGTAATTTGTAATAAATAAATTCGAAAGTTTGAATGAGGCTTCAACAATGATACCTGTCGTCGCGCTAGTTGGGCGCCCGAATGTAGGAAAATCCACTTTATTCAATCGATTAACGCGTACTCGTGATGCGTTAGTGGCTGACTTTCCTGGGCTGACTCGCGATCGTAAATATGGTCGGGCTGAAGTAGCGGGTTATGAGTTTATCGCTATTGATACTGGCGGTATTGATGGCACCGAAACTGGGGTCGAAACGCATATGGCAGAGCAGTCTCTGCTGGCGATTGAAGAGGCCGATATTGTCCTGTTTATGGTTGATGCCAGAGCAGGTTTATTAGCGGCAGATCAAGGGATTGCTCAGCATTTACGGATGCGTGAAAAACCCACGATTTTGGTCGCAAACAAAACCGATGGGCTTGATCCTGATACTGCTGTTGCAGACTTTTTCTCTCTGGGGCTTGGTGATATCTATCCAATTGCTGCCTCTCAGGGGCGTGGTGTAACCTCTCTTATCGAGAAAGCGCTCTCTCCGCTAATTGAGCCGGAAACCCCAAAAGAAGAAGTTGAATTTGATGAGTGGGCAGAGGAAGGCGAGGCTGATGAAGAGAAGCCAGACCTGATCCCACTAGAAGATTTACCGATCAAAATAGCTATTGTTGGCCGCCCTAATGTGGGTAAATCAACATTAACTAACCGTATTCTTGGTGAAGATCGTGTTGTTGTATATGACATGCCGGGTACCACGCGTGACAGTATCTATATCCCGATGGTACGTGATGAGCGTGATTATGTTCTTATCGATACCGCTGGGGTGCGTAAGCGCGGCAAAATTAATAACGTTGTTGAGAAGTTCTCCGTTATTAAAACATTGCAGGCGATTGAAGACGCTAACGTAGTACTACTGGTTATCGATGCCCGTGAAGGGATTTCCGATCAAGATCTCTCATTACTAGGCTTTGTGTTAAACAGTGGGCGTTCGCTGGTCATCGTGGTTAACAAGTGGGATGGCTTGAGCAACGAGATCAGAGAGCAGGTCAAAGATACGCTGGATCTGCGCTTAGGCTTTGTTGATTTCGCGCGTATTCACTTTATCTCGGCGTTGCATGGCAGTGGTGTAGGTAACTTGTTTGAGTCTATTCAGGAAGCTTACGACTGTGCAACCAAGCGTGTAAATACCTCCATGTTAACGCGCATCATGCAAATGGCGCAGGACGATCACCAGCCACCAATGGTTCAGGGGCGCCGCGTTAAGCTTAAGTATGCTCACGCTGGGGGTTATAACCCACCTATCGTGGTCATTCATGGTAATCAGGTAAAAGATCTTCCTGACTCCTACAAGCGCTATTTGATGAATTACTTCCGGCGCACTCTAAAAGTGATGGGAACGCCAATTCGTATTCAATTCAAAGAGGGGGAGAACCCTTTTGAAGGGCGTCATAACTCCCTCACGCCAAATCAGCAGCGCAAACGTAAGCGTCTGATGCAGCATATTAAGAAGCGTGGCAAATAAGCATATTTTGTGAGTGATTTCTATAAAAAGGCATACTACATTGAGTATGCCTTTTTGTTTGTTCATCATTAGAGGAATGCGATGTCTTGGGATAATTGGTCATTTGCGTTTAACGTTACTGCGCCGAACCTTCTCATGCTGCTACTTGGCGTCTTTCTACGGCGCGTTGGCCTTATGAATGATGATTTCTGCCACAGTGCCTCTCGTCTCGTATTTACCCTCGCTCTTCCCTGTTTGCTCTTTTTTAGCCTAGCGGGTAATCACAGCGGCGTTAGCGGTAATCTTCCCCTCGCCATCTATGGTGCGTTTGCCACCGTAGCGACTTTCTTGCTGCTTGAGCTTGTTGCGCCCAAATTGGTTTCAAACCCGCAGGAGAGGGGGATTTTCGTCCAAGGTGGTTTTCGTGCCAACACAGCTATTGTGGGGTTAGCCTATTGTGCGAATGCGTATGGCAGTGAGGGGGTGGCGATTGGCTCGCTCTATATGGCTGCAACCGTACTCTTGTTTAATGTACTTTCGGTGGTGACGCTTACTCGTAGCCTAAGAGAGAGACAAAACCGCAGTAACGGGTTGCTTGATACCCTCAAGGGCATTATTAAAAACCCGTTGATTATCAGTATTGCCCTTGGCCTGTTATATGATGCATCGCAACTCCCCGTACCCAAAGTGATGTCAGATACAGGGCATTTGCTTTCTGGGTTGGCACTGCCCCTCGCACTTTTGTGTACTGGTGCGAGTCTAGATCTTAAAGCAATGCGCTCTTCCTCTGGTGTTGCGATGCACTCATCCCTTGCCAAGCTTATTGTTATCCCTCTCATTATGACTTTTGGGGGCTGGCTATACGGTTTTCGTGGTATTCCTCTGGGTATTATCTTTCTGTTCTCTTCTACACCAACGGCGGCGGCAAGCTATGTCATGGTGAGAGCGATGGGTGGGAATGCGACACTTGCCGCCAATATTATTGCCGTCACGACATTCGGCTCCTTCTTTACCACCTCGGTCGGGTTATATTTATTACGGCATTGGAATATCATCTAGCCTCTTTCCCGCATATTGACTAATACACAGTAGGAGCAGTTATGGATGCGCTTTGTCCAGAGTGTCAGCAGGCCATGCAGTGGCAAAAGGGCCATTTTATCTGTGAGGCGTGCCATAAAAGCTATCAGCAGCAGGCTCTATGCCCTGAATGTCATCAGCCATTAGAAGAGCTTAAAGCTTGTGGGGCAGTGGATTACTTTTGTCGTAGCGGCGGTCATGGAATGGTATCCAAGCGGAGAGTTGTGTTTACTTATCAATTGATCGACTAGCGTCATCTCTAACTGCTTTTGGCTTTACGCTGCTTTTTAACGAGGGTGACTTGGCTTTCAACCCAGCCATCCTGTAGCCGCGTTGTCAGTATTGCGCCTTTTTTAATTTGACTCGTTTTCTTCAACACTTCGCCGCTATCTGTCTGAGCCACGCTATAACCTCTGGCGAGTGTCGCCAGAGGGCTGACCGCTTCTAACTGTGAACAAGCGATACCAAACTGCTGTTTAGTGGTGCCCAACTGGCGTTCAAGAGCTTGCTGCAAACGATACTGTTGCTGTTGAAGCTGCTGCTGATAACGGTGAATCCTGTTCTCTGGCTGAGTCTGCATCAAACGCTGCTGTAAGCGCTCACTCTGATTAAGCAATCGCTTCAAACGGGTCTGGATACTGTCATCAAGGCGACGGCGTAGCTTCATCAACGCTGTTTGTTGGCGAGCAAGGCGCAGGTGTGGATGCTGTTGCTGTAAGCGGTGGGCGATTCGGGTGATCGTCTGGTTTTTTTGTGCCAGATAGTAATCCATCGCCATCTCTAACCGCTGTTGCTGGTTCTGGATCTGGCGCAATAGCTCAAGCTGGTTACGACTGACAAGTTCTGCGGCAGCAGAAGGGGTGGGAGCACGTAAATCCGCCACAAAATCGGCAATAGTTACGTCCACTTCATGCCCTACGGCACTAACAATTGGGATTTGACTATTGAAGATAGCTCGCGCCACTCGCTCATCGTTAAAGCACCAAAGGTCTTCCAGAGAGCCTCCGCCACGCCCGACGATAAGCACATCACACTCAGCACGCTGGTTCGCTAGCGTTATTGCACGCACAATTTGCAAGGGAGCATCGACTCCTTGAACCGTCGTTGGGTAAATCACGATGGGCAGAGAGGGATCGCGTCGCTGCAACACCTGCAAAATGTCATGAAGCGCAGCTCCGGTAGAGGAGGTGACGACACCAACACGCTTCGCAGGAGAAGGAAGTAGCTGCTTATGTGATTGTTCAAATAAGCCTTCCGCCGCCAGTGTTTGTTTGAGTAACTCAAACTGCTGTTGCAGCAAACCATCACCGGCATCCTGCATGCTTTCAATAATCAGTTGATAGTCGCCACGTGGTTCATACAGTGTAATCGTTGCTCTGACTAACACCTGCTGGCCATTTTGCGGGCGAAGTGTGACTCGGCGGTTGCTGTTGCGAAACATCGCACAGCGAACCTGAGCGCGATCATCTTTTAGGGTGAAATACCAGTGACCCGAAGAGGGCTGGGATAGGTTTGATATCTCACCTGTTAACCAGATTTGGCCCATCTCCATTTCCAATAGCTGGCGAACCGTTTGGTTTAATCGGCTAATCGTAAAAATATTTGCGGAAATAGGCTGTGACATTGTGAGATAGATCAAACTTTAAAACAAAGACTTAATTGGTCAATACTACCTCCTTCGACGCGCATAGCAAGTTCTTTGCTGAAAAAAGGCTGGAGGCAAACGTTTTCGGCCTGTATAATCCCACTGCAATATTTTATCTATTCCGCATCCATCCTCTTGGTGAGATATTGCCCATGCTACGTATTAAGAAAGAAGCCTTAACGTTCGATGACGTCCTGCTAGTTCCCGCCCATTCTACAGTTCTGCCTAATACTGCTGAACTGGGTACACAACTAACCTCCACTATCCGCCTTAATATTCCTATGCTATCCGCTGCTATGGATACGGTAACGGAAGCCAACCTTGCCATTGCGTTGGCACAAGAAGGTGGCCTTGGTTTTATTCACAAAAATATGTCGATTGAGCGCCAAGCGGCAGAAGTTCGCCGGGTGAAAAAACATGAGAGTGGTGTGGTTACCGACCCTGTCTCTGTGACACCGAATACGACCCTCCGTGAAGTGATGGCGCTGACCGAGCGTAACGGCTTTGCTGGCTATCCGGTTGTTACTGCCCAAAACGAGCTAGTGGGTATTATCACTGGCCGTGATGTGCGTTTCGTCACCGATGTTGACCAACCTGTTACCGTCTATATGACACCAAAAGAGCGCTTGGTGACAGTGAGAGAAGGTGAGTCACGCGATGTAGTGTTCCAGAAAATGCATGAAAAGCGTGTTGAAAAGGCACTGGTTGTAGACAAAGATTTTCATCTCGTTGGCATGATTACCGTTAAAGATTTCCAAAAAGCTGAACGTAAACCTAACGCGTGTAAAGATGAACATGGTCGCCTGCGTGTAGGTGCTGCTGTTGGTGCAGGTGCTGGCAACGAAGAGCGTATTGATGCACTAGTTGAAGCTGGCGTCGATGTATTGCTTATCGACTCCTCTCACGGCCATTCCGAAGGGGTATTACAGCGTATTCGTGAAACCCGAGCCAAGTATCCAGATTTGCAAATTGTCGGCGGTAATGTGGCAACAGGCGAAGGCGCTCTGGCACTGGTTGAAGCAGGCGTTAACGCAGTCAAAGTGGGTATCGGCCCTGGCTCTATCTGTACAACACGTATAGTCACCGGCGTTGGTGTTCCACAAATTACAGCTGTCTCCGATGCTGTTGAAGCGGTTAGCCATCTAGGCATTCCTGTGATTGCCGATGGCGGTATTCGTTTCTCTGGCGATATTGCTAAAGCTATCGCAGCGGGTGCTTCAGCTGTCATGGTGGGTTCAATGTTGGCAGGTACAGAAGAGTCTCCGGGTGAGATTGAGCTGTATCAGGGCCGTGCATTTAAATCTTATCGTGGTATGGGTTCTCTGGGCGCGATGTCTAAAGGCTCATCTGATCGCTACTTCCAAACCGATAATGCAGCGGATAAATTAGTCCCAGAAGGGATCGAAGGCAGAGTGGCATATAAAGGCCGTCTGAAAGAAATCGTTCACCAGCAAATGGGTGGCTTGCGCTCCTGTATGGGCTTAACGGGTTGTGGTACTATCGACACACTGCGCACCAAAGCCGAGTTTGTGCGTATCACGGGTTCCGGTATCAAGGAAAGCCACGTGCATGATGTCACCATTACCAAAGAGTCTCCTAACTATCGTATGGTTTAAAACAGACCCGATGGCATCAATGGTTTAATTACTCTGACCGGTCAGTAAGCTGACCGGTTATTTGACTCTGAGTTTTTTGGAAAATCGCCCTACATGACAAAGAATATTCATAAACATCGGATACTCATTCTCGATTTTGGTTCCCAATATACCCAGCTTATTGCCCGACGCATCCGCGAAATCGGTGTTTACTGTGAGCTATGGGCATGGGATGTTACCGAAGAGCAGATCCGTGGATTTAAACCAGACGGCATTATTCTGTCTGGCAGCCCTGAGAGTACAACAGAAGCAAACAGCCCAAGAGCGCCAGAGTATGTCTTTAACGCAGGTATCCCTGTTTTAGGGATCTGCTATGGCATGCAAACCATGTCTATGCAAATGGGCGGCAGCGTTCAGTGTTCTGAAGAGCGTGAGTTTGGTTATGCTCAGGTTGAGATCATTGCAGATAGTGCGTTAACTCGCGGTATTGAAGATCTGCTTAGCTCTGCAGGCAAGCCAATCCTCGATGTTTGGATGAGTCACGGCGATAAAGTTACCGCTATCCCTGCCGATTTTACTACCGTTGCTAGCACTGAAAATTGCCCGTTCGCGATTATGGCAAACGAAGAGAAGCGTTTCTTCGGTCTGCAATTCCACCCTGAAGTGACACACACCAAGCAAGGTTTGGCACTACTGCAACGCTTCGTACTCGATATCTGCGGCTGTGAAGCATTGTGGACTCCGGCAACCATTATCGAAGATGCCATTGTGCGTATGCGTGAGCAAGTGGGTGACGATCAAGTTATCCTCGGCCTGTCCGGCGGCGTGGACTCTTCCGTTACTGCACTACTGCTGCATCGCGCCATTGGTGATCGCCTAACTTGCGTTTTTGTTGACCACGGTCTGCTGCGTTTAAATGAAGGTGAGCAGGTCATGGAGATGTTTGGCAACCGTTTTGGCCTGAACATCATTCACGTGAAAGCAGAAGAGCGCTTCATGAATGCGCTGTCTGGCGTAGCAGATCCAGAAGCTAAACGTAAAACAATTGGTCGTATGTTTGTTGAAGTCTTTGATGAAGAAGCAGCAAAACAGACTAATGTTAAATGGCTAGCGCAGGGGACTATTTACCCTGACGTCATCGAATCCGCTGCTTCTGCAACGGGCAAAGCACACCTTATCAAATCTCACCACAACGTGGGCGGCTTGCCAGAAGAGATGAAGATGGGGCTGGTGGAGCCGCTGAAAGAGTTGTTTAAAGATGAAGTGCGTAAAATCGGCTTAGAGCTAGGCCTACCTTATGACATGCTTTACCGTCACCCATTCCCAGGCCCAGGCTTAGGTGTGCGCGTATTGGGTGAAGTGAAGAAAGAGTACTGTGATTTGCTACGCCGTGCCGATGCTATCTTCATTGAAGAGCTGCACAAGGCCGAGCTATATCACAAAGTCAGCCAAGCTTTTACTGTCTTCCTGCCAGTGCGCTCTGTCGGCGTGATGGGCGATGGCCGTAAATATGACTGGGTTGTCTCCCTGCGTGCAGTAGAAACCATTGATTTCATGACAGCGCACTGGGCACACCTGCCTTACGATTTCTTAGGCCGTGTATCTAATCGCATTATCAATGAAGTAAATGGTATTTCTCGCGTGGTGTACGATATCTCTGGCAAACCGCCAGCGACGATCGAGTGGGAATGATATCACCGTATCTTCATTAAATAGCTAAAACGAAAAAGCCCGCTATCTGATTAAGATAGCGGGCTTTTTTATTCAATTCACCTATCTACTCACCCTAAAACAACCGGATTCCGCTTAGCATCGCCATCAGATGTACTATGGTGCACCCAAATTGCCCGATACAGTTTCTCCAAATCACGGGTAAACAGCTCAGTATTAAAGAGCGGTGTCGTCATTCTGTTTTCAAGCAGCGTTGCTCTAAGTTGCTGTAGCCTTGTCGGGTCATTGGCAAGCGAAAGCGCTAATTGATAATACTCCTCATCACTTTCTGTGATCAGCTCTGGTAGCCTAATCGTAGTGAGCAAACTTGCCGCAACTCGGCTAGCAAACAGCGAACCAATACGTGTCACCAATGGTACACCTGCCCATAAAGCATCACTCGCTGTGGTATGTGAACCGACAGGGTAGGTATCCAGCGCTAAATCGGCTAATTGCAGACGCCCAAGGTGCTGCTCTACAGATAAGCTTTTCGCAAAAATTAAGCGCTCTGGATCGATACCATTTTTCACTGCCTGCGCACGTAAGTTATCCATTGGAATCGGTGATTTTGATGCTAGCAGCCACAGAACACTATTGGGTACGCTATGTAGCAGTTTGCACCAGATAGAAAATGTCTCTGGGTTAAACTTTAGAATCTGGTTAAAGCTACAGAAAACGAAAGCCCCTTCTGGTAATCCTTCTTCTGCCCGCATAGGCGTCGGCATGATCTTCTTCTGGTCATCGTTCGGCTGGTAGCAATACGGCATCAAGGCCAACGTTTCACTAAAATGCTCTGCATGTTCAGGCGGTGTGACCACCGGATCGCCAATAATATAATCGGCCATCCGTGGTTCACCTAAGGTTCCTGGGTATCCCAACCAGCTAACAATCGTTGGTGCAGGGCGTATTGCCGTAATTCCTGGTCTACCATTTTGGGTAAAGCCTTTTAAATCCACCAGAATATGTAAATTATCCTGAGCAATGGTTTGTGCCGCAGCAATGTCAGACATGCTACTGATATCGACAATGTCTATATTCAGTGCTGCGAGCCGAGCTGTATAAGCATCACTCTGTTTAGGGGAATAAGAGTAAAGTCTGATAAAGAAACCATCAGTATTATGCCTCTCTAATATTCCTGAGAGCAGGTGCATAGTGGCATGATTATAAAAATCAGAAGAAAGATAACCTATTCGCAATATATTATCGTCTGGCGGTAGAGGTAGCGCCATTGGCGGAAAACTCAATATACTTTTTGATTTATGGTGCGCAAACATCCTTCCTGCATTGCGATGTAAAATAGGTGTGAGTTGAGCGATATTTAATAGCGACCAAGGTTCAGAATCATATTCACTATTTGTCTCTATACTTTTTAACACTGCACTATCTAGTGTATCCAGTTCAGTCCAAATAGCACCACGGCGGGCAGTTCGCTGTGCAGCAGAATAATCCCCAATCTTTTTAAACATATCGATAGCGGTTTGGAATTGGCCTTCTTTTTCGTAAATCTGAGCCAAGATAGAATAAGCTTCAGAAAGTGAAGGATCTAGCGCTATGGTTCTATGCAGAACCTCTTTAGCTTCTTCCGATTGATTTGTTTCACTGAGAATAAAACCTAAATTCTTATAAGCTAAAGCGTAATTCGGTGCACTGGAGATTGCTATACGATAAAGGCGTTCAGCCTCAGCATAATTTTTTTCAGCGGCAAAAATATTGCCGAGGTTATTTGCTGCTTTGGCATGGCGAGGATCTAATTTTAGCGTGTGGCGAAAGGCATCTTCTACTTCAGGTAATTTATTAAGCGCACGATAAACCAAACCAATATTGAAATAGTAATCGGATGTGGGTTTTATACTGATAGCCTTACGAATAGCGGATTCAGCTTCAGTATGTCGATTGAGCTGATGATAAATAATCCCTAATAGATGGTGTGCATCAGCAAATCGTGGTGCAAGGCGAACGGACTGGCGCAGAATATTTTCCGCTTTTAAATAATCACCTTTATTGTAGAAATCAATGGCTTCTTGATACTTTCTATTTAAAACGTGCTGATTACTTTTCATCGCTCCTCCGTGAGCCTATCAATATATTAATAGATTAAGCTTTATCTTATTTGGAATAATCTTATTTTAAAAATAAACAAAGCGTTGCAAGTTTAGCATTAAAAATAGAGGTCGTCCCCCAGATAGCACCTTTGCATAGAACGATGTTGACCTTCAGCAAAGAGTGTATCAATAATGCTGCTCTGACTCGGGGTGCTTTGGTAAAGACTAAAGCTGAGATATACCCGTAAACCTGATCTGGATAATGCCAGCGTAGGGAAGTCCCGATGCTTACCCATCGTCTCCTCCCTTATCATTGGATAGGAGATGTATGAACATTCAACCCTCACTTTTCCCAAATCACCTCGCAGCCCCTTATCTCTCCGAACTAAGAACTTCAGCCCCTTTAGTCCACTGTATGACAAACGAGGTTGTTCAAACGTTTACGGCGAATGTTTTGCTCGCGCTAGGCGCATCTCCAGCCATGGTAGTTTCACCTAAAGAGACGGCACAGTTTGCCAAAGTCGCTGATGCGCTGCTTATCAACATTGGAACTCTGCATGACAGCCAAGCGGAGGCGATGTTAGTCGCTGTTAAAGCGGCTAACCAAGCAGGAACACCTTGGATACTCGATCCTGTTGCCGTCGGCGGTCTAGAGTACAGAACTCACTTTGCCCAGCAACTTATTGAACTCAACCCAGCCGCGATACGCGGTAATGCCTCAGAGATCCTCGCATTAGATGGGCAATCTTCTCAGGGGAGAGGTGTAGACAGTGCGGATGATACGGGAGTGGCACTTAATGCAGCGTATCGTCTGGCTACGCGTTATCGCACCATTGTTGCTGTAACAGGAGAGACGGACTATATCACCGATGGGGAGTCAACATGGTCAATTCCTTTTGGGGATAAGCTGATGACAAGAGTGGTAGGCACTGGCTGTGCACTTTCTGCTGTTGTTGCTGCTTTTTACCTTTAACAAACCATCTATCACAACATTCAGCAAATAACCTCGACAAGGTTGCTGCGGCCTGTTTCGTTATGGCATCCGTTGGCCAAAAGGCTGCTCAGGAGTGTGCTGGCCCCGGTAGCTTCGTCTCTTCGTTTCTCGATGGTTTATATCATTTTAAACCCGACACATTAGGAAAATAATAATGAGAATTAACGCACTGACTATTGCAGGCACAGACCCTAGTGGTGGTGCAGGAATTCAGGCTGATTTAAAAGCTTTCTCTGCACTAGGCGCTTATGGCACCTCGGTTATTACAGCGCTGGTGGCGCAAAATACGCAAGGGGTTCAATCCGTCTACTCTATCGACCCCGCCTTTGTTGAGGCCCAACTCCACTCTGTACTGGATGATGTACATATCGACAGCTTGAAGATTGGCATGCTAGCCAATTCAGAAATTGTCACTGTCGTTGCTAAGGCATTACAACACTACAGCGTACCCTATGCTGTTTTGGATACGGTGATGATTGCTAAGAGTGGTGATCCGCTCTTGGCACCAGAGGCAGTCGATGCACTACGGACCCTGCTATTGCCACACGTCTCTTT
This sequence comes from Enterobacteriaceae bacterium B14, assembly GCA_000307305.1. Lineage (GTDB taxonomy): Bacteria > Pseudomonadota > Gammaproteobacteria > Enterobacterales > Enterobacteriaceae > B14. The sequence continues at coordinate 40,413 of DF158882.1, forward strand.
GATCACCCCTAACTTACCAGAGGCTGCAGCATTGCTTGGCTGCACTCCGGCAAGCAACGAACAAGAGATGCGTGAGCAAGGGCGAGAACTCCTTGCTTTAGGGTGTTCAGCTGTGCTGATGAAAGGTGGTCATCTTTCGGAGAGTGAAAGCCCAGATTGGCTATTGAGTAAGGAAGGGGAGCAGCGTTTCAGCTCGGTACGTATTGCTACAAAGAACACTCACGGCACCGGTTGCACTCTCTCTGCTGCATTAGCTGCGCTGCGCCCCAGATACCCTGATTGGGCGACAACGGTTCGGGCAGCCAAAGAGTATTTACAGCTAGCGATTCAGGCTGCTGATTCATTGAATGTAGGTAAAGGCATCGGGCCAGTGCATCATTTCCATCACTGGTGGTAATAAATGATAGGGATATGTGAAATATCCCTATTTGCTTTTCTCTTAATTATTTAATGAGATTAATCCTAATTTTTTATGCTATTAAACAATTAATTTAAATTAATAAGATTACTCTAACTATTGGTTTATTTTTTGTTTATATGCCAAATTTTAAGTGTCTGGTGTTATTTAAGAATAATAAACCATTAATTTTATTTAATGTTTCACGGTGTTACCTTTATTTTTCTGCAATAATATAAAACACGGCTATAAAATTACCCCTCTAATAGTCTTTTTTATTATAGTTATTTGTGAGCTTTTTTAATTTCATTCAAGGAATGCATTACATTAATCCATAAAATGCATACTTAACATGTAGTTGCGATTCATTTTTTCTATTCCTTTATTTCAATGCAATGTTTACAATTATTGTATTTTCTAATATTATTCCAAGTTAAATTATGCTTTATTTCTAGGTGGGCTGAGGCTTTCTTTAAATCCCTCTTTTATGTTGTAAACCCTATTTGATGTAAGAATGGTCTTATTTCCATTTCTGACTTTATTTAAATAAAGTCAGTTTTTAAAATTGTTTTTATTTTTTTTTCATAACTAATTCAATGTAATAGTCATTGGCTTTAACCAATGGCTATTAGTAACTATGTGGTATAGACATGCCGCTTAAATGGATTGTGTAAGAATAAAGGAGTTATTTTTATATGACGAACCAAGCCAGCCTGCTC
>DF158882.1:41728-44005 GCA_000307305.1 Enterobacteriaceae bacterium B14
GTTAACTCAGGTGAACAAGCTTCCCAAGTTGTCGCTGTCTCTGCCGAGAAAGCGATCAAAATTAAAGTTCAACCTGGAAGTAAATACGTTCTCAAAAATCAGCAGGACAACTTCGCTCCTGAGAACGTCACGTTAAAGCGCGAAGGCGATAACCTGCAGGTTATGTTAGAAGGCGATGAGCAACCAGCCATCGTCATCGAAGATTACTATGTCTCCGGTACAGAAACCCCACTGCTTGGTATGGCAGAAGATGGTCAGCTGTATGCCTATGTGGTTACTGACGGTAGCGCTGAAGGCTATATGTTGGCAGATGGTGCCATTGCTCCGTTAGCCTTAGGTGGTGCACCACTGGGTGCCGGTGAGTATCTCTTCCAGGAAACCACAGACGATAGCAATTTATGGGCTTTATGGCCGTGGTTCCTTGGCGCTGCAGTTGCTGCAGGCGGCATTGGATACGCAATCCATGAACACAATAAAGACGGCGGTAAAAAGCCAGCTCCGATCCCAGAGAAACCGGTTCTGGGTGATGTTGTCGACAATGTTGGTACGGTGACTGGCTCACTGACGAGCGGCCAGTCTACGGATGATAATACGCCAACCTTTAGCGGTAATGGCGTAGCCGGTAATACCATCACCGTTTACAGCGATGGTGTGGCTATTGGTAGCGTGACAGTAAGTGAAGATGGTAAGTGGAGTTTCACACCACCTCAAGCATTAACCGATGGTAGCCACTCGATCACCATTACTCAGACAAACCCACAGACGAACCAAAGCAGCTTGGCATCAGATCCTTTTGAGATCGTGGTGGATACGGTTGCACCGGGTAAACAAGAAATTGGCAGTACGAACGACAGCACTGGCGATGTTACAGGCCCGATAAAGCCTGGCGGCTCAACAGATGAGACCCGTCCTGAGCTGAAAGGTCAAGGTGAGCCAGGCAGCACCATCATCGTTAAAGATGGTGACAATGTTATTGGTACAACGGTTGTTGATGAAAACGGCAACTGGACATTCAAACCAGAAACCCCACTAGCTGAAGGCGATCATAGCCTAACTGTCACCGAAAAAGACGAAGCGGGTAATGAAGGCAAACCTTCTGACCCGATTGATTTCGTTGTTGATACGACTAAACCCACTAAACCCGATATCGGTGGTGCAACGGATGTGACGGGTGACAAGACGGGTGATATTACGGGTGGTGGTGTCACAGATGAAACCCGTCCAGAGCTGAAAGGCGAAGGTGAGCCGGGCAGTACCATCATCGTTAAAGACGGTGACAACGTCATTGGTACAACGGTTGTTGATGAAAACGGCAACTGGACATTCAAACCAGAAGAACCACTGGGTGAAGGCGATCACAGCCTGACCATCGTAGAAAAAGATATTGCAGGCAATGAGAGTGACCCATCAGACCCACTGGATTTTGTTGTAGATACCATAGCACCAACAAAACCAGGTATCGGTGGGACAACGGATGTTACAGGCACCAAAACGGGCCCAATCAAAGGCGGTGATGTAACAGATGAAACCCGTCCAGAGATTGCAGGTAAGGGTGAGCCGGGGAATATCGTTACCGTTAAAGACGGTGACAATGTCATTGGTACAACGGTTGTTGATGAAAACGGCAACTGGACATTTAAGCCAGAAAAACCATTGGTTGAAGGCGATCATAGCCTGACCGTGACTGAAACTGACAAAGCGGGCAACGTTAGCCCACCATCAGAGTCGATCGATTTCACTGTTGATACCACGCCGCCAACTAAACCAGATTGGGGTGGTGTAGAGGATAACTTCGGTCGTCAGACGGGGCCTATCGCAGGCGGTGATTTTACCGATGAAAACCAACCTGTTCTGTCAGGAAAAGGTGAGCCAGGTAGCACCATCACGATTAAAGATGGTGGCAACGATATCGGTTCTGTGGTGGTTGATGAGAATGGCAACTGGTCATTCAAACCAGAGATCCCGTTAGGCGAAGGCGAGCATAAACTCACTTTTACTGAAACAGATAAAGCAGGCAATGAGAGCGAGCTATCAGATTCACACGATTTTACGGTTGACACCATCAAACCAAGTCAGCCAGCGATTGATAGTGCGAAGGATAATGCGGGTACGCTCATCGGTCCAATCACCGACAAGGGTGTGACAGATGAAACTCGCCCAGAACTGTCTGGTAAGGGTGAGCCGGGTAACGTTATTACCGTAAAAGATGGTGATAAGGAACTGGGCACAGCCGTTATCGATCAAGACGGCAACTGGACATTTAAGCCAGAAACCCCG
>DF158882.1:45034-48740 GCA_000307305.1 Enterobacteriaceae bacterium B14
CACACCAGAAAACCCGCTGGGCGAAGGTAATCACAGCCTGACGGTGACTGAAACCGATAAAGCGGGTAACGAAAGTGACCCATCCGCACCAATCGAGTTCGAAGTGGATACCACTCCACCAGTGACACAAGACATTGGTAAAGTCACCGACAACGTTGGTGATAAGCAGGGTGAAATCACTGCGGAGAATAATAAGACTGATGACACCACACCGACCTTTGAAGGTAAAGGTGAATCAGGCAGCACCATCATCATTAAAGATGGTGACACTGAGATGGGTCGCGTCAAAGTCGATGAAAACGGTAACTGGACATTCACGCCAGATACGCCATTAGAGGAAGGCAAGCACAGCATCACCGTGACCGAAGTCGATAAGGCGGGTAACGTTGGCAATGACTCTAATCCATTTGAGTTTGAAGTCGACTTGTCTAAGCCGAACAAACCAGAACTAGGTGATATCACGGTTACCGATGATTACGGTATCTACACGGGCCCAATCACCTCCGGCGATATCACCGATGACACCACACCAACCTTTGAGGGTAAAGGTGAGGTCGGTAGCATCATCACCATTAAAGATGGCGATACGGTTATCGGTTCAACGACTGTCAAGGATGATGGCACGTGGTCAGTAATGCCGGATGTCCCATTAGAGGACGGTCAGCACAGCATCACGGTGACGGAAACGGACACGGCGGGCCATGAAAGTGACCCATCAGACCCGTTTAATTTTGAAGTCGATACTACCCCTCCGGGCAAACCGACTATCAATGATGTGATTGATAACTTCGGTGATGACACCGGGCCTATCAAGAACGGTGACTCAACGGATGACACCACGCCAACCTTCTCCGGTAAGGGCGAAGCAGGCAGCCTCATCACCATTAAAGATGGCGGCAACGATATCGGTTCTGTCGTGGTAGATGAGAAAGGCAACTGGACATACACGCCAGACCCTGCATTGTCTGAAGGCGATCACAGCATCACAGTAACCGAAACGGATGTGGCAGGTAACGAAAGTGAACCGTCTGATCCATTCGACTTCAATGTTGACACCACACCGCCAGACCTCAGCAAGTTGGTGATCCTAAACGTGCAAGATCTTGTCGGTCAGACTGGGGATATTGCTCACAATGGCGCCACCGACGACGCTCGTCCTATTATCAGCGGTCGCGGTGATAAGGCTGGCGATACCATCATCCTTTACTCTAAGGATGCGTCAGGTAATCACATCATTGGCAGCACCACAGTGAAGGCAGACGGTACCTGGTCTATGCAGCCAGACCTGCCGTTGTTGAGTGGTAAGAACGAATTGACCGCAGTGGAAAAAGACGCGGCGGGAAATAAAACCAATCCAAGTGCTAACTATGACATCACTCTAGACTTGAGCCTGCCAAATGCACCGCAGATAGGCTCTGTCATCGATAATCACCCAGAGTACGTTGGGGCTATCCAGAAAGGGGATACCACCAATGACAACACGCCAACCATCAACGGTAGCGGTAAAACGGGTGAAGTGATCAAGGTTTATGACAATGGCACTTATTTAGGTGAAACCATCGTCGATGCTAACGGTAGCTGGAGCTACGAGCATAGCTCAGCGCTGTCTGACGGTTCACATAACATCACGGTGACGGCAACAGACCCAGTGATTGGTAACCCAAGCAAGCCAAGCCCAGGCTGGAACTTCATCGTCGATACCACTGCTCCGGCAGCGTTAGACAATATGACGGTCTACGATGACGAAGGTGATCAAAAAGGTTTCCTGAAAGACAATGATACGACAGACGATGGTCGTCCAACTTTCGGTGGTTCAAACGCAGAGCCGGGTAGCAAGGTCACTATCTATGACAATGGCGAGCAGTTAGGTGATGCTATTGTTGATAAGGATGGCAACTGGACATTTACCCCAAGCACACCACTGGATGACGGCAATCACACTTTCACCACGAGCGTGACGGATGCGGCAGGTAACACCACACCAAATGGCCCAAGCCTGAGCATTGTGGTGGATAAGACCGGTGTTGAGGTCTCAATCACAGCCATTATTGATAACAAAGCGGAAATTGTTGGCGAAATCACCCCAGAGGGTGTGACGAACGACAGACGTCCTGTTATCGAAGGGACGGCTAAAGCAGGCAGCATTGTGACGGTTTACGATGGTGCTAACGAGTTGGGCAACGCGAAAGTGGGCGCAGACGGCAAGTGGAGCTATCAGCCTTCTATCGAACTGGGTAGTGGTGCACACACCATTACGGCCGTCGCGAAAGATGCCACAGGCAATGTGACCAAGCCAACCCCAGGCTTTAACTTCACGATTGATTACGATGCACCGGCCACCCCGACGATCGATTCAGCCTACGATGATGCGGGTGATAAAGTGGGTACGCTGCAGGATAAGAGCGTGACCGATGATGCAACCCCAACGTTGACAGGCCGCGCTGAAGCGAATAGCACCGTCAGTATCTATGACGGTACCACGCTGCTCGGCACCGCTATCACCAACGAGCACGGGTCTTGGTCGTATACGCCAAGCACCGAGTTGGTAGAAGGTGAGCACAAATTCCACGTCACGGCGATGGATAAAGCGGGCAACGTAAGCCCGTCTTCACAAGATTTCACCCTGACCATGGACTACACCGCACCGGATAACAGCAATCTGTTGATTACCGGGGTGGATGACCAAGTCGGTGCGAAGACCGGTAATGTTAGCCAGGGTGACACCACCGATGATACGCGTCCTACCATTTCAGGTACGGGCGGTGAAGTGGGTGATGTTGTGCGTGTTTACAGCACAGATGCAAACGGTACGAAACACGCTCTGGGTGAAGCCACGGTTCAGGCCGGCGGCGTCTGGAGTTTAGTCCCGAGCATATTGCTGCCAGCGGGCTCCAACACCTTAACCGCGGTTCTTGTCGACCCAGTGGGTAATGCGTCAGATCCGAGTGCGAACTATCAGTTCAACGTGGATGTGGGTAAGCCAACCGAACCGACTATCTCTAACGTGATAGACAACGTTGAGGCACATACGGGCCCAATCCAGAAAGGCGATGTTATCAACGATAACCAGCCAGTGATTACGGGTACGGGTACAGTGGGTGACCTTATCTTCCTGTACGACAAAGGTGATTACACCAAGCCAATCGGCAGTGCGACCGTGCTTGAAAGTGGCAGTGGGGATGGGACTGGTCGTTGGGAAATTATACTGGATACGCCGTTGACTGAGGGTAGCCATAGCCTGACAGCCACCGCACAAAATCCAGTGGGGCAGACAAGCACACCAACGGGTGGGTATGACTTTAGCGTTGATACGCAAGGGCCAAACGCACTACAAAACCTGACGGTTTATGATGATGTGGGTGATGTGAAGGCTAACCTTGCTGAAGGCGCGTCTACAGACGATAACCTGCTGACGTTCAAGGGCACCGGTGGTGAGGTAGGTGCGACGGTCACTGTCTATGCCAATGGTCAAGCCATTGCGTCGACGACGGTTCAACCGAATGGTACGTGGGAAGTGACGCCGACAGACGTCTTGTTAGACGGTCGTTATGACTTTACGACCAGCATCACGGATAAGGCGGGTAACACGACAACGGCAGGTATGCCAAGTCTCAATAACATCACGATTGATACCAGCAAAATGCCGATTACGCTGGATACGATTTGGGATAACAATCCAGAAATCGTGGGTCATGTAGAGAAAGGT
>DF158882.1:50489-52035 GCA_000307305.1 Enterobacteriaceae bacterium B14
TGGTTCTTGGCTCTGTTGTCGCGGATGCCAATGGTAACTGGAGTATCACGACGATTGTGATGGGTGAAGGTGTTCATTCTGTCACGGTTACGGCAGTGGATGCCGCGGGTAACCCGGCTACAGAGACGCTGACGTTCGGTTTCACTATTGATACGACAGTGCCTGTTGCGCCATCTATCTCTTATGCGAAAGATGACTTCGGCGATATCACTACTGATATCACCAATGGTGACGTCACCGATGACAGCACCCCTACGTTGGTCGGTAAAGCGGAAAAGCTTAGCACCGTGAAGATTTACGATGCGAATAACCAACTGTTGGGTGAAGTGAAGGCGGATGAGTTTGGCGCTTGGGAATTCCAAATCCCAGCAGATAAAGCCTTGGTGGATGCGAAACACACCTTCCATGTCACGGCAACGGATGCGGCAGGTAACGTTAGCCCAAGTTCACCAGACTTTAGCTTCACGGTAGACACGACGAAGTCAGCACCACCGGTTATTACGGGTGTGGATGACCAAGTCGGTGCGAAGACCGGTAATGTTAGTCAGGGTGATACCACCGACGATACTCAACCGACCATTTCGGGTAACGGTGGTGTGGTAGGTGATGTTATTCGTGTTTACAGCACGGATGCGAATGGCAACAAGCACTATCTGGGTGAAACCACGGTTCAAGCCGATGGCAGCTGGAGCCTGAAGCCGAATATGCTGCTACCTGGCGGCTCAAATACCCTGACGGCGCACGCGGTAGATAAAGCGGGTAACGTTTCAGATCCGAGCACAAATTATCAGTTCAGCGTCATTGTCGATAAGCCAACGGCACCATCAATTGTTAACGTAATAGACAATGTTGATGCGCATACAGGGCCGATTTCGAAGGGCGATATTATCAATGATAATAAGCCAGTCGTAACCGGTTCGGGCAAAGTTGGCGACATTATCTTCCTGTACGATAAGGGTGATTACACTACCCCAATCGGTAGTGCGACGGTCTTGGCCAACGGCGGTACAGATGGTACGGGTACTTGGACGATCACACCGGATAGAGTGCTGAGTGACGGTGCTCATAGCCTGACAGTGAAAGCACAAGATCCTGTGGGCCAGGTCAGTGATCCATCAGGTAGCGACTGGACGTTTACTGTCGATACGGCGGGTCCTGCGGCTCTGCAAAACTTGACGGTCTATGATGACGTAGGTACCTCAACGGGTAACCTCAGTAATGGTGCATCGACGGATGACAACTTACTGACGTTTAGCGGCACTGCGGACAAGCTCGAAGAGGGCGCAACCGTGGTTATCTATGCGAATGGCAAAGAGATAGCGAAGACGACGGTTCAGGCTGACGGTACGTGGAAAGTGACGCCGACGGAGACGTTGCCAGATGATGTTTATAACTTTACGACCAGCATCACGGATAAGGCGGGTAACACGACAACGGCAGGTATGCCAAGTCTCAATAACATCACGATTGATACCAGCAAAATGCCGATTACGCTGGATACGATTTGGGATAACAATCCAGAAATCGTGGGTCGTGTAGAGAAAGA
>DF158882.1:53878-56107 GCA_000307305.1 Enterobacteriaceae bacterium B14
AGGTTCTTGGCTCTGTTGTCGCGGATGCCAATGGTAACTGGAGTATCACGACGATTGTGATGGCTGAAGGTGTTCATTCTGTCACGGTTACGGCAGTGGATGCTGCGGGTAACCCGGCTACAGAGACGCTGACGTTCGGTTTCACTATTGATACGATAGTGCCTGTTGCGCCATCTATCTCTTATGCGAAAGATGACTTCGGCGATATCACTACTGATGTCATGGATAAAGGCGTCACCGATGACACCACCCCTACGTTGGTCGGTAAAGCGGAAAAGCTTAGCACCGTGAAGATTTACGATGCGAATAACCAACTGTTAGGTGAAGTGAAGGCGGATGAGTTTGGCGCTTGGGAATTCACAATCCCAGCAGATAAAGCCTTGTCTGAGAAGACTCACACCTTCCATGTCACGGCAACGGATGCAGCGGGTAACGTTAGCCCAAGTTCACCAGACTTTAGCTTGACGGTTGATACCACACCTCCTGCTATTACGCCTGAAATCACCGTCATTATTGATGATGTCGGTGCGCAAACCGGTAATGTGCTCAATAACGGCTATACCGATGATACGACGCCTACTCTACAAGGGAAGCTCAGTGCTGCTCTTGGCGACGGCGAAACCATCAAGGTCTACCGTAATGGTGCTTATGTCGGTGATGCTAAACTCACCATCGGTACTGGCACCATTTCTTGGGAGTTTGTCGATAACATCGCCACGGGTGATGATAAGTACACCTATGAAGTCAAAGTCGTCGATAAAGCCGGCAACGCCAGTGCTTCATCTAACCTCTATGTCATCAATCTGGATACTGTCGACCCTACTACTACTCCGACGATTTCTGGTGCTGAGGATAATGCGGAACCAGTGACTGGGCCTATTAGTGATAAAGGCACTACTAATGACAATACGCCTGCCATTTTTGGTACCGGCGCGGAAGCAAATGGTCGTGTCTTCGTCTACGACGGCACTACTCTGGTTGGGATTGCGACTGCAGATGCTCTCGGGAACTGGCGTCTCGATGCAACCAGCCAGCTGGCTGACGGGGCTCACGCATTAACCGCTTACAATGCCGATGAGGCCGGTAACTTAGGCCCAGTTTCTAACGCTTGGAATATCACCGTTGATACTGTTGTTCCTACGCAAACCGTCGAAATCACCGAAGCTATCGATGATAGCGGTAACCGTATTGGCGATATTGGAAACAACGGCTATACCGATGATGAGTCTCCTCTCATTAAAGGGAAGATTTCCGCTGCACTGGGTGCTAATGAGGTTGTTGAAGTTTGGCGTGATGGCGTTCGTATCGGCACGGCTACTATGGTCGTCGGTGATAACCTTACTTGGAGTTTCCTTGACAATACGGGGATGACTGAAGGTAAGCATACCTATACCGCTCATGTCGTCGATACTGCTGGCAACAAAGGTGCTGATTCTACTGAATATAATATCAACCTCACTCTTGGTGTACCTGATACCGTTATGCTGGTTACTAAGATAACGGATGATACTGGTATTTCTGACAGTGACTTTATTACTCAGGATAGGTCTCTCACCTTAGGCGGTACTTTATCCAAGGCGCTTGACGCTTCTGAAGAGGCTCAAATCTCTCTCGATGGCGGCAATACTTGGATTACTGTCACCGTTAACGCTGGCAGCACTGATTGGGTCTATATTGATGCCCGAACTCTCGATCCTAACGCGGAGTATCATTACTCCACCCGTGTCGTTAACCTTGCGGGGAACACAGGGCCTATTAGTGACCGTATTGTTACCATCGATAACACTGGCCCAACCAATGTCATTACGCTTAACTTGACCACCGAGAGTGATAACGGGTCTTCCAGCACGGATAACATCACTTCTGTTATCACGCCTACTGTGGATGGCACCGTCGCTCTCTCCGGTTCTGATAAGCCTGAAGATCTGACCATCACTCTATTTGATGATAAGAACGGTAATGGCATCCTCGATGCTGGCGATACTGTCTTTGCTGAAGGGATTACTGTTGATGCTTCTGGCTACTGGAGCCATGACATCTACAGTCTCAAGGATGGCAAATATAACCTCAAAGCTGTTGCCACCGATAAAGCCGGAAATATGGCGTCTAACACCCATGTTGTTGGCCTAGATGGCAAAGCGGGTAATGTCGACTCTATATTGTCTATCGACCATAACCAGTCTCAAAAGGTGAATGGTGATAGTACGGGTGACCGTCTTGGCTTTAAGG
>DF158882.1:58207-88005 GCA_000307305.1 Enterobacteriaceae bacterium B14
CACCTTAATCCGTGCATGGGTCGACAAATGACATGATTTTAATGTTATTTTGTCGACCCAAATTACTATAAAAAATACGCTGTACTACTAGATGGGATTCGTACTTGGTTTCGTTTCTTATCCTAGACCACACACATGACGTTATTTAATGTAAGCAAGACCTTTACAATAAGGGATGGAATGAATAATCGAGATTTGTTATTCACGCCCTAGATTAGAATAGGTTAACGACGCCCACGAATGTGGGTATTGGCAGACCAGCTAAATGTTTCTTGGCTTGGCTGTAGTTTGTTTTTCTTTTTCTCAGCACGAACGGCACTAGCGGCTTTTTCTAGCTCTTTCATGATTTCATCAATAGCGTTGTCTTTAATGCGATTATTCTCTGCATTAGTTAATTCTCTACCTAAGCGTTTTCTTTCTTGATCAAGCTGTGTTTTTACCCGGCGCTGCTGACTTTCATTCATTTCTTGTAATGTTAATCTTTTCATAATGCTATCCGCTTTTTGCTTGATGATAAGATTAGTGTACAGGGTAAAGAGAATTAATTCTCGGCACTTCAGATAAATTTTATGTTTAGTGCAGTGGACCCCTCATATCGAAGATGTTTTCTCCGTATAAGAAACTAATATGAAGGTGTTAATGTTTATTAGCTAAGCTTTTCAAAATAATGTTGATATTTGGGAGTTTAATGTTAATAAAGCGCACGAGATCATTATTAAACCTACATGTCGGTTATAAGTCTTAAAGTTATTTTAATATATACTGAAGATTAAAGGCGTAATTATTACCTCTCCTTAACTATCACCTGCTAAAGGAGAGGTTGGTCATCGAAATAAATCATCTTGAGTATTTGAAATCTGAAGGTATTAGTTGGTTTTTCCTAACTTGCCTATCTCAATAGCTCTAAGAAGGTTAGGGATAGATGTCATCCCAAGCTTTTGCAACGCCATTCTTTTATGAGCACTGATCGTTTTCTCGCTGCATCTGCGGTAATCTGCAATCTGCTTTGGTAACTCGCCTGACATAAGGGCAATCAGCACATCATGTTCTGAGGCGGTGAAAAGGGAGTTATTACTTCTAGTTATGATGCTTTCATCTAACATAGCCAACTGAAATTCACCTGACAGTCTCTTGATACTTAGTGACTTGCTAATGATGCCACCTATTTTCATATTTTGTAAAAATAGTGACAAAGGCTCAGACTGAAGTTGTGTGAAAATAATAATTTTCTTTTCTGATAAAGAATTTTTTTGGAACTCTTTAATTAATTTAAAGCATTTAGATAAGCTATAGTGAGAGGATTTTGGCTCAACGAGTAAAATATCAAAATCAGCGTCACTTTCTCCGTAAAATAAAAAACGTTCTAAGCTTTCAATATCAACAAATGAATGCGTAACTTCTGCTGGTTCTGTCAACGTTGGCAGTAAGTCACTAAGTGCATTTGTAATAAACATATCTTCATCTAGTACGATGATCTTTTTCATTATTGTTACTCTCCTTGTTCAATACTTTTATCTTCGTGTTTTCAGCAGAAATAAAGACCATTTTATTTTGCATAAAAAAACGTTTTATTATCAAAGATGGCTACCTGGATAATATAGATAAAAAAAGTCACAGTATCATATAGACTTATATATACACCTTTCATATCAGAAAGGTGTATATGTATTATTATAGGTAATACAAGTTGTTAAGTACTCATTAATATATAGGCATACCTAACCAACCCAGTAAAAGGGAGGATTCTGCTAAAACATTTGCGTTAGCAGTATAGCCATCATATTCGTTATTGATCGCTGAAATTTGGTTATTAAAATGGTCGTTCTCTGCGGTTAGCACATCTAGCAATGAACGTTTGCCTAAATAGTACCACTGTTCATAGAACATTTTTCTAACACGATCCGTTTCAGCCGATAGTGCATCGTATTCTTTTGCTCTTTCTAACGCGGAGTCACGAACTTGGATGATGCTGTTAATTCTATATTTAAGCTCAAGAATTGTGGTTTCATATTCCATTTGGATTGCACGTGAGCGCAAATAAGCCGCGTTTTCTGATGCAGATGCAGAACCACCAGTAAAGGCTTTCCACTCAAGGTTAACCCCTGTATACCAAGCTTGTTGGTCACCATCTTCATCTTTTGCTGAGCTTTTCGATACTACCCAGTTTACCGTAGGGTATTTAGACGCTTTAATCGCATCCGCCTGATGTTGTTCTGCTTTGCTTTTTGCTCGGGCTTGAATCAACTGAGGATGATTACTTAATGATGATTGTGCAACAGAGGCGGAGATCATAAAGTCTTTCCAATCCATTTTGGTCGGAACAACGACGTCATGACCTACTAAGCGGCCCATCTTTATTTGTGTATCACGTAGCTTACTTTCTAGTTGATCAAGGTTAGTTTTAGCCTGTAGACGCTTTGCTCTCGCTTGTACTAATTCACTTCCTCGCCCTTCATCGCTCTCTGTAATTTGCGACATCATGTCGACAAGTTCACTCATTCGAGCTTCATAATCTTTAGCAACATTAATCTCTAGCATATAGCGCTGAAGATCGAGAAGGGTATTTAATGTATCGAAAGCAATTTTATTTCTAGATAGCTTAATGGTTTGAACAGAGGCCTTAGAGGTTTCTTCCGCGCTTTTGATCCCACTGCCCGTTTTACCAAAATCATACAGTGTGGTGGAAATAGAAACGGAGGCACTGGCGTCACTGGTACTCGAGCCATTACTTATTTTTTTGCCACCGCCAAAATTTGATAATGGTGTGTTCGCACCTACCGTTACCTGTGGCCAACGCTGCCCTTTAATTTGGTCAATATCATAGTCGGCAGCGGTAGAGCTTGCCTGGGCACTTTTTATTTCAGGGCTATAGGATAATGCCTGATTTATTAAGTTCTTAACAAAGCTTTTTGATAACGTCGCTCCACTCGCTAGTGCAGCGTCGATGTCAGCCGTATCAGTAGAACTTTTTGTATTAGCTCCGCTCGTGCGAGCTTTCTTAGACGGTATAGTCGAAGTACCGCCTATATACTGATACTCCAACGCGCTCGCTGGGGTAGTTGCAGCCGCTATCGCTTTCGGTGCAATGCTGTTAACAACGTTTTTTTCTACACCTTGAGTGTCAGCAGGTGTTTTCGCTATCTCTTTTTCTGCCACCGATGTAGTGATTATTGCCGCCGTACTACTAGGCTCTACGTTTTCTATAGGCGTACTTTCTACGGTAGCTAAACCTACTTTCGTTGCTGTTTCTTTCACAACTATGTCTGTAGCTGTTGTATTTTTAGCCGGAGTTTCTTTAAGGACAGTTTTTTCAGCTTCACTCTTTGTAGATACTGAAGCAATGCTCGATTTTGGCGATGAAGCCAGTAATGGCCCTACAGAGGAAGATGACAGAGCCTTTCCTCCGGCTGCTGAATTAAACTGTGCTGTTAAACGAGAGTCAGTATTGCTTGTTTGAGTTGTTCCATTCTTTAACCGCTCGTTAAGCTCAGAATCTGTCATACCAATAAGAAAGTCAGAGTCGGTAATGCCGATGGTAAGTAAGCTGGCTATATCAATATCATTGCCTGCCTCAGACTTTTGTCCTGATGTGGCTTTCACTGCTGCCGTTTTTGCGACGTCCGTATTGTTTGTATTCGCTACATTTTTTACATTTGCATTATTGGATGCAGAAGCCTTTACAGAAGATGCCGTTGAGGCACCTTCTGACTGGGAAACCGAAGAGTAGAAAGAGAGATCACCAATATCATCCTCAGCGGAAGCGGAGAGTGCTATCGAGATCGACAACGATAAAGACATCATTGCAAACGTTGTTATTTTCATAAATCAAATAGACCTTATCGTTCCCTAAAGGCTTCTCGAGACTTCATGATCGGTTTCAAAATGTAGTCTAGGATTGTTTTTTCGCCCGTTCTAATTTCCACGGTCGCAATCATCCCTGGAATAATAGGGAATACTTTATCTTTGACGTTTAATGAAGCCTTATCTGTTCGAACAAAAACACGATAATAGGTTGAATCACCTTTACCCTGACGAGCTTTCTCTTCATCTTTTAATGTATCGGGGCTGATATGCTCCAATACGCCGCTTAACCCACCATAAATTGCGAAATCATATGCAGAGATTTTCACGGTTGCAGGAAGGCCTGGGTGTAAAAACGCAACGTCTGAAGGCTTGATTTTCGCTTCAACAACAAGTTGGTCTTCAAGAGGAATGATAGTCATAATTTCCCCCCCTTGCTGAATAACACCGCCTACTGTGGTGACTTTTATGTTGTTGATAGTACCGCGAACAGGCGCAACAACGGTTGTTCTGTTCATGATATCTTCGCGAGCAGCTACGTTTTCTACCGACTGGGCTAATTCAGTCTCATACTTGGTTAATTCGGAGTTGGCGTCTGCGCGGAACTTGTTTTTTCTTTCCGTTATTTGTAGACGGAATTCGTTAGCCTGACGACGCATTCTCAGAAGTTCAACTTCTGAAATTAGCCCTTTTTTCATGAGTGGCTCAGAGAGATTAATCTCTCCCATCGCTAGGTTCAGGCTCGTCTCTAGTGCAGTAACACTTTCAGATAGTGTTTGGCTACGTGCGTTATAAGCTTGGGTTTCATCCTGAACAATAGAGGGAACAGCCATTACATCCGGTGGAAACACCAACGGCGTGCCATAGGATTCGGCACGTAATCTTGCTATCGTCCCTTTTAAGCCGATAACTTTTGACATGCCTTCACGATAGGCTGCACCAACACGGGTCGGGTCAATTTTTAGCAATATCTGTCCTTTTTCGACGATATCACCTTCGCGCACATTCAGCTCTTCTAGTATCCCGCCTTCAAGGCTCTGTATAACTTGCTCTCTGCTCGCAGGGATAACAGTGCCTTGTCCTACCGTGACTTCTTCAACTCTAGCCAGTTTTGCCCAAATAATAGCGGTGATTAAAATGGCACCTATTAAGTACAGCATAACCATACTGTAGGGAGTTTTCTGCTCGACAAGTGCATCCTGCAAGTCTCGCATAAATGGCATATCGCTCGGTTTTAGATTACCCGATGGCCCATTAGTCTTTTTATTTGCCTGTTTGTTGGCAGGGTTAGTTGAAGGAGCGGTAACACCAGTATTATTTACTGTTGTCACTACATATTTTCCTTCTTGTCCAGCCCCTTTATCATTCGGAGAGCTCATATGTTCATCCTGATCCATTATAAATAGCTACCTAGAACTCTAGCTTTATATTCACTACCGCCAGTAGCAGTAGTGTGAAATGACTATGAAAAGTCTGCTTATTGGGCTTTGCCATTTGCTTTAAGTGCTGCAATAACCTCTTCTTTAGGGCCATCGGCAACTATCTTACCGTCTTCCATTACGATAAGGCGGTCAACCAGATCCAGTAATGAGAAACGGTGTGTAACAATCACTACAGTCTGGTCTTGAATAGATGTTTTCAGACGGTTGATAAATTGCATCTCGGTCATCGCATCCATTGAGCTAGTTGGCTCATCTAGAAGTAATATCTTCGGTTTAAGAAGCAAGCTGCGGGCGAGGGTAACAAGCTGTTTTTGCCCACCAGAGATACCGTGCCCCATTTCGCCAATTGGCATTTCAAAACCTAATGAGTGGCGGGAGGCCATGAGATCAAGCCCCGTCATTTTTGCTACTTCAAGAAGTTCTTCTGTACTTGCTGATGGGTTACCTATCATCACGTTTTCACGCAGCGTGCCATAAAATAGGCGGCTATCTTGGCCGACGAAACCAACGGCGGAACGCCAATCTGCAGGGTCTATCTGAGTGGCATCTAGATTATCGACCATGACCTGACCTTGAGTAGGTAGGAACATACGGCCCATAACTTTTAGTAATGTTGATTTGCCACTGCCGATATTACCCAATATTGCTACGCGCTCCCCACGCTTAATAGAAATATTGATCCCCTGTAATACAGGCGGAGTTGGCATCATTTGTGGTGAAGGGTAAGAGAAGGAGACATTCTTTAAGCGAAGGTTCCCATCAAAGCTTGGTGCACCAAGATAGTGGATTTTTTTATCACGCTCGGTTGGCATCGACATCAGCATATTCAAAGAGCTAAGCGCTGCTTTTGCTTGCTGGTAACGAATGGCTAAGCCAACAACGGATGCCAGAGGTGAAAGCGTTCTACCTGAAAGAATAACAGTACCGATCATTGCACCCATCGATAACGTGCCTGCATGAATCAGGTATACCCCCCAAACCACAATAATAACGGTCGTTACCTGCTGTACAAAAGTAACGAATGTAGAGGTTAAACTGGAGAGTGATTTTGATTTCATGGAAGAGGCTGCTGCCAGAGCACTGAAGTCTTCCCAACGCTTTTGCATTACCCCTTCACCACGAACGGCTTTCAGCGATTCTAAACCTTCAATGGTCTCAATCAACAACCCCTGTTTCAGAGAGATTTCTCTCAGGTTTTGTTTCATGTTATTCGCCAGTGGCCACTGGATGAAAATACTAACAACAATAATGACAGGGATTGCCATTAATGGAACGAAAGCTAACGGCCCACCAACCAAATAAAGAACGCCCAGAAACAGAATACAGAATGGGAGATCAGAGAGTGTAGCCAAGGTTGCCGAGGTGATGAAATCACGTACTGACTCAAATTCACGCAACTGGTTAGCAAATGACCCTGCAGATTGCGGTTTAGTCTCCATTCTTATCGATAAAACCTGCCTATAAAGCATGGTTCCGATGAGAAGGTCAGCCTTCTTACCGGCAATATCAATGAGGTGAGCCCTCACGACTCTGGATGTAAACTCGAAAACCATGGCAATAATAACGCCAATGGCTAAAGACCATAACGTGACATAAGCTTGTGTTGGGACAACCCTGTCATAGACGTTCATGGTAAAGAAGGTTGAGGCTAGTGTTAGAACGTTAGCCAGCAGTGCCGCAAGTGCTGCACTGTAGAAGTAGTGTCGATAGCGCCATAGCGTTGAGAAGAGCCAATGCCCCTCTTTATTGACTTCAGGTAATCCTTCAGATTCCCGTTCATCTAATTTAGGCTTAGGGCTACAAAGCAGCGCATAGCCAGAGTATACCTCTGCAAGCTCCCGCGCTGATATCGTCTTTTTGCCACCGCCAGTTTCTGGCAGGATCACGCTATAAGAAGAGCTGATGCCTTTACCGTGCCGCTCGGTAATAATGCAATGAGAGCCATCTTTGCGTGTTAAAACAACAGGAAATAGATAGGAGAAGAGTTCATTAAGATCGCGCTTTACCCAGCCAGCACCAATTCCGATTTGCTCTAACATCCTGATACTAAGTTGAGAACTGAGTGTCTTTTCTCTTGGCAAGCCAGCATATAAAACCGTAGAACTCGCCGGTTTATCGTAATACGTCGCAAGCCATTGCACAGACCACAACAGACTGTCTGTATGTACATCTGTAGCTGGAGGGTAATCCATACTCATATTTCATCCTGTATTTAAAATAAAACAGTATCGTAGTAAAACAAGTAACCCTGGTTTATTAAATCTGCTTTTACTATCATCAAAGTGTATTTTTGAGTCAATAAAAGCAGTCCATCAGCAGGCCAAGGTCTTATTTATTCTTTATACTGTAAGAAATTCCTTATCCCCTTCATAATCAAAGTCGCCTTAAGGCGACTTTGATTAATTTGGATATATTTCACTATATATATCACTATATAGTGAAATAACTAATGTATCCTTACGCAATACAGAATATTTTCACCTAATGCACAGTAAAGGTGCTTTCACTTCCATATCTACACACCGATTATCTTTATTACACAGATTACGTTCAACTTTATTTTTCTCTGCGCAATTCACCAGTAGGTTATTGGAACCGAAGCTTATGGTACTGATGGCGCTGGAAGGCACACCTGATTTAATCAGCTGGCCTTCAACGTTTCTGTATACTCTAGAGATAATATACTATTTCCCTCCGAATTTCCTACCGGATCCGCATAGCCTGAGACCATTATCTGTGGGCCGGTTCTTAATCGTAAGTAGTGGGCCGAGTTTAGTTACGTAGCAACGACTATTTACGTATATGTATGTTAGAGCAGAGGTGCAAGGGATGGATTTTATCTCTCCTCTTTTCTTATCAGTTAGCATAATATGCTATGAAGATAAAATATTAATCGGTAGCTTAAATGTTCTACGAATTTTCTCGTGACTTCGTTGAATTATTATATCAGTGGAACGACAAGATAAATTGAACAAATGGTATTGAGAAAGTCGGCGTGAATATCTACTATTCGCGCACATCGTGTATACCCATTCTGACAGCTGAGCGGTGCAGTGCCACATAACTAGGTTAATAATATGATAATGAATAATGCCGTATTGCGTAGTGTGCGCTATATGCTCTCGTTGAGCGAAGGGCGAGTGATTGAAATTATTAAGCTTTCAGGCTTAAAGGTTACTCCCTCTGATATGGCAAGCTGGCTGAAGAAGGATGATGAACCAGAGTATCGTGAGATGAGCGATGAAGCGATGGGGCATTTTCTGAATGGTTTGATTTTTTTCCGTCGTGGCAAAAACGAAGAGTTGCCGCCACCTCCGTTAGAAACTCGGCTCACCAACAATATTGTCCTGAAAAAACTGCGAGTTGCCTTTGAGCTGAAAGATACCGATATGTTGGATATCTTTAATTTGGTTGATTTTCGTATCTCTAAGCCAGAAATTAGCGCATTTTTCCGTAAACCAGGCCATAAAAATTACCGTGAATGTGGTGAACAGGTTTTGCGTAACTTCTTAAAAGGCCTGACGCAGCGAGTAAAAGGAAAAGATAAGGCTACATCCTGATCTCTTTTTGGCCCGATGAGGCTTACTGAATATAAAAAGACCACCTTACTAGGTGGTTTTTTATATCAACGTTACTCGAACCATTCACTATTCTGAGTAGAAATGGGCTTAATTGAGTAGATCATCTCTTGTAGATGCTCATGAATAGCGCGTTCTGCTTGGTCGGGATCGTGATTTCTCAACCCGTCAACAATACGATGGTGTTGGGCGATCAGATTTTCCGGTGGGGAGACGTTATTCAAGCTTAAAAAACGAACCCTATCCATCGTTGCTTTAATATTTTCGATAGTTTCCCATGCCAAAGGACAGTCGGCTATTTGAGTCAGCATGCGGTGAAACTCATCATCTAGAATGAGGAACTCGTTGGTTTGCTTATTCTGCGCTGCTAGCTCCTGACGATGCAAGTTGTGCTCAATCAATGTGAGTTGCTCTGCGGTAATCAGTGTTGCAGCACGACGAATAATTGCTGATTCGACTGCTTCACGGATAAGTCTCCCATCAGCAACACGTTTGGCAGATATCTTCATCACGAATGTGCCACGCTGTGGCAGAATTTGAACGAGACCAGATTCTGCGAGCTTGATAAAGGCTTCGCGAACCGGTTGCCGTGAAACGCTAAAACGTGTTGATATCTCTTTTTCAGAGAGCAAGGTTCCGGGTGGGATGGTGCAGTCGACGATATCTCCGCGCAGAAAGCGATAAATCTGCTGGTTTACTGGCTCATTGTTATTGAGAACGTAGTCATTAGACATAGCGTAAGTGTCGATTTCATCCTGATCCTGATTATGCGCTGATGATAGCACGATATAGTATTGATGATAGTTCTGATAAGGTTTCATGCCATTAAGAGGGCGGGTTAACCGCCACTCTTAATGGTGATGTCTTTATATCAAAACCTATATCAAGGTTTCATTAAACTATTATTTGCCCCAAGAGTGATATTCACTTTTTCTGCGTAGTGGCGCTGTTTCTGGCATTTTCGCCAAGCCGATGGCAGATATTACTCCCAAAACAATCACATAGGCAGCCAGACCATAATAGTGCCCAGAGGTAACCTGTAAGATCTTAACGGCGAGCAACCCTAAGATACCACTGCCAATAAGAGAACCAATCTGCCAAATCAGAGCAATACCGCTACAACGAATACGGGTAGGGAATAGCTCAGGGAAGAATGAGGCTTGAGGCGCATAGCACATACTATGGCCGAAGGTTAATGCGACGATCATGGCAATCTGAGTTATCCAGAAGCTATCCATATTGATCATCAAGAAGAAAGGGATAATAAAAATAACCTGTAACAGTGCGCCTGTGATGTATACCGGTTTGCGACCCAATCTATCAGATAGATGGCCCATGAGTGGGATAGCAATAATTTCTAACAAAACGGCGATAATCATCGTTTCTAGCAAAATAGTTTCGTTTAATCCGTTTGCCTTTCCATAGGCCAACACGATAACGGTAAACATCGCGAACGTACAAGCTTCAACCAATTTTGCACAGACACCTTTCACAATCAGCCCAGGGAAGGAGCGGATGACTTCAACGACAGGGCGTGATTCAACGGCTTTGGTCTTACGTATTTCATCAAAAACCGGTGATTCATCTATTTTCAGGCGAATAAATAGACCGACGATAACCAGTAACAGGCTCAGTAGGAATGGAATACGCCAGCCCCAGTCCAACATCTGCTCATTAGAGAGCGTGGCAGTTAAGAATGCAAACAGTGCTGAAGGCAATAGGAAACCGGCTGGTGCCCCAATTTGTACCCAACTAGCAAAAAAGCCACGGCGTGCAGGTGGCGAGTACTCTGCCGTCATCAGCACAGCACCAGCTTGTTCACCACCAACACCGAAACCTTGTAGTACGCGAATAAAGATCAGTGCAATAGGCGCCCAGATACCTATCTTCTCGTAAGTGGGTAATAAGCCGATACAGAAAGTGCCTAGTCCAACAATGAGGATAGTGATAACCAGGGCTTTTTTACGACCGACTTTATCACCCATATGCCCGAAGACTATCCCACCTAATGGGCGTGCCAAGAAGCCTACAGCATAAGTTGCGAAGGCGGCTAATGTGCTAATTAGCGGGTCAGCGCTCGGAAAGAATAGTTGCCCAAAGAACAGCACAGCAGCAGTTCCGTAAGCAAAGAAATCATAATACTCGGCAGCAGTGCCGATGGCTGAAGCCGATGCAACGCGCCGTAAAATCGACTTTTTTTCTGTACTGTCTACATCTTGTGGTGTACCAGCTACGTTAGTCATATTTTATCCCTTAAAGGTAATACATATTTCGTTTGGTGATATGAAATGGTTTTTTAGTGCGTTTTAAGCTCATTTCACTGCACTAAATTGAAAGAATTGTTTTTATTCAATCTAACTAGCAAGGTGTTACTTCTTTCATTTTTTAAGGTAAGCCTCATTTTTTTATTGATGGAATCTCATCCCTTGATGTTTGGTAAAACAAACATCAAGGGATGTCTTCACGGTATTTTTGCAGTGCAGAATCTATTTTCTGGTGGCTATTACCAGTTCCATAGCGTCCCATCTTCAAGACGAGCTACAGGGAGGTAAGCGGGCTCATACGGATATTTAGCTGCCAGTTTTTCATCAAATTCGATACCTAGACCTGGTTTGTCACCTGGGTGCATATAGCCGTCATTGAAGGTCCAGTTATGTGGGAAAACCTCTAACATTTGCTCGGTATAGCCCATGTATTCTTGTACGCCGAAATTCGGCACCCACAGATCAAAATGAAGTGCAGCGGCCATACAGATTGGAGAGAGGTCTGAAGGCCCATGAGAGCCAGTACGAACCTGATACATAGAGGCAAAATCAGCAATTCTACGCATATGAGTAATACCACCGGCATGGGTGATAGTGGTGCGGATATAGTCGATTAACTGCTCTTCAATCAACTGCTTGCAATCCCAAATGCTATTAAAAACCTCACCAACGGCGATAGGGGTAACGGTGTGCTGGCGGATCAGGCGGAAACTCTCCTGATTTTCTGCGGGTGTTGGGTCTTCCATCCAGAATAGGCGATATTGCTCAACACTCTTACCGAACCGAGCGGCTTCAATAGGGGTCAGGCGATGATGCATGTCGTGTAGCAAATGCTCGTCAAAACCATACTTATTACGCACGGCTTCGAATAATTTAGGCGTGAAATCGAGGTACTTCTCTGTCGACCAAAGCTGCTCCTCTGGCCAATGGCCTTTTGTTGCTGGCTCGTAAGCTTGCCCTTTGCCTTTGGTCACGCCGTAGGAGGTCTTCATGCCAGGGATCCCGCATTGAACACGGATGGCTTTGAACCCTAGCTCTTTGTGTTTTGCGTAATCATCCATGACTTCATCAATAGAGTGCCCCGTGGTATGGCAATAAACCATAACGCCAGTACGTGATGCACCACCGAGCAATTGATAAAGAGGAAGCTTGCACACCTTGCCTTTGATATCCCAAAGCGCCATATCGACCGCAGAGATGGCGGACATCGTGACTGGGCCACGACGCCAGTAAGCACCTTTGTAGAAGAACTGGAAGATATCTTCTATCTGATGTGCATCGCGCCCAATTAACTGTGGGCAAATGTGATCTTTCAGGTAAGAGGCAACAGGGAGTTCGCGACCGTTAAGTGTTGCATCACCAATACCCGTCACACCTTCATCGGTTGTGATTTTTAACGTAACGAAGTTACGGCCAGGGCAGGTAACAAAAACTTCCGCTTTTACGATTTTCATTCTGATGGTTTCCTGATGGTGAATACTTGCTTCGCCCCAACATCTTGTCGGGGCGGTTGTTGCGTTCATAAATTTGTTAAATAGTCAGACTAGGCCTAATAGGTTTTGACCAGTGCTTGAACACTTTTACGTGCGCCATTCGTGAGTAACGAGTCATAGGCTTGAGTAACGGCGCTAACAAAGCGTGAATTGCTTGGCAAATCAGAGCCAAATACGGCATCGAGAGAGAGCAGTGCGGTAACGCGAGCATGGCCCTCTGCACTGCCTTTTACTTTTTCTTGAATCAACGGTAATAACGGATCGCTGATTTCGATAGGTTGGCCTTGCTCATCGACACCGCCGACATAGCGCATCCAAGCGGCAATACCTAAGGCTAGGTAGGAGAATTGGCTGTTCTTGGAAAGGTGCCAGCGAACTGAATCAAGCATTCGTTGAGGCAGTTTTTGAGTACCATCCATCGCGATTTGCCATGTGCGATGTTTTAACGCGGTATTGCGGTAGCGATTAAGCAGAGAATCAGCATAAGCGGCTAAATCGACGTCTTTTGTGCTGAGTGTTGGTGCCTGCTCATCAAGCATCATATAGCGGGCTGCAAGGGCGTAGCTTTTATCCTGCATACAGTCGCTGATGTGTTGATATCCACCGAGATAGCCGAGATAAGCAAGAAATGAGTGGCTGCCGTTAAGCATACGCAACTTCATTTCTTCATAAGGCAGTACGTTATCAACCAGTTCAGCACCTACCTTTTCCCACTCAGGGCGGCCATTAACGAAATTATCTTCAATAACCCATTGGCGGAAAGGCTCACAGGCAACACCGGCAGGATCGGCAATACCGCCTAACTGATGTTGAATTTTTTCTAATGTTTCAGGGGTAACTGCGGGAACGATGCGATCCACCATAGTTGAAGGGAAGGTCACCGAGGATTCGATCCACTCCGCTAAAGCTGGTTCTTGTAAACGAGCTAATTCAAGAATGACATTACGGGTGACATGCCCGTTTTCAGGCATATTGTCACAGGACATGACGGTAAAGCCGGGTAAGCCTTGATTTCGACGGATGCGAAGTGCAGCAACAATAGTACCGGGGGCTGATTTTGGTATCAGTGGATTTTGTAGGTCATGTTGAATCATGGGGTGATCCAGATTTAACACGCCACTGGCTGGGTGATGGCAGTAACCTTTTTCTGTAATGGTAATAGACACAATGGCAATGTCTTTGCGGGTCATAGCGTCAAGAACGGCATCTAAACCATCCACTTCAGCGTGTAATGCTTCACGGACTACACCGACAACGCGACAATCCCAATTATCTGGCGACATTTCCGCGACAGAATAGAGCAGGTCTTGTTGTTTTAGATCCGCGACCTGTTGTTCGCCGCCAATCAAGTTAACCTCGCAATATCCCCAATCACTGTGGTGTTCTGTGGCAAGTAGGTCGGCATAAACCGCCTGATGAGCACGATGAAATGCACCAAAACCGAGGTGAACAATCCGTGTTTTTAATGCAGAGCGGTCATAGCTTGGTGTTGTTACTGATGAAGGTAAAACATCTAACTGGCTAATTGTTTGATGCATGGTAGATGGCCTTTCGATCTGATCATAATGATGTGTAATGCAAAGAAAAATACGCCTATCAATACTACCATACAAGTATGATTAGAAAAATTTGCCAACAAAAACTGTGTTCTGTGAGATACATCAAAAAACAGTGTTTGGAAGTATAGAAAGTGGGAACGGAGTCTGTGCCAGAAGGGCTATAGGATGGTCTATCCGCTGATAACAGTGGGTAATATATAAAGTAAAGCTAAGACGAAGCTTAGGTAGGATGGCTCTGGCGCTTCTAGCTCGCTAATCTGTCGTCATAGCTTTATTTGAGTAAAGGGCAATCGGGAGGTAGACGACATGAGATGGCGTCGGGAATAACCTTAATGCGAAACTCGGTGCTGATGATGGGTTCCCCATCCAGATTCAGCGTCATTTCGTGCTGCGAATGGATGTTTAGACAGGAGGCGGAGTGTTCAACTATATTTCTGTCTGTTTCGCCTTTGAGTAAGTTTGAGAGCAGCGTTGGGATTAACTCTTTACTGGTTAGTACCCGCAACTGTAACAACCCATCGTTGATCAATGCAGTTGGGCACAAAGGTTGCCCCCCTCCGGCTGTTCGACCATTGCCAATGCCAATCACAAGGGCTTCCCCTGACCATTGAAAATCACCGCTTTCAATGGTGCATACATCGGGCTTTATCGAGTTAAAGCTACTGATCCCATGTAGAAAATAGGAGAACCCTCCTAACATGGATTTCATCGTTTCAGGTGTGTCTGTTGTTATCTTAGTGCCAAATCCACCGCTGGCTACGTTGATAAAAATTCGTTCATCATTAACGCATACAACATCAATTGGTACAGCACGGCCTTTGATTGCGAGCTCCAGTGCTGGGCCCATCTCAGTGGGAATATGGCAGGCTGTGGCAAAGTCATTGGCGGTACCAAGAGGAAGGATCCCCAGAGAAGGGCGGTTTTCTTTGATTGCCAGTAGTGCATCAGAGACTTCATTAATCGTGCCATCTCCGCCACCAGAGATAACGGTACTTACATCAAGAGCGACGGCTTCATCCACATAGCGCTTTGCATCGCCATGTTCCCATGTAACACGCACATGTAGGGGGATACTCTGTTCTCGTAATACTTCAATTGCGGATCGAAGCTCTGCATTTTGAGCGCTTTTTCCATTTAAAATCAAAAGAGCTGAGTGGGTGGCGGCCATTCGGTAGGTCTCCTTCATATTGGGTATTTATCACTGTTGTTATTTTTCTGGGTTGGACAATTTATTGCTGAGGGTATCTTCTAGTTTAGAAGACATGAAGGGAGAGTGTGTTTATTGCACACTGATGAATTGAATAGCTGGTGTGATGAAAAGTGGAGCTGAAGGGATTTTTTCTTGCATGTTTCAGGTGAGTGAAAAACACTTATTATATAAATAAAATATTATTATTAATCTAAATAAAAATGGATATTTGGCTTTTAGTTTTCACTGCTTATTATTTTTCGAACTTTTATGCTTATATTATTTTGTTGAGTTTGTTATTAGTACTTGTGGAAGTGACAGTGCATTGTAAAACAATAAAAATAATTAAAGCCACCACTTATTATTAGCATTGTTATTTATTTTTGTGAGTTTATAGCAATATCACTTTTTTCCATACAAAAAACAAGTGGTTAAGTATTAAATTATTAATAGTGGAAATAAAAAATTCTTTATTTATCAATGAAGTGTTTTTTTTGGATGATTTTTATAGAAAAAAGAAAACCAGCTCAAGGGAGATTGAGCTGGTAAGGAGGTGGTTTCACAAAGTGCTTTTTTGAATTATTCGTTAGAGCCAAAAGATTATAAACATATATCAAAGAAATATATGTGATCCATTTCTAATATTTATAAAAAAGGCAGAAATTAAATCATCAATTGGCTTCACTTTTATCAATAATTAATTTTTATGGGGGTTGCGTGTATTAGAGCCCTGTAAGTTACGCATTAATAACGCGTATTTTAAATCGATATCTTCAGGAACAGATAAATAAACGGTATGCCCATTTCCCGGTGCCACATCAACCAACTGGCCTTTTTTATTCTCGATGCTTTCCAGAGTGAACTGTACGTTGCCCTGTGGGGTCATCAGCTCAACACTGTCACCTAGTACAAACTTGTTTTTTACATCGACTTCTGCCAGCCCGTTACGGCGCTCACCAGTAAATTCACCGACAAACTGCTGACGTTCAGAGATCGAATAACCGTAATCGTAGTTTTGATGCTCATCGTGTACATGGCGGCGTAAAAAACCTTCGGTATAACCCCTGTGAGCCAGCGATTCTAGCGTGCTCAGGCTATTTTCATCAAAAGGCTTGCCAGCGACGGCATCATCAATTGCTTTACGGTACTCTTGGGCGGTACGTGCAACGTAGTAGAAGGATTTAGTCCGGCCTTCAATTTTGAGCGAGTGCACACCAAGCTGAGTTAGTTTTCCAACATGTTGAATCGCACGCAGGTCTTTTGAGTTCATGATGTATGTGCCGTGTTCATCTTCGAACGCGCTCATGTATTCACCCGGCTTTTGCGCTTCTTCAAGCATGAAAACTTTGTCTGTCGGTGCACCTACGCCTAGCGTTGGTTCGACATTCTGCACAGGGATCGGCTCATGGATGTGTACGATATTGCCTGTATCATCCTCTTTACCTTCTTCCACCTTATATTCCCAGCGGCAGGAGTTAGTGCAGGTGCCCTGATTCGGGTCGCGTTTATTGATATAGCCTGAAAGCAGGCAGCGGCCAGAATAGGCCATGCAGAGTGCACCGTGAACAAACACCTCTAGTTCCATTTCAGGAACTTGAGCGCGGATCTCTTCAATCTCTTCTAACGACAGCTCGCGGGAGAGAATGGCGCGGGTCAGCCCCATCTGCTTCCAGAATTTTACTGTCGCCCAGTTAACGGCATTGGCCTGTACAGACAGATGAATGTCGATATCAGGAAAAGCTTCACGAACCATCATGATAAGCCCTGGGTCGGACATAATCAGGGCATCTGGTTTCATCTCGACCACAGGTTTCAAGTCGCGCAGAAAGGTTTTCAGCTTGGAGTTATGCGGCGCGATATTCACCACCACATAGAACTTTTTGCCTAGCTCATGGGCTTCATTAATGCCCAATGCCAGATTTTCGTGATTGAATTCATTATTACGCACTCGCAGGCTGTAGCGAGGTTGCCCTGCATAGACGGCATCGGCACCATAGGCGAAAGCGTAACGCATATTTTTTAATGTTCCAGCCGGAGAGAGAAGCTCCGGGGTAAACGGAAGAGCTGTTGACATGGTTTATCTCATCTGATCACAAGTCAGGTCTGCACCACCTAATGGCACAGAAATTGGGGCACAGATTGTAGCTGGTATGAGGGGAAAAGGGGAGGACTAGCTGTGTTTCGATACCAATTTTCTATTGTTAAACGAGTGAGGTGTAACTTATGTTTCTTGTGCAAATAGATAAGGTTCGTAGTATCAATAAAAAACAGCTCTCCCCCAAAGGAAAGAGCCATCTAAAATCTTACTGAGTTAAATCACGAATATCCGTCGTCGGGCCATTCTTCATCACTGACTGAATACCGTTTTTAGCAGAAGCTTCAGCGCTGTACATTTGGCTCTGACCGATAATCTGATGATTTTTCGCCTTCAAGACAAAGTAAGGTTTGCCGTTGGTGCTTTGCTTCAGCTCATATTGCGCTTCGGACGGGGAGTTGGTCTGTACAGACGCAATGCCGTTTTCTGCTGAGGCCTTGCTGTTGTACATTTCACTGCTCAGAATAATCTCACCGTTGCTGGCAACTAAATTGAAGTGAAACTGCTGCCCATTGGTGGATTTTTTTAGATCGTAATGCCCGCTTGCCATGTGAATTTCCTCTTCATTAGATGTCTACACAATCAGATACAGTATTTGCCAATTATCATAAAATGCAATGAAATAATTACGTTGCTGTTTTGTGAATACCTTAGCCAACAATTTTGCATTCTTCTGCTTCCCATCGATAACCCACGCCATACACGGCGCGAATGAATGCTTTCTCTTCGTGCAGTGCTTCTAATTTACGGCGCAAATTTTTTATATGGCTGTCGATCGTGCGGTCGGTGACAACACGGTAGTCGTCATATAGCAAATTCAGCAGTTGTTCGCGAGAGAAGACGTGCCCCGGCTGGCTGGCGAGAGTTTTTAACAGACGAAACTCCGCAGGGGTAAGGTCGAGCATATTGTCTTGATACGAAGCCTGAAAGCGCGACTCATCAATAATAATCTGGCTCTCCTCTCTGATCTGCTCCTGTGTGCGGTAGCAGCGGCGCAGAATGGTCTTCACGCGCGCAACCACTTCCCTTGGACTGTAGGGTTTGCAGATATAGTCGTCGGCACCAATTTCTAACCCTATCAATCGGTCTATCTCTTCTATTTTTGCCGTCACCATCACAATAGGAACGTCAGAGAAACGCCGAATCTCTCTGCACAGCGTCAGTCCATCGCAGCCTGGCAACATCAAATCAAGCAAAATCAGTGCAGGCGGCGTCTGTTTCACGAAAGGCAAAACGTCATTGCCATTAGAGAGCAGATGGGGCTGATAATCGGCGGCGTTTAGATAGTCCACCAGTAACTGCCCTAACTTTGGCTCGTCTTCTACGATTAAAATATTCAATAAATCAGACATAGTTGCCTCTGTATCGTTACCGATGTACCACTTATTCTGGATGAGAGAGAGGGAAAACCATCTCTATCAATAAGCCACCAGTGGGTGAATGTTTTGCTGTGATTTTGCCATCATGGGCCTCAATGATGTTGAGGCAGATAGCTAGGCCTAATCCTGAGCCACCGCTAGCGCGATTACGGGAGCCTTCGGTGCGGTAGAAACGCTCGAAGATATGCTGTATCTGCTCGTCATCAATGCCGGGGGAGCTATCCTGCCAGTAGATAGCAATCTGGTTATTGGCAATGTTGCTGCTTATCTGCAATACGCCACCGGGGTCGGTATAACGTAGGCTGTTCTCTAGCAGATTGTGCAGTAGCTGGCTGAGTCTGTCTGGGTCGCCGAAAAGTGGTAACACATCGGGCAAGGTAGATTCAATTTTCAGCTCTTTTATACGATAGCGCTCTTGAAACGCATCAACGGCGATATGAATAAGCTCGCTTAAATTAGTTTCAGTTTTGCGATAAACCAGCGTGCCAGCATCAGAGAGTGAGAGTTGGTGCAGGTCATTCACCAATTTGGTGAGCATGGTGACTTCGGCCTGCAAAGAGATCAGCGATGCTGGGGTTAATTGGCGAACACCGTCTTCCATCGCCTCTAACTCACCGCGCAATACGGCTAAAGGGGTGCGCAGCTCATGAGATATATCGGCAATAAACTCTCGGCGCATCTGCTCATTCTTCTCTAGCGTTTTTGCCAGCTGGTTAAAATCCTGCGCGAGCCTACCCAACTCATCTTGGCTGTTAATGGGGATGCGGCTTTCAAAATCGCCTGCAGCTAAACGGTGTGTGGCGGTGACTAATCGTTTAACGGGGGCCAACATACCACGAGACAGTAGCAGTGTAACAACCGCGGCCAGTAGCGTTGCTAAGCCTGCTAATATCCAACTGGTGCGCATCTGCTGTTTATCGAAGTTGATATCGGCATTGCGGGTTAGTCTCTCCGGCTCGCTGGAAATAATCCAGCCGATACGCTCACCCTCTACAAACATCTCACGGGTAGGGCCTTCACGCGGGATAGAGCTAGGTGGCCCAACCAACTTGCGTTTATTTTTATCCAGTACCCAAAATTGGGTGCGCCAGCCTGCGGGTGGGAGCCCCTCATCACTGTTATGTTGGTCGAAGGAACGCATCATATGAAACAACATACGTTCGTTATTGCGGATAAACGTCCAGTTACCATTGCGTTTATATTGCTCTTCCAGAGTGTCAGCTAACAGCTCAATACGCTGCTCATTACCGCGCTTGATATAATCGATAAAGCCGTGCTCGAAACTCAGCCTCACGCCCCAATGCATGGTGAGAACCACCAACATGCAGGTGGCAAAGATAGCGAGGAACAATTTTCCCGTGATTCCAAGTTTCATTTAAACCTCATGGTGTTCAACATAGCGTGCAAGTGAGCAACCTTAAGCCGGTGTAACGTGTTGAGATTTTCGGCGGTTAAACGAATTTCTCAACTTATCAAAATAGAGGTAGACCACGGGGGTGGTATACAGCGTCAGCAACTGACTGACGATTAGGCCGCCGACGATGGTAATCCCCAACGGTTGGCGTAATTCTGCACCGTCACCACTGCCAAGAACCAACGGGATAGCACCAAAAATGGCGGCGAGCGTGGTCATCATTATTGGGCGAAAACGTAGCAGGCATGCTTGGAAAATCGCCTCACGTGGCGTGAGTGACCCACCGCGCTCTGCTTCTAGCGCAAAGTCCACCATCATAATGGCGTTCTTCTTCACAATTCCTATCAGTAGCATGATCCCTATCAGTGCAATCAGGCTAAAGGGCGCATCAAACAGCTCAAGAGCCAGCAGTGCGCCAACCCCCGCAGAGGGCAGTGTCGAAAGAATAGTGAGAGGATGAATATAGCTCTCATACAACACGCCCAGCACAATATAAACCGCAATAATGGCAGCAAGGATCAGGAAGACCTGCGATTTCAGCGTATCTTGATACACCTGTGCAGTCCCCGCAAAAGAGCCACGGATCGTAGAGGGAACCCCTAGCTGCGTCATGGTTCGCTCAATCGCTGCCGTGGCATCCGAAAGCGATTTTCCTTCTGGCAAGTTAAAGGCAATCGTAGAGGCTGCCGTTAACCCCTGATGGTTTACCGAAAGCTTCGCACTAAGTGGATACCAGCTTGCAAAATAGGAGAGGGGAATCGGTTTCCCTTCTGTATTGATGACAAACATCTTCTCTAATGAGCTGACATCCTGCGTATATTTGGGGTCAACTTCCATCACCACTTTGTACTGATTCAATGGTTGATAGATAGTGGAGATCTGGCGCTGCCCGAAGGCGTTATTTAACAGATTATTGGCATCGTTGACGCTAATACCAAGGCGCTGCATGGTTTCCCGATTGTAGACAATCGCCATTTCAGAGCCTTTATCCTGTTGGTCTGAGTTCACGTCTGCCAACTCAGGCAGCTCAGCGAACGCATTTTTGACCTTTTGCTCCCACGTGCGCAGCGCAGTGAGATCGTCAGAGAGCAACGTATATTGATAGCTAGCATTCGCCTGTCGGCCACCGACTCGAATATCCTGCACAGGGGAGAGGAACAGACGCGCCCCCGGTTCTTTACCCAACTGCCCGCGTAATCGGTCAATGACCTGTTGAGATGTCACTTTACGCTCTGAGAGTGGCTTAAGAGAGACGAACATCATGCCGCTGTTGGCCTGAGAGCCGCCGGTAAAACCGGTCACGTTATCGACATCAGGGTCATTGCGTACAATCTTCATAAAATCTTGTACTTTCTTCTGCATAGCCTGAAACGAAATACTCTGGTCGGCTTGAATAAAGCCGTTAATCCGCCCGGTATCCTGTTCTGGGAAAAAGGTTTTGGGGATATCGATATAGAGCCAAACGTTAAGTGCCACCGTACCGAGCAGAACCACGAGAACCCAGCGAGTATGATTGAGCACCCAATTTAGTGATTTGGCATAGCTCTGTTGCAGTGCCAGAAGCAGTTTACCGAACCCACGTAGACGTTTCTCTTTCGCGGGTTGAGCGCGGAGCAAATAAGCGCACATCATCGGAGTAAGCGTTAACGAGATAAACAGCGAGATTCCGATAGCAACAGACAAGGTAACGGCAAACTCTCGGAACAATCTCCCTGGTAATCCCCCCATAAGCAGCAGCGGGATAAACACGGCAATCAGAGAAAGGCTCATAGAGAGTACAGTAAAGCCGACCTCTTTTGTCCCCTGAAGCGCAGCCTGTCGAGGCTTCATGCCACCTTCTATATGGCGAGAGATATTCTCCAGCACCACAATGGCATCATCAACTACGAACCCTGTGGCAATGGTCAGCGCCATCAGTGAAAGGTTATTCAGGCTAAAGCCGCACAAATACATCGCGATAAAGCTGCCAATAAGCGAAATAGGCACGGCGACAGCGGGGATGAGCGTTGCTCTGCCTGATCTTAAAAATAGGAAAACGACAAGAATAACGAGGGCAACAGCAATAATTAGCGCCCGTTCAACTTCCACCAAAGACGCGCGGATCGTCGGTGAGCGGTCTTGTGCTATCTCCAGCTTGATGGCGGCGGGAACAATTTCCTGCAATTCCGGCAGCTCTGCTTTTATGCGATCGACGGTTTCGATGATATTGGCATCGGGTGAACGGCGAATCATCAGCAGGATGGCGGGCTTCGCATTTGTCATCCCCATGTTACGCACGTCCTGTACCGAATCAATGACGTTGGCGACATCACTCAAACGAACGGCAGAGCCCTGATTATAGTGAACGATGACAGGCTTATACTCTTCTGCTGTCTTCATCTCATCGTTGGTATTGATCTGCCAGCGCTGCTGGTGGTTCTCAAGCGCGCCTAGTGGCCTACGCAAGTTGGCATTACTGATGGCTTGACGCACTGCATCCAGAGAGACCCCCTGATTAAACAGCGCATCAGGGTTTAATTCGACACGAACGGCAGGGAGAGAACTTCCGCCGACAGAGACATCTCCCACACCATCAATTTGCGCAATTTTCTGCGAAAGTTGAGTTGAAGCGTAGTCATACAAACGGCCCTGACTATACGTATCTGAGGTCAACGTCATGATCATGATCGGCGCATCAGATGGGTTAGCTTTGCGATAGCTCGGGCGGCTTGGCATACCGGACGGCAGCAGACTCTGCGCCGCATTGATCGCACCCTGTACATCTCTGGCGGCACCGTTAATATCGCGGTCCAGATCGAACTGTAAAATGATGCGAGTGCTGCCTAACGAACTCATCGAGGTCATCTCATTGATGCCCGCGATGCGCCCCAGTGCTCGCTCTAGTGGTGTGGCGATAGAAGAGGCCATTGTCTCTGGGTCAGCACCCGGTAGTGAGGCACTGACAGAGATCACAGGATAATCCACCTGCGGCAAAGGCGAGACTGGCAGCAGCGTAAACCCAAGCACACCCATGATGGTAATCGCCAACGCAATCAACGTGGTGGCGACGGGGCGATAGATGAAGAGTGAGAAGAATTTCACGATGCATCTGCCTCAACAATCGGGTGGTTGCTGTTGCGAGACAAGCGATCGAACAGCAGATAAATCACGGGTGTCGTAAACAGCGTTAATATCTGGCTAAAGATCAGCCCGCCAACCATACATACCCCTAATGGTTGACGTAGCTCTGCGCCAACACCGGTGCTGAGCATCAGCGGTAGTGCACCCAACAGCGCTGCCATCGTAGTCATCAAAATCGGGCGAAAACGCAATAAACAGGCCTGATAGATAGCATCATACGGCGACATCCCTTTTTCCCGTTCGGCAACTAAGGCGAAGTCGATCATCATGATGGCATTTTTCTTCACAATCCCTATCAGCAAGATAATGCCGATGATAGCGATAATATCCAGCTCTTTGCCCGCAAACATCAGTGCCAGCAAGGCACCGACACCGGCGGTTGGCAGTGTAGACAGGATGGTAACAGGGTGAATAAAGCTCTCATACAAAATGCCAAGCACGATATACATAGAGACGATAGCCGCCAAAATCAGCCACAGTGTGCTGCCTAACGCATCTTGAAATGCCAGCGTGCTGCCTTGGAACTCGGTTGTCATGTCCGTTGGCATCTCAAGCAGTTTCTCCGCTTGTGTGATGGCTTCGACGGCATCCCCCAGAGCGGCACCGTTGGCGAGATTAAACGAGACAGTAACCACAGGGATCTGATCCAAGTGGTTCACCGAGAGCAAACTAAAGCGTTCTTCTATTTTAGCAAAACTGCTAAGTGGAATCGGTTTGTTATCAGCACCTGCGAGGTAAATATCGTTAAGTGCTTTTAGCCCTTGGCTCATGTCCGCTTGATGTTCTAAAACAACGCGATACTGATTGGACTGTGTATAAACAGTAGAGATAAGGCGTTGACCGAAGGCGTTATATAGCGCGTTATCAATGTCTGCCATCGTAATACCTAAACGGCTGGCGGTGTCGCGGTCTACATTCACGTAGGCCTCTAACCCTTGATCCTGCCAATCGCTACTGACGTCTGCGAGCAGAGGGACATCATTTAACGCATCCAGTAGCTTAGGTACCCACACAGCTAACTCACTTTGATCAAGCGATTGCAGCGTAAACTGATACTGGGTTCGGGCTATTTGGGTATCAATAGTAAGGTCTTGGGTTGGCTGCATGTAGAGGCGAATACCAGAGATGGCATCGGCCTGCTCCTGCAAGCGGGCAATAATTGGCTGAATCCGCTCGCTGCGGTCACTCAAAGGCTTGAGATTAATCTGCAAACGACCACTATTTAGTGTCGCATTGCTGCCATCAACACCGATAAATGAAGAGACACTTTCAACAGCGGGGTCTTTCAGAATGATATCGGTGACTTGCCGCTGGCGTTTTGCCATTTCCGAGAAAGAGACGGACTGCGGAGCTTCTAATGTCGCCTGAATCAAACCGTTATCCTGTATAGGGAAAAAGCCTTTCGGGATCAGAATATAGAGCAGGGCAGTGATAAACAGCGTACTTATTGCAACACCCAAGGTTAACCAAGGGTGATTTAACACTTTCTTCAGCCAGACGCCGTACTGGGCAATAATGCGCTCGAAGAAACGCTCACAGGCTAGAGAAAAACGATTCTGTTTCTTCAACGACTCATGGCTCAACATCCGAGCACACATCATCGGGGTTAGCGTCAGCGAGACGACGGCGGAGATTAAAATAGCAACGGCGAGGGTGACGGCAAACTCGCGGAAGAGACGCCCGACAATATCCCCCATAAACAGCAGCGGGATCAGTACTGCAATCAGTGAGAACGTCAGGGAGATGATGGTAAAGCCGATCTCTCCTGCGCCCTTCAATGCTGCATCTAACGGCTTATCGCCTTCTTCGATATAGCGGGAGATATTTTCGATAACCACGATGGCGTCATCTACCACAAAACCCGTGGCGATGGTCAAGGCCATCAGCGTTAAGTTGTTAATCGAAAAGCCCAGAAAATACATCACGGCAAAGGTACCGATCAACGAGAGCGGCACGGCAATGCTAGGAATAATGGTTGCAGCCATATTACGCAAGAACAGATAGATAACCATCACCACTAGAACAATAGCTAGCAACAGCTCAAACTGCACATCGCTCACCGAGGCGCGAATGGTACTGGTTCTGTCCGTTAATACGCTGACTTTGACGGATTTAGGTAGGCTATCTGTTAATGCTGGAAGCATGGCGCGGATCGTATCCGCAGTGGTAATAACGTTAGCACCAGGCTGGCGCTGCACATTAATAATGATCGCCTGATCTGTATTCGCCCAAGCGGCAAGTTTAGTATTTTCCGCTTCTTGGCTGACGGTAGCGACATCTTTCAGGCGAACGGCAGAGCCATTTTGATAGGTGATGATTAAGTTGAGGTAATCATCAATGGTTTTCATCTGATCGTTTGCGGAGAGCGTGACGGCTCTCGTCGGGCCATCGAAGCTCCCTTTTGGCGAATTGACGTTACCGTTAACGATGGCGGTGCGAACAGTTTCGCTGGTGATACCAAAGCTAGCAAGGGCAGGGGCATTGAGCTTAACCCGAAAAGAGGGGCGCTGCCCGCCGGAAAGGCTTACCAAACCGACGCCGCTCACCTGAGAGATTTTTTGCGAGATGCGGGTTTCTACCAAATCTTCGACGGCAGTCATCGTCATCGCATCAGACGTTACCGCCAATGTCAGAATCGGAGGATCGGCGGGGTTAACTTTACTATAAATAGGCGGATAGGGCAGGTCGTTGGGTAGCAAGTTAGTGGCAGCGTTAATCGCGGCTTGAACCTCTTGCTCGGCAACATCCAGCTCTAGCGTTAGTTGGAACTGAAGCGTAATAACAGAGGCACCGCCTGAGTTTTGCGATGACATCTGTTTAAGGCCAGACATCTGCCCAAACTGTTTCTCAAGCGGGGCAGTAATTGACGATGTAGTGACTTCTGGGCTAGCCCCAGGATAGAGAGTGACTACCTGAATGGTTGGGTAGTCAACTTCAGGAAGGGCGGACACGGAAAGGCCACGATAGCCCATAATCCCCGCAAGAAGAATCGCGACCATAAACAGCGTAGTGGCAACCGGACGAAGAATAAACTGACGCGATGGCCCACCAAGCTTTTTATCATCGGATGCTTCGTTATGCGGTATCTCGTTATGGCTGTTGTGTGAATCAGTGGTGCCGGACATTATGCTTTCCTCTGAGAATCAGGTCTTCTCTTCCTCTCGCCCGCAGGTTTCTTCTCTCCTGCGGGGGCATCACTAGCCACACTGTGTGGATCGACGACTTCAACTTTTAGCCCTTCCGTCAATCTATCGATACCATCGGTGACAACACGCTGATTAGCGCTAACCCCTTTCAAGACCACAACTTGCTGGCTATCTTGAATTCCTGTTTCGATGATGTGCTTGCTCACTTTGTCTTCGGCATCTAGCAACCACACAAATTTTCCTTCCGTGCCCATCTGTATGGCGGCGGTAGGAACAACGACGGCATCTTTCAGTGTTTCAATCTTGATACGTGCATTAACGAACTGGTTAGGAAACAACGCATCATCTTGATTGGTAAAACGGGCTTTTAGCTTAATGGTGCCGGTAGTGGTATCGATCAGGTTATCTAGGCTTAACAGCTCACCGGTTGAGATAAGCAGTTTGTTATTGCGATCCCACGCTTCGACTTGCAGTTTAGTGTTCTGCTTTTGTGATGCATAAATGCGAGAAATATCGCTTTCTGGCAAGGTGAACAGCACATCAATAGGGTGGGTTTGGGTGATAACAATGATTCCATTAGTATCGCTGGTACTCACCATATTGCCGATATCCACCTGTTTTAAACCGACTCTGCCGCTCACGGGGGCTGTGACTTTGCTGTAAGTCAGCTGAAGCTGGGCGCTAGCAACGGCCCCTTGAGCTGTTTTTACGCTGCCTTCACTCTGGCTGACCAATGCGCTCTGGGTATCCAACTGTTGGCGTGAGACAACATTGGTTTTGGCTAAAGATTGGTAACGAGCGAGATCTCGGCGGGCATTGGCTAGCGTTGCCTGTGCTGTAGCAAGTTGCCCTTGAGACTGCGTAAGCTGTACTTGATAAGGGCGAGGGTCGATTTCTGCGAGTAAATCCCCTGCATTGACCTGCTGGCCTTCGGTGAAGTGCAGTGCCATAAGTTGCCCACTGACTTGGCTACGAACAGTCACGGTATTGGCTGCGATAACGGTTCCTAATCCTGAAAGATAATCAGGGACATCACGCAGCGTCGCTGTTGCCGCTTGCACTGGAGACATTGGCGCAAAACGTCGACCACCGGCCTGTTGCCCACCTTTTCCTGCACTACCTGCGGGAGCAGCGGCTCCCTTATTCGGTGCGCCAGTATTAGCACTATCGGCGTTGTTAGTACTCACATACCGCCACGTAAAGAAAGCGGCTAGCGCGATAATAACGAAGGCCACGAAACGAACCGCGGGGCGTGCAAAAAAAGATTTGGTGCTCATACGTTAAAAAACTCTCTTTAGTGGCCCTATGTGAAAGGCACATCATAGGATGTCATCTTCAAGGGGAATCCTTTTAGATTACTATGTTAACGGTAAAGGCTGGGGTAAAAATGGAGGAAATATGAAATATAGAATTTAAATAATTCAAAATGTAGGGGGAGTGGGGTTTTGGGCGTGGAGAGAATAGTGTGACGAGTTGGGTATGAGAGGCATATTCCACATAAAAAAGCGTTAGATAGGAGATAATCTCGATCTGCATCTAAGAGGTACGATGCTTTTTTCGACGTTATAGCCTGTGAATGTCTCTTGCGTCATTTTGCTGGCGCTACCGTTATTAAGTGTTTCACATATTTTTATTTCTATGAAAAGTAATGCACTAACTGTGGTTGTGGTTTCGCCAGTAGTGCATTGCAATAACGCTTATTAAAAAGAGAGAGTATCGGTCTGATTAGAGGCTTCTTCTTTCAGTTTTCCTAACGGGCTAAAGTCATCAGAGAAACTAGTAAATTTGTTGCAACCCAGGCGGGCTGATTGATCGACGCCATTGGCAACAATAACACCAGATTTTGCTGCTTCGCTGCGAATGCCGCTGTAGATAATATAATCCGTACCTTGGTTACTGAAACGGTAATACTCGACCTCTCCTCGAGGTGAAAGCTGCTTACCCCAAGATATAGAATTCTGTTGGGCAAATGAACTAGGTAGTTTGATATCTAACTGCCCTGGTAGGCCGAAACGGTATTGGAGTTTTTGATCGCTTTCGCAGATTGAGAGTATTTTTTCGCCGATGTGGCAGCTGAAGTGAACCTGCTCACCAATTTTGCATTGTGTGGTGGGCTCTGCGGCATAAGATGAGGCGGTAAACAGCCCTGTCATAGCTAGAATGGAAATTGAAAGTCTTAGTCTATTCATTAGAGGTTCACAATATGTTGATAATGGGTGGCAAAGTTACCTTAATTTCAATCATATTAGCTCATTTATCATCCTGATACGATAAAAATGCCACATGAGTCAGAGTATTGATGAATTGTGGGTGACATCTCTCTTGATATGTACCTAATATGCGATATCAACAACCCAATAGACAGGTACTAATTATGCTAAATGCCAATACATTTTTTGCAGGGAAAGCAAGGTCAATTGATTTTGAAAGTGGAAGTATAGGGAATGCAAGTATCGGGGTAGTAAAAGCAGGTGAGTACTCAATTGGGACTGCGCAAGCGCAGGAGATGACGATAATCAGTGGGGCGGTGAAGGTGATGCTTCCTGGGGCAAATGAGTGGCATGTGTTTATGCCAGGGGAGACGTTTTTTGTTCCAGCGCACAGTGAGTTTACTTTTCAGACGGCGGAGAGTACTTCGTATTTTTGTCGTTATAAGTAGAGGGAGTTTGTTTGGATTGGTGTTTGTTTAGATAGGTGTAAGGTTTCGAAAGCCTGTTGGCAGCAAAGTTTCATGCTGCACCGTGCAGGCTTCCGAGGCGGGGGATAAATCCATCCCCCACCACCCCGGCTTTGGGTGCGATATGTCCGCAAATGGCGGTTGCTTCGCAACTGAACTCAGTCCAGCACCTGCGATTGAGGGGCGGCTCCATTCGCGTCCCGCTCAAATCGCCTTAAATGGGCGTCCTGCCCATTTGCCCCTCATCTCCGGCACTGGTCTTCGCGCCATTTAGATGCTCTTAAGGATATTTTGGTGTGAACGGATTTTTTATGTGAAAAACCAAAGAATAAAGAGATAAGAGAACTAATAATTGGTTTAAGGCATACAACAAATTAATGCTAACAATGCTAAACAAACACCAACCACAACATTTGTTTTAAAAACAGAAGAACACTCTCGTATAGGCAACACTGAACGAGCATCAGAAATTGCGCCGAGGTATCTCCGCAGATAGGGGCAATCGCGCAGGACGCGCGATTGAGGTGGGCATGAGCCATGGATGGCGAATCCCGCCGACCCGTATATCGAAGGAGATGCCGAGGGCAGTTGCGAAGCAACCGCAATTTTGCGTCCAGATAGCACCAAAACGGCAGGATTCC
>DF158882.1:88253-96825 GCA_000307305.1 Enterobacteriaceae bacterium B14
GCGTCCAGATAGCACCAAAACGGCAGGATTCCAAAGGGGTCCGTACCCCCTTTGGTTGGGAGCGGGTGAAAGTGCTATATGGTAATACGGTAATCAACCTGCTACCAAAACCTTACACCGATCCAAGCAAACACCACCAAAACGTCTCCCTCTAAACATTAGCGCTCCGCTTCCCCCCCCAACGCCTCAACCGTATTTTTAATCAGCGCTGCAAGCTCTCCCGTCATTAAGATAAAATCCGCATCAAAACGCTGCGCATAATCCTCTTTATCTATATCTGCATTCTGCTCCCGCAATGTGTCAGAAAACTTAAGGCGCTTCAGTGCACCATCATCCGACATGATGAACTGCACACGCTCTTGCCAATCCAACGCGAGCTTAGTAACAAGTTTGCCTGCCTCTATATGAACAGCGATTTCATCACTCACCAACTCCTGCTTCTTACAGCGAATAACGCCACCTTCTTCCAAAATTGCCTTCAGCTCGGCTTCATCTTGTAAAGTAAACCCAGCAGGCAGATCACCAGAACGAACCCACTCAGTGAGTGTTAACTCGATAGGGCTCTCCATCGTCAAAGGAACAACCGGTAGGGAACCTACGCTTTTACGTAACAGTGCCAGCATATCTTCTGCGCGTTTCGCGCTTGCGGCATCAACCATAATCAAACCATTTACGGTATCTATCCAGATGGAGGTTTGGCTAAAACGGCTGAAAGCTCGTGGCAGAAGGGTATGCAGTACCTCATCTTTTAAGGCGTCTTTCTCGGTTTTTTTCAACTTACGATGCTGCTCATTTTCCAGTTTTTCAATTTTTGCCTGATGAGCTTGTTTGATGACAGGCGTTGGCAGAATTTTTTCTTCTTTACGGGCGCAGATAATAATCTGTCCATTCACGCTATGGGTAAGAGCATCACTGTGGGAGCCCATCGGAGATACCCAACCGCTTTTGGACATATCCTGACTGCCGCAAGGGGTAAATGTCGACGCGCTGAGTTGTTTCTCCATTTCATCCGCAGAGAGAAGAACATCGCGGCTTAGGCGGTAGACCATCAAATTTTTAAACCACAGCATAACTGTTTATTTCCTCTATCGGGTGCAGGTCGTTATTGATTATTCAGGTCGGCATGATAACGAATAGAGCTTTAGCTTGTCGCCCTGTTTTATGGCTCTATCTTTGATGCAACTTCCGTTATTTTGGGTATAGTGAGTGGCAAAAGTGATAGGAGAGTAGGGAAATAAAATGCGTATCGGTATCGATTTAGGTGGCACTAAGATAGAGATTATCGCGCTAGCAGAAAAGGGTGATGAGCTCTACCGCAAGCGTGTTCCAACCCCTAAAAATAATTACGCAAGTACGCTGCAAACTATCGCGGATTTAGTGCATGAAGCTGAGCAAACTACAGGACAAACCGGCAGCATCGGGATGGGGATACCTGGCACTATTTCGCCTTATTCTGGGCGAGTAAAAAATGCCAACTCCACCTATCTGAATGGACAAACTCTCGATCAAGACATTATCCGTATTTTGGGCCGCCCAGTGCGTATCGCCAACGATGCCAATTGCCTTGCCGTCTCTGAGGCGACAGATGGGGCTGGTGCGGGCTCAAATGTGGTCTTCGCCGTGATTATTGGGACAGGGTGTGGTGCAGGTGTAGCTATGGGTGGGCAGACGCTGGTGGGTGGTAACGGCATCGCTGGCGAATGGGGGCATAATCCTCTGCCTTGGCAAGATGCTGAAGAGCAACGTTTTCAACAGGATGTCCCCTGTTACTGTGGTAAGGCCGGATGTATTGAGACATTTATCTCCGGTACTGGGTTTATCACGGACTATACCCGAATGAGTGGTGAGCGTTTAACGGGTGAGGAGATAGTCTCACGGGCTGCTAACGGCGATGCCCTTGCAGAAAAGGCCCT
Source organism: Enterobacteriaceae bacterium B14 (assembly GCA_000307305.1). Taxonomy (GTDB): domain Bacteria; phylum Pseudomonadota; class Gammaproteobacteria; order Enterobacterales; family Enterobacteriaceae; genus B14. The sequence continues at coordinate 90,167 of DF158882.1, forward strand.
CTGCCATTATGAAGTTCGCCTGACTAAATCATTAGCACACGTGATTAATATTCTTGACCCTGACGTTATCGTATTAGGGGGCGGAATGAGCAATATTGAACGTTTTTATACCACTGTACCGGAAACATTGAACCGCTGGGTTTTGGGTGGCGAGTGCCGTACTCCTGTACGTAAAGCTTTACATGGTGACTCTAGTGGCGTGCGGGGCGCAGCGTGGCTGTGGCCAAATGATAAGCGTTGTTAATAGAATTAACACCGCCTAAAAAGAGACGACAATATAGAATTAAAAGTTACATATTGTTTTTATTGTTATTTTTACGCCATATTCATCTATTGTATTTAGTGGAAAAAATGCCTACTTTAGTCACTATGTGACATTAATGTATTTTCATCGTTAATATAGACCAGTAAGTTTTATGTTATAGGAAGCTAACATATCTGCAATCTAGAGGTACTCTGGGATATCTATTGTCAGGAAGCATTTAGAAGATAGAAAGAGATACTCTTTCTTCAGTCACCCCCTTCCTGTTGAACTTCTTTGCGGTTGATAGACCAAGAATACTGATGGTTAAACGAGGGTTGTGAACATGACGTTGTACGATATAAAACCTAAATTTCAAAGTCTGTTACGCCCTGGGCTAAAGTGGTTGTATCAGAAAGGTGTTACGGCCAATCAGGTGACGTTAGCTGCACTCATCGGCTCTTTGCTTGTTGGTGTTATCCTGACTCTGTTTCCCGATCCTGCTTTATTTCTTCTGTTACCTTTTTTCCTATTTTTCCGTATGGCCCTGAATGCGATTGATGGCATGTTAGCGCGTGAATATAACCAGCAATCCCGTTTAGGTGCGTTGTTGAATGAGGTGGGGGATGTGGTGTCTGATGCTGCTCTATACCTGCCTTTTGCTTTTCTACCTTCAGCTTCTCCGATTCTTGTTGTGGTGTTCGTTTTATTGGCCGTATTAACCGAGTTTTGTGGTGTGCTTGCTCAAACTATTGGATCCCCGCGGGGTTATAGCGGCCCTTTAGGGAAAAGTGATAGGGCATTGCTATTAGGCGCTTTCGGACTATGCATCTTTATCTGGCCTGAGTCACAGTCCTATTCTGTTTGGGTGTTTACTATCGCCAGCCTTCTTCTTATTTGGACCAGCGTTAACCGCTGTCGTAACGCACTGAAACAGGGTATTTAATATGCCATCACTGCTAGTGATTAGTTTATCCGCTATTTTTGTGGTCCTCATTTTTGCGAACATTATTGTCTTTGGGCTAGGGCTAAAATATCCACAGAAAGATTGGTTGGAACTGCGCCAGCGAGTGCGTAGCTGGTGGATAATCATCATTGTTTTTTCAGTGGCGATGGTCAGCCCTAAATGGCTCTCTCTCACTATCTTTGGATTTATCAGTTTTCTGGCTTTAAAAGAATTTTTAACGCTAGTTCCAACTCGCCGCTCCGACAATATTCCTTTGTTGTGGATGTATATCGCGATACCTATTCACTACTTCTGGATAGGTATGGGTTGGTACGGCATGTTTATTATTTTTATTCCGGTTTATGCCTTTTTGTTTCTTCCTATCAGAATGGTATTGATTGGTGATACCCGTGGTTTTCTGCAAGCGGCGTCGAATATGCATTGGGGGTTAATGACTACCGTATTTGCATTTAGCCATGTTGCATTTTTACTGTTTCTGCCACATGAAGACGTCAGGGGTGGCTCTTTGTTAATCATCTTTCTGGTCGTTCTCACTGAGTTTAATGATATTGCTCAGTATCTTTGGGGCAAATCTCTGGGGCGAATGAAAATAACGCCAACGGTCAGCCCAAATAAAACCTTGGTTGGGTTAGTCGGCGGTGTTGCAACAACGACGTTTTTAGCCGCTGTTATTGGCCCGTTTCTCACACCAATGAGTATCAGTTCATCTTTATTGGCGGGTCTGTTGATTGGGTTAAGTGGTTTTTGTGGAGATGTAGTTATGTCGGCGGTCAAACGTGATCTCGGAGTGAAGGATTCAGGCAAGCTTTTACCAGGCCACGGTGGTTTACTCGATAGGCTAGATTCGCTGATTTATACAGCGCCTCTGTTTTTCCACTTTATCTATTACTTTTACTATTAAGGTAATGCTATGAGCCGTATCTTGCGCTGGTTCTTTACCTTATGTGTTGCCTATCCAGTGGTTTTAATATGGCTGGGGGTTGCTGTGGCTAACCGTAAGAATCTGCCCCTAAAAGGCCCTGCTATTGTGGTTGCTAATCACAATAGTCATCTGGATATTTTAACCTTGTTTACCCTTTTTCCGTTGTCGACGCTGACACAGGTTCATCCCGTGGCAGCGGCAGATTACTTTTTGCGTAATCGCCTAATGGCGTGGTTTGCCCTGAAAGTGATAGGCATTATTCCAGTAGTACGTGGTGGTGGCCAAGATGATCCCTTGAAAGGATGCATCGAGGCACTGGAGAAGAGCAAAATTATCATATTATTCCCCGAAGGCACTCGGGGTGAGCCAGAACAGTTTTCTGAATTCAAATCTGGGCTTTGGCATTTAAGCCAGCATTTACCCGATGTCCCTATTATCCCTGTTTATATGCACGGATTAGGACGGGCAATGGGAAAAGGGCAGAGAATCCCCATTCCTTTTTTTATAGATGTCCATGTTGATCAACCTATGTATTATCAGGATGACAAAATAGCGTTTAAACATGACCTACGGGAACGTTTTATTATGCTTCAACAACACACAACGAGGAGAGTGTTATGACGCAGGAAAGTCGGGTACCTGAAGAAAGTCATTTTATCACCAGTGACAACACCGAGCTTTTCTTCCGCTATTGGCCTGCTCAAGTAGAAAACACCAAAAAAGTGATGGTGTTATTCCATCGCGGACATGAACACTCGGGGCGATTACAACACATTGTTGATGAGCTAAAGATGCCTGATACGGCTTTCTATGCATGGGACGCAAGAGGCCACGGAAACTCACCGGGAGAGCGGGGTTATAGCCCAAGCCTAGGTCGTTCGGTTCAGGATGTTGAAGAGTTTGTGCGTTTTGCTGCACAGCAAAGTAATGTTGAAATGAGCGATATTATTGTTATTGCTCAAAGCGTTGGTGCGGTACTGGTATCCACTTGGGTACATGATTATGCACCGAAGATCCGTGGCATGATTTTGGCTTCACCGGCGTTTAAAGTGAAACTATATGTGCCTTTTGCCCGCCCAGGGTTGGCGCTGATGAAGCACTTCCGCGGGTTGTTCTTCGTCAATTCTTATGTGAAAGGCAAATACCTCACGCATGACCCAGAGCGAGTTGCCAGTTTTAACCAAGACCCACTTATTACCCGTGCGATTGCGGTCAATATCTTATTGGATCTCTATAGCACGGCAGAGCGTATCGTGGCCGATGCTCAGGCCATAACGGTACCTACTCAGTTACTCATTTCGGGCGATGATTTCGTGGTACATCGCTCGCCTCAAACGCGTTTTTTTGACGGACTACGCAGCACGATTAAAGAGCAACATATCTTGCCAGGTTTTTATCACGATACGTTGGGTGAAAAAGATCGCGAGTTGGCTTTTGCCAAGATGCGCAGCTTTATTGATAGCCTCTATGAAAGATCGCCGCAGCGACATGATTACTCGCAAGAAGATCGCTGGAGTGGTAGTGCTGATGCTTATCGTGAGTTACAGATTCAACCGAAGCGTTTCTCCCCACAAGGGCTCTATTACAGTGCGCTACGTTTTGGCATGAAAAAGATTGGCACGCAGTCAGCGGGCGTTCGCTTGGGGTTTGAAACGGGGTTTGATTCAGGCAGCACGTTAGATTATGTCTACCGAAACCAAGCGGAAGGGAACAATGCATTAGGGCGCTTTATTGACCGTGGCTATTTGGACAGTATCGGTTGGAAAGGCATTCGTATGCGTAAGGTTCATCTCGAACAGACGATCAAGCAGGCAATAGGGTTATTACATGAGCGTGAAATGCCCGTGCGTATTATCGATATTGCGGCTGGTCATGGCCGTTATGTATTAGATGCTCTGGCTGGAGAAGAGAGAATAGAAAGCATTCTGCTGCGTGATTATAGTGACCTAAATGTCGAGAAAGGGCAGAAGATGATCGCAGATCGCGGGCTGGCAGATATTGCTCGTTTTGAGAAAGGGAATGCTTTCGATCGTAGTGATTTGGCGAGTTTAGAGCCAAAACCAACCTTAGGCATCGTCTCTGGTTTGTATGAGCTTTTCCCTGAGAATACGGATATTAAAGCGTCTCTGGCAGGATTGGCTGACAGTATTCCTCCTGGCGGTGTTCTGGCCTATACAGGTCAACCGTGGCATCCACAGTTAAAAATGATTGCCTATGCGCTAACCAGTCATCGTGATGGTATTCCGTGGGTGATGAGGATCCGGTCGCAGGGTGAAATGGATGCTCTGGTTGAAGAGGCAGGTTTTGAGAAGGTTCACCAATTGGTGGATGAGTGGGGGATCTTTACTGTGTCTTTAGCGGTACGCCGCAACCATGGCTGATAACACACTATTGCCTAATGTATCCCGCTCGGCGCTATGGCGCCGAGCGGTCTTTTGGTTATTGCTATTAGGGCCACTGTTTTTTATTACTTACGGTCAAGTGAATCTCTATACGGCAACTCGGCAAGGGGTTGGGAGTTTGGCATTTGGTTGGGAGACTCACATCCCTTTCCTGCCGTGGACGATAGTGCCTTACTGGAGCATTGACCTGCTGTATGGTATTTCACTGTTTGTTTGTACGTCGGTGCGTGAGCAGACGCGACATGCTTACCGGTTAATCATGGCATCCTTACTTGCCTGCGCAGGTTTTCTCCTTTTTCCTCTAAAGTTCAGCTTCGTTCGACCTTCCTCTGATGGTGTATTTGGTTGGTTGTTCCAGCAGTTAGAAATGTTTGATTTGCCTTACAATCAAGCACCCTCACTCCATATTATTCTAGCTTGGTTACTGTGGCTGCGTTTTTGGCCGCATATGAAAGGATATTGGCGTGGGGCGATGAGCGCTTGGTTTTTATTGATTGCGGCATCTGTGCTGACAACTTGGCAGCATCATATTATCGATGTAATTACAGGGGTCGTTACCGGTATTGTTGTGAGTTATATCGTGCCGATGCAATCGACGTGGCGATGGCATAAAACTAAGGCAGATAGTCTTGGGCTTGCTTTACGTTATGGTATCGGTGCGTTGTTGTGTTTAGTTTTAGGGTTGATGTTTATACCGCTCCTTTGGCTACTTTGGCCGGCAGCAGCGCTTGCTCTTGTTGCCCTAGGCTATGCAGGATTAGGTGAGACTATTTTTCAGAAAGATACCATGGGTAAACGTTCGATATCTGCGACGCTTTTACTGTGGCCTTATCTCTTTGGCGCCAAAATATCGATGCATGGATTTGTCCGTAAACTGCCTCCGGTAGCGGAGATTGGGCAGGGGATATTTATTGGTAGCTACCCACTAGCGCCTGTTAATCAGCAGGCCGTTCTAGACCTGACAGGCGAGCTGAGCCGCAATTGCCATACACAATGCTGCGAGTACGTCTGTTATCCGCTTATGGATCTCTGTGTACCTGATATACAGAAACTTTCATCTGCTGTTATGCATCTGAAAGCATTACATCAGCAACGGGGAAATGTATTGGTGCATTGTGCTTTAGGACTTTCACGCAGTGCGTTAGTGGTTGCGGCGTGGCTGCTGGAACAGGGGATTGTTGCGACACCAGAACGGGCAGCACAGTGGCTACGTGAGCGTCGTCCACAAATTGTATTACACCTAGCCCATTTGCAGGTTTTACAGTTATGGTGGGAACAACAGTTACAACAGAGGATGAATCAAGATGCTTAGCCACCCAAAAGCACTACGCGTTTTGACTATTCATCTCTCTAGCTGGCGTTATCTGGCTGCGCTGACATTGCCGCCTATCGTTTTTGTTTTGGTATCTCAGCCTTCATTAGTTGTATTACCGCTTATTTTTCTTGCCTTGCTGGTGCACTATTTTTGTTGGCGGCTGTGGCTAGATGAGCGGTTGTTTAAGCTGTTAACGGATGAAGAGGGAATAGCGGTTTTTGATACAGCAATGGCAGTTCTCTGGGGTAAGCCGAAGGGCAAAGAGAGATCGTTAGGGGAGCGCTGGAAGGGGGCTAAAGCTTTGCTGCACAAGGCGTTACTGTCTACGGTGATATTGTGGGTGATGTGGGCGATATGCTGGTTGATAGTATGATGGTTTTTGTTGTTTAGATTGGTGTAGGGTTTCGAAAGCCTGTTAGCAGCGAGGTTTTATGCTACACCGTGCAGACTTCCGAGGTGGGGGATAAAGCCATCCCCCACCGCTCCGGCTTTAGGTGCAATATGTCCGCAAATGGCGGTTGCTGCGCAACTGAACTCAGTCCAGCACCTGCGATTGAGGGCCGGCTCCATTCGCGTCCCGCTCAAATCGCCTCAAATGGGCATCCTGCCCATTTGCCCCTCATCTCCGGTGATGGTCTTCGCGCCATTTCGATGCTCGTTAGGTGATGCTGGTTTGTTAGTATTCTTCTGTTTTGGTGGGGTTTATTTGGAGTGGTGTAGGGTTTCGAAAGCCTGTTAGCAGCGAGGTTTCATGCTACACCGTGCAGGCTTCCGAGGCGGGGGATAAAGCCATCCCCCACCACCCCGGCTTT
>DF158882.1:97449-240575 GCA_000307305.1 Enterobacteriaceae bacterium B14
AAATGCTCTTAAGGATATTTTGGTGTGAACGGATTTTTTATGTGAAAAACCAAAGAATAAAGAGATAAGAGAACTAATAATTGGTTTAAGGCATACAACAAATTAATGCTAACAATGCTAAACAAATACCAACCACAACATTTGTTTTAAAAACAGAAGAACACTCTCGTATAGGCAACACTGAACGAGCATTAGAAATTGCGCCGAGGCCTCTCCGTAGATAGGGACAATCGCGCACGACGCGCGATTGAGGTGGGCATGAGCCATGGATGGCGAATCCCGCCGACCCGCAATCGAAGGAGATGCCGAGGGACGTTGCGAAGCAACCGTAATTTTGCGACCAGATAGCACCAAAACGGCAGGATCCCAAAGGGGGTCCGTACCCCCTTTGGTTGGGAGCGGATACTAGTGCTATATGGAAGCTCGAAAATCAACCCGCTACCAAAACCTTACACCACGCCGAGCAAATGCCACAAAAAACATAGGCATGCAATCACGCCCACATCACCAATTTCGCGTACAGAGAGCACTAAAACGGCAGGATCCCAAAGGTGGTCCGTACCCCCTTTGGTAGGGAATGGGAGCAAGTGCTATATGGAAATACGGTAATCAACCCGCGACCAAAACCTTACACCACTCCAAGTAAACGCCTACACAAATACAACAGATTCCCATATCAGTACCAACGTCGATTACTTAACAAAAAACACTGGATCCAACCTACTCACCCCCAACCCATTCACCTTCTTCACCTTAATTTGCACCGGAATCCTCTCCTTCATCGCCTCAACGTGGCTAATCACTCCGATCGTTTTCCCCGTCGCATTCAGACTATCCAGCGCGTCCAGCGCGGCATCTAACGTCTCGGCATCCAACGTCCCAAATCCCTCATCAAGGAACAGCGAATCAATGCTTGTTTTATGACTCACCAAGTCAGAGAGAGCCAACGCTAATGCCAGGCTCACCAGAAAACTCTCGCCGCCAGAAAGCGTGCGTGTATCACGCACCGAATCCGCCTGCCACGTATCCACAACCAATAGCTCTAGTGCATCGCTGTCTTTGCGTTGCAGCATATAGCGGCCATGTAAGCGCGATAGCTGATTGTTCGCCAGATACACCAAATGATCTAACGTCAGCCCCTGCGCAAATTTACGGAATTTAGCCCCATCACTAGAGCCAATCAGACTGTTGAGCTGGCTCCAGATATCACTTTCATTTTGCTGACGCTGAATATCATTAAACAGCGTTTGCTGATTGCGCTTATTACGCTCGTCATTAGCAAGTTGTTGCTGGTACTGGCCTTGTTGCAGGGTGATGGCACGCAGAGCTTCACTTAATTCTGTGTGCCGCTGCGTAATCGTGTCGATGCTGTCTTCAGGTTTAAGCGTAGGAGGGCGTCTGTTTTGCTGCTCTTGATATGCATCAACCGCGCTCTTATGCAGTGTTTGGGTATGCTGCAATTGCTGATTGAGACGCTCTTTTAACTGTATCAACGCCTGACGTTGTTCATTCGGTAATAGTAAAGCAGCAAAGGTGTTTTCATCACCAAATGGGCTATCCGAAAGCGCTAGATGGAAAGTCTGTTCAGCTTCTTGGTGTGCTCGCTGGGTGCTTTGCAAATACTGCTGTTGTGAGGCAATTTCCCCTTCGCATTTACTGAGCTGACTCGCGGCGTTCTGGTGTTTAGATTGAGCGATTTGCAGTACCGATTCACAAGCGGCAGCCCGTTGGTCTAATCTCTCTTGAGCCTGAGCAATGGTCTGTTCGCCAAATAGAGCAAGGCGCTGTTGCTGTAGCTCGTCCAACAGTTGCTGTGCGTTAAGGCACTGTTTTTCACGCTCACTTATCTGTTCCGTTAGCTCATTTAGTGATTTTTCTGCGAGTTGGTGTTCCGTATTTAGCGTGTTTAAACGTTGCTCCGACAGCTGGCGTTCGCGTTCGTTCTCTTGCCACTGAAGCCACTCGGTAGACCGTGTTTGTAGCCATAAGTCAGCGTGTTCTGTCTCCGCTAGCATTAATCCTAAAGGAGAGAGGATCTCTTCTAGTGCATGGTTTTGTGCAGACAGCGTCTGTTTTAGTTGTTCAATGGATTTATCGTACTGCTGTTGGTTCTGTTGTAGCGAAGTGAGTACTTGCGTTTGTAACGCTACATCCTGCTCTGCACGTTGCTGCGTTAGAAGCAGGTTGTGTAATGTCTCTTTTGCTTTTTGTACTTCACGCTCTGTACGTTCTATTGCTAAAAGCGCCTGATCTAACGCCTGCTCTTGTTGTTGAATGTGTTGCTTATAGTCGAGTAGGGATGGTGTATCGACAAGATCAAGCGAAATACCGAGTTGATGAGTTAGCGCTTGCCAACGTTGCTGGGACTCTTGTAACTGGAGGTTGTTTTTTTCTGATATGGCAGCGAGCTTTATGCGCTGCTGCTCCAGTAGTTTGAGGCTATTACTTTGTTCAATCCCCTGAACTTTTAAGGATTCAACCTCACTTTCCAGCGCTAAATAACGCTGTTCGGTTTCATCCACATTGATCTCTTGATAAACCGCCATCGCAGGGTGCTCTGTTGCTCCACAGAGCGGGCACTCTTCCCCCGATTTTAGATGGGCGCGGTAGTGCTCTAGTGATGCGATATTGCGCAGTTTTTTGAGGTCGCTGAGGTGTTCATTCTGCTGTTTAAACTGCTTACGTTTTGCTTCCAGCTCTTGGTTGAGGCTGGCCAGTTTTTCAATGAGCTGCTGGTGCTCGCTCTGGGTCTCATTCTGGTTTTTGAGCTGAGTTTGGTAGATATCGCTTAGGGTATATAGCTGTTGCCGAGTATCACGTAGGGTATTTAACAGTTCTCTTTGCGTTTTTAACTCTGCTGCGCTGGTATTAGCTAACGCGGCTTTGTGGGCGGTTTCCATTTGTGAAACCACCAGCTGTGCCTGCTGATATTTCGCCGTGGTCTCTGTGTGTTGAGTCTGTCGTTGCGCTAGCGTCTGTTCGGCTTTTTCTCTACTGGATTGATTTTCGCTGTATTGCTGTTGTAGGTGAGCAATATCGAGATTGAGCTGTTTGTGTTGGGTGAAACGCTCCCGCCAAAGGGGAATATGTTCTCCCCAATGACGGTGTTGGGAGTGTAGCTGAGCATAGGCAGCATACTTTTCTAATGCGATAGTCTGTTGTTGGCGCTGTTGCCCTAGCTGCATCAGATTTTGCTTCTTACTTTCCTGCTCTTGATGCGTTTTTTGCCGCTCTTTTTGGCTGCTGGCGAGCTCACTTTGTCTCTGGCTGATGGCATGTTCCAGAGGCGTAATCTGCTGATGGATTAACGCCTCTGTCTGCTGACGCTCAAGGCGTTGTGCATCGCGAGCGGCATTAGCTTGAGCTACGCCGGAGGCACACTCTGCATGCAGTTTGGTTTCATCGCCCAGACGCTGATTTAACCGTGCAAGAGTTTGCTCTGTTTCCAATAGCTGCTTTCTGGTATCGACCAGTGTGTTATAGAGAGGGCGTAGTTTTTCTGCCGGTTCGCTCTGTTCCAGTAAGGCGAGAGATTCTTGCTGTTGAGTTATCTCTTGCTGGGCCAGAGTGAGTGCCGTGTGAGTGTGCTCTAATCCTTGTTTCAGCTCTTGTGTGCGCTGAAGCCACTGAAGCTGCTGTTCTAGCAGGGTTTGCTGGTGGCGCTGCTCGGTTTCTTGCTGATGGAGGTGGTCGCGCTGTGCTATTAATGCCAAGCGAGCCTCTTCACTGAGCAGTTCAACGCTTTCAGCTTTGGCTCTGAGCTGTTCGAGCTCGAGCTTTGCCTCTTTATTCCGCTGAAAGACTCTCTCTGAAATAACGCCATAAATATCGGTGCCTGTTAGCTCTTCTAGCAATTCGGCGCGCTGATTGGCATCTGCATTCAAAAATGCAGCAAATTGCCCTTGAGAAAGCAGCATGGATTTCGTGAAACGCTCGAAGTCCAGCCCAGTAATCTTGGCGATACGATCGAGCTTATCTCGTACTTTTTCCGCTAAAATTTTGCCGTCGGCAAGTTGGGCAAGTTCTACTTTGGGAGCTTGCAGATTACCATTGCTCAGACCTTTAGCTCGGCGTTGGCTCCAGAAGGCACGGTAAGCAATGCCTTTCACTTCAAACTCGACTTCTGCCAGTGACTCGGCTGTGTGTCGAGTCATTAATTCATTCTGTGTCGGAGAGACAGTAAGGCGAGGGGTCTGATGATAAAGCGCGAGGCAGATAGCATCCAGTAGCGTCGTTTTCCCTGCACCTGTCGGGCCGACAATGGCAAATAGGCCATTGCTGGCAAAAGGCTCTTGGGTGAAATCGATTTTCCACTCGCCTTTCAATGAGTTCAGGTTTTTGAGCCGTAGGCTTAAGATCTTCATTCTGCATCTCCTGACGCGTCATCGCTCAGCTCGCCGATAATGTGCTGGAAGGCACCTCGCAGTTGTTGCTGCTGTTCTGGTGCCATCTCTTCTTGGATAAGCCTGCGTTCGAATACGTCGTCGACGCTTAGCTCAGCCAGCGTCTCTTTATCTTGTCTCTCGATAGCTTGCCTGCGTAGTTCTTTGCTGCGGCGCAGTAAAATTACCTCAACGGGAAGGCCATCCGTCAGTGTCTGAACATGGCGCTGTAAATCGCTGAGATACTCTTGGCTAGCAACCTCAATATCCAGCCAGACGGGGTGGGCTGGATCACTATTTCGCAGGGTTTCCAGTTCAGTCTCGATAGCAGCGAGATCCCCTTTAATCAGGCGCATAGGTTGAAATTCGGGCACGGGCAAGAGGGTGACGTTAGACAGTGCTTGCCCCTCAAACGTGACGAGACAGACGCTTTTCTCTTTACCCACTTCATCAAAGCTTAGGGGAATCGGTGATCCGCTATAGCGGATATGTTCTGATTTTGCGACAGTTTGCGCCCGATGAATATGCCCTAAAGCGATGTAATCAGCAGGGGGGAATGCCTGAGCAGGAAAGGCATCCAGTGTGCCGATATAAATCTCCCGAACTGAGTCAGAACTGCTGGCACCGAGCGCGGTGAGATGCCCTGTCGCAATAATCGGCAGCGGTAATGAGAGCTGCTGGCGCAGGGCAAGTGCACGCTGATAGATATCGTCGTAGTAGTGGGTTATCGCTTCTAACAGCGCCTGCTGTTTTTCGTTGGCAGAGAACCCCGCTTGGCTCAGTAGCACATCACGAGGCCTAATATAAGGGATTGCACAGACGATAGCCTCCGGTTCACCTTGTTGATTAGTGAGCAACAGGACGTGCTGATCGGGGTCGCTCATGACACCGGGGATGACGCGAGTATTAAGGCAGGCGAGCAGTTTACGGGACTCATTGAGTGTGGCAATAGAGTCATGGTTTCCGCCCAGAATCACAAGCTGGCATCCGGTAGATTGCAGGTCGACAACAAAGCGGTTGTACAGCTCACGGGCATAGCTGGGAGGGGAGCCAGTATCAAAAATATCACCAGCAACAATCAGTGCGGAGACAGTATTAGTCTGAATTTGCTCAATTAGCCACGATAGAAAAGCCTGATGTTCAGCGGCTCGGCTCTTAGTGTAAAAGTGTTGGCCAAGATGCCAGTCAGACGTGTGGATAATGCGCATAGTACCTCGTAGAGAGCTATCTCTTCGTGTGAAATGTATCAGGGTAGATAGTGTGTGTGCTGTTTCGTCGAGTATACCTGAATCATCAGCCCAAGGTGGATCGCGCGCTGACAGATGGGTTGTTTCTAAAAATAAAAGAGAAGGGTGTCGATGCAGAAACGGCGATTTTGAGGCGGAGATTGGATAAAGACTGATAGAGACTTTTGTTATCAGGCCTATCCTGCTTCTTTGGGCTTTCCATTCCATGCTTGGTGATTAATTGTTTCTTAAATTCAATATTGGGTTAGTCTTAGATTTAGGGGGTTTAATGACTAGTAATAAATATGTCATAAAACTGACGCATAATGGCGCCGACTTCATACTGGTAGGGGTTGACGATGGCAAAGCGTATATTAATCGTTGAGGATGAAGCACCGATCAGGGAGATGATCAGTTTTGTTTTAGAGCAAAATGGCTACCAAGCCGTTGAAGCAGAAGATTATAACAGCGCTGTGACAGCGTTGATTGAACCATACCCCGATCTGATCCTATTGGATTGGATGCTGCCGGGAGGCTCCGGTATTCAATTTATCAAGCACCTGAAAAAAGAGGCGTTGACTCGGGATATCCCTGTGATGATGCTCACTGCTCGCGGTGAAGAAGAAGACCGAGTGCGCGGCTTAGAAGCCGGTGCGGATGACTATATTATCAAGCCTTTCTCCCCCAAAGAGCTGGTGGCAAGAATTAAGGCTGTGATGCGACGCATTTCACCTATGGCAGTAGAAGAGGTGATTGAGTTTCATGGGCTCAGCCTTGACCCCTCCTCTCACCGAGTCCTCTCTAACGAGCAGGTGCTGGATATGGGGCCTACTGAATTTAGACTCCTCCACTTTTTTATGACTCACCCAGAGCGGGTTTATAGCCGAGAGCAACTGCTAAATCACGTTTGGGGAACGAACGTTTATGTCGAAGACCGTACCGTTGATGTCCATATTCGTCGCCTGCGCAAGGCATTGGAGACCGATGGGCACGACAAAATGGTCCAGACAGTGAGGGGAACGGGGTATCGTTTTTCAACGCGTTATTAGTTTTATCAGCTCTGATTGGATCTTTATGACAGTAAAACCGACGGATAGGGGGGGCAGTCTATGTTAGAGCGGCTCTCTTGGAAAAAGCTGGCAGTAGAACTCCTATTTTTCTGCGTGCCGGCATTGTTGTTAGGTTTGCTTATCGACCATGTCTTATTGTTGCTGTTACTCTCTACATTTGCGGCATTGGGATGGCACTTTTATAACTTACTCAAACTCTCAAAATGGTTGTGGCTTGATCGCAGTATTACGCCACCGCCCGGTAACGGTACATGGGAGCCTCTTTTTTATGGCCTGTACCAGATGCAGCAACGAAATCGGCGGCGTAGGCGAGAGCTGACACTGCTCATTAAACGTTTTCGCAGTGGTGCAGAATCACTGCCGGACGGTGTTGTTCTGATGACGGATGAGGGGCAGCTCTTCTGGTGCAACCGCCTTGCACAACACTTGCTAAGCTTTCGCTGGCCTGAGGATAACGGGCAACATATTTTAAATTTGTTGCGTTACCCTGAGTTCAGCCATTATCTGAAATCGCAAAATTTCGAACGGCCTTTAACCTTACAGCTTAATAGCGATCGCTATATTGAGTTTCGTATCATGCCTTACTCCATCGGGCAATTATTGATGGTGGTGCGCGATGTTACCGTTATGCGCCAAATGGATGGTTCCCGCAGCAACTTTTTTGCTAATGTCAGCCATGAGCTGCGCACGCCGCTCACCGTATTGCAGGGCTACCTTGAGATGCTCAACGACGATACGCTGGTAGGGCCAATGCGCACCAAAGCCCTTTCGACCATGCAAGAGCAGAGCCGCCGAATGGAGAGCCTTGTTCAGCAATTATTAACGCTCTCCCGTATTGAGGCTGCCCCGACGCTGGATCTGACAGAACAGGTGGATATACCCGCTATGCTGCGTATGCTCCAGCAAGAGGCTATTACACTCAGTGGTGGGTGCCATCGCATTGTGTTCCGGATTAATGAGTCGCTGAAAGTGTATGGCAATGAAGAACAGCTACGCAGTGCGGTATCTAATTTGGTGTATAACTCGGTGAAGCATACGCCGGAGGGAACGACGATTGAAGTATGCTGGCAGAGAACGGCAGGAGGGGCGCAGTTTCAGGTCAGTGATAACGGCCCTGGGATTTCATCCGAGCATCTCATCCATCTAACTGAGCGTTTTTATCGGGTGGATAAGGCCCGTTCTCGTAACACTGGTGGCTCTGGATTAGGTTTAGCGATTGTAAAACATGCATTGAGCCACCATGATGCACGTCTGGATATTTTCAGCGATATAGGATTGGGTAGCCGTTTTGTGTTTACCATTCCTAATCGCTTGATTGTTGATATGAAACTCACAGAAAATCCAATCACGGATTAACCGTAGACGTTAAGGACAACATGAAACAGTGGATATGCGCCATCGTTCTAATATTAGCTGGGCTACCAGCTCAGGCTAAGGATGCCCAACCTTTAGTGGGCAACCTTTCCAGTACTGGCTCCGATACATTGGGCAATATGATGTCTCTCTGGGCAGAGAACTTTTCTATTTATTACCCAAACGTGAATGTACAAATCCAGACTGCTGGCTCCTCTACAGCCCCTGTCGCACTCATTGCAGGGGCTTCACAGCTTGGCGCAATGAGCCGTGAAATGAAAATGGGGGAAATTGCCGATTTTGAGAAACGCTATGGCTATGCCCCCTTAGCAATCCCCGTCGCTGTCGATGCTCTGGTGGTGTTGGTGAATAGAGAAAATCCTCTTCAGCAGCTCTCTCTTGAGCAGACCGATGCGATTTTCTCCCGAACTTTACGCTGTGGTCAGCAGAAGGCGGTGCATTACTGGGGCGATCTGGGCTTGAGTGGGCAGTGGCAAAAGCGAGCGATACAGCGCTTTGGGCGTAACTCGGCTTCTGGTACTTACGGTTATTTCAAGCAAGTGGCACTGTGTAATGGGGATTTTCTCGACCGTGTTAACGAGTATCCTGGTTCTTCTTCGGTCGTGCAGGCAGTAGAGACATCGCTTAATGGCATTGGCTACGCGAGCTTAGGGTTCTATGCCAGCGGCGTTAAAGTGCTTCCGTTGGTGATACCCGGTGGCAAGGCAGTGGAACCATCTGTCGAAAATGTGCAAAATGGCCGCTATCCACTTTCACGCCCGCTCTATATCTATCTGAATAAACAACCAGGGAAACCACTCGAGCCGTTAACCGCCGCATTTATGGATTTTGTACTTTCTCCGAAAGGGCAGAAATTGATTGTACAGGCGGGGTATTTACCCCTATCACCAAAAGTGGTTGCTGAGGGTAGAGAGACGCTAGGGTTATCTTTTGCCGCGAAGAATTAGCCCGTGGATTACCTTTCCTGACATGCGCTTGAAATAAGCGTTAAAAACAGTAGTGGTAAATAGCGTAAATGACAGCGATATGAACCACCACGGCTAACCAATAACGAAACTGAAAAGAGAACTTGCGGGTTTTATGGTGAGCGACTCTCTGCGCTATAAACCCTCCCGGCCAGCCTCCGGCTACGCATAGTATGAGCAGCGTATTTTCTGATACTCGCCAGCCATCCGTCCGAGCTTGTCGTTTGTCATAAATAAAAAAGACAAAGGTAATCAGGCTAAGTACAGCGATAAACACGCAGTAGAACTGAAGGGGGGTGATAGGCACTTGGGATTCCTGTAGCTGAGATGACTGCGCAATGGTACAGGGGATTTTACGTCATGATAAGAGAAGGTTTAGAACACCAAAACATACTGTCTTGGTGTTCTGCGTTGGTAGAATAAAGCATCAAGAAAGGACGCTGATTTATCTAAACAGCGGCAAATTACCCGTCAGTTTTGTCACACTCTTTTTTAGACCCACTAATCCAATAGCGACTAGTTTGATATCTGAACTGTCTGCTTCAGACATCCGTAACTCATACTCTTGATAGGTTTTACAAGATTGCGCAAGGTCGCTAAACGGGAGCGTAAGTATTTCACCATCAGCGAGTGCCTTGTCATGTAGGTTATGCAGATATTGATTGTCTGCTAGCAGAATGGGTAATGGTGAATATATTACGCCGGGGTAATGAATATCATTTTGGCTACGCAGGTCTGGCCCTACAATATGGGTAACAGATTTGCCCATACTGACGCCAATCACACTAACGGCATTAACCGCATGCCCTAAACTCAACTCTTTATCGACCACAATGACGCACTTGTGAATATTTGTATCAAATTCCATGCATGGCCCCGCGATAAGCTCTCGTTTAAAAAGAAGGGAATAAGTTATTTTGTGAAATTATGGTATACCTAAAATAGTGAAAAAAGATTTCTATTAAGGCGCTGTTTTTTGATAATCAGGTAAAATATTTCATTAAACATCATTCTTGGGGAAATAATGACCATTCAGACTTTAGATGTAATTGATGCCAAAATTCTTAAAGCGCTTCAAGAAGATGGTCGGTTGACTAACCAGACGCTAGCAGAACAGGTGGGTGTCTCCGCATCACCTTGTTGGAGAAGAGTGAAGCAACTGGAAGAAGATAACGTTATTCAGGGATACCGAGCTGTACTGGATCGTCGCAAGATCGGGCTAGGTGTGATGGTATTTGTGAGGGTGAATATAGACAGCCATAGTGAAGCTGATGCGAAAAAGTTTGAACAAGGAGTGATGGAGCTAGAAAACGTGGTTGCTTGTTACAGTATCGGTGGTGATGCCGATTTCTTGTTGCAGGTCGTCTCACGGGATCTTGATACATTTGCTGACTTTGCGATGTCGGTGATTCGGCGTTTGCCCGGCATAAAAGAGATGCAGAGTATGTTTGTGCTCAAAGAAATCAAACCCTTTGCATCTCTTCCTGTAAAGAGAGCTTAGTGGGAAAAGGCCATCCTCGGATGTCCTGTTTTATCACGCTGGAGAGCCGAGATGTAAAAAAGCCGCGCCTCGTACACCGCCAGAATCACCATATCTTGCTTTTTCTATCTGGGGTAGCGTTGCAATACTATAGATATACAGAGGAAGTTTCTGTGGTAGCAAGGTGTATAACTCGTCAAAGTTTGATAACCCGCCACCGATGACGACTAGCTCCGTATCGAATAGCGTGAGTATATTTCCCAAGTAACTTGCCAGCAGAGAGGTGTAGCGCTCGACATGTTCGGTAGCGTGCGCATCTCCCTGTCGATATAGCGCAACAATGGCTTGAGCCGAGAGGGAGAGGTGATAAAAATGGTTAAAAAGCCACTCAAAGCCCTCACCAGAGAGATAAGTCTCCGCACAACCTATGTGGCCGCAGCCGCACTGCCTTTTAGGGATATCCATGCCTAAAATAGTGAGCATATCTAGCGTGATGCGCAGATGCCCAATTTCAGCGGTAATGCCGTTATGCCCCGTTACTGGCTTTCCATCGATGATTAAGCCGCCGCCAACGCCAGTGCCTAAAATTAGCCCCAAAACAGAGCGGTACTTTTTAAACACTGGTGCGTAGGCTTCTGATAGCGCAAAGCAATTTGCATCATTGCTGATTTTTACTGGTCTATTAAGCATCTTAGTGAGATCGGCAGCCAACGGTTTACCTTTGGCTGAGGGAACATTGGTGGTGAATACCGTCCCATTTGAAACATTGGGTATGCCGGGAATACCGATACCGATGGAGCCTTGGGTATTAAAGCGTTCATCTGCTTCTTTCACTAATTCAACAAATACACAGAGCAAGTCATCATAATTGTTTTTCGGTGTTGGATGCCGTTTTATCCACACTTGATTCATCTCTTCATCGAAAACGGCTAGCTCTATTTTGGTACCACCCATATCAAAACCATAGTACACGGTTATTTTCCTTTAGAATTTAGAGTTCTAACTTACCAAAACAGCGAGGTGATGACGCCCCGCACTACGTGCCATGTTCTAAACAATTATCCAGTAAGCTGCCTCATAAGGCCGCAGCGTTATCTGTTTGGACATCATCGGTGTTTCAGGATAGCTCGCCATAATCGGTAGCAAGTCAGCGTTTACTATGTCCAATGGAGGGCTGTAAGTTTGGGATGTCGTGCTTAAATTAGCAATAACCAGAAGCTGCTGATTTTCTGATTGTCGCAGGTAGCACCAAAGGTCAGGGTGATTTGGCAGAAGGTCGGTATAGTTTCCATCCTGAAAGACAGAATACTTTTTGCGTAAAGCGATTAAATGCTGGTAGGCATAAAACACGGAATCTTGATCTTGTAAGGCAGCTTGGGCATTGATATGCCCACTGTTGCTACATAAGGCGATCCACGGAGTACCTGTTGTGAAGCCTGCATTGCTACCCTCATTCCACTGCATCGGGGTTCTGCCGTTATCCCTCGATTTTTGTGCCAAAATGGATAGGATCTGTGGTTCTGAATACCCCTCTTGGCGTAGTTTTTGGTCTATATTCAGGCTTTCGACGTCTCGGTACTCTTCTATACGAGTAAAGTTAGGGTTTGTCATACCCAACTCTTCACCTTGATAAATGTAAGGTGTGCCTTGCATACCATGCAGAACCATCCCCAGCATTTTTGCAGATGTAGTTCGTAGCTCGTTCTCGTCCCCAAAACGGGAAACAATTCTTGGTTGATCGTGGTTACACCAGAATAGAGCATTCCAAGCTTTGCCATGCATACCTTGCTGCCACTCGGCGAAGATACGTTTAAGCTCAATAAAGTCTGGCTTGGCGTTAGTCCATTTTTGGCCATTTGGATAATCGACTTTAAGGTGATGGAAGTTGAATGTCATCGACAGCTCTTCGCCTGTCAGCGCGCTATAGCGCTGGCAGTGAGCCAAAGACGTTGAAGACATTTCACCTACGGTCATTAACCCTTTTGGTTGAAAAACATCGCGGCTCATTTCCTGCAAAAATTCATGAATACGGGGCCCATCCGTATAAAATTGGCGTCCGTCACTTTCGAAAGCTTCTGGGAAATCTTGCTGTTTTGAAACCAGATTGATGACATCTAAACGTAGCCCATCAACACCGCGATCGGCCCAAAATTCACAGACTTTCTTTAACTCATCACGAACGGGTTGATGTTCCCAGTTTAGGTCTGCCTGCTCTGTTGCAAAGAGGTGCAAGTAATATTGCTCGCTTGCAGCGTGCCACTGCCAAGCATCTCCGCCAAACTTCGATTGCCAGTTATTCGGCTTGGTTTCCGGTATGCCATCGCGCCAGATATAAAATTGTCTGTATGAGCTCTCTTTTTCCAGTGCCTGTTGAAACCATGGGTGCTGGGTTGAGGTATGGTTAAACACCATATCCAAAATAATACGAATGCCTTTCTCATGAGCTTGTGCGACAAGGTTATCGAAATCCTCTAAGGAGCCATAACGAGGGTCAATCGAGCAGTAATCGGCTACGTCATAGCCATTATCCACTTGGGGTGAGGGATAAAAAGGGGTTATCCAAATGGCATCAACACCGAGCTGTTGCAGGTAATCCAACCTTTGGGTAATTCCGTTGAGATCCCCTGTACCACTCCCTGTCGAATCCTGAAAACTCTTTGGATAGATTTGATAAATAACACCTTGTAACCACCAGGAAGGAATACACTTTTCCATCAATTCTTCTCTCACTAATAAATGATTCTTTATCAGCCCCAGCATAGCGGGGGCTGGTTTGCTTTTGATCGGCTATGCAATGTGCAAACTGTTGCTGCTCGCTTTATGGCGATAGACCAGCAGTGTTAGAACAATGGGCACCACAATGGCAATTAGCATCGCTAGCGCATAAATGCCCCAATACATGGGTTTAATCGATAAGATCCCCGGTAAACCACCGACACCGATACCATTAGCCATCACGCCATTTAAGCCACAGAGCAAACCGGCAAGGGCTGAGCCCACCATTCCGCACAGCATAGGAAAGCGATATTTCAGATTGATGCCGTAGAGCGCAGGCTCCGTTACGCCTAAATAAGCGGAGATAGCGGCGGGTATGGATAGCTCGCGTTCATTCTGTTTTTTACTGATGAGGATGATCCCGACAACCGCAGAACCTTGTGCAATATTGGATAGGGCAATAACGGGCCACAGAGGCGTTCCTCCCATACTTTGGATCATCTGCATATCAATCGCCAGCGTGGTTTGGTGTACGCCTGTGATAACTAATGGCGCATACAGAAAACCGAACAGGGCGGTACCTATAGGGGCGAAATCTCCTGTTAGCAGCGCTTTCATAACCCAAGCAACGCCTTCACCGATGAGACGCCCACAGGGGCCAATAATACTGTGAGCGAGGAATGTCGCGATAATCAGTGAAACTACTGGCACTACGACCAAGTAGAGATAATCGGGAACCCAGCGCTTGAGGCGGGTTTCAATCCACGCCAAGGTGATACCTGCAAGAAGGGAAGGGATCACTTGAGCCTGATAACCAATTTTCTCGATAGTAAACCAGCCAAAATTCCAGACCTCTGGTGATTGCTGACCAATCAGATAAGCATTCATTAGTTGAGGGGAAACTAGCGTGACGCCTAAAACAATTCCGAGGATTGGTGTTCCGCCCATTTTCTTGACGGTAGACCAACATATGCCAACGGGCAGATAGAAAAAGATAGCCTCACCAAGTAGCCAGAGAAAATCATAGATTGTTTGCCAGATGGGATGTAATTGGGCCAGTGTTTCGCCATTACTGAATGGAATATCACCAATGATATTGCGGAAACCTAAGATCAGGCCTCCGCTGATTAATGCGGGTAGCAGAGGGGAGAAAATCTCTGCAAAGTGTGAAATAGCCCGCTCGTGCCATTTCATATTTTGTCTGGCTGCCTGTTTTACGGTGTCGGTATTGGTAGACGTTTGGCCTATGGTACTGACGAGGGCTTGGTAGTAATCACCGACCTCTGTTCCTATCACCACCTGAAACTGCCCTGCATTAGTAAAACACCCTTTAACCATCGGGAGTTTTTCTATCTCTTTGGGGCTCGCTTTATCAGGCGTGTTGAGTACAAATCTGAGTCGGGTAATGCAGTGGCTTACTGTCGCGATGTTGTCACTACCACCGACTAGTGTCACAAGTCTGTCTATATCTTCTTGTTTTATTTTGTTTTTACTCATGGCTTATCGCCTTAAATATGCAGAAAGTGAAGGCCGGTAAGCGCAGATCTCTTTGTGAAGAACCCAAAAAGAACGCTGTAATACGGCAGTAAGTAAATTTAACACCTTGAAATTATCGTAGTCTGAATTTGGATTTATAAAAAAGGGAACGTTCCCAAATTGGGTTGTGGTTCACAAAATGAGGGGGATTAACGGCAGAACTAAGAGAGTTTGCTGGGGATAATCATTTGCCGTACTGGCTGCTTTTTATCGATCTGCTGAATTAACTGTATCGCGGCTTGTTTGCCCGCTTCTTCATAACCAAAATCGACAGAAAGTGTATCCGGAAAGAGAAATTTTAGCAGGGGAGAATTACCAATACTCGCCACCTGAATCATTCTGTTTTCCTGCTGTTGTAGGAATTTATGAGCACCTAAGGCGAGTGTATCCGTTGCACAGATAAGGGCTGTCGTCTTATCGGTAATCACAGAAGTAACATTTTGATAGCCGCTTTGGTAGCTTAGGTCTCCTTGAATCGAATGGGTTGGAATACCTAATTTTTGACAGCATTCGAGGTAAGTTTGATGCCGAATGAGTCCGGTCGTCATATCGCTATCGTGTACACCGAGAAAACTGATGTGGCGGTGGCCTTGCTGATACAGCGCATCTATAAGTAAGTGAACGGCGCCTTCATCGTCATAGCTTACCGATGAGAACCCCTCTTTTTTTCTGGCAAATAGCAGTAAGTTATTCTGCCAAGGGGCTAATACCTCTTCTGGGAGGCCAGAGAAGCCGAATAAGATCACGCCGTCAGCATGGCGAAGCCTAAGCTGTTGGAGGTGCTCTTCTACAAGCTGTGGGTCAAACTTACTTTCCATCACGATGGAGTCATAGCCGTGCTGGTAAAACAGCGGGAGCATACTACTGACAACGGTATTCTCTGAGGGTGAATTAAGGCGAGAGACGATAAGCGCGACCAACTTATCACTTTGAACGCGCATGGCACGGGCAGACTTAGAGGGGACAAAATGGTGCTGACGAATGACGGCCTCAACTTTCTCTCGCGTTTTTTGGCTCACACCACTTTCATTATTTAACACCCGTGAGACGGTGGATTTACCAACGTTGCAGAGGCGGGCGATATCAACGATCGTCAGTCTATCTGGCATAGTATGTGTTCTATTGAGTTAGGTTCTGTACCGTTAAAAGCCATTAGTTGAATGCGACCTTCTGGCTCATCAGCGATGGATGAGAGTATTCCCCACGTAGGTGATGAGTGGGGAATACATTTGCAAAAGTGACTCAAATGTCTGGGGTAAACGCGCTATCCCCATTTTCTTCTTCTATCAGTAACTGCCAGCCAGTCGCCTCTTCCCAATACTCTTTTTCCTGTTCTAAATCAGCCTGTAACAGACTATTTTGGGTGAGGAACCCTGTTGGGAAGATAAGCACCCAATGACCATCATCGGTATGCAAACGTAGGGTTTCAGGTTTAGTGGTGGCTTGGCGCTGATTGTTGAGCAGTACCGCAAGGCGCAGGATCTGTACCAGTGGCAGATACTGCTTGCGCTTAAACAAGTTAAAACGTGGGAGCTCGTCGAGTTTCACGCTTTTGCGATGCAGGCGAACGAGAGTCGCGAGTAGCAACTGATGCTCTTGGTTAAACCCTGGTAAGTTGGTGTTTTGCAAGATATAGGCAGAATGGCGGTGCATTCCACTGTGGTTGATGCTCAACCCAACCTCATGCAGCATGGCTGCCCAAGTTAAGAGCGCTTCCAATTGAGGGTGGATCAGTTTTGTATTTTGCGTACACCACTGGTTATAGAGATTTCTAACGCTTTCCAGCACTCGATGAGACTGATCTCTATCAACGTTATAGTGTTCGGTTAGGCTAAGTGCTGTGCGGCTACGCACGTCTTGATGACGGAATCGGCCTTCCATTTCATACAGTACTCCCTCACGCAGCGCACCATCAGATAAACGTAACTCTTGTATCGCTAGGGCATCAAATACGCCACATAAGATAGCTAAACCGGGAACAAAAACAGATCTTCTCTCATCAGACAGGCCGGGCAGAGAAACCTCATCAATGTGTTTCGCCTTTAATACAAGGTCGAGCATCATTTGTAGGCGCTCTGGTGTAATCAACCCATCGCTTTCACCCATGGCGACCAGAATATTATGAGCGGCCTTGATCGTGCCGGATGCGCCAAGAGCAAATTGCCAACCTTGCTGGCGATATTGGTAAGAGAGCGTCTCCAACTTCTGAACAGCACTCATACGCGCACGTTGAAAATTAACGTGACTGATTTCACCGTTGGCAAAAAACTGTTGTCCAAAGCTGACACAACCCATACGGCGGCTTTCCGCTAAAATAGGGGTAAACTCGTTGCCGATGACCAATTCTGTTGAGCCACCGCCGATATCAATCACCAGCTTTTTGCCTTTTTCTGGCTGAGTATGCGCTACGCCCATGAAGATAAGTCGGGCTTCTTCTTGGCCTGAAATAATTTCGATAGGGTAAGGGATAATTTCAGCCGCTTTTTTGAGAAAAATCTCCGCGTTTACTGCTTCCCGTAACGTATAGGTTCCTACTATGCACACTTGTTCTGGTGAAAACCCCTGTAAGCGTTCGGCAAACAGGGCAAGACAGCTTAAGCCGCGAGCCATAGCCTCATCACTGAGAACATTGTTGCTGTCTAGGCCATCCGCGAGATGGACTCGCTGTTTTAGACGGCTTAAGATCTGCAATGCGCCGTTAACAACGCGAGCAATGACCATATGAAAGCTGTTAGAACCGAGGTCAATAGCAGCAATTTCCTGCGGCTTAATGTGATTGCTGTCTTGAGGTAGTGGCATATTAGTCCTGCTGTTCCGGTTGTTCTAACGCTTTTAGATAGTCGTAGATGGCGATTTGTGAACGTACTTTGCGTCGATTGCCGCGCGGTACATATTGGTTACTGAGTTCTTTATCGATATAGCGTGCTTTGACTGTATCGTTGAACTGTAGTTCTAGAATATCGAGCACGCGCTGTTTTAGTACGGGATCGAGTAAAGGAACACCGACTTCAATACGATAGTCGATATTACGGGTCATCCAGTCGGCAGAAGAGAGGAAAACCTTATGGTCCCCATGATTATCGAAGACATAGACGCGAGCATGCTCGAGAAAACGATCGATAATACTGGTGACTTGAATATTTTCACTGACGCCTGGTAGATCAGGGATCAGCGTGCACATGCCACGAATGAGCAGACGAATTTTAACGCCCGCATTAGAGGCAGCATACAGCTTATCGATGATCCCCTTATCCACCAAATTATTTATTTTCAATGAGATACCTGCACTCAATCCTGCCTGAGCGTTAGTGACCTCCTGATCGATAAGTTGGTACAGCATACGCCTAGAATTCTGTGGCGAAACCATCAGATGTTCAAAGTTGACCGGGCGATAAGGATTCTCAATAAAGTTGAAGACTCGGCGTACTTCGTTGGTAATACGCGCATCGGCGGTTAGCAGTGAATAGTCGGTATAAAGACGTGCTGTTTTCTCGTTAAAGTTACCTGTGCCTATATGGACATAGCGCACAATCTGGTCATTCTCTTTACGGGAGATAAGGAACAGCTTGGCGTGGATCTTCAGGCCGGGAGCCGAGAAGATAACGTGAACACCTGCCTCGGTTAGCCGCTTGGCCCAATGTATATTCGCTTCTTCATCGAAACGTGCCTGTAGCTCAACGACTACCGTCACTTTCTTACCGTTATGTGCGGCATGAATCATTGATTCGATGATGCGTGACTCTTTTGCTACACGATAAATGTTGATCTTGATAGCGAGTACGCTTGGGTCAAACGATGCTTGGCGAAGTAACTCTAGTACGTGCTCGAAGGTGTGATAAGGGTAGTAAAGCAGCACGTCTCGTTCGCGGATAGCATCGAAGCCGTTACGAAACTTAGCAAACCACAAATGACGTAGCCTTGGCATGGGTGGATTAACCAGATTCGCTTTTCCAATATTAGGGAAACTGATGAAATCTTTAAAGTTGTGGTAACGCCCACCAGGGATCATGGAGTCATATGTGGAGATACCAAACTTTTTACGCAGTAGTTCTACCATCTCATCCGGCATATCTCTCTGATATACAAAACGTACCGGTTCTGCGGTTAGGCGCTGTTTCAGGCTAGATGACATCAATTCGAGCAGACTGGATTCCATTTCTGTCACCAAATCATACTCGGCATCGCGGGTCATTTTCATCGAATAGGCGTTTAGCTCATCGTAATCGAAGAAGCCTCTAAAAATATCATCTAGACAATATCTTAGGATATTGTCTAGCAATATCATTGATTTGCGTCTTTTTGGCGGTTCTGGTGGTAGTGTAATAAAGCGAGGCACTTTATCTGATGGGATCTCAAGCAGCGCGTAATCGATCTTATCGCCACTAATAATCTCAATAGCCAAATAGGTGTAGTTATCTTTTAGAAACTGTATCAGATTAGTTTCTGGGTAGATGAGGATGGGAGTAATGTGCTGGCGAAGATAGTTTTTAAAGTAATCTTTCAACCAAATTTGCTGTTTTTCGGATACTTGACGTTCGTTGACCAAAAAAATCTGGTTTCTTGCCATTTCGAGCAATAGCTCGTTATACAAGCTGTCGAACTCCTGATCGGTTTTCAACACTTTATTTTGGATTTTTTTCATCAAATGACGTGAAGTAGTGGCAGAGCCTTGTTCCTCACTGATTAAAATTCGCCGTTTAACATCAGCAAAACGCACCTTGTAGAATTCATCAAGATTGCTGGAAAAGATCCCCAAAAAACGCATGCGCTCGATAAGTGGGTTACTTTTGTCCGCTGCTTCCTGTAAGACACGCTCGTTAAACGATAACCAACTTAATTCTTTCTCGATGTAGAGCTTATCTTGACTCATCATAGCTCCGTGATTGATTTAGAAACACAAAGTTGAAGAAGAGGGTATATGCCATTAGGTTATAGCAAAATTTAAGCTATGAGAGAGACTCCCATAGCTCGCCACATTATGGCGAGATAAAGCAGTGAAAGTCCAATAGTTATCAGCTAAGGGAATAGATGATAAGAGAGAGCGTATAATGAGTAGGTTATTTTATCGTGTCATTAAAGTGTGTAATTGGATCGAGTAAAGTCAATGTGCTGTATCTAGGCTAAAAATAACATATCATACGCAGCTAGCTTAAAAAGGACAGGATAGCTTTATGGTGTTACCAGAACCGGATATACAGCGTAGAGATAGGCAGCGTAGTCTAAAAGACAGAGCGGTACGCTATGCCGTTTCTTCTGGCGGAATGCTGGTTCTGTTAATGCTAATTGTTCTGTTTTTCTATCTTCTTTACACCGTGTTACCTCTCTTCCAATCACCTAAAATAGCCCCAACGACCTCGTTTGAATTGGATAATGATCGCCCTGCATGGGCAGTGGGTTTCGGCCCTCAGCAGAAGAATCTCTGGCGGCTTGATAATACTGGCGCCGTGCAAATTATCCCGTTGTCATCTCAGCCTGTGGAAATAACGGGTACTGTGCCTGAGCTGATTAATCGCTCTATTTCACGATTTCTGTGGCAACGGCGTGTGGTGCTTGAAGATCCAGATACGTTTGCAAAGACGGTTGGACCTCAACCGCTTTTGGCACTTTCGGGGAAATATACCGGGGTAACGTTGTTCGAGCTGAAGTTTGTCCCCGATATCGTAAAAGGCTCTACTCGCAATACGCATGACCTTAAACCTGTGCTGCATTTCCCTTATGGCAAAGCGCCGTTGATATTGAATTCACGCTATGAAGCGCTGAGTCAATTGGCGGTGGCAAGAACCCATAACAGGGTCGCGATGGCGGGGGTGACTACGGACAATCATGTTGTCACTGGGGTACTGCAAAATGGAGAACTAACCACAAGTACCGTATTTTCTGCCCCTGCGAATATTAACCAAATCTTGATTAGCCCAGATGCCCGTATCCTCTATTTATTATCGGGGCATGAACTCTCGGTTTACGACCTACAGCGTATACAGCCTACGCTGCGTGAAACGGTCGATTTATGGCGCAAGACTGCGGCAGAACAAGTGATTTCAGAGCAAGAAAACGTCGTTATCTCTTTTCTGGCGGGGGGAAGCTCGCTTATGGTGTCAGACTCGACAGGGAATATTACCCAGTGGTTTGATGTGCAAGAAAAGGGCGAATTTAAGTTAAAACCAATACGTTCATTTAAACCCTCACAGGGTACTCAGGGCACCGTTTTCTCTGAACCTCTGCGCAGAGTGTTCGCCAATATTAGCGATGAAGGTGTATTAGACCTGTTTTCATTAGCGGGTAGTGAAGCCCTACTTACTGAACAGATAGTGGGGAACTCGGGGATAAAAAACGCGATATTTTCCCCTTCTGGTGATGTGCTTCTGACCGAGAATACGAAAACCCTAAACCTTTATCATCTCGATAACCGTTACCCAGAAATCAGTTTGGGAGCGCTTTGGCAGAAGGTCTGGTATGAGAACTACCCTGAACCCGCCTATGTTTGGCAATCCACGTCTGGTAGTGATATGTATCAGCCTAAGCTCAGTCTGATACCTATCATATTAGGCACATTGAAGGCCGCGCTGTACGGCATGATGTTCGCTATTCCTCTGGCCTTAGCGGGCGCAGTTTATACGGCCTGTTTTATGTCTGCTGGGTTACGCCGTTGGGTAAAACCTATGGTCGAGATGATGGGGGCGATGCCTACAGTAGTCATCGGTTTATTGGCAGGGCTATGGTTAGCTCCAGTGATTGAGAGGAACCTTGCTGCTATTTTGAGTATGCCTGTTTTTGCTATTTTCATGGCGTTACTGACAGGTTGGATTAGCACGCACTGGCCTGAGCGCTGGAAGGGTGAACGTCTGAAAGTCTGGGTAAACGCGGGGGGTGACACGATTGCCCTCATCCTGACGCTTCTTATTGGCTTCTGGCTTCTATTTAATGTAATGCCTTATGTCGAACGCGGAATGTGGGGTAGTAGCCTGAGCGAACACCTTGGCATGAAGTACGATCGCAGCAACGGGGTCGTTATCGGGCTAGCGATGGGGTTTGCCTTAACGCCGATTATTTTTTCTCTCGCTGAAGATGCGCTATTTAGCGTGCCTGGTAGCCTAAGCCAAGGCTCTTATGCTCTGGGGGCATCGCGTTGGCAAACGGTGTGGCGGATTGTTTTACCAAGTGCGAGCTCGGGTATTTTTGCTGCATTAATGATCGGTTTTGGCCGTGCGATGGGTGAAACCATGATTGTATTGATGGCGAGTGGTAATACACCTTTAATGGACCTCAATCTGTTTCAAGGATTAAGGGCGCTCTCTGCCAATATTGCCGTTGAGTTGCCTGAAGCGCCGATGGGAAGTGAACACTACCGCGTGCTCTTCCTGATGGCTCTGGTCCTGTTCTTGTTTACCTTTGTCTTTAATTCACTGGCGGAGGCGGTGCGCCTACGATTACGTGCGCGTTATGCTGCAGAAGGGAGCTTGGGATGATGCGCTGGATAAAATCGGGTGCGCCTTGGATATGGCTGTGCTCCTGCGCGGTTAGCCTGAGTATGATCGCGTTAATTGGTGCGCTGTTGCTTTTGGTGGGGCAAGGTGTGCGCTATTTTTGGCCACATGATGTCTATCTGCTGACGTTGACTGACAACACGCAAGTTATTGGTGAAATCTATAGCCGCAAGACGATCAACACTGGAGAGTCTCAGACACCCACGCAGAGTTTATTAATTAAGCACGGCAATAGAGAAATTGAGATGCGAGACTTCCGCACCCTTGATGCGACGGCGGTGTTAAAGGAAGAGGCTCTGGATGATCTGATCGTTTTGGAGCGAAAGCGCAACGGCAACGCCTATGGTTTTTTGGTCGGTTTGCTAGAGAATGGGCAACTTATTCATGGCAATGATATACAACTGGCACTAAAAGAGCGTATCCAGCGCATTACAACCATCAATGCGAAGATCCACAGTCTGCAAAAGGTGGAAATAGGGCATATTAACCATCAATTGACGCAGTTGGAGCGCAGTCGAAAATCATTATCAGAGACCAGCAAAGATTACTCTCGTACGATTGCAGAGCAGGCCAAACTCACCGAGAAATCCCAGGAATACAATCAGCAATTGCTTACCCTTCGTGCCTCACTCTCTCGCGATACGTTAATGCTGCGTGACATGCACCAGCGGACATATTCGTTACCGTTAAGCGATATTGTGGATGCGTGGCAGCCTAACAGCATGAACATTTTCGAGAAAAGCTGGCAGTTTTGCTTGCAGGTATGGAAATTTCTCTCTGATTCTCCTCGTGAAGGCAATACGGAAGGGGGCGTTTTCCCCGCGATTTTCGGCACGGTTCTCATGGTGCTTCTCATGTCGGTTATCGTTATGCCACTGGGGGTGATTGCTGCCATTTATCTGCATGAGTATGCGGGCAATAGCTTGTTAACTCGGCTGATTCGTATTGCTGTAGTGAATTTGGCGGGGGTGCCATCCATTGTTTATGGTGTGTTTGGGCTAGGTTTTTTCGTGTATATGATTGGTGGTTCTATCGATCAGCTTTTTTATTCCGATATGTTGCCTAGCCCGACGTTTGGCTCGCCCGGTGTACTCTGGTCTGCGCTCACGCTAGCACTACTAACATTGCCTGTTGTAATCGTTACTACAGAAGAAGGGTTGTCAAAAATACCCAGTTTATTACGTAATGGTTCGATGGCTCTGGGGGCGACTAAAGCAGAAACGCTCCGGCGCATTATTTTGCCGATGGCGGTGCCAGCTATGATGACAGGGCTTATTCTCTCTATTGCCAGAGCGGCGGGTGAAACTGCGCCGCTAATGTTAGTGGGGGTGGTGAAATCGGCACCAGTATTACCTATTGATGGCATTTTCCCTTATTTGCATCTAGAGAGAAAATTTATGCACCTTGGCTTTGAAATTTATGACATGGCTTTTCAAAGCCCCAATGTTGAGGCTGCTCGTCCGTTAGTATTCGCAACGGCGTTGCTTCTCGTGGTGGTCGTATTAGGGTTAAATCTTACTGCAATGGTGATCCGCCACCGTCTGCGGGAGAAATATAAAATGATGTCGCTGTAATGCGCATAGCCAAAGGAATAAGACGTCATGCAGCAACAAAATAAGCACTTTGATTTCACAGAGTACGGAGAAGGGGCAAGAGCGATTGAGTTGGAAAACTTTAATCTCTTTTATGGTGAGAAACAGGCGCTATTTGATATCACTATTCAGATCCCTAAACACCATATTACGGCGTTGATTGGTCCTTCTGGCTGTGGCAAATCGACGTTATTAAGAAGCATTAATCGCATGAATGAGCTGGTGGCGATATGCCGTAGTGAAGGGCGTATTTTGCTTGATGGTGAAGATATCCAGACACCGCTCACGGATGTGACGGCATTAAGGCGCCGGATTGGTATGGTGTTTCAGCGCCCAAACCCGTTCCCGATGTCGATTTATGAAAATGTGGTGTATGGCCTGCGGTTGCAGGGGATGAGGGATAAACGCAAGTTAGATATCGCAGTAGAAGAGGCTTTGCGTTTGACGGCACTGTGGCATGAGGTAAAAGATCGCCTGAAAGAGAGCGCCTTTGCTCTTTCGGTGGGCCAGCAGCAGCGCCTAGTGATTGCTCGCGCGATTGCTATCGAGCCAGAGATTCTACTGTTAGATGAACCCACATCTGCGCTTGACCCCATCGCAACCCTGACAATTGAAGAGCTGATCTCAGAATTGAAGCAGCGCTACACAGTGATATTAGTCACCCACAATATGCAGCAGGCGGCAAGAGTCTCCGATTTTACGGCGTTTATGCATCAAGGGTGTTTAATTGAGTTTGCGAAGACGGACGATCTCTTTACTGCACCACGGATGAAGCGGACAGAGGATTATATTAGTGGGCGTTATGGGTGAGTTTTGTTCAATAGTTTAATGACGTCATGAATGTAAAAGCTATAACAACATCATGACTTCATTTTTTAACTTCATTGAGCAAGGATGCACAATGAGAAAAAAGCAATTGGAGACACTAAAACGCATATTTACTAAGCCTCCAGGATCGAGTGTTTAGTGGTCAGATATTGAATCGTTGATTGTTTCATTGGGGGGAGAAGTTAAAGAGGGAAGTGGTTTTCGTGTTAGGTTTTTGCTAAACGGTAGTATTGCGTGATTTCACCGTCCTCATCCTTCCCCAGATACAGATAAAGGCGCATTAGTTAGTTTACGAGAGTGGTTAGAAAATATAGGAGTGAAACCATGAAAAAGATTAGCGGTGTAAACACAATGGATGTCGATGGGCATCCGGCTATCATCGCATATGTTCCTGAACTGGGAATGTTTCGTGGTAAGTTTTTGGGATTATCAGCCTACGGTGATTTCATGGCTGATAGTATTCAAGGGCTGCAAAAAGAAGGTAAGATTTCTCTGGTTGAGTATCTAGAAGACTGTAAGGAAAACGGTATAGAACCCTACGCAGGAGATAGAATAAAAACGTTTACATTACGTTATCCTGAAACGTTTGGTGAGCGCTTGGCAGCGGCACAATTAGCGATTAATCAACCATCACTGAATGCATTTGTTATTGATGCATTAGAAGAAAAACTCAATAGAATTTAAATAATCCAATCTCTGATTTCTAAAGCGCCTCAGATAGACAGAGGCGCTTTAGTGTAACGTATCAGAAAAAATCAATCCGCAGCATAACCCTGTTCTGGTAGCCGTTGACCATCTAACCATGCAGCGTTATCCCGCATTGCCAGACGGCCTTCAACAAACCACCCAACGACCAGCGGATAGATGTTGTGCTCCTGTACCTGAACACGCTCAGTGACATCCTCTTCTTCATCTTGCGGGAAGATAGGCACTTTCGCCTGCAAAATGACTGGGCCGCCGTCTAACTCTTCGGTAACGAAGTGCACGGATGTACCGTGTTCACTATCACCGTTGGCAATGGCTTGGCGATGAGTATGCAAACCGGGATATTTCGGTAGCAGAGACGGGTGAATATTTAGCAACTTGCCAGCAAAGTGCTGCACAAATGCGGGGCTGAGAATGCGCATATAGCCCGCAAGTACAACTAAATCTGGCTGGAAGCTATCTATCTCATTGGCAAGTGCAGCATCAAAGGCATCTCGGTCTGCGAAATCGGCTGGGTTGAGGGATCTGGCTGCGATACCTGCATTTCTCGCCCTTTCTAGGCCATAAGCATCAGCCTTGTTACTGAAAACGGCACAGATTTGCCCCTGAATGCGGTGGCTGTCTGACTGACAGGCATCGATTAAAGCCTGAAGGTTGGAGCCCTGACCGGACACCAACACGACGATACGTTTCATTTAGTTTATGACCACGCGTTGATCGGAAGACGATGCTTTTATCATACCGATCTTCCACGCTTTTTCACCTGCGCCGTTCAATAGCTCAATTGCGCTATCTGCTTTATCTGCTGGCAGGGCAACAACCATGCCGACACCACAGTTAAAGGTACGGTACATTTCGTGACGGCTTACATTGCCTGCATTTTGCAGCCAATTAAAGACCGCAGGCCATTGCCAGCTTGATTCGTCGATGACCGCCTGAGTGCCTTCTGGCAGAACGCGAGGAATATTCTCCCAGAAGCCACCGCCAGTCAGATGGGCGATAGCGTGAATATCCGATGCTGCAATTAGCGCGAGAATGGATTTCACGTAAATTTTGGTTGGTGCTAGCAGATGGTCGGCAAGCGGTTTGCCTTCTAACTGGGTTGTAAGCGGGTCAGTTTTGCTGACTTCTAGAACCTTACGAACCAGTGAGTAACCGTTAGAGTGCGGGCCGCTAGCGGCTAATGCGATAAGAACATCACCATCGGCTACCTTGCTGCCATCAATAATTTCTGACTTCTCGACCACGCCTACGCAGAACCCAGCAACATCGTAGTCGTCACCGTGGTACATGCCTGGCATCTCGGCGGTTTCGCCACCGACGAGCGCACAGCCGGACTGTTTACAGCCTTCGGCGATACCGGTAATCACGCTGGCAGCAGTGTCAACATCTAGCTTGCCTGTTGCGTAGTAATCGAGGAAGAAAAGTGGCTCTGCACCTTGTACAACCAGATCGTTTACGCACATGGCAACCAGATCGATACCGATGGTGTCATGACGTTTTAGGTCCATCGCTAAGCGTAACTTTGTGCCTACGCCGTCGGTGCCAGAGACTAAAATGGGTTCACGATACTTCTGCGGTAGGGCGCACAGTGCGCCAAAGCCACCCAATCCACCCATGACTTCTGGGCGGCGAGTCTCTTTTACTACGCCTTTAATTCGTTCAACCAAATGGTTGCCAGCATCAATATCGACACCTGCGTCTTTATAGCTCAGAGATGTTTTGTCGGTCACTGCGAAATCCCCACGGCGGTTGCGGTTTGAAGAAAAACGGGGCAATTCTAACAGTCAAAGCAAACGTTTGCGAGCGCCTTATACAACGGAGTTTGTTTTTGCGCTCGGGCGTTTATTTCTGGTTGTTCTAAAATAAGAAGCACAATCTGCTGATCTGGATCAGCATTTTCTTGCTCAATCGAAAAGAAATAGAGTTATAATCTCGCGATTTTTTTGGTTCCAATCGCCGAATAGGAGAGAAAGGATGAAGGTCGTAGAAGTCAAACACCCGCTGGTGAAACATAAACTGGGGCTGATGCGTGAGCATGATATCAGTACTAAACGTTTTCGTGAGCTAGCCTCAGAAGTGGGGAGTTTGCTGACCTACGAAGCGACTGCCGATCTGGAAACAGAAAAAGTCACCGTAGAAGGGTGGTGCGGACCGGTAGACGTTGAGCAGATTAAAGGTAAAAAAATTACCGTGGTGCCAATTTTGCGCGCGGGACTGGGGATGATGGAAGGTGTGCTTGAGCACATTCCAAGTGCACGTATAAGTGTCGTTGGCGTTTATCGTGATGAAGAGACGCTTGAGCCGGTACCTTACTTCCAAAAGTTGGTATCGAATATCGAAGAGCGTATGGCATTAGTGGTTGACCCAATGCTGGCAACGGGTGGCTCTATGATTGCCACTATCGACTTGCTGAAGAAAGCAGGTTGCCGTTCGATTAAGGTGTTGGTGCTAGTTGCTGCCCCTGAAGGGCTGGCGGCACTGGAAAAAGCACACCCTGATATTGAGCTTTATACCGCATCGGTAGACCAGCGCTTGAATGAACATGGGTACATCATGCCGGGCCTCGGTGATGCAGGCGATAAGATATTTGGTACGAAATAAATAGAAGCCGGCTAAGCCGGCTTTTTTATGGCTAGAAAATAGCTGTCTCAAAGACAGCGCTCTTAAAAACAGTGTTCTTAAAAATATCGATATAAAAATCTTGAGAGGTTAGAGACATGACTCGTCGTGCGATTGGAGTAAGTGAGCGCCCGCCATTACTACAGACGATTCCATTAAGCGTTCAGCATCTGTTTGCCATGTTTGGTTCTACTGTTTTAGTGCCTATCATGTTTGGTATCAACCCAGCGACAGTGCTGCTGTTTAACGGTATCGGTACTCTGCTTTATCTCTTCATCTGTAAAGGCAAAATTCCCGCTTATTTGGGTTCGAGCTTTGCGTTTATCTCCCCCGTTTTATTGTTGATTGGCATGAAAGGGATGGGATATGAGTCTGCATTGGGCGGGTTCATCATGTGTGGCGTGTTGTTCTGCTTAGTCGGCTTAATTGTGCGGGTAGCAGGAACAGGCTGGATCGATGTGATGTTTCCACCGGCTGCGATGGGGGCAATTGTTGCGGTAATTGGCCTTGAGTTGGCCGGTGTTGCTGCAGGCATGGCGGGCTTATTGCCTGCGGAGGGCGCATCACCAGATACGACAACTATCACTATCTCTTTAGTGACGCTCTCAGTCACCGTGCTGGGCGCAGTTCTGTTTCGCGGTTTTCTAGCCATTATTCCTATTTTGATTGGTTTATTGGTTGGTTATGCCTTTGCGTTCTATATGGGGATTGTCGACCTTACACCTATTCGTGAAGCACATTGGTTTGCTCTGCCAACGTTTTATAAGCCTCGCTTCGAATGGTTTGCCATTCTGACGGTTTTACCCGCGGCGCTGGTGGTTATTGCTGAACACGTAGGGCATTTGGTCGTTACAGCAAATATCGTGAAGAAAGATCTGGTTCGCGATCCTGGTCTGCATCGCTCCATGTTTGCTAACGGTCTCTCTACGGTTATTTCTGGTTTCTTTGGTTCAACGCCAAACACTACCTACGGAGAAAATATTGGCGTAATGGCGATCACCCGTGTTTACAGTACTTGGGTGATTGGTGGTGCGGCGATACTGGCTATCTTGCTGTCATGCATTGGTAAGCTGGCTGCGGTGATTCAGGCTGTGCCGACGCCAGTGATGGGCGGCGTATCTCTGTTGCTGTATGGCATTATTGGTGCTTCTGGTATCCGCGTTCTGATCGAATCTAAAGTTGATTACAACAAAGCGCAGAATCTGATTCTGACCTCGGTGATTTTAATCATTGGTGTCAGCGGTGCCAAAATTCACCTTGGTGCTGCCGAGCTAAAAGGTATGGCGCTTGCCACTATCGTAGGTATCGGCATGAGTTTGCTGTTTAAAGCCATTAGCATGATTCGTGGTGAAGAAACGGTTATTGATGAGCCGGAAGAAGAAAGTAAGACGCATTAATGGACTTGACCGTGAGCCGGTAAGCTATTTTCCGGCTCACGCTGTTTTATTTTGTACCGTGATGGCAATTCAGCAGCCTTCCACTTTCTATGATAAACTTACCGCGATTTTTTGTTCGCCTTGATCGAGGTATTTCTGAATACGTCTGCACAGTTATCATTGCCGCTGTATCTTCCCGATGATGAGACATTTGCTAGCTTCCAACCGGGAGATAATGCCGCTTTGGTCGCCGCGATTCAGTCTGCTTTGCAGCAAGAACATGCGAGCTATATCTATTTTTGGTCGCGTGATGGCGATGGTCGCAGCCATCTGTTACACGCAGCCTGTTCTGAGTTATCCCATCTTGGTGAAGCCGTTGGCTATGTTCCGCTAGATAAACGCGCCTATTTTGTTCCTGAAGTTTTAGAGGGGATGGAGCAACTGGCTCTGGTGTGTATCGATAATATCGAGTGCATTGCAGGGGATGAGCCTTGGGAGATGGCAATATTCGATCTCTATAATCGAATTCAGGAGAGCGGGCGCTCCAGATTACTGATTACGGGGGATCGCCCTCCTCGGCAATTAAACCTTAAATTGCCTGATTTAGCGTCTCGGCTAGATTGGGGACAAATCTATAAACTCCAACCACTTTCTGATGAAGATAAACTCCAAGCCTTACAGCGACGTGCAAAACTGCGCGGGTTTGAGCTGCCAGAAGACGTGGGGCGCTTCTTGTTAAAACGACTGGATAGAGAGATGCGCACACTGTTTATGACGTTGGATCAGTTAGATCGCGCGTCTATTACCGCACAACGCAAACTTACCATCCCGTTTGTGAAAGAGATTCTCGCCTTATAAACCCCACTGTTTTATTAACAATTAACGTGGGGCTCATCAAATTAAATAATTTCAAGTACCTGCTCAGGTGGGCGACCAATACGAGCCTTGCCATTGGCGACAACAATCGGGCGTTCAATGAGCTTAGGGTTATCTACCATCGCCTTTAATAACTGCTCTTCTGTTAGTGCGCTATCGGCAAGATTTAGCTCTTTGTACAGGTCTTCTTTGGTACGCATTAACTCGCGTGCAGACTTAAAACCTAGCTGAGTGAGTAGGGATTTTAGTGTCGCAACGTCCGGTGGTGTTTCTAGATATAAAACAACGGTGGGTTTGATCTCTTTCTGTTCCAGTAGCGCGAGGGTTTCGCGGCTTTTGGAACAGCGAGGATTGTGATAAATCATCACTGAATGGGCCATGTTATCTCTCTTTTTAAGGGATAGAGGCAGGGACCGAGAAGATCCCTGCACTTAATTCTCTATTGCTTCTTATCACCTTTGATATTGGCGAAAACGTAACTGTAAGGCGCGGAGCTGATCAATTCTGGCATCATAGCGAGCCTGAGTTTGGCTACCCGTGGCGGCAAGTTTGCTGGCTTGGCCTAGCAATGTAATCGCCTCTTCAATTTTACCTGTCAGGGCCATTGTTTCGGCTCTAGCAGACAGCTCCTCATCGCGTTTATTTAATGCGGCACTTGCCTGCGCCAATATACTCCAGCCGTTAAGATCTTCAGGATGGCTATAGGTATAACGATAGAGCAAGCGGCTGGCATCGGCAGGGCGTTTGCCCTCTACATAGGCATTTGCCAAGTTAATTTGGAGCACGCTGCTTTTAGGTTGATCTTTCAAGGCAGCTTCGAGGCGTGTGATAGCTTGAGGGACGCGGTGTTGCCCTAAATCAATGTCCGTCATTAAATCGATATACCAGACGCTCTTAGGGCTTTTGGTGAGCAAAGATTGAAGGATGCTGCGCGCTTCATCATATTTTTTACTCTCATAAGCCACGACGGCACGGCCATATTGAGCTGCGTCTTGCTCGCGTTCATTGCCTTTGCTCATGGTGTTAATCGCTTCTTGGGTATAGCTTTTATCCATGCGGCTATACATTCCCATTACCCGCATTTTTGCTAGCAAGTAATCCAGTGAAGATTGAACAGGATGAGATGCCATTTGATTTGCTCGGCTACGGGCATCGGAAAGGCGACTTTCTGGTAAGGGGTGAGTGAGAAGAATTTCGGGTGGCTTAGAGGAGTAACGGATCTGATCTGCCAATTTCTGCATGAAGTCAGGCATGGCGACGGGGTCAAAACCGGCATTGGCTAATACACGAATACCAATACGATCTGCTTCTTGTTCGTTAGCTTGGGTAAAACTGATCACCCCTTGTTGGGCTCCCGCCAGTGTAGTCGTCATCGCCGCCATACCTGCCTGTGGGCTAGCCATAGCCAGAAGTACAGAGCCTAATGCCCCAACCCACGTTAATGGTGCATTGCGCTGCTGCTCTTCCATCGCTCTTGCGAGGTGGCGCTGTGTAACGTGAGAGATTTCATGCGCGATGACCGATGCGAGCTCACTTTCATTATCGCTGACGCGAAAGAGGGCCGAGTGTAGAACCACGTTGCCTCCGAAGAAGGCAAAGGCGTTAATCTCATCGTTCTTGACAAGATAGAAGTGGAAGGGGGTTCGAACAGAACTGGCTTTATCCACCAGTTTACTGCCAAGCTGATTGATGTAGTTAAGCAGCAGCGGGTCGTAAATGAGAGGGGCATTACCTCTGAGCTGGCGAGAGTAAAAATCCCCCATCGCTATCTCTTGATTGATGCTCAAGGTACCACCCGCCGTAGTACCAATATCTGGGAGATCGTCCTGAACATCTGCTATTGCAGTACCGGTGAATAACATACCGCCCAGCAGTGTTGCCAGTAGGGTTTTAGTCAAGCAAGAAGCCATTTTGGTCCCCATTCCTTTAGAATATTATCTACTTGGACGCCAGCCACGGATAAGAGTTCTTCGCCTTATGCGGTTCTGGACTAAAATCATTGCTGTTCCCGTCATATTTCAAGTTGCAGGTGGTTGGTTACTACGACTCGACTTATTTATGAATCTTGTTCTTTCGACGTCAGCGCTGTTCAACACGCTAAGGAATTCTGCCCTGTAGCTCGAATTACGTTGGGTATATTTAGCATGATAGAGTTACTATCTTAACGGGCGTTGTTTATTAATGAAATGCTCGTTAAACCATTTATAGTGTGCTTTTGCGTTTTTCACCATTTATCACTTTGCATTCATGCTAAAAGGCGTTGGTCTGTGCAAGGTGATTTTTTATTTTTATTCAAAGGGCTATATCAGATGTTTGAT
This sequence comes from Enterobacteriaceae bacterium B14, assembly GCA_000307305.1. Classification (GTDB taxonomy): domain Bacteria; phylum Pseudomonadota; class Gammaproteobacteria; order Enterobacterales; family Enterobacteriaceae; genus B14. The sequence continues at coordinate 129,999 of DF158882.1, forward strand.
TTGTTGTTGCAGTGGTATCGAAGGCGTTTTTCCGATCCTCAAGCAATAGCACTGCTGGTTATTTTGGTAGTGGGATTTGGCATTCTTTATTTTTTCAATGGGATACTTGCGCCACTGCTCGTGGCTATCGTTTTGGCCTACTTACTAGAGTGGCCCACTGTGCGTCTTCAGCGATTAGGCTGCTCTAGGGCGCTCTCTGCCAGCCTTGTGTTGATCGTCTTTGCTGGTGTAACGATGTTGGCTGTTCTGGTGGTTGCTCCGACGGTATGGCAACAGGGTTTAAACCTGATGAATGATCTGCCACAGATGCTTAACCGTTTTCACGATTATGCCGTTACGCTTCCAGATCGTTATCCTGCGCTAGTGGACGCGGGTATTGTCGATATGCTTGCAGAGAACATGAGAGCCAAGCTGGTTGGCTTGGGTGACTCAGTAGTGAAGTATTCGATGGCCTCTCTGGTAGGGCTATTAACACTGGCGATTTATCTGATACTGGTTCCTCTGATGGTGTTTTTCTTGCTGAAAGATAAAACGCAGATGGTCAATGCTGTGCGCCGTGTTCTGCCGAGAAACCGTGGCCTAGCAGGCGTGGTCTGGAGAGAGATGAATCAACAGATCACTAACTACATTCGCGGGAAAGTGGTTGAAATCGTCATCGTGGGCATCTGTACCTACCTGGTGTTCTGGGCTATGGACATGCGATATTCGCTTCTGCTGGCTGTTCTGGTTGGTTTATCCGTTGTGATCCCCTATATCGGTGCGGTTATCGTGACGATCCCTGTCATTATTGTTGCGTTGTTCCAATGGGGTCTTGGGGCTGATTTCTGGACGCTATTTATCGCGTACCTTGTTGTGCAGGGATTAGATGGTAACTTGCTGGTTCCTCTGTTGTTCTCTGAGGCTGTGAATTTGCACCCATTGGTGATTATCCTTTCGGTGGTGATCTTCGGTGGGTTATGGGGATTCTGGGGTGTGTTCTTTGCTATCCCTTTGGCAACCTTGGTGAAGGCTGTTATCCATGCTTGGCCGGAAGATGTGGTGGTAGAGGCTGAATAAGTAGGGCAGTGGTAGGGATAACGGGATAGCGTTATTGAAGGCGACGAAAGATGTCCACTCTGAGGAGTTGCATGTCGGTATCTCTCGTTCTTTATTGAAAGTGTTGCTTTGTATTGAGCAGCTAAGGGAGAAACAAACAATATGTTTGCTTCTCCCTTACTCGTTTAGGTCTAAAACTTATATCTTCGCCGTCGCTAAATATTTAGCCATCTCTTCTTGCGGTACCATACCGCCGCCTGTCGCCCATACCAAGTGGGTTGCCTGTTCCATTTTTTCTGGCGTTAGGTTCATTCTTTGCAGATATTCTGTGTTTGCCGATATGCGAGAAGGGCCAACCATGCCTGCGAGTGCGGAAGGCTCTAGCTTGATGCCTTCATCGCGGTTCAGTAACCCTAGTAGGTCGTACATCTCTTGATCGCTCAACGTATAGTAACCGTCCAGTAAGCGCTCCATCGCTCGGCCTACAAAGCCGGAGGCTCTCCCCACTGCGAGGCCGTCTGCGGCAGTTATGTTATCAATACCGATATCCTGTACTGAAACATGGTCATGCAAGCCAGTATGTACACCTAATAACATGCACGGTGAGTGCGTTGGCTCTGCGAAGATGCAGTGTACGTTATCACCAAAGGCGAGTTTCAGTCCAAAAGCGACACCGCCGGGGCCGCCGCCAACGCCACAAGGCAGATAAACAAACAGAGGATGAGTGTCATCAACGGTGATCTTCATCTCGCTAAACTGTTTCTTTAAACGCTGGCCTGCAACAGAGTAGCCAAGGAATAGCGTTTGTGAGTTTTCGTCATCAATAAAGAAGCAGTTAGGGTCTGACTCTGCCTCTTTACGACCCTGTTCTACCGCCACACCGTAGTCTTGTTCATACTCAACCACGTTAACACCGTGGGAGCGTAGCTTCTGTTTCTTCCATTCACGGGCATCGGCAGACATATGCACGCTAACGCTAAAACCTAATTTGGCGCTCATGATACCGATGGACATGCCGAGGTTGCCAGTAGAGCCAACGGCAATGCTGTATTGGCTAAAGAAGGTGCGGAATGCATCAGAAAATAGCTTGCTGTAGTCCTCTTGTTCGGTGAGTAAACCTGCTTGGATAGCCAGTTTTTCAGCATGAGTGAGCACTTCGTAAATACCGCCGCGAGCCTTAATAGAGCCAGAGATAGGCAAGTGGCTATCTTTCTTGAGCAGTACTTTGCCCGCAATATTTACTCCATAGCGCTGTTCCAGCGTTTTTTGCATGTTGGGTAGAGAGACTACTTCGGATTCAATAATACCGTTTGTTACTTGAGTTTCAGGGAATGCTTGGCACAAATAAGGGGCAAAACGGTTGAGACGATCTTCTGCATCCTTCACGTTACCCGCATTTAATCCGACATAGGGTAAACCCTCTTCCAACGTTGTGATTGCTGGGTTAAACCAAGTCACATCATCTAAGTTGATCAGACGCTTAACGAGTGGATATTCAGAAATCAATGTTTGAATGTCGATATTTTTCATGTTGAGTTTCTCGTTCAATTAGATGATATAGGAAAGAAGGAATGTGCCAGCTAGGGCGACGAATGACGCAATAAAGGTGGCTGTTGTGTAGTACTTAAATGTTTCACTCAGTGTTGCGCCACAATATTGCTTCACAAGCCAGAATAGAGAGTCTGTCACAATGGTGCAGCCAATAGCACCAGAACCGATAGCCAGTGTAATAATCTCAGGGCTGATATCGGGATAGAGCGGTAGCATCGGCGAAACGATAGCGGTCGCACCCATCATGGCAACCGTTGCAGAACCGACAGCGGCATGAAGAATAATAGCGACCAACCACGCTAGCAGAATAGGGTGCATATCCAGATTCGACAGGATGATAGCTAAAGCATCACCTAAGCCACTGGCTTTCAATACGCCGTTGAATGCACCACCAGCACCGATAATTAGCAGGATATTGGCAATGGAGGAGAAACAATCTTCGGTTTTGACCAGTAGCGTAGACATCCCCATGTTCTGTCTGATGCCCAAGATGTAATAGGCAACGAAAGCTGCAATAAACATCGCAGTGATAGGATTACCGATAAACATCAATGCAGTGTATAGCGTGGTGTCTTTGGTCATATTCAGTTCTGCTGCTGTCTTAATCAGCATGAGAACGATAGGCAGTAGCACGGTAAACAGTGTCGCACTGAGAGATGGTAACTCTTCTTCTTTACGGACTTCCACTTCTGAAAATTCTTCAGGTACGCTTTTGAATGGCAGATGATTACCGATAAATTTCAGGAACAGAGGGCCACCAATTAGGGACGCACCAAGCCCTACAATCAGGCCGTATAAAATAACGGTACCGATATTTGCACCCAGTTCATTCGTGACATACAGCGCTGCAGGGTGTGGAGGAACAATGCAGTGAACTGCCATTAATGCCGTACACAGAGGAATTGCCAGTTTCAACAGTGAGGTATTGGTTTTCTTGGCAATGGAGAAGGCCAGAGGAATCAAAAGTACGACACCCACTTCAACAAATAGTGTGATACCGCATACCAAACCGACTAGCACCATTATGACATCGGGTGAAAGCCAGCGACATTTTTGCAAAGTGATACCGATGCGTTCAGCCGCACCTGATATCTCCATCATTTTTCCCAGAATAGTGCCTAAGCCAATGACGGCGGCTAAAAAGCCCAACGTACCGCCAATTCCACCTTCCATTGCGTTAACCATGTCAACGGGGTTCATTCCCATTAATGAGCCAACGTAAAAACTAGCCAGCAGAAGTGCTAAGAAGGGGTGGAATTTCAATTTAACAATCGTGAACACGATCAAAATAATACTTGTCAGTAAGGTACCGACAACCCAGAGTTGCGAATCCATATCCAACCTCATTTAATAGTAAGAATGAGTGTATTCAATAGAACAGTCAGAGCTCTGACAAATGATAAAAATAGTACTTCACATGAGCAGTGTTGATTCAATGTAGTGATGTTGGTCAAAAATAGGCTGTTAAATGTGATTTGGGTCATGTGAATTCATCTTAAAGAGAGATCAATAGGCCTATTTCTGTATGCTATTTAATACACTGAAAGGGTTATGAGCTAGGTTGAAGGATGGACAGGGTATGTATACAGAAGGTAACTACATTGCAAAAAATAGGCGACTGAACGGATATCAACTTTCTAAGCTCCATACCTTTGAAACGGCGGCCCGACACTGTTCTTTTGCGTTAGCTGCGGAAGAACTTTCTATTAGCCCAAGTGCCGTAAGCCATCGAATTAATGGCCTTGAGGATGAGTTAGGGTTCAAGCTATTTCAACGTTTCCATCGCAAAGTAGAACTCACCAGTGAAGGCGAGCGTGTTTTCTGGGCGCTGAAATCTTCTCTAGAGTATTTAAATCAGGAAATATTAGAGATTAAGAATCAGGAGTTATCCGGCACATTAACGGTCTACTCTCGCCCCTCTATTGCTCAGTGTTGGTTGGTACCTAAACTCGCTGAGTTCTCTGCACTTCACCCCTCTATTTCTCTTAATATCCTCACGGGTAATGAAAATGTAAATTTCCGTGGTTATGGCATCGATTTGGCTATCTATTTCGATGATAAAACACCGGAGAAACTAGCCTGTTTACACCTCATGAATGAGTCGATTATTCCCGTATGTAGCCCAGAATATGCGGATAAATATGATTTGATGGGGAAGCCAGAGAACTTAAAACATTGCACGCTATTGCATGATAGACAAGCATGGGACTATGACAGTAATACTGATGAGTGGAGTGTATGGGCGGAGCATTTTCATACTCCCTTGGATGAATCGAATCGAGGAATGGGGTTTGATCGCTCAGATTTAGCCATTATTGCGGCGATAAATCACGGCGGTATTGCGATGGGCAGAACGAAATTGGTCAATAAACGCATCAAAAACAGAGAGCTGGTGCGGCCTTTTCCTAAAATGGAGATGAAATGCGAGCAACGTTATTACATTTCTACGCTCTCTAATCAGCAGTGTCCGAAAACGAATGCGTTTATACAGTGGGTGAAATCAGTCGCTGAGGAGGATTAAAGTGTGTTAATGCCAAAAAATAAAGGGATAGCTCACACAGCCATCCCCTTATTCTCGTCATTCAATGAAAACACCTTTCTGATTAAGCGTGAGCTCTCAGATAATCCAACACGATGTCATGGTGGTTGGTGGTTTTGAAATCGTCAAACACGTGCTCAACTTTGCCGTCGGTACCAATCAGGAAGCTGAGACGGTGAATACCATCATAGGTTTTACCCATAAAGGTTTTTTCACCCCAAACGCCAAACTGTTCTGCGACTTGGTGATCTTCATCGGAGAGCAGAGTGAAGTTCAGTAGCTCTTTCTCTACAAAGCGAGAGAGCTTTTCTGGTTTATCTGTACTGATCCCGAGAACATCGACACTGAGGTTTTTCAATTCATCCATGTTGTCACGTAGGCCGCAAGCCTGAACGGTACAACCAGGAGTCATCGCTTTAGGGTAGAAGTAAACCAGTACGCGTTGGCCTTCAAAATCGGACAAACTGACTTGCTCACCATCTTGGTCTAATAGCGCAAATTTTGGTGCGGCATCACCCGCTTTTAATGGGGTCATTATAACTCTCCATCCTTATCTTCGTTCTGTGGATATGTCACAACGCTAATATTGCCTTGTGCATTCAGTTCTGTACATAGGTTATCAAACGCTTTCTCGATAACTGCCGCATTTTGCGTCAAAGGGCTGTGTGCAGAGATTTGAATATAGAGTTGAGGTTGGGCGTCGTGTTCACTGGGAAGCGTCTTGGAAACCAGTTCTGCGATATTCATTTGATGAGAATCGAAAAGATCGGTGAACCGCTCGATAATGTGAGGTGAATCTTTGACTTCAACTTGCACCCATACCGTCGTTGGCATGGCAGGGCGCTCTTCAGCATGGGTACGTTTCATGACGATAAGCAAATCGAGCTCGGCCCCTTTTTGGGGTAGCGTTGACTCAATTTGAGTGATGGCGTTCCAGCTCCCTGACAGCAGCATGATAAAGGTGAATTCTTGGCCTAACAGAGCCAAACGGCTGTCTTCAATATTGCAGCCACACTGACTTACATGTCTTGTTATCGTATTAACGATCCCTGGGCGCTCTGTACCCAGTGCGGTGATAACGATGAAGTGCTGCATTGTCTGTGGCAAAATATGCATTCCTGTTTCTGTTGTTGCGCGATATCTGTGAATTTTGTGCCAGTATCTTTATCAACGTGATGTCTTGAGATACTGCGGGAATGGATTTTATGTCTTAAGTATCATATGTGGTTGTTAATGTTAGCATGCGTAATGTTTTGTGCTAGGCGTTTTCATTGTTTCTCTGCCATGAATACACCAGAAACCATATGCATTTACGATAAAAATGTCTATCGCCTTATATACCCAAAAGTGGGGTTAGGGGCAGTTAAATAAAAACAGCAACGATCAATTTGGCATTATCATCGGAATAAAGATAAAAAAAACAGCCTGCCAAGTGGCTCTATTGCTGTTGATGACTTGCTTTTGGATAGGCGTCAAAAGTACCATGACGATTCAGACAGTAAAGGGGGAGTGGCTCATGTTTACGGGAAGTATAGTTGCGCTGGTTACACCTATGGACGCGAAAGGCAATGTCGATCGCGCAAGCCTAAAAAAACTTATTGATTATCATGTGGTTAGCGGTACTTCGGCGATCGTCTCAGTAGGGACTACCGGTGAATCAGCCACACTAACCCATAATGAACATGGCGAAGTCGTCATGATGACCGTGGAATTAGCCGATGGTCGAATCCCTATTATTGCGGGGACGGGCGCTAACTCTACAGCTGAGGGCATTTCTCTGACCCAACGCTTTCATAATACGGGTATCGTTGGCTGTTTAAGCGTAACACCTTATTACAATAAGCCGACTCAAGAGGGCTTATTTCAGCATTTCAAAGCGATTGCTGAACACACTGACCTTCCTCAGATTTTGTATAACGTTCCTAGTCGTACAGGCTGTGATATGCTGCCGGAAACAGTTGCTCGCCTTGCTGAAATTTCTAATATTGTCGCTCTAAAAGAGGCAACAGGGAACTTAAGCCGAGTAAGCCAGATCCAAGCTCTGGTAAGTGAAGAGTTTGTACTACTGAGTGGCGACGATACCATCTCACTAGATTTCATGCAGCTAGGCGGTAAGGGCGTGATATCGGTAACAGCTAATATCGCGGCGCGTGAAATGGCTGAATTATGCTTATTAGCGCAACGTGGCGAATTTGCTGCCGCACGCCGTTTGAACCAGCGTTTGATGCCTTTGCATCATGATTTATTTGTAGAATCGAATCCGATTCCAGTGAAATGGGCATGTCAGAAGCTTGGTCTCATGACTTCAGATTCCATGCGTTTACCGATGACCCCGCTGAGCGAGAGTGCTAAGCCCGTTGTCGAGCAAGCGCTGAAGCGTTCTGGTTTGCTATAACCTCACTCATTGGCGTTGCAAGACTAGATGCGGGTGGTGCTTTGAATATGGCCAACGCAAAGCAGCGTCAAATATGATGGGTATATAACTTTTAGGGAAATTTGATGGCTCAATCATTACATACTTCGGTTGCAGTAAAATCGGTTGCAGTGAAAATTGTTGGTGTCTCTTTGGCAATGCTACTGGTAGCTTGCTCTAGCCCAGAGAGTGATAGACAAGCTTCAGGCAATGAGGATTATCTAGAGGCGCCATCACTACGTCAGCTACAAGCGCCTCAAGGTATGATCCTTCCTGTGGCGAATGGGGATTATGACGTTCCTAGAACGGCAGCATTAAACGGCGCGGTAGGGAAAGCAGTCAATATCTTACCTCCTGCCCAATCTCTGCCAAAAGAGGACAGCGCAGCAGCGCAGCCAACCAGCCAAGCCGCAGCAACCAGTGGTAACATGGACGTACAGAGCAGCACTGATAACACAGGCTTACCGCTATTAGTTATTCGTGCACCTTTCACTACCGTTTGGAACAACCTGCCAAGTGCCTTAAACCGTATTGGCATGGAAGTGAAAGATAGCAACCGTACTCAAGGTTTATATACCGTCAAATATAAAGAGCCGGGTGATAACGTTTGGAACTCGTTAGCAGTGAAGAACCCAGACCTTAACGAAGGCGAATACAAGCTTCAGCTAGGCGATCTCGATAACCGCAGCAGCTTGCAGGTTATCAGTAGCAAAGGCCAAGCCTTAGACCAATCTCAAAATGATGCTCTCGTTGCCGTATTCCAAGCAGCGTTAAATGGTGCAGCAAAGTAAAATCGAGAGAAAAGGGGCCTTAAGGCCCCTTTTTACTGATAGGTGCTAAACCACAATTTCCGATTTCTCGTTATATCAACGGGAAATCTGTATTTTCCATCAATGATTTCTATTCAACGGAGTAAGCAAAGATGCAAAAGCTCGCTGAGTTGTATCGCGGCAAAGCAAAAACTGTCTATACCACCGAAGATCCTAATCTTCTAATTATGGAATTTCGCAATGATACGTCAGCATTGGATGGTCAGCGCATTGAACAGTTTGATCGTAAGGGAATGGTGAATAATAAATTCAACCATTTCATCATGAGCAAGCTGGAAGAAGCGGGTATTCCTACCCAAATGGAGCGTCTGCTATCTGATAATGAAGTGCTGGTGAAAAAACTGGATATGGTGCCAGTTGAGTGTGTTATTCGTAACCGTGCTGCCGGTTCACTGGTTAGGCGTTTGGGGATTGAAGAAGGATTAGTGCTGAACCCACCACTATTCGATCTGTTCCTGAAAAACGATGAAATGCATGACCCAATGGTGAACGAATCTTACTGCACCACCTTTGGTTGGGTAAATGAAGCGCATTTAGCCCGCATGAAGCAACTGAGCTACAAAGTAAACGACGTATTAAGCAAGCTGTTCGACGAGGCTGGTTTAATTCTGGTGGATTTCAAATTAGAGTTTGGTCTATTCCAAGGCGAGATAGTGCTGGGCGATGAGTTTTCACCGGATGGCAGCCGCTTATGGGATAAAGAGACGCTTGAGAAAATGGACAAAGACCGTTTCCGTCAAAGCCTAGGTGGTTTAATCGAAGCTTATGAAGATGTTGCTCGTCGTTTAGGTGTAAATCTGGACTAAGTATCGTGTTTTTTTAGATTTAAAAAGCAATCGATTACGTCAATTGAAATGAGCAAAATGAGCACCCAATATTGAAATATACCTATCAATTATGGGTGCTCACCTTTAGCGGTGCTCTTCAAAACACATTCCTTTCATCAAACTCATCTCTATAAACATCCGTCCGCAACGATTTTGATTGGATTGCTGAGTGGGGGAAGCATAAAATAGAGGCAAGCTACAATTATCTATAACATTCTGTTTGTTATGGAAGAAGTTTCTATACAGCGATGGTGAGTTTAAATTATTTACCACACCGCTTCTGTGAGTCTGGTTTTATCTTCATTTTTAATGGTATAAACCGCACCGCTTTCCTACGATTATTGAAGGGTGTTTCCTTAGGGAGAATAGTTATGCGTTGGCAAGGTCGTCGCGAAAGCGACAACGTAGAAGATCGTCGTGGCCAATCCAGTAGTGGTTTAGGTGGCGGCGGCGGTGGATTTCGGGTACCTGTCAAAGGAAAAGGCGGTATCGTGTTGCTGATTGTCGTCATGGTGGCGGGTTATTACGGTGTAGATTTAAGTCCATTGCTAAACGGTGGCGGCGCACCAATGGTCACTCAGCAAAATGGATCTCAGGTTGGTAGCCCAGGTGATGAGCAGGCTGCTAAGTTTACTTCGGTGGTACTTGCTTCGACAGAAGATACATGGGGCCAGATTTTCAAAGGGTTAGGTAAAACCTACCAAGAGCCAAAACTGGTTCTGTATCGCGGGGCGACACGTACTGGATGCGGCACAGGGCAATCAGTTATGGGCCCATTCTACTGCCCAGCAGACCGTACTGTTTATCTAGACCTGTCATTTTATCAAGACATGCAAACTAAACTCGGCGCGGGCGGTGATTTTGCTCAGGGCTATGTTATTGCGCATGAAGTGGGTCACCACGTACAGAATTTGCTAGGTATTGAGCCTCAAGTTCGAAAAATGCAGCAGGGTGCGAGCCAAAAAGTGGTTAATCAACTCTCTGTGAAAATGGAACTGCAGGCAGACTGCTTTGCGGGGATTTGGGGCAAAAATATGCAAGGCCTACAAGTACTCGATAAAGGTGATTTGGAAGAAGCACTGAATGCGGCAGAAGCTATCGGTGACGATCGCTTACAGCAGCAAAGTTCAGGGCGCGTCACTCCGGATAGCTTCACACATGGCTCGTCTGAACAACGCTATACATGGTTCAAACGCGGATTTGATACCGGTGATATTCGCCAGTGTGATACTTTCTCAGCACGCTAATTCTAATGATATCTCCGCTGTATTTTGAATAAGCCGAAAGATGGCGGAGATAATGAATAAGGAGCGCTTTCTATATGGATAACACCGATATCATTATGCGCCTGATTATTGTTTCAGGTGTTCTGGCCTTAATTCTAAGGGGCAGAAGGATAAATTGGCGCTATCTTGGTATCGCTATTCTGATCATTATTGGTGTCACGCTATTCATAGATCAGTTCATTCTTTAATCTCTACTCATCCTCGCGACCATTCGGTATCTTCATGCTTTCTGAACTTATCCCCTATCATCAACGCATGGCTCATCAGGGGCATCGCCGCTTGTTGGTGCTGTGTGGTGAACAAGGATGGGGGCAAGAGCAGGCATTTCAGTTAACCTCGAACTTTTCCGGTGATTGGGTCTGGATAGGCCAAGCAGCACCTAATGGTATTGAACATGTACCTCCTTCGAAAGTACGAGGGTTATTGGGCCGATCGTTCCACCACGCGGTTTTCGATGGAACCCAAGCGCTAGACGTTGAAGCGCTCGCGGCGTTAGCGGGTACGCTCATTGCAGGAAGCTGGCTGGTGTTGTTGTTACCTGAGTGGCAGTACTGGGCAGGACATAAAGATGCTGACAGCGTTCGCTGGAGCGATTGTTCATCACCTATCAACACACCTCACTTTATGCAGCATATGCAGCAGACTCTGCTTGATGACAGCGATGTGCTTATTTGGCGACAGGGCGAAGTATTCCTCTCTCCTCATTTGCCTAAAGAGATGGGAGCTGACCATTGGTCACCGCCTGTTGGTTCGCCAACGGAAGAGCAGCAAGCGCTCTTACAGCGTCTCTTACAGGCGAAAACTGGTATTTGGGTATTAACGGCTGGGCGCGGCAGAGGTAAATCAACCGTGTCCGGTATGTTAGCGCAGCGCTGGCAGGGTGAAGGGCAATGTTGGCTGACTGGCCCGAATCAGGCTTCGACAGCAACAGTGCAGCAGTATGCGCAGAAAAACATTCATTTTTTTGCCCCGGATGCCTTGCTAGCACAGTGTCAACGGCTACCACCAAACGATGTCGACTGGTTGCTAGTGGATGAGGCTGCCGCGATCCCTAGTCCTCTGCTTTACCAACTGGTGGCATTTTTCCCCAGAGTTTTACTCACCACTACTGTGCAGGGCTACGAAGGTACAGGAAGAGGCTTCTTACTCAAGCTTTGTGCAGGTTTGCCAGAGTGGCAGGCACTCACGTTAGACAATCCCATTCGCTGGGCGGCCGATGATCCGTTAGAGCGCTTTATCGACAATCTGTTGTTGTTTTATGGCAGTGATGAAAACGATAACGGACCACAGGGGAGCGAATGGCATCTGTTGAGCCTCAGCCAACAGCATCTGGTTTCTCAGCCGTTATTACTGGCGCAATTCTACCAATTATTAACCAGCGCACATTACCGCACTCGCCCATTAGATTTAAGGCGATTAATGGATGCCCCCGGAATGTCTTACGGGTTGGCGGTGACGCCAAAAGCGCAGGTCTTAGCGGGGATCTGGCTCGTTAACGAGGGGGGATTAGACGAATCCCTTGCCCGAGATATCTGGGCGGGCCGTCGTAGGCCTAGAGGTAATTTGGTTGCCCAGTCTTTGGCTGCTCATAGCGGGCAATGGCAGGCGGCAGTACTTGTCTCTTCTCGCATTAGCCGTATTGCGGTTCTGCCCCGCTATCGCAGGCAGGGCATCGCAACGGCACTAATACAGCAGCAGATACAGGAAGCACAGAGGCGTGGCGATGACTTTGTCTCTGTCAGCTTTGGGTATACATCAGAACTGTGCGATTTCTGGCTAGCGAACGGCTTCTCTCTGGTGCGCATCGGTAGCCAAAAAGAGGCGAGTAGCGGTTGTTACGCAGCTATGGCTATTTATCCACTCAGTGAGCCAGGAAAGCGTCTATGCAGCCAAGCAACGGCCCAGCTAAAACGTGACTGGCACTGGCAGCAGCCCTATATGGATATTCAGTTACCGCTAATTAATGACCTACCGGATGACATTTTAACGGACTCAGATTGGCAAGAGCTGGCAGGTTTTGCCTATGCACATCGTCCGTTAGAGGCAAGCAGGCCTGCGCTGCATCGTTTTCTAAATATCTCCACCTCAGCACTCACAGCGCTAAGGCAGCATTTACAGCAGGGCTATTCATTAGAGAATACTGCTCGGTTATGCCATGTCTCAGGTAAAAAAACGTTATTAACACGTTTTCGGCAGGAGCTAGCGCAAGCATTAGTGGAGGAGGAAGAGGTGCAGTATCACGAATGGCAGCAGTGGGTGTGCCGGACTTACACCTCAGATAGGGGTAGTTAAAATATCCCTTTAGTAATCTTGGTGAGCGGCTCATTAATATCAAAAATCTTACAGTTAATGTTTTTAAGCCCCATCGCTTCAATACGCTTAACGTGCATCTCTTTATAACGATTTGCACTTTCACGATCGGTGAATAGGTATATCCCGCCTGCTTCTGATGTCTCAGGGTTTTCTGTCCATATCTTAGAAATAAGCCCAGGTTCTTGAGCAATGCTTTCTGCTAAGGGAATGGCTTGTTTAACCAAGTTCTCGCCCATCATATTTGCGGGCATAGGGAAGTCAATTTGCAAAATGACACTCATAAAATGCATGACCTTTTATATTGAAATAGGGGCGTTTATCTTAGCAAAAGTGTTGAGTCGATGGTTGAATCCAAAAGACGTTGATAGCCACAAAAGAGGCAATATTTGATGAGTGTCTGATTTATGGTATTAGGTTATCAAGGCTTGTTGATTTTTGACGAAATGTGTTTTTAACGGCTTGCCCTGTGTACCCGATAAACGGAGATAGGCTGTTTAATGTGGGTGATATTCGAAAGCAAATTGGCATACATGTTTAGCTATTTAATCGCCTAAATACGTATGCCATTCAAAAAACGGTTTATTAAAAAGGGAGCAGTTGCAGAAGATTATTTTTTCTTCGGCCAATCATCCTCTTCGTCCCACTTAGCGTTGTTATCACGGTGGGGCGGTAATTCAGGTTTATTGTCGAGAAAACTTTTATGGTTGATGCGGTTTAGATCTTTAATCCCATTAATAAACATACCGAGCAGCAGGATCAGTACAACCCACCAGTAATCAGCTAACCAGCCCATTACATCACCTCATTTACTTTGGTTATATACTGAGCAAAAATCTCATCGAGATGTTTAACCAGCCAGGTAGAACCCGCTATCTCTTCGTTTTCCCAAGCAGCTAATAAACTAGTGGGTGTTAATAAACGTTGGATCTGGTTCGCGAGGGGATAGTAGCTCAAATGCCACGGTTCTACTGCTACACCACCCTGTTCGTTTTCAAAGGGGCGATAGAAACCGTACTTCTTCATATTAGCACTTAACCACGTTGTTAATGGGTGAAAATATCCACCGACGTTATATTCCCAAGGTTCAAGTTGTAGCTTGTGTTCGGCAGGAAGAAGTGAGGGGTCGTAAATATCCAAATCACTGCCCCAGTGATGGCGGCTGGCACCGGGCAGGGCGGACCAACGTAGAATCGCTCGGCACAGTTCGCCTTCACTCATTATGCTGATATCAATTGGTCGACTATCGGCATCTAAGACTGGCCTTTCACCACGGAACTTGGCATTCCAGATCGCTTGCTGGCGCTGAAAATCACGGAATGTGCTGGCAGGTTGTAGATCAAAACCAGCCTCTCTAGCAGCAGCTTGCATCGCTTGAAAGGCGGTAACGGCATCAGAATGCAGGCGGTGGTTACCGCTAAGTGTTGCCAGATGGCCTGTACTACGGCCAGTTATCATGTCGAGAGTTATTGTCGTTGTGATAGTCATGCGAGTAGCTGTTCCATTAATCGCTGATAAATCTGGCTTAGTAGCTGTAGATCAGCGGTGCTCACGCACTCATCAATTTTATGGATAGTCGCATTCACAGGCCCTAGCTCCACAACTTGTGTTCCCATCAACGCGATAAAGCGCCCATCGGATGTCCCACCTGTTGTCAGTAACTGTGGTGTTACCGCTGTATGGTGTTGTATTGAGCTGACAACGGCATCAACCAGTTCACCCTTCGGTGTCAGGAAAGGACGGCCAGAGAGATTCCACTCGATGGTGTAACGTAGCTCGTGGCGTTCTAGCAGTGCCTGCACACGCTGTTTAATCTGCACATCATCCAGCTCGGTGCTGTAGCGAAAGTTGAACTGTACAAACAGTTCACCGGGAATAACGTTATTGCTGCCCGTGCCCGCCTGAATATTGGCAATCTGCATACTGGTAGCAGGGAAGAATTCATTTCCCTTATCCCACTCTGTGGCGACAAGCTCTTGCAGCGCAGGCAGGGCGCGATGCACGGGGTTATCTGCAAGATGAGGGTAAGCGACATGCCCTTGGGTACCATGAATACGCAAATTGGCAGTGATGGAGCCACGACGGCCATTTTTTACGACATCGCCTACGCGGTCGGTGCTGGATGGTTCGCCGACCAAGCAATAATCAACGCGCTCTTGGCGAGCCATCAGCGTTTCAACCACTTTCACTGTGCCGTTAACCGCGCTAGCCTCTTCATCGGAAGTGATCAAAAAGGCTAAACGGCCTTTATGGTTAGGGTGTTCGGCAACAAAGCGCTCGGCGGCAATCACCATCGCAGCAAGTGAGCCTTTCATATCGGCTGCGCCACGTCCGTACAGCATGCCATCGCGAATTTTAGGGGCGAAGGGTGGGCTGCTCCACTGTGTTTCACTGCCTGTAGGTACCACATCGGTATGACCCGCAAAGGCGAGCGTCTGGCTGTTTTTATCCCCGCGCCATGCCCAGAAATTCAAGGTATCGCCGAAGTTCATCTGCTCGACATGAAAGCCAATAGCTTCTAGCCGCTTTAGCATCAGTGCTTGGCAGCCTTCATCGTTTGGGCTAATAGAGGGGCGGCGAATCAGTTGTTGGGCTAACTCAATAACAGGGCAGGTCATTTTAGTGGTTCCCCGCAATAAATTGCTGGTATTCGGCCTCTTTAAAGCCGAGCAGATAGCGCTCTCCTGCTACCAACAATGGGCGTTTGATAATGGCTGGTTGCTCTAACATAAGCCGTTTTGCTGCATCAGCCGTTGTAATGGTGGCGCGTAGCTCTTCACTGAGCTTGCGCCATGTTGTGCCACGTGTGTTAAGCAGTGGCTCCCAACCTAGCTTATCGATAAATGTTTGCAGCTGTGCATCATTTAATCCATCGACACGGTAATCATGAAAACGGTAGTCGATACCTTTCTCTTCTAGCCAGCGGCGAGCTTTTTTTATGGTGTCGCAGTTTTTGATGCCGTAGAGCTGATACTGAGTGTGCTGAGTATTATCTGACATAGTGGGACCGTACCTGTGCCGTCGAATGGATTGATATTAATAACAGGGCCATATAAAAATATGGCCCTGTCTTAATAATGCGGTAATGAGAAAACGAGATCCAGCACTAGATCATTTTGTGTGGACTCTAGCATTACTTGCAAAGCGGCGTCTTACCAGTACAAAAAAGAGAGGCACAAAGAAAATGGCCAGTATGGTTGCGGTAATCATACCGCCAATTACGCCAGTACCCACGGCATGTTGGCTAGCGGAGCCTGCGCCGTTGCTGATAGCCATCGGTAGCACACCGAATATGAAGGCTAAAGAAGTCATCAGGATAGGGCGAAGACGCTGGCGTGAAGCTTCTAAGGTCGCTTCCAGTAAATCCTGTCCTTTATCGTGCAGTTCGTTAGCAAATTCGACAATAAGAATTGCGTTCTTCGCTGATAGCCCAATGATGGTCAACAGACCCACCTGAAAATAGACATCATTATCTAATCCGCGCATCCAAGTGGCTAACACGGCCCCCAAGACCCCCAACGGAACGACCAACATAACTGAGAAGGGGATTGACCAGCTTTCATAAAGTGCGGCAAGGCAGAGGAAGACGATCAGCAAAGAGAGAGCATAGAGCGCTGGTGCTTGAGAACCAGAGAGGCGTTCTTGATAAGACATCCCCGTCCACTCTAGACCAAGCCCGTCAGGGAGTTGCTTCACCAGTTTCTCCATTGCATCCATCGCGGTACCCGTACTTTCACCCGAAGCGGCTTCACCAACAATTTGCAAAGAGGAGTAGCCGTTGTAACGCTCCAAGCGCGGCGAGCCGTATTCCCACTTTGTACTCATAAATGAAGAGAATGGCACCATCAAACCTGTATCGTTACGCACATACCAACGGTTTAAATCGGTTGGGAGCATACGATATGGGGCATCGGCCTGCACATAGACTTTTTTCACCCGCCCACGGTCGAGGAAGTCATTCACATAGGTAGAACCCCATGCGGTTTTCAATGTGTTGTTGATCTCGTTGATAGAGATATTCATCGAACGGGCTTTTCGCTGGTCGATATTTACCTGTAATTGTGGACTATCGTCTAACCCGTTATGTCGAACACGAGTCAGTAGCGGGTCTTTCGAGACCATCGCAAGGAGTTTATCTCTGGCTTCTATTAATGCCGCATGGCCTAAGCCTGCATGGTCTTCCAGTAGCATATCGAAACCCGCAGAGCTGCCTAACCCTGAAATTGCCGCAGGGCTACTGGCGGATACGCGAGCTTCATTGATTTTATTAAAGGCTTTTGTCGCACGTTCAATAATGGCGAACGAGCTACCTTCCGATGGACTTCTTTCACCCCAATCAGTTAACCGAATAAAGAGGCGAGCCACGTTTTGGCCGTTACCACCTTGGCCAGAGCCGACGGTCGACATCACGGAGATGACGTTATCTTTCTCTTTTTCGAGGTAGTACTTTTCGACATTTTCTACAACCTTGAGTGTCTGCTGCTGGGTTGAACCGACAGGCAGTTGAATCTGTGTCATAAAGACACCTCGGTCTTCTGCGGGAATAAATGACGTAGGGAGTTGAAGAAAGAGCAGAGCTAGCCCACCGAGAATCAGTGCATATAACAGGAGGTAACGAGTACTAAAGTGTAATACGCTGGCAACACCACGGCTGTAACGCTGGGTATTGCGTTCAAACATCCGGTTAAACCAGCCAAAAAAGCCACGTTTATCATTGTGTGTGCCCGGTGTTATTGGCTTTAGCAGGGTTGCACATAGCGCTGGTGTGAGGATCATCGCAACCAGTACAGAGAGCACCATTGATGAGACGATGGTGATTGAGAACTGGCGATAAATTGCCCCTGTTGTGCCACCAAAGAAAGCCATAGGAATAAAGACGGCAGAGAGAACCAGAGCAATACCGACCAATGCGCCTTGTATCTGTCCCATTGACTTATGGGTTGCTTCTCTAGGGGAGAGGCCCTCTTCAGCCATCACTCGCTCAACGTTCTCTACAACGACGATGGCATCATCAACCAGCAAGCCGATGGCGAGTACCATAGCGAACATCGTGAGTGTGTTAATGCTGAAATCGAAGGCATAAAGCACCGCGAAAGTCCCGAGTAATACCACGGGTACGGCAATGGTTGGGATCAGTGTAGCGCGGAAATTTTGCAGGAAGAGGTACATGACCAGAAACACCAGAAAGACCGCTTCGATCAATGTTTTTATCACATCATGAATAGAAGCTTGGACAAATGGCGTAGTCTCATAAGCGATTTTCGCTTCTAAGCCTGGTGGGAAATATTGAGACAGCTCTTCCAGTTTGGCTTTTACCAATTTATCGGTTTGCAGTTCGTTGGCACCGGATGCCAGCTTAATCCCCATTCCTGAGGCGACCATGCCGTTGTAGCGGCTCAGATAGTCATAGCTTTCGCTGCCTAACTCAATTTTGGATACTTGCCCGAGTGTCACTTGCGAGCCATCGGTATTCACTTTAAGTGAGATAGCCCGAAACTCCTCCGGTGTTTGAAGCTGCGATTGTGCGCTAATCGTAGCGTTTAGCGCCTGATTCTCAACCGAGGGCGTACCACCCAGTTGCCCGACGGAGACCTGACTATTCTGTGACGTTATCGCATCAACTACATCCTGAGTGGTCACTTGGAAGTTATTCATTTTGTTCGGATCGAGCCAAATACGCATCGCGTACTGTGAGCCGTAGATATCGACGCTACCCACACCGTTAACGCGGCTTAACGGGTCTTGCAGATTACTTACCGCATAATCAGCAATATCCTCTTTCTTCATACTGCCATCGGTAGAGACAAAAGCCACCATCATGAGTGTGCTATCGCCTGATTTAGATACGCGAACACCCTGTTGTTGAACATCCTGTGGAAGTTTTCGTAGGGCAGGCTGTAACTGGTTTTGCACCTGCTGCATGGCTTCGTTGGGGTTGACGCCGGGGGTAAACGTGAGCGTGGTGGTAGCACTACCGGAGCTGCTACTCTGGGATGATATGTAAATCAGATTATCTAACCCAGTCATGCTTTGTTCTATAACTTGAGTCACCGTATTTTCTAGCGTTTGCGCTGATGCCCCTGGATAAGATGAAGTGATCCTCACCGTCGGTGGTGCGAGATCAGGATACTGTTCTACGGGCAAAGATATGATGGCCAATATGCCTGAAAGGCTGAGGATAATAGTCAGAACCCAGGCAAAAATAGGACGGTCGATAAAAAACTTAGCCATGCGTTCCTCTTAACGGACAGTACTTTTGGGGGGAGTATCAATAGCAAGAAATACGATAATAAGAGAGTTGTTATACCTGTTATTATGGAAAGAAACGTGTGGAAAAAATGGAATTCTTGTAAAGATTCGTAGGCAATAACGGGCATAGACAGAAGTTAAACGCCATCAGTGTGTACTGATGGCGTTGTTTTTTAAGTGGCAACTTATTGATTTTTATACTCAAGATACATCACTGTGGCAGCTACACGAGAGCGAACATCTAGCTTACGGAGCATGTTGCGAATGTGCACTTTTACTGTCTCTTCCGAGATATGCAGTTGCGCAGCAATCTGTTTATTCGACATACCTCGCGCAACTTCTTGCAGTACGTCTAGCTCGCGCTCGGTCAATTCAGCGAAAGGATCTGTCTGTTTATTGCGGGAAGCGAGGTATTCAGAGATCGCGTCACTAAAGACGTTTTTCCCTTTTGCTGCCTGCTGAATCAGCGACAACAGTATTTCTGGCTCGCTGTCTTTCAACAAATAGCCGTCTGCACCGGCATCAATCAGCGCATAAACATCACTGCGGGAGTCGGAAACGGTCAGGACAATAATGCGGGAGCTAACGCCTTCGTGACGAAGTGCTTTCAATGTATCTAAGCCAGACAAGCCTTTCATATTGAGATCGAGCAGAATCAGGTCAGGCATAAGTCGGCCTGCAAGGGCCACGGCTTCACTGCCGTTACTGGCTTCACCGACGATGGTGATGGAGGGTTCCAGCTTAAGTAGCTGTGAAAGTCCTCGCCTCATCAGCGGATGATCGTCCACGATCAGAATATTATAATTTTCTGGCGTTATCATTTTTGCTCCATTTCAGGCAACAGCAAAGAGGGTTTCACTGCATACTTACTGAATTTAATTAATATTTTCATTGTTTCAATGCGGAAAAATCAACCTTACAGCTGTCCCGCATTCTGTTGTTCTTTCAATATCCAATGAGCCGTTTAAACAGGATGCTCGCTCGCTCATAATATTTAAACCATAATGCCCGTCTGGCTCATTCAGGGTAGTGATTCCTCTGCCATCATCGGCAATTTCAATCATGTTATCGCCATTTTCAGTATAATTGCAGCGAATAGTAATGCGTTTTGCATCTGCGTGTTTGATGGCATTAATTAATGCTTCACGGACAATTTGCAGCGCATGAACCTGCTGCTGAGCATTGAGTGATTGAGATGATAAGCGACAGTCTAACTCAATGTTTGCCGAAGTTTGTAGCTGTAACGGTTTTATCAACTCGATTAGCGCTTCATTCAGGTCTGCTTCTTGGATAGAGAGACGAAATGTGGCGAGTAACTCCCGCAACTGTTGATAGGCATCGGAAAGGGCGCGGTCAAAATCGCTGATGATGGTTTGCACATCACTCAGTTCTGTAGGCAATGCACGTTTTAGCAGCGTTAGCTGAATACGCAAAAAAGAGAGTGATTGGGCTAGTGAATCATGTAGCTCTCTCGCTATGGTCGCTCTCTCTTCCATCAATAGCCACTGCAGGTGATGTTTTTGGGCACGATTAAAGTTGATGCCCCGAATCAGCATATTGGCGACGTTTTGCATCAATTGTGGATGAGGCATGATGTCGCCGTTTTGCCAGCTAAGCTGCCCTAAAGGCCGCCCATCTTGCCCTAACATAAGGTGATGCCACTCTTTATCCAAAGAAGGGGTACCTTGAGAGAGCAACCAATTACCACTGTCTCTCACTTCAAGCTGTAAACAACTCAGGTTTTCACTGTGGCTAACAATAGACAGAACCTGCTCGAAGCATTTTCTGTCTATCTGGCTTACATTCAGCGTTTGGGAGCAGTCATACAAAATACTTAATGTATGATTGGCTTGAGTAAGCCGCTCGGTTTTCTCAGCGACTTTATCTTCTAGCGAGCGATACAGTTTGCTCAACTCTCCCGTCATTCTTGTCATTGCTCGAGAGAGCACACCCATTTCATTGAGTGAGTTTACATCGAGATTCTGATCGCTAAAGTCACCGTTTTGAATGGATAGACTGGCGCTAACTAACCGTTTTAGCGGCAAGACAACTTGTCGTCGGATGAAGCGGATGGAAAACAGCGCCAGCGTGATAATAATGATGAAACCCGCAAAGGCAACGCTTGCCACAATAGCCAGTTTTTTCTCGGAATTACGCTGTAGAGCAAAGACAAATTCATCAATTTGATTTACGTATCCGGTAATACCATTCAGATAACGTTGCTTATTACCTTGCAGGATATAAGTAGAAAGCTCGTCCCATGTTTTGATAAGAGTCTGATATTTCAGTTGCACATCGGTAGGAACATAAAAGCGGTTTAGTTTTTCAAGTGCCGGAGCATGGAGAGATTCTTCATACTGCTTTAAATGAGCGTCAAGGTTATCTGAATGGGTGGTGATACCATAAGCAAGCCGATAGCTCTGCATCCGCAAGGACCCGGAGATATTAATAGCCTCTGCATCGTTCAGGCTACTGTAGATAGTAACCAGAGCGAGCCCCGTCGAAAGAATTGATAGCCCCACGATAAAAAATAGCGTGCGAGCAATGCTGGTGGTAACAGAGCGTTTAGCTAACAAAAAAGATACCTCTGTTTATTCATATGACCCTGTGGAAATAGAAAGGGTTGACTACACTATATTGAAAAGAGCGCAAGACAATAATTAGATAACATATAATAGGTATGGAAAAGTATTTTTGTCGTAGCAGCGCTGGAAAATATAGCGATCTTTGCACAAAGAGTGGTCGTTATATTGATCTAGCACAAAAGGATACATCAATTACCCCTAAAGAGTGACTATGACTCTACTCTTAATCGGTTTAGTTTAGGCTCGTCAAATATAGGTATATTTTCTGGTTATTAATAAACCAGAAGGGAAAAAGTGTATTTATTCTAATGATATTGGGTGCAATTTAGCCTTTAGTTGTTCCCGATATTATCGGCAGTTTGCCAGCCAGCAGCATCGGTATCAATAAAATAGAAGAGCGAAAGGCTCATGATATCGAGTGAAGGGCAGTAAAAATCAGTAAATCAGTAAATAAAGCTAATGGATTTTGATTTTTTTAGTGGCTCTCTTTTAAGAACACGAGCGCTACTTTTTTGATTGGTGATGTGTGTGGAAGGAATGTGATCAATGGCAGATTTGTCGAGACGCAGTTTATTGCGCGGACAGTGGCGGCGTAGCCATGCCATCAGGCCGCCATGGTCACTGGCTGAGCCTTCGTTTAGCGAAGGCTGCGCTCGCTGCGAGGCCTGTATTTCCGCCTGTGAAACCGGTGTGTTAATTATCGGTGAAGGTGGTTATCCGGAATGTGACTTTCAGCGTGCTGAATGCACCTTTTGTCGGCGCTGTGTTGACGCGTGCGAAGTGGCAGTTTTTAACCTTCAGGCTGATACCCCTTGGCTGCAACATGCCACCATCAATCAACATTGTCTTGCTCAGCGCGGTGTCGAATGCCGAAGCTGCCAAGACAACTGTGAACCTAATGCAATTCGTTTTCGCCCCCGTCTTGGGGGAATTTCTGTTCCAGAGCTAGATACTGATTTGTGCAATGGCTGCGGCGCATGTGTTCGCGGTTGCCCAACTCAGGCTATCTCTATCACCGGGAGTGAAGATGGAAAATAAAGACTGGCACGTGTGTGGGCTCGTCATACAAGCCAGACCAGAACGAGTATCTGACGTTATCTCGGCATTAGAAGCGATGCCGGGAACAGAAGTGCCCACGAGTAGTCAGGAAGAAGGCAAGATTGTGGTTGTTATGGGCGCAGCAGAGTCGAATGAACTGCTGGAGCAAATTGAGTCAACACGTAACTTGGAAGGTGTGTTGGCGGTATCGCTGGTTTATCACCAGCAAGATGAGCAAGGTGAGGAAATGCCATGAAACTCAGTCGTCGAGACTTCATGAAAGCAAATGCAGCCGCTGCAGCCGCAGCCGCAGCGGGTCTGACCATTCCAACGGTAGCGAAGGCAGTAACCGGAAGCGGTGAGGCGATTCATTGGGATAAAGCCCCCTGTCGTTTTTGCGGCACCGGTTGCGGTGTCTTGGTAGGAACACAAAATGGTCGCGTTGTCGCCTCTCAAGGTGACCCTGAGGCTCCGGTTAACCGTGGTTTGAACTGTATCAAAGGCTATTTCTTACCGAAGATCATGTATGGAAAAGACCGTCTGACGCAGCCTCAATTGCGTATGAAGGATGGCAAATTTCACAAAGAAGGCGAGTTTACGACTATCTCGTGGGATCAAGCCTTCGATATTATGGAAGAGAAGTTCAAGACCTCTCTGAAAGCCAAAGGCCCAACGTCTGTCGGTATGTTCGGTTCTGGTCAGTGGACCGTATGGGAAGGTTATGCGGCGTCTAAATTGTTTAAAGCAGGTTTCCGTTCTAACAACTTAGACCCTAATGCTCGCCACTGTATGGCTTCTGCGGTAGTGGGTTTCATGCGTACCTTTGGTATGGATGAGCCTATGGGCTGCTATGACGATATCGAGCAGGCCGATGCCTTTGTACTTTGGGGCTCCAACATGGCAGAGATGCACCCGATCCTTTGGTCGCGCATCACAAACCGCCGCTTGTCGAATGACAAAGTTAACGTATCTGTGCTCTCAACCTACGAACATCGTAGCTTTGAGCTGGCAGATAACGCGATGGTATTTAAGCCACAAACCGACCTCTATATCCTGAACTATATCGCTAACTATATTATTCAAAATAATGCGGTAAATAAGGATTTCATGGATAAGCACGTCAACATCCGCAAGGGTGCGACGGATATCGGCTATGGCTTACGTGCATCAGATCCGCTAGAAAAAGCAGCGAAAAATCCGGGAAGCGATGCTTCGGAGCCAATGACGTTTGAAGACTTCAAAGCCTTCGTTGCTGAATATACGCTGGAAAAAACCTCAGAGATGAGTGGCGTGCCAAAAGATCAACTTGAGGCAATGGCGAAGCTTTATGCTGACCCAGAGGTCAAAGTGGTCTCTTATTGGACAATGGGCTTCAACCAGCATACGCGCGGCGTGTGGGCGAATAACATGTGTTATAACCTGCACCTGCTAACCGGCAAGATCTCTAAGCCGGGCTGTGGGCCATTCTCTCTGACAGGACAACCTTCTGCGTGTGGTACTGCACGTGAAGTGGGTTGCTTCTCACACCGTTTGCCAGCAGACATGGTTGTGACCAACCCTGAGCACCGTAAAATCGCGGAAACGCGTTGGTTGCTGCCTGAAGGGACTATCCCTGAAAAAGTAGGGTTACATGCGGTTGCACAAGATCGCGCATTAAAAGATGGCACGCTGAACGTCTACTGGGTGATGTGTAACAACAACATGCAGGCAGGCCCGAACCTGAATACTGACCGTATGCCAGGTTGGCGTGATCCGGCTAACTTCATCATTGTTTCAGACCCTTATCCAACCATTAGTGCACTATCAGCAGACCTGATCTTGCCTACATCTATGTGGGTGGAAAAAGAGGGCGCTTACGGTAACGCAGAGCGTCGTACTCAGTTCTGGCGTCAGCAAGTGAAAGGCCCTGGTGATTCAAAATCTGACCTGTGGCAGATGGTTGAATTCTCTAAGCGCTTCAAAACAGAAGATGTTTGGCCTGCTGACCTGCTCGATAAGAAACCAGAATTACGTGGCAAGACCTTGTATGAGGTTCTGTACACCAATGGTCAGGTCGACAAATATAAACTCGAAGAGATCCCTGCGGAGCAGCTAAACGACGAAGCTCGCGATTTCGGCTTCTATCTGCAAAAAGGTCTTTTCGAAGAGTATGCAGACTTCGGCCGTAAACATGGTCACGATCTGGCACCGTTCGATGATTATCACAAAGCACGTGGTATCCGTTGGCCTGTTGTCGATGGTAAAGAGACGCTGTGGCGCTATCGTGAAGGCTACGATCCTTTCGTCAAAAAAGGCGAAGAGGTTCGCTTCTACGGCAAACCAGATGGCAAGGCCGTTATCTTTGCTCTGCCATATGAACCTGCCGCAGAAAGCCCAGACGAAGAGTACGATCTGTGGCTGTCTACAGGCCGTGTGTTGGAACATTGGCATACCGGTACCATGACACGTCGTGTGCCAGAACTGCATAAGGCTTTCCCTGAAGCGGTTCTCTTTATCCATCCTCTGGATGCGAAAGAGCGCGGTCTGCGTCGTGGTGACAAAGTTAAAGTGATGTCACGCCGTGGTGAGCTTACCTCTGTCGTTGAGACGCGCGGGCGTAACCGTCCACCACAAGGGCTGGTCTTTATGCCGTTCTTTGATGCAGCACAGTTGGTTAACGCATTAACACTGGATGCAACCGATCCACTCTCTAAAGAGACGGATTATAAAAAGTGCGCAGTTAAGCTGATGAAGGTCTAACAACCTAATGTTTAAGGTGCAATCACGATGACCAACGGACGGGATAAGGGACCAGCGCGGCGTCGCTTTTTGCGTGATGCCGCCCGTAGTGTTGGAGGATTAGCCGGAATTGGCCTGCTGCTAGGTTTGCAGCAGAAACAGTCTCAGGCTAGTCAGGGTGTTGCGTTAAGGCCACCGGGCGCATTGGATGAAAAGGCGTTTAATAGCGCCTGTATCCGTTGTGGCCAGTGCGTACAGGCCTGTCCTTATGACACGCTGAAATTAGCAACGCTGCTCTCTTCCAACACATCGGGGACCCCTTATTTCGTTGCACGGCAGACGCCTTGCGAGATGTGTGAAGATATACCCTGTGTCGTCGCCTGCCCAAGCGGTGCGCTCGATCCACGATTGACCAATATCGACGACGCCCGCATGGGGTTAGCTGTATTGCTTGATCAGGAGAACTGCCTGAGTTGGCAAGGATTACGCTGTGAAGTCTGTTATGACGAGTGCCCAGTGAAAGGTAAGGCGATTACGCTGGAGCTCTACCGTAATGACCGCACAGGAAAACATGCCCGCTTTCTTCCTACGGTTCATAGCGATTACTGCACAGGCTGTGGTGTATGTGAGAAGAAGTGTGTATTGCCTGAAGCTGCTATCAAGGTACTGCCGCAAGAACTGGCGAAAGGGGAGTTGGGCCATCACTATCGGATGAGCTGGAAAGAACCGGCCAATCTTAATCGGTCACAGGTTTCTGATAGTGCGCCTTCCTCCTTCAATTCTAAAGGGGGAGGTGAATAGTGGCTAATTCACCAAAGCAGGCAGGATGGGAAGCCAGATCAAAGCTAGGTTGGTGGGCAAGCCATCGCTTTTTAGTGGCGCGTCGGGTCAGCCAGGGTTTGATACTTGCTCTGTTTCTGAGTGGCCCCCTGTTTGGCGTGTGGCTCCTACGCGGTAACTACAGTAGCAGTATGTTGCTGGATACGGTACCGATGACAGATCCGTTGATGTTGCTGGAGAGCCTGTTTGCTGGGCACTGGACTGCACCTGTTGCGATAGTTGGCGGTATTATCATTGCTCTGAGCTATGCGCTAATTGGCAGCCGGGTGTTCTGCGGCTGGGTGTGTCCTTTCAGTTTAGTGACGGACTTTGCTGCATGGCTCCGTCGTAAATTGAATATTCGCAGCAGTGCGCCGTTATCCCGCTCTTTACGCTATGGCGTATTGGTCGTGGTACTGGCAGGCAGCGCTATCAGTGGCACGTTGTTATGGGAGTGGATTAATCCTGTGGCAGCAATGGGTCGGGGGCTAATTACGGGGTTTGGCTCTGGCAATATCCCACTGGCGAACCTTTTCCAAGGGTTGGTTATCGGCTTTGGTGCGGGGATTTGGCTGCTTCTTGCCATCTTCTTGTTTGACCTATTGGTGGTAGAGCATGGCTGGTGTGGGCACATTTGCCCGATGGGCGCGCTATATGGCGTCATTGGTGCGAAAGGCATTGTGCGAGTCAGTGCGATAGGGCGTGAACGCTGCACCCGCTGCATGGACTGCTTCCATATTTGCCCAGAGCCTCAGGTATTACGTGAGCCTCTCTTCGGCAAGCAGGAAAGCCCTTTGGTGTTAGATAAAGATTGCATAAGTTGTGGACGCTGCATTGACGTATGTGCTGAAAACGTATTTGAAGTTAAGAGTAGATTTAATCATTCGGGAGCGAAGTAATGAAAAACAATGGCCTGAAAAAGTACCTCACGCTATGGGTAACGCTGATGTCACTGGTTATTGGTGGCGTAGCCTTTGCCGCAAGTGATGTTGATTTGTCTGCGTCACCAGAAGTATCGGGGACGAGAGAAGGGCATGTAAAAATGCCAAAACAGCAAGAGCGTATGGCTCTAAACTATGTAAACCAACCGCCTATGATCCCACATAGTGTTGACGGGTATCAGGTAACGAAAAATACAAACAGATGTTTGGCCTGCCACGGTGTGCAGCACTATCGCACTACCGGCGCACCACGCATTAGCCCAACACACTTTATGGATAGCGATGGCAAGGTATCAAGCGAGGTTGCACCGCGCCGCTACTTCTGCCTACAGTGTCACGTCCCCCAGTCTGATGCGTCACCTATTGTCGGTAACACATTTCAGCCTGCGCCGGGTTTTGGTAAATAAGCGGGGATCGTAATGAGCGACAAAAAAACATTGAAAGACAGGCTTCCTAAGTTTGTCCTACGTATTTGGGCATGGCTGCGTAGACCAAGCGGAATGGCGCTGGGTTCACTGCTACTGATAGGTTTTGTTTCCGGTATTATTTTCTGGGGTGGTTTTAACACGGGAATGGAAATGATGAATACGGAGAAATTCTGTATCAGCTGCCATGAGATGCGAGACAACGTCTATCAGGAGTACATGGAAACCGTTCACTACAACAACCGTAGCGGCGTTCGTGCCACTTGCCCTGACTGCCACGTACCGAAAGAGTGGGGCCCTAAGATGGTGCGTAAGATCAAGGCAAGTAAAGAGCTGTACGCTAAGACCTTCGGCCTCATCGATACTCGACAAAAGTTTAATGAACATCGGTTAGAGATGGCGAATAACGAATGGTCGAGAATGAAGGCCAACGATTCGAAAGAGTGCCGTAACTGCCATAACTTTGAGTTTATGGATTTCACTGCTCAAAAGAACGTTGCAGCTAAGATGCATAACATGGCGATCAACGAGGGTAAAACCTGTATCGACTGCCACAAAGGCATCGCCCATACTCTGCCTGATATGAAGGATGTACCGACAGGTTTTTAAGGGAGATGCCTAGCGAGTTTGTCTATCATTAGACGAATTTTCTCTTCCTTAACGCTATAACCAATAGCCGCTAAATCTAGCGGCTATTTTTTTATTTGTGGATTGTATAAAGAGGTTAAATACTCTAGGTTGACTAAGAATGTGTAATGACCTGTTTTTAATAGCGTATCTTTTGCAACATCAGATAACTTAAATGTCATTGAATTTGCTATTTTCCAGTTAAATGGGAGCGCTGCTGATGGCACTGTTTCCCCATTAGATAGTTTGATGAAAGTAGATAATGCGATTGGTTTTATTTGCTTGTCATTGTTGTTAATTTTTATATTGAAATCAAATTCCATTTTATTCGAGGAGTCTTTTTGATATTTGTTAATTCGTTTTATTAAATTATCATTAAGATGAATGCCCGCTATAACATTTTCACTAGCAGCGCTATATAGATAAATATCTGTATCATGAATTTTCACACCCTTTTCAAATGCGCTTACATTAACAGGAACCGTAAAATGCGCATATGAGTCAAACTTTTTTTTATAGCACTCAACAAACTTTGCTTCACGAAAGATGGTGGGTACGTTCTGTTTTAGTTCTATTAATGAATTAGACTCTTTTCTTGAATCCTCATGGCTAGCACAGGCTGGCACCTCAAAGTTCAAATTTCCGTCTACTAATATAGGCTCTTTAGTCGAAAGGTCTTTAAGATTAACTTCAGTTTCAAAATCAACTTTACAACCTGTTAAGGCGAAACCAGATAAAAGAATGATAGCAGGCAAAGATTTTTTCATGCAACTATTCCTATTATTAAAACAGAGTGATTGAATTGGCTTTATACTAAAAAAAAGGTTTTGATAAACAAATTTATAATAGGTATGCATGTTTTTTTATATTAAATATGGCTATTTCAATATTTTTGCTATTAAAGATGTAGGTAATTATATCTTTATTTATTTCATAAATTCTTATATGAAAAGATTTTATTATTTATAACTCTATGTTTTTTTATTAGAAAGCGTCTAATGACTAGATTAATAAGGCTCTATTATTTCAATATTCTAAGCTAATAAATAGCTTCTGATCTTACCGTTGTAAATTTAACACGTCACAAGCCGATACAGTACCATTTGGCTGTGAAGATGGCCCAATCTATTGTCCTGCAATTACCAATCAAAAGTGGAGCACTATTCCGTGCAGATATTTATCTATTCATATGATTAATATGCCATTTTAAAGTTAACCCACATGCCCTTATAAAATAAAGGTGCTTATTAACTAAAAGATTGGAAGGGCTAATAGTTCATTAGGGATAGCCGGCAAATAGTGTTTGAGGTTGCTTGTGTAGCCGTAATTTTTCAGCCTGTTGAGGCTCATAATTCTCAAAGTATGCTTTGCTTCATGTTTAATAAACATTTTCATCACTATAATGGGCAAAATTATTATCTTTTTACCAACATATAATGCGCATTAAGGATTTCAAGATGGATGAGCAGTTGAAGCAAAGTGCCCGCGATTTTCACCAATACCCTGTTCCCGGCAAAATTCAAGTTGTACCTACCAAGCCGTTAGCAACTCAACGTGATTTGGCACTCGCTTACTCCCCAGGTGTCGCTGTTCCTTGCTTAGATATTGCAGCCGATCCTCTAGCCTCTTATAAATACACTTCTCGTGGCAATTTGGTGGCGGTGATTTCCAACGGCACTGCTGTACTAGGGTTGGGCAATATTGGTGCGTTGGCTGGCAAGCCTGTCATGGAAGGGAAAGGCGTTTTATTTAAGAAATTTGCGGGTGTTGATGTTTTTGATATTGAAATTGATGAAACAGATCCTGACAAATTGATCGACATTATTGCTTCTTTAGAACCGACTTTTGGTGGCATTAACTTAGAAGATATTAAGGCACCAGAGTGCTTCTACATTGAAAAAAAATTGCGTGAGCGCATGGGTATTCCTGTATTTCACGATGATCAACACGGCACCGCGATTATCTGTACCGCTGCCGTCTTAAACGGTTTGCGTGTTGTTGAGAAGAATATCTCTGATGTCACTTTAGTTGTCTCTGGTGCGGGTGCATCGGCGACGGCTTGTATGAACTTGTTGGTCGCGTTGGGGCTACAGCGTAGAAATATCACAGTGTGTGATTCTCGTGGCGTTATCTTCAAGGGCCGCGATGAGGATATGCCAGAGAGCAAGGCTCAGTACGCGATCGACGATAATGGTAAACGCACGTTGGCTGATGCTATCCCCGGTGCGGATATTTTCCTTGGCTGTTCAGGCCCTGGCGTATTAACGCAGGATATGGTGAAAACCATGGGGGATAAGCCTCTGATCCTCGCGTTGGCTAACCCAGAGCCAGAGATTTTGCCGCCGCTGGCAAAAGCAGTTCGTCCTGATGCCATTATCTGTACTGGGCGCTCTGATTATCCGAATCAGGTAAACAATGTTCTGTGTTTCCCATTCATCTTCCGTGGTGCATTAGACGTTGGTGCAACCACCATCAACGAAGAGATGAAACTGGCTTGTGTACATGCTATCGCTGATCTGGCCTTAGCGGAGCAAAGCGAAGTGGTGGCATCGGCTTATGGGGATAATCAGGATCTCTCTTTTGGGCCGGAATACATTATTCCTAAGCCATTTGACCCACGCTTGATCGTGAAAATTGCGCCAGCTGTGGCAAAAGCGGCAATGGATTCCGGTGTTGCCCAACGTCCAATTGAAGATTGGGCGGCCTATGAAGAGCAGCTTATGCAGTTTGTTTACAAGACGAACTTGTTTATGAAGCCTATCTTCAGTCAGGCGAAGAAAGAGATGAAGCGCGTCGTTCTAGCAGAAGGCGAGGAGGAGCGCGTACTGCATGCTACGCAAGAGATGGTATCGCAAAAGTTAGGCTATCCTATTCTGATCGGGCGTCCAAGCGTCATCGAAATGCGCTTGAAAAAGCTAGGCCTACAAATCGTTCCGGGTAAAGACTTTGATATCGTGAATAACGAGTCAGACCCACGCTTTAAAGAGTACTGGACCGAGTATCACCAGATGATGAAACGTCGGGGTATCTCTCAGGAAAAAGCCCAGCGTGCCGTTATCAGCAATCCGACCTTGATTGGTTCTATCATGGTGAACCGTGGCGAAGCCGATGCGATGATTTGCGGCACCATTGGGACTTATCATGAGCATTTTAGCGTTGTAGAAGAGGTCTTTGGCTATCGTGAAGGCCGTCACGTAGCAGGGGCGATGAATGCGCTGTTACTGCCAAGCGGCAATACGTTTATTGCCGATACCTATGTAAATGAAGACCCAACGCCTGAGCAGCTCGCCGAGATTACGCTAATGGCTGCGGAAACCGTGCGTCGCTTCGGTATTGAGCCGAAAGTAGCTCTGCTCTCTCACTCTAGCTTTGGTACATCTAATGGCCCGAGCGCAGTAAAAATGCGTCAGACGTTGGCTCTGTTAAAAGAGATGGAGCCAGGGTTAGAGATTGATGGTGAGATGCATGGTGATGCGGCATTGGTTGAAAGCATCCGTAACGATCTAATGCCTGATAGCCCGCTGAAGGGGCCTGCGAATATTTTGGTCATGCCAAATATGGAGGCTGCGCGTATCAGTTATAACTTACTGCGAGTTTCCTCTTCTGAAGGGGTCACTGTGGGGCCGGTGCTGATGGGTGTGGCTAAACCTGTTCATATTTTAACGCCAGTGGCATCTGTGCGCCGCATTGTTAATATGGTGGCTTTAGCTGTTGTTGAGGCGCAAATTCAGCCATAACAGCTTGTTGTTATAAAGTGACTCGTGCCCATTGAATCATTCAATGGGCATTTTTTTATCTGCGGTATTCTATGTTGCTCACCTGATGTGGCTAGTTTTTGGGGCGCTGTTGCAGCCATTTATCCAATTCATTAGCAAACTGCTGGCGGTCTTTTTGATTTAACGTAGGTGGGCCACCGGTTTGAACACCGCTGGCGCGTAGTGTGTCCATAAAATCTCGCATCGTCAGGCGTTCCCGAATGGTGGCGGGGGAGTAACGTTCGCCTCTAGGGTTGAGTGCCACGCCACCTTTTTCGAGCACTTCCGCGGCAAGTGGAATATCAGCAGTAATGACTAAGTCTCCAGATTCAACGCGACGGACGATTTCATTATCGGCAACATCAAACCCAGCATGTACTTGAAGGCTGCGAATAAAAGGAGAGGGAGGCGTTTTTAAAGGTTGGTTTGCAACTAGAGTAACCATAATGCCGACCCGATCAGCTGCGCGGAAAAGAACTTCTTTTATGACATTAGGACAGGCGTCCGCATCGACCCAAATCTGCATAAGTTATCTTTTTATCTGTTTTACAGACGTTCATTCTAAGGCAAGGTTTTGCCTCTGTCCTCTATATATTACGCCGAGGTTGGAAACACGCTAACGATAGATATCGTTAGCGAGTGGAATGTTCATATTCTCAGAGGAGAGCGAACAGATAGGCTTTTACACCTCTGGATATCAATATGCTATAGGTATGACGCTATCTTTAGGTTTAGCTATCATTTGAAACATCTAATCCTGCCAGTAGTTTATCGAGTAGGCGGTTCAATTCTTGCTGTTCATTTTGATCGAGTGGCCGAAGAACCTTTTTCTGGTTTTCAACGTGGGTGACAATAATTTCATTAATGAGTGATAGGCCTTTATCCGTGAGGGCGACCAAGGTACCTCTACGGTCAGTCGGATGTTTGCGGCGTTCAATGAGATCTGCTTTTTCCAAATGGTCTATCCGATTTGTCATTCCACCGGATGAGATCATCATTGTTTCGTAGAGCTCCGTAGGTGTTAATGTGAAAGGGGCTCCGGAGCGACGGAGTGTAACCAGTACATCGAATTCACCTGACTGTAATCCATTAGATGCAATTAAAGGATTAAGGTGATCTCGGTTAATTAAAAGTGACGCTTCAGCTAAACTACCTAATACACACATGGGAAATGGATCGAGATCCGGTCTTTCTTTTCGCCATTGGTGCATCGCGCGAGTCGCACGGGTAATCATATTTTCCTCCTTAAGTATCTTGATTGAAAGATTTATTATGTTAATCTATCCCGTTGTATTTATTGGTATTCAGAGTGTTCGTAGGGTTTTATATTATGTCGCCCTTTTAGCTACGTCATCTTAGAAGTACTAATTAATCATGCTTATTCCTTATTTATTTGTTGAGAGTGAGAGCTTTGTTGGATTTAATTGCTAACTTAGCTAAGTTAACAACACTTAATTATGTGATTAATATCACGCTTTTATTTTGAGATATTTGAGAAAAAGGTAATTCTTATTAATCATTTCTGAGTGTGTCATGCCGATATATAGGATTTTTTTATAAGCTTTTTACTTAATAAATTAACCAAAATTAATGTGAATTTTTACTATTGTATTTTAGTGCCTAATTTTTAATCTAGTCCATTGATTCATTTCCTTCTTGAGATTTCCCTCTACTGAAGAACTCGCGCTTTGTGATGCGACTTCACATATTTTGAGTATAATTACTTATTATCAATTGCATTACTGCGGTGGGATGAATGGATATCCGCATATATCGACAAGATGACCTTGAAGAAGTAATCACTCTTTGGGAGCGCTGCGATCTGCTGCGCCCGTGGAACGATCCTGAAACAGATATTGAACGAAAACAGAATCAGGGGGCGGATCTTTTTCTTATCGCAGAGGCCGCAGGAGAAGTCGTTGGCACATTGATGGGCGGCTACGATGGGCATCGCGGCTGGGCGAACTATCTTGCCGTTCATCCTGATTTTCGTGGACGTGGTATTGCCAATGCCTTAATGAGCCGCTTAGAGAAAAAGCTTATCGCCAGAGGTTGCCCTAAGCTACAACTCTTAGTCAGAGATGATAATGACGCGGTACTCGCCATGTATGAAAAACTGGGCTACGAGATACAAGATACCGTCTGTTTAGGTAAGCGGCTCATCGAAGATCAGGAATATTAATATCGCAATCAGCTTCAAGTTATAATGTGTCGACCTGACAGATCAGTGAAAACAAAAAGCCCGCATATAAAAATGCGGGCTTTTTGTTTAATAGCCATTCCGTCACCAGAATGGAGGTTATTATTTGATTAATTTACGCTTTTTGTTTTTTAAAGCCAGATAAGAGATACCTAGAATAATAAACCAGATTGGCGTCACGATCAGCGCTTCACGCGTATCAGCTTCTAGCGTTAACAGCACTAATACTACTGCGAAGAAGAGGATACATGCCCATGACATAAAGATCCCCGCAGGCATTTTATAGATAGACTTTTTGTGCAGCTCTGGGCGGTTACGGCGATAAACCAGATAGGAGCACATAATGATCGTCCATACAAACATGAACAGAATCGCAGATACTGTGGTGACCAGTGTGAATGCAGTTACCACATTAGGCACCAGATAGATCAGCACCACGCCACCGAGCAGGCAGATGCAGGAGAATGTCAGGCCAGTTGACGGTACTGAGCGGCGAGACAAACGGGCAAAGCTCGCGGGTGCATCACCTTCTTGAGCTAAACCATACAGCATACGGCTCGTTGAGAAGACACCGCTGTTAGCAGAAGAAGCCGCAGAGGTTAATACAACGAAGTTAATCACACCAGCAGCGGCAGGTAAGCCCGCTAACACGAAGAGCTCAACAAAAGGGCTTTTATCGGCAACAACAGAACTCCATGGTGTCACAGACATAATCACAATCAGTGAGAAGACATAGAACATGATGATACGCAGTGGAATAGAGTTAATCGCTCGGGGCAATACTCTCTCAGGGTCTTTGGTTTCTGCTGCTGTAGTACCAACCAGCTCAATGCCTACAAAGGCAAATACGGCTATCTGGAATCCGGCAAAGAAACCAGTGATCCCTTTCGGGAACATTCCACCATGCTCCCACAGATTTGAAAATGAAGCGACGCTGCCTGAAGGAGAGTGAAAGCTGATCGCAACGAGGCCAATACCAACGATAATCAGGCCGATAATGGCGACTATCTTGATCATGGCAAACCAGAACTCCATCTCGCCAAACATTTTTACTGTGGCTAAATTCAGCGTCAGTAGTAACAGAACGCAGAGTAGAGAGGCTATCCAGTGAGAGAGGCCAGGGAACCAGAACTGCGCGTAAGCCGAAATAGCCACCACGTCAGCAATACCCGTAACGACCCAGCAAAACCAGTAAGTCCATCCGGTGAAGAAACCTGCCCAAGGGCCTAACAAGTCTGCGGCAAAATCGCTGAAAGATTTATAGTTTAGGTTTGAAAGCAGAAGCTCACCCATCGCACGCATCACGAAGAACAGCATGAAACCAATAATCATATAGACAAAAATGATGGATGGCCCAGCCAAGCTGATCGTTTTACCAGACCCCATAAATAAGCCTGTTCCAATGGCACCACCAATGGCGATTAATTGAATATGCCTGTTTGTTAAATTGCGCTGTAAGTGCTCGTTTTTAGGCGCCTCTTCGGGCTCTTCCTCTATTTTTACTTGATCAACCATATTTACACCCTGTTCCTGTCGTGTTCGAGTTAGGGCAAGCAGGCTCTGATAAATGGCCCTTTGATGAAAAATCTGCCCAGAATAGAAAGATATAGGAGAGAAGAGGGACCCGTGCAAGACAGGAAAGTAAGAAAAGGTTTCTTTTGCTAAAAATAATTAACATTTTGTGATCAATGTAATAACAATTTGTAAGGGGTAGCTCTTCGTCACATCTCTAAACAACACATTTGTAATAGGGCGCTGGTGTATATCGCCAGCCCCTAAGATGAAAAAGTATCGAGTGAAATCTAGCGATAAGCTTTGTTAGCGATGACCGAGTATTTACCACTACCCAATAACATGATGCTGAGACAACCTAAAACATAAAGTGCTTGATTCTCGACCATCCATGCACCGACGGGGCTAAGTTGGAAGAGATTGCCTGTTTCAAGCATTAACACAGCGACCAGTACGGTAATCCCCATAATAAAGGCGGCAGGCCGAGTAAAAATACCTAAAATAATCAGGATAGGTGCAACGATTTCACCGATGTAGGTACCGTAAGCAATAAAGCTTGGAATATGGGCTGCATTTAGCATATCAGCAATCCAACCTACGCCATGTTGAACTTTAGCAACGCCGTGAAAAAGCATGAGTATTGCGAACGTTAAACGTAGTAAAAGCCTGCCGCCATCGGGATGGTCGGTCAATTTAGTAAACCACTGATTTAAATTAGCGAACATAATTGATCCTTTAATTACTCTTGCAGTGAGAAAGATAACGCTGTGGGTATTTGTCTATTGTTGTTATGTCTGAAAAAGGATGCTCTAGATTTATCTATAGATATTGGGGATAAACCCTAATGCGTAGGGACAGTTATTATAGCTACGCTTTAAAATTTTTTTCCTTTCTTATCTGGTGAAATGGTGAGATTGATAACATAAAATTTTGTTTAAATGAGAAAATGCAGTTCTATCCATATTCTTGGCTCTCTTTTCTCCTTATTCTTACGATAGGCGATAGATGCTGCCTTGTGCATAATGCTGCGTGGTTTATCCAGGCGATAAATAACAGTCTTACACCTTCAATTAATTGAGTGAAAAATAACGAAAGCAATATGAGTGAGAGCACAAGAGTGAAACAGACGTTTTATACACCGGATGATTTTGATCGACACGGAATGCTGCAATTGCCTTGGCTATTTTGGGGCATTTTAATCCTTCAGGCGCGTACTTGCCTACTGTTTCTTATTGCTGGCGCATCACGTTCCAACGGACAGGAGATATTGAGCCTATTTTACCCCGACACCCAGTTATTCTGGACAGGAATGGCCTTTGGGTTACCCGCACTGCTGAGTTTAGTTATGGCGATGAGAAGGCATTTGTGGCCTAAGTTATGGCGATGCTGGCGTTGGGTATTAGTGGTATCAGTTACAGTGACGATAGGTGCTCAAGGGAATAAGCTGTGGCAATCCGCAGTTATACAGGAGTGGGACATTATCTTACTGCTGTTGGATATTGCGGCATTGGCCTATTTGGTGATGAACCACAGATTGGCTGACTGCTTTAAACCTCATGAAACACTCTAGTTTTTTCACCGATTGGTAGGCATCAAAATTCTTTATTCGATGCCTTTCTACTTGATTAAGCTGTGTCATTAATTTGTGGACGATTGCAGCGCTAAATCGATATACCAATTTCTGCCATCAAACGTCTCTTCACCAGCTTGCGTCACGACAGGCTGTGTAAACATCGGCCCATCAGTGCTGAATGTATGGAATTCACCGTATTCTGCACAGCGGTCGATGCCCTCTGGCAAGCTATCTAGCAGAGCCGTTGTCATGACCTTCCCCAAATATGTTCTCGCGAGCCGTGTGCTATCTACAGCGACAATGGTCGTTTGATAACCTAATGCTAAAAACGCCTCCGTTATCGCCTCTGGTGTATTACCCCAAAGTGGATAAACGCCATTAATGCCATATTGCTGGTTTAAGTTCTCTCTGTAGGCTTTAACATCCTCCAGATGAATATCACCATACATCACATCGACAATGCCTTGCTGGCTCATTGAGCGATAAAATTGTCCGATTTTTTCATCGTAATCCGTATAGGCGTGGCCGCGCTTATCATGCAGCTCTAAAATATGTAGCGGCAGGTTTAATGAGTCAGCTTGTGCTTGCATCACCTCTCTGCGAATATTGTGCGCTGTAGAACGCCCTGTATTCGCATTAAATGTGGTCATTAGTCCAACGGGTTGGTAGTGTCTGAATTCAGGGCTATACCGTAATCGGTGCAGTGCTAGCGTGGCATCTTTTCCACCAGATGTGGCGATCATGATTTTACGTTTTGGTGATGAGGAACTCATGTTATCCAGCCTTGTCTATCACACAGCGTTAAGTTGAAGAGTGAAGTGTAACATTCATTGCGTTTATCACGCCTGTTTGCCATTTATGGAGGAGCTATGCGCTTTCCTTATCTGCCTGTTTTAACACTGTTATTTGTTGTGGGTTGTTCCCCATCAGAATCCCCCCCCTCTGAGGTAACAGGAAGTTTTGCTGAAGCAGCTGCTGCAACGGAGTCGAAGAGTGCTGGTGGGGCAGAGGAAGAACGCAACCGCTATATGGCTTATCAGCACGATCTTCGTATCAAGACTGAAACCGACAAGATCGGAACATTATTTAAAGAGGCTCAGGCCGCCTGTCAAAAAATGGTTGATGAAGCCTGCGTTGTTTTAGAGTCTCAGCTAAGTAGTGAATATGGCGTTTCGGCGTCGTTTCGCTTTCGTGCTAAAGCGGCAGGAATACAGAAATTGGTTGTGCTCTTCGGCAAGCAAGGATCGGTGCTTAATCAATCGACAACGGCTGATGACTTAACGAGGCCTATTGGGGATTCAGCCAGAAAACTCGCGATGCTGGAAGATTACCGCAATAAGCTGAATGTGTTGTTAAAGAGTGAAAACACAGATATTGAGTCACTGATAAGAATCAACCAAGAGCTGGCGAGTGTTCAAAGTGATATTGAATCTCTGACTGGCGAGCGCTCGGGGATGATGGCGCGGGTTGAAACAGAAATTCTCAGTGTCAATATTACGTCTAATAATCCTAGTCAACCACGCCGCTCTATTGCAGATGCATTTTCCGATTTTATCCCCAATCTCACCGAAGCCGTGGCGAATATTGTGGTCGCACTGGCTTACATTATCCCTTGGGGCATACTGTTTTTATTGGTGACATGGGTAATAGTTAACCTTTTGAAGCGTATAAGAAAGTCTGTATTGAAGAAAAATAAGAGTGCTGAGTAGAATGACGACACTTTTGTGTTAAAAAACAAAGCAAATGGTTATCGCTAAATAGCATAGCGGCCCAAATTTTTGCCAGAGTGCAATTTAATCATGCACTAATTGCCATTCATCAAGGAGTTAATAATGAAGTTTCGCCGACTGTTTCTAGTTCTACCTCTAATGTTAGCGGGCTGTGCGTGGTCTCCGTTCAATATGTTTAGCGGTGGTTTGAAAATGTCTGATAGCGGGTTGGGCGGAATCGGTGCAAGTACTGCACTACAGGAAGATGCGCTAAATAGCACACTCGATGGCCGCTATACACTGCGTAATGGCATGCAAACAAGTAATGGCAAGGTTATCGACGTGTATATCGCTCTGAATGGCGATAATGAAAAAATCATCTTCTCTGGCCCAGCTAAAGGCGACGTTGATAAAATCGAGTCCGTTGATGTTGAAATTGGCAGTGAGTGGGGCGTTAATATTGGTGCTGAATTTGCTTCTATTTATGAGAAAGCCTTTGAAGCTTGCCACAAAATTAGTGGCGACGTTGATGGCAATATTGAATGTAGAGCACCAGAAAGCGCTAAGGTCAGCTATGTTTTTAGCGGCAACTGGAATGGCCCAGCAGAATTAATGCCGTCCGATGCAGTATTGAAAAACTGGAAGGTGAGTAAAATCATTTGGCGCGATAAGCCTTAACGGAATGGATTTTCTGCTGTTTTTTTGGGAAAGCCGATGATGAGAATATGGCAGGCAATTGCGCTGTCTCAAAGAACGTAACATCGTTAAGCGATATGGTGATATTCATTACCCCAAGATAATACGCTGTTAGCGGGCACGACAAGTTAACATTATCAATTTCAGAGCCTGTTTATCAGGCTCTGAGCAGTTAAGAGGATATGTCTATGGCACAGGTTCAGAGCGGAGTTCTGTTAGAACATTGCCGTTTCGGCATCTTTATGGAAGCGTCTTTTAAGGGAAATCTGGAGCAGGTTCGTTCTGGCAGCAAACAGTTCTGCGAGGCTTTGTCGGTCATACAACAACAATACCCTAACGATAAAGTAGGTGCTGTTATCGCTTTTGGTGACGGGTTATGGCGAGAGCTTTCATCGGGTGTTGGAGCAAAAGAACTCAAACCATTTCGCCCGTTGGGTAATGGGCTGGC
This sequence comes from Enterobacteriaceae bacterium B14, assembly GCA_000307305.1. GTDB lineage: Bacteria > Pseudomonadota > Gammaproteobacteria > Enterobacterales > Enterobacteriaceae > B14. The sequence continues at coordinate 170,085 of DF158882.1, forward strand.
ACCCGCAACGCAGCATGATGTGATGATTCATATTCAGTCTCTGCGCCATGATGTTAACTTCACCTTGGCTCAAACTGTGCTGGAGTCGTTCGGCGATGCCATTCATATCGAAGAAGAAACGCACGGTTTTCGCTGGATTGAAGAGCGAGATCTCAGTGGCTTCATCGATGGCTCAGAGAACCCAAAGGGCGAAGATCGCCCTAAAGTGGCCGTGATTGCAGATGGTCAGGAAGATGCAGGTGGTACCTATGTGATGGTACAGCGTTATGAGCATGATCTAAAAACATGGAAAACCGTCTCACCTCATGACCAAGAGATGGCCATTGGCCGCACTCGTCATGACAGCGAAGAGATCCCTGGCGATGAGCGCCCTGATACTTCGCACGTTAGCCGCGTTGATCTCTCTGAGAATGGTGAAGGTCTGAAAATTTTGCGCCAAAGCCTGCCTTACGGTACCGCTAGCGGTAAACATGGCCTCTATTTTATTGCCTACTGTGCGCGTTTACACAACATTGAACAGCAACTGCTGAGCATGTTTGGTGAAACGGATGGTAAAACAGACCAGCTTTTACACTTTAGCCGCCCAGTGACTGGAGGCTACTATTTTGCGCCTTCGCTGACGGTATTAAAAGCACTGTAATTTTAAGAAACACGTTTTAGACTATGACTAGAGCAGGGTACCTTATTCTGCTCTGATTAATCAGAGAGTTAACTTCATATAATTATCACCCCTTTTTTCCAGACGTCACTTGCCATCTATATCACCTATCTATCTGATTTTTAATCCTTATAGCCTTTTATGCTTTAACAGTACCAAACGATATATAAAAAAGTTATATGTGGCCCTCACTTCTAAATACACTGGGTATAAAGAAAGCGAATATTCATTATTTAATAAGGGCACAGAATGAAGCAAAGTTTTACTAGCGGGTTGATTCTGGCAGGAATACTTATTACTGGCTCAGCATCAGCTAAAGAGTTACTAAACAGCTCATATGACATTTCCCGTGAGCTATTCAGCGCACTTAATCCCGTTTTTGAGCAGCAGTGGGAAAAACAGGGCGGTGAAAAGCTGACGATCAAACAATCACATGCTGGCTCATCTAAGCAGGCGCTGGCTATTTTACAAGGGCTACGTGCTGACGTTGTTACTTATAACCAAGTAACAGATGTGCAGATCTTACACGATCGTGGCAACCTGATTCCGGCGGATTGGCAAGCGCGTTTACCGAATAATAGCTCGCCTTACTACTCAACGATGGCGTTCCTGGTACGCAAGGGCAACCCTAAAGGCATTAAGAGCTGGGACGATCTGGTTCGCGACGATGTAAAACTCATTTTCCCTAATCCTAAAACCTCTGGTAATGGCCGTTATACCTATCTTGCTGCATGGGGTGCAACCCAGCAGGCTGATGGTAATAACGAAGCGAAAACCAAAGAGTGGATGGCGAAATTCCTGAACAACGTTGAAGTGTTCGATATTGGTGGCCGTGGTGCAACAACCAGCTTTGTAGAGCGCAATTTAGGGGATGTTCTGATCAGTTTCGAATCAGAAGTCAACAATATCCAAAAACAGTACGGTGCAGATAAATATGACGTTATCGTTCCTCCGGTAGATATTTTGGCGGAATTCCCTGTGGCATGGGTAGATAAAAATATTGAGCGCAATGGCACAGAGAAAGAGGCGAAGGCTTACCTTAACTTCCTGTATACGCCAGAAGCGCAAACCATTATCACCGACTTTAATTTCCGTGTGAACGATGAAAAAGTGATGTCGGCAGTGAAAGATCGCTTCCCTGACACTAAGCTGTTTCGTGTTGAAGAGACGTTTGGTGGCTGGCCTGAAGCAATGAAAGTGCATTTTGCTAACGGTGGTGTTTTTGACCAGTTAGTTGCGAAAGGCCGTCAATAATGTTGGCCTCGATTACCCAAAAACGCGTCTTGCCAGGCTTTGGTCTAAGCCTAGGAAGCAGCTTGCTGTTCACTTGCTTAATCCTGTTGCTGCCGTTGAGTGCACTCGTCATGCAACTGGCTCAAATGAGCTGGCAGCAATATTGGGCAGTCGTCAGTGACCCTCAAGTTGTTGCTGCTTATAAAGTGACATTATTAGCGGCGGGCGTTGCTTCCATTTTTAACGCTATTTTTGGCATGCTGATGGCGTGGATTTTAACCCGCTATCAGTTTCCAGGCCGCACGATACTGGATGGGTTGATGGACTTACCCTTTGCTTTGCCAACGGCAGTTGCAGGGCTAACGCTGGCAGGGTTGTTCTCAACCAAGGGCTGGTATGGCGGGTGGCTGGAACAATTCGATATTAAAGTCTCTTTTACATGGTTAGGCATCGCTGTTGCGATGGCGTTTACCAGCATCCCTTTTGTTGTGCGCTCAGTACAACCTGTGTTGGAAGATTTAGGGCCAGAGTATGAGGAAGCGGCGGAAACGCTAGGGGCGAGTGGCTGGCAGAGTTTTTGTCGAGTCGTATTACCGGAGATGGCTCCGGCACTGCTGACAGGAACTGCGCTCTCATTTACGCGTAGCTTGGGGGAGTTTGGTGCCGTTATCTTTATTGCAGGTAACCTCGCATGGAAAACAGAGGTCACGTCATTGATGATCTTTATAAACCTGCAGACGTTCGACTACCCTGCGGCCAGTGCTATTGCTTCAGTCGTTCTTGCCGCATCTCTGCTATTGCTGTTTAGCATCAATTTATTTCAGAGCCGCTTCGGTACTCGTATAGGGGGGCATTAAGATGGTTGATACGTCAGCTTGGCATAAAGCCCGCCGTCCCCGCATTAACTGGGGAAAATGGATTCTGATTAGTATTGGTGTTGTGATTTCTGTGCTGCTGCTGATTGTGCCGATAATCTCTATTTTTGCCACCGCGTTTTCTGAAGGAGTTGTGGTGGTGTGGGATAGTCTCGGCAATCGAGACATGTTACACGCTATTTGGTTGACGGTGCTGGTGGCTCTGATTGCCGTTCCCGTTAACATGTTATTTGGTACGTTAATGGCGTGGTTGATAACCCGTTTTCAGTTCCCCGGTCGCTCTTTGCTGCTTACGTTGATTGATATCCCGTTTGCCGTCTCTCCTGTTGTTGCCGGATTGCTTTATCTGCTGTTTTATGGCAGCAACGGCCCTTTAAATGGCTGGTTAGAAGAGTATGACATCCAAATTATGTTCTCTTGGCCGGGCATTGTATTGGTCACCATTTTCGTCACTTGCCCGTTTATGGTACGTGAACTGGTGCCGATCATGATGAGCCAAGGGAGTCAGGAAGATGAGGCAGCTGTGCTGCTAGGCGCTTCCGGCTGGCAGATGTTCCGTCGGGTAACATTGCCGAATATTCGTTGGGCGCTGTTGTATGGCGTCGTATTAACCAACGCAAGAGCGATTGGTGAGTTTGGTGCGGTATCTGTCGTTTCCGGTTCTATTCGTGGCGAAACTTTCACGTTACCGCTACAGGTTGAGCTGCTTCATCAGGACTATAAAACGGTCGCGGCATTCACAGCTGCTGCACTGCTAGCAATGATGGCTGTCTTAACTCTGTTTCTGAAGAGTTGGCTACAATGGCGTTTGTCTAAACAAGAGGCGCGCTCCCAACAGGAGGGGAATCATGAGTATTGAGATTCAGCGTATTAATAAGTTTTTTGGCTCAACCAAAGTTCTGCACGATATTTCACTCGATATTACATCGGGTGAAATGGTGGCACTGCTTGGGCCATCAGGCTCAGGGAAAACGACACTGCTACGTATTATTGCAGGGCTGGAGACTCAAAATAGTGGACGTCTCAGCTTTCATGGCAAAGATATGAGCACGATACATGCTCGCGATCGTCAGGTTGGTTTCGTATTCCAAAACTATGCACTGTTCCGCCATATGTCGGTATTCGATAACGTGGCGTTTGGTTTGACTGTTCTGCCACGTCGCGAACGCCCAAATGCTGCCACTATCCGCCAGCGCGTAGAAAAATTATTGGAAATGGTACAGCTAGGGCATTTAGCGAACCGTTTTCCCTCCCAGCTCTCTGGCGGGCAGAAACAGCGTGTTGCATTAGCGCGAGCATTGGCGGTAGAGCCCCAGATTTTATTGCTGGATGAGCCATTTGGTGCTCTGGATGCGCAAGTACGTAAAGAGCTACGCCGTTGGTTACGTCAGTTACACGAAGAGCTGAAATTTACCAGTGTATTTGTCACCCACGATCAAGAAGAGGCGATGGAAGTTGCTGGGCGGATCGTCGTTATGAGCCAAGGCAAAATCGAACAAGTGGGTACGCCGGAAGAGGTCTGGAGAGAGCCAGGTAGCCGCTTTGTACTGGAATTTCTCGGCGAAGTTAACCGTATAGAAGGCGAGATTAAAGGTGCAAAACTGCACGTTGGTGCAAACCAGTGGCCTTTGACTGTATCGCCACCTCATCAAGGCAAAGTAGATCTTTATTTGCGCCCATGGGAAGTTGAGATAGCGGCTCAGGCTAATGCCCGTTGCCCATTGCCTGTGCAGGTGCTAGAGGTTAGCCCACGTGGGCACTATTGGCAGTTAGTCGTGCAACCATTAGGTTGGAATGCTGATCCGATTACGGTTATCTTTCCAGATAACGGCTTAGGGACACCTCAACGTGGTGAGCGCTATTTTGTCGGAACGTTAAATGCGAGGTTATATGCAGGAGATACACCTTTGCAACCCATCGCATTAGCACTGAGTGCGTGATGCCTTAACTGCGTATACCCATCATCCTATGACGTGATAGATGACGAGTAGATGAACGGTAAGTAGGGAAAGACCTGTTTTACTTTGGCCCTGTGAGCGTTAAGTTGGCAGGGTATCTTTTTTATAAAAGCAGCATGTTAGCTAACTAAAATAAAAGAGTAATCACGATGACACTTGAGGAATGTATCGGTAATACGCCGCTAGTGAAACTACAGCGATTAGCGAAGGGCTTGAGCAGTGAAGTCTGGGTCAAGCTAGAAGGAAATAATCCGGCAGGTTCCGTAAAAGACCGTGCAGCACTGTCAATGATCCAGCAAGCGGAACTGCGTCATGAGATTAAGCCCGGCGATACTCTGATTGAGGCAACCAGTGGTAATACGGGCATTGCTTTAGCGATGATCTGTGCGATGAAAGGCTATCATCTGAAATTATTGATGCCGGATAACATGAGCCATGAGCGTCAGGCTTCGATGAGAGCCTATGGTGCTGAACTTATTCTGGTGACGAGCGAAGAAGGCATGGAAGGCGCACGTGATTTGGCTCAAAAAATGGAAGATGAGGGGCAGGGTAAAGTACTTGACCAGTTTAACAATCAGGATAACCCGCTGGCTCACTTCACCACGACAGGGCCGGAGATCTGGCAGCAGACAGAAGGAAAAATCAGCCACTTTGTCTCCAGTATGGGAACAACAGGGACAATAACGGGTGTCAGCCGCTATTTAAAAAGTCAGAGTGATACGGTGCAAACCATCGGCCTTCAGCCAGAAGAGGGCAGTAGTATCCCCGGCATTCGTCGTTGGTCAGCTGAGTATTTACCGGGAATATACCGCCAAGAGCTGGTGGATCACGTGTTGGATATCAGCCAAACCGAAGCCGAAGAGATGATGCGACGGCTTGCCCGAGAAGAGGGGATTTTCTGTGGTGTTAGCTCCGGTGGTGCTGTTGCTGGCGCACTGAGAATTGCAGCCCAATCGCCTAATCGTGTTGTTGTGGCGATAATTTGTGATAGAGGCGACCGCTATTTATCGACGGGAGTATTCAATACTCAGGAAGGTTGGGATCCGACGATATAGGCAAAACATGTTATTCAATAAAGCCGATGGGAAAACACGTCCTATCGGCTTTATTGTATTTAATGCTAGTGATCTGCGACCTTTTTTGCACTCTTGCTACTAAACCACGCATAGAGCACACCCCAAACGACGCCAAAGATATGCCCTTCGAAAGAGATACCGTTTGCTGGTAGCAAACCACTGGCGATAGATCCAAAATAGATAAGGACTATCACGCCGAAAGCGAGGTCAATAAAACTGCGACGAAACCATGCATTAGCGAGAATCAGCCCCCATAGCCCGAAAACCCAGCCACTCGCACCGATATGGTAAGCCGTACGGGCAAACAGCCACATAGAGATTCCTGAGCCGATAATGATAAAGGCGCTGGCTAGCCAGTACTCTTTTGGTGAGCGCAGGCACAGTAGAATGCTCAGGGGGATAAATATCATCAGGTTATTGAGCAGATGGCCCCAGTCGGCGTGTAGGAAGGGGGAAAATAGAATACCCCAAATCCCAGAAAACGAACGGGGCAGAAGCCCCAAACTCAACAAAGCATCACCCGTCATAGAGTTGATAACTTGTACGCCAATCATCACTAATATCACGATAAATAGTGGTTTCAGTTGATGGTAACGCTGGCTAAAGAATGAGGCCATAAATGGGGAGTGCTCCGATGCAAGGTATGCGACCTAGTGATAGTTCACACTATAATGGCGAGTCAATGTATAAAAATCTACCTATATATATTAATGTAATTACCTATTGTATTATTTTTAATGTCGATATCATATTGCATCAGATCTCCCAATTTATTTTTCTTTTCTTCAGTAAGTGGAACTAACAGAATAGATACACCATAACTGGTTTTTATATTTTTATTAAAACCCATCGCTGAGTAGTCTTCAGGAATAGCAATAATTGAGCTTTCTATTAGCTCACCATTCATATTGTATTTATCAATCTCATTGATATAAAAGATGGCAAAATATTTTATTTTTCAATGAAAAAGGCATCAGCGTGTTTGTCGAAATTAAGCCTGATAGTATTTTCATTATTCTGTCATATACCACTGCGTCTTTTTGATATTAAATCATTAGATTTAGTTCACCTTACATTATCAATAAATTCTATATTCATTTTTTAATTTATTTTCAGTTAATTAAGGTAACTGTTCTTGCCAAAAATAATATTTTTATCGCTAGTATTAATATATTTATTATGCTTAATATCAGTGTGCCGCTATATCTCCTCAATATGCATTAAACTGTAACCACAACTTGTCAAACTCTCTTTGATAAGGTGATACCAATGCCATATTACTGGTGGTAAGAATGTTTTCGTTATTATTATCCGAAGCGCTGCGAGTCCAGTTAAAGCTGCCATTCAACAGTAATTGGCGGTCAAATAGCGCAAACTTATGGTGCATGTGGTATGGCGAGTTATCCATAACTAAGGGGATACCTTGCTGTTTAAGCCACTGGATATCGCTACCGCGGTCTAGCGATTTATCATCATCAGTGATGATACGAATGTTGACTCCCCGACGGTGAGTCGCGGCTATTGCTTTGGTCAGCATGTCGTCGGCGATAGTAAACACGCAAATATCGACGTTTTTTTCGGCCTTATGCAACATATCGCAGACGATTTTTTTGCACCCTAAACCCGGAGAAAAGTTCGCAGTTGTCTTGATGTCTGTCTGCTCGCGGCTCATTGTTTTGACGATATTTTCTAGCCATTTCAACACAGCAAAATGATTTTCTGGCACTGCCGCTAACTGCTCTCTTGCCAGAGCGAAGGCTTGGTTACGGATAAAGTTGAGCTTCTCTTCGTTTTGCGTACCGAGGTATTGCTTTAGTTGCTGTCGTTCTGGCTCATCGAGGCGCAAATTCGCTAGAGTATCACGTAGAAACTGTTCCAACGTGTTGAGGTTCATCGCTACTCTCCTTCTAACGTGCTAGAGCTAATATTGCGCCCCTATTCGGGGCGCAAAGCTTGTACGCTTTCGACTAAACCAGCGAGTTGATGCACGATCTGGTTGCCGATATCGTGACTCCCTCGGCTGGCAGCACGGTTATGGGTAAACTCCTGTTTGATCTGTGCCCAACGCTCTCGCTGTTGTTCATCCAGTGTACCGCGCATTTCTGCCAGTTTTAGCAGGTTTTCCTCTGCCCCGGAGGTGAGAAGCTGAGCTTCGCTAAGGTAGTGGTCGTCGATTAACTGACGGATCTCATCTTTGTTCATCACAGGCGAAATCTTCTCTACCAGTTTACTCATGTTCCGGTAGCTGCCCTGTAATTTAAACGGCGGCTCGGTGCGATACTCATCGGCTTGTGCTGCGCTGATGATGTATTGCTGATTAACCTTAAGCAGGGTATCGCGTACGGTGATGAGATGTTGCAACAGCGTCGTGATATCACGTAGCTCCGTCTCGCTATAACCGTAACTGAGTTGATTCGCGGTGAACGAACGTCCCATAGCGCGATCGACAAGCTGATAGAGGTCATTCATATCACGCAATGCCAGTGGGGCTAGCAGAGGGTTAGATGTCAGGCAGTTTTCTATATAGCTAAGTGCGAAAGTTTCTTCCAGCCCACCAAGTACTTCGCCGAGATTGTAGACATCGGCGCGGTTGGCCAACATATCGGGAATGGTGAAGACTTCGCCCGATTCCGTATAGGGGTTACCCGCCATGACGACGCAGAATTTTTTACCCTTGAGATCGTAGGTACGGCTCTGTCCATTCCATACACCTTCAATGCGGCGTGTACCGTCACACAGAGAGATGAATTTCTGTAAAAACTCGGGATGAGTATGCTGAATATCATCGACATAGAGCATGACGTTATTGCCCATCTCTAAGGCCAGATTGAGCTTCTCTAACTCTTGGCGAGCTGTTGCGTTGTCCGCCTGCGTTGGGTCGAGTGAATGCACACCATGCCCTAGTGCTGGGCCATTAATTTTCATGAAGATAAGCCCTAACCGGTTAGCGATATACTCCATTAGTGTGGTTTTACCGTAGCCAGGAGGGGAGATGAGTAGCAGTAATCCCATGAGATCCGTGCGTTTATTTTCACCGACGGTACCCATTTGTTTGGCGAGGTTATCTCCGATTATAGGCAGATAGACATCGTTAATCAGTCGGTTACGTACGAAGGAGCTAAGAGGGCGGGCCTTAAATTCGCTTAGGCGAAGATGCTCCCTCTCTTGTTGAAGCAATGTCTGGCGTGCCCCTTGGTAGCGCTGGAACTCTGGAATAAAGACCTTACGATGTTTGCGTACCCTGCCGAAGAACTCATCGACGGTCAGTGTGAGTTGGCGGTTTTGAATACGTGGATGCTCTCCCATTAATTCACTAACAGTGAAGCTCAGGTCGATTTGACTGAATCGTCGATTGCTTAAGGCGGTGGAAGGCAATAGCTCCAGAAGTACGGCTTCAGGGATGTATTCTTGCAATGCTGAGAACTCTTCCTGCGAACATAGACCTGTAAGCCAGTTTTCAGCCAGTATCCAACATTCACTAATACGCCCCTCCATATTCTCGATAGAGTGGCGATAGTCGGCCCACATATGAGCATCTTCAAGACGTTGTTGTAGGTTTTCTTGTAGCTGTCGGGCATATTTGCTAAAGACGGTCTCAATGTTTGCTTCACTGAGTAATAGACTCAGATATTCCGCGCCTTGAATGAAGTGGAAATGCTCTGTGGCAATCGTGTGCTGGGCATAGAAATGTGTTAGCTCAGATTGTATCTCTTGTTGCAATGCAAGAATTCCAGCATCACTCTTGAATAGCTGTTGGATATTTAGACTGGTGCGAGCGCGTTCTGGCCATCGAGATACCAGAGGATCATTCTGCTTAAACTGCCAGAATAGGAGTGCAAGTGCTCTCGCTCTAGGGTTAAAGCGTAGCAAGCCTGCACTTTTCCCAACAGGAAGTAAACGCTGTAAGATGAGTGCGGCATCATAATCGTGAATGCCTTTTTGGTAACCCTCTTTATAGCGAGGAGAGGCAAAATCACGGACATAACGAACGAGTTCCTCTCGCTGGCCGAGACGCTCTTCTATCTGTTCTAAGGTTAGCCCCTCTTCATGGCGGCTAGCGGTACGAATTAGCGTCGCTGCGAGATATTCGGCACGATAAACAGTATCGGATTCTGACTCAAGAGAGCTTTGCCAATAAGCTTGCAGTGAGTCTAGAGTTTCATTTTGAACTCGCTCCTGAAAGTCAGTTCCCGTTAAGTGTAGATATAACCCATCGGAGTGGGGAAGGAGTGTCAGGTCTAGCTCTTGGGTATTCACGCTAAAACGGTGCCGGGGACCGAGTTTGATAACGTTACCATCGGCTTCAAAGATCTCTGATTTATCACGCAGCACACGTAGAGCTTGATCTTTTGCGGCCTTAAAGCGAGCTTCAATATCATCCGCTTTTACGCTGTCTTTCAAATCGCGTAGACGTTCGGCAATATCACGAATCTTCTGCGCCATGGGGTCTGAGGCAAAGAAGGTGTTTAGCTCTTCTGGTGTATTCAGGCGGGTGACTCGGCGCGGTAAACTATCCAGAATACGTTCTGCCGCGACCTTCAACGATTGAGTCTTGCGTTGGCGCTCTTCAAGCAACATCTGTTTGTGGCTTTCGAACGTTTCTAGCATCTCTTCGCGTTTGCTAAAGATATCGTTGATGAACGTTTCGTTTTCGCTAAAACGGCTCTCTAGCTCTTCAAGCTGAACGAGCAGGCGCGATAGCTGTTCATCACAGCGCTCTGGGTCACTAGATTGAGCGAGTGCTGCCGTAATACTCTGACCAAAAAGCTTAAACTGAGCACCAAACTGGGCGATAGTTTCAACTGATGCCTGCTCTTTGTGGCGTTGCTGGGCGCGAACACGTGTCTGGTTTAAGCGAGCATAGATCTCGGAGATGGCATCGACGATACGAACTTGTTCAGTCGCATCCTCAAATGTGAGTGAGGCCATCAGCGCTGATAGCATATCCAGGTTGCCCGCAGTTTGCTCCAACTCGGCAAGTGGCACGGTGAGTTGGGCTGCATTTGCTGTTCCTTGAATTTGGGCATCGACTTCGTTTAACCGTAGGATATAGGGCTGCATAGCCTGTTCGGAGGCGAGGAAGTGAGCACAGTTCTGCGCGATTTCAACGTGGCGGGCCTTAATCGCTTCCGACATGGCATTGATACGATCCAAATCGATATAGCGGCGATCGCGTAGCGTAATGAGTAAGCCCTGTTGAGCATTAAGATCGTTGAGCGCATCAATGTAGGCCTGAACGCTTTCCCACTCTTCGCCTATTAACGTATTAAGTAGCTGTTTCTGGCGTGTCTCTGCCTCAGCCATTTCGCGGGCGGACTGTTTACGAATACTCTCAACTTTCTCATATTCATCTAATACATGTTCGCTGGTACTGATGATTTCACGCAGCAGTTCAGAAACGCCTATTTGCTGCTTATCGTCCAGCCAGTAGTAGTTGTCGAAGAGCTTGCGAGTATCCGTACTTAGTTTTTCATAAATCTGTGAAGAAACTTCTAGCGACTCCGTTACCCGGGCAACTTGATACAACTCAGAGATACCACGAACTAGCTCAGCATTGCCGATTCTTCCCATGAAGGTATTTTTTGTTGGCTGGAGTGCGGCAAATTCTTCGGTGTAATAGGGGGTTTGCCAGACTTGAATTGGGTGAATGCGTGTTGGCTCGGTATCGTCGCCAGAGAAGATAACCATGCGGCCATCTTCCATCATTGCATAGCCGTGGCTGTAGATCGGGTTTTGGAGTTGGCGACGGATCATGTTGTAGTTGAACAGCGCAAGCTCACCTTCTTCTGGTTGATAGAAGATATAGAGTACATCTTCGCCGTTAGGCGATCGGCGAATACGGCGAAAACGCATGCCTTGCATCGACTGCTCGAAAGTCTTGTATTCACCACTTTGCAGATAGTAACCACCGGGGAAGATGATACCGTGATCTTCTGGCAACTGAACACAGGCTTCACCAATCGCGTCGATTCGAATGACTTTTTGAGTGAGAGTATTAAAGACAAGATAGCGCCATGCCTCTTCACGATAAGGCTGAATCTTTAGCAGGATTAGGCTGCCGACCTTGGCATACTCAATCTGTGCATCAATAAGAGATTGGTTTTTGTCTAGAACGTCTTCCTGATAGATGCCTAGGCCATCTTCGGTATTGTTCTCGATTTTCACTGTCAGGTCGCCATTCACCGTTTCAACGAAAACGGTGTCGAGAATGTTCATGTGCGGATGACGACCGCTGACAGCATTTTCTCGAGTGGTTTTCTGCCACTCAAAATCATAAGGCGGGGGAAGGGCGATATCACGTTCACCACGGTTATCGATATAACGAATCTCTTTGCGATCGCTTGAGATAGACCAGCGGAAGACGCGAATATCTGAGATACGTTCGCCTATCTGGAAGCTGGCTAGGATCTTTCCATCACGCTCTAAAAGTTGTAGCAGGCGAGTATTTTTGTAATAGGTGTATAACTCGTTAAAGTCCTGCACGAAGCTGGGAATGTTGAGAAACGAGTTCTCTAAATCGACGGGATCGGCTTCGAATTCGCCCTCTCTTTCCACAAGACGATAGAGAGAAAAGACATCGTTTATGTTGGTTTCGCGTTTTAGGCCAATGAAGACGTTGTAGCCAAACAGTAGCCACTCGCCTACTCGCACAATATCACGTGCCTGACAGTTGTTTTCAGTGCGGATGCGAGTTCTGGCGATGATATCTAACTGGCTGCTGCCGAACTCATCTAAGCGCTGCTGGTTGAGTTCATTCGTTCTGTTTAGAAGTTGGCGGCCTTGTTCATTTAACCGTTTTTGCAGGATCTCATAAGCTCCGCCTTCCGCTACGGCGATATCTAGTAATTCTTGTTCTCGTTGGGTGTCTTGAGTGTCAGTCATATTTGCCGCTCCGTGGTACAGCAGATATAACGCCACACTAGCAATAATGTGGCGTTATAAGGTGATTAAACACATACAAGGAAGAACTATTCTTCCGATGAGTGCTCCTGCTTGGAGGTGTTTTTTGTTTCCTCTATGAGCGTGCTTTTTGGGTTCGTAAACTGAGAAATCAGTGCTTGAACTGCCGGGTCTTGTAGCAGAGTTTCGGCTGTACTTGCCTCTTTGGTGCTTAACAATCGTTGCATAACTTGTTGTACCAGAGGGCTCTTACTCACCACGCCTTCAATGGCTTTGCCCACAGAGAGGGAGCGAGAGAAGTTTTCGAAGTAGTTACCTTCACCACCAACAATCTCGATATTAGCTTTACCCAGCGCCGTAGACAGGACTTCGGCCTGATCTTTCGCGATCTCTTTGTTAGCTGCAATTGCCGCCATCGCTTCGTCGAAGGTTTTCTCCAGACTGAGACGGAACTCTTCGTGGCCGCGTGCCGTATCGTTTAGGCTACCCAAGGCATTGAACTTTTCAGTCAGGCCTTTCGCTTCAGAGAGTAGACGCTCACGGATAACCTGGGCTTCAGCCATACCTTGTTTTTCGGCTGCATTCGCTTTCGCGATACCTACTTGTTCTTCACCACGCGCTTGCGCCACTAGTTTTTCTTCCAGCACTTTTGCATCAGCCAAGCCCTGTTTCTCGGAGGCATCAGCTTGCGCCTCTAGCACTCGTACCTTCGCCATGCCTTGCTCTTCATCACCACGTGCTTCCGCCAACATACGTTCGGAGAGGACTCTAGCCTGAACTAGACCTTCTTTCTCTTCAGCGGCGGCTAACGCCTGACGAACTCGGGCGTCAGCAAGACCTGATGCTGCTTGTTCGGCCTCAGTACCTTCTGCAAGGCGAATTTTTGCTTCGGCCGTTTTTGCTGCTGCTTCGAGTTCAGCTTGCGCCATGGTAGTGACTTCTAATGCTTTATGTTTCGCTGAATTTTCATCGGCTTCTGCCTGCTTAACTTGGCGTACCAAGTCTTGTTCAGCCTCGGCCTGTGCATGGAGAATAGTAACTTGTTTTAGGCGGTCAGCCTCAGATACTGCACGTACTTCTTTAATGCGTTCCTCTTCTTGTGCAACGGTCTTTTCAACGGCAACACGCTCACGGATTACGTTAGCAATATTCGTACGTTCTTCTTCTAACGCTTTCTCTTTTTCGATAGTTTGCAGTTCAACTTCTCGTTGACGTGCAACAACTTCAAGCTGCTTGGCGCGTTCCACTCGTTCGATTTCGATGCTAACCGCACGAGCACGGTTTTGCTGTGCGACTTCCACTTCGCGTTGGCGGTTCTCTTCGCGGATTTCGATCTCTTGCTGGGTCTGGATACGAGCCTGCTCTGATTTCAAGCGTTCCTCTTCCTGAACCTTCGCCGTCTCTGCTTCTTCACGAGCACGGATCGTATCAATTTCACGTTTCTGACGTGCTTCGGCATCGGCCTGCTGGCGTTCTAAGGAGAGCGTTGCCTCACGGGTTTCTACGTTCTTTTTCTTGATCGCTAGCTCTTGGTTACGTTCCAGTTCGTTAGTAATAATGTTCTGGTTGGCGGTTAGCTCAGTGATCTTACGGATACCTTCGGCATCCATAATATTGTTTGGATCGAGTGACGTCTTCGGCGTTTGCTCTAAATAGTCGATAGCTACGTCTTCTAGTGCATAACCGTTTAAGTCGTTGCCAATAACTTCGATGATGTGGTTACGGAAGGTTTGACGATCTTCAAACAGCTTAACGAATTCTGTCTGTTTACCGACGGTTTTCAGCGCTTCAGAGAACTTAGCATTGAAGAGTGCATTAACTGCGGGATGGTCACTAGCACGCTCGACACCAATAGATTTTGCGACTTTCAGAACGTCTTCACGAGTTTCGTTAACACGTAGGTAAAATGCCACGGTAATGTCTGCACGGAGGTTGTCTTTACAAATCAGACCATCTTTGCCACGGCGGTCAACTTCCATCGTGATCAGAGAGATGCGCATGAACTCTTTTTTGTGAATGACAGGTAAAACTAGCGCACCTGTAAATTTGACTTTCGGTTGGCTAGAAAGGTCGTTCACAATCAGTGCGGTACCCTGGGGGACTTTGATATAGAAAGCTTTAAACAGAGCAAGTAGGGCAAGTATTATAAGGATAACACTACCCGCGGTAATGAGGAAGGGCATAAAAACTTCAATATCCATAGATGAAACTCCCTGCTATCAAAAGTATTATAGGAAAAGGTGAAAATTATATAAATATGACTAATGTTATATCACACATGTATAGAGCCTAATAAACGAGCTTAAGCAAATCCTCTGAATTCCAATTCGCTTACCACTGTGTAGCTATTTTCGCTTGGGTTGTATTCAACAATCACAACGTGGTCACCCGTAGTAAAGGCATTTTCTTCTGGCGCACGTATTTTCAGAATGAGTCCTGCGCCGCCATCTTCTAGAACAGCTTCACCATGTTGTGGGGTAACTCGAAAACTTCTAACGACGACCTGCCGCCCCATTAGCGTCTGGCTTGTCATCGCTTCATTTTTCATAAGATTGAGCCAGCGACGCAGAGGTTGGACGGTAATGGAGGTTAAGAACAATGCGGCAAAGGCGACGAGAATAAGGGCGATAAAGCCGATAAGGTAACTCAGTATGCCAAAAGATAATCTATCTAGTAGAAGGTATTGGCAAAAATAGCTGATGAACCATGCATAGAGTGCAAAGATGCTAAACGTAATAGTGACGGGAATACCGGTTAAGCGAAATTTGATGAGTAGCCCTGATAGCCCAGTAACAGGAATATCACTATCGGTACTCGGAATATCAATGTCTAAACTATCCATATCCAGCAGTCCAACGGCGGTAATCAGCCAATAGATGATGACAATCACCAATAATAGACTGTAGAGGAAGGTAGGGAAGGAGAGCGAATGTTGTAAGAATAGAATCATTAAACAACCTTGTATACTGAAGATAAATGTACGCGAAGGCGTCCCTGTTAAATCGAGCTCTCACAAGATAATTTGAGCTGCATGAAGCAGATAATGCATTTGGCAGTATGTGCGATAAAAGCTTATGGGATCGGGTAATAATGAGCAAGGTTATTTCGACGATAAGTGCCGAAAAAGAGTGTTTAAAAGATAAGCTAAGAATAACTATCTAATAGACATAAAAAAACGGAGCATGATGCTCCGTTTTCAGACTAATCAGCGATTATTTTTTGATACGAATAATCGGTGTTTCGCCAACAACAACAGTACCAGAGAGCTTGGTGAGATCTTTAATCTCATCCATGTTGGAGATAACGACTGGGGTCAGTGTAGATTTTGCTTTTTCTTCAAGTAAAGCAAGATCGAATTCAATAACTAAGTCGCCTCTTTTAACGCGCTGGCCTTCTTCTGCAATGCGTTTAAAGCCTTCACCTTTTAGCTCGACGGTATCAATACCGAAGTGAACAAAAAGCTCAATTCCACTATCAGATGCGATAGAGAATGCATGATTGGTTTCAAAAATTTTACCAATAACACCGTCAACAGGAGCAACGATCTTGTTACCAGTCGGTTTTATCGCGATGCCATCACCAACAATTTTTTCTGCAAATACAACATCAGGGACATCTTCAATGTTGACGATTTCACCTGATAGAGGAGCAAAAATTTCGATAACGCCCGTGTCTTTCTTGTCATCTGAAACCAGCGACTTCAGCTTATCAAACAGACCCATGATCTTCTCCTAGCAATAGTATTTGGCGACGTTCCAGTCGAACTCGGAACCTAGCAGAGAGTCTTTTCTTCAATGAACTTATTGACCAAGTTCGTTAACTCTTCTGCTGTTGGTTGTGCTAGAGCTTGCTCTGCCAATACCTTCACATCTTCAAAGTTCGTATTACGAATGATTTTTTTGATGCGAGGAATTGAAATAGCACTCATGCTGAATTCATCCAATCCCATACCTAATAGTAGTAGTGTTGCACGCTCATCACCTGCAAGTTCACCACACATACCGGTCCATTTCCCTTCAGCGTGTGACGCATCAATCACTTGCTTGATGAGCGTTAACACGGACGGAGACATTGGGTTATAGAGATGAGAAATCAGCTCGTTTCCACGATCCACTGCTAGAGTATACTGTGTTAAATCGTTAGTCCCAATACTAAAGAAGTCGACTTCCTTCGCCAGATGGTGCGCGATGGTCGCTGCAGCAGGGGTTTCAACCATAACACCGACTTCAATTTTCTCGTCAAAGGCTTTGTTTTCAGCCTTCAGCTGCGCTTTTAGCATATCCAATTCAGCTTTTAGTAAACGTACTTCTTCAACCGAAATAATCATCGGGAACATAATACGCAGTTTACCGAAAGAGGAAGCTCGCAGAATAGCGCGCAACTGAGCGTGAAGAATTTCTTTGCGATCTAAGCAGATACGGATTGCACGCCAGCCTAAGAATGGGTTCTCTTCTTTTGGCAGATTCATGTATGGCAGGTCTTTATCACCGCCAATATCCATAGTACGCACGATAACAGCTTGCTCACCAACAGCTTCTGCTACGGCTTTGTATGCTTGGAATTGCTCTTCTTCGGTTGGGAATGCATCGCGGTCCATAAATAGGAATTCGGTACGATAAAGGCCAACGCCCTCAGCACCATTACGCTCTGCGCCTGCTACGTCACGGACGGTACCGATGTTCGCACAGACTTCAACCTGATGACCGTCCAGTGTGATGGCTGGCAGATCTTTTAATTTAGTTAGCTCATTCTTCTCAGTAACATACTGAGTTTGTACGGCTTTAATTTGGTCGACAGTGTCTGCTGGCGGGTTGACATAAATCTGCCCGTTTACCGCATCCAGAATCAGATAGTCGCCATTTTTAATTTCGCTGGTTGCATTGCTGGTACCCACAATCGCAGGCAGTTCTAAAGAACGCGCCATGATAGAGGTATGAGAAGTACGACCACCTAGATCGGTGATGAAACCCAGTACTTTATCCAGATTTAACTGAGCTGTTTCTGATGGTGTTAGGTCTTTAGCAACCAGAACTACTTCTTCCTGGATAGCACTGAGATCGACAATGTGCAGATCCAGAATGTTTTTCAAAAGGCGTTTACCAATATCACGAACATCGGCAGCACGCTCTTTTAGATATTCATCATCAAGCTCTTCTAACGCAATTGCTTGACCTTCAATAACGCTGTGGACTGCGGCATCGGCAGACAGCTTCTCGTCGGTGATTAGGGCTATGATTTCTTGCTCAAGCTCTTCATCTTCCAATAGCATGATATGGCCTTCGAAGATTGCAGCTTTCTCTTCACCCAGAGTTTCGCTAGCTTTAATTCTGATAGCCTCTAGCTGAGAAGACGCTTTTCCGCGGCCTTCTTTGAAACGTACAATCTCCTGCTCGACCTGCTCTGCAGTAATTTTTTTCCGGTTGACGATAATCTCATCTTCGATCAACAAAAGAGCTTTGCCGAAAGCGATGCCCGGGGAAACTAATATACCTGAAATCATAACCCTACCCTTGCTGTTGTTTGGTGTTAACTTTGATGTCCGAATTTATTCGAGTTCAGCCATCAGTTTTACCAAATGCTCAACGGCTTGTTGCTCGTCTTCACCTTCAGCTGAAATAGTAACAACAGTACCTTGGGTTAAGCCCAAAGTTTGCAGCTTGAACAGGCTTTTCGCGCTAGCGCTTTTGCCTGAAGAGAGCACAGAGATGTCGGAAGTAAAGGCTTTTGCTTCTTTGACGAACTGAGCGGCAGGACGAGTATGAAGGCCGTTTGGTGCGGTGATAGTCACTTCTTGCTGGTACATAAAATTCCCCAACTTATTGGTTTGTTGCAAAACTAAAGTTTAGCTCAACTTTAGCTAGTATGGTTACACCCTTTATCTATCTTTCAGGTTGCAGTTAGGCTTGCTTTCTGTGGCCTGAAATCAATTTAGGTATAGTGCCTGGCTAATTGGCAAGTCATGTCAGTAGACTTGGCTACAATTAAGCAAAAAATGAAATAATTCCCTATTAAATAGTCAATCAATAGAATTATTTCATCTTAAGCTGCGTTAGCTGCTACCTATTATGTGCCTTTTAGAATAATTTTAAACAAATCGATTCAGCAAAACAGCCACTGAATCCCTATTTATTTTTTGCATCAAAATAACTACGAGACTGAATACTAAACTCAGACGCGAAAATCAATGTTAGGGGGAGTGAAAGTTTGAACTAGGCCACAAAAAAGCACCATAAAAGGTGCTTTTTATAGGCTTTATTTTATTGTGGCTTAATTATTGCAGGGATTGATCTGTGAACAGGTCGGCAAACAATGCGGTGCTCAAATAACGTTCACCAGAAGAAGGTAGAATAACGACAATCGTCTTATCTTTGAACTCGGGTTCTTCACTGAGTTTTACTGCTGCGCTGACTGCAGCACCAGAAGAGATACCAGCAAGAATACCTTCCTCTTCCATCAGACGGCGAGCCATGCTGATAGCATCGTCGTTGGTGACACGCTCAACACGGTCAACCAAGCTTAAATCAAGGTTGCCGGGGATAAAACCAGCGCCGATCCCTTGAATTTTATGCGGGCCAGGTTTGAGTTCTTCCCCTGCGAGGGCTTGGGTAATGATAGGTGAGTCAGTTGGTTCAACAGCGACAGAAGTGATCGTCTTTTTGTGTTTTTTAAGATAGCGGCTGACACCTGTCAGCGTCCCGCCAGTACCGACTCCGGCAACAAATACATCAACTTCTCCGTCGGTATCTTCCCAGATTTCTGGGCCCGTCGTTTTTTCATGGATAGCAGGGTTAGCTGGATTGTTGAACTGTTGAAGAATGAGGTAGCGGTTAGGGTCTGATGCCAGAATCTCTTCGGCCTTGGCAATTGCGCCTTTCATCCCTTTAGCGCCTTCGGTAAGCACGAGGTTGGCACCTAACGCTTTTAATAATTTGCGGCGTTCGACGCTCATCGTGTCAGGCATGGTCAGCGTCAATTTATAACCACGAGCGGCAGCGACGAAAGCGAGAGCAATACCTGTATTGCCGCTGGTAGGTTCAACCAGTTCTTTCCCTTCCGTTAAAACGCCACGCTTTTCGGCATCCCAAATCATACTTGCGCCAATGCGGCATTTTACGCTAAAGCTTGGGTTACGAGACTCTACTTTTGCCAAAATACGCCCATTACCAATGCGATTGAGACGGACTAAAGGTGTATGACCTATGGTCAACGAATTGTCTTCGAAAATCTTACTCATGACCCATCCTTAACTGTATGAAAATTGGGATAACTCCTGACAGGGTACAGCGTCTTTCCCTCAGAGGAAGGAAAGAATAATTATATTATATTCCGATAAGAAATATAGAGAGCGAAGAAAGGAATAAAACGAGTATAAGAATGATGATTAATGAGTTGATGGGATATCAAAAAATAAGATATCCCATTGTATTAAATTAAATTTTGTTTATACACGATCTCTGTATTTATCGACCCAAATTGCGGTAGCGCCGCAAACAGCAACTGGCATGATCACTAAATTCAGGAAGGGCACCATCGTAAACAGGCTGACAAGTGCACCAAACTGAAAATTCTGCATACGGTCTCTTTGCAGTGCTTTACGCATAGTCAACAGAGGGATTTTATGATTATCGAAGGGGTAATCGCAGTATTGGATAGATTGCATCCAAGCGCCAAAGACGAACAGCAAGACTGGTGCGATGGTTTGCCCTATGCCCGGAATAAGCGAGAGAATAATCAGTAAGATGATTCGGGGCAGGTAGTAAGCGAGTTTTTGTATCTCTCGTTTTAGAATACGTGGCACATCTTTTATGATGCCTGTAAACCCAGAATCAGGAAGTGATTTGCCAGTCATTTTTGATTCTAGTTGTTCAGAGAGCAACCCGTTAAAAGGGGAGGCTATCAAGTTGGCGATGGTGCTAAATAAATAGCCAGACACAAGCAAAATCGATGCGATAGCGAGAGGCCACAATATATAGCTCAACCATTGGAGCCAACTAGGGACGATAGACATAAGCGTGTCTATCCACCCTGACATATTGCTAAATATCCACCAGAATGCGCCCCCCATAAGAAGGATATTGACCAGCAAGGGAATAAAGACATAACGCTTTAGCCCTGGGGTGAGAATCAGTTTCCACCCTAGATTGAAGTAGTAAATGCCGCTAAATGATTTTTTCACTGAGTTTGGTTCGTGCATGAGCTAACATATCTCACATATAGATCTTATTGTTGGTATCATATCTGCATGATTTCGTTCTTACCAGCGGGGTTTTGAGTGAAAAATAAGCTGAAACTGTGTGTGAGACCGTTTTTTTAACAGTTCCGACTTAATACGGACTTGCACTTATCTACATACGCAAATAAAGTTATAAGGTGTATGTACGCCATTGTGGCAAATTAATTATAACAATCAGAGATAGAGCAATGATGCAGGATTTAGAATTGCGTCACGTATTAACCATAGTTGGCGTGGTCTTCATTGTCGCATTAGTCCTACATGGTTTGTGGACGAGCCGTAAAGAACGTTCTTCGATGTTTGGCGATCGCTCGGCTAAACGGTATCAAGATGAACAGGCGGATACTTTCCCTGATGAAACTATTGATGATGGGGTTGGCGAAACTCGTATTCTCAGTACATCACAATCTGATACAGATGTAGATGATCTTGCAGAAACGATTACAACAGAACATAAACCCTATCGTGCAGAGATGCCATCGGTTAAATTTGCGTCAGCATCCCATAAGCCAGTAGATGAGGCTCGCGTTGTCGACGCTGAAGAAGCGAAACCGACTGCGGAAAACCATCGTGGCGAAGGCAAACAGCTTGAGTTTTCAGAGTTGAACATATCTGAAAATATAGAGCCACAGCCAGTAGAACATAAAAAGCCTGAACATAAACCTCAAGAAAGTAGCGGGTCTAGTGCTTGGATATCCGCGGCTCTCGTGGGCAAACCTTCGAAACCTACGCCGCCTAAAGTGGTGGAAGAAGAGAAGGGCGAAATTCTAATTAATACCAGTGATGAAATGCTTAGCGATGTTTCTCCTAAGAACGATATAGCGGCTGAGCCAGTTGAAGCACCAAAGCGTGAGCCTAAAGAGGACGTATTGGTGTTACATGTCGCTGCTCATGCGAATAGCTCGCTAGAGGGCACGGCTTTATTGCCTAGCATCCTACAAGCGGGTTTCCAATTCGGTGAGATGCAGATTTTCCATCGTCATTTGAACCCAACCGGCGGTGGTCCAGTTCTATTTAGCTTAGCGAATATGGTAAAACCAGGTTCGTTCGATCCTGAAAATATGTCCGAATTCACCACCCCTGGAATATCTATCTTTATGATGGTGCCTTCTTATGGTGATGCGAATCAAAACTTCAAACTGATGCTGCAATCAGCCCAACGTATTGCCGATGATGTGGGTGGTGTGGTGCTCGATGATGAACGCAGAATGTTAACGCCGCAAAAGCTAGAAACCTACAAGGCACGAATCAAAGTAGTGCTAGAAGATAACGCGAAGTAAAGCTAAGGCATAACAGAGACTTTAAATTTAAATAACCCCCGTTTTTTCGGGGGTTTTCTATTATTAATGGTGAACCATGGAATCGATAACTCAACGTTTACAACAGTTGCGTGACACATTACGTCATCATGAATATCAGTACCATGTATTAGATGACCCTCAAATTCCTGATGCAGAGTATGATCGTTTGATGCGTGAACTGCGCGAACTCGAACAGGCTCACCCTGATTTAATTACTCCTGATTCACCTACTCAGCGCGTTGGCGCAGCACCACTATCTGAATTTAAGCAAATTAAGCATGAAGTTCCGATGTTATCTCTTGATAACGTCTTCGACGAAGAGAGCTATTTGGCTTTCGATAAGCGGATACACGATCGTCTAAAGCGCACTGAACCGCTGACATTCTGTTGTGAGCTGAAACTTGATGGTTTAGCTGTTAGCTTATTGTATGTAAACGGTGAGTTTGTACAGGCCGCAACGCGCGGAGATGGCACGACGGGTGAAGATATTACCAGCAACGTCCGTACTATCCGTTCCATCCCTTTGCGCTTAAAGGGCGATAATATCCCAAGTCGCTTAGAGGTTCGCGGAGAAGTATTTATGCCCCAAGCTGGGTTTGATGCGTTTAACGCAGAAGCCTTACGTAAGGGCGAGAAAGTCTTCGCCAATCCGCGTAATGCAGCGGCAGGTTCTTTACGTCAGCTAGATCCTCGAATTACGGCGAAACGACCTTTAACGTTTTTCTGCTACGGCGTTGGCTTAGTTGAAGAAGCAACGCTGCCTCGCTCCCACTGGGAACGCTTAATGCAGTTCAAGGCATGGGGGCTTCCTGTTACTGACCGCATTCGTCTGTGTACCGGTAGCGATGAAGTGCTGGCGTTTTACCATCAAGTTGAACAAGACCGCCCTTCACTGGGTTTTGATATTGATGGCGTTGTTATTAAAGTCGATTCACTGGATATTCAGGAAGAGCTAGGCTTTGTCTCACGCGCACCACGCTGGGCAACGGCATTCAAATTTCCTGCTCAGGAGCAAATGACCCAGCTAAAAGACGTTGAGTTTCAGGTTGGACGAACTGGCGCGATTACACCCGTCGCCCGCTTAGAGCCAGTGTTAGTCGCAGGGGTTACAGTCAGTAACGCCACACTGCACAATGCAGATGAAATTGAGCGCTTAAACCTGAAAATCGGCGATACGGTGATTATTCGCCGTGCAGGGGATGTCATCCCAAAAGTGGTCGGTATCGTTGAAGCGTTACGCCCGGCTGGTGCTCGCGATGTCGAGTTTCCTCTTGTTTGCCCCGTTTGCGGTTCCGAAATTGAGCGTATCGAAGGCGAAGCCGTTACCCGCTGTACGGGGGGGCTATTCTGCGGTGCGCAGCGCAAAGAAGCGCTCAAACACTTCGTCTCCCGTCGTGCGATGGACGTTGATGGCATGGGTGACAAAATCATCGAACAACTGGTCGATAAAGAGTACGTCAACACACCTGCAGACTTATTCAAATTAACTATCGGCATCCTAAGTGCATTAGACAGAATGGGGCCGAAGTCAGCTCAAAATCTGGTTATCGCGCTGGATAATGCAAAAGAAACAACGTTTGCCCGTTTCCTATTTGCGCTGGGTATCCGTGAAGTGGGCGAAAGTACGGCTGCCAATTTAGCCAGCTATTTCGGCTCGCTAGAGGCCTTACAACAAGCCGATATTGAGGCATTAAAGCTTGTCCCTGATGTGGGTGAAGTCGTTGCTAAGCATGTCTTCAACTTCCTGCGTGAAGAGCATAACCAAACGGTAATTGCAGAGCTGGTAAGCCCTGAAATTCATATTCACTGGCCAACGCCAGAGATAATCCGCCCAGAAGAGATTGATAGCCCATTTGCTGGTAAAACCATTGTGCTAACGGGTTCCCTAAGCATTCTTTCCCGCGATGAAGCTAAGGCTAAATTGACGGCGCTTGGTGCGAAAGTCAGTGGTAGTGTCTCTAAGAAAACCGATCTGCTGATTGCTGGTGAAGCGGCGGGTTCTAAACGAGCCAAAGCCGAAGAGCTGGGGATTGAAATTATCGATGAGGCGGAGATGATTCGCCTGCTGGGCGAGTAAAAGTCAGAGTATGGAAAAAGAGAATCTGTTGGAGATAGCTAACACAGTAATGCCATTCGGCAAATACAAAGGAAGGGTGTTGATAGACCTTCCCGAAGAGTATCTATTGTGGTTTGCCCGCAAGGGGGAGTTCCCGCAGGGCAAATTAGGGCAATTAATGGAAATGACGCTCGCAATAAAAATTGAAGGTCTGGATAGCCTTATTACCCCCTTGAAGGGAAAAAGGCGATAAGGGTAATAAGGCTTGCTTATGCCTATTAATCCAGAGGAAAATGGCCGTAGTCTTAACTGCCTGTGGATGTTCCTGACAGTATTATGTAGTGTTGTAGTACTTACTTACACCCATTTGATTTCAAGGTGCGAAAGGTAAACTCCCCGTAGCTTGGAAGATGAAAGAGATATCAAGGATAAAAAATGACTGCAGTAATTTCTTACACCGACCGTGCTATACAAGTTCTAGGTAAATTAGGTATTCGTTTGACACCTGAACCTGAGGCGCCGGTGCTTCAGCTGTTAGATGCTATTTCAGATCTTGATAATACTCGTGTCATGGCTATTGCCCGCACACTGCAACAGCAAAGTGCCTTTAACGCCGTTGTGCGTGACAATATTCTAGGTATGGACGTAGCCAATCGTCAGGCAACTATTGTTGCTGCTTTTGACTCCATCCGCACTGATGCACAGCAGATGGTACTGTGGCTAGATGACGGCAAGCTCGATTTCGTCGAAAAAATGCGCATGGGTTGGATGAGCATGATGCGCGGTTCTATCCCAGACCGTTTCGCTCAAATCAAAAAAACCTATCTTGAAGTGGCAAAAGATTCCAGTGACCAGATCGCTCGCGAACGTGTGATTCTGGAAGCTTACCAAGATTATCGCTTCGGATTGAAACAGGCTCAAATTGACTCAGAAGAGCTGTTTAATATCGCGACCGGTCGTCTGGAACAGCAAAAAGCCGTGCTACAAACTGCTCAAAACAGCGTTGAATCCTTCCAAGGAGAAGATGCAGCCGAGCGCTCTCGTTTAGAGCTGGTCCGCGATGAATCACTTCGTCTCTATCAGAAAGAAGATGAGCGCTACCAGATTGTTAAAGACCTGAACGAAAACCTGATTATTGCCTATAATGCGGCAGAAGCCGTATTTGCTCGTATTCAGCAGACATCAACGGTTAAAGACCGCGTATTCCGCCAAAGTGTCACCTTCTTCGGCACCAACGAACTGGTCTTTACCGCACTTTCTGCTTCCATGACCTCCCTGAGTGGTTTGCATGAAAGCACTCAGACATTGGAAGCGATGAAAGAGGGTATGAACAAAGGGCTGGAAGCGATCGCGACCGCGGGTAATAAACAGCTGGAAGCAGGTCTGCGTGCAGGTTATGGCTCTACCATCAAAGCGGAATCACTGCGCTCTCTGGTTGATGCCATTGTTAGCTATCAAGAATCCAGTTATCGCATGATAAGTGAACTGAGAGCTGAGTCTGAAAGCAACGCCAAAGAAATTAGCCACGTCGTCGAAGATGGCAAACGCCGCTTCTCCGAGGTTGTTATCAAGGCTAGCGTGCAATGAGTGATAATATCAAACTCAGTGATCAACTGGGTGCGATGGCAATTATTGACGATCTCTACCAGCAGCAGATGATGCTGGTAGAGCATCTCGATCACGCGACATTACGTAAAAACATCGCCCAGAAAATCAAAGATTATTATCTTTCCCGTGGCTTAAGCATCGAAGATGAGTTGATTGATGCTGGTGTAAAAACTTGGTTCGAGAATCGTTTACGCTTTGATGCGCCTAAAACCACATGGTTTCAACGCCAACTGGCACGCGCCTATATTAAACGCGGTAGTGCGGGCAAAGTGATAGGTGTGGTTACTCTTGCCGTCATGCTACTGTGGGGCGGTAAATACTATATTCAGGCTCAACGTACTGAGTTTATCGCCAAAGGTATGGCGTTTCAGAGCAAGGATATTATTACAAAAACAGAAAATGCCATTCAGCTTAGAAGCCGCTACGAGCAGCTCAGTAAGCAAAAAGCACGCTATACCGCACCACTTATCTCTAAGCTTCAAACGTCATATCTCAGCTCAATAGAGCAGGTAAATTTCCAAAATATTCTCTCCATCGGCACGCCACTTAAGCTCACTTCACTGACCTCTGGCGAACCGGTAAAAGCAGGTTTTAATAATCTGAAATATGGTTCTCAAGAAGAGGGAACGGAACTTGTTGCTAAGCTGACAAAGTTTAATGCGGAGCTAACGGAAAATACCCAAAACAGCCAAGAAGCCTTAGAACTTTGGCAACAGGTCATTGAACAAGACCGACAACTCAGTGCGATAGAGAATAAGAGCGACTTTGCGAGACTTTATAACAGTAACGTGAAGTTCAAAAATGCCTTTAATAGCGCTAAATCCTCCCTGCAAACGTCAGGTGTTGGGGATATCGCCGCTCTTGAAGGAATGTATCTTCAAACAGAGCAGGCGCTGGGTAAACAGCAAGAAGTTAACCAGTTGCTTAGCCAGATTAAAGCTGCTGGTGTCCCGGATCAGGATATGGGCGCGGTGAACGCCACGGCAGAGTCGGCAATACGTGCATTCGGTGCAATGGATGCTGCGGCTGGACAAGGTTATATCGACCAGTTGTACTACTACAACGATCTGGCCAGCCGCCGTTTAACGCTGATGGTCGTCGATAGAGTCGGGGAAAAATCGGGTGTACAGCGAACTTACGATTCTTCGGGGGGTAACGCTTGGTACCTCGTCGTCGAAGCCGTGACACCAAACGGTGAAGTCTTTCCGATGCGTATTACTGACAGCGAAACAGGCACTATCAAAACAGTCGATACTTTTGCCATTCGGGTTAAGCAGAGCGAATTTAACCGCGTGCGCTCAGATAAAATGGATGACGGACACCTTAGCCAGCGTAATATCGGGGATAAACCGGTAGGGCGTTTGAGTTTCACCTACGACCGTCCTGTGATGGACGGCATGATTACGGAGTGGTAAACCATGCTGGCAAGAGACGTTGAACGTTATATCCGTAACACAGAGAGCCAGTCCGAGCAGCAGCTTATGGCGCTAGATCTCACTATGCTTGAGAAGCAGCGCGAAATTTTGGCCCTGACTAATCAACAAGCTGAAATTTATCGGCAGATGGCGGATGTACTATTAAGCGAATCCCCAGACGTCAGCGGCGGTAATAACGGCCACATTCAAACACTGCTGCTACGGTTGAAAAAAGATACGGATGACCTGGCGGTTAAACAGCAATATTTACAGGCCAATCTATCGACCTGTCAGGGGCTACTGGAGCAGTTATCCGAAAAAGTCACTGTGCTAGAGACAGAGCGCGATAAAGTGCTGTTCGACGATCCGAACGTTGTTTCGCTGTCTGAGCAGATAGCAACAACCCAAGGTAGCGTTGAACAGGCTGAGCAGACTTATCACTCAAACATAGATGAGTTTAAGGCCAAACTGGCGGAGTACCGGCTAGATGGTCGCTACAACTATCTGCTAAAGCGTAAATTTGGTCACCCTGAGTACGCTGGGCGCTGGATTTTTCGGAATCTAGATAGCTGGCTTGCTCGGCAGGTTAACTTCCCTCGCAACTTCAATAATGAAAAGATGCTGCTTGCTCTGCTAGATGAGAGCGACCTGCGCTTGAACAATGTGAAGCAAAGCTATGAGGATCTTATTTTGCAGCGCGACAAGTGTGTTGCATTGCAAGAAGATAAAATCGGGCTGACGGCTCTCTATGAGCAGGCGACCAAGCTACAAAGTGACATCAGCTCATTGGAAGAGAAGCTCCACACAGCTTCGCAATCCCTGCAAGACAATCAAGCGGGTGAGAGTAGCCTATATAAAGAAGTCTCTCAAAAAATTGCTGAGGCGATGAGCCAACTGCCCATCGCACAACTCAATGAGCTGGCACTAAAAACCAACAGCACGCTGGATGACCACTTACTTAAAGGGCTCGCTCAATCGAGGGATGAAATTAAGTATAAAGAGGATGAGTTTAAGCGCCAGTCATCAAGCTACAGCCAGGCAAAAGCAAACGTTGCGGGGCTAAAAAACCTTCGTGAGCAGTTTGAAGTCAATGGCATGGGGCAATCGCGTTTCGAATATCTCCTCACGCCAACGCTTCTTACCAGTCTAATAGATGAGTTAATCGGTGCTCGCAGCACGCCAGATAGCCTTCTCAGGCAGCTTGAGAAGTCACAAAAAATGGTGGAGATGATATTTGAATCTGTCACGACGACAGTCTCTTATCGCCGTGCACCTTCTGGATACTCTGGTGGTTCACGCTCCTCAGGCCGCAGTTCGTCTTCATCAAGTTCTGGTGGATTCTCGACGAGGTCTTCGACGGGCGGTGGTGGTTTTAGAACAACGGATAGTTTTTAGTACTCACGTCTTCTCGTTTTAAAACGAGTATAGCGGTAATAGAGACATGGGCTGCACGAAATCATCGTGCAGCCCATGTCATTTATATCGCTGATTGTGAGAGAAGAACGATTAAGCTAATTAACTTTGTGTCTCTCAATCAGTATCTCCCAATCAGCGTCTTCCAATCTGTTCGAATCCTCTTCTTAAGCATCTGCGGCATCTTTTGGATCGCTTAGGTCACGGTCTTTGACTTCCGGCATATAAATGGCGGAGATTAGCGCAATAAGCGAATAAATAACGATCATCACAACGATAGGCATCCAAGAGTCTGTCATGTTGCAGAATATCCCCGCCAGCAATGGGCCGAAGCCAACAGCGACCAGACCACCGGTTTCTTTCGAGATCGCCATGCGAGTAAACCGATTCTGCGAGCCAAATATTTCTGCCATCGTGATATTTTCCAGTGCAAACAGACCTAGAACGGCGACGTTATGGATAACGATGATGCAGGCCATAATCATGTTCACCTCGTTGCTCTTATCCATAATCATGGACAGCGTTGGATAGGCTAAGATGATCGAACCTATGCTAAGAACGATATAGGGCAGGCGGCGGCCAATTTTGTCAGAGAGCCAGCCTAATAGAGGGATAGTGAGGAACCCGATAACGGAACTTATCATCAATGCATCGGTAGGAATGCTCTTATCAAACAGTAAGGTCTGTACCAGATAGCCTGTCAGAAAGGTTTGGATTAACCCTGAGTTACCTGCCTGACCGAAACGCAGTCCTGTCGCCAGCCAAAATGATTTGCTGGTGAACATAGAAACCAGAGAGTCTACGGTGGTGGTGTCTTTGCTTGTTGATACCGCTTTCTCGTCTAATTTCTCTTCGCTGGCTTTTTCGCTTACCTTTTCAAAGACAGGGCTCTCTTTAAGATTCATTCGTAGCCAGACAGCAAAGAACATCACTACGACGCTAGATAAGAACGGGATACGCCAGCCCCAGTCTAGTAACTGCTCTCTGTCTAAGACGAAAAACATGACAGCCCAGATGGCTGTGGCACTTAGCGTACCGCAGTTGGTACCCATAGCGACCAGAGAAGAGATAATTCCTCGTTTACCTGTTGGTGCATATTCAGCCAGCATAGTGCCAGCACCAGAGATTTCGGCACCTGCGCCCAAACCCTGAATAATCCGTAAGGTAACGAGCAGAATAGGGGCAAAAATACCGATCTGAGCGTAAGTAGGGAGAAGACCAATCAGCATGGTACAAATACCCATCATCGTAATTGTGATGAACAGGACCTTTTTTCTGCCAACTTTATCGCCCATGCTGCCAAAAACAAATGCGCCGACAATCCGAGCAACATAGCCCGCACCATAGGTTCCCATAGCGAGAATTAACGCCATAGCTGCGGATTGTTCAGGGAAGAAAATTTCATGGAAAACCAGTGCTGCACCGAGGGAGTACAACTGAAAATCCATAAACTCTAACGCTGTCCCAAGCCACCCAGAGACGGCAGCCTTAACAAGATCGGAGGTGCTTCTTTCCGTGTTGTCCGTTTTAACTTCGTTATTATGCATATTCCTTTTCTCTTCTGCTTGTTGTTATATCCCGCCATGATTCGAGTGACAGAGAGGCTAGCCATGCTCTGCAACTCGAATGTGTTAGGGATGGAAAAGTGTAGGTACGGTATGTCTAGGTTAAAATTTCAATAAAATTTTACAGCAGCTGCTTTGGTCTTTTTCAAACAGCTCTAGCGCGGCTTCAACATCGGTATAAGGGAAGCGATGCGTAATTAACTTCTCTGGCTGAATCATCCCTTTTTCAATCCATTCAATGACCTGAGGGAAGCGCCCGTTATTAAGGCGTGAGGAGAAGATAGAAAGCTCTTTGCTGGTTATCCCCTGCTGGATGATAGTGCAAGGGTCAGTTGAGAACCCCATCAACCCAATACGTGCCGCCGGAGAGGCGAGGGAGATAGCTTCTTGCAAAATGCTAGGGTGACAGGCTGCATCAACGATAAGTGTCGGGCTGATATTCAGTTTCTTCAGTTCTTCCGGTAGAGACAGATTCGAGTTATTGATAACCAGATCTGCACCGCTCTCCTGCGCAAGGGTTAGCCTTTCCAGCACAAAATCAGCCACAATGACCTGCTTCACACCATACACGCCTTTTAGTGCCTGAATAACGGTTAACCCCATCGGGCCTGCGCCGTAGACGAGAGCAACATCCTCTTTTGTTGGTTTTAGGTGTCCGGTAATATTGGCGGCAATGGTGAAAGGCTCGATCATCGTGGCGATAGCATCGGGAATACTTGCGGGAATGGTGTAAGCATTTTTCGCTGGAACACAGGCGTACTCGCTAAAGCCGCCGTCCCGATGCACACCAATTACTTGAAGCGATGTACAGACGTTAGGGCGACCAACGGAACACGGATAACACGTCCCGCAACTGACGACTGGGTCAACGGAAACACGCTCACCTTTGCGTGCTGCATCGACGCCAGCACCAACAGCATCAATGGTGCCAAAGAACTCATGCCCGATAACGCGGGGGTATTTTGCGAATGGATTGCTACCATGATAGATATGACCATCGGAGCCGCAAATACCTGCCGCCGTCACCTTAACTCGCACCTCACCTGCCTCTGGCTCCTGTAACTGGCGCTCTTGAATCACTAGTTTTCCTGGCTGCTCGATAACGACGCTTTTCATACTTATTCCTTATAAATTCAATGAATAATGAGAGTTTCTTGGCTGTGATTACCTGTTTCCACTGCTGCCATCCTGAGGTGGGCTACGGGGAGATAGTCTGGCTTACATGACTATTAGGTCAGTCCAAATTAAAGTTAATTGGTTAACCATTTAATTGGGATGCTAGATCTTAAGTTGTTACTTGGTCAACCATTGCAAGGTTTGAAATGTGATGAATCTCTATTTTTTCATTGAACTACACTTGGTTAGTGTGACAATGGTCACTAAGGGCGTGGCATGATAGGCGCTAATGGAAGGCTTAAGTGCGAGATAAATTGGGCGAAGTCGTATTACTCGTAAAGCGTGAAAGAAGAAGATAGGGGAGAGATTAATATTTTAACGATAATAGGCCTGACCCTTTCTGAGAAAAGACTGAATTTAGCGAGGGATTGATGTATATTGCGGAGCACGTTAGCAGGTAAAATATAATATTTTTGCGCGTTTGATTGCCTAGGGGGAGATGTCCTTCAGAAGGGGCGAGTGAGTATATGCGGAGAAAAAATGTACAGTGAAAAAAACCAGCGTCTGTATATTCAGATCGCTAACCAAATCGTCGAATA
Organism: Enterobacteriaceae bacterium B14; assembly: GCA_000307305.1. Taxonomy (GTDB): domain Bacteria; phylum Pseudomonadota; class Gammaproteobacteria; order Enterobacterales; family Enterobacteriaceae; genus B14. The sequence goes on from DF158882.1 coordinate 202,091, forward strand.
TCTCAAGCTGGAACAGCTCACGCTAGGCCAGAGGTTGCCAACAGAACGAGATATGGCAGCGATATTTGGGGTGAGCCGAGCCAGTATCCGAGAAGCCTTGATTGCGCTAGAAATGAACGGTGTGGTAGAAATTCGGCAGGGCGTTGGTATTGTCGTTTGCAACGCATCCCCACAGGCGATCGGCGCGATTAGTGGGGCAGAAAGCGTTTCTCCTAGTGAGCTACTTGAGGCCAGAGAGATGCTAGAACCCAAACTGGCAGCACTCGCGGCGCGAAAAGTGAAAGATCAAGATATTGTTCGTCTCACGGAATTGGTGCAACTCATGGAAGGGGCACTCATGCTAGAAACCGCAGCACTACGTGAAGCGCTGAGCGTGGAGGCTGACCGCATGTTTCATCAACATTTAGCCGCCGTTGCAGACAATGCGCTATTAACCCGAGTCGTTGACCAGTTATGGGCAAAAGACGCGAGAGGTTCTTTGTGGGATAAGATGGATGAGCTGGCCTACGCCTCTAACTTAAGGCCGCGCTGGATTGCTGACCATAAACAGATTCTTTCCGCGGTGAGTCAGCGGGATGAATTGGGAGCAGAGAAAGCCATGTATCAGCATATTTGCAACGTGCGTGATTCTCTGACGACAACTGAGCTTCTGAACGAATAATTAGCCCCACCGACATATCTCTACGGACCGGTTGCAACTAAAAAGGAGACAGGTGTTATTCCTGTCTCCTTTCTGAACCTTACAATCCCATTGCCTTCATATGGAACCTAAGATGTTCCTCAATAAAGCTCGCGATAAAGAAGTAACTATGGTCATACCCTGGCTGAATTCTCAGCGTCAGTGGCCAATCGCGAGATCTTGCTGCCTCAACCAATTGAGCGGGTTGTAGCTGCTCAGGCAAGAAGTTATCGGCATCACCTTGATCGACTAAAATCGGAAACGGCGTATTGCACTGAGTAAGCAGATGGCAGCTATCGTAAGTGAGCCAGCTCTGCTCATCACTGCCCAGATACTTGGCGAAAGCTTGACGCCCCCAAGGTGATTTGCTCGGGTTCACAATGGGTGAGAACGCAGAGGCGGAGAAGTAACGATGTGGGTTGCGTAACGCCACCATCAGTGCACCATGCCCCCCCATCGAATGCCCGCAGATAGAGCGCATATCGCTGGTTTTAAACTGTGACTCGATAAGGTTTGGCAGCTCCTGAACAACATAGTCGTACATCCTATAATGTTCATTCCAAGGCGCTTCGGTGGCGTTAACATAAAAACCCGCACCTTGCCCAATATCGTAGCTACTTTCATCCGCTACATTATCGCCACGTGGGCTGGTATCGGGCATCACCAAAATCAGCCCCAGTTCAGCGGCAATACGCTGAGCCCCTGATTTTATTGCAAAGTTTTCATCAGTGCAGGTGAGTCCGGAGAGCCAGTAAAGCACTGGCAGTGCTTTTTTCGTCTCATACTGTGGTGGGAAATAGATACCAAATGTCGCCTCTGAGTTCAGGCTTTTGGAAACATGCTGATAGCGTTTCTGCCAGCCACCAAACATGCAATGTTGATCAATAAGCTTTAGGGTCGATGTCATAGGCGCTCTCTATTAATGCAGCGTTCTTCATGTATTGATGGGTGATTATTACCCCATCTCTGGTGAGAAACAGGGTAATAAATATCAACGGTTAGAGGTCGAAGTGAATAACGGTACGGATTGATTTACCTTCATGCATCAAATCGAAAGCATCGTTGATATCTTCCAGACCCATGGTGTGGGTAATAAAATCGCTGAGTTCAAACTCACCATCCATGTAACGCTGAACAATTCCTGGGAGCTCAGAGCGGCCTTTCACGCCACCAAAGGCGGAACCGCGCCAGACACGGCCAGTGACGAGTTGGAATGGGCGAGTAGCGATCTCTTCGCCTGCGCCAGCAACACCGATAATAATGGATTCACCCCAGCCTTTGTGGCAGCACTCAAGTGCGGAACGCATCACGTTCACGTTGCCGATACACTCGAAAGAGAAATCGACGCCGCCGTCAGTCAGTTCAACGATCACGTCCTGAATAGGCTTATCATAAAGTTTAGGGTTGATAACATCGGTCGCACCCAGCTTACGCGCCAGTACAAATTTGTCTTCATTGATATCGATGCCGATAATGCGGCTCGCACCTGCCATTTTTGCACCAATAATGGCGGAAAGACCGATGCCGCCTAAGCCAAAGACGGCGACAGTATCGCCTTTCTTCACTTTTGCTGTATTGGTTACTGCGCCCATTCCGGTTGTGACACCACAGCCCAATAGGCAGACTTCTTCCAACGCCGCTTCTTTACTGATTTTTGCCAGAGAAATCTCTGGGATCACGGTGTATTCAGAGAAAGTCGATGTTCCCATATAGTGGAAAATAGGTTGACCATCTTTTGAGAAACGGGTCGTGCCATCCGGCATTAACCCTTTACCTTGAGTCGTTCGGATTGCCTGACAAAGATTAGTTTTACCCGATTTGCAGAACTTACATTCGCCACACTCTGGTGTATAAAGCGGGATCACGTGATCGCCAACGGCAACACTGGTAACACCTTCGCCAATTGCCTCAACGATACCGGCACCCTCATGCCCAAGAATAGCGGGAAAAACACCTTCAGGGTCAGTACCTGAAAGGGTGTAGGCATCGGTATGACACACACCGGTAGCGATAATTCTCACCAACACCTCACCTTTTTGCGGCGGCATTAAGTCTACTTCTTCAATGCTGAGGGGTTGGTTAGGTGCCCACGCAATTGCGGCACGGGTTTTAATCATCTTCATTGGCTAGCTCCTTTAACGTCGGTAACCCAGAAGTATAAGTCCAGTGGCAGGATTGTTACAGCACTTAAGCTGATGTGCTCATGGTTAGGGTGCGATGTAGTGGATCAGTAATACCGCCTCAAGAGCCTGTTAATTTAAATTAGACGCTATTGAGTAGGTGATAAAATATCAACAATCTGATGCAGAAGTAGACAGAAGGCTTGGATTGGAGCCCAGTCTTTACGTAAATGGGTACGTCAATACAAAGCTGAAATCAGTGGAAATGCGCCCAATAATCCAGCAGTAACACCTGAGCAGCGTGAACTCCAATCGCTTAGATCACAGATTAAACATCTTGATATGGAGAAAGAAATACTAAAGCAAGTAGCCGTGTTGATGAGCGAAATACCCGTCAAATCTGAGCGTTGATCACACGGCTGAAAACAAAATGACCTGTAGTCGAAGTATGCTGCCTACTCAAGGTAATACGCAGCGTTTACTATGCTGGCCTGAACCGCAGATTGATGTAAAGCGTCTGAATCTTAGACGCTGTGCGCGGAAACGGCATCAATAGAGTCGAGGTTCAGGGGGAAGCCGACACTGAGTCTGTTGATGTGTCAATCAGGTGATGAAGTGGGGGAGTTGGCGCGTAAATTGATGCAGGAATGTGGCCTGAAGAGTCATCACCCTGGAAAGCCTAGTTATCGAGGAGTGAAGGACATATTACTTGTCTCTCCAGACTTGTTGAAAAGACAGTTTATGGCATCATAGCCTAATTGGGTGTGGTGTGGGGATATCAGCTATATCAGAGTGAAGGGTAGCAGGCATTATCTGGCGCTGGTTATTACCTTTACTCCCGACGGGTCGTGGATAGCGCGATGGCTTCATCGCTGGATGCCGATTTGGTATGTCGAGCTATGCGTAATGGCTTAGCAACACGGACAATAAAACATCGACTGCTGTTTTATTCGGATCAGGGAGGGCAGTACAGAAGCAAAAGTATCGTCGGTTACTGTGGCAATATAGGGTGATGCAGAGTATGAATCATCGAGGTAACTGCTTGGACAACTCACCGATGGAAAGGGTGTTCCGTAGTCTGAAGAGTGAATGCCTCCCAATAGGAGGCTATGCTGATATCTAATCATGCTTTGCAGGATATCAGAGAGTGGATATACGGTTATTACAACTCAGTACGGCCTCATCGGCACAATAATGGGTTATCTCTCTGTGAATACGAAAATCAGTGGAAAGAGGCTATGCAAGTGTCCTGATTTTGTGGCCCATTGCAATCTGTCATTTATATCTGGTCTGATAATTTCTACTTATACTCATTTTAACGTGAACACTGAGGGAGTTTTTAATTTAAACATGTATATTAAGGAGTGAATTAATAAAAATCAAAGGCCTTAGTAAAGGCCTTATTCATTAAGGACAGTAAAGAAAAGACAATATCAAGTATTTTTCAATCAAAAATACACATATTATCCTCGTAAATAAAACCATCCAAATGATTTTCCTTCGCATAGCGGTAAAGGTCACTCGTTCTATTTATAAACCCGGTTCCATTGAAGTTAAGAGAAGTATTGCACAAGACGCCGCATCCGCTTATCGCTTTAAAGGATGATAGTAAGCTATAAATATCTGGATTTTGATTTTCGTTTACTGTTTGTACCCTTGCGGTTCCATCAACATGAGTAATAGCTTTTAGGGAAGAGTTCGTTACTTTTTGAAAGAACAACATATATGGTGATGGTCCCTTCCAATCAAAATGCTGTGATACCTCTTCTTCACGGCAGATTGGTGCTATAGGACGAAAATATTCACGTTTCTTAATATCATTTAATCGAGTTTGAGTTTTTTCCTCAAATGGAGCAGCCAGAATAGAACGATTTCCTAATGCTCGCGGTCCAATTTCACAACGGCCTTTCGCCCATCCTAAAATTTTGCCATCAAAAAGTAAATTGGCTACATAATTAGTATCAAGAGGTTTAACAGAAATACCTTTAATTTCAATAATTTCAGGCATATCATCGATGAATTCCTGTCCACTATATACATCCCAATCTAACTTAGCATTTCCAGTTAGATTAAACATTGCATCTGCAGCCGTGCCAATAGCTGAACCAGTATCATTACAACATGGTGGAATAAAAACGTCAGAAAACAAACCGCTATCTTTCCACATGGTGTTCCAATCACAATTTAAACCGCAGCCGCCGGAAATTAATAAAGGGTAACCCTTCATTAAGTTTTTATTTGCAAATGTAAGAAAGCGATTGAACAGCTCATCCGAAAATCGTTTGGCTAAGTTAACAAACTCGGGAGACTGCAAACCAATATTATAATATGGTGACCAACGCATATCTTCCTTATCAAGGGAGGTCAAAATGCTATCCCGGTTCAATAGAAACTCAATAGTCTCTCGTTCTTTTTCAGTCATTTCACCAGATTTACCGTAAGCACATAAAGCCATTAGTTTCCCTGCATCACCCAATCGTTGTTGCCCTTTAGGTAAGCGAAATGAAGGGTCAGCAAGTGAATAGAGGAAACCATATTTATTCCCTGGAGTTATCATGACATTGCCAACATGATTAATATTGAGTTTCTCGTCAATTAAGTAGAAATCTCCAAAAGCCCCTTCCCAAACAAGAGAATAACACGGCTGTCCCTGAGGGAAGGGAGACATAGCATAAGCGGACATTATATGGGACCGGAGGTGTGTGGAACTGAAGTATCTTGATTTTATACCAAAAAAGCTACTTTCATTATTTATCGTAGTTCCTTTACCAAAGCCTGCATAACCTGCACCAATATTACTGTTGTCTACAAACCCTCCTTTCGCCCAACCACTAACAGCAAAGACATCAGGAAAACAATCCATTTCCATTGCCGCAGACATCATTAATTCAGGATTGAAGACCTCATAGCGAGGAAAACTATCTTTTTCTGCCTCCCAAGAAAATACTAGTTTCTTTTGCTCTGAATCGATTACGCATATAGCACCATCATGACCGGGCTTCATTGAGAATATCTTCATAACATCCCCTCTATAAGTAAATTTTTATGACGTGAAAAGAAATTTGAAATTTTTTCTGAAATAACTTTGGTTTCTGTCTCTGGATATACCAAAGCCATGCGTAGGAAATTTGATTTTAGATTTACTTCGTGCATTAGGAGCGAGCCGGGCATAACCAAAATGCCTTCCTCTCTCCATAGTAACTGAGACGCTAACTTATCATTAACAACAGGAATGCAAACAAAAAAACCTACATTAGGAAGCTGAATTTGAGGAAAGTATTTAGTGAAAATTTTAAAATTTTCACTAATTAATTCCCTGTGTTTTTTAACCCTTATTTGATCAGGCCAAAGTAAAGACGATGCTTGGCAAATTGCATCGGGCAAAGAAACACCACATGAACGATTAAATTTAGCCCATCGCGATATCCAAAATACATCACCGCATAAAAATCCACTTCGTAATCCTGGCAGAGCATCACGCTTAGACAGAGTATGTGAAACCATTAAATTTCTAATATCTAACTGGCCACGTGCTATAAGTTCTAGAGGGCTCACAGATCGCTTGTTATGATATAAATCAACATAACACTCATCAAAAATAACGAGACCTTTAGATAAAGATACCAGTTGTAATATTTCCTTTTCAGAAAGGACATTTCCATAAGGGTTTCCAGGATTACACACAATCAATGCCGCGAGATTTTGCCTATGCTCTTTTAATAATTTTACCAATTCGGTCATCATAAAGTCTGGATGGCTAGAGTAAAATATTACTTTACTATATGAATAGGTAGCAGCTGCTGCATAAGATGGGTAGCCTGGATCTGGAAGAAGAAGGACAGTTTCTGATCTTCCCTCTCTGCTTTTATAGATACTGGAAAGCGCTATTAATGTAGAAAGAGCATGTTTGCTACCAGGGGTTGGTTCAATTTCAATTCTGCATTGTTCAATGTCATCTGAACTCAAATTGAATGACATATTCAAATATTTAAGATACGCTCTTCTTAAGCTATCTGTACCTCCTAGCGAAGGATATTTATTCCAACCAGAATCCATAAAGTCAAAATTAAAAGGGGTGTTTTCCACAAGTAATTTAGACTCACCTAAGTGAAGCAAGAACTGCTCATTTCCTTGAGGAGTAAATTCCTTGATAAGTTCTTTCAATTTTGAAAAAGAATTCAGTTTCATAACTATCATTACTCATCATCGATTATTGTAGAGATGTAATCCATAAAATTTTCATGACGCCTAATGAGTTTTATACATCCATCTCGTTTCAATAAAACCTCAGCTGGTCTTAAGTGCCCGTTGTAATTGAATCCCATTGAGGCACCATGAGCACCTGTGTCATGTATTAATACAATATCATCAACGCGTGGAATGGGTAACTCTCTACATATCGCAAATTTATCAATGTTCTCACATAAAGAACCAACAACATCAAATGTCCCCAAGAGTTCAGTATTATTAAAAGGTAAGGTGATATGATGATAGGCATCTTTATACAAGGCTGGCCGCATCAGAGATGCCATACTGGCATCAAGTCCAATAATTGTACGGTATTTGTTACATACAGTTTGAACTCGACTTACCAGCACTCCATGAGAACCAGAGATAAATCTTCCGCACTCCATAAATAATGTAGGGATAATATCGAAATTCATTTTTAAAAGAGATATTATTTTTTTAGCATAATCCTCTATATTGAAACTTTCTTCTGTTAGGCGATAAGGAATTCCAGGGCCACCTCCTATATTTATATATTCAAAGTTAATATTTAATTTCTTACTAATACCAGATGCTAAATTAATTAATCTGCAAGCCCCATCAAGCATGGAGTTAATATCTAAAGTATTCGCACAAGTCATTTGGTGGATGCCAAATCTTTTAGCACCAAGTGAAATAGCCTGCTTATATGCTGATAAAATAGAATCAAGTGGGACTCCAAACTTACTTTCATCTCCACCCATTAATTTGCTATTTCCGTTCCCTAGAGCAACTCTAAAAGAAACTACATCAGGTAAAGGAGTATAATCACCAAGACAAGTTATATCATCCATGGTAATCCATGCTCCGATTTTAACTGCCTCTTTCATTCCTTTGGTAGATGAATTATTAGCAGTGTAAAGTACATCTTTACCAGAAATGCCTGAGCGTGTAACCAGTTCTAATTCAGTAACAGAGGCGCAATCCATTCCTGACCCTAATGAATGTAAAGTTTTAAGAATGGCGGGATTGGGTAGAGCTTTAACAGCAAAGAATTGTTTGAATTTTATTTCTTTGAATGCCTGTGTTAAAGATTGATGTGATGAAACAATACCAGCTTCATCATAAATATGAAACGGAGTACCATACCTATCAACTAATTCATGCAAAGAAGGTTGTAATCGTTGAAAGAAACTTGATGATATCGGCATGTTATAATCACATTTTTTCAGCAATACAAACGGCTCTATTTCTTAAGCCACTAATCGGTCTTAAATAGGGAAAGTTATATTTCTCTAGAACTTTAAAACCGCATTTTTTAAGACTTTCTTCGAAATAAGTAATGGATATAAACCAAAATGTATCAAGTGTATTATGACGCTGATAACTTAAGGTATTATCATTAGGAGAGTCATTTGAAATGATAATTTTTGTTCCAGGCGGAATTGCATTACTTGAAATCTTGGCCTCAAATTCACTTAAATGAGTTCTTTCATCAAATAAATGGCCTAGCACCCCATCAGCGTATATAACTTGGCAGGATGATAAAAGTTCGTTATCAACTTGGTTAAAATCGATTTGATATGCAATCACGCCTTTATTTTTTGCCAGTTCTACGGCTTCAGCATTGCAATCAATTGCAATAACCTTAGTTCCTTTCTCCACCAATTCGGCCTCTATAAATGCATTTCCACATCCAATAGAAAATACACTTAGATTATTATGAGCTAGAGAGATTAGTTTCAATTTAATATGACTTTGATAGAGTTTACAGTAAGTCGATGGTGTAACTGAATCATTAAGAGCCTCTCCACTCTCCCATATTTCATAAATACTTTTATCTTCCCCTTTAAAATCGTGGAGATTAGAATACCATGAATTTATTTCTTTACTTTTCCTTTCATCATTACTCATAAAGACAGCCACCTTATCTAGTTATGTGAAGTTAAGAGAAATTGGAGCTATTTTTTTTAAATTTTCAAGTATCAACAGTGTCTCCTTGTTATACAGTGGGGAGTATTTATTATATATCTCAACAGTTAACTCTAAGTTTTGACATAAAAAAGAATCGGTCAAAACTCTAGCCAGTGACCTTAAAGCTGAAATAACCATATCAGTTTCATAAATTAATCGTGAGCCTGAACCAGATGTATCAATTACTAATACACCAGAATCAAACAACCAAGATAATTGGAAAAGCATACCATCGGAGTCTGGGAAATAACCGACCCCTCGATGAGAATAACGAAGGCATTCTGCTAAATAATATCCTACTACATCAGGTTTATTTAATTCTACCCATAATTCAGATGCGATAATGACACCAAATACATCAGCACAAATTTCTTGTAGGGTAACAGACATCCAACGATCATAACTATTAAATACTTTATAGTTCGTTTTGTCCGTAAAAATACAATGCCCTAACTCATGACTGAGAACTCCATACAAAGGAATGTCAGAGCTAAGTATCGATTCACTATTTAAATAATTACTAAAAACATAATCATGTAAAATAAATGATATGTTTCTTAATGTTTCATTATGAACATTACTTAAATAGTAGCTACATTTATTCTTTGATTTTTTTATACCTTCATCCTCTGGCATAAAATAAGCTATATGCTTAGGGTGAGTGTTAGCCTCACCTGATAAAAAGAAAACCTTCTTAGGTTGAAAATCTGGAAATGGAAATAGCTTAAGTGATGAATGCAACTGTGATAAATACCTTTGTATAGGGCCAGTATCAGTCAATAACTTTGCAACATTCTCCTTTTGTTTAGGCATTTCCTCCAAAAAGATAGCGGAAGGGCGCCCGTTGGTATCTTTTCCAAAAAAAGTAGAGATAAAACCACACAAAAAAACAAAAGGAGCATTTAATTCTGAAATGGGATATGAGTCTGGTGAAAAGTCTTTTAGAACGAAATTAATTCTTTCTTGTATGGCGTGCTTAGATTTTGAATCTTGGGCCATAGATGATAATTCTGAAAGTAGAGCTGCAATTTTATCTTTATGTTTAAATTTTTTTATATTCTCTAAATCAGAACAATGAGATACCAACTCCTCCAATAGTATATCATTCAAGGTTAGACAGAGGTTTTTAAATTTTTGATTATCAAACTCTTTGGGTAAGGGCAAGGTAACATCCTTCAAAACCATATCTTTATATGGAGGCCATTTATCTTGCTGTTGTGCCAGTTCTCTATTGAGATAATTATCATAGAAATCAGATTTTAATTCATTCATAGCATCATATTTCCTTATTTAACCAAATCAAAAAGTGCTGAGTTTTTTTCCCACTCTCTTATCCTTCTATAATCACAAAGCAATTTATCCTGGCTGTCACTCACCAAGTATACTACGCCTGGGCTTGTAAATAGATCGATCGTTTTAGTGATAATATCATCTACATTTGGCCTGCTTAATAACGTAAAGAATGAATCTAGTTTACCAACAGTTATATCCAAGTTATCTTTTATTAATTTACCATGTGAGTTGGATATAAATGCTATGGCCATCACTTTTTTCTTTATTACGTAGCTACTTGAAATATATTTTTTCAATGCATCTTTGTTACATAATAAGTGCGAGGTTAACGTTAAGTGACTTTCGCCAATAGCCTCAACAACGGCTTCAGAAGAAATTCCTCCCTGCATTCTCGCACCTAATTCAATTAGTTTTGGTCCATTTTTTGTCATCATGATTTCTATGTGACAAGGACCATAACCTACATCAAGAGCCTTCAAAACCGCTTTAGCGTATTGCTCAAGAACAAACCAAGCTGGATCACTTTGATCAATTAAATGCTCGTAGTCATATATTAACCCTGCTTCGGGTACCTCTATACGATTATCCTTCCAGATTTCTGTAATAAAATGATCTTGAGAAAATGAAATTGAATTTACGATATATTGTTGTCCAAACATTCTTTCTTGAAGAAGAATTTCTTTATTAGATAGGTCTAATCTGTTCTTCTTATGTAGTAACTCGTTACAAGCCTTAATCAAGTCATCTTCATTATGACAAATAAAAACACCATCACTACCGGCACTGTCTAGTGGTTTTATAATCAACGGCCATAATCCCCAATCCTTAGCAACTAAACATGCCTCTTCCGCTGAACTAACTTGTGACTGAATTACCGCATCAAGACCTTTACTTCTAATCGCTTCTCCCATCAAATACTTATTTCTTCTTAACTGACTAGTAGCTGATGGGTTTCCAGGAAGACTAAGTTTTTCAGCTAGTTTGTCTGCAAGTATGGTTCCACTCTCTGCTCCTGCGATAACCCCTATTAATGAAATATCTGACAGTTTATTAATGATAATAGATAAATCACCGCTATAAACTAAGTTTTTTTCAAAATCACGTTCATTAAATGACTTCTTATAGATATCAGGTATTTCTAAAGAAGATTGGACATGGATAACACGGAAGCCGTTTAACTTTAAATGATTAGGAAGTTTTGATGCTGTTGAATATGCATCCACAATAACAATGAATTTTTCTTCTACTTTGTACATGTTAACACCAACCTTTGATGTTCTTTTTTGGGAGTGAAATTAAAGTCACCAGCTTTATTAATAATAGTGAAACCGACAGAGGTAAGCATTTCATATAGCTGTTCGCAGCTATAAATTCGCGTAAATCCATTATACTGTTGCTCACCTAGTTGATAAGTGACAGTTAACAATTGTAATTCCCAATCCATGTGAAAATTTTCTTTTACATCATCATTAACTCGATTCTTTGACTTTGACGGCCATGGGAAATCATGTTTTGCCTTTTCGAGATCAGTCAGTTCAATAATCAAAAAACCGCCATGTCTTAACACCTCATACCAGGAATGGAGAGCTGCTAAGTCTTCTTGAGGAATTTGACCATAACCAAAACTTGAATAAGTGTTAATAATAAGATCAAATTTTCTATCGGGGGGACTCTTCATATCACATTGGATATATTCTGTCAGGGAGCATTGCTCTTTTGCTAAATTTATTTGCTCATAGGAAATGTCAATTCCTGTTGTTTGGTAGCCTTTATTTGCTAGAGCTCGAGTGAAATGGCCTGCACCACAACAAATATCGAGTAATTTTGGATACTGCAACGCAGGAAAGTTTTTACTAATAAACTCGACTTTATTTTGGACTTCATCATAACGTCCGAGTCTCTCTGAAACTTGTGTAAAAAAAAGTGGAAAGCCATTATTCATAAAATATCCTGTTTATATTGGTATATCCCCTAATAGGGTTGTTCTATTCATTAAACGCTTGTAACGCTCTCCGTCATACCAAGTTGCTCTATGCATAACACATCTGTTATCCCATAAGATCATGTCTCCTGATTGCCATACATGCCTATATGTATAACGTTCCATAACTGAAAATTCTTGTAACCATGTGATAAGAGGAAGGCTCTCACCTAATAGCATACCTTCAATTTTCCAAGGAACATTTCCACCTACATATAATGCATACTTTCCAGTCTCAGGATGCACTCTTACAATTGGATGTGAAATATCTTCCCATTCTGATTTTTCTTGTTCTGTTACTGGGGGTCTATCGGGGTAATTATATGGTCTTGACTGAACACGGCTAATAATAACCCTCTTATCTTGAATACGTTTTTTTATCTTATCAGGTAGGTCCTTCCACGCTGCTGTCATATTCGCAAATAGAGTATCTCCCCCTTCAGGTGGGACAATTATTGCATGTAATAGGGAGCCTGCAGGTGGTTCAGCTAAGTAATGCCCATCAGTATGCCAAACTCTTCCACTCACTGGTGAACCAATGAGCTTACCTTCCTTGGTGATATTGGATAATACCAATATGTCGGGATTATGCTCATTGTTAAATTTATTACGTGTGTACTGTGTAATTACACCAAAGTTTTGACTGAATCTCACTTGTTCTTTTGGTGTGACTTTTTGCCCTCGGAATAGCAGTATTCCGAATCTTAGCCATAATGATTTTAGCTCTTTTCTTTCCAAACAGTTTGGAGTCTTACGAGCATCAACCCCTAAGATTTCAGCACCAAAACCTGATGACAGTTCTCTATAACTATATAAACCCATACATTCTAGTCTCCCAGCTAGTCCTACTGACACTCCGACTCTTTAAAGTAAATCTTTACTTATATTTATTCTTTGAGTAACGCTTTTGTCAACACTCTTTTAACACGGAAAATATAAATTAATTTTAACTAAAATTAGTCTTTCTTTAAGGTGCAGTGGTGTAGGTGTTACCCTAAAATCACAATGAAATAAAATGTAATCTATTGTTTAATATAAAAATAAAAATTAAATCCAAGTGATTTCTATGGGGTTTTTCATGCAGATATAAAGAATATTATTCATGTGAACAGAAAAACATAAGAAAAATTTATGTTAAACCCGTCATCCTTTATCTATTCGTAATAATACAGAAATATCATTTATATAAAGCAATGAATGACTCTCTCTTTGTTATAACGAATATTTTTAAGATACCAGAAGAAATTTTTAGCGTTGATTATCAAAAGATTGGTATTAAATTAAATATTTCTGAGGGAAACATGGATGTTATCACTAGTTACCTGAATGATTATTGGATTGAATACATCAAAAGTTTTATATGACCAAATATAGTTATTAAAGATAATAGTCATAAATTTGTAGAGTTCAGCATTACAGCTGCAATTGTTGTAGCAGGAGTTTGCGGCATTCATATTTTAGATTTTATGAGGATATCAGCAAATGGATACATGGTTATTACAACTCAGGACGGCCTCATCGGCGCAATAATGGGTTATCTCCCTGTGAATACAAAAATCAGTGGAAAGAGGCTATGCAAGTGCCCTGGATTTTGTGATCCGCTACAATTAAGTGAAGCCGATATGTCCCATAAAATAGATGATGTCACATGGTGGAATAACACTGGTAGATATTTAGGACCAAAGCCTAAAGCTGTTAGTGATTGGATGCTGGATTCGGATAATTATTATTTTGATTATTTTTCTATAAATAGTACTCAGGGAGCACTGCTTGGTCAAGTGTACTTTCTCTCTATTATGTAACCATAAATAGAGTTAACAAATATGAATATATCCATAGTTGGGAAAGTGGAAGAGGGAAACATTTTAGATGAACAAGATACCATCTTGAAGCTATTGATATTTACTTATCTACTTTAATGAATTAAACGAGTTATCGTCATCTTTTTTAAGCTTGATGAGACTCTCTTGATAATTATTTGTGTTTTCAAATTCTATTTATCTTTAGAAAAGCATTTGGAAGCTAAAAAATGGACCATGCTATTTTAAATTGCAGTACTCCAAAAAGACCACATCAGAATTGATATATTTAGGCGCTATTCATCTAGAATTGAGTGAATATGCTGAAGCCTATCAATGTTTCTTGAAAATATATGAAAAAGGCAGGGTTGGGTATTTGAAAAATATGACTCTAAATATTGGGAGTGTTTTAAATTGAGGAGCAAATAATGTTAATCCGGGAAATAGATAAGTTATTTTCCCGGCTATTTTTATTTAACTTAATACATCCTGCTTAACCAGACTCAACACCTGTTTTGTCTCTACACCCTCCTACCACTCCGCAAAACCGCCATCCTCATGGTGCCAAACGGGGTTATGCCAATGCGGCGGTCGGCGGGCTGCGTCGATCACTCGAGCCTCATCAATCACCACCCCTAAACCAGGCTTCGTCAGAGGTCGGATATAGCCGTCGGTAATCGCGAAGTCCTCTTTGTTCACCACATAATCAAACAGGTCAGCGCCTTTATTGTAGTGGATGCCCATCGATTGCTCCTGTAGCACCGCATTCGGAGAGATAAAATCGACCGTCAGGCAGGCAGACAGAGCAATTGGCCCTAGAGGGCAGTGGGGCGCTAACCCGACGTTATGGCAATCTGCCAATGATGCAATCTTCACCCCTTCGCTAATGCCACCTGCATGCGAGATATCAGGCTGAAGTATCGATAATCCCCCTGCCTGCAAAATGCTTTTCACATCAAAACGGCTGAATGTACGCTCACCTGCCGCCAGTGGGATAGAGGTACTGTCTGCCAACTTGGAATAGTACTCGGCAAATTCGGGCAGAACGGGTTCTTCGACAAACAAGGGACGATAAGGCTCTAGCTCTTTCAGCAGCACTTTTGCCATCGGTGCGGAAACCCGCCCATGGAAATCGAGGCCAAAATCTACCCGATCGCCAAAGTGGCTGCGGATCTTCTCGATACGCGCGACGACCTGATTGATTGCGCGGTTCGAGTCCAGCATTTTTAACCGACCGCAGCCGTTTAGCTTAAAGGTATCCCAGCCTGATTGAAGCAGCGCTTCCATCTGCTTGACTTCATCTTGTGGGTCATCCCCGCCTACCCAAGTGTAGGTTTTCATTTTGTCGCGCACTTTTCCGCCAAGCAGTTCGAACACGGGCTGCGACAAATACTTACCTTTAATGTCCCATAGCGCTTGGTCAATACCTGCTAGTGCTGACATCAAAATAGGCCCACCGCGATAGAAACCGCCTGCATATAGCGTTTGCCAAATCGCGTTGATATTCATCGGGTTTTTCCCGATAAGATAGCTTTCACACTCTTTGACCGCCGCACCGACTGTTTCGGCGCGCCCTTCTAATACAGGCTCACCCCAGCCAGTGATCCCTTCGTCGGTATCAATGGCGAGAAATTGCCAGCGGGGGGCGACGTGATACAGGCGTAATGCTGTGATTTTCATTGATTACACCTCGTTCCACGCCTTAACGAAATCTTGCGCCATCTTTGCTGTTACGCTCACTGCTTGACCAGCACGATACAAATCGGAACCTAGCCCAGCCCCTTGGCAGCCTGCGGCAATAAACTGATGCAGGTTCTGGCTGGTTACGCCACCGACTGCATAGAGTGCTTGGTCTTTTGGCACGATGGCGCGAATCGCTTTCACATAGGCGATATCAACCCCAACACAAGGGAAGATTTTTACTACATCTGCACCAGCATCAATGGCTTGATAGATTTCGCTCGGGGTAAATGCGCCAATACAGGTTGTTAAGCCCGCTGCTTTTGCTTTGCGGATTAACATCGGGTTGGTGTTTGGTGTCACCATCAATTTAGCACCGGTGGCGATCAGGTCATCCAGATAGCGCTCTTGTGTCACGGTTCCTGCGCCAATCAGCAGGCTATCTCCCCAGCGATCTTGCAAAAGCTTGACGCTCTCTAGCCAGTCTGGTGAGTTGGTGGGGACTTCAATCATCTCAAAGCCTGCATCCACCAGCACCTGTGTATGCTCAAGTACTTCAGCCGGGGTTATGCCACGTAAAATCGCGACAAGAGGGATCTTAGGAATAAAGTTCATGATAAATGCTCCTAAAGCCGTGGATGAT
Organism: Enterobacteriaceae bacterium B14; assembly: GCA_000307305.1. Taxonomy (GTDB): domain Bacteria; phylum Pseudomonadota; class Gammaproteobacteria; order Enterobacterales; family Enterobacteriaceae; genus B14. The sequence continues at coordinate 218,466 of DF158882.1, forward strand.
GGCTTCTTCTGGGTCGAGAATGGTGGCGTTAATGCTGAGTAGTCTAAATGCCTGACGATAGAGTGCGGCGAGTGAAGGCGCGGCAATAATCGCGACTGTCGATGAAGGTTTTAAATTAGCGCTCTGGGTTGCCACTTCGTGGCCGATCAATAACCCTGATAACCAACCTGCTACATGCTCCGCAGGCATCCGGTGCAGAATTCGCGCCGAGCGTGCGAAAAACAGTTGAGCAATGATATTGCTACCTGCATTAATTCCCGCTTGTAGACCTTGTGCGAAAGCTTCTGGCACGATCTCTTTTGCGACACCTTGCCCGAGCAGGCTATTTTGCATAAGCAGATGGTATAGCTCACCTGTCATCACCGTATTAAATCGCGGGATAATCCCACCTTGCGGTGTTACCCATTTGGCATGGGTACCAGGGAAGACATAGCAGTCGGCACTTAGCTGTGCCATGGCGCCAAGTAACTGTACTTCTTCACCGCGCATCACATTGACACAGTCATCGTGGTTAACTGCTAGACCGGGCCGTAAATAGACCTCTGTTGGTAGAGTCGAGTCAACACGAATACAGCCAAGTTTTATAGCGGTAGGTGCTTGCGGCAGCATCTGATAGCCGCTATCCACCCAGCCACGGTCACTGCCTATCATTCCTGCCATAATCACAGGGACATGATGCGCGGCAATCCAGTTGCGCCAAGGTGCCAGCACGTTAACCAGTAAGTGATCGAAGTTAGCGGGTTGCTCAACCTGAGTAACGCCGATGGGGTGGGTAATGATTTGAGTTTCGCTCCCGTTTTCCAGCCGATAGGCGCGAAAGTTGGTTGAGCCCCAATCAATGGCAATTAATCTGGTGATTTTACTCATAATGTTGTCCTCACAATGTTGCTCTCACAGAGTCGTTCCTTAAAATTTCGAAGTGCGAGTTAGGCGAAATCGATTAGCCATTTGCCCTTTACCTACCCGTGGAAGCTGTAGCAGCCGGCCTTGCCACTCATCTGGCTGCTCAATATCCAGCGCTGCGGTAGTGATATAGAGCGTTGTTAGATCGCGGCCGCCAAAGCAGCAACTGGTTGGGTTGAGTGCAGGAAGGGGGATAATCTGCTCAGTCGCGCTTTTGATGTCGTAAACCACTAGCTCATAGGCACCCCAACGAGCATTCCATAATTTGCCATCGGCACATAAAGCAGAGCCATCTGGTGCGCCGTGCTCGGCTTTTATTAAAGTCTGGCGGGTTTGCATCTCATCATGGCTTTGGTACAGCGTCGCCTCTTTGGAATCGGCGAAATAGAGTGTGCCATCGTGCCAGCACAGGGTGTTGGCGATCCCTACGGGTTCACCGATGCGCTCGGCTTGGTTTTGTCCAGCAGCCAGACGGTACCAGTGCCCGACAGCGTCTGGGTCTTGATAAGTCATGGTGCCAAAAAACAGTTCACCCTGCGGTGATATTGCCCCTTCGTTAGAGCGAGTGGCGCCGTGTTGTTCTGGGTAGTCGGCAAGCTTCTTTTCAACACATGAGCTGCTAAGGCAGTAAGTAAAGATCCCTTCATCTGTCACCAACAGGAGGCGATCGGGGTCTGTGGTTAGCGTAATCGCACTGGTGAGATAAGGTAATTGTCTCGTCTGGGTATCACCGCTTAGCGGATCAAAACAGAGTAACTGTTTTTGCAGAATATCGAGGAAATAGAGGCGCTGTTGCTGTTCACACCACACTGGGCTCTCCCCCAGCGTGTAGCAATGTGTATCAGCCAGACTTACCGCAATCGTCATGATGGTTCCTTGGTTAGCTCTCACATACCCACCATACTTGAAGCGAAGTTGCAGATCTGTGCTTGTTACCCGAAACTTGCAACTCAAAACGTAAAGTTTGACACTCGCTATTAAAAATAGGGGGTATGAAGTGTTAGTCGCAATATACCTGAGTGCGTCCACCGTCAATTAAGATATCGGTCGCATTGATAAAGGGGGCTTCATCCGAGCCCAAGAACAGCGCGGTATAGGCTACCTCTTCTGGTCGACCGATACGTTTGCAAGGCAGGATCTCCGCTTGACGGCGCTCTTCTTCTGCTGGGTTTTCACAGCTATTAAAATAGGCTTCGGCGATAGGGGTCATAATCAGCCCCGGTGAAATAGAGTTCACTCGAATACCCTGCGCTGCATACTGAATGCCCAGTGCACGGGTCAACCCGATGAGGCCATGTTTCACAACCGGATAAGGGAATGAGTTAGCAATAATCTTATGCCCGTGTACCGAGGCAATATTCACGATGCTACCGGATTGTTTATCCAGCATATGGGGTAAGACGGCTTGGCAGCAATTCCATACACCTTCTAAATCGACAGAGAAGCATCGCTGCCACTCTTCAGGGGTAAGCTTAACTGGATCGTTAAAGACGTTGATGCCTGCGTTATTGATCAAAATATCAATGCCGCCCAGTGTGTTGATCGCGGCTTCTACCATCTGTTCAATAGCTTGGCGGCTGCTGACATCAACGTGAATGGCAATGCATCGACGTCCGGTTCGTTCGCTCAGCTCGGCAGCGAGTGCAGTGGCTTTATCTTGCTGGACATCAGCCAATACTACATCCGCCCCTTGCTCAGCATAGAGCGTGGCAATCGCCGCACCAATACCTTGCGCAGCACCTGTAACGATAACTTTTTTGCCTAAAACTCGATGACTCATGCTCTCTTATCCTTTTACTGATTGGATAGGCTCTCTCCAAACCGGAGAAATCAATTTTTCCGCAGTATATAGACAAGGCCGGGGAGAAATTTGTGAGTCTATTCACCATTAAAACTAAACTAAGGTTTGTTTTATGTCTTTCTAATAGCGTGAAAAGGAAGGGAGTTAGCAAATATAGTGATAGAATAGGCTAAAAATGAAACATTACATCAATGAATTTAAAATAAAACAAAACTAAGTTTAGTTTAATGTGTGATGTGCTAATCAGAGTGGCAGAGCAACATTCTTTAAAGTGACGCAGCGTGTTACCCGCTGTCTATTTTTTGTACAGATACGGTGACGATAACAATAGCGACAACTGCGAGGATGCATAATGGCGAGTTCTTCAGTACAGCAGCTTAAAATGAAAAACATCTGGGTGATGTGCCTAGTTGCCGCCTGTGGCGGGCTGCTTTTTGGCTATGATTGGGTTGTGATTGGCGGTGCCAAACCTTTTTACGAAGCCTATTTTAATATTTCTGATCCAGTGTTAATCGGCTGGGCGATGAGTTCAGCACTAGTGGGTTGTATTGCAGGTGCCGTGATATCCGGCACGCTTTCCGACCGTTACGGTCGTAAGCCATCGTTATTACTGTCGGCTTTACTTTTTACCATCTCAGCGCTGGGCACTGCGATGGCCTCAACGTTTGACCACTTTATCTGGTTCCGCATTTTAGGTGGCATCGGTATTGGGATTGCCTCGGCGCTCTCTCCGGTCTATATCGCCGAAATTAGCCCAAGTGAGCAGCGTGGTCGTTTTGTTGCCGTCAACCAGCTCACTATCGTGATCGGCGTATTAGCTGCGCAGATCGTTAACCTCTTGTTGGCTGAGCCAGTGGCTTCAGGCAGTACGGTTGCCGAGATTGCGACGAGCTGGAATGGCCAGACAGGCTGGCGTTATATGTTTGTCGCTCAGTTAGTGCCTTCTGTCACCTTCTTAGTATTGATGTTCTTTATGCCAGAATCGCCGCGCTGGTTAATCAAAGCAGGGCGTGATGAGCAGGCTCGAGCAACGTTGCTGAAAATTGGTGATGAAGCTTATGCAGGTGAAACGGTAACGGCGATTCAGCAATCGATGGGCCAAGAAACCGGCAAAGTGCCTTTCTCTGCGCTATTCGCTCCTGATGTTCGTCCGATTATGGTGATTGGTATTGTTCTGGCGATTTTCCAGCAGTGGTGCGGGATCAACGTAATTTTTAACTATGCTCAGGAGATTTTTGCCTCTGCGGGGTTTGATATCAACGACACGCTGAAATCGATTGTCGCCACGGGGTTAATTAACCTGATCTTCACGATTTTGGCGCTGCCGCTGGTGGATAAGTTGGGGCGTAGAAAGCTGATGCTGTTAGGTTCTGCAGGGCTTTGCGTTATCTATGCGCTGATGTCTGTGGCTTATGCGACGGGAGCACTGGGTTTACCTGTGCTGATTCTGGTTCTGGTGGCTATCTCTATTTATGCAGTGACACTTGCACCCGTCACTTGGGTTCTGTTGTCTGAGATCTTCCCGAACCGTATCCGTGGTGTCGCGATGTCTGTTGCGACCTTTGCTCTATGGGTAGCCTGTTTTGCACTGACTTACTCTTTCCCTCTGCTTAATGCAAAACTGGGCGCTGCGGGAAGCTTCCTGCTATATGGCATCATCTGCCTTATCGGTTTCATGTTTATCTTTAAGCGTGTGCCAGAAACTAAAGGCGTTTCACTCGAAGAGTTAGAAAAACACCTTACCCGTTCATAAAATACAGTGATAAATGTGGAAGATGCGGCCTGAACTAGGCCGCATTTAGCGCTTCTTCTACCAGTAGAAAACCGATCCCCATGAGCCGCTCATCTTCAGAGAGTTTGCCAAACTGTACTAACATCTGTTGATTTTGTAGGTTATTGGGGCTTTCAAAAGGGTTTAAATACATCTGTTCGGTGATTTTACCCAGCCAGTGCTCCCCTAGTTGGGTTGCACTCCCGTAGAGAATAATTTGGTTAATATTCAAGGTAAGCAGGAAATTGTACAGGCTGATCCCAAGAATACGAGCGACTCGCTCAATCACGCTGACGACTCGGCTATCCTGTTGCAAATAGAGTGCAACACAATCTTCAAAACTGAGATGGTCAAAATCTTGCTCCTGCTGGCGATTGACCGAGTGTTTAATCAGCGTGCGGATCTCCGCTAGCATGGCTTCAGAAGAGGCGACGGTTTCTAGGCAACCATAACGACCGCAGCCGCATTTTTTGCCATCTGGCACCACAATGGTATGGCCGATTTGCCCACTACCAAACTGCTTCCCGCGGTAGATCTCATCATTAATTAGAAAAGAGGAGCCGATACCGTAATCGATATTCATCACACAGAAATCATTAGGAGCCTGTTGTGAGAGCCACTTTTCTGCCAGAGCCAGTGTTACGCAGTCATTATCCAGCGTCACTTTGGCATTAAGGCGCGACTCCAGCAGATATTTGAACTCAATGGGTTCATGCCAAGGGGCTTGCGGCATATTCAGTGAAGTACCCGTATGTGTATCTACCTGACCGTGAACCGCCATGACTAAATTCAGTGGTCGCCCTTGGTTGTGCTGCTTCAACTTCGAATAGAAACGCACGATATCTTCAATGAGCTCAGCACCGCTGAGAGGGGCAATACTCAAGCGTCGCGCTTCATGTTTCTGGTTGATATGGCTATCGACGACAACGCCTGCCAAACGGGTAGGGGAGACAGAGAGGCACAGAATATCGTAGGGCTTATCGGCAATAGTATATAAGCCGTCAGAGTTGCCCCGCGTTGGGCTAATGTTGGGCCGCTGGATGATTAGGCCTTCATGTAGTAGATCGGCGATGATTTTACTCACGGTGGTGATAGTGAGTTTAGCTGCGTTAGCGAGTTGCGCTTTCCCCATCGCTTTATTCTTGTACAACAGCCCCAAAATGACTTTGCGATTGTGGCGGCGTACTTGCTTAACGTTTAGCCCGACAGCATTGATTTTTTTTAACATAGATATGCTTCTAGTTGATGTGATTTTTATAATGAATAGAAATAGTTAGTTAAAAAATAGCGGGCGCATCAGCGCAGCAATGGCTCACAGGTATAGCGAAAAATGCAAAACTACACAATCAAAAACAGTTATCTAACCTTAACCGTATGCGAGCGGGGAGCATCGATTATTGATCTATCAACGGCAGCGTCGTCGTTCCCAGTTTTACGTCCGGTATCACAGGGAGACGCGTTTAATGCCGGGGAGAGTGCGTTGTTCCCTCTGGTGCCTTTTGCCAACCGTATCCGCAATAATGCTTTTGAGTGGCAGGGTGAGCAGATAAAATTGCCGCACCATGCGCTAGACAGTGATTTCTTTCTGCATGGCGATGGTTGGGTAAGTGATTGGTCACTACGGGAACAGAGCCAAACACATTTATTGTTCGAGCTAACCTCTCAGATTGAACATGTTTGTCGCTATCGTGCCACCTTAGGTTATTGGCTAGAAGAGGGGTGCTTAGTGAGTCAATTAAGCGTGCAAAACGAAGGTGAGCAAGCATTTCCTTTCGGACTGGGGCTGCATCCCTTTTTCACCGTTATTGAGGGTACACAGCTACAGTTTAGTGCCAGTGGTATGTGGCTAGAAGATGAGAGTTATCTGCCAACGGAACACTTAGAGTCTGTTCCTGCTGACTTCTGCTTTCATACGCTAAGAGAGGTTCCAGCCCGCTGGATTAACAATGGTTTCACCGGCTGGAGCGGTTGTGCAAGGTTAATTCATCCTAATGGTATACGGGTTATGATGACTAGCGACTGCCCTGTGTTGCAGGTTTTTCAGCCAGAAAATCACGACCTTAGTGTGCAGCGTTTTATCTGTTTAGAACCGCAAACCCATGCAGTGGATGACCACAACCGAGCAGTTAAAGGTCTATTACAGCTCTTACAGTCTGGGCAGAAAATGCAGATGAAAATGGAGATTCATGTAGCAACAGCGTAAACCATTGCTTCTTTTTTCTGCCATATTGTTATTGATATGGCAGAGCGTAGTTCCAGTAATTTATCCTCCTTTAGCCGCTAAATAGCTCAATATCTCCTCTTTATCGTCTCTTTTTTGCGAACTAGCACATGCATAAAAGGCTGCTACTATCATAGTACTTACCTCGCTAAAAAGGGGGGATGTATTTATGAAGAGCACATTTTGGCAATAAACCTATAAAAATAGTGGTTTTTAGTGGTATTAGTGTAATGTTACGTCATTTCACTGTTAAAAAATCAGTGCATTAATTCAAAAATAGTTAGATAAACAGATTAATTCTTGTGATAATGCTTATTTTTTAGGGCTATTGTAATACACAGCATGCATTGCATAGACATTAATACTAACTCAACACCAAAGAGCATAAGAAAATGCAAAGCAATCCACTGAAAATCATCTACGGGGGGTATTCAGTATTCATAAAGTTGATTGATTTTATTTCTATCAACTCGATCCTTATACTGAGTGCATGGCTATTAGGAATAGAGTCTTTTGATGAAGTGGTACTGACCAGCCTGCTACTCTCCACATCATTTCTCTTATTTGGTGAGTACACCGGTCTGTATCGCAACAAACTCAAGAATATGAAGTTACGTGGGCAGGGACGATTATGGGGAACGGCCTTTTTAGCTATCGTATTTGTTGAGCTGATTAGAATATCGGTAAGTGGATTAGACTACTTAGGCTATCTAGAGCCATTCGATAGAAAGTACTTTCCTGCGACGCTGCTCTGGTATGTTATCCCGTTATGCTCGCTCTATTTCACTCGCTTAGTTGTATTTAAAATCTCCATTAACAAAGAGATCCGTGTTGCGATAGTCGGGCTGACGGCGGGTGGTTTGGCTGCCGAGAATGCGTTGATGAAAGAGTATTCCAACAGGAAGTTGGATTTAGCATTCTATGATGATCGCAATGCATCCCGTTTTAGCTATATGACCAAAAGCCCTTTCAAAGGCAAAGTTCGTGCGTTAATCGAAGAGGCTCATGCAGGTAGAATCGATGAGATTTATATTGCATTACCTATGGTTGCGCTAGATCGCATTCGCTATTTTCTGTCGATGATGTCAGATACGACGGTGGATACGTATATCGTCCCAGATCTCTACTCTTATAGCTCACATGTCTCCCAGCTTCGCTCTATTAGTAATATCCAAACCATCAGTATTTTTAGTTCTCCATTTGAAGGAGTTGGGTCTTTTATTAAGCGTTTGGAAGACCTCGTGGTGGGTGGCCTTATCACGATAATGATCTCTCCGTTGCTGCTGTTTGTTGCAGCAGGAATAAAACTCACTTCACGTGGCCCAGTATTCTTTAAGCAAGACCGCTATGGTCTCAGCGGGCAGAAAATCAAAGTTTGGAAATTCCGCTCAATGAAAGTGATGGAGAACGATGCGGTTGTTACTCAAGCGACCAAGAATGACCCACGAGTCACCCGTTTCGGTGCGTTTTTACGCCGAACTTCTCTCGATGAATTGCCTCAGTTCTTTAATGTGTTGCAGGGCACCATGTCGATTGTTGGGCCCCGTCCGCATGCTGTAACGCACAATGAGCAGTATCGTCAACTGGTAGAAAACTACATGGTTCGGCACAAAGTGAAACCGGGTATCACCGGTTTGGCTCAAGTGAATGGCTATCGTGGAGAAGTTGATACGCTGGACAAAATGGAGAAACGTGTTCACTACGATATTGAATACATTCAAAGTTGGTCTTTATGGCTGGATATAAAGATTATCATTGGAACCATTTTCAAAGGCTTTGTCGGTGAAAACGCGTACTAAACTTATCATTATTGCAGGCATGGCCATAGTACAACCGGCAATGGCTGGCCTGAAACCGAAATCGCATATCGGCATTGCCGGTATCGATTTTCAGAGCCAGCTCGGCGCAAGCTATGGGCAGGTAGGTAATGTGACCTATCAGCCCTATCAAAGCGATGTGGTGAGCTCGGATTTCAAGAGTGTGACGCCGACGCTGAAGGCCATCGGTGAGCGCTATGAAGATAAGTACTTACTGATGTATTCCGGCGATTATCGGCAGTATGGCAGTGCGTCAGCTGATAGCTATAACGACCATTTCTTTGATTTTAATGGCTCGTGGCGCTATGGGCAGATGCATGGCTTAATGCTCAATGTAGCGGATACGGTAGGGCACGAAGAGCGCGGGCGTGGTATCACGGAGGGGTTTCTACCAAGCCAGTTTCGTGGTTTTGGAATCACTTCACCCCTTGATACCAATTTGCTCAATACTGAGTTGCGTTACAGCTATGGTGCACCAGTAGGGCGAGGCAAAACAGAAGTTGCACTACTTCATAAAAGATTACGTTTTGGAAATTTGGATAAAATTAAAAATAGTGACACCGATTTCTATAATTATGTTCTCGACCAAGAGTGGCATGAGAACAGCTTAGTCGCTGAGGTTTTCGACCAGTACTCTTCCGAAACACGTTTTCGCTATAGTTTTATTACTAACCAGCGTCGCTATGAGATCGACCCCAAAAAAGACAACGATGAGTACTATTTAGAGTACGGCATTAAAAGCCAGCTTACAGGAAAAACCAGCGTCGACGGATATGTATCGTGGCTTTATAAAAGATTTAAAAATAGTCCTAACGCCCAAGATTTTAACGGGCTTAACTGGGATGTTCAGGCAGAGTGGAAACCTCTGGATCAGGCTATTGTGAAGGCACACTCTTCACAACATATCAAAGATCCTTCAGAAGTAGGGGGATATATTTTGGTTTCTAAATATGGCCTTTCCTACCAGCATTTTTGGCTAGTTGACCGCTTCTCTACCACGGTTGACTACTCCTATACGACGGAAGCTTACAAGAAGCAGGAGAAGAATCGTAATGATAAGGATGGGGTATTGAGCTTCACCATGAGTTACGACTTTAGACCCTCGATTAACTTTGAATTGAAATATCAGCTCGACACGTTGCGATCTAATAAAAAAACGGACTCTTTCTTTATCGGCCCCAATGACGACCGCGAGGTGATAAGAACGCTGGGCTACGATAACTCACTGATTATGTTTACGGCTAAGGTGCAGATCTAAAATGAAAATAATGAAACTGTGCGTATTGTTGTTATTAAGCACACTGTTGGCTGGTTGTGGGAACTCTGCGACGCCGTTACTGGATACACCGAGTAGTGAAACGATAGGCTACCCACTCGATGAGGGAGATGCCGTCAATATCATGGTTTACGGTGAGCCTGAAATGACGATGAAACTCTTATTGGATAAGAGCGTCTCTATCTCCTTTCCCTATATCGGACAACTGGTGATGAAAGGGAAAACGCCAGAGCAGGTAAGTGCAGAGATAACTGAGCGTCTGAAAGGGGATTATCTACAAGACCCGATGGTGACCGTAACGGTGACTGGATTCCGTAAATTTTATATTACCGGTGAAGTGGAAAACCCAAATGGCTATGCCTATGAGCCAGGGCTTACCGTTGAAAAAGCGATTGCGTTGTCTGGTGGTTTCACTGATAGGGCCGACCGCAAAGACATTAATATTCGACTGTCTCACACTAATCAACTACTTGAAAATGTTGATGTAAGACATTCCGTTCACCCCGGTGATACCGTGATCGTTGGCATGAGCTTCTTCTAACTATGAAATTATCGATAGTAGAGAATGGCAAAAAAGTAGAAAGCAGCATCGACATTTCTAAGTTTGCCAAAGAGATTAAAAAGAACAGTTGGAAGATTGCTATTGCGGGCATTATTGCCGCTGCTGTCGCCTATCCACTGATTAATATGATGACGTCGAAATACGTTTCGACGGCAACCGTGCTGATAAAAGCGCAGCAGGATAATACTTCCCCCTTACCACAGGTTGAGGGATTTGATTCAACACGTAGCGGTTACTACGAGACACAATATGCCCTGATGCAGTCGCATATCGTGTTAAAACAAGCCGTTCGTGATCTAAAGCTGGATCAGAACCCTGCTTTTAATGGCACCGATAAAAAAGAGAATGCGGCGAGTACAAGTGAAGAGGAGCTGCAGCAACGTGTTGATCATGCTCTTAATGTGATGGTGAGAAACCTCACTATCACAGGGGTGCGCACGACCCAACTTGCCTCTGTCTCTTATGAATCTGTTTCCCCCGAGCTCTCTGCTGATATTGCCAACGGTGTAGCGCAAGCGTTTATCAACTATACGGTTGAGCAAAAACGGCTGAAAACGCTACAGGCCAAAGAGTGGAACCAAGAGCAGATGGAGGAGGTTAAACAGCAAATTGTTGACCAAAAAGCCGCCATCGATAGCTATTTGAAGAAAGAGGGACTACTCACTTTCCGTGGTGTAGATGGGTTTGAAACCGAACAGCTAGGCATTGTGACCAATAAACTTGCCGATGCAACCCAGCGCCGTATTGTGGCTGAAGCACAATACAATACGGTACGTTTGAGCGGAGGGAAAACCCTACAAGATGTGATCTCTCTGCCTGATATCTCTGTTCATGCTCAGATTCAGGATCTACGAATTGCGCTGGTTCAGGCGAAACGCTCGCTGTATGACTTACGCAAACGCTACGGACCAAAACACACCAAAATTCTGGAAGCCCAAGCGCAGGTGCAGGCAGTTGAAGAACAGACTCGCTTAGTGCTGGTGGAGCTAGAAGCAGGATTGCGTAAACAGTATCAATCACTGCTCGCCAGCGAAAATGCGTATAAAAAGGAGCTGGACGAACAGAAAGCGGCTTTCCAGAAACTCTCTTCCTTGCGTGATGAATATAACAACATGCAAACGGCGCTGCTAAAAACCGAAGAACTTTATAAAGAGTTGTATCAGCGTACCAAAGAGCAAGCGTTATCAGAAGACTATTTAGAGCCTGATGCCGTACTGTATGACCCCGCAGTACCTGCGGAAAGGCCCTCTAAACCGAATAAAGCGCTGCTCATGATTATGGTTGTCATGATGGTACTGATCATTTGTGTGGTCTATTTCATCGTAAAAGCTGCGTTGGATAATTCGATAAATAGTGTTAGCCAGATGAAAAAACGATTGGCTGTAGAGCCGCTTGGGGAAATTCGGCACTTCATCGGTGCAGGCGGTCGCTCACAACTGGTGAGGCTTATCTCGGATAACCAGCTGGACGCCGACATTGTCCATAGTATGCGAACACGAATTCTGCTGGAGTACCCTGATCTGCAAAGTATCGCGATTAGCTCGACAGAGTCGGCAGAAGGGCGCTCTTTTGTCGCACATTTGTTGGCAAATTCATTCAGCTTTGACCAGAAGACGCTACTCATTGATTTAGATTTTTTCAACCAAAATGGCCTATCGCAAACCCTTGCCAAGCCTGCCGCGACTGGCGTGGCTGACGTGCTAAAAGGCGCAGTTACGTTGGAAAGTGCGGTTGTAAATCTCAATGACAATCTGGCATTTCTCCCACGAGGAAACGCCAAACTCTCTCCATTATTGATGCTCTCGTCTGAGCAACTTGTGGCACTCATCGCTGAGGCCAGAGGGCGCTATCAGCGAATTATTATTGATGTGTCAGCGGTAAGCCAATCTCAAGACATTCAACTCATTAGTCGCATTATCGACGGTGTGATATTCGTGTTGAAAGCTGGGGCTGTACCAGTAGGTGACGCCCTCAAAGCATTAGAAAAAACCAGACAGAAGGATACGGTGTTGATAGGGGCGGTGATCAATCAGGTCACGGAGAGAAACCTAGAGACAAAAGAGGGCTTACGGGCACTGAATAGTCAAACCAATGAATTAATTAGCAGTACAGGCAAAGCATGAGTTTACTGAAAAGCGTTTCTACCATTGCCAGTTCATCGGTGATATCTCAGTTGATCGGTGCGCTCTCTATCTGGTTGATATCCCACAAGTACAATATGGCAGAAGTCGGTATTTACGCACTTATCTACAGTATTGTGCTAGTGGGTGCTCAGGTTTGTACCTTCGCTTCACAACTTCTGATCCCCAAGCAGCAAGAGGAAGAGCTGGTACAGAACGTGGTGTTCAGTACCTTGCAAAGCCTGATTATTGCGCTGCCTTATGCGGCATTAACGGCTTGGCTTTTTCACCAAAATATCTTTTTCCTATATTTGCTGACGCTGGCCTCTGCACTGGTTTTAGTCTCTGAAAACCTGTCGCTGCGCACGGGTGATTTTCGTTTTTTGATTTTTCAGCGCCTCTCGGTTTCCGTTGTCGTGGTGCTCTCTATCTTGCTCACCTCGAATACGAAGGCATTTTACTGGTCTTGGGCCGTCTCAATGATGGTGCTGATAATGGGCTGCATACTTTATTCGTTCAATATTCGCCAAGTGGCGCTAAGCCATTTAAGTATTAAAAATAATCTGTCATTTTTTAAGCGCCACATTCACCACATCACGAAAGTGGGCAGTGCAGAAGTCTTGGCGATGGCGAACAATAATCTGCCGATTATGCTGATTAACTTTTGGTTCTCTGCGCTAACAGCGGGCTATTTCTCCGTCGTGAGCCGTTTCTGTTTAGCTCCTGTAGCGATTGTGGGAAATGCGGTTCGTAACTCGATTTTCTCGAAATGGTCGATCGATTTTAGAAATCAGCGCTTTAATTTTGACGAGTATAAAAAAGTTCGCCTGCTGTTATTGGTTCTGGGGGTGGTTTGTACGCTCGGTGTCTTTATCTTCTATCCGATAGTGATGCGTTTAGGCTTTAGTGAAGAGTGGATAAATTCGATCCCTACTGCAAATTACATCCTGCCTTATTTATTCCCCGCGCTGGCTGTCAGCCCGTTAACCGTTATTGAGCTTATTTTTGGTTCCCACCGCTACTTCTTGCGTATTCAGCTTGAGCAGTTGGCGATTGTTTTAGCGGCTTTCATCGTTTTACCTTATTTCTATAACGACTACGCCACCTCCGTCATTCTGTTCTCTGTGCTGACGTTTATTCGTTATGCCTTTATCTATCTCAAGATGAACACGCTCGCTAACCAACTGAAGAGCGGGAAAATTGAGCCATGAACCTGAATACGGGACTTTATCTACAGCTTTACGCCATTGTCACATTGGTGTTCTGTGGATTAGTACAGTATTTCACGGGTGTTGTTGCTGTGCTGTGGCTGCCTTTCTTTCTTGCTTTAGCGATGTCGCTCTTGATGATAATGCAGACGCGTTACGACGATCGCACCTTAGACACGCAAGAAAAAGTGGTGATGACGCTGTATCTCTCGTTGATGGTGATGGCGGGACTTTCCACCTTCTTGCAAGGTGGAGTTACCGTAACCATTGTCGGCTTCAAAAACGAAATTGCCCTGTCGCTTGTCATGTTCTGCTTACTGCTTGGATTTTGCCGTGAATCACAAATTTACCGTGTAACACGCAGCCTATATTGGGTGTTTTATGCTCAGTTTCCGGTCATCGCTTATCAGGTGCTCATTGTTTTACCGAAGCGAGTGGCGATGAAGGGCGAGTATGAGAAATGGGATTCAGTGGTTGGCACATTTGGTGGCGACCCAATGGGTGGGGGTAATACGGCGGCGATGGGGATGTTCTGCCTGTTGATCATGCTGCTCAAAGTGTCTGAGTTTAAACATGGGCTGACTTCATTCAAGTCTATGGCGCTGCATATTATTTTTGGTTTTGGCCTATGTATTGCGGGTGAAGTGAAGTTTGTTGTTTTACTCTCGCCACTGTTAATGGCGTGGGTTTGGCTGACACCTAGCTATGTGACAGGTGTTTCTAAAATCAACATGAAAGCCATTCTATTAATCTTTGGCGGCATGGCGCTGTTGATCACTGTTGCTATTTTGATTCTGGCATCAGGGTACTCTTCCGCCTTTGGCGGCGACCCAACCAAAAGCGCCTTTAGCGTGTTTATTGACTCCCTCGGCTATATTTTTGATTCCACCTACGTTATGGAATCGGGCGAGCTGGGCCGCTTTACCACCATTGCATTCTGGCTGAAAAATAACGATCTGTGGGGCATCTCCAGCACGCTGTTTGGCTATGGGCTGAATGCGACAAACAGCGGCAGCTCTGTGTCACCGGGCTACTTGAATATCATCTTTAATCTGATTCTGGATTCAACGTCTCTTAGCATGTTGTTGTGGGAGATGGGTGCGATAGGAACGCTCTTTTTTGTTGGTTTGTTCATCTATATTTTAAAGATCACACAGCCAAAAGCGTTGCTGGATAAAGAACAGCTCGATGAGCAAGATCTACAGCTGTTGAGCTTTGCACCGGCGTTTAATGCGTTTGCTATTGGGTGTTTGCTCAGCCTGCCTTATAGCCAGATCCTGATGATTATCCCAATGCTGCAATTTCTCTTTTATCTATCACTGGGTGCAAGCCTAGTGATCCGCCGTTCCGTTCGCCGTTATACCGAGACATCGTATGAGTGATAAACCCTTTATTTCCGTCAGTATCAAAACGCTTAATGAAGCGGAGTGTATCGAGAAAACTATCGATAGCATCCGTAATCATATTGCTGATTATCCACATAAAATTATCGTTGCCGATAGTTTATCGACTGACAATACCCAACAGCTTGCCAGTGGGAAAGGCGTCACCGTTGTTTCTCTGACAAACCCCGCCGATCGCTGTTGTGGCGTGGGGCACCAGCTTGGCTATCTATATAGCGAAGGTGAGTACCTGCTGCTGCTTGATGGTGATATGGAGCTTGAGGATGGGTTTATTGCTAAAGGAATTGAGTTTCTGGAGAAGCACCGAGAATATGCAGGTGTCGCCGGAACGGTCGAAATGGATGGGGCAGCCAACTACGAGTTTAAATCGCGCAAGCAGCGAATTCATAAAATCTACCCTCTGGGGGATTGTGGGCATTTAGGCGGTGGTGGGTTATATCGCCGCTCGGCCATTGAAAAAATCGGCTACCTCACCAATCGTAACCTACATGGCTATGAAGAAGCCGAGTTAGGCATTCGCCTGCACGATGCAGGGTATAAGCTTCATCGACTAGATACGCCTTACTTCCGTCACACCTCTTACACCATGCCAACGCTCAAAATGCTGCAGTATCGCTGGAAGAACGGCTTTCTTTGGGCATCGGGGGAACTGCTACGCAGTGCTTGGGGAAAATCCTATTTTCGTGAGGCGTTAAACATCGTGAAGAACGAGGCGGTGTTTACCCTCTATCTGCTGGTGTTACTGCTGGCGCTGCTCACATTTAATGGCATGGTGATTGGCGTGGCGCTGCTGCCGTTGCTGGCTTTTATCGCACTAAAAACCATTAAAAATCGCTCCTTAATGAATGGGCTACAGAGCGTGATGAATTTAGCCGTGTTCTCGGCTGGGTTGATCAAAGGGTTAACGCGCCCTATGCGGGACCCGATGACCCCACCAGACAGCAAAGTGATTCATGAATAGGCGGAAATAATGAAAGTTTTACTGGTTAACAAGTTCTTCTTTATTAAGGGCGGCGCAGAGACCGTCTATTTTCAAGAGCGCGATAGGTTAAAGAGTGCAGGTGTTGAGGTGGTTGATTTCTCAATGCAGCATGAAAATAATTTCCCTTCTGACTATGCTGACTATTTTGTCAGTAATGTTGATTATCATCAGGGTAGCAGCCTGATGGGGGAAGTTCAGACGGCGATTAATTTTATTCATAACAGTGAAGCGTGCAAGAAACTGCTGATACTGCTGCGCAAAGAAAACCCTGATATTGTCCATTTTCATAATATCTATCATCAACTGACACCCGCCCTGATTAAAGTTGCCCGCGATTTTGGCTGCAAAACGGTATTGACCGCCCACGATTACAAGATGCTTTGCCCCGCCTACTCCATGCTGCGGGATGGCAAGGTTTGCGATCTCTGTGTGACAGGCTCAGTGTTTAACGCCTTTAAATACCGCTGCCAAGAAGGCTCCGCCTCTAAAAGCCTGCTCCTCTCTTTGGAAGCAACTTGGCAGAGCATTGCCAAGAACTATCAGGCACTAGATGTGATTATTTCACCCAGTGAGTTTCTACGAGGCCTGATCTTACGTAAGTATCCTGATGCGCGAATCGACGTCATCGTTAATGGCATTGATGATTCCAAGCCAGTCGAGGATGCGGAAGACCACGGTTATATCCTATTTGTTGGCCGTTTGAGCAAAGAGAAAGGGATTGCGACGTTGGCGAAAGCGCATCAGCAAATGCGCTGTAAAGTGCCGTTAAAAATAGTCGGTAATGGGCCGCTCTACGATAACCTTGTGGCTCAATTTCCTGATGTTGAGTTTCTAGGATATGTGCAGCAAGGCGAAGCACTGAACCACTTGATCCGCCACGCTCGCGTCGTGGTGGTGCCTTCTGAAGGGTATGAGAACTGCTCAATGTCGGTACTAGAGGCCAAGTCGTTTGCCAAGCCAGTCATTGGTTCGCGTATTGGCGGTATCCCAGAACAGATCCGCGATAACGTCGACGGTAGGCTCTTTGAGCCGGGCAATATCGAGGCTCTGTCGCAAATACTGGATGAGCTGGCGGGGGATCCTGAAAAGGCCCAACAAATGGGGCTTAATGCACGGACTTACCTCTGCGAAAAGTACTCTCTGAATAAGCATATTGAGTCACTGTTGGCGCTTTATCAGACACTGTTGGGTAATAAATAAGATGACGAAAAAAATTACGGTTTTAGGCACGCGCGGCATCCCCGATGTATTGGGCGGGGTAGAAACTCATTGTCAGAATTTATACCCCGCTATTAAGGCGCTGTTCGATGTGGATATCTGTGTGATCGCGCGCTCACCTTATGTTGGTTACCAAACATCTGAGTATAAAGGGGTGGAGACTCGTGCGGTATGGGCGCCTAAAAAGCGCTCTTTAGAGGCGATAGTTCACTCGGTGTTAGCTGCGCTATCGACGTGGTTTGATAAATCCGACATCGTTCATGTGCATGCTATCGGGCCAGGTTTAGTGGTGCCACTGCTGCGCTTAATGGGTAAGAAAGTCGTCTTTACCCATCACGGCCCAGACTATGATCGCCAGAAGTGGGGATACATCGCAAAGCAGACACTGTTACTGGGGGAACGATTTGCAGTGAAGTATGCCAGTGAAGTGATCGTTATCTCTGATGTGATTAATAATCTGATTAAGCAAAAGTATGGTCGAGAAGATGCCCACCTGATCTATAACGGTGTCAATCTGCCAAAACCGCTTAGTGAAGATCATATTCAGACGATGCTAGCGCGTTTTTCATTGCAGCCTAAAGGCTATTTAGTCGCGGTAGGACGCTTTGTTGAAGAGAAGGGCCTACATGATTTAATTGCTGCTTATCGCCAGTCTGGTATTACCTTGCCTTTGGTGCTAGTGGGGGATGCGGATCACCCTACGGCGTACAGTATTCAGCTGAAGCAGTTAGCCGCCGATACACCAAATGTGATACTGACCGGCTTTTTAAAGGGGGATGACCTTCAGGCGGTTTTCTCTCAGGCAAAACTTTTCGTGATGCCTTCCTATCACGAAGGACTGCCGATTGCGCTGCTCGAAGCGATGTCGTTCTCATTACCTGCCGTGGTCAGCGATATTCCTGCAAACTTAGAAGTGAAGTTGCCTATGGATGCCTATTTTAAAGTGGGAAATGTGACTGAATTAGCAGAAAAAATTACAAAAGGCATTCAACAAGATTCGGTTGATTACAGCGAGTATCTACAGCGCTATGATTGGCAGGATATCGCCAGACAAACGGTGGCGGTTTACCACTCCATTGATAAATCAATAGGCTAACATTGACTGATACCAACAAACCCCCGTTTATCATCGAGCGTTTTTACGAGGCGTTAGATGAGGAAACGAATGCGGATTTAACGCCAGAGCAAAAGCAGGCTGTCGAGCAGGCCATTATCTCGATCACCTTTTCCTCAAGACACCGTGTTGATGTACGAGAAAGTTTCTCTTTCTTTGGCAAGCGGTTTTATCTGGTTTTTTTAATGGGGAGAGATTTGCGTCGGCATAAACGCAAAGAATCTACCTTGTTACGCATTATGGTGACACTGTTGGTGCTCTTCGCTCTTCTGTTTTGCATCGTCTCGGTGTTGCTAGCGCTGTATATGATTAAGTCAGCGCTGGGGATTGATGTGTTTCAATATTTTCACGTAGGGATCTGGGATTGGTGGCTTGGCTTAAAAAAATAGCGCCCTGATGACAGATACACGAGAGTATTTTCTATGAATTTTAAGTCTGTTACTGCACTTATGTGCTTACTATTACCGTTGTCGAGTGTGTCTGTCTCCTCAGCAGAACCGATGACCACAGTTACCCCCAAGCCGCTAACTGGCCCACTGACTAACCCTGGTAATGGCGTGGCAAGTTTCCACAATGGTTATGGTGAAACGCCAAGCTTGGAGAATTACCCTGATACTGGCATTGAGTATGACCGTTTTTACTGGAGCGAATTAGAGCCGAAAGAAGGGCAGTACAACTTCCAGTTGGTGGATACGGCATTCCATCATGCTGCACAACACAAACCTGCGATGAACGTCGGATTACGTTTTATGACACTGGATGAACCGAGTAGTGGTTCGAAAATCCCTGAGTGGCTGATCCAAAAAGGCATTAAGGGCGTTTGGACATCAGGCCATAAAACCTTTGTTCCCGCCTTAGATGATCCGTTGTTTATCGAATATAGCCAGCGCCTGCTAAACGCCTTTGGCAAACGCTACGACGGCAATACCAATCTGGCCTATATCGATATTGGTATGGTGGGGTCATGGGGAGAGTGGCATAACAGTAACTTCCCTACGGCTACACCGTTGCTTGAACGCTATACGCCGGCCCAACTCGAGAAGTACGTTACAATGCATTTTGCGGCGTTCCCTAAAACTCCAAAAATTATGTTAATCAGTGGTGGGGCAGCATTAGCCAGCGCGGTAAAACAAGGGGCAGGGTGGCGTGCAGATTGCTGGGGTGACTGGCACAACTTCACCGTGGAATGGAGCCATATGAAAGATGACTATCCAGAGCGATTACAGGCGGCAAATAATGCCTATCCGGGCTTTAATAACGGATGGAAGAAAGCGCCGATCAGCTTAGAGATATGTGGCCATATGTCTGAATGGCAGGCGGTTCATCGTTACACCCGTGAGCAAGTACAGGCGACGTTTGATTGGGCATTGGCGCAACATGCCAGCACCATCAACTTGAAGTCTAGTAGGGTACCGAAAGAGTACCGTGATATTGTAGATAATGCCTTAACCAAGCTAGGCTATCGCTTTCGCCTTGCATCACTAGCTCATGAATCTACCTTGGTGAAGGGGCAGTCGCTCACACTGAACAGCCAGTGGTTTAACGATGGTGTCGCTCCGATTTATCTACATTACGCGCTTGCGTATCGGGTTGTTAATGCTGGAAACAAGGTTGTGGCTGAAGGTAAAACCCAAGATGACATTCGCACATGGCTGCCGGGAAAACATGAGGCTAGCTACCATTTAGCGATGCCGGACTCTTTACCAGCAGGGGAATACCATATCGAAACTGCGATGCTGGATGGAGAAGGTAAAGCGCGTATTAACTTTGCTAATGAAGGTAAAGGGGCTGATGGTTGGTATCGGGTTTCTGGGGTGAGGATTAAGTAGTTTTATAGATGTTAGGTGCGAATAGTTTGAGCTGTAGGGTAGTTTTTCATTCGCACTTTTTGGTGATAGACACGCTCAATGTTTGAGGGTGTCTATCATTGATGTTTGGCTAGGTGGTTATTGGGATTGAAAAAGGGAAGGTACTTTTGTAATGACTAAGGAGATCCAAGAGACTGTAATTAAAATTGTGTAATTGCCAGTTTTTGATATGTTCACTCCAGTAACGGAGACAGGCAAATTATGGACGAAAAGAAACTTAAGGCCCTTGCGGCTGAACTGGCTAAAGGCCTTAAAACCGAAGCCGACCTCAACGCGTTTTCCCGTATGCTGACAAAGCTGACTGTTGAAACTGCGCTCAATGCAGAACTGACAGAGCACCTTGGTCACGAGAAAAATGCACCAAAATCAGGCTCAAATACTCGCAACGGCTATTCTTCCAAAACGCTGCTGTGCGACGACGGCGAAATCGAACTGAACACGCCGCGTGACCGTGAGAACACCTTTGAGCCCACGCTGGGATATTCCCGTGCCTGTTACGTGAAATTCTTTGATAATGAGCGAGCTCAAGCCTGGCAACAGGGGCTAAAAGAAGCCTTTGAATATTTTGCAGGTGTACCAAAACATAAAACTGTGGCCAGTTTTTCTTGACCACTACACTTCCGGCTTATTTGCTTAGTCCCATCTTTCATCAATATAAGGGGTTATACCTTCTATTGTTAAGAACCTCGATTCACATTGCAGATGAAAATCATTATTAACTATATTTATCGATGATTTTTCTTTGCTTGTTATAACATCTGGACTACATATAAAACCTACTTCATTACCTTTAACTTCAAAAGATAATATATCTCCAAGACTTAAAACCAAGCTGATAGCATTAAATTTTTCTTTTTTCCATTTTGCAGGAAAAACACCAGGAATTAACTTACATAAAAAATGCAACTGCAAAGTAGAATGATAATGTAATTTAAAACTTTCCAACTGAATAGATTCTAGAGAAAATTCATTATTAAACATGAAATTAATTTTCTCATTCCCCATCGCATTTTCAAACCACATACATTTCACCCTTAAAAATTATAGTGACCATGAGTACCAGGAACACTACCAGCATTTAATACTTCGCCACTTAAACCATCTATTGGCCTTACATTAAAGTGAGGTTCAGCCCCATGTAAAGGTGTTGCTTTAGCATGACCTAAGCTATGTTCCTGAATATAAACAGCCTTGCCGTCAATATTGGTAAACTCATATTCTCTTGTTCTTACTACTTTTCCATTATCATCCAAAATTCTTTTACCATAACCATCCATCAAGTCAGGACGATTTATTGATTTGGGATGTTGATTATTTGGTATGCCAGCATCACGTTTAGCCTGCCTGAGTGCATCTCTGCGGCTGACACCTTCATAAGTCGTTTTCTTGTTCGGCGAACATTTCGTTAAACCAAGAGGATCGATCCAACTATACGGATTCGGCGCATACGCATACAGGTTTATCCCACCCGCCAACCCAATCGGATCCTGCGTCGTAAACCGTCCCACCTCCGCGTCATAATACCTAAACGTGTTGTAGTGTAAACCGGTCTCCTCATCTGCATACTGCCCTGCATAGCGTAGGGGTTGTGCAAAGCCGCGATAGCCGCCGGAGCTAAACATCAGGTCCGTTTGGCGTGAGACGTAGCCCCATTCACCGTATTGCCCCGACCACACCGTTTCACCTGACTCATCCGTCACATCCAACACGGCCCCGTTGAGGTCGGTGTGAAAATAGTACAGCGTGGCCTCATCTTGTACCGAGAGCTGGTCTAGTCGCGCCAGAGGGCTGTAGGCGTCATTAGGGTCATAGCAGTAGGTTTGGCGGCCTTGTTGGGTGACCGTCT
>DF158882.1:241684-242184 GCA_000307305.1 Enterobacteriaceae bacterium B14
GTTGTCTCACCGTTTAAGGCGTTGGTGATTCTGCCAGGGAGCGCTGTTTTTTCATGGGGATAGTGATATTGAGTGGTGTGCCCCAACCGATTGATATCAGCAATAATGCGGCCATGTTCATCCCATTGCTGCTCATCCAGCAAACCATCCGGCCAACGTATTAACATCACTCGGTCAGTGTTGCAGTAATACTGCCACGTAGTGGTGCGTCCAAGTGCATCGGTCTGTTTACATAAGCGCCCCAGCGTATCCCAAGTACAGCTCTGGCGCTGCCCTGATGGCGGAAGATAGGTCGCCAGTTGCCCTCGTTCATCATAAGTCAGGCGATGTTGGCGGCCTAAACGGTCGGTATAGTCAGTGACCTGCCGCTGTTCATCCAATTGCCATACCGATTGAGTGCCATCGGCATGGGTCATGGTGCGGCTCTGCCCGTTATAGGCCAGTTGATAGTGACTTCCCATGCTGTTGCGATGCGCCACCACGCACTCAAGCCCGTCAAT
>DF158882.1:243450-344584 GCA_000307305.1 Enterobacteriaceae bacterium B14
ATATGCCGTAAGTCCTTTTTTCAGTACATCGCGTTGCCGTGCCAGATAATCGGCAAAGGTTTCATCCGGGTTGAGGGTGTCACGAGAGAGGTTTAGCGAAGGGCGGTTTTCAGCAGCAAAGATATTGATGGTTTGTTCTTGGAAGCCATAAGGCACAGCAAGGCTGCCTTCGTTAAAAACACAACGGGAAGAGGACTCCATGACACTTTCCTTGTCTAAAATGGGCGAGATGTTAACAATAACCTATACTGGGTTGTGAATTTTTTTTGGTTAGTTGTTAATTATCATGATTGAAAGTAAAAAATAATTATATATTTCTGTGGTATTTTATGCTGGGCAACTTATGCAACTTATGCAACTTATGCAACTTATGCAACAAGACCTGTATGACAAGAGTATAGGGTGCATCCATTTCATTTTACGGAACCCTAGATGGCGCTAAAAATTGCACTGAGTAGCTTTCTAGCTTTGGTTGTCGCCATGGGGATTGGTCGTTTTGCCTTTACGCCTCAAGTGCCTCTTATGCTATCCGAAGGGCAGTTCTCATTAACAGGGGCGGGGATTGTTGCTGCGTTCAACTACTTGGGTTATCTGTGCGGTTCTTTAGATGCCATGAAAGCGATACGGCATGTGGAACGGCGTTTGTGGCTGGGCCTGTGGGGAGCGGTGGTACTGACGCTGCTATCTGGCTTGGTAGAAGGCATCGAGTGGCATAGTCTGATTCGATTTGCCATTGGTTGGGCCAGCGGGTTAGGGCTAGTTTTAGTCGCGGCATGGAGTAATGAGCGTTTAATCACATTGGGAAAAACCGCGTTGGCTGCTGCTGTGTTTGCCGGGCCGGGAGCAGGAATCTGGTTGAGCGGGATGCTCGCGATACTTTTTAGTCGTTTCTCATTTAATGCTTCGGCGTCATGGCTAGGTTATGGCATTGTTGCTCTGATACTGGTCACAGCAATCAGTATTAATCTGCCAAGAAAAGGGGAGTTTCATCGTGCAGACGCCCCAAAACAGCCGCCACTGGCAATAACGGGGGTGATAAAGCGACTCGTTATCTGCTATAGCCTAGCAGGTTTTGGTTATATTCTGCCCGCGACCTTTCTTTCCCAAATGGCGGTGGCTCGTTTTCCTGACAGCCTATTTACCCAATTCGTATGGCCTATCTTTGGTGGTGCATCGGTTATTGGCATCATTTTAGGCATTATGACTCGGCACCTCTTACAGACTCGAGTGCGTCTGGCAATCGTCTTGTGGTTGCAGGCGGCAGGGATTGTCTGCATGGAGTTGATATCGGGTATCGGTGGCTTGGTTATTGGTGCAGCTTTGGTGGGGGGCGGCTTTCTTTGTGTGGTGCAACTGGCGTTGCAGTATGGCCGGGAACTGGCGCCCAACTATGCGCGTTATATGGCTGGATTATTAACGACGGGTTATGCGATAGGGCAGTTGGGTGGTCCTCTGTTCTCTGCACTTTCAACATCGCTCACTCAACGGCTCGAACCTGCACTTTATCTGGCGGGTATTGCACTGATTATTGCGGGAGGGTTGGTTTTTCCTCTACATCAATCCGAAGACGTTGATTGACCTCTTGATCTTATAGTCTTGCTATCGACACGAGCGAAGCCGTCTATAGAGCGTTTGCATGGAAAATTGATGATGTCTGATGATTTACACGCCTAGTTTTGAAGCGTGTAGATAAGAGGAATAGTTGTTATTCGTTGCTACCATGATATTCTCACCTTACCTTTGTACCAAGGCTTCGATATATATCTGGCGGTTAAAGAGGGCTTGTTTATATGATGCAATTACAGCATAAACGCAGCTTATGGTTAGGTATCCTCATCGCCCCTTGGGTCGTCCCGCTGGGATTTTACATTGTCATGCTCATAGATGAGCTTGGCGGTGACTCACCCTCCTTAAGTTTTCTTGTTGGCTTTTTATTTGCGGTCATCTTGTTTGGCGTTCTCTATACTTATGTAGTGGTTTCGGCGCTTGTGGTACCAATGTTTTTATGGCTGAGATCGAAAAATGCACTGTCTGCGATTCGGCTTTGCATTTGGTGCACAGTCCTAGGGCCAATAACCCAGTTTATCTACAGTGTATTGCTTAACGGGCTATCAACGGCGTGGGTAAGGATGGATCTTTCCAGTGTTTTCTTCTCAATGGTCTTCGGCTTAATTACTGGGATTGCTTTTTGTATGCTTACGGGGGTGAGACTGTGTGTCCGTCAGGCAGCATAGGATTGTATTGTTTAAATAGTTCTCTCTATCCATTGTTATTATCGAGCTTACCGATTAGCTAAGAACGAGACGGGTTCATAGCTAATCCACCAACTTCACTTTTATCATCCGGCTATCGACACGACCAAGGCCATTAATGCCCGAATGCGGCAGTTGTCGCTGATTTTTGCCAGAATATTTAAGGGCAATGGAAGATTGATGATGTCTGATGATTTACACGCCTAGTTTTGAAGCGTGTAGATAAGAGGAATAGTTGTTATTCGTTGCTACCATGATATTCTCACCTTACCTTTGTACCAAGGCTTCGATATAGATCTGGCGGTTAAAGAGGGCTTGTTTATATGATGCAATTACAGCATAAACGCAGCTTATGGTTAGGTATCCTCATCACTCCTTGGGTCGTCCCGCTGGGATTTTTCATTGTCAATGTCATTGGCATGGTCATAGATGACTCTGGCGGCAATTTACCCCCCTTAAATTTTATTGTTGACGTTTTATATACGCTCATCTTGTATAGCGTTCTCTATTATTATGTCGTGACCTTGGCGCTTGTGGCGCCAATGTTTTTATGGTTGAGATCGAAAAATGCACTGTCTGCGATTCGGCTTTGCATTTGGTTCGCTGTCCTAGGGCCAACAACCCTGTTTATCTATAGTGTATTGCTTGACGGGCCATCAGTGACATGGGCAAGGATAGACCTTATCGGTGTTTTATACTCAATGGCCCTTAACTTAATTAATGGGATTATTTTTTGTATGCTAACGGGGGTGAGGCTCTGCGTCCGTCAGGCAGCATAAGATTGTATTGTTTTACCCATCGTTATGATCCGCTTACCGATCAGCTAAGAATGAGACAGGTTCATAGCTAATCCACCAATTCCACTTTTATCGTTCGGCTATCGACACGACCGCGGTCGTCAATTGCCCGAATGCGGTAGCTGCCACTGGTTTTTACCTGCCAGTCGATATAACGCTTGCTGGCGGTGCTGCCCAGATAGATATCGTCGACAAACCAGTAGATGGTTTTGGTATCAGCATCGGTTATTGCACTAAAGACAATTTTATCCCGCCCTTTCTGGGATTGGCGCAGTGTATAAGTCATATTGCGCTGTGGTGAGGTAATTTTAGGGGGCACACCTGATACATAAGTGTTGTTATCTTTGCAGTGAGTGGCACTTGGTGGTGCTTTTTTCGGTAGGCCCGCCTGAGCAAATACGTTAGCGAGATCAGAAGGCCAGAATTCAAAGATTTCAGTGCGTGTACTGCTCTCATCATAAGGTGGGCAGGCGGCTTCGCCCGTGTTGGTATCAATAACAACAGGGCGGTATACCGTATCGACTTTGATCGGTGATTTCCCTGGAATAAACCATGTCTTGCCTTTTTGCTGGCACCAAGGTGTTAGCAGGTTTCCACTAGAGAGGCAGATATCGATTCGCTTCAGCTGTTTTGGTCGGCTACGTTTAGGCTCCTGTAACTTCGGATAATCCGCCACAATATTATCAATAATATTAAAGAAGAGTGGGGCGGCAGTATCCGCACCAATGAAAGCACTGTTGCTTTTGTTGGTAAAGTTACCTTCCCACACAATGAGTACATAAGGGCCGAAGATCCCCGCACTCCATGCATCCCTAAATCCCCAAGAGGTTCCGGTTTTCCAGTAGACAGGTAAGGATGTTGGCGCTTGTGCTAGCGTATCCCCTGGGCGACGATGCTGGCGCAGCATATCTAATGTGATAAAGCCAGCCTCTTCGCTGAACAGACGTATTGGTTCGGCTGGCGTATTTTCTCGCTCAGTCTCTTTATCCGGTAGTGTCATAACCAAAGGGCGTAGCTGCCCGCGGTTCGCTAGCATGGCGTAGAGCTTTGCCAGCTCCTGTACGGTAATTTCACCGCCGCCGAGT
Organism: Enterobacteriaceae bacterium B14; assembly: GCA_000307305.1. Lineage (GTDB taxonomy): Bacteria > Pseudomonadota > Gammaproteobacteria > Enterobacterales > Enterobacteriaceae > B14. Next base: position 247,585 of record DF158882.1, read on the forward strand.
ACCAGTGAGAGGCCGTAGTGATTTTCCTTCGCCAAATTAGAGATACCCGAAAGTTTCAAGAACTGGTACAGCCTTGGATTGCGTAGGTGAGAAGCGATATATACCGCGGGAATATTTCGGCTATAGTTCAGCGCATCGGTGGCAGAAATCGGGCCAAGAAAGCGATGATCAAAGTTTTCTGGGGCGTAGGAGCCGAAGGTTGAAGGGACATCTTTCAAAATCGTCATTGGGTGCAGCACACCCTGATCCAGCCCTAGCGTATAAATAAAAGGTTTGAGCGTAGAGCCGGGTGAGCGTTTAGCATTGGTGCCATTAACCTGCCCTTGGATCTCTACGTTGCGGTAGTCAGCGGAGCCAACCATCGCCCGTACTCCCATATCCCGCACATCGACCAGTAGCGCCGCTGCGTTGTGAATCCCTCGGCCTGAGTTACGCGTGATAAATGCGGTGATCTGGCGTTCGACAATCTGTTGAAGATTAGCGTCCAGCGTCGTATTAATGGTGTTGGTATTGTTGATCTGCCGTTGTCGGCTCGCCTGAATCTGTTCGACAAAGTGAGGCGCGATAAAGGGCATTTTCTCCGGCTGGCGTAGTGTTAGGGGGAGTTGAAACAGGGCCAGTTGGCTGCTGTCAGTCGTGTGAACCTGCCTCCAACGATCGAACAGGCGGTTACGCGCTTGAGTTAAGGCAGAGCCGACGATCCCCGTACGGCTGTCGATGCGATAGCTAGGCGATTGCGGTAGGACGGCTAGCGTGAGTGCTTCAGGCAGCGTGAGATTATCCGGCTTCTTATTGAAGTAGATTAAGCTGGCGGCACCGACGCTCTCGATATTGCGGCCGTAAGGCGCGTAGTTAAGGTAAGCCTCTAGAATATCGTGCTTGGAGTAGCTCAGCTCAAGTTGAATGGCTCGCACGATCTGCCATAGTTTCCCCTGCGGGGTTCGGGTATTTAGGTTCCAGCGCATCCGCGCTAGTTGCATGGTGAGCGTAGAGCCACCTTGTTGCCTCGCTCCCATCACATAGCTACGCCAGAATCCGCGTACCAAACTGAAGGGGTTAAATCCTGGGTGATACTGAAACCAGCGATCTTCATGCAGCTTAATCCCTTCGATCACCAGCGGTGAGATGTCATCTAACGGTGTCCACAGTCGAAAGCGATCATCATTGGCTAACGTGAGGCGCAGTAGCGTGTTGTGCCGATCATAGTAGGCTGTAGAAAGTGGTAAACCCTGCGAGAGAGGAGGGTGGGGCCAGAGACGAAAGCCAATGATAACCAGAGCAAGCAGAAATACTCCCATTAGAATATTTTGCAGGAGACGTTTTATTGAGGCTAAGGTGAATCTGGCTCGTATCATGTTAAAGCTGGGTACTCATTTTATTCATTGTAAATAAGATGAGATGTAAATAAGAACGCCCCAGCGGATCGCTTGGGGCGCTCTGATTACTCTCTATTTGTTACTTTTCTTCTGGTGCGACAACCGTTAATTTACCGCCGCTGACGGAGACCGCCTGAACCTCACGGTCATACATGGCTTCACCGTAAGCCGGTGGAATCATGAAGACGCCCGTGTTGGTTGATTTGATCTGGTAGACAAACTCTTGAACCTCATTGGTCGCACTACCGTAGATGATGACGCGATCGTCACGGATATCGCTGTAGTCAGGCTGCCATGTGGAACCGTTGGCTGCCAGTGGAGAGACCCACGAAGCCGTTTCGTTTTCGTCGCTGCTACTTTCGTCTTCATCGCCCGTGGCTTCCGGCGGTGGTGGCGTTTGCTGTACAACTTCGAAACCGCCTGGTAACAGGTCAACGATAGCGATGTTGTTCAGCCCCTCTTGGGAGTTAGAGCGGATCTTCACATGAACGTTAATCTTCTGGCCTAACGTCGTTTTCGTGATTGCTTTGCCTGCTTCATCAGTGTAGTCACGGGTGACTTCCAAGCCGTTAGAGATGGCCTTTTTCGGCGGCTCGATATCGTAGCCGGATTGTGCCACCACATACCATGCTGGTACTGATGCGGTATTGCTGAACTTCAGCGTTTTGGTATCGCTACCAAAGTTGGCTTTGGCAAACAGGCCTTCTAGCGTAGAGATCACTTGCGGTGCACTGTTGTTCTTGCCTACCGCAGTGATGCTTAGCGAATTAGCAACATCCTGTTGAGCTGCGATCTGCTGAGAGTAGCTTTCTAACGCCAGAATACTCATCGCAGAAGAGAGGGTAGTGTAGCGCTCACTTTTCAGTGCTGACACCATGTTCTCTAACACCTGTGCAGGAATATTCTGCGCTTCTTCAGGGAAGTGGCGTGTGATGAGGTACAGTCTTGTTGCGTCTTGTACTAGCGGGTCAAAATAGTTCTGACTCCACCATGCATCGCTGTAGGCTTTACTCAACTGTTTCCACGTCGGTTGCAGTAACTTATCGGCTTCTGCGTCCATTTTTAGCATGCGATAAGAGGATGCGAGATACAGTGCAGTTAAGTCAGTTTCCCATGACCCATCATAGCGGGCCCGTAATCTCTCTTGTATAGACGAGATCGCATTAGTCGTGACTTCGCCCTGACGCGTGAGTAGGTAGACAGCGAAGGTACGCAGACGCATGTCATATAGCGACTCATCACTACTTGATGCCAGTGTACGCAGTGAGGCATTCGCTTCTTTTAGCATATCTTCCGGCACAGCAAAGCCTGCATCCTTCGCTTCTAACAGATATTGCACGACATATGGCGTAACGAAGGCATCAGGATTCGGCGTTGAGCGCCATGCCCCTATTGCACCTTGCCCGTTTTGGCGTGAGCGCAGTGTGGTGATGATATCGTTCACTTGTTTGCGAGCTTCTGTCGGATTGAGCTTACCTCTCATTTCTGGATATTTACTTTGCAGGATCAACGGAATAGAGCGGCTGACGATCTGCTCGGAACAGTAATAAGGGTACTCGGATAGGTATTGTGCCAGTCCGTTAGTGAGCACCAGAGGAGAGTGGGAAACCGCAGACTGACGCTGAGAATACTCATTAAACATCTGACGTAGATTATCCACGTTCTGATTTTTGCCACTCATGCGGCCCATCACAGTCTGTACACGGTATGGCATGACTGGGCGCACGGAGGTGCTGACCTTACGCAGACTGGATTTATCACCGTAGACGGCATTGAAGGTCAGTGGTGCATCCCCGAGTTTATTGGTGGCACGTAAGCGATATGTCACCATACCTTCGCGTTTTTCCGCGAGAGAGAGTGAACGGCTGGCTTCACCGACGACTTCAAGCTGTGGCGGCGGTGTGAGCTGTACTTTGATATCCACTTTATTGCCATTCAGACCTTGCAAGTTGTTGGCAACCCCGACGCTAACATCAAACTCATCACCTGGCGCGACCATAGCAGGTACGTTCGGTGTGAGAATAAAGTCGTCACGCACGGTGGTATAGCTCTGGCCTTTACCGATACGATCCGGTGTTACCGAGATAGCCATTACACGAATTTTACCGTTGAAGTAATCAGGTACTGGGTAGTTAAATACTTCTTCGCCGTTGACTTCGGTAATACCAGACCAGTAAGTGACTGGCTTGTCTCTTTTGCGTTTAAACGGATTTAAGTGCAAGTCTAAACCTTCACCTGCATCACCGCCTGCAGCAGAGGTCAGAGATATCAGCTTGCTGAATTCTGGCAGGATAAGATCCAGAATCTGGGTGCTTTCGACGCTAAGCTGACGCTTGCGGAAGAAGTAATCCAACGGGTCTTTTAGGGTATATCGAGCTACTTGCAGAATGCCTTCATCAACCGCAAACACGACCATGCGCTGTGGTGAGTCAGTCGTGACCTTGATAGCCAGATTTTGCCCTGGTTTGATGACGTCGTCTGAACTGAGTTGGAACCCAGCCTTACGCCCCACGGTATCAATCTTGAATGGGATTACGCCATAACTCAATGGGCTCATAAAGATTTCATCGGAGTTAGCATCGCGAACAAATTGCACGTTAATGTAGCCATTACCTTCCATGTAGTCCGGCACATTAATGCGTTGAACCGAACTAGTGGTATCGGTATGGAACCACTGCGCGGCATACACTTTATCTCGCTCTATCGTGATCAGACCACTACCGGTATAAGGCGCATCAATAGAGATCTCAATCTCTTGCCCTGGTAGGTATTTAGCTTGATTTAGCTTCAGGTTAAGTTCTGCGTTGCGGTCGAGAGAACGAGTGACGTTAGCATTGCCTGCCACAGTGTAAGAGACGCGATTCAGAACTTGGTCTTTTTCATTTTTAATCACCAGCACGAAATTGCCGGGTTTGTTCGTTGCCAGAACAAAATCACTACCTTGAGCGTTAATCTCGAAAGGTTGCTCAGCGATCTGTTCTTCTTTCATCTTGGACTGGTATTTGTAAACACCAGAGTCTTGCTTGGTCAGGACAGAGATATACTTCTGCTCGACTAACGCCATCTTTAACTGAGGCAGGGCAATCTTCTTCAGTGTCGGATCGATAGCAATAATAGAGAGATGTCTTTCTGCATCGCGTGTGATGTAGTCAAGAGCACCATCACCTTTAACCCCAACGAGAGAGTCATAAGGTGAAACCAGCACTCTAGCTGTTGCGGCAACAGAACGACCACTGCCTGCCTCGAATGCTTCAGAGAGAAGCTGTAGTTGGTAAGTGGCATCGGCATTAGATTTAAGGTCTAGCGGGAGAGTTGCTAAGCCGTTTTCATCCGTTTTCTGCTCCTGCAATTCGCTCTCAAAACCGTCACTGTTCTTGCTGTTCTCATAGAACATATAGTCAGGGAACTGCTCGAAGCTTGGGTAAACAGGGCGAAGTGTCAGCTTGGTGGTGACACGACGATCTTGTGCCGGGGTACCAAACATGTTTTGCACATCAATAGAGGCTTTCAGATCCAGCGGTTTCACCCAACCTTTTGTGCGGTCTGGCGTGAGCTGGAGCTTCACCTTCATGGTATCTGGCTCAAACTCTTTTACGTTAACGGTGGTGTGGCCGATCAGGGGGTCATAATCTCGATCTTTACCTTCCAGATAGAGATAGACGCTCCACTCGCCGGTAGGGGCGTTCTCACCGGTGGTGTAGTTCAATTCATTAAAACCAGTAGCATCCAGTCTTAGTGGGATGGTATTCATCAGCGTATCGCGAGGATCTCGGATCTCTGCGCGAAGTGGTACGCCAGTAAGCGCGGTGGTCCAATCAGCGGTACGTGTGATCAAACCTATGTTGAACGTATCGCCTGGGCGATAAACACCACGGTCGGAGAATAGATAACTGCTCAGAGTACGAGAGTCTTTCGGCTCTTCGTCTCCACTCACGTCAAAGCGTGATAAATCTATCTCACGGTCATCAAAGGCTAAACGAGTAGGGAGGAAGGAGACATCACCATTCTGTTCCACGAGATACATGACAGGCTGACGCTCGTTCTTGAATGCATCAAGCGCTGGGAAGCTAACGTGGCCATTTGCGTCAGTGTTCTGGCTTAATAACGTGACGCCATTCTTTGCCACTACGGAGACCTTCGCACCCTCAACTGGCTGCCCAGACTGGATGGATTGTACGAACACATCACGGGAGTTGTCTTGTGATTTCTTAGCGATAATCCCAAGGTCTGTAATCACGATAAAGCGTGAATCACCTTCCGGATTATCTCCTTCTTCACTACCGTCGTTACCTTCGTATTCATCGTCGTTATTCCCCGTATTTTTAGGGGTCCACGCGTTGAGCGACAGCAGGAAAATACCCCGTTTATTACTCGGGTTATCGGATAGATATCTTGAGAGGTCTATCCCTTGGTAGCTGACTTCAGTCGGGTTCCCTTCAGGGAGTGCCGTTTTGTACTCGAAGTGTTCGGTAAAATAATCTGCACTCAGCGTATGAAAGTTAGCAGAGGTAAACACGCCGTTTTTAAAGGAGGCAATATGCTGTAGCTGGCTTGGGATAACACGTTTAATATCCAGCTTAAGACCTTTCATATTACGTGTAGCTACCGTAATACGTTTCTCTCCATTCATGGAGAGCAGCGAGCCTTGTGACATAAAGCGCAGCATTTTTGGATAATCAGGAACGGTAACAATACGATAGGTTTTTTGGCGTAGTTGATAGCCACCTGTTGATGTCATTGAGTTATTAATTTCCACCAGAATCTGGCGTAAATAGGGGACATCAAGCTTAAAGCTAAACAGGGATTGATACTCTTGCTCAGTTTCGTTCATCACCAGATCCAGTGGGGCTGACTGGGATACCACGGACTGATCAATATTTTCCATGCGCCACTGATAGACGTCATCTTCAGAGTAGACAGCGTTTTTGTCGGCTGGATTATGCGGTGGTAATAGCCATGCTCTTATCGATTTTTTCAGGTCTTTTTCGCTAACGTCATCACTCAGAGCGACGAGCAGAGCTCTTTCTCCGTTGCTACCCTCTTTTTCTACCAGTGTAGTATCAATATCGTCGATGCTTAGGCTGTAAAGCTCAGGGATAGTAACGGACTGCGTTTGAGCTTTGGCGATTTCATTTGCTGGAACGGTAGATTTAATCGCGCTATTAAGGGTAATTTGTGCTTTACCACCGTTATCCATTGGCTGGATTTTTTCAGAGTGTACCCATGCCGTTAGTTTCTTCTCATCATAGACAACGGAGAATTTCAGGTCTTTGATTTTTTTATCATTAGCACCCAAGGTCGCGAGGCTAATCTGTTTTTCAAAGCTAGCGACATCGACTGGCGCATTGAATGTAACTTCAAAGATGGCACTCTTCTTTTTGGGATCTTGTGGGTCTTGGAAGAATTCGCTCTTATCGAAGGTGTAGCCAAAGTCAGCTTGTTTGAAATCAAAGGTTGTTTTATCAAGCTTGATTTGCGGTGCGAGAAGTTTCTCTGCATCTAATTTCACCACATAAGTGTCACCCAGCTTTAGCGGCTTCTTTGCGGTAAATACCAAAGTGTTATCGCTTTCCCACTTCCACTCACCTTTCACTTCTGGCGTGATAGTGACATTCGACTCAATAACTTTGCCGACGTCGGTGACGGGAGCAGCAGAGTTTGAGAAGGTGAGTTTTAGCGTTTGTGGTGTCGGGTTTCTCTGCTGATAGTTATAGGCAGAATCGGAGATATCGACGGTTGTATCTTGGTATACCATTGAGGCGGCTTCAATAGGTTTTGGCTGGTTAAGATGCCAGTTGTACCCATAAAAAGAGGCGCCTGCGGCAGCGATAAGTCCGACAATACCGAGACTAACGCCTTTAGGATGGTTGTTCGTCCACTGTTCTAACGCATGAAAGCCACGTTTCATACCTGCAACCCAGCGAGGTGATTGCCAAGCTACGTTACCAATAATGGGCTTGAATATCAGCCCAATAAGGCGGAGGCCATATTTGATCAGCATAAATATGCTGCGACATAGCATGAAGGGTAAGCGTAACAGAAAGCGCAATAAATCCATGTTTGGGATCCTTTATCACAGCAATGAACTAATCATAAAGCATTAGAGAGATTAAACCCTGACGATAAAACAGAGAGGTAAACGAATCAATAGCAGAGTGTTAATAAGATTATTCTTATGTAAATTTTGTGGTGAACGAAACAAGTATAAAATGTAGCAAACGCGAAGGTAACTTCAAGTATGACAGTATATTAAGTAGTGGTTGAGGGAATAACATGGTGTTTATAGCAAGATGAGAGAGTATCACTGGATTAACACCTCATACTCTAATAAAGTGGGACTGATCTTTTTATGTGATCTATATCAAAAAGATGTGCGATTAATATTTAGAGCCCATTCTGATAAATGAGTTCTAGGGTGAGAGCGAGAAGCCGGGAGAAGGCAATGTCATCATTGAGCAAAGAAGCAGTACAGGTACACGCGGCTCTGGAAGCCAGAGGGCTGGAAACGCCGCTAAAAGGCGTGATGCTGGATCGTGATACGCGTAAGACGCGGATTGAAGAGCATATGACCGAGATTATGAAACTACTCAGTCTCGATCTTGAAGACGATAGCCTAGCTGAAACACCGCATCGTATTGCTAAAATGTACGTTGATGAGATTTTCTCAGGACTGGATTATGCCAACTTCCCTAAAATTACCTTAATCGAAAATAAGATGAAGGTTGATGAGATGGTGACAGTGAGAGATATCACACTGACTAGCACCTGCGAGCATCATTTTGTCACCATTGATGGGCAAGCTACCGTGGCCTATATTCCGAAAGATTATGTTATCGGATTATCTAAAATTAACCGTATTGTCCGCTTTTTCTCCCAGCGCCCGCAGGTTCAGGAGCGTCTGACGCAGCAAATTTTGACTGCGCTACAGGAGCTATTGGGGACGAAAAACGTTGCCGTTTCTATTGATGCTGTTCACTACTGCGTTAAAGCCCGTGGTGTGCGTGATGCAACTAGCTCTACAACAACCACCTCTCTTGGGGGGATTTTTAAATCCAATCCCAGCACACGCCAAGAGTTTTTACGTGCGGTGCGCCACTATAATCGGTAGTTTTTAACGATACGATGCGGTCTCTTGTTGAGTATTTTCTCGATAGTGAGAGAGTGTGGCGTTTATCCAAGTAATGGAAATACAGTGATATGCAAAAGAAACAATGCGACAAAGAATAGCGTCCCTAGACGGCATTCGCGGTATTGCGGTGCTGGGTATTCTTTTACTAAACATTGGTGGCTTCGGGCTGCCTAAAATCGCTTATCTTAATCCGGCCTATGCGGGCATTCCCTCGTTAAACGACACGCTAACGTGGTCATTTCTGGCTATTTTTGCTCAAGGTAAGTTTCTCGCCATGTTTGCCTTGCTGTTTGGGGCGGGTCTGGAACTGCTGTTACCGAAGGGCAAGGAGTGGATAAGGTCACGCCTTTCTTGGTTGCTGGTATTGGGCGTGATTCATTTTATCTTCTTTTGGGATGGCGATATCTTGCTGTATTACGGCTTGATTGGGCTGGTGTGCTGGCGACTGTTACGTGATACCGCTTCTGCACGAGATCTGATGAAAACAGGGCTTATAATGTACTCGATTGGCCTGGGTGTTTTACTGCTCTTGGGTTTTATCGATAGCGGCTCAAACACCTATTGGCAGCCTTCAGCGGAAGATTTGCTGTATGAGTCTCAGTGGAAGCTGACGGGGGGAATGCTCGCCATCCATGAACGTCTCTCTAATCTGGCTTTAGCCCTGTTGGGAATTATTATCCAGTATGGGTGGCAGCTCGCGGGGATGATGGTGTTCGGCGCAGGCTTAATGCGCAGCGGCTGGCTAAAGGGGCAATACAGCGTTAGTCACTATCGTAAATGCGCGTGGGTGTTTATCGCGATAGGGTTGTTTATTCAGACCTTCGGTGTGCTGACTCAGGTTTGGCTAAAGTGGGATGCTCACTGGTGTATCTACTATCTACAATTACCGAGAGAGTTAAGTGCCCCTGTGACTGCTTTAGGTTATATGGCGTTATGGTTTGGCTACTGGCCTACACTCTCACAGTATAAATTTGCGGATTGGATGCGTGCGGTGGGGTCGATGTCTCTCACCAGTTATTTATTACAAACGCTTATTTGTTGCTTAATCTTCTACTGGTTAGAGGGCTACCAGACTTTCAGTCGATTGCAGATGTTAGCAATGGTGCCCGGAATTTGGCTCTGTATTATCTGTTTTGCTCTGAATTGGCAGCGTTATTTCAAGCAGGGACCCATTGAATGGGTATGGCGAAAGCTGACTGCGTTTAGCGTTCGTCCTAAGAGAGTTGAATAGGTGGAAATCAGCGCTTGTTAGTTATCCGGTTGGGTAGAGTTTGTGGCAGGCTCAGGGCTTTCAATTACCGGTGAAGCCTGTGTTGCCGTGTTCTCTGCTTCCGTAGCCTTTTCGCTTTTTGCCCGCTCGGCTTCGAGACGGGACTCTAGCTCTATCATCTGTTCTGCTGATACCGCAGGGTAAGTCTGTGCATCTTCAGGTATGACTGGAATATCAGGGATAGAGACTTGGGGGCCAAGAAAACGGGGCTGGCGTTTCAAAATATAGAGATCGACGATAGCGCCCACACGAGCGACAATTTCACGGATACGAACCATCTGCATATGTTTCGGCGAAGACACTGCATAGCACTGGGCTTGAATCCCCATATGCATCGCAATAAACAGCGCTCTTTCGCAGTGGAAACGTTGCGTAATTATCGTGAAATCGTTGGTGTCGAATACTTTCCGAGTGCGAACAATCGAATCTAGCGTACGAAACCCTGCATAATCGAGCACGATATCATCGGGTGAAACCCCATTTTTAATCAAATCACGTCGCATGGTGACCGGTTCGTTGTAGCTCATCTGGGCATTATCACCGCTAAGCAATAAGTAACTCACTTTATCGCTGTTATAGGCGTTAAGCGCACCCTGAATCCGGTATTGATAGAATTGGTTGATTGTTTTGTTGCGCACATATTTAGCTGTGCCGAGTACGACACCGACTTGTCTGACGGGGAGGTCGGCGATGTTTTCGTAGATATAAGGCGAGGTTTTCCAACTCACCCAGCGGTCAAGGAGAATAGCCACACAGAGGGGAAGCAACGTAATGATTAATAACCCATAAGCTAATCGCTTCCATTTCATATGTCCCACGGCGTCCTCTTTGAGATTATTATTTTCGAGGCTACTTTACTTAGTGAAATGAAGCAAGAAATAGCAGATTGAGCGTACTCAGATGATTAGATTTTAGTCGCTAGGTTATTTTCACGTTGTAGGGGCGTTTGGAGATGGCTTCCTACAACGTGAAATCTTAACAATAGATTAGAATGACGTCCGTTTATAGTGCCGGTACTGCGGCGTCCAGAAGTGGTGCTCGATCGCTTTTTCTAGCGCTTCATCAGATGTGAGAACAGCAACGCCCTGTAGCTGTGCTGCTTTGGCGACCTGTAATGCAATGGCTTTAGAAACGGCCTGTATATCATCAATGCGTGGAAGCAGCGATCCCTCACCGTGCTGTGCCAGTGGGGAGCAATCTGCCAGTGCACGGCTGGCTGCCATAAGCATTCCATCGGTAACACGTGTCGCCCTTGAGGCAATAATGCCTAGCCCGATACCTGGGAAGATATAAGAGTTATTGCATTGGGTAATAGGGATCACTCTGTCATGCAGGTTCACCGGCGGGAAAGGGCTACCCGTGGCGACAAGTGCTTGTCCGTCAGTCCAGTGGAGAATATCTTCTGGCCGAGCTTCGACACGGGATGTAGGGTTAGACAATGGCATGATGATAGGGCGCGGGCAGTGTCGGTGCATTTCACGCACGATCTCTTCTGTGATTAACCCTGGCTGACCGGAGACGCCGATGAGTATGGTCGGTTTCGCATTACGCACCACATCAAGCAGTGAAATAGCATCGCCTTCATATTCCCAGTGAGTAAGTGAATCCTGCTTCTGTACCAGCTTATTTTGGAAATCGAGCAGGTTCGGCATCTGATTCGTCAGCAAGCCAAAACGGTCAACCATGAAGACCCGTGAACGGGCTTCTTCATCGCTTAACCCTTCCGCTTTCATCTGGGCGATGATCTGCTCTGCAATACCACAGCCAGCCGAACCGGCACCTAAAAATGCGACGGTCTGATCGCGTAACTGACTACCTGCGGCACGGCTAGCGGCAATCAGGCAACCCAACGTAACGGCAGCGGTACCTTGAATATCGTCGTTAAAGCAGCACAGCTCATCGCGATAGCGTGCTAACAGCGGCATGGCATTTTTCTGTGCGAAATCTTCAAACTGTAACAGTACGTTAGGCCAGCGGCGTTTTACTGCCTGAATGAATTCATCAACGAAAGCGTTATATTCATCACCCGTAATGCGTGGGTTACGCCATCCCATATAGAGTGGGTCGTTCAGACGCTGCGGATTGTTAGTACCTGCATCTAGCACCACTGGCAGTGTATAGGCTGGGCTAATACCACCGCAGGCGGTATACAGAGAGAGTTTACCAATCGGGATCCCCATTCCGCCAATCCCCTGATCCCCTAAGCCGAGAATACGTTCGCCATCGGTAACAACGATAACTTTGATGTTTTGCGTGCTGATATTTTGCAGCATGTCATCAATACGGTGGCGGTTAGGGTAAGAGATAAAAAGCCCACGTGCGCGGCGGTAGATATCGGAGAAGTGCTCACATGCTTCGCCTACCGTTGGCGTGTAGATAATCGGCATCATTTCACTAAGGTGAGCATCTAGCAGGCGGTAGAACAGGGTTTCGTTCGTGTCCTGAATATTACGTAGATAGATATGCTTGTCGGTATCACTGGTGAAATCTTCAAACTGTTGATAGGCACGGTCAGCTTGTTCTTCAATGGTTTCTATAGCTTCTGGTAACAAACCATGCAGGTTGAAGTTATTACGCTCCTCTTCGGAGAAGGCGCTCCCTTTATTCAGTAATGGGAATTCCAGCAGGATAGAACCTGCATATGGGATATAGAGGGGACGTTTACTTTCGTATTCAAGTTCCATGAAATTGCTCTTTTTATCAGATTTCGGATGGCGTTTTTCTAGGCCGATCGTAAGAGATACTAAAAATATGTACAGTCTTTGTTACAAAATTTGGATATTAGACCCAATAAATGAGAGCTAGATCTCATATTTTGACCTGATATTTTTCATCTTTGCACATCGCGGTTTGCCGCCGATATATTAACCAAACAGCGTGAGCAGAATAGGAAAGAGAAAGGGTGCAATCAGTGAAGTGATAATCCCGCAGATAACGAGCGCCAAAGAGCTGAATGCCCCTTCCTGAAAGTCTAGCTCTGCACAGCGAGCTGTGCCTAGTGCGTGAGAGGCTGTCCCCATCGCCAATCCACGTGCGGCTTTGGTTTTAATCTTAAGTTTATTGAAAATAGTATGGCCGAGAACGGCACCGAGAATACCGACAAAAATCACGCATACAGCACTGATAGCAGGGATCCCGCCGAGCGAATGAGATACCGCCATGGCAATCGGCGTTGTTACCGATTTTGGCAATACTGAGGCGGCAATCTCAGGTGTTGCACCTAACCACAAAGCAATGGCGGTTCCCGTTACCATTGCCACTACGCTGCCGATAAAGCAGATACTAATGATGGATTTCCAGCGTGACCTAATCTGGTGAAGCTGTTCATAGAGTGGAAAGGCCAGTGCGACAACAGCAGGTTGTAGCAGGTCATTCAGAATATGGCTGCCTTGGAAATAGTGCTCGTAAGGGATATTCGTCAGCAAAAGAATAGGAATAATAAGCACCATCGAGACGAGAAGCGGATTTAGCAGCGGCATTTTAAGCTTTGTCGCCAGTTTTTTGGCGGCGAAGAAAACAATAATAGTAAGGGGTAAAGACCAGAGCCAATACATGCTATTTCTCCTCTTTATGAGTGTTAGAGGAGCGGTGGCGGCGGAGATCCTGCATCTGTCTCACATCTCGTACTCGGTGAAAATAGTTTGAGCTGTAGGCCACTACTAACATAGTGATAAAGGTACTGATAAGGCAGGAGATAACAATAGGGCCAAACTGGCTAACCAGTAATTGATAGTAGACCATGACACCAACACCAATCGGCACAAACAGCAGTGCCATATAACGCACTAACAGATGGCAACCTGGTTTCACCCATTCAGAGGGGAGGATCTGTGAGGCGAGTAGAGCAAACAGAATCAACATACCGATAATGCTGCCGGGGATCTCGATGGGGAGCAGAGACGAGATGCCGATACCCGCATATAAGCATAGATAAATAATGATAAAGGCTCTGATGTAATACCAGCAGAGCGTCAATGCATGGAGCATGGAAAGTACCTAAGATGTCAGAGTGTCGAGACTATCAAAACAAGAGTGCTATTCTCCGCTTTTTATCTGCTCGGAAAAGCAATTTTTCATGGTGATGGCACGTGTTGTATGGAAAGTATGGCTACCAATACCTCATCGCGTGTTGTTTTTTGTCAGATAAAAGCCGTGATAGAAAAAGTAGAGACTGATGATAGCGCAGGCGATCAGGGCGTAAAACATCGTGTGTGGAGGAGTATAACTTAGTAGCGTACCGCACAGAATGGGATTTATTGCCCCACCCAGATACCCCAAACTTTGTACACCATAATAGCTCCCCTTTAGATGAGCAGGGGCGATAAAGTCGATGAACAGATATTCGGCGGGAATAGCAATGATCTCTCCTAAGGTAAATACGGCCATTGCTATCACCCAAATAGGGATCGAGATGGCATTCATAAAACCTATTAGGCCAAGAATAAAGAAGAGTGTACCGAAGGTTAGCCAGCGCATTAGGTTTTGCGGTGTAAGCCTGCTGCTCAGGAAATATTGCAGAGTGATCACCACCATGGCATTGGTGGTCATGACGGCACCAATCACCTTATAGACGTAAGCGGCATCAGCGATGGTGATGAGGTATTGCGAGATATAGCCGGAAAACTGCCCAAATACAATTGCACCCATAATGCTGCCGAGAGTGAAGAAGATCAGTCGTTTGTCATCACGTAATATCACCAAGGTCTGTTTAAAGCTAAGTGGTGGGTTTTCTAGTGTTTCGGTATCCCCCAGAGTTACAGGCTGTTTTTTTAGCCAAACACTCAACACAATAAGCACCGCTAACGCTAGTGTTCCCGAGAAAACAAAGGGAGCGAAGGTGTTCATGCTTGCAGCGAAGACCCCCAATGCAGGTCCTATAGCCCAACCAACATTAATTAGCGTGTAGTTAGCCGAAAATGCCTTGATTCTTTCATCAACAGCTAGCAGTGCGGCAAAACTGGCCTTAATTGCGATACTGAAAATCGTGTATGCCGCATGAAAAAGAGCGAGCACGGCGATAAAGCCCAGCGGATGGCTTATCCACGGTAGCATTAAAAAACAGAAGGCAAAGAGAGAGATGGCAGTGAGAATGAGCTGGTTTTTATTGAATCTATCCACCAGATAACCGCTGTACAGACTGGTTAAGATACCAATGGTCAGGCTGATGCCTAATATGAACCCTACGCTGTCCGGTGCAAGCTGAAAACGCTCAACCAGATAGATAGTGATAAATGGCAGCGTGGCGGCACGGCTGATGGTGAGAACCAGCGATGACAGTAACAATGCAATAATCAGGGGAGGAAAATGTCTCATACATTCTTTACCTACTTTTATCAGCAGAATCAATAATAGTCGAAGATGCCTGAGGCAGGTGACGATAACGCCAATGTTGGCGTATAAGTTCATAGATACAACACAGCAATCCTAGCCAAATTAGCGAGAAACTCACTGCTTTAATATCATCGAATGCCTCGCCAAACACCCAAACCGCCAGTAGGAACTGGAGCGAAGGTTCAACATATTGAGCCAAACCTACGACGGTGAGAGAAGTGCGTTTAATGGCAGCGGCGAAGAAAAAGAGCGGCAGCAGTGTAGCGGGTGCGCTGAGGGCATACAGAAGGCGAGTGGTAAGAGTGGCATCAACCAATGCGCTTTCACCGTGGGAGGTAAGCCATAGAGTCACAGCTATCGCCGCAGGAACTAACCACAGCGTCTCCATCGTTAAGGCCGTCATAATGTCATAGCGGATAAACTTGCGAATCAACCCATAGAAAGCGAATGCAGTCCCCATAATGAGGGCCAACACAGGCATTTGGCCATATTGCCAAATTTGATAGCTCAACCCAGTAAGGGCTAAAAGCACGGCGACTTTCTGAAAGGTGCTGAGTTTATCATGCAGAAAGATAACCCCAAGGGCGATAGAAAATAGGGGGTTCATAAAGTAGCCAAGGCTGGCGGCAAGAACCTGATCGTGAGTGAGGGCGTAGGCGAAGGTTGTCCACGACATGCTCATTACGACACCGCCAGCAAGGCAACAGAAGAGAGATTGCTTATCCCGCCAGACTTCCTGCCATGTGGTGCGCCCTTTAATAAATAGGCGGGCTATCAGTAACAAGGGTACTGACCACAGTAGCCGTTGCGCCAGCAATTCAGGCGCAGAAGCGCCAAGAAGGAGATGATAAAAGAGCGGCGTTAATCCCCATAGGATAAACGCAAATACGGCAAGCACTGGCCCTGAATTGAGTCCCATCAGACAGACCTTTATGTTTTTTGTTTTTACTTAACCAACCAACTTTTTCCCGTACTCGAATAAGGCTTTTAGCAGAGCCACTTTCTCTGCCTCAGCTTCGTACAGATTAGCCAGATCGTTAAGTGCCAAAATATAGTCCTGTACTTTTTCTGGCGAAAGCACTTCTCTACGGTGCTGCTGCCAACGCTGTTGTTCAGCATGATCCAACGTAGCAGGATAGTTACGGGCACGATAGCGAAATAGTAGTTCGCCCAGACGTTTATCGTTAAAAGTGAGCGTTAGCGCAGGTAAGTTTTGCGGTTCGGTTTTTAGAATGATCTGCATAGCGGCGCGATCGGCATCGCTGAAAAATCCATCATAGATCTGAGCATCAACGTTATCTGATGGGGTAAACGCAGGAGCATCGGCGTAAATTGCCACCACTTTTTCCCTGATATCGGGATGTTGGCGCAGTAATTCCAGATTATCGAGACACTGCTTGCGGTTGATATCGAGTCGTTCGGCGTTTTCTGGCAGCAGGGTTTTTTCTGGTGCAAGTACAGGGCACTTATTGGTGTGCAGTAGTTTTAACGGAACGGGAGATTGATCGGGGGCGAGGGCATCGCGTCGAGTATAGAGGCGCTCTCGTAGTTCATCTGCATTCAATTCTAATAAAGGGGTCATATCCCCAGCGAGGTCGCAGACGACCACGGCATTTTTATTCTCAGGATGCCATGCAATGGGGGCAACAAGACTGATATTGCTGCGATAAGCACCAAACATGCCAGAAACGTGCACTAACGGTGTCATCTCTGCAATATCGATCAATGCAGTGACTTTGTTTTTGTTTCGCATTTGAAACAGGTATTCAAACAGGCGCGGCTGTGCTTGTTTCAGGAGTTTTGCCATAGCGATAGTGGCGTACACGTCAGACATCGCATCATGGGCGTGTAGATGCTCAACGCCGTTGGCTCGAGTGAGGTGCTCTAGCTTAAAGCTCGGTAAGCCCTCATCGTTAAGTGGCCATTGAATACCTTCTGGGCGTAGGGCGTAGCAGGCTCGCATGATATCGAGCAGATCCCAGCGAGAATTGCCATTTTGCCAGCTATAAGCGTAGGGATCGTAAAAGTTACGATAGAAAATATTACGACTCACTTCATCATCGAAGCGAATATTGTTATAGCCAATGATGCAGCTATTAGGGTGGCTAAAGGCGGCATTAATTTGGCGGGCAAACTCAGCTTCGCTCACGCCTTTCGCGAGCGCTTCTTGTGGCGTAATGCCAGTAATCATCACCGCTTCAGGGTCTGGCAGATAATCATCGGTGGGTTTGCAGTAGATAACCAGAGGCTCTTCGATGATATTAAAATCGGCATCGGTTCTCACTCCGGCAAACTGAGAAGGGCGATCTAACGCTGGGCGTTTGCCAAAAGTCTCGTAATCATGGAAATAAAAAGTGGCTGGTTGTGGGGTATTTTTCATAATGTACCGAGGTTTTTAGTTTTCGTTATAGGCTGATTTCCGCTGTTATTTTTAAAATAAATAACAGCGGAAATAGGGCTAATGTGTATTGGAAAACATTGTAAACGGTATTTGGATGGTGAGGAAGGGATAGGAGAGAGGGGGAGAAGGACACGTTATAACACGATGTGTCTATCCACTGATATTTCTGATGACATTCGACCACTGAGAATCGCCACAATATATGCCACACCATCTGCCGAAGAGGTGAAGTAAATAATATGGTGTTCAGCAAGATGAGACTTTAGACCGGGAAGAATATGACTGCAGGGTGCTCCGACCCCTAATGGATTACTGCCAACATATTCAAGCTTGTTTTCGAACTTCTCCAGATAAAGAATTTCCTGCTCTACACCATAATGCTCCTGTGTGTATTCAGAGATAGCAATAAGGTCATCCTGTGCTCGCTGAGATAATCGGTAAGTCATCAGTGAGTTATTTTCTTTTCGCTCTTGATGCTGCATGTAAGCGAAGTGCTTTCATAAACTCAGGGCCATCTGTGACACGCCCTTCTTTGATATTCTGCATACCTTCTTCAGCTGCTGCACGAATGCTACTTGTTAGGAGATCGTACTCTTCGGCTGACATCATGATAGCGACACGCTTACCATGCTTAGTGATCTCTACGGGTTCTCTCTGAGCTTTCATCAGTAATTCTCCAAACTGTGTTTTGGCTACTTGAGCTGTCATGACGTCCATTGTGCACCTTTTGATTAAAATGGTCAGAACGTTCAATATAGTCAAAATAGTGAGAAACTGCTAGAGCACTTTTTAACAGAAAATAAAAAGGAGAGACGTGAAAATACATCTCTCCTTCCTCGTTTTGCGAGTCACTACGCTTTTTCGTGACGTTCTTTTAGTTTATGGATCACGGTGCTGAGATCAAGATCTTGATCTTGCAGTAATACCATTAGGTGATACATCAGGTCTGCGGCTTCGTTAGTCAGCTCCGCTCTGTCGTTGACCGTCGCCGCTAGTGCTGTTTCCACACCTTCTTCACCGACTTTTTGCGCAATGCGCTTCGTACCGCTCGCGTAGAGATGGGCGGTGTAGGAACTGTCTGGCGAGGCATGTTTACGCTCTGCCAGTAGTTGCTCTAGTTGATAAAGGAATGTCCAGTCGCTGGCGGCGGGCCAGAAGCAACTGCTGTTGCCCAAATGGCAGGTTGGCCCAATTGGATTGGCGAGAATAAGTAGGGAGTCGTTATCGCAATCTGGCGTAATGCTGACCACGTTCAGGAAGTGCCCAGAGGATTCTCCTTTCGTCCATAGGCGCTGCTTGGTACGGGAGAAGAAGGTAACTTTACCGAGTTTCTCTGTCGTTGCCAGCGCCTCTTGGTTCATAAACCCGAGCATGAGCACTTCACCGGAAACGGCATGCTGAACAATGGCGGGGATCATGCCCTCTGTTTTTTCCCAGTCCAGCCGGTTTCTCTGCTCTTCGCTTAATATCTGTTGTTGATTTAGCACAGTCGAATCTCCACACCTTGTTGGCCTAAATAGCGTTTTAACTCGCCAATATTGATGATTTGTTTATGGAACACGGAGGCCGCGAGTGCACCATCGACGTGGGCTATCTCGAAGGCATCGAGAAAGTGAGCCATCGTGCCAGCACCACCGGAGGCGATCAGGGGGACTTTGCAGATTTCACGCACTCGCTGTAGCTGCTTGAGGTCATAGCCGTTGCGCACACCGTCCTGATTCATCATGTTAAGAACGATCTCTCCCGCGCCGCGTTTCTGCACTTCGGTAACCCAATCTAGCGTATTCCATGCAGTGGCTTTGGTGCGTTCTTCGTCACCGGTAAATTGATAGACCTGATAGCTGTCGCTTTCTGCGTCATACCACGTATCAATACCCACTACGATGCACTGTACGCCAAAGAGTTGGGACAGTTCCGTGATAAGTGAAGGGTTGGCTAACGCAGGTGAATTGATAGAGATTTTATCTGCGCCATAAGAGAGGATTTCGGCGGCGTCTTCGACGCTGCGTATACCACCTGCGACGCAGAAGGGAATATCAATCGCTTCTGCCACGCGAGAGACCCAGCTCTTATCGACCACACGCCCATCAGACGAGGCGGTAATATCGTAAAAGACCAACTCGTCGGCACCCTCTTCAGAGTAGCGCTGAGCGAGTGGGACGATATCGCCGATGATCTCGTGGTTGCGAAACTGAACCCCTTTAACGACTTGCCCGTCTTTTACATCCAAGCAGGGAATTATCCGTTTTGCCAGCATGATATGGCCTCCTTCACGCTAAATTTTTCGTCTAGTAAAGCTCGTCCGACAATCACACCTTGCACGCCGCTATCACGTAAATCGGCGATATCGTCGAGCGAACCAATCCCCCCAGACGCCTGAAACGCGATGTGAGGATAGCGCTGGCTGACCTCTTTATAGAGTTCAACGTTGGAGCCTTTCAATGTGCCATCGCGGGAGATATCCGTGCATAAAACATGTTTTAGGCCAAACGGGAGATACTGCTCGATAAGCTGTTCCAGCGTAATGGCAGAATCCTCCTGCCAGCCGCTGATGGCAACGAATTTATTGCCCTCTTTATCGATCCGTACATCTAGTGCGAGCACCAGTGCTTCTGCACCGTAGCGGGTGAACCAAGATTGTACCTGTGATGGCTCGCGTACCGCGGTTGAACCAATAACGATGCGGCTTGCTCCGGCATCAAGTAGGGCGGCAACGTCTTGTTCTGTGCGAATACCACCGCCAATCTGTACGGGGACATTCACGCCAGAGATCAGTGTTTTTAACAGCGGAATTTGCCGAGCACTGGGATCTTTCGCGCCAGTCAGGTCGACAAGATGCAGAACCTCTGCACCTTGCTGTTGGTAGTCTTGCAGCCTCGCTAGCGGATGGTTGCCATAGTCGCGTTTTTGGTCGTAATCACCTTGGTGAAGGCGTACTACATTGCCGTCGATGAGATCGAGTGCAGGAATAATCATTCGGTTCACATCTCCAAAAAGTTCTTGATGAGTTGGGCACCCGCGCGTCCTGAGCGCTCTGGGTGAAACTGCACGCCGAAGAAGTTGTCTTTTTGTACGGCGGCGGTGAAGGGTTCGCCGTACTCTGTTTGTGCGATTGTGTTGGCGCATATTGGCATTGCATATCCATGTACAAAGTAGAAATAGGCGTCATCTTCAATGCCACGAAACAGATGGTGTCCTGCTAGTGGGGAGACTCGGTTCCAGCCTGAATGGGGGAGCGGAAGAGTGTCGCTTTTCATCAGTTTGATCGGCGTATCAATTATTTCTAGGGTTTTAACGTCCCCTTCTGCACTGCGGCTGGCGAGCAGGTGCATCCCGAGGCATATGCCTAGCACTGGCTGAGTACAGGCTTTAATTAGCTCGATCAGGTGGCGCTGTTCGAGATTATGCATCGCCGCTTTGGCTGTCCCCACTCCGGGCAGAAAGAGTTTATCGGCACGCAGGACGATCTCAGGCTCTTTGCTGATAACTGGCGTATAACCTAGGCGCTTTACGGCGTAGGCGACGGAGGAGAGGTTCGCACAGGCCGTATCCAGAATCACTACGCTGGTCTGTGTACTCATTTACAGCACCCCTTTGGAGCTAGGCAGTTGATCCCCATCGATGCGAATAGCTTGACGTAAGGTTCGCCCGAAGACTTTAAACAGGCTTTCGACTTTATGATGGTCGTTTTTGCCTTTGGTTTTAATGTGTAATGTACAGCTCATGGCGTATGAGAATGACTGGAAGAAGTGCTCTACCATTTCGGTGCTTAAATCCCCGACGCGCTGATGGTTAAATTCTGCCTTGTACACCAGATAAGGGCGACCGGAGATATCTAACGCACAGCGCGCTTGGCTCTCATCCATGGGCAAAACAAAACCAAATCTGCCGATGCCGCGTTTGTCGCCGAGTGCTTTTTTGATAGCCTCACCCAGAGCCAAGGCGGTGTCTTCTACGGAGTGGTGATCATCAATATAGAGATCGCCATCTACGCTGATGTTCATACGAAAACCGCCGTGAGTAGCGATTTGGTCGAGCATGTGGTCGAAGAAGCCGACGCCGGTTTTAATTTTGCTGTCACCTTCGCGATCGAGCCAGACTTCGACATTGATCGCCGTTTCTTTGGTGACGCGAGTGACCAGTGCGTGGCGATCGCGTTTAGTGAGGTTCTCGGCTATCTGTTTCCAGCCCAGATTCTCACGCTGGTAGAGTATGCCTTGAATAGCGAGATTCTCAGCCAGTTGCAGGTCGGTTTCTCTGTCGCCGATCACGTATGCATTGAGTGGATCTAAGCACTCGCCATTGAGATACTCTGTCACCAGTTTTGTTTTTGGCTTGCGGCAGTCACAGTGATCTGCAGGCAAGTGCGGGCAGATTAAGACCTCATCAAAAGCGATACCCTGCGAGCTGAAAATTTGCATCATTAGCTGATGTGGTGGCTCGAAATCTTCTCGGGGAAAGCTTGCGGTTCCCAAACCGTCTTGATTGGTGATCATCACCAGTTTAAAGCCTGCATTTTGAAGCTGTAGCAGGGCAGGGATCACGTCAGGCTCTAGTGCCAGCTTATCCAGTCTATCTACTTGGAAATCTTCAGGCGGTTCGGCGATTAACGTGCCGTCGCGGTCAATGAATAAATATTTCTGGCTCACATCGGCTCCTTGTTTCGTTTGGGGCTGGCATTAATATCAAGTTAATCGTGTTAGAGAGATTTCAAGGCTTCAATGACCTTTTCGCACTCATTACGTGTTCCTATGGAGATGCGTAGGCATCCTTCAAGGCTACTTTGCTTATTTTGATCTCTAAGGATAATCCCTTGATCCCACAATGCCTTAAACACATCTTGGGAATGGGTAAAACGGACGAGTAAATAGTTGCTTTCGCTAGGAAACACTTTCTCGACGCATTTGCAGTGGGTGAGCGCCTCACTCAGCCATTGGCGAGTTTCTGTAATATTACGCACTCGCTCACGCATCGCATCTAAACCTTCGTTGCTCAATGCTTGGCTGGCGATATCAGCGACAGGGGTAGAGAGCGGATAAGGTGCGATCACTTTTAGCAGCAGCTCGATGACCTCTTGATTAGCGAGAGTGAAGCCACAGCGTAAACCTGCAAGGGCGAAGGCTTTAGATAAGGTGCGTAGCACGACCAAATGTGGGTAGTCAGCCAGCCAGCCAGCGACACTGCTTTGCGGGCAGAACTCGATATAGGCTTCATCAATAGCGACAATGGCGCGATCGCGCGTGATATCGAGCAACTGGCGTAGGTCGTCTGCATTAAGTATGTTGCCCGTTGGGTTGTTAGGGCTGCACACGTAAACGACTTTTACGCCGTCTAGCACGTTACTGATGGCGGGAATATCTAGTTGCCAATTCTCAAGGCTAGGAACCAAGCGGCGTGCGATACCAAAGGTTTCCGCACTGACGGCGTACATTCCGTAGGTTGGTGGGCAATATAAAACAGCGTCTTTTCCCGGTTCGCAGAAGGCGCGGATAAGTAGCTCTATCCCTTCATCTGCCCCACGGCTAACAAGTACCTGATTAGCTTGTACGCCTGCATAGGCGGCATAGCGTTCAATAACGAGTTTAGGTTGGCACTCTGGATAACGGTTTAGTGTTTGTTGCGTCAGTTGATATTCCACCGGCAGCGGGTATTCATTGGCGTTTAGCCAGACATCGCCATTGCCCCCTAAACGGCGAGCGGATTGGTAAGGTGTTAATGCCCTAACATTGGTGCGGGCGAGTTGCGAGATGCTCATGCTTGTTGCTCCCGTGGCGTGTTTGTATTTTGTTCTGCTATTAGGGCAGCAACGCGAAGTGTGACGGCCTGTTTGTGAGCCGTGAGCTGTTCTGCTTGAGCCAGTGTCTCTATGGTTGGCGCTAAATCCAGTAACCCTTGTGGTGTGAGTTTCTGCACTGTCATGCGTTTTTGAAAATCGGCTAAGCCGAGGCTTGAGCAGGTTGCAGTATAACCGTAGGTTGGCAGGACGTGATTGGTGCCAGAGGCGTAATCACCTGCTGATTCCGGTGACCAATCACCGAGAAAAACAGAGCCTGCGCTGGTGATTTTGTCTACCAGTGCATCAGCATTTCGGGTTTGAATGATCAGGTGCTCAGGGCCATAGCGGTTACTGATTTCGACGCATTGATCGAGATTGGCAGCTACAATCAGGCGGCTTTCGGCTAAGGCTTGGCGGGCTATGTCGGCACGGGATAGCGTGGCTAATTGTGCTTCCACTTCGCTTGCCACAGCGTTTGCTAGCGCTTCATCCGGCGTGAGCAGAATGACCTGTGAGTCCGTGCCGTGTTCAGCCTGTGAGAGCAAATCGGCGGCGATAAACGCAGGATTGGCCTGTGCATCTGCAATCACCAGTACTTCTGATGGGCCTGCGGGCATATCAATGGCAGCACCGTTCATTGATTGGCTCACTTGGCGCTTGGCCTCGGTGACATAGGCGTTACCGGGGCCAAAAATCTTATCTACTTTTTGTACGGTTTCACTGCCGAAGGCCATGGCGGCAATGGCTTGAGCACCGCCGATCTGGTAGATATCTTGAATGCCACACAGTTGTGCTGCATACAGAATTTCATCTGCGATAGGCGGTGGGGAGCAGAGCACAACTTTTTTACAGCCAGCAATAGCCGCGGGGATACCGAGCATTAATACGGTTGAGGGAAGCGGCGCTGTCCCTCCGGGGATATAGAGGCCCACTGAGGCAATAGGGCGTGTGACTTGCTGGCAGCGTACACCGGGTTGGGTTTCAATATCGATAACTGCCGGTTTTTGCGCATCATGGAAGGTGCGAATATTACGGCTGGCGATTGCCATCGCCTGTTTGATCTCATCACTCAAACGTTCTGCTGCGGCATTAACGGTTACTTCATCGATACGTATCGTCTCTACGGCAACGTTATCGAAGCGGTTACTGAAATCACGCAGTGCACTGTCACCTTCTGTTTTTACACGATCCAGTATCTGGCTTACGGTGTCGCTAATACGATCCGAGGCGGTTATCGCTGGGCGTGTTAACAAACTCTGTTGTTGCTGTGGGCTGCACTGCTGCCAATAAGTCAGTTGCATTGTGGTTACTCCATCATTTTTTCAATTGGCAGAACAAGGATTGAGCTGGCACCGAGCTCTTTCAGCTTTTCCATCGTTTCCCAGAACAGCGTTTCTGAGCTGACCATATGCATGGCAACGCGGTTTTTATCTCCTGCTAATGGCAGCAGTGTAGGGCGCTCTGCTCCTGGTAGTAGTGCGACGATTTCATCGAGGCGGTCGCTTGGCGCGTGCAGCATGATGTACTTGGACTCTCTAGCCTGAATAACACCTTGAATTCGGGTCATCATTTTGTCGATGAGCTGCTGTTTATCTTCAGGCATCTCACCTGAACGCTGGATCAAGCAGGCTTTGGAGCGGTAAATGACTTCGACTTCACGTAGGCCATTGGCTTCGAGCGTGGCTCCGGTAGAAACTAAGTCACAGATGGCATCGGCTAGGCCAGCGCGTGGGGCCACTTCGACGGAACCAGTAAGTAGGCACGATTTGAAGTTGATGCCTTTTTTATCGAGATACTGTTTCAGAAGATTAGGATAAGAGGTGGCAATGCGGCTGTTTTGTAGGCTTTCTGGGCCGTTATAGGCATCATTAACGGAGACGGCTAATGAAAGACGGCAGCCACCGAAATCGAGGCGGCGCAGGGTGGTGTATTGTGGATCTTGTCCTTGAGCACGGCGGTTAAGCAGTTCTTCTTCCAACACGTTTTCGCCAATAATACCGAGATCGACGACACCATCCATGACTAAACCTGGGATATCGTCATCGCGCACACGGAGGATATCGATAGGCATATTTTCTGCATAAGCAATCAAGCGCTGCTGTTGTAGGTTGATCTTGATTCCGCATCGGGCCAATAACTCGCGTGACTCATCGCTTAAGCGACCTGATTTCTGCATTGCTATCCGTAAACGTGTTTTATCCAACATTTTGAAGCCTCTTAAAATCTGAATGTTATTTTTTTGATTAAAAATTAGTTAATTAAACTAAAAAGCCCTCGGAAGATATCTTCCGAGGGCTCTCTGTTTAGGTTCTTTCGCCACTGGAAGATTCGTTAACCGTCTTCCAGCACTCATCGCCTGCAAGACTAGTCAGGGTGATGGTGATGATGGTGGTTGAAAAGAACACTATTCATAATTAAGGGTATCCAGTGAATATTTATTTAATAAGAAAGTCATAAATGCGATTAACTTTAACCTAACTCAGAGATGAAGTTGAAAGCAACACCTTTTTTCGCTTTATTTATATTTTGTGAGAATTAGAGCGTTTCATATCGAGATATGTGCGAGTAGTCTGAGGGCATACACTCTGTATTAACAGAAGCTGAGAAGGAAAGTGCAGATGAAAAGAGTTGCCATAGTGGGATTGGGATGGGTAGGGATGCCTTTGGCCCTCTTTCTTCATGGGCAGGGCTATCAGGTCGTCGGGAGTAAAACAACGCAGGATGGTGTGGATGCAGCATGTTTGTGCGGTATTGAGTGCTATCCGTTGGTGTTTACGCCTGAGCTTGAATGTGAGACGGATGAGCTAGAGAGATTGCTTGATGTTGATGTGTTGGTTGTTACTCTGCCTGCAGGGAGGGAGCCTGAAGCGAGAGATAACTATCGGCAAGCGGTGCAGGCGCTGGTGGATAGCGCGCTGGCTAAAGGGGTCTCTAGAGTGATTTTTCTTAGCTCTACCTCGGTTTATGGTGAAGATGAGATAACGTTCACCGAAAGTTCTCCTTTGCTATCCTGTAGCCCGACGGGGCAAATTTTGGTCGGGCTGGAGCAGTGGCTACATGGTTTACCTTCTCTCTCGGTCGATATTCTTCGCTTGTCGGGATTGATTGGCCCAGATCGGCATCCGGGGCGTTTTCTCGCAGGGAAAATGGGGGTTAAAGGCGGGAATGCTGGCGTGAATTTAGTGCATCAGGATGACGTTATCGCAGCTATTTATTTGCTGATTGAGCGTTCTAGCGGTGGGCATATTTATAATCTTTGCGCACCCTCACACCCACGTAAACGTGATTTTTATCGTCAGATGGCACAGCAACTAGGGGTTGTTCCGCCTTCCTTTGATGAAGGGGAGGATAAAGACGATAGGGCATCGTTAGGTCGGATTATTGACGGCAGTTTAATCAGCCGCGAGTTGGGTTTTGAATATCGCTATTCAGATTTAAGTATCGTTAAGTTGGATTAAGCGAAAGCAGAGATGAAACAAGCAAACAGGGGGAATGCTCCCCCTGTTTGAGCGTGATGTCAGGCTAGACTCGCGTCCCCCACAGATCATACTCGTCTGCGTTGTCGATTTTTACGCGCACGATATCGCCAGCTTTAACGTTGGTTTCGCCGTTTAGGTAAACCACACCGTCGATTTCTGGTGCATCGGCCATGCTGCGTCCGATAGCGCCTTCGTTATCCACTTCATCGATCAGCACGAATACTTCGCGACCGACTTTCTCTTGCAGACGTTCGGTAGAGATTTGTTGCTGTAACTGCATGAAACGGTGGAAACGCTCTTCTTTGATCTCATCAGGGACTTGATCTGCCAATTCATTCGCTGTTGCGCCTTCCACTGGGCTGTATTGGAAACAGCCAACGCGGTCCAAACGAGCCTCTCTCAGAAAATCGAGCAGCATTTGGAAATCCTCTTCGGTTTCACCAGGGAAGCCGACAATAAACGTTGAGCGAAGCGTTAACTCTGGGCAGATTTCACGCCAGCGTTTAATGCGTTCTAATGTACGCTCAACCGAGCCAGGGCGTTTCATGGCCTTAAGGATTTTTGGGCTGGCGTGTTGAAGAGGGATGTCCAGATACGGCAGAATTTTACCCTCAGCCATCAGTGGAATGACGTCATCCACGTGCGGGTAGGGGTAAACATAGTGGAGACGTACCCAGGCACCGAGTGAGGCGAGTTGCTCACATAAACCCACCATGCTGGTTTTAACCGGTTGCCCGTTCCAGAAACCCGTGCGATGTTTGACATCGACACCATAGGCGGACGTATCTTGAGAGATAACCAGTAGCTCTTTTACGCCTGATTCGACCAGTCGTTTGGCTTCATCTAGCACAGAGCCGATATCACGGCTGTCTAAATCACCACGCATAGAAGGGATGATGCAGAATGTGCAGCGATGGTTACAGCCTTCCGAAATTTTCAGGTAAGCGAAATGTTTAGGCGTAAGCTTAACTCCCTGAGAAGGGATTAGGCTGGTATAAGGGTTGTATTCAGGCTTAGGCACATATTGATGAACATGTTTTAACACCTGCTCATAGCTATGTGGGCCTGTGATTTCGAGCACTTTCGGGTGAACTTCGCGGATCTGATCTTGTTTAGCGCCAAGGCACCCAGTGACAATCACTTTTCCGTTTTCATTCAACGCTTCACCAATGGCTTCGAGTGACTCTTGCACGGCGCTGTCGATGAAGCCGCAGGTATTGACGATAACGAGTTCAGCATCATCATAACGCGGGACGACCTGATAGCCTTCAGTCCGTAGCTCAGTAAGGATACGCTCTGAGTCCACCAGATTTTTTGGGCAGCCGAGAGAAACGAAACCAATGCGTGGTTGTTGCATGTTATTACGCTCACAAATCATTCAAGAAGAAAAACGGGGCGATTCTACACAGGATTGAGTTTCATCTCTACTGCTATGTCTGCCCATACTAGTGGTTGAGGGGGAAAGGCTTGTCACATCATAAAGCAGCGTGTATCGGATACATATGCTGCTAGCACCAAAAGAGTTGCTCCTTAAAGGGTTATTGTTAGCATGCATTCCCGATGATAGATACATTAATTTATTTTAATAATAACCATCTTGATAGAGGTGTTTTTTCGTGAGAATAAAATAAAGACAAACAACTGTTTTTTATTTTCCTTGTTTAATGTTAAATATTATTAATGTTTTTTTGTGGTGGGGCAATAATATATTTTCAATGTTAAGTTTCTTATGAGGTAAATAAAATTATTTACATATGGATATAAGTTGAGAGGATTTGATTTAGTGTGAAAATATATCTATGAGTTTTAAATTATGACAGTGTTTTTATATTAAGAGGGATGCAAAGAAAGTAGATATAACACGATTTCATGAATGGTAATATAAAGGTTATGTTTTTACTCATGGTTTACAAAAAAATAAAAAAAGCAAAGTGGATCGTATTGATGATGGCGACTTAACGCTGAGTGCTATCCATGCACAGGTAGCGAGCGATCCACTTTGCTATTCATATAAATATACTCTATTTAACCTTAGTAATACAAGGACTATTTGTGCTGAGGAATAATAGATAATTCAAAACTATTTTTAATAGAATTAAAAATAATTGATAAGAAAGTAGAGTATTTAGACTAAATAAATAGAGGCCATTATATATAATGAGATTTATTAGCTAGATAGCTTATAGTTTAATCTGGCCTATAAAATATTTGCTGTCTGAGACAGTATAAATGGCAGCAGATTATTTTTTTGAAAAATATATAACCATTGCAATTGTTATATTCAGGTCGCTATTTGTTTTGTATATCAACGCGATTAGTTATATTGATGCTTGTGAAAACACGTGGTCAGATAGGATATTAGGATGAAAAGGATACTTTTTGGGGTATTGGGGTAATAGTCTCTGCCAGGATGACAATAAATTTAATGTGGTAAATAGCGCGCTACACATTATTGCATCTCCTCTATTCTTCAGTAGAAAGCCATCTACCAGCGTTAAATATTATCTAAAAGTAGTGCCTACCGAATGATACTAAAGGTGGATATAAAGCCTATCACATTGTGAATAAAGACAATTAGCGGCTCAGTACTGAAAACGTTAGGCATAAAAAAACCCGACAATCTTGAACCATAACTGGCGGGATTATCGGGTGTCTCAATTTAGGACTTCAAAGAAAAGCAGTGGCACTAATTAAGACTGTGACCTGTGTAGAAAGTTCTGACATTTTTATAAAAAAATACACTTTTTTATGGTGATTTTATAATCCATTGTTTAATTGGACATATTTATTAATGCGTCAGAATGCTCACTCATGTCAGCAGCCCTGGCCAAATGATGATAATGATTGTCCCAGCCAGTGTTAAGAGTACGTTTGCGATGGCGTAAGTACCCGCATAACCTAGTGCAGGAATGTTACTGCGTGCGGTATCACTGATAATCTCCATAGCAGGGGCACAGGTTCTTGCTCCCATAATGGCACCGAACAAGAGCGCGCGGTTCATTTTCAAGATATAGGCACCAAACAGAAAGCAGATGACGACTGGCAGAAGGCTAACCAGTAGTCCGGCAACCAGCATTTGCCAACCAACCATGCCAAGATTGTGCCCGATCCCACTTCCAGCACTAAGACCTACACCTGCCATAAACACCATTAGGCCGAACTCTTTGACCATATTGAGTGCGCCCTGAGGTATGTAGCCGAAAGTAGGATGGTTGGCTCTGAGGAACCCAAGCATAATACCGGAGAATAACAGCCCAGCAGCGGTACCAACGCCGAAGGAGAAGCCACTAAACTTAAAAGTAATTAATCCGATCATCAAACCAATAATAAAGAAGGCACAGAAGGCGAGTAAGTCAGTCACTTGGCTATGAATCGAGATAAATCCAATCTGTTCGGCAACGCTTTTTACTCTGCGAGCATCACCGCTAACTTGAAGTACATCACCTTTATTTAAAACAACGTTGTCATCGATAGGCATCTCTATCTGGCTGCGAATAACACGGTTAAGAAAGCAGCCATGGTCGGTCAGTTTGATTTGGCTAAGCCTTTTGCCGACAGCGTTATTATTTTTTACGACGATCTCTTCGGTAATAATCCGCATATCTAGCAGGTCACGATCGAAGACTTCTTTTCCATTTCTGAAACTCGGATCAAGCCGAGCATGAGCATCTGGGTAGCCGACAAGCGCAATTTCATCGCCGACTTGTAGCACGGCATCACCGTCTGGATTGGCGAGAATACCGTTGCGTCGAATACGCTCAATGTAGCATCCTGTTCTGCGGTATATGCCTAGCTCCCGAAGGTTTTTGCCATCAGCCCAAGCGACTAATTCAGAACCCACTCGGTAGGCACGAATGACGGGAAGATAAACCTTTCGGTGGCTATCGGTATCTAAACCTCTTTCGCGAGCGATTTGCTGTGCGCAGGTTTGTAGATCTTGATGTTGTAGTTTAGGTAAGTAGCGGGCACCGAAAATTAAGCTTACTAAGCCAATTAAGTAGGTGAGTGCATAGCCTAAGCTTAAGTTATCTTGTGTTTTTTGTAGGAATTCGGGGCTGGCACCTAGCATTTGCCGCAGTGTATCACCAGCACCTACCAGTACCGGCGTTGATGTCATCGAACCCGCCAACATGCCCGCGGTTAACCCGATGTCCCAACCAAATAGCCTACCTAACCCTAGAGCAATAAAGAGTGCGCTAGTCACCATGACGGTCGCTAACATGAGATAGTTTTTGCCGTCGCGGAAAAATATGGAAAAAAAGTTTGGTCCAGCCTCAACTCCAACACAAAAAATAAACAGCATAAACCCTAAACTGAGTGCACCAGTATTAATAGCGAACTGCTGTTGGCCCAGTAATAGGGAAACGACTAATACACCAATGGAATTACCTAATTGGACAGAACCTAGGCGTAATTTGCCAAGACAGAGACCTAAGGCCAGAACGACAAATAAGAGGAGAATGTTATTTGCACTTAATAAACTCGCAACATCAATATTCACATTGTTAACTTATTGTTTACCAGCTAATACTTGATATAGCTGATTATTAGATATAGATTCAGCGATGTCGCATAAAAATATCGCTGAGCATAATTACGTATACCTTAGTGTGTTAAACCAAGGTGTGGTTGTGCAAGTAGGAAAATATTTGCTAGGAGATATTCTAGTCCGTAATGGGACAGTGATTCTAGCAAAAGCATCCCGAATAGAGTGACAAAGTGTTTTATTTTTCAAACTAGGGAAGAAACTTTGGTTTTCAGTTTTCTATCGTGATGAGAGCCTTCATTCGCAGTAGCCATATCTGAATAGTCAGCATGAAGGTGACATGACAATAGCGTTTAACTGAGACGCCTGAGCATAAAATAACATTGTGGTTTGAGGTTGGTCTCTTTCCCCATATGCTCGTTATAGAAGACATATGATGGAGCTTATGTCAGAGAGATCAACAGGATGTAGCATGTTGTTTTGAATACAATCCCTGTTCCCTGTTTTGCCCTATTTGCTATAAGTGGTGGCGGGTTAATACTGATACACAGTATTTATCGCAAGAAAGGGGGGATGAGTTTGAGCTTTGTTAAAATGGGAGAAGTGTTATGCCGGCCTGTTGGCGAAGTCGTGGTACTTTGGTCTGTTTTCTATTGTTTTTCTTGGTTTATATCTTTCTAAATATAGATATTGCTCATACTAGCGGTACCCTTTGCAGTGGGTATCGTATGCTACTGTTTGTTTTTCCTGGTGTTTTGGCGAGTACTTTTTCTCGAAATGATCGGATCTTAAGTGCATTGATTGGTGCGATACTGGCAGTGCCTGCTAGTTTGGCTTTTAGCCATTTCTCACTCAATATTCAGTTAGATTTTTGGCAGGAAGTGGCTTATGTCACGAGTGCGATTTTTTGGTGTGTCTCTGGTGCGTTATTTTTCCAGTTTATTAATTTTCTGACCCAGAAAACGCGCAGAGTTTAGACGTTACCCTATCTAAAAAGGACGCTTGAAAGCGTCCTTTTTTGCATTTGTTCGGTAACTGACCCGAATCCTGTTTACATTTTACTGAAACAGCGACAGATGTTCTTTTGCGTAAGCTTCAAAATCAGTGCAGCCACCAATATGCTTCTCATCAATAAAGATCTGAGGAACGGTTTCTACTGGTTTACCTACAGTTTGTTCTAAATCAGCTTTCGTAATCCCTTCTGCATGGATATCGACATAGTTAAAGCTGAAGTCATCGCGCTCTTCTGACAGTTTTTCTGCTAACTCTTTAGCGCGGACACAGTAAGGACACCCAGGACGACCGAAAATAACAGCAAACATGTGAACTCCTTGATTATTCTGAGCCTATTACTAGGTCATGATTCGATTTTTAGCATAATAGATACGCTCACTGTGGTTACTATGCCTGTTACGCACCTTAAAAAAAAGTAGGAATTGCCTGTTGGTCTGATAAATTTTCCCAATGGAACAGGTTGTGCTGTGATGATCGCAGAGGATTCACTACAATTAGCCTTTGCCACCTTTTGCCTAAAAGCGGCGGTGCGATCTCAATGAATTTCAAGCAATAAGCAGACATATAAAGGAAAAATTATGCGGGCACGCCGAACACTACCGTTACCTATTATCATCCTTGAAGTGGTTGGGATAATACTGCTGGCAATGGCCTACTTTAGTATTAACGGTTATGTTTCACTGCCTGTGCTGCTGAGTACGTCAATTGATTCGGTAGTTATGATTGTTGGTGGTGTGCTGTTAATGCTACCTGCTGCTGTTTTGCTTGTGTTAGGCGCTGTGACTCAACTCAACCCATTATTGAGTGATAAGAGGGCAGAGAAAGCCAGTAAAAAAGACATCAAATGATAATGACGAGTAAGTTTATTCTGTTGAAACCTTAAAGAGGGTAAACCTTGAAGATTGCTATTTTATCCCGGGATGGAACGCTCTATTCATGTCGCAGACTTACTGAAGCGGCTCAAGAGCGAGGGCATCGAGTTGAGGTCATTGATCCTCTTTCTTGCTATATGAATATCAATGCAGCTGCGCCGTCTGTCCATTATCGGGGGCGGGTTTTAGATCGCTATGATGCCATTATCCCTAGAATTGGTGCAGCGGTGACATTCTATGGTACAGCGGTTTTACGCCAGTTTGAGATGCTTGGGAGTTATCCGCTCAATGAGTCTGTCGCCATTACTCGGGCTAGAGATAAACTCCGTTCTCTACAACTTATGGCTCGTCAGGGCATCGATCTCCCTATTACGGGTTTTGCACACTCTCCCGATGATACTCGTGACCTTATCGATCTCGTCGGGGGCACGCCTTTAGTAGTGAAATTGGTTGAAGGGACTCAGGGGATCGGCGTTGTGCTCGCGGAAACACGGCAGGCGGCAGAGAGCGTCATTGATGCGTTTCGTGGATTAAATGCACATATTTTAGTGCAGGAATACATTAAGGAAGCATGTGGAAGGGATATCCGCTGCTTGGTTGTTGGAAACCGTGTGGTTGCAGCAATAGAGCGAGAGGCAAAAGAGGGCGAGTTTCGCTCGAATCTTCATCGTGGTGGTAAGGCAACCCGAGTACATATTACGCCGCAGGAGAGAGCGATCGCGATTAAAGCCGTCTCAACCTTGGGCCTAAATGTTGCGGGTGTCGATATTCTACGCGCCAAACGTGGGCCTTTAGTGATGGAAGTAAATTCATCACCGGGTTTAGAGGGCATAGAGAAAACAACAGGGATCGATATTGCTGGCATTATTATCGAGTTTATTGAACAGCAAGCAAGGCCCGGATTTAGATTAAAATCAGGTGGGTAAGCCTTTTGGGCTGCTCAGCGGAGGGGCGTCTTCATTAACGATTTCGCCCTAACATGTAGCGAAACGAGCTATTATTTCGTAAGCTACAGCGCATTTTGTGTATTTAGCACCAGAGGATCCGCACTATGAGTACACTTGTTATCCCTGACTTATCGACGCTGCGTCACTGGTTAGATAACTCTGGCGTTTGTTTTTTTGAATGTGACTCATGTGAAGCTCTACATCTGCCACACATGCAGAATAATGACGGTATTTTCGATGCGAAAATCGATATTGTCGGAGAGGTTATCGTTTTTTCTGCGGTAGCAGAGGTCAGACTAACGGCGCTCGTCCCTTTGGTCGCTGATCTTAGCCAGCTCAATGCATCATCATTGACGATCAAGGCTTTCCTCGATATTCAGGATGAAAACCTACCCAAGCTCGTTGTTTGCCAAACGCTAAGTATTGGTGTTGGTATCACGCAAGAGCAGTTTCAGCACTTTATGAAAGAGAGTGAAGAGCAGATCTCTATGGTGATGCTGGAGGCAATGTCTAACGACTTACTGATCCTCGGAGACACCGAAGTTGATGATGACGTTGAGCCAACGAAGGTGGCGATTCATCATTTGCATTAGTTCGATAAGCATCAATTTGTCATTTAAAGATATTTGGTAGGGTAGTCCAGCGTTGAAAGAGAGAAGAATGAATAAAGCAGTATTCACTCCAGTACCTGTCATGATTGCCGGTATTGGTGTCATAGGTATTAAGTGTTTAGGGCTGCTTCTTTTGCTCAACGAGTTTGGCTGGGGAAGTCTTTCGGATTTTCTGAGCCATAGCTATAGAGAGTGGGACTCAAGCCTGATCCTTGCTGCGAGTGTTTTACTATTCTTCTATGAGATAGGGTGCGGTTACTCCATTATTAAAGGCCAGAATTGGGCTCGATGGGGCTATATTGCAGCGCAAGGGATAACCATAGCGTATATGCTGTTAGCGGCTATGGATTGGGTGAGTGCTGACATGTTTATCGTCGAAGGAGAGACGGGTATTGAAATTCTACGCGAGTTGGTTTTGCAAAAAGTCCCCGATGTCGTTGTGATCCTCTTTCTCTTTATCCCTTTGAGCAGTCGCCATTTTTTTGCTCGGAATTATGCTAACGAGTAAGACAAAGGATAAGCGGCAGCCGGATTCAGAAAACCCATGTACTAGTGCTACAATCCTCCCCCTTTATTTATCAATCGCGAAAATGGGCAAATACAACGAATGCAGTGCGCGCTTTATGCTAATGGAACTTGCCGTTCCTGCCAGTGGCTAGAAAAAGAATACTCTCAGCAGGTTGCTGAAAAGCAGGCTCATTTGCAGGGATTATTAGCAAACGTCGACAGTGCTCTGTTTGACTCGCCATTTTGCGGTAAACAAGATGCCTTCCGTAATAAAGCAAAAATGGTGGTGAGTGGCAGCGTTGAACGACCACTGCTAGGCATTCTGCACCGTGATGGTACCGCTGTTGATTTGTGTCAGTGTCCGCTCTATCCAAGCTCTTTTTTCCCTGTATTCGATGTGTTAAAACAGTTTATTCTTCGTGCAGGACTGACCCCCTATAACGTCGCTCGGCAGCGTGGAGAGCTGAAGTATCTACTGCTGACGGAAAGTGGTCTTGAAGGGAAGATGATGCTGCGCTTTGTTCTGCGCTCAGACACAAAACTACCACAATTGCGGGCTGCTCTTCCTTGGCTAAGCGCCCGTCTACCACAACTTGAGGTGATTTCTGCAAACATCCAGCCTGTTCATATGGCGATTATGGAAGGGGATGTGGAAATTCCGTTAACGGAATCTCAGGTTTTAGAAGAGCGTTTTAACCAAATCTCTCTGTTTATTCGCCCACAAAGTTTCTTTCAGACTCACCCAGAGGTCGCTTCTGCACTCTATGCGCAGGCACGAGATTGGGTTGCAGAGCTAAACGTTGAGAGTATGTGGGATCTGTTTTGCGGTGTCGGCGGTTTTGGTTTGCACTGTGCAACGCC
Organism: Enterobacteriaceae bacterium B14; assembly: GCA_000307305.1. Taxonomy (GTDB): domain Bacteria; phylum Pseudomonadota; class Gammaproteobacteria; order Enterobacterales; family Enterobacteriaceae; genus B14. Next base: position 283,645 of record DF158882.1, read on the forward strand.
AACGATGAAGCTAACAGGCATTGAAATTAATGAGGAAGCGATAGCTTGTGCTCAGCGTTCAGCCGATCTGCTAGGTTTGTCCCACGTTTCTTTCCAAGCCTTGGATTCGACCCAATTCTCAACGGGGGAAACTGAAATACCTGATTTGGTGCTGGTTAACCCACCGAGGCGAGGGATCGGGCAAGAGCTATGTCATTATCTGAGCCAGATGTCCCCAAAACATATCCTTTATTCGAGCTGTAATGCTGACAGTATGGCAAAAGACCTTTCCCGCTTGCCGAATTACCATGTGGTAAGGGTTAGGTTGTTTGATATGTTCCCACAAACAGCACATTACGAAGTGCTAACCCTGTTACGGTATCAAGCTTTGTAAGCGATATTCTCTATCTTAAGCAGCTGTATCTTTACTGTCAGGCCACCGGAATAGCCCGTCAGCGTGCCATCTTTGCCTAGAACGCGGTGGCAGGGAAGAATAATGGCGATAGGGTTGGAGCCAACAGCACCACCTACGGCTCTTACGGCCTTAGGATTATTGATTTGCTGTGCTATTTCACCGTAGCTTGAGATACCACCGTAGGGGATATGATTTAGTGTAGACCAAACCTGTTGCCGAAAGGCAGTGCCTACCGGAGCTAGCGGTAAATCGTTAAAGATGACGGGTTCACCCGAAAAGTAGGCATCCAGACGCTGGCGAACTTTTGACAACAGGGGGTGATCTTTACCATCCAGCCAGCTTTCAGGGCAGATACGGTTTTCGACTTCATTGGGTAGCCAGAGCTGGCGTAGTCCCTGGCTATCGGCGACTAATCGAAGATAGCCGACGGGAGAATCATAAATAATATGGTGCATGGTGACCTCAGTGAATGCGCCTGTTTGCATCACCACCCTAACTCAGATAGCCCTATTCACAAAACAGACTTATACAGATTGAGTGATAAAGAGCGGTCTTTTCCCGCCAGACCTTATCGGTAAGGCGGGAGCACGATGATTGTTTACTGGGGGAACCACTTGTTATTGATTTGTTCGTAGGTGCCATCGGCCTTGATAGCATCTAGCGCGGTATTTAACTTATCGCTCAGCTCCGTATTGCCATGTCGAACGGCGATGCCCAAACCCGTACCGAAATACTTCTCATCGGTAATGTGCTCACCAACTGGTGCTAAATCTGCGTTATTTTTTAACCATTCATTCACCACAGCAGTATCACCAAATACGGCATCTAAACGCCCATTTTTTAGGTCGAGCACCGCAGTCTGATAGCTATCGTAAGAGATGGTTTTTACTTCAGGATGCACATCTTGCAGATATTTCTGGTGAGTTGTTCCATTTTCCATTCCCACACGTTTGCCTTTTAATTCATTGATATCTTTAAAGGCGCCTTTTTTTGCGATCAGGATAGCCGAGTTAGCGTAATAAGCCTTGGTGAAAGTAACCTGCTTGCTGCGCTCTGGTGTGATATCCATCCCTGAAATAACGGCATCGAAGCGACGGAATTTTAGCGCGGGGATCAGGCCATCAAATGCCTGATTGGTGAAGGTACACGTGGCTTCCATCTGTTTACACAGGGCTTTCGCTAAATCCATATCGAAACCGACGATCTCGTTGTTGGCATCAAATGATTCGAAAGGAGGATAGGTTGCTGAAGAGGCAAAGCGGATTGTATCTGCCGCCGTTGAACTAAAGGCCATCCCTGCTAATACTGCGGCAATCATCATTTTTTTCATACAAATATGCTCCGGTCTATGAATCGATATACCTTTCATACATCGCACGGTGCTGCCCATGAAATGGAGCAATCTCCTCTGCTTAAGATATATAGCCAATTCTATTTCTTAGTGAGTTGTGGTGAATATGACAGCCGTTGCCTGATGCTGAAGGCTGACCGTTTTTACATTGCCATTAAGTGAATTATTATGCAATAAAAATGATTACAAATATTGTGTAATGAAGGGGAGGGGGCGTATTAAGTGATAAAAAAAGCGCGGTAGTTGCCGCGCTTCGCTATGATATTTAATCTTTAGTTCCGGTGCTCAAAAGCCAATGCGCGGCGTTCAAACAAGCGCATACACAGCGTTAATATGGCATTTATGCAGAGGTAGACAATACCCGCAGCACCGAAAACCATCACATTATAGTCTTCTCCGTACAGATACTTTGCCTGCCCCATCACTTCCATAAGTGTGATGGTATAAGCCAGAGAAGTACTCTTAAAGATCAAGACCACTTCATTTGAGTATGAAGAGAGTGCTCTTTTAATGGCGTAAGGCAGCAGAATACGGAGTGTCTGCTTTTTAGACATACCTAATGCAGCACAGGATTGCCACTGTCCTTCCGGTATTGCCCGCATTGCACCGAAGAAAAGCTGGGTTGTATAGGCCGCACTGTTTAGTGCTAATGCAACCATGGCACAGAACCACGGGTTAGAAAGCAGTGCCCATACGAACTCAATCTTTTTAAAGAACTCAAATTGTCCCGGCCCGTAGTAAATCAGGAAGATCTGTACCAGCAGTGGCGTCCCTGTGAACAGCGTAATGTAGCCTTTCACAATCGGTGTTACGACCGGTGTTTTAAGCGTTAAAACAACGGTAAACACGAGGGCTAAAACTAAGGCAATGAGCAGCGATGCTGCGGTCAGTGACAGGCTAATGGGTAAACCATTCAATAGCTTGGGGATATAATCCAGCATTATGAAGGTCTCCGTTCAAAGCGAGTGGTGTACAGCTCTATTCGTTTTAGGACAGATTGGCTAAAAAGCGTAATTAACAGATAGATAGCTGCTGCAACCATATACCAAGTGAATGGTTCCTGGGTGCGTGTCGAGATGCTTTGTGCCTGCAACATGAGGTCATTTACGCTGATAAGTGAGACCAAAGCCGTATCTTTCAAAAGAACAAGCCATTGGTTGCCTAGACCAGGCAGAGCATGACGCCACATTTGCGGCATAACAATACGAACGAAAATGGCTCTTCGGCTCAACCCTAAAGCTTGAGCAGATTCTCGTTGTCCTTGAGGTACAGCCTTAAGAGCTCCGCGTAGCGTTTGTGATGCATAAGCCGCATATAGGAGAGCAAGAGCGATAACGCCACACATGAAAGGGCTGATCTCAGGCGAAGAGATATCCACCTGTATAGTAAGGCCAAATAGCGTGAACCCATCAGAGAGGGTTAATAGCAGTTCTGATGAGCCATAGTAAATGAAAAGCACCACCAGAATTTCTGGTAGCCCACGTAATATGGTCACTAATGCCGAGCCAGATATGCTCACTACCTTCCAGCGGGAAAGCTCCCATAGGGCAAATAGCATCGCAAGGACAAGCCCTAGCATCAGAGCACAAACGGCAAGGCCGACGGTTATCCCGGCGGCACTGACTAAAAATTGAATATCATTCATGTGAGGTTCTGATTATTGCTTAAACCATTTTTGATAAATCGTCTGATAAGTTCCGTCTTTTTTGACTTTTTCTAACGCAGCATCAAATTTACCCTGCAACTCGGTGTTCCCTTTACGAACAGCGATGCCAAGGCCAGAGCCGAAATAGTCAGAGTCAGTGACTTTATCCCCTACAGCCGCCAAGGTGTCATTGGTTTTCAACCATTCGTTAACGACGGCAGTATCACCAAATACAGCATCCAGACGACCATTTTTAAGGTCTAGCACCGCATTCTGATAGCTGTCATAAGGCACGCCAGTGATCTCTTTATGTTTATCGGCCAAATATTTTTGATGAGTGGTGCCATTTTGCATACCAACACGCTTGCCTTTCAATGCATCAATAGTGGCAACTTTGCTTTTTTGAGCGATAAATAGGGCCGAGTTATCGTAGTAAGGTTTCGTGAACTCAGCCTGCTTTATACGCTCAGGCGTGATATCCATACCGGAGATAACAGCATCAATACGCTTGAATTTCAAACTTGGGATCAGGCTATCAAAGGCTTGATTAGTGAACGTACAGGTTGCCTGCATCTCTTTACACAGCGCATTAGCCAAATCAATATCAAAGCCCTGAATCTGGTTATTACTATCCACCAATTCAAAGGGAGGGTAAGAGGCTTCAGTTCCAAAACGGATAGTTTCCGCGGCACTCACGGAGGCACTGACGGTGGCTAGAACGGCGGCAATGAGTAATTTTTTCATCCTAAACTCCTGGTGAGATAATCAATTTAATATATTGATAAAAATAGTATTTGGACTAAATATCATAATGATTAATGAGAAAGATAACCGGCAAAGGCGTCCGTTTCTGGTTTGGCGAAACGGCTGGCATCCCCTTGTTCAACAATCCGGCCTTGTTCCATATACACAACGCGGCTGGCAGTTTTACGTGCTACTTCGACTTCATGGGTCACGATAACTTGAGTGATGCCTGTTTCAGATAGCTCCCGAATTATACTGACAATTTGCGCTGTAATTTCTGGATCTAGTGCCGCTGTAGGTTCATCAAAAAGGAGAATTTGCGGTTCCATCATCAGTGCTCGGGCAATAGCGACTCGCTGCTGTTGTCCGCCGGAAAGATGGAGAGGATAGCGATCGGCATAAGGTGTGAGGCGTAGCCTTTCTAACAGTTTTTCTGCTCTGGCCATCGCTTCGGCTTTAGATAGTCCTAAAACCTGACAAGGTGCTTCGATCAGGTTTTGCACAACGGTGAGATGAGGCCATAGATTATATTGCTGAAAGACCATCCCTACATTGCGACGCAGTTCGCGGATAGCTTTCTCTCCGGGAACATGATTGAAGTCAAAGGTATTCCCAGCAATGGACAATTTGCCAGAACGGGGCATTTCGAGCAGGTTAAGAACGCGCAGCAGAGAGCTTTTCCCTGCACCGCTTGGCCCAAGCATGACCAGTGTTTCGCCAGCCGGACACTCTAATGTAATGTCAAACAGCGCTTGGTGTGCGCCGTAGTAACAATTTATCCCTTGAAGTTGAATACTCATGCGTAATAACTGAATAGCAAATGATAGCGTGGATAGTAACTCTCATCGCATAGTTATGCAATCAATGTGATTTGAAATTTAGATTTGCAGGTGGGTGTTTTCGGTTTTCATTTGCAAATAGTCTATTAATTTAGAAGGTTAAGGCTTGCTAAATATTTATGCACATATTGCGTTTTTTAAGCGATATTGCTGCTTAATGATAGCGATGGAGGGCATTGCATAAGAGGGGGTTATATGAAGAGCCAATAGAAAACCCTCAATCATTCAGCTTAAAGTGAATAACTGAGGGCATGTAAGACTTAAAGGTTTTCTAGCATCTGTTGCAGTGTACCGCTGTCGGCAGCAGCTCTTTGCCCTAAATAACGGACATCTGCGACAGCCCAGCAAGTGCCTTCTCTTACCATTAAGACTTCATCTTTCCAGCGCACCTCGGTTTTATCATCTTTGCGATAAGTCAGTTGCACACGAAGTGGAATATGCTTGGCATCATGGTTTGGAATAGTTGATGCGCTGCTCACATCTGCCGACGTCAATCCGGCAGGATTGCTAGAGAAGATATCGCCTTTCGCTGGGTCTAACAGCTTGTTTTGCTGACCAGCGGTAGCGAGCATCTGATACAACCCATCAGTGAGATAAGGGCGGTATTGAGCTAATTGTTCTGTACTCAACAACCCTTGTACCCGAGATGTCATCTGTAACTCATAAAATTTCTGGGCTACCTGATCTGGCGCGCCTTCAATACAAGGAGACGTCCGAGTACCGAGATCTTTTATGACAGGCTCTACGTTCTGGCATGCACTAAGTAGGAGTGCCAGAGGCAAAATTGCAGCAATAGTCTTTATTTTCATTTCATTACCTTAGAAACGGTTCCGGTAGCACTGCTTATATCAATGCTAGGTGTAGCCACATAATATTGTCAGTATAGCTATAACTACCTGTCAGCTTTAAACAAATTATGTTGTTGTTCACTATTCTGTCTTTTTTCCTGCCAGATTACTGATGGTAGGTTTCCAAGAACCGTCCGAATCTCCCGATAGCCACATCTAGCTCGTCAACGCGAGGTAGGGTGACAATGCGAACATGGTCAGGATAAGGCCAGTTAAATCCACTCCCCTGAACCAGCAGCACTTTCTCTTGAAGGAGCAAATCCAAGACTAACTTCTGATCGTTTTGGATATTAAACTTTTTCATATCGAGACGTGGGAACATATACAGCGCACCACGAGGTTTCACACAAGAAACGCCAGGAATGCTGTTAATCAGTTCCCATGCGTGATTGCGTTGCTCATACAAACGGCCTCCAGGGCGAATAAATTCAGAAATACTTTGGTATCCGCCAAGTGCTGTTTGAATAGCGTGTTGCATGGGAACGTTGGCACATAAACGCATGGAGGCGAGCATTTCCAAGCCTTCGATATAACCTTTAGCCGCTTTCTTAGGGCCATTTAACATCATCCAGCCTTGGCGAAAACCAGCAACTCGATATGTTTTAGATAGGCCATTAAATGTGACGGTCAGTAGGTCTGGTGCTAATGCAGCGATAGAGTGATGGACCGCATCATCGTAGAGAATTTTATCGTAGATCTCATCGGCAAAAATAATCAGGTCATTTTGGCGGGCAATTTCAGCGATATCTAAGAGTAGTTCTTTGCTGTATACCGCACCTGTTGGGTTATTAGGATTAATAATAACGATGCCGCGGGTTTTAGGCGTAATCTTGCTACGAATATCGTCTAGGTCAGGAAACCAGTCTGATTCCTCATCACACATATAGTGTACGGCTTTGCCGCCAGAAAGAGAGACGGCAGCAGTCCATAATGGATAATCAGGTGCTGGTACTAACATTTCATCGTCACTATTAAGAAGTGCCTGCATTGCCTGAACAATCAGCTCTGAGACCCCATTACCGATATAAACATCTTCGACGGTGGCATCCATAATATTGCGAGCTTGATAATGCTGAATGATGGCTTTACGCGCCGAATACAGCCCTTTTGAATCACAATAGCCCTGTGCCGTTGGCAGGTTACGCAGAACGTCCACCAAAATTTCATCTGGCGCATCGAACCCAAATGGGGCAGGGTTGCCAATATTCAATTTTAGAATTTTGTTGCCTTCTTCTTCGAGGCGCTTTGCTTCTTTTAAAACTGGACCACGAATGTCATAACATACGTTATCCAGCTTATGGGATTTTTCAATAAGGGACATAAAAGTGGGCCTTTTGCTAAGCTGTATTCCTTTTTATTACCGCGCTGTTTGAAAGGTGAACGACTCGTGTTGTCATTGGCCTTGCGGTAATTACTGTTATCAATGTACTCCGAGCTAGAGCCCTTTAGAAGGTGCAAGTGGCTCTTTAGTTAAAACTATTATTGATAAGAGATTTATTGGCGATAAAGTTAACTCTCAGTAAATTTAACAGAGCAATAAATTCAATATAATCTATTTTTGTGGAATTAAATTCTGAATTTATTTGACTAACTATGAAAGTACACCACAAAAAATAAAAAATCAGTGAATAATTTTACTTATAACGACGTGGTTATAGAGAAGAAACCGTGTCTATGCAAAGGGTTACTATTTGATGTTTTACGCCCGTTTGCTAAATGGATAGCAGATTTCCCCTCTCTTTGAATCGTATAATGGCCAGCACCGACAGAGTAAAAGTGATAGGAGTCATTAGGCGATGAAGCATCACGATGAACAACCCGATTTAGCCCGAGCATTTTCCTCTGCATCACCTGTTACACCATTACAGGTGATCCCTATGTCAATTTTACCTATCACTAAGATGCAGGAAAAACACTACGGTAAAGTACTCAACCCTAGCCGCTGGTGGGGAAGAGTGCCTTTTCTTTTCTATCTAGTTGCGCTGTTTGTTGGATATCTCGAACGCAAACGCTCTGCGTTGAATCCCGTATTACGGGCATTGGTGATGGTCAGAGTATCTCAGCGCTGCCACTGTGCATTCTGTATTGACGCCAATAGTCTGAGGCTAGCAGAAAGAACGCAATCGCTAGATAAGATGCAAGCGGTGAGCCAGTGGGAAAGTGCAGATTGCTTCACTGAACAAGAGCGCATTGCACTCGCGTATTCAGATGGTATGACAGATACCCCACCTAAACAGGATGCCGAACTGTTATTGCAACTCAAAGCCAAATTTAGCGAACAGGCTATTACTGAGCTAACGGCATTGATCGCATTTCAGAACCTGTCTGCACGTTTTAATGCGGCGTTGAATATCCCCTCTCAAGGGTTGTGTGAGATACCGACAAGTAAGGGCCAGTAAGATGTTGGACCGCCATATTCACCCTAAAGTAAAACCCTTATTATCGTGGCTAGCTAAAGGGTTAAGTGCAGCTTCAGTGATGGCAGATAAAGTGACTTTATTGGGTTTTGCTATCGGCTTATGTGCTCTACCTTTGCTTGCATGGGAGCACTACACTACGGCACTGGTGTGTATCTTACTCAACCGGATTTTGGATGGGTTGGATGGGGCCCTTGCACGAGAAACGAAACTTACCGATGCTGGTGGTTATCTGGATATCGTTCTCGATTTTCTGTTTTATGCCTTAGTTCCATTGGGGTTTGTTTTGGCAAATCCAGAAAGCAACGCTATCGCTGGGGCCTTTCTTCTGTTTGCTTTTATCGGCACAGGCAGCAGCTTTTTGGCATTTGCTGCTCTGTCAGACAAATATCGCTTGGATAACCCTGATTATCCGCACAAATCTTTTTACTATATTGGTGGTTTAACCGAAGGCTTTGAAACCATTCTCTGCTTTATTTTATGCTGCCTATGGCCCTCTCAGTTTCCTCTAATTGCTTGGATCTTTGGTGGACTATGCTGTTTGACGACCCTGACAAGGATCTGGGGAGGGTATAACACGTTGAAACAGGCTGAGAAGAAGAGAACGGGAGCAGGGGAACGCTAGAGGCAAACGGGAGGCTTTTAGCCGCCCGTTAAATGGATAGTTAAAACATCAAGATATAAAACCTATTGCGGTTTCCGCTCCCCTTGTACCTGTGGATTATCTGCGTGGCTACTCCACTCATACCAGCCGCCATCATACACGCTCACATTAGGCCAACCCATGGCACGGGTATACATAAATACTTCCGAGGCGCGCCAGCCTGTACCACAGTAAAAAGCCACATCCTGATCTTTGTTGATTTTCCACTGTTGCAACATTTTGGTGATATCGTCAGCAGAACGCATGGTACCGTCTGGATTGTGGTAGTCTTCTAAATGAAATGCGTCACTACCAGCATGCCCCCAACGAGCACCGGGAATATCCCCTTTAGGCTTAATATACTTATAGCCACTTGTTGTACCGATAAATTCATCCCAAGTACGAATACTGACTAGCGAAGCATCCTGACGGTTAAGCAGATCTTTTGCTTGTGCCATGTCTTTCATGAGCTGTGGTTGAGCAGGGATCGTGACGCCAAACTCTTTTACAGGTGTCACGTTTGCAGGCAGGCCTCTCTCGACAGGGTACCCTGCGTCATCCCAACTTTGCCAGCCACCATCAAGCAAGCGAACATCTTTCACGCCAGCATACAGCATGACATGGGCAACGCGTGATACACCGGCCATATCACGACCATAGAGAATGACGGTGGTATCTGCATCAACACCCGCTTTAGTGAGGGTTTCATTTATCTTTTCAGCAGATACGACATTCCATAGCGGCTCGCTTTCCAAGTCATTGGTATCGATATAGCCAGCATTAGGAATATGTGAAATAAGGTATTTCTTCGGTGCACCCCAAGCGACCTCAATGACACGCCATTTTTTCGCAGGCGCGGCATGAACAGGTTTTCCCTCTTGTACTGCACGTAGCCAAGCAGGATAAACAAGCTCTTGGTAGTTGGTTAAGCGAATTAACCGGTCAGGTTGCTGCAATGCATCTTGTAGTAGGGCGAGGTTCTTATAACCTGCCTGTTGTAATTTCTCTGCAACTGCGTCGGTTTCTTCTTTTGAACCGTAAAAGGCGATGTGGCTATCAGGTGTCAGGTTGTGCTCCTGTAGCCAGTGTTTCAACATACTATCGTCCATTTTACCTAGCCAACTGGCTGATAGATTCAGTGCAGTGGGTTCATGCCCTGAGCGTTCAGGCGAACCCGTTGGCCAACCGTTATAAAATGCGCTTGGGCGAGTATCAATAATAGTACTGTTCTGTTGGGTTGTTTGCTGCCAGTCAACTGGCTGAAGTTTTGCGGCAAAACTGCTGTTTAGGCAACTTAACAGCAGCAGGCCACTTAATGTAGATTGAATCAGTCTCATCGGATTTTCACTATTTATAATAGCTATATGTTGGGTAATTATATCGTCTAAATTGAGCAGGGCGCATGCTCTATGCCACTTAATGACGAGAGTGTTGAAGACATCATGCAGCATATATATGCACATATACAAATGAGGAGTTAACGCGTTTGTTTCTCTCATTATTTGAATTCGGTCATCCTTTAGGCCGATAGCGCTGAAAATTAACCATAGCTTATATAGTATGTGGCGCGAACCAAGCCGAGTGGGGATGAGTATTAACAATGAAACTAAAGTTGTGGCTGAGGGCAGGGGTACTTCTGCTTTTTATTTTCTTACTTATGTCTTACTGGCTTATTGACGATGTCAGAGCACAAGTGGATGCTATTTTTGTCGCTTTCTCATCTCTGAATGTCTCGGTTGTTGCCGAGTATATTAGAGGATACGGCCACCAGGCGATGGCGGTTTCTTTTTTTCTTATGGTGTTCCAATCCATCATTGCACCTTTACCGGCGTTTCTGATTACATTTGCTAATGCCGCCATATTTGGTTGGGTAGTTGGTGCGATCCTCTCTTGGTGTAGTTCTATGGTTGGTGCGGCATTATGCTTTGCTATCGCTAGAATTATGGGGCGCGATGCAGTGGCAAAGTTAACCTCACGCAGGGCATTGGATAGTGTGGATAAATTTTTTGATAAATATGGTGCTTACTCTATTTTGATTTGTCGCTTATTGCCCTTTGTCTCATTTGATATCGTCAGCTATGCGGCAGGTTTAACATCAATGAAGTTCAGAACATTTATGATTGCAACAGGTGTAGGGCAACTCCCTGCAACACTAATCTACTCCTATGTTGGTGAAATGCTGACAGGGGGGGCACAAATGTTCATGATTGGCTTATCTGTAGTGTTCTCATTGAGCATTTTAATTTATGTTCTGAAAAGCAAATATAGTAAGTAGTGTTCAAGGACGACCTCTTTTATGCTTGGCGTGGTTTCTGAATTGGTTGTTTATCAACCTAGTCCAGTAATAGGAAGGGTAATGTAAACACGTATTTAAAATGCCTTTAATGCTTTGCTATATAGCTTCCATTGTTTTTATTTGGGATTTCAGTCTAATTTATTTTTTAATATTTATTTTTATATAAAACAAATAAAGATATAAACCGTTTATTTATCGTTATGTTTACTGATATTTATATTCTAAATATCTTCTGTTTTTACATTTTTTGGTTATAAGGTGAAATTATAGCGATCTCATTATTGAGATTAATCGCATTACATTATGTACTATCAATGTAACGCGTGACTGTTTTATCCTAATTTTCTTCGAGTTACTTCACTTTTTATAAATATTTAAGTATTGTTTCATTTTGAATAATAAGTGTTTCTTTTTTAGACGCTAATAATCATTTAGTTTTATTCAAGGGATTTTCGTTTTAACTACTGTTTATCAGTAAGTTAACTCTCATGGAGAGTGCGCAACTATCGAGTTTCACTTGCGTGCTTGTAAGAATTTTCTTGGTTTCTTTGAAATCAACAGGCAGTGAAGAGCATCACTATGATAAACCCAACTAGGCCCATAATTAATCTTGAATTAGACTTATTAAGAACTTTTGTTGCTGTCGCTGATCGTAATACTTTTGCTGCGGCAGCTGCTTCAGTTCGTCGAACTCAATCCGCTGTCAGTCAACAGATGCAACGTCTGGAGCAATTAGTAGAAAAAGAACTGTTTGTTCGACATGGTCGAAATAAGGCGCTGACAATACATGGCATCCAAATGCTTGGCTATGCCAGAAAAATTTTACGGTTGAACGATGAAGCATGCATGTCAATGATGCATGATGATGTGGAAGGCATTTTACGTATCGGTTCACCGGAAGATACTGCTAATACTATTCTACCGGGGCTTATCTCCCGTTTTTCAAAAGCGTATCCACGGCTTGTCATTGAAGTTCTCGTTAAGCATGGCCCATTTTTAGTCGATATGCTCAAAAACGGTGATATCGATATGGCCATCTCTAGTAGTGATCATGTTGATTTTCCACGCCTAACGCTCCGTACCTCTCCCTCTTTATGGTATTGCGCCGAAAGTTATCGATACGAGAAAAACGATCTCCTACCATTAGTGGTATTAGAAGAGCCGAGTGCATATCGCAATATGGCCATTAAATATTTGGATGAAGCGGGTATCCGTTGGCGCATTGCATATACGGCGACAACATTATCAAGTGCTCGGGCTGCCGTTGAAGCCGGTCTGGGGGTTATCGCACGATCTGTCGAACACTGGGATGACAACTTACGCGTATTAAGCGAAGCGGAAGGGTTGCCTCGTTTGCCTGATGTGAATTATTACCTTTATATTGGTAATCATGTTCATAAAGCGGCTAGTGTTCTATTTGATACGTTGCAGGAAAGTCGTTTATACACCACTGGAAGTTCGGTAGACGATGGTTTTGTTTATCCTGTAAACAGAGATGAACTGAATTCAATCGAAGAGTGATTGTTTATACTGGCTTCATCTATTTTGAGAATATAAGAGTAGATGAAGCTAGGTTTAGCGTCAGATAAAACAGATTATTGATAACGGTCATCAGGGTCTTTTTTTATGCTGTATTTATCAGAAAAAGGGCCTCGTCCTTCACATCCATTTTTAGTATTTAGATCGAGATATTGATAACATAGGCTCGATTTGTGATCTCTCTCCAATTTCTTTGAGTTCATGTTCGATGGGACAAACGTCGTATTCATTGATTAAAATATACGGATAAATCGAATCGACGATGCAGTGTCACCTTTCAGCAAGCCTGAATTGAAGGAATAATTGAAGATATTTTTGATCAATGCATGCTGTTTAATGTATTGGCGGCATAAGATTTATCTCCCTGTGACCCATAAATTTTGCTGCAAAAATGCAGGGTATCGAAATATTTTCTCAAAATACCCATATTAACTGGCGTATTATGCTGATTAATGGGTTGAATCCATTTTTTTCTATTTCATAGTGCTAAATACTCCTAGATGGTAAGTGGCAAATCACTCAATTCCTGCCACAATAGCGTGGTATAACCGATGTTATATTTCGTTTTTTCCGATGTATTGGTCGTCCCAAATCAGCCGTAAAGGCGAATTAAGATGTGTTGTAAAAATAATGTTTATTTTTAAGTACTAATGTAAACAAATATGTGGTTACTTTGTGAGTGTTGACAAAAGGTTATATTAAAGGGTAAAAACACACACTAAAATACGGGGTAAGCGGCATAACAACGTTCACTGAGTCGTCTTGAGTTGTCTCTAGCGGTAACGAGACGGGATGATAAGGCAGTGTTTCAACGCATTTTGCCCAGTATTGATGTCTGTGATTTTTCCTTCCATTAGTCGATGTGGTGTCACAAAAGCCATTTTAGAGCAATGTCGAGTTACCACTTTTAATGAGTAAGTAAAAAGATTATGCCAACAACCACCACTACTGAAGTTCTCGCCCATAACTGGGCTTTTGCCGTATTTCTTGTCGTTGCTATCGGGCTATGTTCATTCATGCTTGTTGCTGCCTATTTTCTTGGTGGCCGTGCCCGTGCCCGTTTCAAGAATACGCCATATGAATCAGGGATTGCTTCTGTTGGTTCAGCGCGTTTGCGTTTGTCCGCGAAGTTTTATCTGGTTGCAATGTTCTTTGTTATCTTCGACGTGGAAGCACTCTTCCTCTATGCCTGGTCCGTTTCGATTGTTGAAAGCGGATGGGTTGGCTTTATCGAAGCCGCAATCTTCATTTTTGTGTTGTTAGTTGGCCTACTGTACTTGGTGAGAATTGGCGCGCTTGATTGGACGCCAACCCGTTCTAAACGGCGAGTACATCAACCCGATGCAATTACCAATATCAATAGTCATCCGCAGTAACAGCGAGGCAAACTCATGGACTATACGCTCACCCGCATAGAGCCTAACGGTGAAAACGATCGTTATCCTCTGCAAAAGCAGGAGACCGTCAGCGATCCCCTAGAACAAGAAGTGCACCGCAGTGTGTATATGGGGAAACTCGAACATGCTATGCACGACATGGTGAATTGGGGGCGCAAAAATTCTCTGTGGCCATATAACTTTGGCCTTTCTTGCTGCTATGTAGAGATGGTGACATCGTTTACTGCTGTGCATGACGTAGCGCGTTTTGGGGCCGAAGTGCTCCGCGCCTCTCCGCGTCAGGCTGACTTCATGGTCGTTGCAGGAACCTGTTTTACAAAAATGGCACCTGTCATTCAGCGTTTGTACGATCAAATGCTAGAGCCGAAATGGGTTATCTCTATGGGAGCCTGTGCCAACTCCGGTGGTATGTATGACATCTATTCTGTTGTTCAAGGTGTCGACAAATTTTTACCAGTTGATGTTTATATTCCTGGTTGCCCACCGCGCCCTGAGGCCTATATGCAGGCGCTGCTTCTGTTACAAGAATCTATTGGCAAAGAGCGCCGTCCACTCTCCTGGGTTGTTGGCGATCAAGGTGTTTACCGTGCCAACATGCAGCCTGAACGCGAGCGTAAGCAGGCTGAACGTATTGCAGTCACTAACCTGCGTACGCCGGACGAAATTTAAGGCAAAACGATCAAGTCGGAAGCAGCCAGCGAAGTTAACAACACAGGTTGAACGCAGATTTAAAACGTGTGTTAACACTCTAGCTAGCCTGAAATTGACGGATTCGATATTTAAGATACTTTGCGGCGAAAATAATTATGACAGATCCGATGACGCAAGACTTAGTTCAGCCGGGCTGGGAAACACGGGAGCATCTTGATGATCCCGTTGTTGGCGAATTGCAGAATCGTTTTGGGCCAGATGCCTTTACGGTTCAGGCAACACGCACCGGTATGCCTGTGGTGTGGGTCAAGCGTGAACAATTATTGGAAGTAATGAGCTTTTTAAGAAAGCAGCCAAAACCTTATGTCATGTTGTTTGATCTACATGGCTTTGATGAGCGTTTAAGAACGCATCGCCATGGGTTACCTGCGGCTGATTTCTCTGTTTTTTACCATCTCATTTCGATTGAACGTAACCGAGACATTATGTTGAAGGTTGCGCTTTCAGAGAAAGATCTTCACGTCCCAACAGTGACCCGTATTTTCCCTAATGCCAACTGGTATGAGCGTGAAACGTGGGAAATGTTTGGTATCACCGTTGATGGTCATCCGCATCTGAAACGCATCATGATGCCTGAATCTTGGGAAGGCCACCCACTGCGCAAAGATTACCCTGCGCGTGCGACCGAATTTGATCCCTTTGAGCTGACCAAGCAGAAGCAGGATTTGGAGATGGAATCCCTCACCTTCAAACCTGAAGATTGGGGCATGAAGCGTGGCACAACCAATGAGGACTTCATGTTCCTCAACCTTGGCCCGAACCATCCCTCTTCTCACGGTGCCTTCCGCATTGTTTTACAGCTTGATGGCGAAGAGATTGTCGACTGCGTCCCTGATATCGGTTACCACCACCGTGGTGCGGAGAAAATGGGCGAGCGCCAGTCATGGCACAGCTATATTCCGTACACTGACCGTATCGAGTATCTGGGCGGCTGCGTTAACGAAATGCCTTATGTCTTGGCCGTTGAAAAACTGGCGGGCATCGATGTTCCCGATCGTGTCAAAACCATTCGTGTCATGCTCTCTGAGCTGTTCCGTATTAACAGCCACTTGCTCTATATCAGTACCTTTATTCAAGACTGTGGTGCGATGACGCCGGTTTTCTTTGCGTTTACCGATCGCCAGAAAATCTACGATATTATCGAAGCGATTACTGGTTTCCGTATGCACCCAGCATGGTTCCGTATTGGCGGTGTAGCACATGATCTGCCGAGAGGTTGGGATCGTCTGCTAAAAGACTTCCTAGACTGGATGCCAAAGCGTCTCGACTCCTATGTAAAAGCCGCACTGCATAACAGCATCCTAAAAGGGCGTTCTGTTGGTGTTGCGTCTTACACTGCTGACGAAGCTTTGGCATGGGGTGTAACAGGTGCGGGCTTACGTGCCACTGGTATTGAGTTTGACGTGCGTAAATGGCGTCCTTATTCCGGCTATGAAAACTTCGATTTTGAAGTTCCTGTTTCCCATAACGGCGACTGCTATGATCGCGTGATGCTTAAGGTTGAAGAGTTACGCCAGAGCCTACGCATTCTTGAGCAATGCCTGAAAAATATGCCTGAAGGTCCATTTAAGGCCGATCATCCACTGACAACGCCGCCACCAAAAGAGCGCACGTTGCAGCACATCGAAACACTGATCACCCACTTCTTGCAAGTCTCTTGGGGGCCAGTCATGCCTGCCAATGAATCTTTCCAGATGGTGGAAGCCACCAAGGGTATCAATAGTTACTACCTGACTAGCGATGGTAGCACCATGAGCTATCGCACCCGGGTACGTACGCCAAGTTACGCGCACTTACAGCAGATCCCAGCCGTTATTCGCGGCAGCTTGGTGTCTGACTTGATTGTCTATCTTGGCAGTATCGATTTTGTTATGTCAGACGTGGATCGCTAACTATGACCGACTCGAAAAAAGAAAAAGACGTTTTCATGTTAAGCGCAGAAGAGCGTGACGCTATCGAACATGAAATGCACCACTATGAAGATCCCCGTGCGGCGTCGATTGAAGCGTTAAAGCTTGTACAGAAAAATCACGGTTGGGTGCCAGACGGTGCAATCTATGCGATTGCGGATGTTCTTGGGATCCCTGCCAGTGACGTAGAAGGCGTTGCTACATTCTATAGCCAGATTTTCCGCCAGCCTGTGGGTCGCCACGTTATCCGTTACTGTGACAGTGTTGTCTGCCACATTACGGGTTTTCAGGGCATTCAATCTGCGCTAGAGAAAAAACTCAGCATTAAGCCGGGGCAGACCACCTTTGACGGACGCTTCACACTGCTACCTGTGTGCTGTTTAGGCAACTGCGATAAGGGGCCAACGATGATGATTGACGAAGATACGCATAGTCATCTGAAGCCGGACGATATCGAGGGACTTCTGGAGCAGTATCAATGAATAGAATCTTGACTGCTGAACAGCATCCGCTGACATGGCGTCTTCGCGAAGATAAGCAACCGGTTTGGCTGGATGAATATCGAAGCAAAAACGGTTACGCCGCAGCGGTAAAAGCATTGAAAGGCATGTCACCTGACGAAATCGTGAATCAGGTGAAAGATGCCGGCCTAAAAGGGCGTGGCGGTGCGGGCTTCTCCACAGGGTTGAAGTGGAGCCTAATGCCGAAAGATGAAAGCATGAATATCCGCTATATTCTCTGCAACGCAGATGAAATGGAGCCGGGTACTTATAAAGATCGTCTGCTGATGGAGCAATTGCCTCATCTGCTGATCGAAGGGATGCTCATCGGTGCTTTTGCGCTTAAAGCATACCGTGGCTACATCTTCCTGCGTGGTGAGTATATCGAGGCGGCGGTACATCTGCGTCGTGCGATAGAAGAAGCTAAACAGGCGGGTCTGCTGGGTAAAAATATTCTCGGCACTGGTTTTGATTTCGAGCTGATGGTGCACACAGGGGCTGGGCGTTATATCTGCGGTGAAGAAACTGCACTTATCAACTCACTGGAAGGCCGCCGTGCGAATCCTCGCTCTAAGCCGCCATTCCCTGCTACCGCCGGTGCATGGGGCAAGCCTACCTGCGTTAACAACGTCGAAACGTTGTGCAACGTCCCGTGCATTATTGAGCACGGCGGTGACTGGTACAAAGGGTTATCCGCAGGCAAGAGTAACGATGCAGGAACTAAGCTGATGGGCTTCTCTGGTCGGGTGAAAAACCCAGGCCTGTGGGAACTGCCTTTTGGCACCACTGCGCGTGAAATTCTGGAAGACTATGCTGGCGGTATGCAAGACGGCCTGAAATTCAAAGCATGGCAGCCGGGCGGCGCAGGTACAGACTTCCTGCTAGACGAACATCTTGATCTGCCTATGGACTTTGAAAGCATCGGTAAAGCAGGCAGCCGTTTAGGCACCGCGCTAGCGATGGCCGTTGACGACCAAATCAACATGGTTTCCCTTACTCGTAATCTCGAAGAGTTCTTTGCCCGCGAATCCTGTGGATGGTGTACACCGTGCCGCGATGGTTTGCCGTGGAGCGTAAAAATTCTTCGCGCATTAGAACGTGGAGAAGGGCAACCGGGCGATATAGAAACGTTAGAACAACTCTGTCGCTTCTTAGGGCCGGGCAAAACGTTTTGTGCACATGCGCCAGGGGCCGTAGAGCCTCTACAGAGTGCGATTAAATATTTCCGCGAAGAGTTTGAAGCGGGTATCGCCACGCAGCATTACGGCAACGCGAAAGCGATAGCCGGTATTCAGCCGAACTTACTGAAAGAGCGTTGGTAACAATAACTCAGGCGAGCTGCGAATAACTTGGCTTGCTGCCAACGAGCACCTGAAATGGGTTGCGTTAGGCTGAATTTTCATCCAATGCGCGTAAGCAATTTTGATTAACGCCCGCTGTTAGCGGGCCACGTGGAAGCATGCTGACTATGGCTACGATTCATGTAGACGGCAAAGAATACGAAGTTAACGGGACAGAGAACCTGCTACAAGCCTGCCTCTCTCTCGGACTCGATATTCCTTATTTTTGCTGGCACCCGGCGCTGGGAAGCGTTGGCGCTTGCCGCCAATGCGCGGTAAAGCAATACCAGAATGCGGACGATAAACGCGGCCGACTGGTAATGTCCTGTATGACCCCGGCAAGTGAAGGGACGTACATCTCGATTGAAGATGAAGAAGCGAAACAGTTCCGCGAAGGCGTGGTTGAGTGGTTGATGACCAACCACCCGCACGACTGCCCCGTTTGTGAAGAGGGTGGAAACTGCCATCTTCAAGATATGACGGTGATGACCGGACACAGCTTCCGTAAATACCGCTTCAGTAAGCGCACACACAATAATCAGGATCTCGGCCCTTTCATCTCCCATGAGATGAACCGCTGTATCGCCTGTTATCGCTGCGTTCGCTACTACAAAGATTATGCGGATGGCACCGATCTTGGCGTATACGGCGCGCACGATAACGTCTACTTCGGTCGTCCAGAAGAGGGCACGCTAGAAAGCGAGTTCTCCGGTAACTTGGTCGAAGTTTGCCCAACGGGCGTATTCACCGACAAGACGCACTCCGAGCGCTATAACCGTAAATGGGATATGCAGTTTGCACCAAGCATCTGCCAGCAGTGCAGCGTCGGCTGTAACACTAGCCCTGGTGAGCGCTACGGTGAACTTCGTCGTATCGAAAACCGCTATAACGGTACCGTTAACCACTACTTCCTGTGCGACCGTGGTCGCTTTGGTTACGGCTACGTCAACCTGAAAGACAGACCTCGTCAGCCACGCCAACTGCGCGGTGACACGTGGATCAACCTGAACGCTGAACAGGCGATGCAGGGGGCAGCAGATATTCTGCGTCAGGCGAAGAAAACCATCGGTATCGGTTCCCCACGCGCCAGCCTTGAGAGCAACTTTGCTCTGCGTGAGCTGGTTGGGGCTGAGAACTATTTCTGCGGCATCGAAGCAGGCGAATTAAAGCGCTTACAACTGATGCTGAAAGTGCTGCGTGAAAGCGGTATTCGCACACCGTCTCTCCGTGAGATGGAGCAATACGATGCTGTTCTGGTGCTGGGGGAAGATATTACCCAGACTGGCGCTCGCATTGCGCTGTCAGTTCGCCAGGCAGTGAAGGGCAAAGCGCGTGAAATGGCTGAAGCTCAGAAAGTCGCTGATTGGCAGATTGCGGCGATTCAAAACATCGGGCAACACGCGAAGCACCCTCTGTTTGTAACGAACGTCGACAATACGCGCTTAGATGATATTGCTGCGTGGAACTACAAAGCACCGGTAGACGATCAAGCACGTCTGGGCTTTGCTATTGCACATGCTCTGGATAACAGCGCACCAGCCGTTAGCGATCTCAGCACAGAGCTGAATAAGAAAGTTGCCATTATCGCTCAAGCATTGGGTGATGCGAAAAAGCCACTGATTATCAGCGGCAGCAACGCGGGCAGTGAGTCTGTGATTCAGGCGGCAGCTAACGTTGCCAAAGCACTGAAACAGCGCGGCTTAGATGTTGGGATCTCTTTTGTTGGTGCTGAAGCAAACAGCTTCGGTGTGGCGATGATTGGCGGTGGCTCAATGGACGATGCGCTCGTCCAGATTGAAAATGGCGACGCTGACACACTGGTGATCATGGAGAACGATCTCTACCGCCATGCTCCTGCTGCTTGCGTTGATGCTGCATTAGCAAAAGCACAGCACATCATTGTGGTTGATCATCAGCACACGGCAGTGATGGATAAGGCACAACTGGTGCTTTCTGCGGCTAGCTTTGCCGAAAGTGATGGTACGTTGGTCAACCAAGAAGGCCGCGCACAGCGCTTCTTCCAAGTTTATGACCCAGCTTACTATGACGATAAAGAGAGCGGTAAGAACGCCATCATGCTAGAGAGCTGGCGCTGGTTGCACTCGCTGCACACCACTTACACCAGCCGTCATGTTGACTGGACTCAGTTAGACCACGTTATCGAAGCCTGTGTTAAAGCGTTGCCTCAGTTAACGGGTATCGTTGAAGCGGCACCGGATGCGACATTCCGTATTCGTGGGCAGAAGCTGGCACGTTCACCGCACCGCTACAGTGGCCGCACTTCAATGCGTGCCAATATCAGCGTGCATGAGCCTCGTCAGCCGCAGGATAAAGACACAGCGTTTACCTTCTCAATGGAAGGGAACAACAGCCCCATCGCCGACCGTCAGCAAATTCCTTTCGCATGGGCTCCAGGTTGGAACTCACCGCAGGCATGGAACAAATTCCAGTCTGAAGTGGGCGGTAACCTGCGCGCAGGCGATCCTGGCATTCGTTTGATCGAAAGCGAAGGTGAATTGGCTTACTTTGATGCAATTCCTACACCGTTCAAGGGTGTCCAAGGCAGTTGGACTATCGCACCTTATTATCATTTGTTCGGTAGTGATGAGATGTCACAACGCTCAGAAGTGATTCAAGAGCGTATGCCACAGGCTTATCTCATGCTGAACCCACAAGACGCTGCCGATTTGGGTGTCAATGCGGGTGCTACGCTAGAGTTTACCTGTGCGGGTCAGACACTGCGTTTACCGGTTCGTCTCAGTGAAACACTGGTTGCAGGTCAACTTGGTTTGCCATTAGGGTTGCCGAATATCTCCCCTGCACTGGTGGGTGAAACCGTCACCAATCTGAGGGAGGCCGCACTATGAGTTGGTTATCTCCAGAGCTTGCTGAGATCCTCATCTCTGTACTGAAAGCTATCGTCATCTTATTGGTGGTGGTGAGCTGTGGTGCATTAATGAGCTTCGGCGAGCGCCGTTTACTGGCACTGTTCCAAGATCGCTATGGTCCAAACAGGGTAGGGTACTTTGGTTCCCTACAACTGGTTGCGGACATGATCAAAATGTTCTTTAAAGAGGACTGGGTACCACCATTCAGTGACCGAGTGATCTTCACTCTGGCACCGATTATCGCCTTCTCCTCACTGCTGCTAGCGTTTGCTATTGTTCCCGTGAGTGAAACGTGGATGGTGGCCGACCTGAACATCGGTATTCTGTTGTTCCTTGCTCTGGCTGGCCTTGCCGTGTATGCGGTGTTATTTGCTGGCTGGTCGAGTAACAACAAATACTCGCTGCTCGGTGCGATGCGTGCTGCTGCTCAGACATTGAGCTATGAAGTTTTCCTCGGCTTGTCTGTTATGGGCGTTGTTGCTCAGACAGGGTCATTTAACATGATGGACATCGTCAGAGCACAGGAGCACGTGTGGTTTATCGTACCTCAGTTCTTTGGCTTCCTGACATTTGCGATAGCAGGTGTTGCGGTATGTCACCGTCATCCTTTTGACCAACCAGAATCAGAACAAGAGCTTGCTGATGGTTACCACATCGAATATTCCGGTATGAAATTCGGTTTGTTCTTTGTGGGTGAATATATTGGCATCGTAACGGTATCGGCTTTGATCGTGACGCTGTTCTTCGGCGGTTGGCAAGGGCCTCTTCTACCGGGCTTCATCTGGTTTGCGCTGAAAACAGCCTTCTTCATGATGATGTTTATTCTGATTCGTGCCTCACTGCCGCGTCCGCGTTATGACCAAGTGATGGCCTTTGGTTGGAAAGTGTGTCTGCCTCTGACTCTGCTGAACCTTTTGGTGACAGCGGCCGTCATGCTGTACAACGCTTAATTAGGGGTGATGTAACCATGACATTTAAAGAGTTAGCGGTTGGTTTCGGCACCCAAGTTCGTAGCTTGTGGATGATCTTCTGCCACGCGTTCCATAAGCGTGACACGATGATGTACCCGGAAGAACCTGTATATTTACCGCCTCGTTACCGTGGCCGTATCGTGCTAACCCGCGATCCTGACGGTGAAGAACGCTGTGTTGCCTGTAACCTTTGTGCGGTTGCCTGCCCTGTGGGCTGTATCTCACTGCAAAAAGCAGAGAAAGAAGATGGCCGCTGGTATCCAGAGTTTTTCCGCATCAACTTCTCGCGCTGCATCTTCTGTGGCTTGTGCGAAGAAGCGTGTCCGACAACGGCGATTCAGCTTACCCCAGATTTTGAGATGGGTGAGTTTAAACGCCAAGACTTGGTGTATGAGAAAGAGAATTTATTGATCTCTGGGCCGGGCAAATACCCTGAATACAATTTCTACCGGATGTCCGGGATGTCTGTTGCCGGTAAGGCGAAGGGCGAAGCGGAAAATGAAGCCAAACCTATAGACGTTAAAGGTCTATTACCCTAAGGAGCCAAGCATGGAATTTGCATTTTATATTGCCGCGCTGGTGGCCATAGTGGCGACTCTGCGGGTAATAACCCATACCAATCCGGTTCATGCTTTGCTGTATCTGATTGTTTCGCTACTGGCGATTTCAGCGGTCTTCTTCTCGCTCGGCGCTTATTTTGCCGCGGCGTTAGAAATCATCGTTTATGCCGGAGCCATCATGGTGCTGTTTGTGTTCGTGGTGATGATGTTAAACCTCGACCACACCGTACAGCAGCAAGAGCGTGAATGGTTAAAACCAACAGTCTGGATCGGGCCTTCTCTTCTGTCACTGATACTGCTGGTTGTGGTGATCGTTGCTATCCGCAGTGTGACCCATGAAGGCATCAGCGGAACAGTGATTAGCGCGAAAGAAGTGGGGATCAGCCTGTTTGGCCCTTACGTTCTGGCGGTTGAGCTGGCATCTATGTTGCTGTTGGCGGGCTTGGTTGTTGCCTTCCACCTTGGGCGTGAACACAAGCCGGGCGATCTTCTGAGCAGTGATGCTCCAAAGAAAAAAGTGGAGGATAACGCATGATACCACTTCAACATGGTCTCATTCTGGCGGCTATCTTATTTGTTCTGGGACTGACTGGGTTGCTGATTAGACGCAACTTGCTGTTTATGCTGATAAGCCTAGAAATTATGATCAACGCCGCAGCGTTGGCGTTTGTGGTGGCGGGCAGCTATTGGGCCCAGCCAGACGGGCAGGTGATGTATATTCTGGCTATCAGTTTGGCGGCAGCGGAGGCCAGTATTGGTCTGGCACTGCTTCTACAACTGTATCGCCGTCGTCATACCCTGAATATTGATACTGTCAGTGAGATGCGCGGATGAACCTATTATTCTTAACCGTTCTGCTACCACTGCTGGGATTCTTGCTGCTGGCATTTTCCCGCGGCCGCTGGTCAGAAAACACGTCAGCGACAGTGGGTGTAGGCTCTATCGGCCTTGCTGCACTTGTCACAGTCTGGGTAGCTTTTGATTTCTTTAGCCAAAAAGCATTAGATCCACAAGGTGTGGTGGTTTTTAACCAGACACTATGGAACTGGATGTCAGTCGATAACTTTGATATCAGCATGACGCTGACGCTGGATGGTTTATCGCTGACTATGCTCTCTGTCGTGACAGGTGTTGGCTTCTTTATCCACATGTTCGCTTCATGGTACATGCGTGGCGAAGAGGGTTATTCACGCTTCTTCGCTTATACCAACCTCTTTATTGCCAGCATGGTTGTTCTTGTTCTGGCAGACAACTTGATGCTGTTGTATCTCGGTTGGGAAGGGGTAGGGCTTTGCAGCTACCTATTGATCGGCTTCTACTACACCGATCCTAAGAATGGCGCAGCGGCAATGAAAGCGTTCATTGTGACGCGTGTAGGCGACGTCTTTTTAGCGATTGGCCTCTTCATCCTGTACAACGAACTCGGCACGCTGAATATCCGTGAGCTGATGGTTCTGGCACCACAGCAGTTAGAAGTGGGTTCCCCAGCCATCACGTGGGCTACGCTGATGTTGTTAGGTGGGGCTGTCGGTAAATCAGCACAGTTACCGCTGCAAACGTGGCTGGCAGATGCGATGGCTGGCCCAACGCCAGTATCCGCATTGATCCATGCGGCAACCATGGTAACGGCAGGTGTTTACTTAATCGCGCGGACTCATGGCCTGTTCCTGATGGCACCAGATATTTTAAATCTGGTAGGTATCGTAGGGGCAGTCACACTGGTTCTGGCAGGTTTTGCTGCACTGGTTCAGACGGACATCAAACGCGTTCTTGCTTACTCAACGATGAGCCAGATCGGTTATATGTTCTTGGCTCTGGGTGTTCAGGCATGGGATGCGGCTATTTTCCATTTAATGACCCACGCCTTCTTTAAAGCACTACTGTTCTTAGCCTCTGGCTCGGTTATTCTGGCTTGCCATCATGAGCAGAACATCTTCAAGATGGGCGGGCTGCGTAAAACCATGCCGCTGACCTACGCTTGCTTCCTCGTCGGCGGTGCTGCTCTGTCAGCGCTTCCGTTGATAACGGCGGGCTTCTTCAGTAAAGATGCCATTTTGTGGGGTGCGATGGCATCTGGCCATAACAACTTGATGATAGCGGGCTTAGCTGGGGCATTCCTGACTTCGCTTTATACCTTCCGTATGATCTTCATCGCCTTCCACGGCGAAGAGAAAACCAAAGCACATACGCCGAAAGGCATTACTCATCATCTGCCACTGATTGTACTGATGATCCTCTCTACGTTCATTGGTGCACTGATCGTTCCTCCACTAGCAGGTGTTCTACCTGTGATGCCTGAAGGGGATGAGAGCGCGAAACATACGTTAGAGATTATCTCTGGGGTTGTTGCGGTCGTGGGTATTCTGTTGGCGGCGGTGCTTTATCTCGGCAAACGTGGCTTGGTTAATAGCGTGGCAAAAAGCGCACCGGGTCGTTTCCTCTCAACGTGGTGGTTCCACGCATGGGGATTCGATTGGATCTACGACAAGGTTTTTGTCAGACCTTATCTGGCAATCGCAGCACTACTACGCCGCGATCCGTTAGACGCATTGATGAGTATTCCGGCAGTGCTAGCCCGTTGGAGCAATATCGGCTTAGCCGTGAGTGAGAATGGTCAGTTACGTTGGTATGTCGCTTCAATGAGTTTGGGTGCAGTCGTTGTACTGGCGCTGCTGTTACTGGTTTAATTAAGGGACTTTTGTGCCATGTTATTAGTTTGGCTAATTCTTATACCCTTTATCGGCGGGCTGCTCTCTTGGCAGTGCGAACGATTTGGTACCAAAGTACCGCGCTTGATTGCACTTCTTTCGATGGTGGCAACGCTGGCTATCTCTCTGTACCTATGGGCAGTGGGGAATTATGGTCTGGTTCAACCTGTTGGTTTGCCGCAGTGGCAAGAAGAGTTCAAGATTGATTGGATCCCAGCATTAGGCATCTCCTTCCATTTAGCGATGGATGGTTTGTCACTGCTGATGGTGGTTCTGACGGGTTTGCTGGGTGTGCTGGCAATCCTCTGTTCGTGGAATGAAATCCAGCGTTATCTGGGTTTCTTCCATCTGAACCTACTGTGGATTTTGGGCGGCGTTATTGGCGTCTTCCTTGCTATGGACCTGTTCCTCTTCTTCTTCTTTTGGGAGATGATGCTGGTTCCTATGTACTTCCTGATCGCACTGTGGGGGCATAAAGGCTCTGACGGTAAGACACGGATCTCTGCAGCGACCAAATTCTTCATCTATACGCAAGCCAGCGGCCTGATCATGCTGATTGCGATTCTGTCTCTGGCGTTTGTTAACTTCCAGGCGACAGGAAAGTGGAGCTTCGACTACGCGACGCTGCTTGCGCTGAAACTGGCACCGACCACTGAATATCTGCTGATGCTAGGCTTCTTTATTGCCTTTGCTGTAAAAATGCCAGTGGTTCCGCTACACGGTTGGTTACCAGATGCACATAGCCAAGCACCGACGGCGGGTTCTGTCGACTTGGCTGGTATCCTATTAAAAACCGCTGCATACGGTATGTTGCGTTTCTGTCTACCACTGTTCCCGAATGCGTCTCACGAGTTCGCACCTATCGCGATGTGGCTCGGTATCATTGGCATCTTTTATGGTGCTTGGATGGCATTCTCGCAGACGGATATCAAGCGTCTTATCGCGTATACCAGCGTTTCGCACATGGGCTTCGTGATGATCGCCATCTACTCTGGTAGCCAACTGGCGTATCAGGGTGCAGTGATTCAGATGATTGCGCACGGTTTGTCTGCGGCAGGGATGTTTATCATCTGTGGTCAGCTTTACGAGCGCCTGCATACGCGTGATATGCGCCAGATGGGCGGATTATGGGGACGGATCAAGTTTATTCCTGCGCTGTCGCTGTTCTTCGCGGTAGCAACATTGGGTATGCCGGGCACGGGTAACTTCGTGGGTGAATTTATGATTCTGTTTGGTAGCTTCTCTGTGGTGCCAACAATCACAATCATTGCCACCTTCGGTTTGGTTTTCGCATCGGTCTACTCTCTGATCCTGATGCAACGTGCCTATTACGGTAAGCCTAAGTCTGAACAAGCCTTGCCGGGTATGACTTACCGTGAGCTGTTCATTATTCTGTTATTGGTTGTACTGCTGGTGCTGCTGGGTGTTTATCCTCAGCCGATTCTGAACACCTCGTATGCTGCGATGAGCAACATTCAAGATTGGTTCAGTGCTGCGGCTATACCAACAACTACGACTACAGGGTTGTAAATCGCCATGACGACTATCACACCTCAAGATCTAATCGCACTGCTACCGCTGCTTATCGTCGGATTGACGGTAGTAGTGGTGATGCTGAGCGTTGCGTGGCGACGCGACCATTTTATGACTGCAACTATCTCAGTGATTGGGCTTAACCTTGCGTTAATCTCCCTGTACTGGGTATGGCAGACGGTACCTTTATCGGTAACGCCACTGCTGATCGTAGATGGTTTCTCCGTGTTTTATTCTGGGTTAGTACTGGTGGCGAGCCTTGCAAGTTGCACGTTCGCTTACTCGTGGCTAGAGAACTACCCTGATAATAAAGATGAGTTTTATTTGCTGATCCTGCTGGCGGCACTGGGCGGCATCCTGCTGGCGAGTGCTAACCATTTAGCATCGCTGTTTATCGGGATCGAACTGATATCGCTGCCTCTATTTGGCTTGGTCGGCTATGCCTATCGTCAGAAGCGTTCTTTGGAAGCGAGCATCAAGTATACGATCCTGTCTGCGGCGGCATCGTCCTTCCTGCTGTTTGGTATGGCGTTACTGTATGCGGAATCAGGTAGCTTAAGCTTTGCTGCTCTGGGGAGTAATATCGCGACAGCTGATTTACATCGTCCTCTGCTATTAATTGGCATGGGTATGATGCTAGTCGGTTTCGGTTTCAAACTCTCTCTGGTTCCGTTCCAGCTCTGGACACCGGATGTATACCAAGGTGCACCGGCTCCTGTTTCGACCTTTCTGGCAACCGCTAGCAAGATAGCGATCTTCGGCGTGCTAATGCGTCTGTTCCTTTACGCCCCAGTGGCAGACAGTGAACCCGTACGTTTAGTTCTGTCTATTATCGCTGTAGCATCGATTCTGTTTGGTAACTTGCTGGCTCTGGGCCAGAACAATATCAAACGACTGTTGGGTTACTCCTCTATTGCACATTTGGGTTATCTGCTGGTTGCATTGATTGCAGTTCAGTCTCGTGAGCTACCAATCACCGCTGTGGGCGTCTATCTGGTCGGTTACCTGTTTAGCAGCCTCGGCGCCTTTGGCGTGGTTAGCCTGATGTCTAGCCCATACCGTGGGCCGGATGCAGACTCTCTGTTCTCCTATCGTGGGTTGTTCTGGCATAAGCCAGTACTCTCTGCGGTGATGACAGTGATGATGCTCTCTCTAGCGGGCATCCCAATGACACTAGGCTTTATCGGTAA
Organism: Enterobacteriaceae bacterium B14; assembly: GCA_000307305.1. Lineage (GTDB taxonomy): Bacteria > Pseudomonadota > Gammaproteobacteria > Enterobacterales > Enterobacteriaceae > B14. The sequence continues at coordinate 312,069 of DF158882.1, forward strand.
GTTCTACGTATTGGCGGTGGGTGTTGGCGCAGAGCTGTGGTGGTTAACGGGCGCAGTTATTCTGGGTAGTGCAATCGGCCTGTATTACTACTTAAGAACTACCGTGAGCCTCTATTTAAGCCCACCACACACGCTACAGCGTGATACGCCGCATAACTGGGCATTCACTGCTGGCGGTATCGTGGTCTTAATCTCCGCAATACTGGTTGTTGCACTGGGTATTTACCCACAACCACTTATCGATATTGTGGCCAAAGCTCAACCGTTTATTGATTCAGCAAGAACAGCCATTCCGTTGATCTAATCGAATCGAAATAAACGTGCAATAAACAGAGCCAACCCGAAGGTTGGCTCTGTTGTTTTATGCGCTAAGTTTAGGAGCGTGAGTGGCCTAGCCGATAGATGCGCCATGACTAAAATGGGCAAAAAGACTATAGTAAGAAGTTATAAATTACCCTGAGGATAGGCATCAAAAATGAGCATTGAGCCTTCAATGCTTATAGACGTTTTGAAGAAACTAAAATAAAAAATTCAAGAATAGCTCTAGATTGGAAGGAATTATTATCGAATCATCTCCCAGAGATAATAACTCTTTGGCAAACATATTGGCCAAGCATAAAAGGTCGTGAAGCGATGGATAAGTATGATTTTCTTAATGATCACTATTGTTATCCAAACACGTCTATTTTAAAAATAAGTTAAATATTAAAAGCATGGATGCATTGGAGGATGCAGAAAGGGAAATCACATCTTTTACAATTAGTCTGATTAACTATCAATCCCCCCATACGACCTGAGTTATCTCCAGAAGTTACACATACTATTATTTTCTGAGATATATGATTGGGAAGGAATAGATGCGGTTGAATGGATGAAAGCCAATATTGATGGTGTCAATGTAGACTACAGCAGTATGGAAAAGATATTCAAACGGGCTATTATTCAATAGGGCTGATACATAGTGCAGTCCAGATATCAGACTATCCCCGCCACCCCACAATAAGGCAGCGGGAACAGAACACTACTTCAGATTACCCAAGTTAACGTACTTGATCTCCATATACTCTTCTAACCCGATAAACGAACCTTCACGTCCTAGCCCTGACTCTTTTACGCCGCCGAAGGGAGCAACTTCTGTAGAGATAGCCCCTTCATTAATACCAACCATACCGCTCTCTAGTGCCGCACTGACACGGAAGACGCGGGAAATATCCTGAGTGTAGAAGTACGCCGCTAGCCCAAACGGTGTGCCGTTAGCACGTTGGATGGCTTCATCTTCTGTTTTAAAACGAAAACAAGGGGCTACTGGGCCGAAAGTCTCTTCTTGAGCAATCAGCATCTCTTCGGTTGCATTGGCTAAAACGGTGGGTTGATAGAAAGTGGCACCCAGTGAATGCCTTTCCCCACCGCACATCAACTTAGCGCCTTTTGCTAGGGCATCTTTAACATGACCTTCTACTTTGACAACGGCTTTCTCGTTAATCAATGGCCCTAAGTTGGCGTTAGCCTCCATACCTGGGGCGACCTTCAGCGCCTTGACTGCATCGGTTAATTTAGTGACAAACGTATCGTAAATGCCATCTTGAATGTAGAAACGATTCACACAGATGCAGGTTTGCCCACTGTTACGAAACTTAGCGGCGATAGCACTTTTAATCGCGGCGTCCATATCGGCGTCGTCAAACACGATAAAGGGGGCATTCCCTCCTAGTTCTAGTGATACTTTTTTCATCGTATCGGCGGCTTGGCGCATCAGCAATTTACCTACATCGGTTGATCCGGTAAAAGAGATCTTCCTGATCACTGGGTTCTTCATGATTGTTTCGCCAATCACTGACGTGTTGCCGCTGACGATATTGATGACCCCCGCAGGTACCCCCGCTTTTTCTGCCAGTGCCACGACTGCAAAGGCACTGAGAGGTGTTTCGTTGGCGGGTTTGACGACAGCGGTACAGCCTGCTGCGAGAGCTGGGCCGAGCTTACGCGTCAGCATGGCTAGGGGGAAGTTCCATGGTGTAATGGCGGCGATAACACCAACGGGCTCGCGGAACGCCATAATGCGGTTGCCGTTACTCGTGGGCGGAATAATCTCGCCATAGGCTCGCTTAGCTTCTTCACCAAACCACTCAAGAAAACTGGCTGCATAGACAACCTCACCTTTGGCTTCAGGCAAGATTTTCCCTTGTTCTGCCGTCATTAGCTCGGCGAGAAACGCTTGGTTCTCATGCATGAGTTGATACCAGCGGCGTAATATTTCGGCTCTCTGTTTAGCTGTTGTTTTGCGCCATTCCGGCAGTGCGGAGGAGGCTGCATCGATTGCTGCCTGAGTTTCACTCTCTCCGCAATAAGCCACATCTGTAATTTTTTCACCGTTGGCAGGGTTATAGACAGAATAGGTTTCTACGGTAGTGCGCCATTGGCCTGCGCAGTACCAGCCATTCTTAAACAGTTCATGTTGATTAATAGACACAGGTAATTTCCCCTATTATTTAGCAAATGTTCCCTGAACCGGACGGTGCAGGCGAGGTGCTTGCTCGTCATATCATCGTTGAGCGGTGTTTTTAGTACGACCATCACGCATATTAATTTGCTGGGTGAATCTGTACCGGTCAGCATACAGCCCCTATCAGGATGGTGTAGTACCAAGACTGTGCTATTTGTCATGCGGCGAAAAACAGCAACGCCAATGCCTTGGTTACGGCAGCGTAAAACCGCTGTTCTTGAAATGGCTGTTTTCACCGCATCCTATAATTTTAGCAAATTACTCAGTATGCATAGTGGAAATGCCAATATAGTGGATACATTGGTTTTAATGACGCGCATTGGCTAGCGTGGAGCAGAGAGAGGGAATTAGTTATGCATACTTCGGCGAAACGATCCGAAGTATGCAAAAGGTGATTCTATAACGCGCTAAAACTATTTCAGCAATGCGGCCAGTTTAGCCAGACCGATATCAATGTCTTCCGGTGTGGAGTGGCTAAAGTTCAATCTCAGGTGGGATTGTGTCTCTTCACCATGATAAAAGGCATATCCCGGCATGACGGCGACACCGACGTCCAATGCCTGACGCATTAACTCATTCGTGTCGATTTTCTTATTCAGCGTTAGCCAAAAGAACAGGCCACCTTGTGGTATCTGCCAGGTCGCTAAACCAGAAAAATGCCTATCAAGGGATTGGCTCATGGCATCACGGCGTTCACGGTAGATAGGCAGAACGCTGGCAATATGCTCTTCTAAGCCATTAAGCATCATTTTTGCGACGAGTTTCTGGCTTAGCCTATTGCTATGCAGGTCAGCACCTTGTTTCAGACGAACCAGCGGCCCGAATAATTCAGGGCTAGCGATAAGATAGCCTAGACGTAAACCAGGAGAGAGGGTTTTAGAGAATGAACCCTGATAAATCCATGGTGCATTTTTAATATGTGAAACCAGCGGTTGTGGCGCTGTTTGTTCGAAAGAGAGTTCACGATACGGATCGTCTTCAAACAAAGGTACGTTGCACTTATCAGCAATTTTAGCAATTTCAATACGCTGCTCTGGCGTGTAGCAATAACCTGATGGATTTTGGAAGGTAGGGGTTAAATACCCGAAGCTGCTTTTAGCGAGCGTATCAGCAAATTCATCCAATTTCGGGCCTGACTCGGAATGGACGGTAACAGGCTGTAACTTGGCACCAAACAGATTGAACACTTGCAGTGCAGAAAGATAAGCCGGTGCTTCCACTAAAACCGGAGTATCTTCCTCAATAAACAGCTTGGCAACCAAATCGATGCCTTGTTGAGAACCAGAAAGAACCAGAACTTGGCTAGCGGTACAGTTAATCCCCATTTTCTGAGCATGGGCGGCAATTAGCTCTCTTAATTCAGGTTCGCCTTCTGTTGGGCCATATTGCCAGCAGTTTAGCGTTTCGAGCTGAACATCTTTAGGATGGTAGAGCGTCTCTTCAGCGGGAAGTCCACCAGCAAATGAGATCATTCCTGGGCGATTTGAGGCGGAAAGAATATCTCTTACTAAAGAAGATGTTAGGCGTTTAATCCGTTTCGCGAACATGTTTTTTACTATCCTTTATAAGGCTAATGTTATTGGTCTTATATTGTTGTCTAATATCAGCGCTGTCAAACGGGATAAATAATTAAGAAGAGAGGCGCTTATGGTTTCGACTTTTAGCTCGATTCGCATCGCAACACCGGCAGATGTTCCTGCTTTGTTTAGAGTAAGAACGAGTGTACGTGAAAACGTAATGTCGATGGCAGAGCTTGCCGAACTTGGTATTACGCCAGAAACTCTGCCTGAGATGTTAAAGGGAGAAGGCCGTGGCTGGGTGGTTGAACATCAACAGCAGGTTGTGGCTTTTGTCATGGCAGATGTGGTTGATGCCACCGTTTTTGCTCTATTTGTTCAGCCGGATTATGAACGACAAGGGCTAGGGCGCGCTTTGATGGATCAGGCAGAGCAGTGGCTGTTTAGTCAGGGGTGCTCAGAGATTTGGCTTGTAACAGACAGCGATGTAACAGTTCGTGCGAATGGCTTTTATCGGTACCTCGGCTGGCAGGAGGCGGGTATTCAGGATGATGGACAGATGCGCTTTATTAAGCGAAATAGCGAGTATCGTTGAGCTAAAACGGTGTGAAATAAAACGGGCTTCGAACATAGAAAAGATGTCAGCCCATTTTTATTCATAGAAAGCAGTGCACTAGTCAGCAGCGGCTAGGGTGTTCATTTTCTCTAACATGTTTTCTGCTTTGATTCGCCATTGGCGATTATGTTGCTTGGCATGTTTAGGGATGTGTTTTATGTCTTGCAACACAGATTCCAGATTCTCTTTGGCCTGAGCATAGTTACCTCTTTCCATCATATGTTCTGCAAATAACACACGAGATTCAAAGGTATTGTTGTAGCGTAAAAGGGCATGAAACTCTTCGTCAGCCTCGGTTATCTGGCCTAACTTGCTCAGTACCATCGCGTAAAGCAGGTGCCCCTGTGGGGATTGAAAATCAGGATTAGCAGCACGAAGCTTATCGAGTGCCTCTTTACACTCTGCATATTTATGGGTTGAAAATAGAGCCTGTGCATATGACAAAAGAATGTCAGGTGAGTTTTCATAAGGGCCGGTCAGGGCATGGCGATAACAAGCCAGCGACTCTTCATCATAACCTTGTGCTACCAAGGCATTGGCTAACCGCAGATTTGCATCAATGGTTGGTGATATCTCAACATTACGTTTGGCTTCTCTTAACTCTTTTTCTGGGTTTAATACTTTCTTGATTTTATTCTCAATAAAGATGGCGTTACGTGTATGGCGTGAATCTGGCAACCAGACGGCTAAGAAATAGATCAGACTTCCAAGAAAAGGGAAAGAAAATAGGACGATAATCCAGTAAAGCTCGCGGCCTTGTTTGACGGCATGAACGGCAAAATAGATAGCAATAGCAAGATATAGTAGTGCGATCAGAGGCATATAGAGGAAACCTTTCAAACCCAGTTGATTAATTATACAACTCTATAATACTGCTTTTTGGGTAGCAATAGTTGCCTTGTTTTTTGGATATAATGAGAGAGTTACGCTTAACGGGAAGCTATTGTCTGAGTTCATGTTGTCTAGACGGGGTTTGTTGCCAAGCCATTCATCAGTAGTTTTAATCAAAGGGCCTAATGAAATGATAGGCCTCATTCGGTAGGTTGTCGGTGTGCAGTAACTCGGTATTTATCTGTCCTTCTGCCGGAAGAAGTGGCTTGGCTGGGTGAAGATTCAGGTTTGGGCTTTTTTTATTGTTTAACACTCGTATAATTCCCCGGTTATTCTTTTCCAACGAGGTCGTGGTGAAACAACTTGCAGGTTTGTTGCGTGAGCTTCGGCAGCGTTTAAATGCTGACTTCCCTGATTCTGCGGGAATGCGGCGTATTGCTCTCTCTCTTCCTGCGTCAACTGCACTTGCAACCGAAGGCGGTTTGCTCACATGGCTCAGTGCTCAGCCTATCTATCCTCAGTTTTACTGGCAACACCGTGATAGTAAAGAAGAAGCTGCCGTATGTGGTGCAGCCCTGACGTTTTCTGATGCATCGTCGGCACACCAGTATCTCTCCCAGCAGGGACAGGGAGAGATTCGGATTTGGGGGATGAATGCGTTTGACTGCGTACAGATAGCGGGTAAAGAGCAACGCAGTTTGCTCTTTTTGCCTCGTTTAGAACTGTTGCGCCGTGGGCAAGAAATAGCGGTAACGCTCACATTAGCAAGTGACACGTCACTTCAGCAGGATGCAGAAAAGGCCAAGCTGATGATGGACCGCTTGGTTAATTCAGTCCCTCTGCCTAAGCTGCAAGTGACGGTCACAGGCGCTCGCCACTTACCTGAGTACGAACAGTGGTGTGGCCTCTTAGAAGAGGCGTTGGCATCCATTTCATCGGGCCAGTTTGATAAAGTTGTGATGGCTCGTGAGACCACCTTATCTCTGGCATCGCCGCTACCAGCAAGTGCATTCATGGCAACAAGTCGAGCAGTAAATCACCACTGTTACCATTTTATGCTGGCGTTAAGCGCTGAACAGGCTTTCCTCGGTTCGTCTCCTGAAAGACTCTATCATCGTAACGAACGACTGCTTTCTACTGAGGCATTGGCCGGTACGGTTGCTAGCTCTCCCTTAGATGATAAGGCGCAGAAACTGGCAGATTGGCTGATGCAGGATAATAAGAATCAGCATGAGAATCTGTTGGTGGTCGAGGATATCTGCCAGCGTTTACAGGGGGCCGTGACGGGTGTCGATGTGATGCCTGCGGAGATATTACGCCTGCGTAAAGTACAACATCTGCGCCGTGTGATTCGTTCTCACCTTCATGTGGCGGATGATGCAGATTGCCTGCAACGCTTGCAGCCAACGGCGGCGGTTGCCGGATTGCCACGCGAACCTGCACGGCAGTTTATTTTGTCCCATGAACCTTTTCACCGTGGTTGGTATGCGGGGTCTGCGGGATACCTTTCTCTATTGCAGACGGAATTCACGGTGGCGTTGCGCTCGGCATTAGTTGAAGGTCAACAGGTACATTTGTTTGCAGGGGCCGGTATTGTCGCAGGGTCTGACCCACATCAAGAGTGGTTGGAGATAGAGAATAAAGCGGCTGGGCTGAGAACGTTACTGGAAGGTGAATCTGAATAACAGTGACACCTGTAGGGTGATTGTGGTCTTGGATAGCTGGCGTATAATCAATATATATTCCCAATTCGATTCTAAATAAAAATCAACTAATTAACGGCTTGCTTTGGATAGGCTGACCTATACTCAGATGTATCTCGTATTTTTTACATCCCTAAACCAAATAGTAGCCATCCAAAAATTTACGTCGTTCTATTGAGTCAAAAATGTCGATAAGTATCTTTAACCGTCGCTGGGCTGGTGTATTACTGGAATCGCTGACCCGACACGGGGTTCATCATATCTGTATCGCTCCTGGTTCTCGTTCAACGCCGCTCACGCTAGAAGCCGCGGCGAACCCGCGTTTAGTGTGCCATACCCATTTCGATGAGCGTGGATTAGGGCACTTGGCGCTCGGGCTAGCCAAAGCGTCAGGTGAGCCTGTCGCGGTGATTGTGACATCGGGTACTGCGGTGGCAAATCTCTATCCAGCCTTGATAGAGGCGGGGCTAACAGGGGAGCGGCTGATTCTCTTGACAGCAGATCGCCCACCGGAGCTTATCGACTGTGGTGCGAATCAAGCGATTCGTCAGACAGGAATGTTCTCTTCACATCCTGCCCAAGCGCTTAATCTGCCTCGTCCTACCCCTGATATTCCGGCGGCTTGGCTCGCCTCCGCGTTAGATAACGCGGTTGACCAATTAGAGTTTGGTGCTTTGCATGTTAACTGCCCCTTTGCTGAGCCTTTATATGGCGGTGATGAGAAGGCGTTCACAGAGTGGTCTGACGCGTTGGGCGATTGGTGGCAGAGCGACAAACCTTGGCTGAAGAGCACTCTTCAGCGCGCTGTTCTACCTGAGCAAGATTGGCTGCACTGGCGTCAAAAACGCGGTGTCGTGGTGGCGGGTAGGATGAGCGCCGAAGAGGGAATGCTCGTTGCTGAGTGGGCAAACCGTTTGGGCTGGCCTTTGCTAGGTGATGTACTCTCTCAGACGGGGCAACCACTACCCTGTGCAGATTTATGGCTAACAGCTCCCGCCGCGCAGCGCTACCTAGAACAGGCTCAGTTAGTGATTCAATTTGGTACCAGCCTGACAGGAAAACGACTGCTGCAGTGGCAGGCTGCGTGTCAGCCAGAGGAGTTCTGGTTGGTTGATCCTGCTCAGGGTAGGCAAGACCCAGCCCATCATCGCGGTAGACGTTTAATTGCGGAGATTAAAACGTGGCTGTCTTTGCATCCTACCCAGCGTTGCACTCCGTGGGCTGCGAGGCTGGATGATATAGCACGACATGCACTGGCGTGTGTGACAGAGAGCATCCACCCTCATTTTAGTGAGTCTCAGGTTGCCGCACGCTTGCCTGCGTTGTTGCCAGAGAATGGGCAGTTATTTGTCGGCAACAGCCTGATTGTTCGTCTCATTGATGCGTTTGCCCAACTTCCTCTTGGATACCCTGTTTTTAGTAACCGAGGTGCTAGTGGTATTGACGGGTTGATTTCAACCGCCGTGGGCGTAGAGAGGGCAACGGAAAAACCGACGCTAGCTATCGTTGGCGATCTCTCTGCACTCTATGATTTGAATGCATTGTCTCTGCTAGCTCACTGTTCTGCACCGACAGTGCTTATTGTCGTGAACAACGATGGTGGCGCGATCTTTTCTATGCTCCCCACACCGCAGGCCGAGCGAGAGCGTTTTTATCAGATGCCACATGGCCTGCATTTTGAACATGCGGCGGCGATGTTCGGTCTACAGTATCAATGCCCAGATAATTGGCAGCAGCTCAGTGATGCTGTCGAAAAGATTTGGCGGCAAGGTGGAACACTCCTTCTGGAGATACGTGTTCCCCCAAGTGAAGGCGCTGAGACACTGCAACACATGCTAAAACAGGTGAATGGTCTATGAAGCTTTCCGCGCGTCTCTTAAGTGAAGGCGAAGTCGACCGCCCTAGCCTGATTTGGCTGCACGGTTTATTAGGAAGTGGAGAGGATTGGAAGGGCGTTTTGCCTTATTTTGCTGACTGGTCCTGTTTTACTATCGACCTTCCTGGGCATGGTTATGCAGTGGATTTGCGTGTCTCTGATTTCGCAGAATTGGATCGCGCATTGGTCGCCGCCATAGATGAGTGGGGCGTTGAGGATTACTGGCTGGTTGGCTACTCTTTGGGAGGGCGCATCGCCATGTATCATGCGTGCCATGGGCAGAGCGAAAACCTGCGTGGTTTGATTGTTGAAGGGGGAAACCTCGGCTTAAAAACGGCTAAGGCGCGTCAAACACGCATCAAAAACGATGCACTATGGGCCGAACGTTTCCGCAGTGGGCCAATAGAAACGGTGCTGCATGATTGGTATCGGCAGCCCGTGTTTGCCGATCTCGATGAGCATCAAAGAGCTGCGTTGATTGCAACGCGTAGCAATAATCAGGGTGAAGGCATTGCCGCCATGCTGGAGTCCACTTCGTTAGGTGTACAGCCTTGGTTAGGGGATGCGCTTAAACAGCGAAATATCCCGTTTAGTTACCTCTGCGGTGAGCGTGACGCCAAGTTTCAGGCGTTGGCGCAGAAAGAATCTTTGCCGCTGCTGACAATCGCGTCCGCAGGGCACAATGCACATATTGCCAATCCGCAGGTTTTCGCGGAACGGCTACTTTCATTTTTAAAGTCTCATATTTAAAGGAACGATGACATGCTGTATCCAAATGAAGAAGAGCTTTACGCTCCTATTGATTGGCAAGACTGCTCTACCGGCTATGAAGATATTCGTTATCACAAATCGAGCGATGGTATTGCCAAGATCACCATCAACCGCCCGCAAGTGCGTAACGCATTCCGCCCTCAGACAGTAAAAGAGATGATTCAGGCGATGTCTGATGCGCGCTATGACGACAATGTCGGCGTGATTATCCTGACGGGTGAAGGGGATAAAGCATTCTGTTCCGGTGGTGACCAAAAGGTCCGTGGGGACTACGGCGGCTATCAGGATAACAGCGGTGTACATCACCTGAACGTGCTAGATTTTCAGCGCCAGATCCGTACTTGTCCTAAGCCTGTTGTGGCGATGGTCGCGGGTTATTCCATCGGTGGTGGGCATGTTCTGCACATGATGTGTGACCTGACTATTGCGGCTGAAAACGCTATTTTTGGCCAAACAGGGCCGAAAGTGGGATCTTTCGATGGTGGATGGGGCGCATCTTATATGGCGCGCATTGTCGGCCAGAAGAAGGCGCGTGAGATCTGGTTCCTATGCCGTCAATATAATGCACAAGAAGCACTGGATATGGGGCTGGTTAACACCGTTGTAGCGTTGCCAGAACTAGAGAAAGAAACCGTTCGTTGGTGCCGCGAAATGCTGCGCAATAGCCCAATGGCACTGCGTTGCCTGAAAGCGGCGCTGAACGCAGACTGCGATGGTCAGGCTGGCCTACAAGAGTTAGCGGGTAACGCCACAATGCTGTTCTATATGACCGAAGAGGGTCAAGAAGGGCGTAATGCGTTCAATGAGAAGCGTGAACCTGATTTCAGCAAGTTTAAGCGTAATCCATAATGCCATCTGCTATAAAAACCCGAAGTGCCATACTCTACCGCTACAGCCTGCCGATGGAGGCAGGCGTCGTGTTACGCAATCAGCGCTTAAAAACGCGTGATGGACTGATCTTATGCCTTAGTGAAGGTGATAGACAGGGCTGGGGGGAGGTGTCACCGCTTCCTGGTTTTAGCAATGAGACGCTAGAGCAGGCCCAGACAGATGCTCTAGAACAGTTAGCTCTGTGGTTGAACAATACAGTTCAAGAGAGCAGCCTGCCCTCGGTTGCTTTTGGAATAAGCTGTGCGCTGGCTGAGCTAGATGGTGCCCTGCCATTGCAGGCTAATTATCACCATGCGCCGCTGTGCCACGGCGATCCTGATGAGCTGATCGAGCGCTTGAGCGATTTGTCTGGTGAGAAGATCGCTAAGGTAAAAGTAGGTCTGTATGAAGCAGTCAGGGATGGGTTGGTGGTGAATACGCTGCTGGAAGCCGTTCCTGATCTAAAACTTCGCTTAGATGCTAACCGTAGCTGGACACGTGCCAAGGCTGATGGTTTTGCTAAATATGTGAATCCTTCTCATCGAGCACGGATCGAGTTTCTGGAAGAGCCTTGCAAAACTCGTGATGAATCACGGGCATTTAGCCAAGAGACAGGCATTGCGATCGCTTGGGATGAAAGCGTGCGTGAAGCAGATTTTGTGGTACAGGCAGAACTGGGTGTCTCCGCAATTATCATTAAGCCAACGCTAGTGGGGAGCCTTTCTCGCTGCCGTGAACTAATTGAACAAGCGCAACAAGTAGGATTAAAGGCAGTGATAAGCTCTAGTATTGAGTCTAGCTTGGGCCTAACACAGCTTGCACGTATTGCCGAGTGGATGACGCCGAAGTGTTTGCCGGGGTTGGACACGCTCTCTTTGATGCAGGCTCAGGTTATTCGACAGTGGCCGGATTCAACCTTGCCGATGCTTAGTGAAAGTGAGTTGGATGTTGTATGGCGCAGTTAGAGATCAAGGCTATGGATACATGGCCTTGGCGTTATTGGGCCAAACAGCGACCAGACTCCACCGCTCTATGGTGTCAACATCAGCCGATGAGTTGGCTCGAGCTTACTGAGAACATTGATGCGATAGCCGAGAGTTTCAGACTACAGGGTATCGTTGAGGGGACATGTATTGCCCTGAGAGGAAAAAATAGCAGCAAGATGTTGCTCGCCTATCTTGCTGCTTTGCAGCTTGGTGCAAAAGTCCTCCCCCTTAGTCCCCAACTTCCAGACGCATTACTGCGTGAACTGCTCCCCAAAATTGGTGTTTCTTTTGGCTGGTGCGAAGAACGCTATGAGTGGTTAGAAAATATCACCCCGCTTATCGCTGGTGTGGAAAAGGGGAACTCGGCTGTGAGTTGGCAGCCAGAGCGCTATGCCACATTAACGCTCACTTCTGGCTCTAGTGGGCTACCTAAAGCGGCAGTACATACGCTTAATGCACATCTTGATAGCGCTGCTGGTGTGTTGGGAATGATCCCTTTCTCTGAGTCCTCCTGTTGGCTACTTTCTTTACCGCTGTTTCATGTCTCTGGGCAGGGCATTGTATGGCGCTGGTTATACCGTGGTGCAACGATGGCGATACGGGATACACAACCTTTGGTACAAGCCTTAGAGGGATGTACCCACGCTTCCTTAGTGCCAACGCAGTTATTACGTTTACTGGATGAACCTGCATCAGTATCTACGTTGCACTCCGTATTACTCGGTGGGGCGATGATACCTATGCCATTAACAACACGCGCCGAGAAAGCAGGAATAGGTTGCTGGTGTGGCTACGGCCTAACAGAGATGGCCTCAACGGTCAGCGGCAAACGTGCGGATGGTCAACCTGGCGTGGGCAAGGTGTTAGCAGGACGTGAAGCCTGTATTGTGGAGGGCGAAATCTGGCTTCGTGGTAGCTGTATGGCATCGGGTTACTGGCTTGATGGGCATCTACAGTCGCTGGTGGATGAACAGGGTTGGTTTCATTCCCGAGATCGTGGCGAGCTAAAATCGGGTGAGCTGCATGTTGTCGGTCGTCTGGATAATCTGTTTTTCAGCGGCGGAGAGGGGATTCAACCTGAAGATATCGAGCGTGTTTTGGCTGCTCACCCTGCGGTTGTACAGGCGTTTGTCGTCCCTGTTCCTGACCGTGAATTTGGCCATCGGCCTGTTGCGGTGATTGAAAGTGACTCGGAACTGGCATTTGAAACGCTCGCTGCATGGGTCAGTGATAAATTGGCTCGGTTTCAGCAGCCAATTCGTTATCTTCGATTGGATGAGAGCTTGAAAACGGGTGGGATTAAGGTTTCTCGACAGCAGGTTTTGGTGTGGGTGCTTGAAGAGGGTAGTTAGATAAAATATTTAAAGAGGAAGGGCGATAAAGATATCGCCCTTTTAGATTTTGCATGAGTGTTATGCAAAGAGGTTATTTCAGCCCCAATGCCTTAGCAACGCCTGCACCATATTTAGGATCAACCTTTGTGAACAAGTCGACCTGACGGCGTTGAATCGCTTCTGGCACTTGAGACAACTCACCTGCAATACGGGTAAACATACGCTGATGCTCTTCGTCACTTAACAAATTGAATAATTTCTGCGGTTGGCTGAAGTAGTCGGTGTCTTCGCGATGATTCCAGTGTGCGGCAGCACCGTCGAGCGCCAATGGTGGCTCGCTAAAGTCAGGCTGCTCTTGGAATAGACCGTAGCTGTTTGGCTCGTAGGTTGCGCCATTACCGCTATTGCTATCCACACGCATCGCACCATCGCGATGGTAGTTATGGAACGGACATTTTGGCGCGTTAACAGGGATCTGGTGATGGTTAATCCCCAGACGGTAACGCTGTGCATCGCCATAAGAGAAGAGGCGACCTTGTAACATTTTATCTGGGGAGAAACTAATTCCAGGAACAACGTTAGCAGGGTTGAAAGCGGCCTGCTCTACTTCAGAGAAGTAGTTTTCAGGGTTACGATTCAGTTCAAACTCACCCACTTCAAGCATTGGCACATCGCCATGTAGCCAGACTTTGGTGAGATCGAATGGGTTGTATGGCAGTTTTGCCGCATTGCTTTCTGAAAGAACTTGAATGAACAGTTTCCAGCGAGGGAAATCACCTTTTTCAATGTGCTCAAAGAGGTCGCGCTGAGAGCTTTCACGATCCTGCCCAATCAATTTTTCTGCTTCATCATCCATCAAGTTTTTGATGCCTTGCTGAGTTTTGAAGTGGAACTTGACCCAATAACGCTCATTTTTGGCATTAATGAAGCTGAATGTGTGGCTACCGAAACCATGCATGAGACGATAGGATGCAGGTAATCCACGGTCGCTGAAGTCGATAGTCAACTGATGCAGTGCTTCAGGAAGTTGGGAGAAGAAATCCCACTTGTAGAGTGGATTACGTAAGTTGGTTTTAGGATCGCGTTTTACGACGTGGTTTAAGTCAGGAAATTTTAGTGGGTCACGTAAGTAGAAGACTGGGGTGTCGTTACCTACCAGATCCCAATTCCCCTCTTCGGTATAAAATTTCATGGCAAAACCACGAATGTCACGCTCTGCATCTGCGGCACCACGCTCACCGGCAACGGTAGAGAAACGGACAAACATCTCTGTTTTTTTGCCTACGGCAGAGAAGATTTTTGCACGGGTATATTGGGTAATGTCATGAGTGACGGTGAACGTACCGTAGGCGGCGGAGCCTTTAGCGTGCATTCGTCTTTCAGGGATAACTTCACGATCGAAATGGGCTAACTTTTCAAGAAACCAGACATCTTGCAGCAACTGTGGGCCACGAGGACCAGCAGTAATGACATTATTATTATCAACGACGGGCGCACCTGCGGCAGTCGTTAGTCCTTTCTTGCTCATCACATTCTCCTTCCTAAAGTTACATTGGTTAACTTATCAAATAGGGCCGACAAGTTATTTTTCACTCGGTAAAACTCGAACGTATTCCGATGATGAATACAGAGGTGAGGAACCATCCCAAAAGCGTAGCCTATTTCTGCACGCATTAGATTTTTGGATGACATCCTTTATTCCTTTTTATTTATAAGGGTAATGGAGGGAGTTAGCTAATCGTTATCTGTTATTAACGTCATCGTTAGAAGTAATCACCGTTATAGAGCGATGTTTCTTCTCTATTGGTAAATAGATTAATTTACTAATAAATAAGAAAATTATAGATTAACAATAGCATTTTTACAGAGAGGGAAATTGAAAAGCCACATAAAAATAGTAGTGGGTATAACTGTGTTGTGCAGAAAGGGTGAGTCGAGAAGAGATCGAGCCGTGAGTCGTCGGCCCGATCTTAATTCAAGTGTTTTTATCCAACCGGTGGAAGCAGGCGGAAGACGATAGCGAACTGAATACCAATGATGGCAACACCGCAGAGGAATACCAAGGTCAGCAGGGGTTTGCCGCCAAATACGCGATATTTTCCTTCAACGCCAGATTCTGATTTTCGAGCTTGCCAGACAAGCATGGAAGGCAGCAGGAGTGCGAGAACCGCTAAGGCAACCGCAGCAAAACCCAACGCCATGATGAAGCCTTTCGGATAGAACAGGGCGAATACGAGGGGAGGTGTAAACGTTAAAATGCCCGTTTGTGCTCTGCCTGAAGCCCGATTGCTACGCTGGAATAGGTCAGCTAAATAATCGAAAAGGCCAAGAGAAACACCGAGAAAAGAGGTCGCCAATGCTAAATCTGCAAACAAATGCAGTGCTAGCTCAATGCGTGGAGTCATGACGACTTCCCTCACTGCTTGTAGTAGCCCACTTAAGCCTGACTCTGTCGCGAGAATGCCCATAAATGTCACTGAGCTTATCGAGCCTAATGTGGCGAGCTGCCAGAAGATATAGGCGATAAGTGGGATAGCACTACCAATAATGAATACCCAGCGCAGCTTACGAATATTGCCGCCCATATAGTTAACAACGCTTGGTATGCTGCCGTGAAAACCAAAAGAGGTAAAAATAACGGGGATAGCAGAGAGAGCCAGCCCTTGTTCTAGAGGGAGTGTCAGTAAGTTAACTTTCTGGATATGCGGCAGCATGAAGGCCATCATGAGGACCAGAATCACAATTTTCAGTGTAAACAGAATACGATTGATCAAATCAACGGAGTGCGTGCCGATACAAACGACGGCACCGGCAATAAATGTGAACAGTAAAACGCCCCAAGCATTCGGGATATGGGTATCGAGCCAGTCATTGAGGCTACCCGCTAGCAGTTCGCCAGCGCCGCTGATGTAGGCCGCAGTGAGGGCATACATAAGAAAAAGCATACTAAAACCGGTGAGCCACTGGCCTCCTCGACCGAGATAGCGCTTTGCCAGTGTGCCTAGCCCAGTATCTGCGGGTTCATGCTGATACACTTCAACCATCAACAGAGCGGTGTAACACATGATTGCCCATAGGCCGATGAGTAAAACGAGCGTTACACCAAATCCGACGCCCGCAGCCGCTAGCGGCATTGCCAGCATACCGGCACCAATAGTGGTGCCTGCCACAATAAAAATACTGCCAAGTGTACGATTTTTCACACTTCCCTCTGCCATCAATAAAACGATTCTTTTTATAAGTTGGGCAGAGTAGAGGATTTAAAGTGCAACGTCAAACCAGCGTTACATAACATGTAAATCATTATGTACATTGTTTTTAGCGGTTCGCTTAAAAAAAGAGTGGTGTTTATTTGTCTGGGTTTTAAAGTGATAAAAAGAAGAATAATTAAGGGAGTTAGTAATGCTAAAAGTGGAAATGCTATGTACAGGGGATGAAGTTCTGCACGGGCAAATCGTAGATACCAATGCGGCATGGTTGGCGGACTA
This sequence comes from Enterobacteriaceae bacterium B14, assembly GCA_000307305.1. Lineage (GTDB taxonomy): Bacteria > Pseudomonadota > Gammaproteobacteria > Enterobacterales > Enterobacteriaceae > B14. The sequence continues at coordinate 328,564 of DF158882.1, forward strand.
TCTGTTCCAGCAAGGCTTACCTATGAGTGGGCGAGCGACGGTTGGGGATGATTTGAATTCATTGATCGATGCATTAAAGAAACGAAGCCTAGATGCTGATGTGTTGATCGTGAATGGTGGGTTAGGCCCCACTAGCGATGATTTAAGTGCGTTGGCAGCAGCTAAGGCATTAGGAGAAGAACTGATTGAGCGGCCTGAGTGGATCGCAACAATGGAGGCTTATTTTGTGGCCCGCGGGAGAACGATGTCTGCGAGTAACCGTAAGCAGGCGATGATCCCTTCAAGCGCCAAATTGATTGATAACCCAGTGGGTACGGCATGTGGTTTTAGTATTGAACTAAACCAGTGTCTGATCTTTTTTACACCAGGAGTCCCTTCTGAGTTGAAAGTTATGGTGGAGCAGCAAATTGTGCCCCAACTGCGAGAACGTTTTGAACTTGGTGAGCCACCTATTTGCCTGCGATTGACGACTTTTGGTCGAACAGAGAGTGCGCTTGCTGGGCTGATTGAACCCCTCTCTTTTCCTGATGGTGCATCGATGGGCTATCGTTCCTCTATGCCTATTATTGAATTAAAACTTACAGGGCCGGGGAGTCTGCGAGATGAGATGGAAAAAGCGTGGCAGCAGGTGCGCGATATTGCGGGTGAAAACTGTATTTTTGAGGGAACTGCTGGCTTACCCATGCTGATAAAACAGCAGCTACAGAGTAAAAAATTGGCGCTGGCGCTGAGTGAGCAGTTCACTGCAGGGTTGCTTAACTGGCAATTGCATTCGGTGCAAACACCTCTCGTTGCCGGGGAGTTGATGCCAGAATCTGGTGCGGGTAATTTGGCCTCGATTGCGGCCCGAGCGAGGATCCTTGCGAGCCATAGTGGTGCAGATGTGGCGTTAGCTGTTGGGGGATTGATTGACGATAAGGTGAGCGTTGCTTTGCATGTATCCGATAAAACCTATGGGATGCAGGTACGTTATCAAGCTCGGCACCATAGCCAGCGCATCCGCCAAGAGGTGACGGCAATGTTGGCATTGGACATGCTACGTCGCTGGCTAAAAGATTGGTCAGTTTATGGTCACTACGAGTGGCTTACTATTGACGAAACGCTTTAGATCTCAAGCTCGATATCCACCAGCGGGATACAGCAGCAAGGTAATATTTCACCGTCTTGTATCAATGCCAAGGGTTTGTTGTGATAAGCGACCCGACCTTTTAGTAGACGGGTTCGGCAAGAGCCACAGTAGCCTGAACGGCACTGATACTCTACTTGCACCTGATTGATCTCAAGGTGTTCAAGTAGCGTTTGCTGGCCTTCTATGAATTCAAACTGTGTGCCAGAGGTGCGCAGTTTTACTTTTGGTTGGCTCATAGGCAAAAGTATTCCCTAATAGCCTGTTTTCACAGGCTATTGACTAACAATTAATTAAATATTCTTGGTAGGAAATTAAAGCTCGAAGTCACTCAGGTCATCAGCGCTGACTTCAGAATCGATCTGACCAACCAGATAAGAGCTGACTTCTACTTCCTGTGGGGCAACTTGTACGTTATCTGATACCAACCAAGCGTTAATCCAAGGTATTGGATTTGAGCGTGCGCTGAACGGCAGTGGTAGGCCAACGGCTTGCATGCGGATATTTGTGATGTACTCAATGTACTGGCACAAAATATCTTTGTTCAGGCCAATCATGGAGCCATCGCGGAATAGATACTCTGCCCACTCTTTTTCCTGTTCTGCCGCAAGGACAAACAGGTCATAGCTTTGCTGATGGCACTCAATGGCAATCTCTGCCATTTCGGGGTCATCATTGCCTGAGCCGAGCAAGTTGAGCATATGCTGGGTACCCGTCAAGTGCAGGGCTTCGTCACGAGCAATCAGTTTGATGATTTTCGCATTGCCTTCCATTAACTCACGCTCGGCAAAAGCAAAAGAGCAGGCAAAACTGACGTAGAAGCGGATGGCCTCTAATGCATTAACGCTCATTAGGCAGAGATAAAGTTTTTTCTTCAGCTCGCGCAGATTAATGTTTATCTCTTTGCCGTTAACCTTATGGGTACCTTCCCCCATAAGGTGATAGTAGTTGGTGTACTCGATGAGGCCATCGTAGTAACCAGAAATATCTTTTGCCCGCTTTAGGATCTCTTCGTTAGCGACAATATCATCAAAGACTAATGCCGGATCGTTGACGATATTACGAATAATATGCGTATAAGAGCGGGAGTGAATGGTTTCAGAGAAGGCCCAAGTTTCGACCCATGTCTCAAGCTCAGGAATAGAAATCAGCGGTAACAGTGCAACGTTAGGGCTACGGCCCTGAATAGAATCCAGTAGCGTTTGATATTTTAGATTACTGATGAAGATGTGTTTTTCATGCTCAGGTAGAGCATTGTAGTCGATGCGATCGCGTGCAACATCGACTTCTTCTGGGCGCCAGAAGAAAGAGAGTTGTTTCTCAATCAGTTTCTCAAAGATATCGTATTTTTGCTGATCGTAACGAGCAACGTTCACTGGCTGGCCTAGGAACATGGGCTCCAGCAACTGATTATTCTTATTCTGTGAGAATGTAGTGTATTTATAAGACATGGATAACCTCAAAGGGCGGAGGCTATACTGCCTCCGCCAAATCTATTAGATTTTGCAAGCGCCGCTTTCACAACCTGCATCTTCTTGCAGATCTTCTTGGGCATCCTCTGCACCGTCACGAGTGTTTTGGTAGTAGAGCGTTTTAACGCCAAATTTATAAGCTGTCAGCAGATCTTTCAGCAACTGTTTCATCGGAACTTTGCCACCGGTGAAACGGTTTGGATCGTAATTGGTATTTGAAGAGATCGCCTGATCGACAAATTTCTGCATGATACCGACTAACTGTAGATAACCATCGTTGTTTGGCATTTCCCACAGTAGCTCATATGCATTTTTCAGATTTTCATAATCAGGTACAACTTGACGCAGAATGCCGTCTTTCGATGCCTTAATACTGATATGACCACGCGGTGGTTCAATGCCGTTAGTGGCATTCGAGATCTGAGAAGAGGTCTCGGATGGCATCAGTGCTGATAGCGTAGAGTTACGTAGACCATGCTCTTGGATCTCTTGACGCAGCGTTTCCCAATCAAGGTGTAGTGGCTCGCTGGTGATGTTATCGAGATCCTTTTTATAGGTATCGATAGGGAGAATACCTTTTGAATAGGTTGTCTCTTTAAACCAAGGACATGCACCTTGCTCTTTAGCGAGCTGGTTTGACGCTTTCAATAGATAGTATTGAATCGCTTCAAAGGTCTTATGCGTGAGGTTGTTGGCGCTACCGTCGGAGTAACGAACACCGTGTTTAGCTAAGTAATAAGCGTAGTTGATGACACCAATACCAAGAGTACGACGCCCCATTGAACCATGCTGCGCGGCAATAATCGGGTAATCTTGATAATCCAGTAGGGCATCAAGTGCGCGAACCGCTAATGAAGCCAGCTCTTCTAACTCATCGAGGCTGTCAATGGCCCCTAAGTTGAAGGCAGAAAGCGTACACAGTGCGATCTCGCCGTTCTCATCGTTGATATCATTCAACGGTTTTGTTGGTAGGGCGATCTCCAAGCACAGATTAGACTGGCGTACTGGTGCAATTTTAGGATCGAACGGGCTATGGGTGTTGCAGTGGTCGACGTTTTGAATATAGATACGGCCCGTTGATGCGCGTTCTTGCATCATTAATGAGAACAGTTCAACGGCTTTAATCCGCTGCTGGCGAACGGTCTTGTCGTTCTCATATTGAAGATACAGGCGTTCAAACTCATCTTGATCAGCAAAGAAGGCATCGTATAAGCCAGGAACATCTGACGGGCTGAATAGGGTGATATCTTCGCCCTTCAGCAAACGTTGATACATCAGCTTGTTCAGTTGTACACCGTAATCCATATGACGAACGCGGTTACCTTCAACACCACGGTTGTTTTTCAATACTAGAAGGCTTTCTACTTCTAGATGCCAGATAGGGTAGAACAGCGTTGCTGCACCACCACGCACACCGCCCTGAGAACAGGATTTAACGGCTGTCTGGAAGTGTTTATAGAACGGAATACAGCCAGTATGGAATGCTTCGCCGTTACGAATTGGGCTGCCTAATGCACGAATACGTCCGGCATTAATGCCGATACCTGCACGTTGAGAAACGTATTTTACGATAGCACTCGCGGTGGCATTGATAGAATCTAAGCTATCACCACACTCGATAAGAACGCATGAGCTGAACTGGCGAGTCGGTGTGCGCACGCCGGACATAATTGGCGTAGGCAGAGAAATCTTGAACAGGGAAATCGCGTCATAAAAGCGCTTGATATATTCCAGACGCGTTTCACGTGGATAGTGAGAGAACAGACAAGCAGCAACGAGAATATACAGGAACTGCGCGCTTTCGTAGATTTCACCCGTCACACGGTTTTGTACCAGATATTTCCCTTCTAACTGCTTTACCGCGGCATAAGAGAAGTTCATATCACGCGAGTGATCGATGAAGCTATCCATATGCTCAAAATCTTCACGAGTGTAATCAGTCAGTAGGTGAGCGTCGTATTTACCTTTTTCGACTAATTGCGATACGTGCTTGTAAAGTGCCGGAGGCTCGAATTGGCTATATGCTTTTTTACGCAGGTGAAAAACAGCAAGGCGTGCTGCTAAATATTGGTAATCAGGCGCATCACGAGAGATCAGATCCGCGGCTGCTTTGATAATGGTTTCATGGATATCAGATGTTTTTATCCCGTCGTAAAACTGGATGTGAGAGCGTAGCTCAACCTGAGAAACAGAGACATTATGCAATCCCTCTGCAGCCCAAGTAATGACTCGGTGGATTTTATCCAGATCGATACGCTCTTTGGTACCATCGCGTTTTGTAACAAGCAGGCTTTGATTCATGTTCTCTGATACCTATAACGTGCGGAAAAACGGGGTTGACATTCTATCGAATTACTTATTTAACACTATATGTTGTATATAATATGCAACACTACTACAAGATAGTGTTTAGGTGCATATTTTGCAAGTGACCTAGATTTTAGCCTGCAAGTGACGATAGTGATCTGAATCTTACTTTGCAAGTGTACAAAACGAAGGGCAGGTGTGGATAACTTGGGGGTGAAATGTTAACTCTGCTAGCTAAGTTACCGTCAGCTATAGAGGTTCGCGTCGATCCCGTTGAGAAGATCGGCGCGAAGAATAAATTTAAAAAAATTGCTTGATCGGTGCATTATTAAACGTTCTTAAAAATCAAGAGAATTGAGCTATAAATTTTTACTTTTGTCTACTAAAAAACTTTTTTTATCCCTGACTTAAAAGCACGTTTGGCTGAGATTTTAGCCTTCTTGTTGAGTATGCAGCATGTAGTTTACGTCGACGTTTGGCCCTAGCTTAAATGTGTTTAGTACAGGGTTGTAATGCAGACCGATGATGTGACGTTCGCGCAGTGGTGTCGTATTCACCCATGCAATCAGTTCAGATGGGCGGATGAAGCGTTTGGCATCATGGGTTCCTTTTGGCACCATTTGGAGAATATATTCAGCGCCGATAACGGCCATAAGCCAAGATTTGGTGTTGCGATTAATCGTAGAAAAGAAGACATGCCCCCCTGGTTTGACTAATTGAGCACAGGCTTTGATAACGGAAGCGGGGTCAGGAACGTGTTCCAGCATCTCCATACAGGTAACTACATCGTAATGGCCGGGTTGAAGTTCAGCTTGCTCTTCAACGGTACGCTGTACATAGCTGACATCAATACCAGTTTCTAATGCATGAAGGCGGGCAACTTGTAGTGGCTCTGCTCCCATATCTAAACCTGTTACCTGCGCGCCTTCTCTTGCCATACTCTCTGCCAGTATTCCGCCACCGCAGCCAACGTCTAAAACCTGTTTGCCGAATAACCCATCTGTCCGTTGCAGTATGTAGTTGAGGCGTAGTGGATTAATTCGATGCAGTGGCTTAAATTCGCCTTCTAGATCCCACCAGCGGGATGCGACAGCCTCAAATTTGGCAATTTCCTGCCTATCTACATTTTGTGTCATACCTGGGTTTGAGGTGTTTAGATTGCTTTCAGATTCGCTGTTTTTACTATTCATGGGGAAAACCGCTCCTTCACATCTTTATCTGCGATTATACATGTTCTATTCTTCACGGCTAACGAGACAATTAGCGTTTAAGATGGCGCTGTGTACTCAGACGTGCTCGATTGAGTGATTTGTGATATAGTTCGGGGTCTTAAGAACCTGGGCAGATGCACCATCAGTAGAGGGATAGTGGCTCCATGAGCGACCTTGCCAGAGAAATAACTCCGGTCAATATCGAAGAAGAACTTAAACGTTCGTATCTGGATTATGCAATGTCCGTTATCGTCGGGCGTGCACTACCAGATGTTCGTGATGGACTGAAGCCCGTACACCGCCGTGTGCTTTTCGCGATGAGTGTACTGGGAAATGATTGGAATAAAGCATATAAAAAATCGGCCCGTGTAGTCGGGGACGTTATCGGTAAATACCATCCACATGGTGATACTGCTGTTTACGATACGATTGTTCGTATGGCTCAGCCGTTTTCTTTACGCTATATGCTGGTTGATGGACAAGGAAACTTCGGTTCCGTAGATGGCGACTCTGCCGCTGCGATGCGTTATACCGAAGTGCGCATGTCGAAGATCGCGCATGAGTTACTCGCCGATTTAGAGAAAGAGACTGTTGATTTCGTTCCTAACTATGATGGAACGGAGCAGATCCCTGAAGTGATGCCAACAAGGGTACCGAACCTGTTAGTTAACGGTTCTTCTGGTATTGCTGTTGGTATGGCAACCAATATTCCACCACATAACCTGTCTGAGGTTATTGATGGCTGCCTCGCTTATATTGATGATGAGAACATCAGTATCGAAGGGTTGATGGAGCATATTCCTGGCCCCGATTTCCCAACTGCAGCGATTATTAATGGCCGCAAGGGTATTGAAGAGGCTTATCGTACTGGCCGCGGTAAAATTTATATCCGTGCCAGAGGCGAAGTTGAAGTGGATGAAAAGAGTGGTCGTGAAACGATCATCATTCATGAAATCCCTTATCAGGTAAACAAAGCCCGTCTTATTGAAAAGATTGCTGAGCTGGTAAAAGATAAGCGTGTTGAAGGTATCAGTGCATTGCGTGATGAGTCTGATAAAGATGGCATGCGTATTGTTATTGAAGTGAAGCGTGATGCGGTCGGTGAGGTTGTTCTAAACAATCTGTATTCTCAGACCCAGCTTCAGATTACTTTCGGTTTCAACATGGTCGCTTTGCACCATGGCCAACCAAAATTACTCAATCTGAAAGATATTCTTGAGGCATTTGTTCGCCATCGTCGCGAAGTGGTTACGCGTAGAACTATTTTCGAACTGCGTAAAGCCCGTGAGCGTGCACATATTCTAGAAGGGTTGGCTATCGCATTAGCGAATATCGACCCTATCATTGAGGCTATTCGTCAGGCGCAAACGACCGCAGAGGCGAAAGCAGCTTTAATCTCCCGTCCTTGGGCTTTGGGTAACGTTGCAGTGATGCTGGAGCGTGCAGGTAATGATGCTGCGCGACCAGAGTGGTTAGAGCCAGAGTTTGGTATTCGTGATGGTCATTACTATCTGACTGAGCAACAAGCTCAAGCTATTCTGGATTTACGTTTGCAAAAACTGACCGGAATGGAACATGAGAAGCTGTTGGATGAATATAAAGAGTTGCTGGAGCAGATTGCAGCGCTGATTTACATTCTTGAAAATCCTGAGCGTTTGATGGAAGTCATTCGCGAAGAGCTTGTCGCCATTAAAGAACAGTATAGTGATAAGCGTCGCACAGAGATTACCGCTAACAGCGCCGATATTAATATTGAAGATTTAATTACCCAAGAAGACGTTGTTGTGACGTTATCTCATCAAGGGTATGTGAAATATCAGCCGCTGAGTGACTATGAGGCTCAACGCCGTGGTGGTAAGGGTAAATCTGCTGCGCGTATCAAAGAAGAAGACTTTATTGAACGTCTGCTGGTAGCAAATACTCACGATACTATTCTGTGCTTCTCTAGCCGTGGTCGCCTGTACTGGATGAAGGTTTATCAGTTACCTGAGGCCAGCCGTGGTGCACGTGGACGTCCAATTGTGAACCTTCTGCCATTGGAAGCGAATGAGCGGATTACAGCTATTCTTCCTGTTCGTGAATATGAAGAAGGGCGACATATCTTTATGGCTACCGCGAGCGGTACCGTTAAGAAAACCGCGCTAACAGAGTTTAGCCGCCCGCGCAGTGCCGGTATTATCGCCGTTAATCTTAATGAAGGCGATGAACTGATTGGCGTTGACCTGACTGACGGTAGTAATGAAGTGATGTTGTTCTCCGCCGAAGGTAAAGTTGTGCGTTTCTCCGAAGAGCATGTGCGCTCAATGGGTAGAACGGCAACGGGTGTTCGCGGAATTAAACTGAGTGAAAAAGATCGCGTTGTTTCTCTGATTATTCCTCGTGGCGAAGGTGACATTCTGACCGTTACGAAGAATGGTTTCGGTAAGCGTACCGCGGTTATTGAATATCCAACGAAATCTCGTGCGACCCAAGGGGTTATCTCTATTAAGGTGAGCGAGCGTAATGGTTTGGTGGTCGGCGCGGTTCAAGTCGATGTTTGCGATCAGATTATGATGATCACGGATGCAGGCACACTTGTTCGTACCCGAGTTTCTGAAGTCAGTGTCGTTGGTCGTAATACCCAGGGTGTTACTCTGATTCGTACTTCTGAAGAAGAAAGCGTTGTTGGCTTGCAACGTGTCGCTGAACCTGAAGAAGACGATAGCGAATTACTGGATTCAGATGAACTAGATAATGTCGATGTAGGCGATGTAGCGCCAGAAGACGAATAACTTTTCTACTGCTATATCAAAAAGGCCAATGTGTTTACATTGGCCTTTTTTAATGTCTCTCGCTAGAGACTGCGATTAAAATTATCATCCAGCGTCAATGGTGAAATATATAACAAATTTAAAAATACAAGATAACTCTTATTTTTGGAGTTAATGGTTTAAATATATAAGTTATATTGTGGTGAATTACAGCTCTTTTTACTCGTAACCTAATAAGAGCAAATAGTAATTCTATCAAGCTAGTTGAAGCTACAGCTTTTTATCTGAGCACACTATATTAGTTGATGATAAATGATTTAATAACTCAATGTCATTATCAACACCAAGCTTAACCATCGCTGATTTTTTCTGGCTGCTAATTGTCTTAATACTACGATTCAATGTTTTTGCTATCTCGGTGACCAGCGAGCCCTCAGAGAATAAGCGTAAAACTTCACTTTCTTTTGGTGATAAGCGTCTATCATTATAATTTCCGCAGCTCTTCTTCTCTAAAAGTTTGGATATACTTTCGGGGATGAACTTTTTTCCTTTTTTTAGTTCGACTAAAGCATCTGGCAAATCGTTAGGGGCACCCTGTTTTAAAACAATGCCATCGATATCTAGCTCAAGTATGGTGTTTAGCGTTGTTGGGTTATTGTTCATGGTAAGAACAATGATACTTAACTTTGGGTAGTGTCGCTTGATGTACTTAATTAACGTTAGCCCATCACCATACTTATCACCGGGTATTGAAAAATCAGTGACGACGACATCTGGCTCAAGTTTATCTAAGCTATTGATTAATTCGGTTGAATCTTCAAATTCACCGACAACATTTATTTTTTCTAACTGTACAAGGGCATGTTTTATGCCAAATAGTACGATCGGGTGATGATCTGCGATGATAACATTAAGGTTATTCATGGTGGCTACCTTGCTAAAGCAAACTGTTTACAAAACTGCTAATCCATTTGATCTTGTCTTTAATTTGCTGATGGTTATCTTCAGCTACATTAATTTCACACTCTCGCAAAATAATGCCCTATACCAGGGTATGTCTAATTTAGGATAATTCTCTTTACATCAATAAATTTTTTGTGAGAGGGTTTTAGTATTCTGCAGTAGTATACAGTTTATTTATATTATCGGGTACCACCTGCTGAAAGATATTAGTCTCATACGCAAACGGGCTATTTTTGATGATAAAAATAGAGTCACGGCCATATAAATCCATTATAATCAGTTGGTTATGATTGATGGCTATTTCCTATTAATTCAATAGGCTTTTCCATTGTTGTTATATTGAATTTATAGATAGCAAGGCGACATTTTAGTATCGATTTAAATATTAAAGCATTCGTTATGTTTTTAAGGCTTACAGATAACATTAAGTTGTTACTTGTTTCAATAAAAGAAAGCTTATTATCCTGAGCGGAATATGACATCTATAAGACATCTATTACGACTTTGGAATTCTATATTTTATAATGATTATTATTTGGATAAACAGCGACATATCGTCGCTGTTTTATAGGTGGAGCTCTGTTATCTCATTATTGAAGATCAAACCAATCGTCAGCGCTTTCCCAAGTTTCTTGTAAGATATCCATAATATCTTCTTTATCTTGCTTACTTCCCCCCATAACACTGATCCCTGCTTGCCCACGGCGAACCCTGACACTGACATCATCATAGCGTTTGGAAAGACGTTTTAGCATCTCTGCTTCTAGGGCCTCTTCAGCCCCTAACGGAAGTTTATCTTCTTTTTTTATTGATATTTCAACGTACATGGTTAGCACCTTAGATATGCATACTTAACTGTTTATTTATACAGTTAAATAAAATAGTGTGCAATGACTATTTTTATCGTGCTCTGCCAGTGCAGGGGAGCACCAATACCCTCTTTAAATAGCTAATTTAGATGGTAGCAGTGTCTTAGAACCATTATCATTTGTGCCATAGATACTCTTTAAGGTGGCGTCATGTATTTTGGTGAAAAACAGATTTTAAAAAAAATCGTCATAGGATGTGAAACGGCTGAAGTTGACGAAAAGGTGCTAAATATTGCATACGGTGTTGATGAGAACTTTCTCTTTGGTGCGGCCGTTTCAATGCAGTCTATTGCCATGAACAATACTGATATTGCCCTACGGTTTCATCTTTTTACTGACTCAATGAACGATGATTATATTGATAAATTGCATAAGTTTGTCGATGCGAGTAAGAGAGTTTGTGTCACCGTTTATGTTTTGAGTGATGAAGCCAAATCGTTATTCCCTAGCTATAAACAGTGGTCGTATGCCGCATGTTTCCGATTTATAGCCTTCGACTGTTTAAGCACTTACGTTGAGCGAGTACTGTATATTGATGCCGATGTTATTTGTAAAGGGCCACTATCATCTTTATTAGAATTAGATCTTTCTAATAGTTATGCAGCGGTAGTAAAAGATAAGCAAGTTATGCAAGAAAAACCGGCTAATAGATTAAAAATAAAAGGCTTGCCGGGTAATTACTTTAACTCTGGGGTTGTCTACGCAAACCTGAAAAAATGGAAAGAGAGTTCATTTACTAAGCTGGCGGTAGAGATGCTGGCTAGTGACCCTTCAAGAGAAAAATATAGATGCCTAGACCAAGATATTTTAAATATTTTACTGTTTGGTCAAGTTCTGTTTTTAGGTAACGAGTACAACTGTTTATATGGTGTGGATTCAGAACTAGAGAATCGCAGTGATGAGGATTACAAACAGTCGATTACTGAGGATACACGCTTGATCCATTATGTTGGGATTACTAAGCCTTGGAATGAATGGTCTGAATATCCATCATCTCAATATTTTTATAAGGCATACCACTTATCACAGTGGCGTGATAACCCTTTGGAGATAGCGACAACTGAAGGGCACTTTATGCGGAAGTATCAGCATGAGTGGCGAAAAAAGAACGTTATGGTTGCTGCGAAATACAGCCTAATATATACAACTATTAAATGGAAAAACAAAATACTAAGACGGTGGAAAAAAATATCCTCCATATTGGGTTAATAGGAATAGAGCAACCACTAATAAACAGCCTATTTTTATAGGCTGTTTATTAAGTAGAAGTATCTGATATAAATTTGTAGATTCAACGAGTGGATTATTTTTCTCTGATATTTGGCGTTATTTTGTTGGTATAAATCGAATTGCTTGGAATACTCTTAAGCACTAAAGAGTGAGCACCAATAGTAACGTTATCACCAATATCTACAGTGCCTCCTAGAATCGTGGTATTACAGCCTATATCGACATTGTCGCCAATAGTAATGGCAACAGGTGCTGGATATGCGGCTTGTCTCCCTAGAGTGACGCCTTGCTTTATGAAGGCATTCTTCCCTATTTTACAATCATTGTTAATAACAATACCTGATAGATGCGCTAGCCCTAATCCTTCACCGATGGATGCGCCTAGTTCTATCTCAACGTTATATTTATACCGAATTTTAAACTCAATTCTCTTCGCTAATTTCTTAAGAACGTTTTTCTCGCTGAAAAATAAGTAGTTAGCGATTCTCCACCAAAAGAGATAGCGTCTTTCAGGACAGCACCAAGCCCTATAAATAACTCTTCTCCATGAGAATGAGTCATCATCTCTTTTTAATACTTCACGGGTAAGACAGCGTTTGAGTGTATTAAGATTATCGCTCATTTTACTCTCTGCAGAATAGGTTAGGGCTACCTGAGTATGAAAAACCAGCCGTAGTAGGCTGGTTTTGGGGATATTTGGTCGGCATGAGAGGATTTGAACCTCCGACCCCCGACACCCCATGACGGTGCGCTACCAAGCTGCGCTACATGCCGATTGTGTGCAGTCATACTACTGATTCTTATCGCTAATGCAATAGTTCGATAAAATAACCGCTTTAATTTTAAAACGATTAATCAGCTAAAAAACGTTTCAGTTCAGTTAATACCTGCAGCAGCAGGGCAAGCTGAGGTTTCTCTTCGTTCTGTTTTTGATAGTCAAGATCGTAGCTATCATAGCGACCACGGCCATCTAATCGAAGGGTTTGCGTCGGTGTAACAATGATGAGTTGTTTACTATCGCCTAGTGCTAACCAGTTATTACGGCGCTCGGCATTAAACAAGTCTTCGCCTTGCGAGTACTCATTGGACGGATTTGTTACATGTAGTAATCTTTGCATCAACGTTAACATGACATCTTCATGTCCGGTTAGCTTATTGATTTTCTGCTTTGGTGTACCTGGCCATAAAATAGTAAGGGGTACCTGCAACTGTGAGCGGCTATAGTTCTGTCCTGCACCCCAGGCATTTTGTTTGCTATCGTTATATTCAACACCATGCTCAGCGGTAACAACGACAACAGTATTGTCCAACTGCCCATTGGCTTTTAGGGTCTCTAAGATGCTGGCAATTTGGTTATCGATCTCTTTTGCATTGGAACGATATCGGGCAATAAAGTTTTCAGCGTGTGCACTATCTGTGTTCTGTGGCATGCCTTTGTAATTGACATAAGCGAACCATGGTGTGTTTTTACTGCGGGTTGTTAGCCACTGTTTCCACTGTTCAGTCGTTTTTTCATTACTCTGTTTGAAAGGCACAGGTAGTGAAAAATCGGTAAAAAGAGACTGCTGATACAGTGTGTTATTAAACCCATCCGTTGAGAATAGACCTAGCTGATAGCCTTGCTGATTGAGTGCGCTCATTAATGCAGAGGGTTTACGGCCTGCAATAATGCCATCCATATAAGTTGGCGATATACCATAAAATAGGCCGAACAGCCCTGTGTCATCTCGGTTGCCGGAACTAATATGTTGGGTGAACTGAATGCTTTCTTGGGTTAGCTGGCTAAAGCGAGGCATATCTTCTGCAACGTCTTTCGTACGAATACCATCAACCACAACCATTAGTAAGTTATAACCGCTCCCAGCATCTTTCACGGCTATTTTATTCAAAGGATATTCAACGGAAGGCGCTTCTATATTCCCCTGTTGATCTAACCGACGTTGGTATTCTATGCCATCAATAATTCCATGCCTTTCAAGGAAACGCCGGGCTGTCATTGGATGAGCCAGTGGCAGATTTGCCTTTTGCATCGTGATTGAGCGATAGAAGTTTGCATCAGCCCAGATATAGATCAGGTGTGACGATACGAAGGCACAAATAAGAGCGATGACAATAGGTTTGGCAAAAGAACGGCGGCTGAGGCTGCGCAGTTTTTGCCAGCACCAAGTTCCAAACAACATTTCAATAAGAAAGAGAATGGGAACAAAGATAAATAGTAGTTGCCAGTCTCTGGATAGCTCCCCTTGAGAGGGGTTAACCAGCATTTCCCAGACGAATTTATTGATGTGGAGATTAAAGCGGTTAAATACCTCGGTATCCAACAACAGCAGCGTGAGCCCAGCAGTCGCATAAGCGGCTGCGATAAACCGCAGCAAACGCTGAGACATGACAATAAACGTTAGGGGAAATAGAACGAGCAGATAAGCGGCGAAACCAATAAATCCAAAGTGGCCTAACCAACTAACGATGGCATAAATACGACCCATCAACGAACCAGGCCAATCGATAACAAACAGGTATCGGCTACCGATGAGTAGGCCGAGAATTATATTAAATAAGGCGAACCAGTGCCCCCAACCAACCATCTGGGAGACTTTTTCACGATACCGTTGACCGTTCGTTACCATATTACTTTTTTAGCCAATAAGTTAGTGAGCTTTGTCTTCATGAATAGAAGACTGTAGTGCGTTTGCAAAAGAGCTGGCTATCAGATGACGCTGTACCGGAGCGATGCTGGTATTGATTAAGTTTGTCACCATGTTACCAAGCACCATCAAAGAGAGGTCGGTTGGGACACGGTGTTTCTCCAGTACATTAACCAGTTCAGTTAGCAGTTGTTCAACTTGCTCATCACTATAACGAGAGGCTTGTGGCATAAAATTGTGCTTCTTAGCTTGAGAAAGTTCGATATCTTACCGTATAGGCGCGTTTTTTTCTGCTCTTTTATACAAGACACCTTGCTTTAAATAGAGTTTCACTGAGGGCAGCAAAATGTTGCAGCAAAGCGGTAAGGGTGCTTGAATACGCCGTTATAGAATTTAAGGAGCCACCATGAGCCTGAGTATTGACCAAATTGTATTGCATCAGTTGATTAAGCGGGATGAACAGACATTAGATGTTGTGCTGCGAGATGCGCCATTAGCGAATAATCAGGCTGTTGAAGAGATGATGTCTGAGTTGAATCGTGTCTATAGTGGCAAAAGCAAAGCGTTTGCACTCTTCAGTGAAGAGAGCAAATTGGCGGATGCTTTAAAGGGATTCCGACGTGGCGATATGGATTTTTTAAGCTTCACACGAGATGCAACAGTGCAGTTACGTGATGAGCTAGCCAAGTATCCTTTTGCTGAAGGTGGCATTGTTGTTTTCTGTCAGTATCGCTACCTTGCCGTTGAGTATCTTCTCATCTCTGTACTCAGTAGCTGTAGCAGTATGCGAGTGAATGAAGATCTTGATATCAGTACAACTCACTATCTCGATATTAATCATGCAGATATCGTTGCTCGTATCGATTTAACTGAATGGGAAGTGAATCCTGAGTCAACCCGCTACCTTACCTTTCTAAAAGGCAGAGTAGGGCGCAAGGTATCTGACTTCTTTATGGATTTTTTAGCGGCAAGTGAGGGTTTGGATACCAAAGCTCAAAACCGCAGCCTTTTACAGGCAGTTAATGACTATTGCGATTCAGGCGAGTTAGATAAAAATGAACGACAAACCTATCGCCAGAATGTTTACAGTTATTGCAATGGACAGCTTCAAGCGGGTGAAGAGATAGCGCTGCAGGAGTTGGCTCAGGAGTTACCACCTATTGGTGAGCGTAATTTTCAGCAGTTTTCTGCCGAGCAGGGTTATGCGTTAGAAGAGAGTTTTCCTGCCGATCGTGGCACGTTACGCCAACTCACCAAGTTTGCAGGCAGTGGTGGTGGCATCAGTATTAATTTTGATTCGTTGTTATATGGTGAGCGCGTTTTTTGGGATCCAGTGACTGACACCTTAACGATACGTGGCACACCTCCTAACCTTAGAGATCAGCTACAGCGCCGTTTTAATAGCGGTGAAAAATAAATTTATTCAAACAATAAAAAACGCCGCAAAA
>DF158882.1:344604-416434 GCA_000307305.1 Enterobacteriaceae bacterium B14
ATTTGCGGCGTTTTTTATTTACGTCAAACGTCTTTATTGAACAAGTCGCAATTAAGCGCGAACAAAGTCGATATGAGCTAACTTTGGCTTGTACGGATGACGTTGTACTGCTTGTACTTTAACTTTGGTCTCTTTACCGTCGATAACCAAAGCAATTACTTCGCCATAAAAACCAGGCTTAGCTTGCATGTTCATGACGTTGTCATGGTCAAGCTCGATAGATACAGGGGCTTCTTTGCCACCGTATACGATTGCTGGGAATTTATTAGCATGACGCAGGCGGCGGCTCGCACCCTTACCCTGTTCTTTACGTGTTTCAGCATTAATAGTGAACATTTTATATCTCTTTCAAAAAGAATTTACCGCTACAGGCGACCCAGCAGCGGATTCGATAAAACCGTTCTGCATAGAGCAGAAGCGGGCGCATTGTAGCGAAGTATTGGTGCTGCGGCAAACAAAACACGAGTGAGTGCCGTTGTTCACTTGGTTATTACGTTGCTGTTAACCCAACTCATTTGCCCGTCGATAGCGTCCTTGGTAATCAAACATTTTTTCTCTTACCTGCCAGTATTGCCCTTTTTTACGTGCGATAACAAAGTCTGGATGGCGTAGCAAATTTTGTTGGGCAATAACATCGGCGGCATGTTTCCATACAAACGGTGTGCCTGGCGCAGTGTGGTGTGGTCGAAGAAAAACCTGCTGAAACGCGAGGCACTGTGGTGATGTGGTGAGCCGAAACAGTTCAGAGACGCTGGTGCCATCCTCATCATAATAAGTGACCTTTAGCCACTCACCTTTAGCATCTTGCCCACAGCTTAAATCCATACCACCGCAGCGCAATACCAGCGCATCTTTGAGTTTCAGCGCAGCTTTTAACATATCGTCAGGGTCGACTAAAATCTCCTGACATTGATGGCAGCGCCGTGCTGCAATATCATTTTCTGCCCCGCAGTGGGGGCAGCTTTTAAAACGAAAACGAAAATCACACTGCTCTTTGTTGCCTTCATCATCTTCTAGCCAGCCTTGGCAACGGCGGCCAAAATGCTCGATGACTTTTCCTTGTTCATCACATTTTCCCCAGAACAAATTGGCAAAACCGCAGGCTGGGCAAAAGACTTGTACCGGCTGGCTGTCTTTATTTGGTTTAGATACGCCAACTTCAGGGGTAAACAGATTGTGAGGGTTGCCTGCATAATCAAGGATGACGCAATCTTTCTTGCCAGGGAATAACCTCAGGCCGCGGCCCACGATTTGTTGGTATAGGCTGACAGATTCGGTGGGCCTCAGAATGGCGATCAGATCGACGTGTGGGGCATCGAACCCAGTGGTAAGCACAGCAACATTAACGAGATAGCGTAATTTTTGCTGTTTAAACGCCTCGATTAAGGCATCGCGCTCAACCATTGGCGTTTCTGCACTGACGAGTGCAGCTTCATCAGGAGGAAGCAGACGATGGATCTCTCTGGCATGTTCCACGGTAGCCGCAAATATCATCGTGCCTAAGCGCTCTTGGGCATATTCAATAATCTGTTTGACGATATGGGGTGTAATGCGTTTTTGCTGTTTTAGCTCTCGGTTCAAATCTGCTTCACGAAATAGCCCGCTTTCAGAGACCGCGAGCTGGCTAAAGTCATACTGAACAATAGGCATATCCAAGCGCTCTGGCGGTACCAGAAAACCGTGCTTAATCATGTAGCGTAGAGGGAGTTCGTAAATACAGTCGTGGAACTGGCTATTTTGATCACCGCGAATCATGCCGTGATAATGGTATTGATAAATCCAGCCTTTCCCGAGCCGGTAAGGCGTTGCCGTTAAACCTAATAGGCGGAGCTGAGGATTACGCTGGCGCAAATGCTGGATAATTTGCTGATATTGGCTGTCGTCATCGTCGCTGATACGGTGGCACTCATCGATGATTAGCAGCGAAAATGCAGAATCAAATAGAGATAGGTTACGAGCGATAGATTGAACACTGCCAAATACAACCTTACCCTCACTCTGTTTTTGCTGTAGGCCAGCGGCAAAAATATCGGCCTCTAATCCGTAAGCGCAATATTTCGCATGGTTTTGAGCAACGAGTTCTTTTACATGAGCGAGAACTAAGACCCTACCGCGAGCTTTTTTCGCGAGCTCGGCAATGACGAGGCTTTTCCCTGCGCCAGTGGGTAGGACAATCAGTGCAGGTTCTGTATGTTTCCGAAAATGGGCAATCGTCGCATCAACGGCTTCTTGCTGATAGGGGCGTAGCGTAAATGCCATTAGGCTAATGCTGGCAAATTTTGCTGGCTTCGGTGGTAAAGCCATCCTGTTTTGGGACAAACTTTCCTTTTGCTTCAAGAAAGTTCACGAGCTCGGCTGCATCCATATTGTCTTTAGAGCAGGTATGAAAACGAGCATCTACACCAAATTTTGTCTGGATAGAATGGATTAGGCTTGCTCGTGAGTAACTTTCATTTGAGGCAATCATCATTTCAAGCACTTCATGCCCGTGAATGGAAGACATCATCTACTCCTTCTTAAATGAGTGATTCAATATTGCTGCATTATGCCTCTTAAAATAGGAGGGGGCGAGCGCAGGATTAGGATGATAGACGATGGAGCGTTATACTTGCCGCCATATCGCGTCCTCTGATTAATCATAAAAGAAGTAGGTTTCATGCGTCTGGATAAGTTTTTATCTCAACAGTTAGGAATAAGCCGTGCCTTGATTGCACGAGAGTTACGGGCAAAAAAAGTGACGATCAATGGTGAGTTGGTCAAAAGTGGTTCATATAAGTTAGACCCTGAAGACAAAGTGGCTTATGAAGGCCATGAGTTAGTTCAGATTCTTGGTTTTCGCTATTTCCTGCTCAATAAGCCGGAAGGTTACGTTTGTTCAACCGATGATCCTGATCACGCGACTATCCTCTATTTTATTGATGAACCCATGTCAGAGAAGTTACATGCTGCCGGGCGTCTTGATCTGGACACCACAGGGTTGGTTTTATTAACGGATGATGGTCAGTGGTCACACCGTATTACCTCTCCTCGCCACCACTGCGAAAAAACCTACTATGTGACACTAGAGTCACCGATCGCAGAGGATACGGCTCAGCAGTTTGAAAATGGCGTACAGCTACACGGTGAGAAGAATCTCACTAAACCCGCCAAGCTGGATATCGTTGATGAGCTGCATGCTCGCTTAACCATTAGCGAAGGTCGCTATCATCAAGTGAAAAGAATGTTTGCTGCTGTTGGCAACCGAGTCGTTGCGCTTCATCGAGAGAGAATCGGTGGCATATTGCTTGAGCCTGAGTTAGAGCCGGGAGAATATCGGGCGCTCACAGAGGAAGAGATTGAGAGCGTTTTGTAACAGGCTTGCTGTTGGCCATATTTTTTTAATTCACGTATTGGTTTGAATTGTTTTATTGTCAGGAGCGTTTTTCGTGCAATCCCCCCGAACATCTAATATCAGGCTGATTTTTATTCTTGGTTTGTTATCAATGCTAATGCCGTTGGCAATAGATATGTACCTGCCTAGTTTGCCTGTTATTGCACAAGAGTTTGGTGTTGATGATGGCAGAGTTCAGCTCACGCTGAGCAGTTATGTGTTGGGTTTTGCTATTGGCCAAATGTTCTATGGCCCAATGGCCGATAGCTTAGGCCGCAAACCTGTCATCATGGGCGGAACGCTGATTTTTGCGCTGGCAGGTGTAGCCTGTGCTCTGGCTCAGAGTATCGAACAGCTCACTTATATGCGCTTTTTGCACGGTCTGTCAGCGGCATCGGCTAGCGTGGTGATTAATGCGCTAATGCGAGATATGTTCAACAAAGATGAATTCTCTCGTATGGTGTCGTTTGTTACGTTGGTGATGACTATTGCTCCTCTTGTTGCACCGATGCTCGGTGGCCTATTGATGTTGTGGTTTAGCTGGCACGCTATCTTTTGGGTGATGGCAGCGGCAGCACTGTTGGGCACGATTTTGGTTGGTTTTAATATAAAAGAGACATTACCAAAAGAGCGCCGACAGCCATTTCATCTGCGTAATACACTGCGTAACTTTGCTTCTTTGTTTCGCCATAAACGTGTTTTAAGTTACATGCTGACAAGTGCTTTTTCTTTTGCTGGAATGTTCTCTTTTCTTAGCGCAGGGCCTTTCGTTTATATCAAGCTCAACGGTGTTGCTCCTGAGCATTTTGGTTACTATTTTGCACTGAATATTGTTTTTTTATTCGGTATGACATTGGTGAATAGCCGTAATGTCAGGCGTTATGGTGCCGTTAATATGCTGCGTTTTGGTCTTATTATTCAGTTTTGCACTGTCCTCTTTTTACTGTTTTCCAGCATATTAGGATTGGGTTTTTGGTCGCTCGTTCTCGGTGTTGCCGCTTCCATGGGTTGTATTTCTATGATCTCATCTAATGCGATGGCCGTGGTGCTAGACGACTTTCCTCATATGGCAGGCACGGTATCTTCGTTAGCGGGGACTCTGCGTTTTGGCGTTGGTGCTGCTGTTGGTGCACTGCTAGCCTTGGTTTCAAGTAATAGTGCGTGGCCGATGGTTATCTCAATGGTGTTATGCGTCTCTGTATCAGCAGGGCTTTTCTTCTTTATTTGTCAGCCAAGTAATAAAACGACCTCTTCCTAATCTTTCTATAGGCTTGTTATCGTTACAGTATCAATGATGACAAGCGTACAGTTTAATTAACAAATTCAATATAAATTATACGATGGTCCTTTTTTGAGATTATCTTCTTAATTTTCATTTAATTATGTTAATCCCTTCTAATTTATCGATAATATTTTGTTAACGGAGCGTTGTTTTTTCTTTCTTTTTTTGCTTAATCGAGTCACCATAACACAGATGGATACAGCATTGTGACTGAGCCTTGTCACTCTAATGAGCAAAGGTGAGAATCCTCTGATGACGAGAGGAGCGTGATGTAAAACGGCCGTGAAAGAGTCTTATGGCGAAAAGAGTAGGTCAAGGAAGAAATAAAGACGCGGTGTTAAATTATTGTTATAATTAATGGTAATTTATTGTAAATGAAGTGGTCACGCATGGTCTATTGTGACTATATGTCATTTATCGTGTAACTTTTTTGTGAAGATATTTAAAATTCATCTAGGGAAATAACGTGAACAATATCCAGCTTTCGGTTGTACATAGGCTACCGCAAAGTTATCGATGGTCATCGGGATTCACCGGCGTCAAAGTTGAGCCTTTGGCTTCTTTCGTTGGTACTGAGGAAGATAATAATCTGGTTGGGATTAAATTATTGAGTCATCAAGGGCAAGATGCATGGCAGATTATGCACAAGCTTAATCAGCATCTTCAAGAGATTCAGGTTGAAAGTGCTGTTGTCGAGTGGGAAAAGGAACCTTGTCTTTTTGTGCACATTCATGATGAAAGCACGGCAATGTGCCATTTAAAAAATGTCGGTGTTGCTATTGCCGAGCCAGTTATTGCTTTATACCCATTTTAGCGAGCCTATTTAGACAGCTCTATTAGTCTTTGTGTATAGCCATGGGATGGCGTATTGAAAATGGAATGACACTCTCCTTGTTCTATAACCTCCCCATGGCGCATCACAATCACCTGATGGCATAACGATTTAACGACGTGCAAATCGTGGCTGATAAAAAGATAGGCAAGTTGATAACGCTGCTGCAGTGACTTTAATAATTCTAGAATTTGCGCTTGTATGGTTCTATCCAATGATGATGTTGGCTCATCCAGAATTAAAAGCTGAGGCTGTAAGATAAGCGCACGGGCAATAGCGATACGCTGGCGTTGCCCTCCAGAGAATTCTGTGGGGTAGCGAAAACGCGTTTCAGGATCTAACCCCACCTCTATCATTGCCTCAATCACTCGCTCTTCTAGCGCGGCTTTTTCCTGCGTTTGGTGTACTTCCAGCCCTTCCATAATAATTTGCTGAATGTTTAAACGCGGATTTAAGGCTGAGTAGGGGTCTTGAAAAACAACCTGAATGCGACTGCGTAATGGCCGCATCTGTTTATTGTTCAGATCGTGAATAGGCTGCCCATCAAACCAAATTTTGCCTTGTGAACGGAGTAAGCGAAGTAGAGCAAGCGCTGTCGTACTTTTCCCTGAACCAGACTCACCGACTAAGCCTAAGCTCTCACCTTGACGTAAAGTAAAACTCAAATTGTTTACTACAGGATGGGCATCTACAGCACGTCGAAAAAATGATTTTCTCGAAGGAAAACTGACAGAAAGATTTTCAACGGTTAATAGCGTTTTTGCCGTAGGAGGCAGAGGAACAGGGTCTCCGTGGGGCTCTGAGTTTATTAGTTTCTGCGTATAAGCGTGCTGTGGCTGGGAAAAGAGCGTTTTCATCTCGTTGGTTTCGACAATATTACCCGACTGCATGACGGCAACATTGTCTGCCAAGCGGCGGACGATATTTAAATTATGAGTAATAAACAGTAATCCCATACCCATCTCTTGTTTTAGCTCCTTGAGCAACAAAAGAATGTGTGCCTGTACAGAGACATCCAAGGCTGTTGTTGGCTCATCGGCAATGAGAAGCTTTGGGCGCGTCAAAACAGCCATGGCTATCATGACCCTTTGACGTTCACCACCTGAGAGTTGATGAGGGAAATCGCTTAATCTCTCTTTCGCATTACGAATACCGACACGCTCTAGACACTCAATGACCTCTATTCTGGCAGCACTTCTCTGCAAGCCTCTATGAAGCAGTAGGACTTCCGCCAGTTGCTTTTCGATGGTATGCAGTGGGTTCAGGGAAACCATTGGCTCCTGAAAGATCATCGAAATCTGGTTGCCTCTGATAGCCCTCAGCTGTTCCTCTGGCGCATTTAGTAGCGGTTGGCCATTGAAATAGATCTCCCCTGTAGGATAAACAATCGGAGGAGAGGGCAATAAGCGAAGAATCGACAAGGCAGTGACGCTTTTACCCGAACCTGATTCACCAACCAGTGCTAGCGTTTCTCCCGCCTCCAATTGCAGGGAGATATTATTTACGACAGTGCGTTCGTTTTTTCCTTGCCGAAAGGCAATGCTGAGATCCTGAATTTTCAGTAACGTAGCTTGTGACATATTAATGTGCCTTTGTAGGATCGAACGCATCGCGTACAGCTTCACCAATAAATACCAGCAAAGAGAGCACGAGAGCCAAAATAATAAATGCGGAGATACCGAGCCAAGGAGCCTGTAAGTTATTTTTGCCCTGAAGCAATAACTCACCTAATGAGGGCGAGCCAAGTGGCATACCAAAGCCCAGAAAATCGAGCGATGTTAGGGTAGTAATAGCTCCGCATAAAATAAAGGGAATGAAAGTCAGTGTCGCAACCATTGCATTTGGCAATATATGGCGAATGATAATCACACGATCTTTTACGCCCATCGCTCTGGCCGCTCGTATATAGTCAAAGTTTCGTGTTCGAAGGAATTCGGCGCGTACAACGCCAACTAAACCCATCCAGCTAAAAAGAACGGTAATGCCTAATAACCACCAAAAGCTAGGCTGAACAATGCTGGAAAGCAGGATAATAAGAAATAGTGTGGGCATTCCCGACCATACTTCGAGAAAACGCTGCCCTAACAGATCAATTTTCCCGCCGTAATACCCCTGAGTCGCCCCCACAAAAATGCCGATAATACTGGAGAAAAAGGTTAATAACAGGCCGAAGATAAACGAGATCCTGAAGCCGTAAATAATACGCACTAAAACATCACTGCCGTTATCGTCTGTCCCCAACCAATGAGTGGAGGATGGCGGAGAGGGGAAGGGGACAGTGGTAGAAAAATTGATTGTATCGTAGCTATAACGAATCGGTGCCCAGATTGCCCAGCCCTTACTTTCAATATGTTTGATGATGTAAGGGTCTTGATAATCTGCTGGGGTGGCTAATTCGCCCCCAAACGTGGTTTCGTTATAGTTACTGATAAATGGCGTATATAACTGGCCTTCATAGCGGACTAAAAGTGGCTTATCGTTAGCAATGATCTCTGCAAATAAGCTCAGAACAAACAACACCATAAAGACCCACAGAGACCAATATCCACGGCGATTATGCTTAAAGCGTGCCCACCTTGCTTGATTTATGGCGCTTAAATGAATCATTGGCGTGCCTCGAAATCGATACGAGGATCGACAAAGGTATAAACAACATCACTGATGATGTTGAGTAACAGGCCGACCAAGGTAAACATATAAAGAGTGCCGAACATTATCGGATAATCGCGCTGTAGGATGGCGTCGTATCCAAGTAATCCCAAACCATTGAGAGAGAACATCACCTCAATCAGCAGAGAGCCAGTAAAGAACATGCTGATAAACATGGAGGGAAAACCAGCAATAACTAACAGCATCGCATTACGGAAAATGTGCCGATAAAGGATCTTGTTTTCAGATAATCCCTTGGCTCTGGCGGTAATGACATATTGTTTGCGAATTTCATCCAGAAAGGAATTTTTTGTTAGCATGGTTAAGGTCGCAAAGCCGCCAATTGTCGTGGCAAGCACGGGTAGGGTGATGTGCCACAAATAGTCTTTAATTTTGCCGAACCAAGTGAGATCGCTAAAGTTATTCGAGACAAGCCCTCTGATGGGAAACCAGTCGTAGTAGCTGCCGCCAGCAAAAAAGACGATCAATAAAATCGCAAAGAGAAACGAAGGAATGGCGTAACCAATAATAATAAAGGTGCTACTCCATACATCGAACGACGAGCCGTTTTTTACCGCTTTTTTGATACCAAGGGGAATGGAGACAAGATAGATAATTAATGTGCTCCATAGACCTAGCGTAATGGATACCGGCAGGCTTTGTGCGATAAGTGATGTTACCGACGCATTGCGAAATAGGCTTTCGCCAAAATCAAAACGTATATAGCTCCACAGCATTTCAAAGTAGCGTTCGTGCAGTGGTTTGTCGAAACCGAAACGCTGCTTTATTTCTGCAATTACCTCTGGGTCTAAGCCACGAGATCCCCTGTACTGGCTATCGCCTATTCTGGATGTATTTAGCTGTGTTTGATTAAGCTCCGGCATCCCACCGCTGCGGGCGCTAAAACTGTTGCTCTGCCCCAGCTCAATACTAGCTATGGCTTGATCAACTGGTCCGCCGGGGGCGATTTGAACGATGAAGAAGTTCAGCGTAATGATCGCCCACAGCGTAGGGATGATGAGCAGTAATCGGCGAAGGAGATAGGTAGCCACAATAACCCTCTTTAATGGTACTGCTCAGGAAGGCGCTGGGCCTTATTATTATCAAACCACCATGTATCGAAGCCCAATGCATAAGCTGGGCGAATTGATGGCATAGAGAATTTGTTCCAGTAGGCAAAGCGGTCGTGGTTTGAGTACCACATCGGGATCATAAATTTATTCCAAGTGAGAACTCGGTCTAATGCCCGACCAAGAGAGAGAAGCTGTTTAGGGTTCCCCTGATTATTGACAATCTCTTGTAGTAGTTTGTCGATAGAAGGATCGGTGACCCCAGGGCGATTGTAGGTTGAGTCAATGTAACTCGAAGCCCAAACTATTTGTAAGGAGGACTCAGGGTATGTGTAAGCGTTATAGACGGTCGGTATCATGTCAAAGTCACGGCTGCGCAGCCGATTAGCAAACTGTGACATATCCACTTCTCTAATATTCATTTGAATGCCTAGGCGCTTTAGATTGTGCTTAAGAGGGAGTACATACTGATAATTACTGCCACTGAGTAGCAAGATTTCAAAAACAAAGGGCTCGCCGGTTTTATTATTCACTAATTTTTGATCTTTTATAGACCAACCGGCCTCTTTGAGCAGGTTCATTGCTTTGAGAATATTAGCGCGAGAGGTTCCGCTGCCATCGGTTTTTGGGGGTTGATATTCTGTCGTAAAGACCTCTGGAGGAATCGACGCTTTCAGTGGTGCCAGCCACTGGAGCTCTGCGGCATCAGGATAGCCCTTTGCCTCATACTCTGTATTTTGAAAATAGCTGCGAGTGCGCTGATATGCATTGTAGTAGAGCGATTTATTCATCCACTCAAAATCGAAGGCCAGAGTGAGTGCATCACGTACTTTGCGATCTTGAAATTGTGGACGTTTAATATTGAACGCTAGCCAGCGTGTATCTTGGGCTGATTTATTTTGCTGATCTTGCTTAATGATATAGCCCTTAGCGAAGTTAGAGCCCTTATATTGGGTTGCCCAGCTTTTAGGGGCCCCTTCCTGCCTAAAATCATAAGCGCCAGCTTTGAATGCCTCTAGGGCCACTTTGTCATCAAGATAATAGTCGTATCGGATCTGGTCAAAGTTATTGCGCCCACGGTTAACGGGCAGATTAGCCGCCCAGTAATCTTTGACACGATGGTAGACGATATATTGCCCCATTTTATACTCACCGATTTTATACGCTCCGCCAGAAAGAGGGGGAGTAGAAAGGGGATCGCTGAGCTTATGATCTTTCCAGTATTTGGCTGGCATGATGCTTAGGCCTCCAATCAGGCCAATCATCATATCTTTGCTAGGGGCGGGTAGCTCGATACGAACAGTAAACTGGGAAAGAGCTCTGACTTTGACGCCTTTATAATAGCTGCGAAACTGCGGCACGCCTTCCGTCATAAATTTATTGAAGGAAAACTCAACATCTTTAGCACTCACAGGGCTACCATCATTGAAACGAGCCTGTGGGTTGATGTGAACTTCCATCCAATTGAAATTGTCAGTATAACGAGCAGATTCGGCTATGAGTGGATAGTAGCTGCCAATCTCGTCATTAGAGGCAGTGAATAAGGTATCGTATATTTCACCGGTTCTAACCGCTGAATTACCACGTGAAGCATAACGGTTGAAGTTATCGAAAGTTCCTATTGTCGCTAGGGTTATTTTTCCACCTTTAGGAGCGGCTTGGTTGGTGTAGTCAAAGTGGGTGAAGTTAGCGATATATTTAGGTTCACCTAAAATAGCAAAAGCGTAGCTTTCTTTAATCGTCTCAGCATAGGTATTGAAGCCTAAAGTAAAAAGTATCATTGACGCAAGAATACGCTTGTACATGTGGCGGTTAACTCCCGAAGCAAATCAGCTTTGCAAACTGTGAACATCCAAGTCACCCAAGTTTAGCAATAACCTCTCGTATACAAAACTTTCTTTAAGAATACTTAATTTATTAGCAAATAATGTATTTCATTAAAAGAAAAATGTTATCTGAAAAGGGGGGCAAGGAGTGAAACCTACGAAGGTAATAGAGAGATTATGCAGATATTAATGCATGATCATTAGCGAGATAAATAAACGAAAACGCCATCATAAAGATGGCGTTTTTGGTTTGGAGTAGTAACGGTAAGAACACCGTATTATCGATTAAGAAGCACCGTGGTGTAATACGCGGCGAGCTTCACGATAACGATTTTTCCAGTAACCGTCATTCAGGTTCGAGATCATGACGCCTTTACTGGTTGATGCATGAACAAAGTTATCGTTGCCCATGTAAATACCGATATGTCTACCCGTTGAACCACTGTTGAATAAAACTAGATCACCAACACGCAGTTTAGATTTATTGATCGATTTACCGACCGATTGTTGTTCTGACGTTGAACGAGGCAGGCTTAAACCAAATTGTTCACGAAAGGTTCTTTGTACAAATGCAGAACAATCGATGCCATTTTTGCCAGTACCGCCTAAGCGATAACGAACACCTTTCCAACCAGAATACTGGTTAAGAAGTTTTGATTTGATATCGGTGTTCTTTACTAACGTTTCGAACTCATTCTGAGAGGCTTGCAGCAAAAAGCCATTTTTGCCTTTAGCTGCACGCATATCAGTCTGATTACTTGCTGTTGATTTTGTCGTACCACATGCAGATAAAACTGCTGCTACGAAAACTACGGGGATTGACCGTAGAATCGATCTCATAAAAGGTTGAGATTTGACCATTGTAAAAGAGTTCCCTTGATGTTCTTAACGACAAAATATCGTTACCCGAAAAAGTCCAAACGAGTTGAGAGTAATAACTAAATACGGTATATACAAATACTACCCTCAAAAACTGTGACATTATGCACGTTTTAGTCCCCTCAACGCAAATGAATTTACCGCCACAGGCATTGAAGAATTCTGTTATTTGGATACATTCATCAATGTTTTTACGTTTTATTACATTTCATCATATTTGAATATCAAAATAGCAGAGAAAATAGCCAGTACATCCCACCTATTTTCTTCGTTTTTATACCTGCTATAACTCTTATTCGGCAGATATTAGATATCACTCATCGGGTGAAATAAAAAAGAATCCTACGATGGGGTAACGTCAAATAATAATATGCCGATATTCATTATAGTCGTGCTCTTAACAATGGTGTTTGTAATATATTCCACGCCGTTTCTTCATTATTAATCGCTTCAATTCTGCTATCGGGTGGTGGCGTAGAGCGGGTTTCAATCTTCATATCATTACCCTGACGATTGATGGTCAGTGTGCCTTCTTGAATCCGTACCACGCCTTTTATTCTTTCTACTGGAGCTAGGCGGACCCAGTCGAGTATGGCAGCGGTGTTAAAAAGCGTATCGGCATCAAAGACCCAACCACAGCTAAAATAGCCTTGCCCCTGGTTCAATGCCCTGCGCCAACGTTCTTGCCCTGCAAGGCTCAGTGCTGCAAGCGTATTTTTGGTGCTGTGCTGGTGGTGTAAGGCACTTGGGAGTTCTTTTACATTTAAGCGAGGGGTATCGAGCAGAGATGATTCAATTTTGCCTTGTTCAACTTTATATAGAGGCCGGTTTTCACCGAAATTGATATACCATTGGTCTAGATTTTCCCAATCGCCGCCGCTGTATTCATCCATTTTGTTGGCAATAATAATATCTGCCGCAGCAAGCTGATCTCGGAAGTTTTCGTTGTCGTAATAACGGGCATCATGTAGCTGCCGACTGTCGAGTAAGCAAAGCGATGCTTGTAGCTCAATCCAGGGTTGGTAGGTTTCAGATGTGAGCAGCGATAGTATCTGTTTGGGGTGGCCTAAACCGGTTGGTTCAATCAACAGTCGGTCTGGTTTTGCCTGCTGTAGCAACATATTTAACCCAACTTGCATCGGCAATCCGTTTACACAGCACATGCATCCGCCGGGGATTTCTTTCAATACAGCACCTGAATCTGACATAAGTGCTGCATCAATACCGATTTCACCGAATTCATTGACCAGAACAGCCCATTTTTCATTTTCAGGCTTCTGTGAGAGAAGATGACGAATAGTGGTGGTCTTGCCGCTGCCTAAAAAACCTGTAATCAAATTGGTTTTAGTCATTAACTCATCCTATACAGATTATAAATTAACGAATGAACGGGAAATAAAATATTCACTTGGTTCACAATAAGCAAGCAGGATTATAGGAACAAAATGTGGTGTGAATACATCGGATGGTTATAAAGAGGTAAGGGGTAAGAACGTTACTTTTTTTAAAACATTTGCTATGGCCTCGTTAATGTGAGTTAATAGCCGCTGGCCTGTAACGCAGACCTATTTATGTAAGACATATAGAGTAAAGCAGTTCCTCCCAAAAGACGTTATCCTTTGATTCCGCTTCCTAGATGAACCCCTTTAAGTGTGCCACCCATAAGTAATAATGCAAATCTGGCCTATAGCGCTGTAAAGTCTGTTGAGTAAGGTTCGGTCACCATAGCGACATATTAGATGACTATGCTGATTCTGCTGTAATACGGTTTTATAGCGAACATTTAAGATAAGTACACCCGCATCCCCATTAAAAAATATATAAGGATGCAAAATGATAAAAAGGAAAATTAAATGACTCTCCAAATGGGACGTGTTAAATGGTTCGATCAAAACGAAGGTTTTGGTTTTATTTCTCCAACTGACGGTAGCTCAGATATTTATGTGAGCCGCCAAGCGATTGCGAACTCCGGTTCTAAATCATTAACAGAAGGGCAATCGGTAGAGTTTTCTATTCGTAAAGGCTCTTATGGCCTTGCTGCTGCTGACGTGATCGCGTTTTAACAAGCAACGTGGCTAAACACCACCGCCTAGTGTTTCCGCTAGGTATAAAAAACGGCGCCTCTAGATGAAGCGCCGTTTTTGCTTTTAAAAAGCAAACCAAGAAAGGTCTATTTCGCGAGAACGGCCTTAATTGAGTTGATGATAGGTTGGTAACCTGTACAGCGGCAGATGTTACCCTCCAATGCATCCTTCAACACTTCATCTGTAGGATGCGGGTTTTTATTCAGCAGCGCTTTGGTACTCATTAAGACACCAGGCGTACAGAAGCCACATTGCACCCCTCCTTGTTCGACAAATGCTTCTTGTAAATCCTGCATTTGCTTGTCTTCCGCTAGCCCTTCAAGGGTCGTGATTTCAGAGCCATCACACTGTGCAGCAAGAACTAAACAAGAACAGACTGGCTCGCCATCCATAATGACGGTACATGCACCACACTCACCGACGGCACAACCCTCTTTGGTTGCTGTTAGGTTAAGTTTATCGCGAACAAAGTCTAGCAAGCGCAGATTACCGTTTACTTCAGCGTCAACTATGCGACCGTTTACTTTAACTTTAATCGTACTCATATCTGCTTTCCTTATCGCGCTTTCATTTCAGATAGACGTTGACGGGCATTATTCATCATGTCACGGAACATATTGACGAATACCGGCATTTTATAAGCGGCAGACCAACGTTTACCGATGGCTTCATCAATCTGTTTTTCTAGGATATCGGCTGCTTTTTGAATGCTTGAGTCATCCAGTTTCCCGCCTAGCAAAGCCGTTTCGACCTCAAACAACCGCTGTGGTTTACTGAACAGTGCACCATCCACCAGCCTGCAGTAAGTGATATTGCCTTGAGCATCGGTTCCCAGCAGTGCACTTAAACTCTGGCGTGTAATGTTTAGCGCATTACGACGACCCAATTGATGGTAGAGCGGTAACAAATTGCCCTCTGGAGGCGGTGGTAAGATGACCTCAATCATCAGCTCATCTGGCTCTTTATGGGTCTTATAACCGGAGATAAGGAACTCACTCAGTGCCATACGTCGTTGGCCGCGAACAGACTGTAATAGAACCTCTGCATCGTACAACACAGAAGGGGGGAGGGAGTCGCCGCAAGGTGCTGCGTTAACCATATTTCCACCAATGGTGGCACGGCTACGTATCTGGGTCGATCCTACGGTTTTACAGGCACCGGCTAAAAGCGGGTAACGCTCTTTAATCAATGGATGGCTAGAGATGCTATTAAAGCTACATCCTGCGCCTATATGCAGGCTGCCGTCTTTTTCACGAATGTGAACGAGTTCTGGTAACCCTGCAATATTGATAAGCTTTTGTGCTTTTGTTTGCAGTCGGCCTTGAATGATGACATCAGTCCCGCCCGCAATCGCAGTACAACCACCTTGAGCCAGCAGGGTGAGTGCTTCCTCTAAGGATTTTGGCGTATGAACGGAAACATCCGTTAAACGTAGAACCTGCTTTTTCTCACCGCTTTCTACCATCAGTTCACTCTGACGAGCCGGTTTTTTCAGGTTATAACCTAAAACGACCTGTTCGAGCGTTAATGGCAGTTTGTTGAAGTGAGTTTTTAACGCGAAGTTAACTGCGTTATTAATCGCAGCGGCCGCTAATTCGGTCGCAGGCTCACCGATACCTTTAGCACCTAATGGCCCAGCGATATCTGCGTTTTCAACGGCAATAATCGTAATCGGTGGCAGATCTTTAATGGTTGGTAGCAGATAGGTGTCGAAGTTTTCTGACTTAACGACCCCGTGCTCAATGTTAAAGTCTTCCAATAAGGCATAGCCAAAACCTTGAGCGATACCGCCGCTGACTTGGCCTTCATAACCGACTTGGTTGATAACCTTGCCGACATCATGAACGGCTGTGACATGCAGCAACTCGGTTTTGCCTGTGCTGGTATTGACGCAAACTTCCGCGACTTGGCAGCCATAGACCCAAGTAAAGTACGGGCTACCAAAACCACCTTCTTCATCCCAGTGGATCGGAGGTGGTACAAACCATCCGTATTCATTTAGGCTCACGCTGGCCCATTTAGTACGGTTAACGGCCTCTTTAAAACTGATAGAGATATCAGGATGTTTGCGGTTGATGATTAAACCATCACGCCACTCTGTTTCTGTGATATCACTAGTTTGCAAGTCTTTGGCAATGACGCTGAGAATGCGCTCTTTAATTCGTGCTGCTGCATCTAAAATAGCACCACCGCCTACCATGGTGCCGCGTGTTGCTGCGGTTGAACCACCGTCGCCAATGACGGATGTTGCTGGTTCATGGAAGTAAATCTCTTCCATCGGGACGCCAAACGTTTCTGACGTGATGAGCGCCATTGTGGTTTGCAGGCCCTGACCATTTTCAGAAACAGAGGTTGAGACGTTAATACTACCGTCTTCGTTAACTTGGATCAGGGCGGTAGAGGTGTCGACCCCTTCTGCACCGATCGAGCAACCACGATAGCTTAGTGCAAGGCCAATACCATAACGGAGCGGGCCTGCCTGTTCATTCAGTTTGCTAAAGTGTTCACGCTTTGCTTCAAATTCTGAACTGTTAACGGCTTTAGTCAGCACTTCTTGAGCCGATACAATATGCTTATCGAACACTTGGCCCGTCACACTGCTATCACCCTGACGCAGTGCGTTGACCATACGGATTTCGACAGGGGATTTATTCAGGTATTTGGCAATCTCATCCATAAAGGATTCGTTAGCATAAACCACCTGCGGAGAGCCGAAGCCGCGCATCGCTGACGTATAACTGTTGTTGGTGTAGACACCGGTTACATCGATACGAACGTTCGGAATGTTATAAGGCCCAGCGGCTTGAACAGAGCTACGCCATGTTACAAATGGGGTAGAGGCGGCATAGCCTCCGCTATCTGCCAGAATATCAATTTTGATAGCTTGAATTCGGCCAGCATCATCCAACCCTGCTTTATAGTTCATTTTGTAAGGATGGCGCTTACAGCTTTCCAAAATTGAGTGTTCACGGGTGTAGGTGAATTTAACGGGTCGTTGAGTTAACGTGGCCATCAAGCAAGCACGGCAAGATAAGTGATCTATAACGTCATCTTTCCCACCAAACGATCCTCCCATTACAGCTCGTTTGATATTGATTTTTGCCTGAGGGATACCCATAAAGCGAGCAACAAAACTCCTCACTCGGTGTGGGTTTTGGATAGAACCGGAAATCACCAGATGTCTTTCCGTTGGGTCAACCCAAGCAATAATCGTTTCTGGTTCTATATAAGCATGCTCCTGAAATCCGACTTCATACTGGCGTTCAATAATGTGCTTAGAAGCGGCAAACCCTGCGTCGATATCACCTTTTATCGTATGGTGATGGGCGGCAATATTGTCATCTTTTCCTTTTTGAATTCGACGGGCATCTGGCTTTAAGGCTTCCTCTACATCTGTGATTGGCGCATAAGGCGTATAGTTTATTTTAATCTTATCGGCTGCCAGACAGGCTGCTTCATGTGTCTCAGCGGCAACAACAGCAACGACATCACCATGAAAAACAACCTCATCTTTTACGATGGGTAGGTAATCTTTCACCATGATACCGACGACGGGGTTACCGGGAATATCTTTGTAGGTGGCAATTCGAACAACGCCGGGAATTTTCTCGGCTTCAGAAAGGTCAATGCTGTCAATATGGCCAGCAGGAATATCAGCGTAACGACAGACACCGTACAGCATACCGTACATTTTTATGTCATTGCCGTAGACAGCAGTACCAGTGACTTTCGATAAGCCATCAATACGTTTTACGCTCTTTTGTGCAGTGTTTGCACTCATTATAGAATTCTCCTTACGTAACGCTATTACGAGCCCGCTTCACCTAGGTGACCTAATAACGCTATCGGTGATAGCTTATTAAGTTGCATATTGTAATCAGCGGTAAAAGTAGTTTGCTTAACGAGATTCTATTGAGAGGGGCAATAGAAAATAGCGTGCAATCTAACTTAATAAACGCAACATCTGTGCCAGTCGCGGTGAGTTATGAATGCTTACTTCATATTTGTGAAGTACAACGCAATAAAACACACTCTTGTTGAGAATAGATGTTATTAGGCTTATTTAAATTCATATTTATATCGAGAGAATCATAATTCATCTTCTCTAAATCCTCTCATTGTGGGATTTTTTCATATTGATAAAATTACATTCTCAATGTGATAAATAAGACATTTGTTTTATAAAAAATAAAATCCATCTGTTATATCTTTTTGCGCGGATAAATATAGAGAGATAGGAGAGAAATTAATGCGATCAAAATCCCGATAATGAATCTCTATTTAAACCCTCTTTTTACGATCATATAAATATGCGGGTCCTTCGATAATAGAGTGATGGAAGACGTAAGATTAAGATATCGCGTGTCGATGCCCGAGGGGTAACGGCATGGCTTAGTGTATGTTATCCTCGCTAACACACATTTTTATCGATGGTTTTACGGTAGGTATTCATGGATCACCATTTGTTTGAGATTGTTGCTTGTCCCCTCTGTCACGGTAAACTCTCTTTTGACAAAGAAAGACAAGAGCTGATATGTAAAGTCGATGCATTGGCTTTTCCTGTTCGCGATGGCATTCCTGTGTTAATCGAGCATGAAGGCCGCCCACTGACAGCGGAAGAGAAATCAGTATGAGTTTTATCGCGATTATTCCTGCCCGTTTTGCTTCAACTCGCTTACCAGGAAAACCCTTAGCAGATATTTGCGGCAAACCTATGATTGTCAGAGTTATGGAGAAGGCCATTGAGTCGGGTGCTTCTCGGGTTATTGTGGCGACCGATCATCAAGATGTGATGGATGTGGTACAGCAACATGGTGGCGAAGTATGCCTGACTCGACCTGACCATCAATCTGGGACAGAGAGATTGGCAGAGGTCATTGATAAATTTAAATTTTCAGATGACCAGATTATCGTTAATGTTCAAGGTGATGAGCCGTTAATCCCTCCCGTTATCATTAAACAAGTAGCCGAGAATTTAGCGAGCTGTGAAGCTGGTATGGCGACCTTAGCAGTGCCTATCACAAGTGCTGAAGAGGCATTTAATCCTAATGCGGTAAAAGTGGTGTTAGATAAAGAGGGATTTGCACTCTATTTTTCTCGGGCGACGATTCCTTGGGAAAGAGAGCGTTTTGCTCAATCAAACCCACTTTCTCAGCCCAGTGCACAGATTGGCGATCATTTTCTTCGCCATATTGGTCTTTACGCCTATCGAGCGGGGTTTATCCGACGTTATATCAGTTGGGAGCCAAGCCCATTAGAGCAAGTTGAGCTTTTAGAACAGCTTAGAGTGCTTTGGTATGGTGAAAAAATTCATGTCGGCGTAGCGAAAGAGGCACCAAGTGTGGGTGTCGATACGGCCGAGGATCTTGCCAGAGTTATCCAGCATATACAAAATCTGAAGGCTTGATTGACTCTGTTTAGCCGCAGAAAGGTGAGCTTTACCACTCTGCGGTTTTTTGCTAAGACAAATCTTCTATCGACTTCCTTTATTTCAAATCTATTCTTTTTGCACTTGATTATTTCCCAGTATTTACTAGCGCATTACTCTATTTATCTAGAGATATAAACCAAAAATTAGTGTCATCATGCCTGTGGTGAGTTCACTAACCTATTGTCTATTCTGCATAAATGTGATCTGTGTTGAAATAATCCTCTTCTACAAAAGGCATCATATAATTATTATCCGGCCTAAAAAGGAATTACAGCGTGGAAAACCTGAAAGTAGAGTTAGGAAGCGTATTAGGTGAACCGCTAAGCCGAATGCAGCAGGTTAGTGAACAACCTTATGCCCATCTTTACTCTCTTTATAATAAAGCAGGAACTGCACTCCCTATTTTGGCAAAAGCTTATGTATGCCAAGGAATAGCACAGCAGGAGTCTTATAAGCTCTCTCTTTTAGCAAGGGAAGGGAATATCCGCCTACCTATAGTCTATGGCATCGTCTCCTTTGATCATGGGCTTTATCGGGAAATGTTGTTATTAGAGCGATTACCAGGCATCTCTGTCGAAGCACCCACGCGTACGCCGGAGCGTTGGGGGGTCTTGATGGATCAGATAATAGAGAGTTTGCTCGCTTGGCGCCGCGTTGATAGCCGGGGCTGTGTCGGTATGGTCGATGCCTGCCAGGAAAACCAGTGGGGAAATTGGTATCAACACCGAATTGATGTTTTGTGGGCAGCACTGAATAAAACCGTGGCAGATAAACTCGATTATCAGGATAGATGCGTTTTACTTCGTTCGAAACTGTGCATGAATAAACTCTTTGAAGACTTCGATGATAGTGCTGTTTTAGTGCATGGAAACATCACGCTAAGAAGTATGTTGAAAGATGCTCGCAGCGATCAGCTTTTATCTATGCTAAACCCTGGCGTCATGTTGTGGGCACCTAGAGAATATGAGTTATTTCGATTATGTAGCGAGGGAATGCCAACACAGCTTTTCTTTCGCTACCTCGAAAGAGCACCTGTTTCTGAATCATTCATTGCCCGCCGCTGGTTCTATGTTCTCTGGGAAGCGGTATCTCGTTATTTGCATACTGGCTCTCTGAATCAGCCTGCATTTAAACGTGCCAGCCAATATTTAGTTCCTTGGTTAGGATAATTGGAACGGTCAACGTATATTAATTTGTAATGCTAAATCGGTCTCTTATATCGTAATTTCATAAAGAATAATTCTAATTCAAATAGATGATAATTATTCGTATTAAGCCTTCTGATTTATCTTTCAAATATCACTTTGAGATAAAATGTTTTTTGATTTTGATAAAATAGGGCATTTATCTGATAAGGGAAAGAACATGTTCATAATAAGCCATATATTTATTTTATTATTCAGATCACAGAAATAAGGCTTTTATACGTCATAAAACTCAATATATGTGATGTATTCCTCATTTAATTATATTCATCTTCCCTCTACGTTATATCCGGCATTTATTAGCACAGTATATGCATATCTTTAGATTAGAAACGCACGGTAAAAAGAAAAGCAGCAATACCTAAGCTGCTAGGTAGTACATCAGTGTCCAGGGGAGGGTGAACCTCTCGAATCGTAGCCCGTTCAAGTTTAGGCCTGAATGGAGCCGTAAAGGAGTGATGTCTTCATGAGTGATGTAAATTTTAAAAAACGAATCACTGGAAATACGTATCAAGCAATAAAAGAGACAAGAGATGGCATGAATGGAAAATGCTCTCTTGTGAAACCTTTCACCTTCAGCTTACAACATGCGTTGGTTATGTATGCTGGGGCTATTGCTGTATTGCCAATGCAATGCCGAGTTGCGTGCATACGTTTATTGGCCATCATGTCAGTCACTTTTGTAGCCGTACCAGCCATGATTATTACTGGTGATAATTCCCGCATAAATATGGCAAGGATAAGAATCCTGCCTCGGGTTAATGACGGCACCCGTCATCACAACATCAATAATGATAATACCCATAAATACAATCTTCATATTGTGGCGATCTCTCTGGTGGTCGGCATAACCTCATTGTTTTTTCAAGCGTGTTTCAAAAAACTACCTAATTATTTAAAGCCGTTACTGCATAGCGGGATCATGCTATCGACAGTTTCTGCGTTAATACTGAATCTTTATTTTAACGGCGATACCTCAGAAGAAGATGAGAGCCAAAAAGATAATAAAGGGGTTCTGTCTCTACCCCTAAATCTAAGGAGGGGGAGCGATTGTCCCCCACTAGAACTCAAATAGCAGACTCGCTCTAAAGTTCAGAGTGAGGCCCGGTGAGAGCCGAGTAACTGAGTGGTGATTTGAGGAGAGGGGCCTCAACGCAACAGTTCAGTTACTGCATTGGCGTAGCAAAGGAGTCTTTGTGAATACAATAAACGAGCAAGTGGAACAAAATGGACCAATAACTCAGTTAGCCCCTCAGGGAGCTCGCCCACAGGTTGCCCCTGTAGATGAAATTTTGCCACTAGGGCAGATGATCATTTACGGTCTCCAACATGTGTTAGTGATGTATGCGGGGGCCATTGCGGTACCGCTGATCATCGGTAAAGCTGTTGGTTTTACGCCAGAGCAAATCATCTTTCTCATTAGTACCGATCTTTTTATCTGTGGTTGTGCCACGATTTTACAATCGATTGGTATTCGAAACTGGATTGGTGCGCGTTTGCCTATCGTTCAAGGTTGTACATTTGCTGCACTTATTCCGATGGCGCTCATCGGAAATGAGTTCGGTATTGGGGGGATCTCTGGTGCCGTTATTATTGCCGGTATATTTACGATTCTTTGTGCTCCTTTTGTCTGTAAGCTTGTACGCTTTTTTCCAAAAGCGGTGATGGGGACGATTGTTACTTTGATCGGACTATCCATTTTACCGGTAGCGGGGGGATGGATTGGTGGCGGTGATGTTAATGCCCCGGGTTTTGGTGAAACGGGCTCATTATTGATGGCATGTGTTACTTTGCTGATTGTTCTGCTGATTTATACCTTCGGACGAGGAATGTTAAGGAATATTGCTGTCCTACTGGGGATCGTCATTGGAACGCTATTCTATTTAGCGATGGGGAAACTCGATCTCGCCCAAGTCGCTGCAACAGATTGGTTAACCTTCCCACGGCCAATGCGTTTTGCTGTGCCAGAATTTCACTTAATGCCTGCGATGCTGATGTGTATGGTCATGGTCGTTGTCATGGTTGAAACAATGTCATCGATGATGGCGATGGGTGAAATTGTTGATCGACCAGCGGATCAGGCAACCCTAAAACGCGGCCTATTTGCCTGTGGCGGCGCAACGTTTTTCGGCGGCCTCTTTAATATGTTCCCTTAT
Source organism: Enterobacteriaceae bacterium B14 (assembly GCA_000307305.1). Classification (GTDB taxonomy): domain Bacteria; phylum Pseudomonadota; class Gammaproteobacteria; order Enterobacterales; family Enterobacteriaceae; genus B14. Next base: position 367,389 of record DF158882.1, read on the forward strand.
GCTGCTTTTGCTCAAAACGTAGGGCTTGTGAGCATGACGGGGGTTCGTAGCCGGTTTATTGTCGGTGTTGCGGGTTGTATTTTGATTGTGATGGGGCTTTTTCCTAAACTGGCGGCTCTCGTTGTTGCCGTACCAAAACCTGTTTTAGGTGGGGCGGGTCTTGTTATGTTCGGCATGGTTGCGGTATCGGGAATACGCACATTAGGGCAAGTGAACTACAAAGATAATAATAACGCGATGGTAGTTGCTCTCACGTTAGGGGTTGGTATGTTGCCTGTTTTAGTTCCTCAACTCTTTCAACAACTGCCATCTGCTGCGGGTATGTTTCTGCACAGTGGTATCACTATTGGTACAGCGGTCGCTATTTTGGCTAATCTGATGTTGAACGGCCGTAATAACGAAATGAAAATCCCAGGCTGTGCTGAATGTGAAGTAATAGAAGAGGGGCTAAAAAATAGTGAGGCCTCGGCATCAGCTAAAGATTTTTTAAATCAAACAAGTAAACAAGGAAAAATATAACTGAAGGGATATCTAACTTCGTTATAGTATTTATTGGAAAGAGGCTATACAGCCTCTTTCTTTATAACGCTTTTTCGGGCTGTTTAATCATCAGTATCCTGCGCAGTTGCACCATTTCCCACGCCTTTAATATCTAAGAACCAAGACCCCAAGGTTTCATACCAAAAACGTTCACTGTGTTGCAGGTATATTGGGGATGGAAAGGCTTTCTCCCACGTATTTAGTGGGGAGTCTATCGCTAGCTGATTTGCAGGTGCTGGAATCGGGGCCAAACCTTGGCTTTGGAATATCCGCATTGCTCTGGGAAGATGGTTAGCGGATGTCACCAATAAAATAGGCTTTTGCTCGGCTAATTTTTTCACAGCAAACGCTTCGGCCTCGGTATCTTTTGGGGTATCCAAAATGATAATGTCTTGCTCAGGAACCCCGAGACTGATGGCAACCAATGATGCTGTTTTAGCGCTGCTAACAGGGTTAGTGGCAGCGGCAGCGCCTGTAAAGATCAACTTACTCCCCGGATGTTTAAGATAGAGCCTAATACCTTCCGTAACGCGAGGAAGGCTGTTGTTCAGCAAATTAGAACTGGGCGCCCACGTTGGGTTATAGGTATATCCCCCTCCAAGAACCACAATATAGCGAAATTCATCGGCACCATTGTAGGTTGCATACTGCTGTTCTAGAGGTTTAAGAAGCCGGTCTGCAACAGGTTGCAAACTCAGTAATACGAGGACAAACCAAGAAAAGGACATCAATGTTTTACCGCTGCGTTGCCAGCGGGTAAACCAAATCAACACCAGTGAAATACCCATCAATAAGAGCAGTAGAGGCAGTGGTAGCAGGAAGCCACCGACAATTTTCTTTAAAACAAAAAGCATCAAAATGTCCCTTTATTAATCGAAAAAACGACATGTGCGTGCAATTACATACCGATAGGATTTATTCTATGATGATCTGTGACAAAATAGCAGGTCCAGCACCACTTTCTTCGAGCACAAGTTGAGTATAACGAGTTGAGAAAATTAGACGTAGGTGTTCTTCATAGAGGCAGTTTGGTAAAGCAGGGGCGCAATTTTGATGGTATTGCGGAAAAGTTCTCCCGCAATATTTATGGGACAACAAAGGGCGACATCCGACAAGCAATTCTATGGCAGGATATGACAGAGCTTCTTTCTCGGCTCCCTCAACGGCCTTTAAGGGTGCTGGATGCGGGCGGCGGTGAAGGGCAAATGGCGTGCCAACTCGCCGCAATGGGGCATCAGATTATTCTGTGTGATATCTCGGCAGAGATGCTTGATCGAGCGAAAGCCGCAGCAGATGTAAAAGGTGTCACCCAGAATATTCAGTTTGTGCAAAGTGCGGCGCAAGAGATCGAACAGCATTTGGAACAGCAGGTCGATCTGGTATTGTTTCACGCTGTATTAGAGTGGATAGCTGATCCTAAACCTGCATTAGAGGCATTGAACCGGTGTTTAACCCCCGGAGGGATGCTGTCACTGATGTTCTACAACTATCACGGTCTACTGTTGCGCAATGTCGTTGTTGGAAACATTGGCTATGTGAAAGCAGGTATGCCAAAGCGTAAAAAACGCACCCTATCACCAGATTATCCTCTGGAGCCCAATCAGGTTTATCACTGGCTGGAAACGATGGGAATGTCTATCTTAGGTAAGACAGGCGTTAGAGTCTTTCATGACTATCTACAAAATAAGCAGCAACAGAAACAGGATTTTGCTGAATTGCTAGCGATTGAACAGCGCTATTGTCGGCAAGAGCCTTTCGTAAGTTTGGGGCGCTACATCCATGTTACGGCGCAAAAGCCAAGCCAGAAGGACGGACTATGAGTGATTTTACCCAGACAGTTCCAGAACTGGTTGCCTGGGCTAGAAAGAATGATTTCTCGATCTCGTTACCGACGGATCGATTGGCATTTATTTTGGCTATTGCGACGCTAAACGGCGAACGCCTTGATGGCGAGATGAGCGAAGGCGAACTAGTAGACGCTTTTCGGCTGGTAAGTAAAGGGTTTGAACAAACAAACGAAACGATCAATGTTCGTTCAAATAACGCGATCAACGATTTGGTTCGTCAGCGCTTACTCAACCGATTTACCAGCGAAATAACAGACGGTAACTCGATTTATCGTCTTACTCCTCTTGGGATCGGCATTACGGATTACTATATCCGTCAACGGGAATTCTCAACGCTCCGCCTTTCTATGCAGTTATCTATTGTGGCGCAAGAGTTAAACCGTGCCGCTGAAGCTGCGGAAGAAGGGGGGGATGATTTACACTGGCATCGTAGTGTTTTCGCACCATTAAAATATTCCGTCGCTGAAATTTTTGACAGCATTGATATGACTCAGCGGATCATGGATGAGCAGCAAAAAGGCGTAAAAGAGAGCATTGCAGAATTGCTCAATCAAGATTGGCGGGCAGCGATATCGAGCTGTGAAGGGCTGCTTTCTGAAACCTCTGGCACATTGCGTGAGTTACAAGATACGTTAGAAGCCGCCGGTGACAAATTACAGGCGAATCTACTGCGTATTCAGGCCGCAACCATTGGTGAGAACGAACTGACTTTTGTCGACAATTTGGTGCTCGATCTGCAAAATAAGTTGGATCGGATTATTAGTTGGGGCCAGCAGGCCATCGACCTCTGGATTGGCTACGATCGCCACGTACATAAATTTATCCGTACGGCTATCGATATGGATAAAAACAGAGTATTTGGTCAACGTTTACGCTTGTCGGTACAGAATTATTTCGATAATCCTTGGGCGCTGACATTCGCTAACGCGGACAGATTACTGGACATGCGAGACGAAGAGCTTGCATTGCGCAGTGACGAAGTGACAGGGGAGTTACCTCCTGATTTAGAATATGAAGAGTTTAGTGAGATCAATGAACAGCTGGCAGAGATTATCGGTGAAGCTCTTCAAGCATACCGAGAAAACAAAACGCCGCTCGATTTAGGCGGTGTTATCCGCGATTACCTCACAAAATACCCGCGTTCTCGTCACTTCGACGTTGCACGTATCATAGTCGACCAAGCCGTGCGCTTAGGTGTGGCTGAAGCTGATTTCTCCGGACTGCCAGCAGAGTGGCAGCCGATAAATAGTTACGGAGCCAAGGTTCAGGCCCATGTCATTGACCAATACTGAGCAATTTATGCCAGCTAAGCTGGCTCAGGCGATAGCCAATCCTCTGTTCCCTGCGTTGGACAGCTTTTTGCGTTCTGGGCGTCATATCGGTATCGAAGATATTGATAATCACGCCTATCTGATGGATTTCCAAGACGAATTGGAACACTTCTATCATCGCTATAACGTTGAGCTGATCCGCGCGCCAGAAGGCTTCTTCTATCTACGTCCTCGTTCAACAACCTTGATACCGCGCTCTGTGTTATCTGAGCTAGACATGATGGTTGGTAAAATCCTCTGTTATCTCTACCTTAGTCCCGAACGGTTGGCGCATGAGGGGATCTTCACACAGCAGGATTTGTATGACGAACTGATGTCGCTGGCCGATGAAAATAAACTATTAAAATTGGTGAATCAGCGCTCAACGGGGTCGGATCTCGACCGTCAAAAACTGCATGAAAAAATGAGAACTTCTCTGAATAGATTACGTCGTTTAGGGATGGTGTTCTTTTTGGGTAATGACAGCAGCAAATTTCGTATCACTGAAGCCGTATTTCGCTTTGGTGCAGACGTTCGCAGCGGTGACGATCCGCAAGAAGCACAGCTACGCATGATTCGTGATGGCGAGGCTATGCCGATAGAGAATAGCCTCTCACTATCTGATGAATCCGATGAGAACGGGCAAGAAAGCTCTAATACGGCAGACAGCGCAGAGGATGAACAGGAATGATTGAACGGGGTAAGTTTCGTTCGTTAACGCTGGTTAACTGGAATGGTTTTTTTGCACGAACCTTTGATCTAGATGAACTGGTCACTACGCTGTCTGGTGGTAACGGTGCGGGTAAATCGACAACGATGGCGGCCTTCGTCACGGCGTTGATTCCTGACCTTACACTGCTTCACTTTCGTAACACGACGGAAGCAGGGGCGACCAGTGGATCTCGCGATAAAGGGTTGTACGGTAAGCTAAAAGCCGGTGTCTGTTATGCCACGCTGGATGTAGTTAACTCTCGTCATCAGCGGGTGCTGGTGGGCGTGCGCCTGCAACAAGTCGCAGGGCGAGACCGTAAAGTGGATATCAAACCCTTTACGATTCAGGGATTACCTAGCAATCGTCTGCCGACGGAAATCCTTACTGAGCGCGTTGGAGAACGTCAGGCGAGAGTCCTGCCACTCAACGAACTGAAAGATCAAATGGAGGCGATTGAAGGCGTTCAGTTCAAGCAGTTCAACTCAATCACCGATTATCACTCTTTGATGTTTGATTTAGGTGTAATCCCTAAACGATTACGCTCATCAGCTGATCGCAGCAAGTTTTATCGCTTGATTGAGGCATCGCTATACGGCGGTATTTCTAGTGCGATTACCCGCTCGCTACGTGATTACTTACTGCCGGAAAACAGCGGCGTTCGTAAGGCTTTCCAAGATATGGAAGCAGCTCTGCGTGAAAACCGAATGACGTTAGAAGCCATTCGTGTGACGCAATCGGATCGCGATCTCTTCAAGCATTTGATCAGTGAAGCAACCTCTTACGTTGCTTCCGACTATATGCGCCACGCTAATGAGCGCCGCATTCACTTAGATGAAGCCTTGGTTTTCCGTCGTGATCTCTTTGGTAGCCGTAAACAGCTAAACCATGAACAGCTTCGCCATATTGACATGGCGCGCGAGCTCTCAGAGCAAACAGAAGCTGAATCCGATTTAGAGACGGATTATCAGGGCGCAAGTGATCACCTGAATCTCGTGCAAACAGCGCTGCGCCAGCAAGAGAAGATCGAGCGCTATCAGAGCGATCTGGACGAGCTAACGTATCGTCTAGAAGAGCAAAGCGAAGTGGTGGCTGAATCTAGTGAGCAGCAGGCTGAGTTTGAGGCGAAATCTGAAGCGGCAGAGCAAGAAGTTGATGAGCTAAAAAGCCAGCTAGCAGATTACCAACAGGCATTGGATGTGCAGCAAACGCGTGCTATCCAGTATCAGCAAGCGTTACAGGCGTTAGAGCGCGCACGTTCCGTATGCCAGATCCCTGACCTGACCAGCGAGAATGTGGGCGAATGGCTAGAAACATTCAGCGCCCGTGAGCAAGAAGCGACAGAAGCTTTATTGCTACTAGAACAAAAAATGAGTGTGGCAGATGCCGCCCATAGTCAGTTTGAACAAGCCTACCAATTAGTCTGCAAGGTGGCGGGGCAAGTGAGCCGTAGTGAGGCGTGGCAAACTGCACGCGATCTATTACGTGATTGGTCATCTCAGCGCCATCAGGCAGACCGCGTTGAGCCGCTACGTATTCGTATGGCGGAACTAGAGCAACGTTTGAAAGAGCAATCTGATGCAGAGCGCTTGTTACAAGAATTTTGTAAGCGAGTCGGCCAGCAATATACGCCTGAAGAGCTGGACGTTGCTCAACAAGAGATGGAGCAGCGTTTAGGTGAACTTTCGCTCTCTGTTTCGGATGCCGGTGAACAGCGCATGATGCTGCGCCAAGAGTTGGAGCAGACACAAACCAAGGTGCGCGAGCTTTCGCAACAAGCCCCTGTTTGGCTAGCCGCTCAGGAATCCTTGAGCCAGCTTAGCGAGCAGTGTGGTGAAGGGTTGGAAGATAGCCGCCAGGTGACAGAGCAGATGCAGCAACTGCTTGAGCGTGAGCGTGAGAGTACCGTTGAACGTGACGAACTGGCAGCACGTAAGCGGGCAGTTGATGCCCAAATCGAGCGTTTAAGCCAGCCTAGTGGTGCGGAAGATGGGCGATTAGTCGCTTTAGCTGAACGTTTTGGCGGTGTTTTGTTGTCTGAAATTTATGACGACGTCTCTTTTGAGGATGCCCCTTACTTCTCCGCACTCTATGGCCCATCGCGCCACGGTATTGTGGTGCCAGATCTATCTCTGGTGCGCGAGCAACTAAGTGGTTTAGAGGATTGCCCTGAAGATCTCTATCTTATTGAAGGCGACCCGCAATCTTTCGATGACAGCGTGTTTGCGGCAGAAGAGCTAGAAAAAGCGGTTGTGGTGAAAGTGGCAGATCGCCAATGGCGTTACTCCCGCTTCCCTGAAGTGCCTTTGTTTGGCCGCGCAGCTCGGGAAAATCGTTTAGAAGTGCTACACGCTGAGCGTGAAGAGTTGTCCGAGCGTTATGCGACAGTCTCTTTCGATGTACAGAAAATCCAGCGATTGCATCAGGCGTTTAGCCGTTTTGTAGGTAGCCATTTAGGCGTTGCTTTTGATAGTGACCCAGAAGCTGAGATCCGCCGTCTGAATACGCGCCGTAGTGAAATTGAGCGCGAGCTCAGCAATCATGAAAATCAAAATGCACAACAAAAGCAGCAGTATGAGCAGGCAAAAGAGGGTGTCTCTTTCCTCAATCGCTTGCTACCACTTACGCATCTGTTGATGGATGATATGCTGCAGGATCGGTCAGAAGAGATCCGCGAAGAGCTAGACGAAGCGCAAGACGCTGCACGCTTCCTACAACAGCACGGTATTAGTCTGAATAAGCTCGAGCCGCTACTCTCTGTCTTACAGAGTGACCCTGAGCAGCATGAGCAATTAAAAGTAGATTATGAGCATGCAGTGAGTGCTCAGCGCCTTAGCAAGCAGCAGGCGTTTGCATTGACGGAAGTCGCCCAGCGTAGTGCTCACTTCAGCTATAGCGATTCTGCGGGAATGCTTACTGAAAACTCGGATCTGAATGACAAATTGCGCCACCGCCTTGAACAAGCGGAGTCAACGCGTACTCGTGCTCGTGAGCAGTTGCGTCAACAACAAGGCCAGTACACTCAATACAGCCAGTTATTGGCCTCCTTAAAAAGTTCCTATGATGCCAAGCAGGACATGCTAAAAGAGCTCTCTCAGGAGCTACAGGATATTGGTGTTCAGGCAGATCCTAATGCCGAAGCTCGGGCGAAATCGCGCCGTGATGAGCTGCATGCAGCACTGAGCAATAATCGTGCTCGTCGCAATCAGTTAGAGAAACAGCTTACTTTCTGCGAAGCCGAAATGGATTCGTTACAGAAAAAGCTGCGTAAGTTAGAGCGCGATTATTATCAAATGCGCGAACAGATTGTTGTCGCAAAATCGGGCTGGTGCTCGGTAATGCGCTTAGTGAAAGATAACGGTGTTGAGCGTCGCCTTCACAAACGTGAACTGGCCTATATGGATGGTGATGAACTGCGTTCTATGTCGGATAAGGCATTGGGTGCACTGCGTTTGGCGGTGGCAGATAATGAACACCTGCGCGATGTGTTACGAGCATCGGAAGACCCTAAACGTCCAGAGAAGAAAATTCAGTTCTACATCGCAGTCTATCAACATCTGCGTGAGCGTATTCGCCAAGATATTATCCGTACTGACGATCCGGTTGAAGCGATCGAACAGATGGAGATTGAGCTCGCTCGCCTGACGGAGGAGTTGACTGCGCGTGAGCAAATGCTCGCAATCAGCTCTAAGAGTGTATCGAACATTATCAAGAAGACGATTCAACGCGAGCAGAACCGTATCCGCATGTTGAACCAAGGCCTACAAGCTGTTGCATTCGGTCAGGTGAAGAGCGTGCGGCTTAACGTCAATATTCGAGAAGCTCACTCAACGCTGTTGGATGTATTGGCAGAACAGCAAGAGCAGCATCAGGATCTATTCAGCAGCAATCGACTGACCTTCTCTGAAGCGTTGGCGAAACTCTACCAACGACTGAATCCTCAAGTCGACTTTGGGCAGCGTGCGCCTCAAACCATTGGTGAAGAGCTGTTGGATTACCGTAACTATCTCGAGCTAGAAGTTGAAGTTTTTCGTGGTTCTGATGGTTGGCTTCGCGCTGAAAGCGGTGCGTTGTCGACAGGGGAGGCAATCGGTACAGGTATGTCGATTCTGGTTATGGTGGTGCAAAGTTGGGAAGAGGAGTCGCGTCGTTTGCGTGGCAAAGATATATCCCCTTGTCGCCTTCTGTTCCTTGACGAAGCGGCACGACTGGATGCCAAATCAATTGCAACACTATTCGAGCTATGCGATCGCTTAGAAATGCAGTTGATCATTGCAGCGCCAGAAAATATTAGCCCAGAGAAAGGAACGACGTACAAGCTTGTACGTAAGGTCTTCCATAACGTCGAGCACGTGCACGTTGTTGGGCTACGAGGCTTTGCAAATGATAAGGTCACGGACGTTGATAAAGTATCAGCTACTTAAATGTAACAAAGTTGTATGTGACCGTAATATTAGGATAACCTAGTAAGAAGATCGCGGATTAGTGAACATGGCTTATGCGTGAAATGTATTCATATACTTGGTCTAAGTCGGTTTTAATTTGGCATAGATTGGATTTTTCAGAGACACAGGGGGGCCAGGGATGTTGCTAAAGAAGACTCATTCATTACGTAGTGTGATAGCCAGTTGTACATTAATATGTGGTTTTATCTCGAATAGTTGGGCTGAATCTGCACCGTTAAAAGAGGCAGCAGTTCCAGAGTCGGTTTTCTCGGATGATCGGACTGATGATGCTCAAAAACCAGTCGTGGCAGCAGAGCCTGCAATAGCAGTAGAGCCGACAGTGGTAACTGAGACTGTCGCATCAGCTAAAAATTGGTCGGAGGTTGTCTCTTCACTTCCTACGGGTATTAAGCTGAAAAATACATCTTTGCTAAACCAGCTTTATACCAAAAATCAGATGCAGCCATTTTGGACTGATAAGCAAGCCGTTCAGTCATTTCAGCAACAGTTCGCTACGTTGGCACTGTCGGGCGTTAATTCACAGTTCACTCAATGGGGTATCTGGTTAGCGAACCCTGCCTTAACGGGGATTGAGCGAGACGTTGTGTTATCTGACGCATTACTGGGATATATGCACTTTGTTGCTAATGTTCCTGCCAATGGTCGGATCTGGCTGTATGGCAATGGGGCTTATAAAGCGGGTGTGACATCAAATGCGGATATTGCACGCTGGCAGGATGCTTATAAGCAACAAACTTTACCAAGCTATATTGATAGCCTCGCTCCTCAACATCCCCAATACGCTAAAATGCGAGATGCTTTGAAGCAAGTGCTTTCTCATACCGACAATACAGCATGGCCCAAACTGCAGGATACTGTGAGCTTAAAAACAGGAGCTTATAGCAATGATGTGCCTGCATTACGTGAAATATTAAAACGTACTGGAATGTTGTCAGCAGATGCTAAGCCTTTAGCGGAAGAACCGCTTCCTATGGAAATTAAGCCAACAACCGGCGCAGCTGCGAATATTATTCCAGAAGATACAGCCGCTGATATTATTGCTGAAACCACAGAAACGGTGGTGGGTGGGGCAAATAAAGCACCGGATGTTATTCCTGAGCGTAAAAACATGGCCAACTATTATTCGGAAGATTTAGTTGCTGCAGTAAAACGTTTTCAAGAGTGGCAAGGCCTAAAACCAGATGGTGTTATCGGCGCCCGTACAAGAGAGTGGTTAAATACACCGCCTCAGATTCGTGCTGGTTTATTAGCGCTTAATATCCAGCGTCTGCGTTTGCTGCCAGGAAACCCTCAGGATGCCATCTTAGTCAATATTCCTAATTATTCACTTATCTATTATCGTAATGGTGCTGAGGTATTAACATCTCGGGTTATTGTTGGTTCGCCAAAGCGTAAAACACCATTGATGGATAGCGCACTAAATAACGTGGTAGTTAACCCGCCGTGGAATGTTCCTACGAAACTGATAAGGGAAGATATCGTTCCTAAAGCTAAACGTGATCCAAACTATTTACGTCGTTTAAATTACACGGTGTATTCTGGTTGGAACAGTGGATCTTATGCGATTGATCCTAGCTCGATCAACTGGCAGTCTGTTTCATCGAGCAATTTCCCGTATCGTTTACAGCAGGCTCCAGGTAAAAGTAATGCACTGGGTCGTTTTAAATTCAACATGCCTAATTCAGACGCTATTTATTTGCATGATACCCCTAATCACGGGTTATTTGAGAAAGATATTCGTGCATTAAGTTCTGGATGTATTCGTGTAAATAAAGCATCAGATTTAGCGAATATGTTGTTACAAGAAGCAGGATGGAATACAGCTAAAGTTTCATCAACGTTAAGTAAAGGTAAAACGACGTATGTTAACGTGCACAAAAAAATACCTGTAGAGCTTTATTATCTCACTGCTTGGGTTGGCGATAATGAAATGCCACAATATCGTACAGATATTTACAATTACGATAAATCTGTGAATGCAGGCCAGTTATTTTTGGCGCAGGCAAAGCGTTTACTGTAATAAATGCAATAAATTAGATTAGTTAATAATCTAAACACTTTGACATATTAAGCGGTATTCAGGGCTGAAAACCGCAGAAACCTAAACGTCACTGGGTTGACTGATTATCCAGTGGCGTTTAAGGTTTAGCCTAGCGCAATATTGCGTATTCTTTTTAAATTTTGCTAGGTAGTAAAGGAATCATGGATCAAATAGACAACCACCGCCGTAAATTATTGGCCTTAGGTGCTGCTAGCTTAGGGATGGCTCTGCTGCCTACTAAAGCAATGGCAATATTATCAACTCCGCGCCCCAGAGTTCTAACTATTAATAATCTTAATACGGGCGAGAATATAAAAGCTGAGTTCTTTAATGGCAAAAGCTATAACAAAGACGAGCTTGCTCGGTTAAACCATATGTTCCGCGATTATCGGGCCAATAAAATTAAGTCGATTGATACCGCACTCTTCGATCAGCTATTCCGTTTACAGTTACTGCTTGAGAATCGCAAACCCATCCAGCTTATTTCAGGATATCGCTCTCCTATCACAAATGAGAATTTGAGGTCACATTCTCGTGGTGTGGCAAAACGTAGCTATCATACGCTGGGGCAAGCGATGGATTTCCATATTCAAGGTGTCGACCTGAGTCACATTCGCAAAGCAGCACTGAAAATGAAAGCAGGTGGCGTAGGATATTATCCTCGCAGTAATTTTGTGCATATTGATACAGGACCAGTGCGTAGCTGGGCATAATACAGAGTAGGTTGCATTGAATATTGCTATCTATGATGATAACTCTGCATGCTAATATCATCATTAAGAGTAAAGCCAACCTACATAAGTATTTGGAGAGCTATGAAGTACCAAATTATTCCTGTGACTGCATTTCAGCAAAATTGCACATTGTTGTGGTGTGAAACGAGCAATGAGGCCGCATTTGTTGATCCTGGTGGTGAGGCTCAAAAGCTGATTCAGGCTGTTGCTGAACGTGGTGTGAATCTCACGAAGATTCTATTAACCCACGGTCATCTGGATCATGTTGGTGCGGCTGATGCACTGGCTAAGCATTTTGATATCCCCATCTACGGTCCACACAAAGAGGACCTGTTTTGGCTCGAGGGTTTGCCAGCACAGAGTAAAATGTTTGGTATGGAAGAGTGTTCATCATTTATGCCGACAGAGTGGCTTAATGATGGCGATGTAGTAAAAGTGGGTAATGAGTTCTTCCAAGTACTGCACTGCCCTGGACACACGCCGGGGCACATTGTGTTCTTTTGTAAAAGTGCAGAGCTGGCTTTAGTGGGTGATGTCTTATTTAAAGGCAGTGTAGGGCGTAGTGATTTCCCGAAAGGGGATCACCAGCAGTTAATGGAATCTATTAAAAATAAATTATTTCCATTAGGGGATGAGGTTAAGTTCATTCCGGGGCATGGCCCAATGTCGACAATAGGTTATGAACGCCAGACTAATCCATTTGTGGGCGAACAATACCCAGATTAAAAAGTTATCTGAACAATATAAAAACGGGGCGCGACTTAATAGGTCGTGCCCCGTTTTTTTAGCCGTGCTCAAATTGATATTGAGCGCTAAATAGGATTACTTCAGTACAGCAACAATGGCTTCACATAGAGGGGCCATGTTCTCTAATGTCATGCCCGCGACGTTCACACGACCAGATGTTACCGCATATACGCCAAATTCATCTCTCAGACGCATCACCTGCTCTTTAGTCAGCCCACTGAAGGAGAACATGCCATTTTGATTGATGATGAAGCTGAAGTCCTGCTGAGCGCCTTTTTCTTGAAGCGTATTAACAAACAGCTGACGCATACGATGAATGCGTTGACGCATATCTGTTAGCTCTTGCTCCCAAGTCGCACGCAGAGCTTCATTACCAAGAATTGTGGCAACAACAGCACCACCGTGAGAAGGCGGGTTAGAGTAGTTAGAACGAATACCTGCTTTAACTTGGCTGAATGCACGTTCTGCGATATCGCTGTTGGCAGCAACAAGAGTACAGGCGCCAACACGCTCATTATACAAACCAAAGTTTTTTGAATAAGAACTGGCAACGATAAGCTCATCATGCAGTGCAGCAAAGATACGTAAACCTTGAGCATCTTCTTCTAAACCACGAGCAAAGCCCTGATAAGCGAAATCGAATAAAGGCAACCATCCACAAGCGACAGAGATGTCTGCAAGTTGTTTCCATTGCTCATCGGTAGGGTCGATACCTGTAGGGTTATGACAGCAACCATGGAATAGAACCACATCACCGGCCTGAACGTCTTTCAGGCTGGCAAGCATTCCGTCGAAATTTAACTCATGTTTCTCTGCGTTGTAGTAGTTGTACTCGCAGATCTCTAAGCCTACAGCTTGGAAGATATTTTTATGGTTTGGCCAACTCGGATTGCTTACCCAAATGCGCTTAGCGCTGGTGTGGTTTGCAATAAAATCTGCAGCAACACGCAGTGCACCTGTACCACCAGGTGTCTGTGCTGTACGAGCACGTTTTTCTGTTACAACAGGGTTCTGTTTGCCAAATAGAAGCTCTTGTGTGCAGGTAGCAAACGCAGGAATACCATCAATGCTGAGATAGGTTTTGGTTGTTTCATTCTCAAGAAGGTATTGCTCAGCTTTTTTGACGCTGGTTAAAACAGGGGTTTTACCTGTTTCATCTTTATAGACGCCAATGCCAAGGTTAATTTTTGTTGCACGAGGGTCAGCGCGGAACAGATCGGCCAAACCTAAAATAGGATCAGCGGGTGCAGTAGTAATGTGTTCAAACATGTCAGATGCTTCCATGGATCGGAGATAGGCGAATCGAGTTTTCAGAGTACCTCTAGAGCATGAGGTTGACAATCGTTTGTGACAAAAAAGAGAAGATCTGTGCTATTGCGCACCATTTTAATTAACAAATAAAGCGAGTGTTTTTTATGAAGCTTCGGTGCAAGTATAAAAAAGAGGGGGTTAGAAGCGTAATGAAGGTAAAAATGGGCATAAAAAAACAGGACCCGAAGGCCCTGTTTTCAACACTTAGTCATTAGTCTTAGACTAATTTAAGCGTTATTAGAACTGGTATACTAGACCAACAGCAACAATGTTATCGGTGTTGATGCCAGCTGCTTCAGTGAAGTCATTGTCTTTCAGCAGGTTGATTTTGTAATCAACGAAAGTAGACATGTTCTTGTTGAAGTAGTAAGTAGCACCTAGGTCTACATACTTAACCAGATCCTGGTTGTCATGTGCACGGTGGCCAGTTACAGCCGTTGCGCCAAGGTCTTTGCCTTTAGACTGAACATACGCGATGGATGGACGTAGACCAAAATCGAACTGGTACTGACCAACAAGCTCAACGTTCTGAGTTTTGTTAGCGATACCGCCTTGGTTGCCATAACGAGTAGTGTTCAGAGTTTCTGCATAAGTAGCTGCTAAGTAAAGATTGTTAGCATCATACTTAAGACCAGTTGTCCAGCCTTCAGCTTTATCACCGCTAGCAACGTTACCGCCTAATGCACCTGCAGCAACTTGGCTATTAGTACGATCAGAGCTGAAGTATGCACCAGCTGCGCTTACGCCCCAGCCTAAGTCATAAGATGCAGACAGACCATAACCGTCACCGTTATCACGGCCTAAGCCACGGCTTCCGCCATTTACAGTACCTTCGCCTTCGCCACTCACATCTTCATTTTTGCCTTGATATTGCGCAGCAAAGTTCAGACCGTCAACCAGACCGAAGAAGTTGGTGTTACGGTAAGTCAGCATGCCATTACCACGCTGAACCATGAAGTTGTCAGATGCAGTGTAGCTGTCGCCACCGAACTCTGGCAGCATATCGGTCCATGCGCCGACGTCATACATTACGCCGTAGTTACGACCGTAATCCAGTGAACCGTAGTCACCGAATTTCAAACCAGCGAAAGCAACACGAGTAAAGTTTTGTGCTCTGTTGTTCTCTGATTGATGAGCGTTCATCTGATATTCCCACTGACCGTAACCAGTCAGTTGGTCAGCGATTTGGGTTTCGCCTTTCAGACCTAAACGCACGTAAGTAGAATCGCCGTTATCGTCGCCAGTACCGAAGTAGTGTAGGCCGTTGATTTTACCGTACAGGTCCAGCTTGTTGCCGTCTTTGTTATAAATTTCAGCCGCGTTAGCTGCACCAGCAACTAACAGAGCCGGGATAACTACTGCAAGAATATTGCGCTTCATCATTATTACCCTCATTGGTGTTATTCGGACACCTGCCACTGCCTCTGACTAGAATTCAGCGAAAGTTTGGTGTCTTCCTGTGTCTGCACGCAGTGTTCCATCCATAGCCCTGATTATCTACACCGAAAATGCTACTAATATACTAATACTGTTTCACCGTGAAAAAATGTATTACAAAATGTAAATTAAAGGGAACTTTATAGCCAATCAGAAAGTTTGAAAAAAAATCAAGGCCAGCATGCTGACCTTGAAGGATTAATCTTTATTTAGTGTATTGTAATAATTAGAAGCTGGCATTCCGCGGCGTTCTAGGGAAGGGGATAACATCCCTCACGTTCTGTACACCAGTTACATACACAATCAGTCTTTCGAACCCGAGACCAAAGCCAGAGTGTGGCACGGTGCCGTAGCGGCGCAGGTCACGATACCAGCTGTAGTCATCTTTATTTAAGCCCATTTCAAGCAGACGCTTATCCAGCTCTTCTAGACGCTCTTCACGCTGTGAACCACCGATTATCTCGCCAATGCCTGGTGCTAAAACATCCATTGCGGCAACAGTCTTGCCATCTTCGTTCATACGCATGTAGAACGCTTTGATGTCTTTTGGATAGTTTTTCACGACAACAGGTGCTTTGAAGTGCTTTTCTGCCAGATAGCGCTCGTGCTCAGAAGAGAGGTCTATACCCCAAGAGACTGGGTTTTCAAATGATTGACCTGATGCTAGCAGAATATCTACGGCGTCAGTGTAATCAACCTGAGCGAAGTCAGAACTAATAAAACGCTCCAAACGCGCGATAGCATCTTTATCAATACGCTCAGCGAAGAAGGCCATATCGTCTGCACGCTCATCAAGAACGGCTTTAAAGACATATTTCAGCAAATCTTCAGCCAGCGCTGCAACATCGTTTAGCGATGCGAAAGCGACTTCTGGCTCGATCATCCAGAACTCAGCTAGGTGGCGGCTCGTATTTGAGTTTTCAGCGCGGAACGTTGGGCCAAAGGTATAAACCTTTGAAAGCGCACTGGCATAAGTTTCGCCATTTAACTGACCAGATACTGTCAGAAATGCTTCTTGCCCGAAGAAGTCTTCGTTGAAGTCAATTTCGCCTTTGTCTGTTCTAGGCAGATTGTTTAGATCTAATGTTGAGACGCGGAACATCTCTCCTGCACCTTCTGTGTCTGATGCAGTAATTAACGGTGTAGACACCCAGAAGTAGCCTTGCTCGTGGAAGAAGCGATGAATCGCTTGAGCCAATGTATGGCGAACGCGAGCAACAGCACCAATTAAGTTTGTTCTCGGGCGCAAATGAGCGACTTCGCGTAAATACTCAACACTATGGCGTTTTGCAGCCATAGGATAGGTATCTGGGTCATCAACCCAGCCAACGACGTTCACGTTGGTTACCTGAAGTTCGAAACTTTGTCCTTCACCTTGAGAGGCGACAACATTTCCGGTTACTTCAACAGAACATCCCGTCGTTAAGCGGAGAATGTCATTTTGATAATTCGGTAATGAATTATTAATTACGGCCTGTACAGGATCAAAGCAGGAACCGTCATATACGGTTAGGAAGGAGATGCCAGCTTTAGAATCTCTCCGATTACGCACCCAGCCACGAACGGTGATTTCACTATCAACCGCAACACGGCCTCGCAGTACGTCGACTACAGGCACTACGCTCATATCATTCTCTCTTTTTGTTTTAGTCTGGAAATAGATTTGCCCAAGAATATGGGGTTAAACACTATGTTACTTGTGGATAGACAGGACACAAGTAGAAATCGTCATTTTTGTACACATTTATAATCGTCAGAACGTATTTATCGAGAGGAAAGGGTGGGATAGAAAAATATGACTGGTTACAACATATAGAAGGAACACCGTATAGGGTGTTCCTTCTATTTAAAGGTGGCTTTAAAACTCAATTAAAACTAGGAGAGGTTAAACGCTTTTCGTAGGTTTTCGATAAAGACTGCATCCTGACAAATGGTTTTACCTGGGCTATCAGAGATCTTAGCCACGGGTTTTCCGTTGCACTCTACGAGTTTGATAACGATATTTAGCGGTTTAACGCCCTCGATATCACAGGTAAGGCGAGTACCAATACCGAAAACGAGCTTGATCCGAGAATGAAAATGGCGATACAGCTGCAATGATTTCTCTAAATCTAGATTATCGGAAAATACTAAAACCTTAGTCTTGGGATCAATGCCTAGCTTAATATAGTGCGCAATGGCCTTTTCGCCCCATTCAAAGGGATCCCCTGAATCGTGACGTAGTCCTTCGTACTGAGTTGCGAAGGCAAGGTCGAAATCTCGCAAAAAAGCATCCATCGTGATGCAATCGGTCAGCGCGATACCGAGACAGTCTGGATACTCATCTAACCAAACTTGAAGTGCTAGCCGCTGGCTATCTTGCAGATTAGACGCGATCTGCTGATGAGCTTGAAACCACTCATGTGCCTGAGTGCCAACGGGGGGAAGATGGTGCTGTTTAGCGCAAATATAGTTGCTGGTTCCTACTAAATAAGGAAAGTCACTTTTTAGTGTGGCAACAATGGCATCTTGTACTTGACCAGAGAAGCGGCGTCGAGTACCAAAATCCATCAGCTTAAAGCCTGACATATCAATATCAGCACTGAGAGATTTAAACTTTTGCAGTTTAGCTTGAAGTTGCTCTATGGCTTGCTGAACAGTGATTTCAGGTGCGCGATTGCGTTGTGCAACTTCGCTTATCACGGCTAATAGCGGAACTTCCCAAAGAATCACATCAAGCCAACTTCCGCTGATACGGATATTAAGCTGACCATCAATATCGGAGATATCAACCAATTCAGGGCGGAAGCGGAAATGGCGTAGCCAGTTGAGATAATCTTCCTTAAAAAAGGAGAGGTTACTTAAGTAGTCATACTCATCATCAGTGAGCACAAGTTGCCCCATTAGGCTAACTTGATGGGCAATCTCTTTGGCATATTGGCCTAGATTATCTTCGTTACGGCAGCGAAATTCTGCTGCAACAGTGACATTCTGATAGTGATGATACACCGCTTGCTGCATATGCAACTTGTAAGCATCAGTATCTAGCAGCGATGTCAGTATAGGGTGGGTGTGTTGAGTCATGTTTGTTACAGCATCCTCGTTAGGATTCAGTCCATATTAGAGAGTCAACAAAGTCGAAGGAGTATACCTAATTATCTCTAGATTGAAGACCATAACATAACAAGATTGTTATCATAGCCGGAATTTATTGGGTAGAGATTACCGTTTTGCAACTACGGCTTAACAGTAATAGACTCAGAATCAATATATAAAAGCGATAAAGGGTTTATATGACACAGCTACCACAGGCGAAGTATCGCCATGATTACCGTGCACCGGATTATACGATTACCGATCTTTCTTTAGATTTTGAGTTGGATGCAAAAACGACGGTCGTCACCGCCGTAAGTCTGATTAAGCGTTTGGTGAGCGATAATGCGCCGTTGATTCTAGATGGTGAAGCGTTAACGCTCATCAGCTTGCAGGTTGATGGGCAAACGTGGGATCACTATCAGCAAAAAGAGGGGCAGTTAGTGATTGAACAGCTCCCTGATGCCTTTACCCTCACTATCGTGAATGAAATTCACCCAGATACAAACAGTGCTCTGGAAGGGCTTTATCTCTCCGGTGATGCGCTGTGTACACAGTGCGAATCCGAAGGTTTTCGCCATATCACCTACTATTTAGATCGCCCCGATGTACTGGCACGTTTTCGTACTCGTATTACCGCAGATAAGAAACGCTATCCGTTCTTACTGTCTAATGGTAATCGCATTGATCAGGGAGAGTTGGGCGATGGCAGGCACTGGGTCGTATGGGAAGACCCGTTCCCAAAACCGAGCTATCTGTTTGCGTTAGTCGCTGGCGAGTTTGATGTGCTACGAGATACGTTTAAAACCCGTAGCGGGCGGGATGTTGCTTTAGAGTTGTACGTTGATAAGGGCAATTTGGATCGTGCTGACTGGGCAATGACATCGCTGAAAAATTCGATGAAGTGGGATGAAACCCGTTTTGATCTTGAATACGATCTCGACATTTATATGATCGTCGCTGTCGATTTCTTTAATATGGGTGCGATGGAGAATAAAGGGCTCAACGTCTTTAACTCCAAATATGTGTTGGCAAAAACAGAGACGGCAACGGATACCGATTATCTCAATATAGAAGCCGTGATCGGCCATGAGTATTTTCATAACTGGACGGGGAACCGTGTTACATGTCGTGACTGGTTCCAACTGAGCTTAAAAGAGGGATTGACGGTTTTTCGCGATCAAGAGTTCAGTTCTGATTTAGGGTCTAGAGCCGTAAACCGAATTGATGCCGTTCGTGTTCTACGCAGTGCCCAGTTTGCCGAAGATGCTAGCCCAATGGCGCATCCTATTCGCCCAGAGAAAGTTATCGAGATGAATAACTTCTATACCCTTACTGTGTATGAAAAAGGGGCGGAGGTTATTCGTATGATGCATACCCTCTTGGGAGAGAAAAACTTCCAAGCAGGGATGAAGCTCTATTTTAAACGCCATGATGGTAGTGCCGTAACCTGCGATGATTTTGTGCAGGCGATGGAAGATGCATCAAAAATAGATCTCACTCAGTTCCGTCGCTGGTATAGCCAATCGGGTACGCCAGTGCTTACCGTGCGTGATGAGTATAATAAAGAGGCTCAAGAGTACCGTTTACACGTTAGCCAGCAGACGCCACCAACGGCAGATAGTTCAGAAAAGTTACCGCTGCATATTCCTCTGGATATTGAACTGTATGGCGCGAGTGGTGAGGTTATCCCACTGGTCTCAAATGGCAATGCGGTTCCATCGGTGCTTAATGTTACCCAAGCCGATCAGACCTTTATTTTTGATCATGTTTCAGAGCAACCTATCCCTTCTTTATTACGGGAGTTTTCTGCGCCAGTAAAACTTGATTACCCTTACAGTGATAGCCAGTTAACCTTCTTGATGAGCCATGCCCGCAATGATTTTGCCCGTTGGGATGCGGCACAGATGTTATTGGCGAAATATATCAAGCTCAATGTTGTGAAACACCAGCAACAACAGCCGCTATCTCTACCGTTACATGTTGTTGATGCTTTCCGTGCCGTTCTGTTGGCCGATAATCTTGACCCTGCACTTGCCGCTCAGATTCTCTCAATGCCTTCAGAAAACGAGATGGCGGAGCTTTTTGATATTATTGACCCTAGTGCCATTACTGCCGTACGTGAGTCAATGATTGGTCTATTGGCGAAAGAGATGGCGGATGAGTGGCTTGCCGTGTACTCCGTCAATAAAACACCGGTTTACCGCGTTGAACATGCAGATATTGCAAAACGCACCTTACATAATGTGTGCTTAAAATATCTGGCGTTTGGTGAAGATAAGAGTGTGGCTAATCGTTTAGTTGAAGCCCAATATCGTGCCGCAGACAATATGACGGATTCCCTCGCAGCACTTGCTTCAGCAGTGAATGCGCAATTACCTTGCCGCGATACATTACTTGCCGCCTTTGATGAACGTTGGCATCAGGATGGTCTTGTCATGGATAAGTGGTTTATTTTGCAAGCCACCGCGCCAGACGAGGGAGTACTAGCGAGAGTAAAATCCTTACTAGAACATCGCTCGTTCAGTATGGGGAACCCAAACCGTATTCGTTCTCTGATAGGGGCTTTCTGCTCGTCGAATCCATCAGCATTCCATAAGAAGGATGGGTCAGGTTACGCATTTTTGGTCGAGATATTAAAAGATCTGAATAAACGTAACCCTCAGGTAGCTTCACGGCTGATTGAGCCTTTGATTCGTTTCAAACGCTATGATGAAAGCCGCCAGGAAATGATGAGAAAATCACTGGAAGAGCTAAAAAAATTAGACGACCTTTCTGGCGATCTATATGAAAAAATAAGCAAAGCATTAGCATAATGCCGCTTGTTTTGAGATGAGGCGAAAATGATTTTATCATTTCCGCCTCTTTTACTTTTATTTTGTCATCAAAATAGATCTGGGTGAAAAGCATGATAGAAAACCATTTTCTTGCTCGACATCATTCCAATTTACAACAGGATAAACAATAATCCGCCCCGGTTTATCACCGAGACTCTAGGAGATTGCATGTTTTACCCCTTCGTCAGAAAAGCACTGTTCCAGCTCGATCCTGAACGCGCGCATGAGCTAACTTTCAGCCTGCTTAGCCGAATTACCGGCACACCATTAGAATTTTTAGTTCGCCAGTCCGTTCCTAATAAACCTGTTACCTGCATGGGGTTGTCGTTTAAAAACCCGGTAGGGCTAGCGGCAGGCCTGGATAAAAATGGTGATTGTATTGATGCGTTAGGCGCGATGGGGTTTGGTTCGATAGAGGTAGGAACAGTAACACCTCGCCCACAATCGGGTAACGATAAACCAAGGCTCTTTAGAATTGTTGAGGCGGAAGGATTAATTAACCGGATGGGGTTTAATAATCTTGGCGTCGATAACTTGGTCGAGAATGTAAAAAAATCTCATTTTGGCGGCATTATTGGTATCAATATTGGTAAGAATAAAGATACGCCAGTAGAGCAAGGCAAAGATGATTATTTGATCTGTATGGATAAAGTTTATCCTTATGCTGGATATATTGCCGTTAATATATCATCGCCTAATACACCAGGGTTGCGCACTCTGCAGTATGGTGAAGCGTTAGACGATCTTTTATTAGCTATTAAAAATAAGCAAAATGAGTTGAACGAAAAGCATCATAAATATGTTCCTATTGCGGTAAAGATCGCGCCGGATCTTTCTCATGAAGAGTTAATACAGGTTGCCGATAGTCTTATTCGCCATAATATTGATGGTGTCATTGCCACGAATACAACATTAGATAGAAAACTGGTTAATGGTTTAAATTATTGTGAGCAGACCGGTGGTTTAAGTGGGCGACCATTACAGTTGCGTAGTACGGAGGTGATACGCCAATTATCCACTGAGTTGAAGGGGAGATTACCTATTATCGGTGTTGGCGGGATTGACTCTTTAATGGCAGCAAGAGAGAAAATGGATGCTGGTGCTTCAATTATTCAAATATATTCTGGATTTATCTTTAAAGGCCCAGGCTTAATTAAAGATATTATTCGCGCTATCTAATATTTTTTTGTTCATTTCTGAGTTGGGGGTTTATTTATTCCCCCTGCTCATCTATATTTCATCTATGGTGCCTTACGATAAATAGTGTCATATGACAATACTCATTTGGCTCCTCTGGTAGTTGTTGTCTAAAAATAGTGGCTGTCTCAAAGATTAAAACACATCTTGGGCGAGAACATTATCTCAGCACTGAGGATATATAATGAAGATCAAACCAAACGACAATTGGCGTTGGTATTTTGATAATGAACAAGACCGATTAATGTTAGATTTGGCGAATGGTATGTTATTCCGTTCCCGATTTGTGCCAAAAATGTTAACACCAGATGCGTTTGCAGCGTCATCATTTTGTGTTGAAGATGCTTCTCTTTACTTCTTATATGAAGATAAATGCAGAGGATTAGGTCTAAGCTATGAGCAACAGGCCGAGTTAATATTAAATGCGCTAGTGGCTTTCAGATATTTAAAACCACTGATGCCTAAGAGCTGGTATTTTACTCAGCAGCGCTATAGTAGCCAGCCACAAAATGGCGATATTGTTGCCGCCCAATTAGTCGAGAGCGGCGAAATGTCGCAGTGGATGGTGGTTGAATCGGGCGATAATGCCAGTTTGTGTGTACTTGCTCAGGTCAGCGTTAATATTGCTGGGCGGCAAATGCAGCGCGGTGATGCTATTAAAATAATGCACGATAGATTGAATATTGTTGTGATGGAAATGGAAGATACAACTCATCATTATGCAAGAGCCGTATAGACCCTAAGATATTGCCATCTTAGGGTTTGTTTTTTCAGGCTAGCGTAATATCGCTTTTTGGAATACAGCTACAACTCAGAATCATATTATCGTCTTGAATCGCACTCCGTTTCAGGGGTGATACATTCCCATTCTCTAATTTTAAACGGCAAGTGCCACATACTCCTGCACGACAAGAGTAGGGAATTCGAATTCCTTGTTGTTCTAATTGTTCTAAAAGAATCTCCTGATTATTCCCAATAAATGACTGACCTGCATAATTAATAGTGATGGCTTGCCATTCACTTTTAGATATCTCTACGCTATCTGTGGGTGTAGTTTTCAAATAAGAACGCGGTGGTTTAGTTGATAGAATTTCAACCTCATCATTTGCGCGGATAATACCGCTATGACGAGCAATTAAATTAAGTCCGAAATCGACATCACCATTCCGAGCTGTTCTAAATTGTTGCAAAGTATGAAGAGGTTCTCCCTGAGGATGTTTTTGGCCTTTCACAATATCAACCGTTGTCAAAATACAGCGGCTACAAGGTTTAACTGCATCGAAAATAACATCGCCAATACGAATAACCTGCCAAGTATCTTCAATAAAAGCATCGAATCCCTGAACAATAAAGTTAGGGCGAAATTGTTCGATTTGTATTTTGGCGGAGCAACGCTGTTGTAAATTCTGAAAAGAGCTTTCGTTAATTAATAGGAAGGGGTAACCGTCGGCAAAAGAGAGAGGTATTTCTGGGTGACGTTTTACTCGGCGAGTTAATTCTGTACCTACCCAGCGCAGTTGCACGCTACGTTTAAAATAGCGGCTCAGCCAGCTATTTATGTCTTCAGGTGCGATGAGCGCGGTGAAATGGTTGCCCCACACCTCGGTAGGCTGTCCGGCCGGAGAGAACTCATCATAGGACAACACTCTATTTTCACCGTCGGGGGCAGTCAGGCTGATCCCGTGGCTAAGCAGTGCAGGAGTAAAACAAAGCATATGGGGATATTGTCGTGCGGTGATAAATGTCCCTTCAAGATCGGTAATCATAAATGTGCGATCAAAGGCTAGTCCTGCTGGCGTCACTTGTGCGTGTGAGAGCCGTAACCCACGCATTGATTTAACTGGATGGACATAAACTTGAGAGAGGATAGGCACGATATACTCCGCATCTGCGTAAATAGAGCATGCAACTTTATGACAAGCGAGTGGGATTAGCTATAATGCGCAACAATTTTCTTAAATCCAAGCTTCTCTATCTACTCGGTTTCAAGATGCAACAAGGCTGTAGCAGCGTAAAACGCCTATTTAAGTGAAGGGTGTACGCAAAGCTAATGGGTCTGCAACTTGGAAAATCAAAGAGATAAATAACCTTTTTTGGCGGTAGCTCAATATGAACTCTCTGTTTGCCAGCACGGCGCGTGGTCTGGAAGAACTATTAAAAAGCGAACTGGAAGCGCTGGGGGCACATGACTGCAAAGTCGTGCAGGGCGGTGTACATTTTCAGGGTGATGAACGCCTAGTCTACCAAAGCCTGTTATGGAGCCGTTTAGCCTCCCGTATTCTCATGCCTTTAAGCGAGTTCAAAGTCTACAGCGACCTTGATCTCTATTTGGGTGTGAATGCTATCGATTGGCCTTCATTATTCAGCGTAGATAAAACCTTTGCGGTTCATTTTACGGGTACGAACGAAGAAATCCGTAATAGCCAATATGGCGCACTTAAAGTAAAAGATGCCATTGTTGATAGTTTTACCCGTAAGGTCCAGCAACGCCCTGATGTGGCAAAACAGCAACCAGATATTCGCATTAATGTTTTCCTGCAAAAAGACATCGCCAGTATCGCGATTGATTTAAGTGGAGAAGGGCTGCATCAGCGTGGTTATCGTGAAGCCGCAGGGCAAGCACCGCTTAAAGAAACATTGGCAGCGGCAATTGTTATGCGATCAGGCTGGCAGGAGAATACCCCTCTCATCGATCCGATGTGTGGTTCTGGCACCTTGCTGATTGAAGGAGCAATGATTGCAACGGATAGAGCACCAGGTCTTCACCGTACTCATTGGGGTTTTCTTGCTTGGTCAGGCTATAACGAAGCGCTGTGGCGAGAAGTGGTGGCTGAAGCTCAGGTGCGGGCAAAGCGCGGCAAGCAGCAAACCCAATCACGTTTTTATGGTTATGATAACGACCGTCGAGTGCTTGAAGTCGCGAAAGCGAATGCGCGCAGAGCCGGTATTGCCGAGCTAATTGAGTTTCACTATGGCGATGCGAGCAAGCTAGCCAACCCTCTGCCAGAAGGGCCAACCGGCACAGTCTTAAGTAATCCTCCTTATGGTGAGCGTTTAGAAAGCGAGCCAGCGTTGGTTGCGCTGCATAGCTCACTAGGGCGAGTGATGAAAAGCAACTTTGGTGGCTGGAATCTCTCTCTGTTTAGTGGCTCTCCAGAGCTTCTAAGCTGTTTGCAATTGCGTGCCGATCGTCAATTTAAAGCGAAAAATGGCCCGTTAGACTGTGTACAAAAGAATTACCGCTTGGCAGAGGCTGCACCGGGAGCAGAAAAAGGTGAAATTGCTGCCGATTTTGCTAACCGTTTACGGAAGAATCTCAAAAAATTGGATAAGTGGGCGAAGAAAGAGGGTGTTGAGTGCTATCGCCTATACGACGCAGACTTACCTGAATATAACGTCGCGATAGATCGCTATGCCAGCCGTGTGGTTGTGCAAGAGTATGCGCCACCCAAAACGATTGATGCACAGAAAGCACGCCAGCGTTTATTCGATGTGATAAGCGCGACTCTCGCTGTATTGGAACTCCCTTCAAATCAGCTAGTCTTAAAAACACGTGAGCGCCAAAAAGGTAAGAACCAGTATGAAAAACTGGCCCAAAAGGGCGAGTTTTATCAGGTAACAGAGTATGACGCTAAACTTTGGGTCAACTTAACCGATTATCTGGATACGGGTTTGTTCCTCGATCACCGTATCGCTCGCCGTAAGCTGGGTGAAATGTGTCAGGGCAAAGATTTCCTGAACCTGTTCGCCTATACCGGTAGTGCGAGTGTTCATGCTGGGTTAGGGGGCGCACGGAGCACCACAACGGTAGATATGTCGCGCACCTATCTTGAGTGGGCGGAGAAAAACCTACGAGTAAACGGTTTAACCGGACAGCAGCATCGGCTGATTCAGGCGGATTGCCTGGGCTGGTTGCAAAATAGCCACGAACAGTTCGATGTGATCTTTATCGATCCCCCAACGTTTTCGAACTCTAAGCGCATGGATGATACCTTCGATGTGCAGCGTGACCATCTGGCATTAATGAGAGATTTGAAACGCCTCTTACGTAAAGGCGGCACCATCATGTTCTCTAATAACAAACGAGGATTCCAGATGGATCTGGAAGGCCTAAATAAATTAGGGTTAGAAGCAAAAGAGATAACGGAACAGACGTTGTCTCCAGATTTTGCCCGTAATCGTCAAATACACAACTGCTGGTTGATTCATCACAGCGGTGAGGGAAAGTAATAATATGTCTTTAATTAGTATGTCAGGTGCATGGTTATCCTTCAGCGACGCGCCATTGTTAGATAATACAGAGCTTCATATAGAAGATAATGAACGTGTTTGTTTAGTGGGGCGTAATGGCGCAGGGAAATCCACGCTATTAAAAATATTAAACCGTGAGATCCCGCTGGATGATGGCCGTATTATTTTCGAACAGGACTTAATCGTTTCTCGCTTACAGCAAGATCCTCCGCGTGATGTTGCCGGTACTGTTTTTGATTTTGTCGCAGAAGGCGTGCGCGAGCAGGCAGAGCATCTTAAGGCATACCATGCTATATCACAGGTTGTCGCGAATGATCCTAGCGATGCAAACCTGAATCGTATGGCGGCATTACAAGAAATTCTGGAACATCAGGGCCTATGGCGTATTGATAGCCGCATTCGTGATGTATTGGAACGACTAGAGCTGCCTGCTGATACCAAGCTATCTGCACTCTCTGGTGGTTGGTTGCGTAAAGCGGCACTGGCGAGAGCGCTGGTTTCTGAGCCTCATGTCTTATTGCTGGATGAGCCAACGAACCATCTGGATATCGATACAATTGATTGGCTTGAAGGTTTCTTAAAAGAGTTTCAAGGCAGCATTATCTTCATTTCCCATGACCGTTCATTTATTCGCAACATGTCGACACGTATCGTTGATTTGGACCGCGGCAAGCTGGTTTCATGGCCGGGAAACTACGATGCATTTTTAACGGGCAAAGAGGAAGCACTGCGCGTTGAAGAGTTACAAAATGCGGAATTTGATAAAAAGCTGGCTCAGGAAGAAGTGTGGATCCGCCAAGGAATCAAGGCCCGTCGTACTCGTAATGAAGGACGAGTCAGAGCACTGAAAGCCTTACGTAATGAGAGAGTGGCTCGCCGTGAAGTGATGGGCAGTGCCAAGATGCAAGTTGAAGAGGCGCTTCGTTCAGGGAAGATTGTCTTCGAACTGGAAGATGTAAATTACAGCATTGGTGATAGAAGACTGGTACGTGATTTTACGGCTCAAGTGCAACGCGGCGACAAGATTGCGCTGGTGGGGCCAAATGGCTGTGGTAAGACGACGTTGCTCAAATTGATGCTAGATCAGCTTAAGGCAGATAGCGGCAAAGTGCATTGTGGTACTAAATTGGAAGTGGCCTACTTTGACCAGCACCGAGCAGAGTTAGATCCAGAAAGAACAGTTATGGATAACTTAGCAGAAGGTAAACAGGAAGTGATGGTTGGTGGGCGCTCTCGCCATGTTTTGGGGTATCTACAGGACTTCCTATTCCACCCTAAGCGTGCCATGACACCGGTTAAAGCTCTATCCGGCGGGGAACGTAACCGCTTATTGCTTGCTCGCTTATTCTTAAAGCCTAGCAACTTATTGATTCTCGATGAGCCAACGAACGATCTTGATATAGAGACGTTAGAGCTATTAGAGGAGATGCTGGACTCTTATACCGGAACCGTACTGCTCGTGAGCCACGATCGTCAATTTGTTGATAATACTGTGACAGATTGTTGGATTTTCGAAGGGAATGGCGTCATTAAGAGCTATGTTGGTGGCTATTTTGATGCTCATCATCAACAGGCAACCTCTCGCTCGATCCGACAACCCGCTGTAGCGACGGAGAAAAAAGAGAGTGCTGCAGAGAAAAGTGATACACCTAAGCGTGCAGCCAATAAACTTAGCTATCATTTATTGCGAGAGCTGGAGGAGCTGCCTAAGCAACTTGAGCAGTTAGAAAACCAGATATCTTTGCTGCAGCAGAAGGTGAGTGATCCAGCATTTTTTAATCAGCCTCATGATGAGACGCAGAATATACTTGCCGCCCTTGCAGATGCCGAGCAGGCATTAGAGAAAGCCTTTGAACGGTGGGAAGAACTGGAGTCGCAAAAGAACGCCTAGATATAGGCGTGCTGCTGTCGTCAGCATATGAGAAACATGAGCAATGGAGTGTTATTTTTTCTAAAGCCCTTTAGCTGAATATATTTAATGTTAAATATATTCAGCTCAGAATATCCAAAATCTACATTTTATTAGGAGGGAGTAGTGTGTTCAGAACAGCATCATAGCGAACAAATTCTATGCCCTCATTGTGATTTATTAGTCGAACTCCCTGCGTTGGCATCGAATAGTCGGGCCGTCTGCCCCCGTTGTAAAACAACGCTGTGTAAGCGGATCGAATTTCCTCATAAGCTCGCTATGGGTTATGCATTTAGCGCATTATTCATGCTGCTTTTAGCTAACCTATTTCCTTTTGTGAATATGGAAGTCGCAGGCGTTTATAGCCAGATTACACTGACAGAAATTCCTGATGTCATGATCGCCGAAGGCTATTCGATTTTATCTGCCTTGTTTCTCGTTTTTGTACAGATTATTCCCGCTTTCTGTATGTTGGCGATTCCACTGCTTTGCTTGTATCGCGCTATGTCTTTTAGACTGAAAGTCTGGCTGGCAAAAGCGGTTTTTATCGCCAAAACGTGGTGCATGGTAGAAATCTTTCTTGCTGGTGTTTTAGTCAGTTTTGTCAAATTGATGGCATACGGCGATATTGGCGTTGGTGTGAGTTTCTTTGCCTACTGCATATTTTGTGTTTTACAGGTTAAAGCATTGCAATGTATTGATCGCCGTTGGCTGTGGCAGCAAATAGCACCTTTGCCTAAGCTTGCCACTCCTGTAGAGGTAGGGAAACCTGGCTTACAACAAGGGGTGCGCTCTTGCCCATGTTGTACGGCTATTCTGCCAGTGGATAAGTTAGAGTGCCCACGGTGTTTAACTCATGGACATGCACGTAAGCACAATAGCCTACAGTGGACGCTTGCTCTGCTAATTACCTCGGTTATGCTGTATATCCCAGCGAATCTATTGCCTATTATGGTAACAGAAGCCTTTGGTAGCCAAATCTCCTCAACGATCATGTCGGGGGTCATTCTGCTTTGGGAGGATGGTTCCTATCCAGTTGCATTGGTCATTTTTATTGCCAGTATCTTGGTGCCTTCGCTAAAAATATTAGCTATCTCATGGCTATGTTGGGATACCAAGTGGAAAAAGCAGCGAGATAGAGAGCAGATGCTGCGAGTGTATGAAATTGTTGAGTTTGTCGGGCGTTGGTCCATGATTGACGTTTTTGTCATCGCCGTACTGTCAGCATTAGTGCGAATGGGGCGTCTTATGAGTATTTACCCAGATACGGGCGCAGTGTTATTTGCTATGGTCGTTATTTTGACCATGTTTTCTGCTATGGCATTCGATCCCCGTTTAAGTTGGGATAGAGTCAATAAGTTAGATGAGAAGGATTCTGATGATGTCAGATAACAATCAAGGTGTGGCAGATATTGCAAAAATAAAACGATGGTCCCCTGTGTGGATCGTTCCGATTGTTACCGCATTAATTGGCCTGTGGATCATTTTTTACCACTTCAATAATCAAGGTCCAGAAGTGACCCTGATAACGACGAATGCCGAAGGAATTCAAGCCGGGAAAACGGCGATAAAAAGCCGCAGTGTTGATATTGGTACAGTTGAGACCGTTATGCTGAGCGAAGATCTCGGTAAAGTTATCATTACCGCTCGCTTGAACAGTGGTATGAATAAGTTGTTGCGTAAAGACTCGGTTTTTTGGGTCGTTAAACCCCAAATAGGTAAAGAGGGTGTTTCTGGATTAGGGACACTGCTATCAGGGGCTTATATCGAGTTACAGCCTGGACGAAATGAGAAAGAGGAAGATACTTTTGCTCTGTTAGACTCTCCCCCGTTGGCATCTCAGGATGAGAAGGGTTTAAGGGTCTCATTGGAAAGTAAACAGTCTGGACAATTGAGTGCGGGCGACCCTGTTCTATTCCGAGGATTCCGCGTGGGTTCAGTGGAAAGCAGTATCTTTGATCCCTCTTCACGCGTAATGCGCTATCAGCTTTTTATTTCTGCTCCTTATCAAGGCCTGGTGACAACCAATGTTCGCTTTTGGCAGGATAGTGGCGTTTCCTTTGATATGTCAGCAGAGGGGATGCGTGTCGATATGGGGTCAATTGCAACGCTATTTAGTGGTGGTGTCAGTTTTGATGTGCCAGAAGGTTGGGCTCTAGGAACGACAGCGGAAAATAATGCGGAATATGTGCTCTTTTCCAATAAAAAGAGCATTCAGGACTCTCTGTTTACTAATCACGAAGATGTTCTGATGTTATTTAGCGATTCTGTACGTGGCTTGCAACCCGGTGCTCCTGTTGAGTTTCGCGGTATTAGGTTAGGCACTGTTGCCGAGGTACCATTCTTCATGCCAGAAATCGAAAGGCTGAAGGGTGATGATTACCGTATTCCTGTTTTAGTTCGTATTGAGCCGGACAGAATTGACAATAAATTTGGCAAGGATCTGGATATCAAAGCGCGTTTACTGGACAGTGAAAAAGATGGCCTGCGTGCTTCGCTAAAATCCGCCAATTTATTAACAGGCGCACTTTATATCGATCTGGATTTCTACCCAAATTCAAAAGCATGGATAGGGCCAAAATCGATAGAGGGTTACCCTGTGATGCCGACAGAGAGCAGTGGTTTTGCACAGATTCAGCAAAAAGTGATGCAGACGTTGGATAAGTTCAACAGTCTACCGCTGAACTCTTTGTTAGGAGAGGTAGAGCAAACGCTTAAAGAGAGCCAGAACGCTATGAAAGAGATGCAGGCGACGCTCAACTCAGTCAATAAAATAGCTGCCAGTCCAGAGATGCAGAACTTGCCAAAAGATTTGCAGAAAACGCTACTGGAGCTAAATCGCAGTATGAAGGGCTTCCAACCAGGTTCTCCTGCATATAATAAGATGGTTGGGGATATGCAGCGTTTAGATCAGGTATTACGCGAACTTCAGCCCGTTTTGCGGACATTAAATGAGAAGAGTAATTCATTGGTGTTTGAAGCCTCAGTGAGTGAAGATCCTAAGCCGAAGAAGGCCAAAAAATGATGAAATGGAAAATAATGGCTCTGGTTTTACTATTAAGTGCATGTAGTAGCCAACCTCAAAAAACATATTACCAATTGCCTTCTTTAGTGACGGAAAGGGCAAATACTGGGGGAATGGTCGAGCGGCAACTTTGGATAGAGCATGTTGCTGTCGCTGATTATCTCAGTGGTTCTGGGTTGGTCTATCAGACGAACGATGTTCAGTATGTCGTTGCCAATAATAATTTGTGGGCGAGTGCACTAGATCAGCAATTACAACAGTCTTTAGTTGAGAATTTAGGAGCTTCATTACCCGGTTGGTTAGTATCAACCCAACCGCTGAATAGCGACAGGCAGATGATATTAAATGTCACTGTAACTGGTTTCCATGGTCGTTATGACGGGCAGGTTATCGTGCGTGGGGAATGGACTCTAAGGTCGGGAGATCGCATAGTGAAACATCCTTTCGAAGTTCTAGCAAAACAGACCGACGATGGTTATGACGCTTTGGTTAAGGTGTTAGCGAGTGCTTGGAAGCAAGAGGCTGATATTATTGCGAAAAGAGCAATAAATTTATAGGAAACGGGCAAAATAGGGTGAATTCACTATGCTTAAAGAAGCGCGGTAATTGATTAAATCGATAATTTACTCCTCATATCGAACCCGACTGAAAAAACGCGCCTTAGAGCGCGTTTTTCTTTTCTTGTAGAACAGAGGGTTATCAATTGGTGCCGTGCTGAGGCTCACAAATATCAATTTGATTAATTTTTGAACATTGATTTTCAGCATTAAGATGGCTATTTTTTAAGCGTAGCCGTTAGTATCATCGGCTGTTGTGTTCGATTTTCCAATATATCCTAAGTGAGGGAAACGAGGCATGAAAAGACAGAAGAGAGATCGTCTGGAAAGAGCTCATTCACGTGGTTATCAGGTTGGTTTAACCGGACGTTCTAAGGAGCTATGTCCCTATCAGGCATTAGATGCTAGATCGCATTGGTTAGGCGGTTGGCGTATGGCTATGGAGGAGAGAGCAGTCACTGCTTAACCATAGACCTTTATATGACTTCTAGGTAGTAGCCAAAAATAACCTCCGTCAGATGGCGGAGGTTGAAAAGATATTCGAGATTAGAAGGTGCTGGTATCTTTAAACAGGCCAACTTTTAGGTCAGTGGCGGTATAAATAACGCGTCCATCAACCAGAACTTCACCATCCGCCATTCCCATAATCAAACGACGATTGATGATGCGTTTAAAATGGATACGGTAGGTGACTTTTTTAGCTGTAGGCAGGATCTGCCCCGTGAATTTTACTTCGCCAACGCCAAGAGCACGTCCTTTACCTTCACCACCCAGCCATCCCAGATAGAAGCCAACTAACTGCCACATAGCGTCTAAACCTAAGCAACCAGGCATGACAGGATCGCCAATAAAGTGGCAACCGAAGAACCAGAGGTCAGGGTTTATATCTAATTCTGCTTCGACATAGCCTTTATCGTATTGACCACCTGTCTCGGTCATTTTTACAACACGATCCATCATTAACATACTTGGTGCGGGCAACTGTGGGCCTTCAGCACCAAATAATTCACCGCGGCCAGAGGCCAGTAAGTCTTCCTTAGAGTAAGATTCGCGTTTATCTACCATGTTTCTTATAAGCCTTAATATATTGAGGTGACCAGATTAGCTTACGCGTGTACGCTGAGCAAGTCTAATCACCCCTGGTTGAACCAGTTCATCCAGCGTAAAAACCAAGGTAATCGACGTTTATCTAGTGAGCCAGCTTGGATTATTCGCTCTTGGATAATGGCTAACAGACTAACGGCTTCGTCATCCCGGTAAGGCAAACCGGTCAAAATAGGTAAGGCGTCAGAGACCGATTCAACGCTCCACAAGTGGAAATTGCCATCGCGTACAGCAGAAATAACGTCATCGTTTAAGCAAAGATGCCGAATATTAGCAGCAGGCAAAATAACGCCTTGAGAGCCAGTTAAGCCACGACGCTGGCAAACCTCGAAGAATCCTTCAACTTTTTCATTAATGCCGCCAATTGGCTGCACATTGCCAAATTGGTCAACAGAACCAGTAACGGCAATATGTTGATTGATGGGCTGAAGCGATAGGGCGCTGATCAGTACACAAAACTCTGCGAGTGATGCGCTATCACCATCAACTTCACCGTAGGATTGTTCAAATACCATAGAGGCTGAGAAAGGGAATTGTTGTTCAAGCTCTAACTCTGAGATCAGGAATGCTTCCATGATCATCATGCCTTTAGCGTGAATGTTTCCACCTAATTCTGCTTTACGTTCAACGTCGGTAATTTCACCATCACCAATGTGCGCCACACAGGTAATACGTGACGGATCGCCAAATGCTAATGGATGCCCTGGGTATTCGAGAACGGACAGGCCATTGATTTGGCCGATGACTTGACCTTCGGTTTCTATATTAACCTGACCAAGCTCGACTTCTTCCTGCGTTTTTTCAAACAGGTAGCTTTCTCGCCAGCGTTTAGTTGATTCTGCCTGTTGCAGAGATTCTGCTGTAATTTCTGCCGTAGCATATATTGCCGCTTCTTTTAAACGGTCTAAGATCCAGACGGGGCAAAGAGGTAGTGTGAGCTGATCCCCTGTATAGCGGATGGCCTGACGAGTAAACATAGGCCACATATCAGCATTTAGAGGGGGCAACTGATGGGATTGGGCAATATCGTTAATATAGCGACACCACTGAGCCATGTCATCGTCATCTCTGATGAGGAGGTCATTTTCAAATTCACCATACAGAGCACGTGCGGTCATCTCTGGCTCAAACTCTTGCAAATCTGCCAAATCATAACGATCACCAACCAGAATAATGTTCAGGTCGAGAGGCATTTCTGGAATAGTGAGAGGCAGGGGGCGTGACTCATCAACGGGAGCCCATTGAAAACGCTGGCTAGTTACCATCTGCTTTAATCTGAACCAGAGCTGGGGCTGTGATAAGAGTGTCCGGATTGGCAGTATTAAGACACCACCATTCGCTTTGTGGACTAGCCCTGGTTGGAGCTGGTATACGGCTTGGCTATCGGCCGTATTATGGCGCAAGCACCCAAAAAGCTGTTCACTTTCAAACCACTCTTCAAATAGACAATTATCCTGAGCAGCGAAATTGTCACTCTTATCTTTTGCGACAGATAGCGTGGCTTCTGAATGGTTAATCTGGTAACGAAAACCTGAAGGGGATTGAAGCTCAGGAATTTTTGATTTCACCATGCCAGCAATCAGAGCAAGATAATCCCGGCTGCCTTCCGCTTTAATGAGCATAAAACGAGAATTAGACTGTGATTGACAAAAAAGAGTCAGGCCATTATCCAGTCTTGACTGGATCTCTGGCAGCGTCACAGTAGGTAATTGAGACACGGAAGTATAAAGCGCAGCAAAGGGCGCAGAGTCGGGCAGTAAAGACTGCCAATTAAGTAGGTTACTGGTCAATGTATTAGATGTTATCGCTGAGAGTTGTAATACATGGATTATACAAGAATCGGGCAGACTAAACACAATCCGTATATCCAAGTGAAGGAAAAGATTGCATCTATCATATGAAAAGGGATAAATGCATTGTCAATGAGCTAAAAATCTTCCAAAAAACTGTTATTCTTAAGGATAGGTTACACCGTCACTAGCGAGTTAATCATGAAGTATCAGCAGCTTGAAAATCTTGAAAGTGGTTGGAAGTGGAAATATCTGGTGAAGAAGCACCAAGAAGGTGAACTTATTACCCGATATATAGAATTGAGCGCTGCGCAAGAGGCGGTAAGGGGGCTGATGAGTATTGAGCGTGAACCCATAAAAGTTCAGGCTTGGATAGTCGCTCACATGAACCCAGAAATGGAAAACCGATTAAAGCAGACAATACGGGCACGGAGAAAAAGACATTTTAACGCAGAGCAATTACATACGCGTAAAAAGTCGATAGATTTAGAATTTCTAGTTTGGCAGCGTTTGGCTGGATTAGCTCAGCGTAGAAATGTCACGCTTTCTGAGACCATCGTGCAGTTAATCGAAGATGCGGAAAGAAAAGAGCAGTATGCGACGCAAATGAGTTCACTGAAAAGTGATTTACAATCTATTCTCGGCAAAGATAATCCCTAGTCACGAAGGCTAGTATCGCCTCTAAGTGATAAATAATATCGAGAATGGGCTTATTTGATTAGAAACAGAAATAAAAAACCCCGCAGAAGCGGGGTTTTTATTAAGACATTAAAACGTGAGCAATTACTTGCTTACAACGTCTTTCAGGCCTTGAACTTCGATTTCTACACGACGATCTGGTGCTAAGCAAGCGATCAGAGATTGACGTTGTTTAACGCCATCACAGTTAGAAACTGGATTTGATTCGCCCATGCCACGTGCAGAGATGCGGTCAGCTGGGATACCTTTAGAAACCAGGTAATCAACTACGCTACGAGCACGTTCTTCAGATAGACGCTGGTTGTATTGGTCAGAACCGATACGGTCAGTGTAACCAAGAACAACTACAGAACCTTCTTTCGGATCCAGAGAAGTCAGTTGGCTATACAGTTGATCCAGAGCTTGATGACCTTCTACTTTCAGAGTCGATTTGTTGAAGTTAAACAGAACGTCTGAAGTCAGAGTGAAACGCTTGGTTTCAACAGTTGGTGCTACGTTTATTAGTGGAGCAGGAGCTGCATCACGACCGAAACGATAAGCAACACCCAGGCTCAGCATGCCGTTATCTGGACGTGAACCTACAGTGTCACGATCGCCGATATTGTTAACCCACTGGTAATCCAAGCGAGTTGCCCAGTTATCAGTGATTGCATACTCAAGGCCTACTGCTGCCAGTGGAGAGATACCATAGTCAGTATCGCTGTGCTTGTTAGCAGCAGCCATACCAGCACGGGTCAGACCTGAAGTGTGACGACCACTAGACTCTGCACGCCATACCATACCACCCAGACGAGTATAGATGTCTAGGTCTTGCATGATTGGGTAGCTCAGTTTGGTAGTAAGCTGAATACCTTGAGCAGAGAATTTGTTCTTAGCATGTACAGCACCGTCGTTATCAGTGCTGCTCATACGACCTAACCAGTCGTAACCAAGTTCAAAGCCCATGTATTGGTTATGTTGATAACCAACGAATGCACCAGCACCTAGTTTACTTTTGTCAGTCAGATCAGCTTCAGAAGTATAAGAAAAGCTGCTGTTAGTATCGTGGTATTTAGACCAACCTAATTTACCACCAACGTACCAAGAATCGTCTTGTGGAGCTGCTTGAGCAGCCACTGATGCGAAACCTGCCAATGCCACTGCTAATGCGATAGCTGTCTTTTTCATTTTGTGCGCCTCGTTATCATCCAAAATAGGCAATACTTTGGGACATCCAAATAGCCCCGGTTATATGTCCTTTGCTGGGCTTTTTTGCACTTATTTGTAATCAATGTCAACATAATTCGACCAAATATAGTTATCCCAGCGAGGTAAAGTCTACAACGTAGAGCGAAAGTTACAAGTGCGATGTGACGAAGTAATAAAAAAAACTGTGTTTTTAGCTATATATTTTAATATTTGCTTATGAAATTGTATGTTTTTTAAACTCACAAGGTCTTTTTTTTGTTAAAAATAATACTTCGCTGGCAGATTGCATCAAAAATAGAACGGTAACTGAAATGTTTTGTAGGCACTTAATGAAAAGCAAAGGGATAAAGAGTATCTGTAAGAAATTGACCTATTCCAGCGTTTTTAGTCTGTGGATATATTATTAATCCATAAGCATTACCTTCCCGGGCTGCTTTTTGTAGCCGCCTGCGGTCTATGGATGAAAGTGACGGAAGGCAGGCTAGCACGACGCTATAATTTCGAGATAACAGCGCTTTTTCCATCATATTAACGCTATTAATATGGTCAGTTTGACTGAATTGCATCGTTTTCTCTTCAGGTAATCCCATTTGATGT
The DNA here is from genome assembly GCA_000307305.1 of Enterobacteriaceae bacterium B14. Classification (GTDB taxonomy): domain Bacteria; phylum Pseudomonadota; class Gammaproteobacteria; order Enterobacterales; family Enterobacteriaceae; genus B14. The sequence goes on from DF158882.1 coordinate 404,757, forward strand.
AGCCAATGACGGCTTATTGAATGTTCAGGAGTGATCCATAGCATCCAGCGAGATTGTTCTTTGAGCTGAGCCAATAAGGCCATTTGAGTATGGGGAAGGGTAAAGTGGTTCTCGTTAGAGTCAGAATATTGATTATAAAGGCTCTTTTTTAAAGAGGACGTATTACTGACATATGAATCTTCACCTATATGACTTTTTAGCTTCTCGACTCTCATTTTATTCACCTTTCCATATGTACTGTATAAATAAACAGTATATGCAGTTGGCAATAATATCAACATTTTTTCAATACGCTTCGCATATTCAAAACAAAACGGGCAAGAAATCCATTTAGTCATTGATGTTATATCGAGATTGAGTATTTTTAAGCTTCCGTTATGCGGGTTACTCGTTCTGGTAATGAAAAATGAAAAAAGTTTATAAAACAAAAGGTAAGGTGATGAATAATATGTCTGCTGACAATGGTATGAGAGAGTTATCTAAGCAACGAATCTTAGATGCAAGTGAAAAACTTTCCTCTTTAGGGTATGTGAAATCACGTTCTCAGTTTGGTGGGTATGGGTTGTGCTGTGAAGAGACAATGTTTGCTTTAGTTTCCGATGGTGAATTGTATCTGCGCTCAAATAAAAAGCTTGAACCTTATTTTAAACGAGAAGAAATGGAGCGTTTTGTTTATGAAAAACGCGGAGCCCCAGTCCCCATGGAATACTACCGAGTTAATGATGTGCTATGGGAGAATGATGGTGAGCTACTTTTATTAGCGGAAGGTGCACTATCTGGAGCCAAAGAAGATAAAAAGCAGGACAGAGTTAAAAGAGATAACAGACTTAAAGATTTACCTAATCTCACCATATCAATAGAAAGACTCTTGTGGCGGGCGGGTATTAGGGATGCGGAAAGCCTAAAAGAGTGTGGTGCCATAATAGCTTACCTCAAATTGTTAGAAGTAAACTCATCGCTCGATACCCGAGTGTTGTTTGCACTTGCTGGCGCAATCGAGGGATATCATGTCGCTACACTGAATGATGTCCAGAAAAGCGAACTGATTGAGTTATGGAAAAAACACGCGGATATACAACTCAACTAATCATAAAAAGACCGCTAAAGCGGCTATGAAGATGAGTGAATGATGTCTTGGTTAAGCTGCATATATTCAGGTAAAAGACCAAGCATTAAACTGATTTGTTGCAACACCAAAACTTCCTTACTGTCAGTTGTAGTTTCTAGTTTTTCAATGTTTTGTGCTAATTGGGTTTGCATATGTTCTAAGCGTAAAACAACCGATGAATCTTGATGCAATACACTATCTATATAGCATATAGCGTCATTGAGTAGAGATAACATCTGCGACGATTCCATTTTATCTCTATGTGCTCCAAGCGCAGATATATACCCAAGAAATGTATGATTAAGACACAGAAACCGAAATGTTGGCTCAAGCATAGGCTGCCTTTTTTTAGGCTCAGCCGTAATATTAGAGACAACAGATGCTAATTCGGCATTACTATTGTGGGCATTGCGTCTGGCAACGCGATACTCTAGCCGGTTGTCTTTACCTTGATGATATTGAACTAAAATGGCATCTAAATAGCGGCAATTGGCATCGATACAGCGGGTTAGTACGGCAGGAAGATGGCGAAAACGCCAGTCAGGCCATATAAATGTCACTGCAGCCCAAGCGATAGCACAGCCTACTAAAGTATCAACGACACGCGGGACAGCTATTTCAAAACCTTCACCGAGCAGATTAAAACAAAGCAGAACCAGCAATGTAATAAACATGGTGGCATGGGCGTATTGTATATTCCGGAAAGCAAAAAAGAGCACGCCACTGAGGACAATTAGAATAAGTTGACCTTCCAGCGAGGGGACAAAGTAGAGAATAGGTAGGCCAATGAGTATTCCCGCTAATGTCCCAACAATGCGTAAACGCAGACGGCGTTGGGTTGCATTGTAGTTAGGCTGGCATACAAAGAGACTGGTTAGCATGATCCAATAACCATGATGTAATCCAGCAAGTTGGATAATGCCATATCCCACAAAAAGCACGGTGCTCATGCGTATAGCATGACGAAATAGAGCCGACTCTGGCGTGAGTTGGCGACAAATGCGCAGCTTAATATCACCCAGACCATTCAACGGGTCATCAGATAAACTCGTATCTCGCAAATCTTTAGCTAACACTTGCTCGGATTCAATATTCGCTAGCTGCCCGTCAATGTCTTTCAAGTTCTTAAGTGAATTTTTTAATGAATCTAATAGTTTACGATCGCTGTCATGGTTAATTTCCGAACGATTCAGGCTATCTTCCAAATACCGAAATGAACGCTCAAAATAGGCATTATGTATATATTTTTGACGATTCAGTAAAGAAAGAGAAACCTGTCGACAGGCTTTTGCCTGCATTGATAACAATCTCTGAAAACGAAAAAGAATATCGCTGTGTCGCAGCGTGTTACTCAGTGCTTGATACTGAAAATGAACAGAACTGGCTCGCTCATGAATATCCTGAGCAACAAAATAGTAATGCAGTGTCCGTCGGGTTCCTCTCTGCCCGCGATCGCCTTTTAGACGGGTAAGTAAAGAAGCCTTTGTTTGATTCAGCATGGTAACAAGATTGCCGCTTGCCATTGCTACATCGATTTGCTGCTTATCAAAATTAGATTCTTCATCGGGATCGAAAAGTGCAGATTTAGTCTCGAGATAACCAGCCAACTGTTCATAGCAGTGAATGAGATTGTCCTGCAATGGCCGAATAGGAAACAGAAGATGGCCCATCAGCGTTAACAGGTTGTACCAAATCGCCCCGACTAACAATAGAAGAGGCTGTATATACCATGTGTCATACAGAGATGAACCTAACATGGTATAAACCGCGATCAATAAGGCGCCAAACGCAATGGTAGCGTAGCGCTGCCCTAAAGCCCCGAGCATGATAAAACCGCAGGTAGAAACCAGTAGTCCTGCAGAGAAAAGCCACGGATAAGGGGAAAGTAGTTCTATTGATACAGAGGCGACAAAAAAGCAGAACAGCGTGATAACGAGATTACGTAAACGCCCGCTGAGGCGGTCATCTAAATCAGCAAGTGCTGCTGCAACGACGCCTAAGACTAAAGGAATGGTTAATTTAGGTTGTTCAAGATACCAAGGTACGAGTGTAACTCCGGTAAGGGCAATAAAAATTCGGATGTTATAAAGGATGTAGCTGTTATTGGTATAACGGCTTAATCCTGGTGCAAAAGTAAGCACGGTAAAACCCTTAACGGTGGTTAGATATTATCTGTAGCGGTCATCAAATTGGCGATTTGCTTTTTCTTCTCTGGCTCGTTGGGCAACTTCTACAGGCACCACTCGGCGGCCGACTGGCCATAAGGCGATCACTGCGATTTTAAAGTTAGCCAACCCAACAGGAATGCCAATGATGGTTATACATTGAGCGATACCAGCGGCAATATGTGATAAGCACAACCACCAGCCGAAGAAAATAAACCAAATCACATTCAGCACGGTTCCGCCCGTCGCCATCAGTGGATTACTCTTTGACTGATAAAGATCATCAACAGGAATGGCTTCATTACCATAAGGAAACAGGGAGAGCTTCGTAATCTCCCAGCAAGAGCGGGTTAGCGGTAGGGTAAAAATAAATACGATGCTGAGTACCGTTGTAAAAAACCAAGACAGCGTAGTAAAAAAACCACCAAGAACAAAATTAAGTATATTTAGTATGGTACGCATTATCATTTACCTGCTTTTAGATACCGAGCGCCAATTTCTATCAAATGGATATTAAATAAGTCACTAGTTTAACCTTTTTTGGCTATTTCGTCTCATTAGATGTTCTTCACTCTTTAAGACCATTATGATTGATATTAAGTTCTCTGCGTCAGTCGAGTCAGGCAAAAATATGGAATTAAAAGCAACATCCGTTGGCCAGCACTTGGCTCAACATCCTTATAATAAGGTTCGTTTACTTCATGCCGGTGTTGAAGTTAGCGGGGCAAAACATAGCTATACCATCCCTTTTAACCAACTCTATTCTGTGCAGTGCAAAAGAGGCATTGTATGGGGAGAACTTGAGTTTTGTCTGGCTGATGACAAGGTTGTTAGGCTCCATGGAACAGAATGGCGGGAGACTCAAGAGTTCTACCGTTACCTAATGCAATCTTGGCAATCTTGGGGCAACCAAGTAAGCCAAATCGCCGCCGATGTTTTGGCCTCTCAAGCTGAAAGCATTAATGAGATGCTGCAAAAAGGCTGGGTTAAATATTCAATGCTAACACAGGTTAAAGAGGCGATTCATACTACCTTGCAGACACTTCCCCTGCCTGAAGTCAGACTGAGAGAGTTCGAAAACTGCAAAGCACATTACGAGCTGTGCCAGCAATGGTTAAATCAAAGTGAGCAAATGCGCAGCGAGGTTAACCAGAAGTGGGTAAAGAACGCTATCGAGCAAAATCAGGACTTTTTTCAGACAATAGAAACTCAGCCCCTCAATGAGTCTCAAAGCACAGCTGTTGTAAATGGTGAAGATACTACCCTTGTATTGGCTGGTGCAGGCAGTGGCAAAACATCTGTATTGGTTGCGAAAGCAGGATGGCTGCTGCGTAGGCAAGAGGCTCAGCCTGAGCAGATCCTCTTACTTGCCTTTGGAAGGCAGGCTGCGGAAGAGATGAATACTCGTATCCTTGAAAGACTCGGTACGAAAGAGATTCAGGCTAAAACATTTCACGCTTTAGCACTACATATCATTCAACATTCTGGACGTACTACACCATCGATAAGCCGCCTAGAGATAGATGATAAAGCTAGGCGTTCATTGCTCAGCAAGATTTGGCAGACGCAGTGCAAGGAGAAAAAAGTACAGGCAAAAGGTTGGCGTCAGTGGCTGGAAGATGAACTAGGCTGGAAATTAAAAGAAGGTGAGTTCTGGCAGGATAAAGCTATCGTCGATCGGATTTCTGGGCGCTTAGAACGTTGGCTTGGTTTGATGAGAATGCATGGCGGTACTCAGGCTGAAATGATTGCTCAGGCATCAGATGAGAATCGAGAGCTGTTCCAAAAGCAGGTAAAACTGATGGCCCCGCTATTAAAAGCGTGGAAATCTGCTCTGAAAGAGGAGGGGGCAGTAGATTTTTCTGGGCTTATTCATCAGGCGATAAACCTGTTAGATAAAGGTAAGTTCACCAGCCCGTGGCGACATATCTTAGTGGATGAATTTCAGGATATTTCACCGCAACGAGCTGCGCTATTGATGGCATTACGCAGGCAGCAAACAGACAATACCGCGTTATTTGCTGTAGGGGATGATTGGCAGGCAATCTACCGTTTTAGCGGTGCAGAACTGTCGATGACCACTGCATTTGAGCGAGAATTTGGTATCGGTGACCTCTGTACACTGGATGTAACATATCGCTTTCATCATCGAATTGGAGAGATAGCGAATCGCTTTATCCAGCAAAATCCCTATCAATTAAAGAAACCATTGAATAGCTTGAGCGACGGGGATAAAAAATCGGTCGTCGTACTGCCTGAGGCGCAGTTGGAAGCGCTATTGGATAAATTAAGTGGTTTCACTAAACCTGATGAGCGGGTTTTAGTGCTTGCTCGCTACCATCACTTACGGCCTAAATGTTTAGCGGCGGCAAAGACTCGATGGCCTATGCTTCATCTCGATTTTGCAACGATTCATGCCAGCAAAGGACAACAGGCAGATTATGTGATTATCGTTGGTTTACATGAAGGGCAGGATGGATTCCCCGCGCCAGCAAGAGAGAGTGTCTTTGAGCAAGTGTTATTACCTGTACTGGAGGATTATCCAGATGCAGAAGAACGACGTTTGCTTTACGTTGCGCTGACTCGGGCTAAGAGCCGAGTATGGCTATTCTACAACCCTGATTCGCCTTCGGTGTTTATCGAACAGTTGGAGAGACTTGGCGTACCTTTGCAGAGAAAACCTTGATGATGATGTAAACCGAACAAGAGTAGAATTTGCTCTTGTTCGGCTAGTAACACTACTTTAGACGTTCATCGAGATAGCGTTGATAATCGGGTATTTCGATAGAAACATCTTGCTTAAACAGCGCAGAATTAATCAAAAAGTCAGCTGTTGAGCGATTGGTGGCAACCGGGATATTCCAGACAGTTGCTAGCCTCAACAGTGCTTTGACATCGGGATCGTGAGGCACTGCATTTAGTGGGTCCCAAAAGAAAATCAGCATGTCTATTTTGCCTTCCGCAATCAGCGCGCCAACTTGTTGGTCGCCACCCATTGGGCCGCTCATTAAACTATTAACAGGGATCCCTATATTTTTGCTCAGCAAATTTCCTGTTGTTCCTGTTGCATACAACTGATGCTGGGCAAGAAGCGCCTTATGTGTATCTACCCAAGCTAAAAGTGATTTTTTACAGTGGTCGTGTGCAACGAGCGCAATATGCTTATGAACCGTAATTGTGCGAGTAGTGAGTTCCATATAGAAACATCCTTAACATGATGATTTGAGCTTGCGACAGATTACTGAAACTTGAGGATGAGTGCAAAGCGTTACCTTTGGCGAAGGGCACAGAGTGTAGCCTTCGTCATACGCATATCTGCATGAAGTAGGTTATCCTTAATAACACGTATTACGGCGTGGGAAGCCAATAAATGAAAGATGACGATATCGTTAAAGTCCTTAAGCGCGTTAAGACAATCGCATTGGTGGGGGCGAGCGACAGGCCAGAGAGGCCGAGTTATGGCGTCATGCACTATTTGCTGGATCAAGGCTATCGGGTTATCCCTGTCAGTCCTAAGCTAGCAGGGCAAACGCTCTTAGGGCAAACAGTCGTGGCAACACTCAGTGATATTCAGGATCATGTGGATATGGTGGATGTATTCCGCCAGCCTGAGGCTGCTTTGGAGATTGCTCAAGAGGCGATTGCCATTAAAGCGGACGTTTTGTGGCTGCAAATCGGCGTAATTAATGAAGAGGCAGCAAACCTCGCGCGCAACGCGGGTTTATCTGTTGTTATGGACCTTTGCCCTAAGCAGGAGATACCACGCTTAGGTTTAGAACAATAAGTTTAGAGTAACGACTCACAGATGCAGCGAGCATCTGTGAGTAAATTAAAGAGAGAATTAGTTTCTTAATCTCGGTGTTTGATACTGGCTCAGTATCGATTCGGCCAATTCATCTAACGTTGGCTGCTCTGGGTGCGTCTGCTGTTCTTCGTGATCCAACTGCGCTTCAGCAAGATAGGTATGCATGGGTTGCCCGTCATCGTCTTCCATGACCACATGATACCAAGGGGAGGTTCGTAGTATCTCGTTAGCTGCCAAATCATCATCCTCAGGAGATACATCCAGAGAGTACTCTGGATCGATATCAACGATAACACCCAAGTAGCCGAGCAGGCGATGACGAACTTGTTGCCCAATACCGAATTTACTGGCAATCATAATGACCTCCTGTGAATCATGTTCTGTGAACAGATATGGGGAAATCCATTTTGTATTTCAAGCCATGCTACAACGTTCTGGAATGAGCTATCCCCGTTCAATTAAATTGTACACTAGGCTTATTGCAATTGGTGGAAATTTATAATGTGAGAGGCACAATCATGAGTAATGTTTGTATGGCTATGTATGTCTCGGGAATTGTTCAGGGTGTAGGGTTTCGATACCACACGCAACAAAAAGCGCGAAGATTAAATCTAACGGGATATGCTTACAATATGGACGATGGGCGGGTTGAAGTTATCGCTTGCGGGGTTGCTGAAAACGTTCATGCCCTGATTGAGTGGCTCAAAGCTGAGGGGCCGCCTAGCGCTCGGGTCGATAATGTACTTACCGAGCCTAGAGCGCCTAATAATTATCAGGAGTTCACGATTAAGCATACTCTCTAGAGAATATTGTTTAGATGCATTTTACGGGTTTAGGAAGGCCTGCTATTTTCGTTGCTTGTTTCGCGGGGCCTTTAGGAAACAGGCGATAAAGATAGCGGCTGTTTCCTTTCTCCTCGCCATATTTCTGAGTCATGGCCTTTACAAGCATTCTGATTGCAGGAGAGGTATTGAACTCCTGATAAAACCCACGGACGAATCGAACCACTTCCCAATGAGCTTCAGTTAACTCAATGCCTTCCTGTTCTGCCAAAGCAGGAGCTAATGTTTCATCCCAATCCTGACTATTTTTTAGATAGCCTTGGGCATCCGTTTCAATGACTCGCCCTTCGAATTCCAACATGCACCCTCAATTTTTCTAGGATATTCTTCCGGTAGTGTAACTAAAAACATCTATCGCACGATATAGCGCAAGCCTTTTAGCGAATGTTTTTACAGAGTGAATTAAACGATATTTTAAACATTGGATAGTATCTCAGCACCTATGGTTCTAATTTTCATCGCTTGGTTTAATTCTTGAGCATTCAATCACTATTACGAAAAAATCGTGTGAGAAACACTAGACAAGCACCGAGTCTATATATAATATTCGCCTCCATTGGAAGGATGGCCGAGTGGCTTAAGGCAGCGGTCTTGAAAACCGCCGAGTGTAACAGCTCCTAGAGTTCGAATCTCTATCCTTCCGCCAAATTTAAAGCCCACGTTATTGATTAACGTGGGCTTTTTTAATTTTTGCGATTTACGGTATGCCATCCAGTATGCCATCGTTACTTGGCTGATATAGGTTGAAATTGTTTTATATCAGACGATGTTGGATTTTCTTCCTATGGCTACAAGGTAGCTAGCATCCCCGGATAATGCTTAGCCACAATGTCATTCATCTCATCCACCAGCTCCTGACGCTTAAAGACAATGTGCCCCGTTCCTTTCTGGAAGGACGTTATCTTAAAATACTCATCCTCATAGGGTGCTGGCACGCTCTGCTGATTGATATGCTCACTTAACCGAGTGGTTACATCGCCTCGATTATCAGGAATAGCTTTACCATCCAACAAATACAGCATACGTTCCAGATCGGCTAGCTGGTCACGCCGCCATCCCCAATCTAGGCTAAACCTCCAACTATTGTACGTCACAAGGCTATTAACGATAATTTTCTTGCCAAAATAGCACGGGTTATTGCTCTTATAATCCCAAGAGAGCTTTTTGAATAGATTGATAACGCCATGTTCAAAAACATCGGCCTTGCTGTGATGTAACTGCTCAAAGGTATTGAGGATATTCTCTTCACTGATTTCGGGAATATTGTCTTGCTCTAAATTTCTGTACCACTGCTCTCGGGCTTGAGCATCCATCAGCGCCATCATTCCAGAGTTCAACATTAAATCACGCCAGATACGACTGTCTATATTACGAGTCATGGCCTTCATAGCCGTGCCTATTTTTTCTGTTAACCAGCAGCCATTACGATGCGCTTGTTTCGATATCCAGTCATTGACGGTACCGCCACCGATACTTGAGATAAGCAGGGAAACGTCGCATAGTTGGCTATGAAGTGACTCAATTTGTTTAAGTGCAGCGTGGCGGCTCGTAACAATTCGCTCAATGCTGGTAGAGCAGATGATATCGGTATGGTCGGTGAGTAATTCAGGTTCGGTTGACATAAATGAATATCTCCATAAGTAAAACGCCCTCCTTGTTTAAGGGAAGGCGTTATGGGGTTGTATGGGTAATAAAAGGAAACAGCGGAATATCAGTTGTCAGAGGGGATAGCGGTAGTTGATAGAGTATTAGCACGAATATACTGCAATGCGGTTTCGACACACGGCAGCAACTTTGCTGAGTCCGTCATCTCCTCATTGTTGTCGAAGAAAATATCTGAACCGCAGTCAATATTGTCTTGTAGCCACTGACAAAGGATCTCTAGCCCTTGTTGAGGAGAGAGTACTACGGCTGGCCCGTTAGCTTTACAGGGGATAGGCCGTCAATCATTGATAATGCATTGTGATTGTCGTTTACAGCGTTAATCAATTCAGTCAGCTCAACGCCATCAACGTCAACGCTGATCCTCCCCCTATTCAGCGCTAAGACATTAATGCTGTCGGCTTCAATAGTCAGAGCCAGCTTCATGGCATAGCCTCTCTACGATTGTGTATACCGCAGGTGAGGGCTGTTTTACTTGAGACATTAGGCCACAGGTGCGTCTGGCGCGTAAGATATCAATAGCGTTGATATACGGCGTTTGCTCTTGTCCGTTAAATCCGTTTCTATCGATACGCACTAATTCATATTTTTCTACCAGAAAATTGATGGCATCGGTGAGAGCAATACCTGCATCAATGTGTTGTTCTATGGCCTTTTCATCATGAAAGGGCGTTTCGTTAAGCGCGAGTCCATAGTGACGTTCAAAGAGATGAGTAAGCAGCGTTTGCCAGACTTCAACAGGGGATGGGTGTGGCAAGACCGGCACTGTAGCCGGTACAGGGATTATTTGCATAATGAAAACCTTAGTATGGATAATAACGAGGGGGTTGCGAAGGACGGTTATAACGTAGCGGTGTACTCAGGGTAAACAGAGAGATAGACATAGCCGCAGCTGCCTAATGTGTCGACTTCACAGATTAATCCACCGAACGTCTTCATCACACGGTGGGATTGATGTGGATTTAACTCACCCGTTTTAAGCAGTGCTTCCAGCTGTTTCATCAATGCTTGGAAGTGCTGATCTAACGTGTTCAGTTGCTCAGGTGTAAACGTTCCAATTATGCTGGCACGATCTGCCAGAAAGTGCAGATGATTACCTTCTTGTACCAGCCTGGCACCAAAACGTGGTGTCACGTCTTGTCGTAATCCCCATTCATGGGGTATGTGTGTTTGCATCAGATTGTCCTATTGAGAGATAAGGCGATATTGAGCCCTGAAAAGATTGTGGAGGGTGTGAGAGGGAGTAGGTAAAGCAAACGAGTAGAATAGATAGAAAATGCTATTTTTCAGCGCCTAGTTCGGCAAAGGAGAGTGCTTTTCCTTCGCCAATAATGAAGTGATCCAGTACAGTGACATTCACTAAGGACAATACCTCTACGATCTTCGTTGTGATATATCGGTCAGCATTGCTGGGAGCCGTTAAACCGGATGGATGGTTATGTGCCAAGATCACTGCCGCTGCGTTATGTCTCATGGCGGCTTTCAAGATTTCTCGGGGGTGTATCTCTGTACTGTTAATCGTACCGAGAAACAGGGTTTCGCACTCCAGCAGGCGGTGCTGATTATCGAGATACAGCACCATAAAGATTTCACGCTCTTGGTGAGCAAGGCGTAGTTGTAGCCAGAGGCGCGTCGTTTCAGAGAGCGTAAAGGGCTCGCTAGCTTCTCTCTGGTACTTTTCCAACAGTGTTAGCGCACGCTGGATAACGCGCTGGTCTTTTATTGAAAATAAAGGGGATAAAGCCAATTGAGGCATAATGAAACTCCACAAAACATATAAGGTAGGGGTTATACCGTTGTGATGTAGATTTAAAAATAAATAAAAATCAATTAATTAGCATTATCTCTTATTATATTTCTGAGCAGTAATCACCCCTAGATATCGATCATCAATAAGTTTTTCAAGTAGAGATATCTCATCCATTACAAAACATTTCTCTAGATACTTGAGTTTTTCTTTGTGTTCTTTGCTAATGCTTCTTTCCTCCATCTTTTCTTTTCTCTTTTGGCGAAAGTTTTGCTTATAATACGCTTTACTAAGCTTGCGCAATACATCTTCTTGTTTTTTGTGATCTATATCCCATAAATCGGTAGTG
>DF158882.1:417427-423430 GCA_000307305.1 Enterobacteriaceae bacterium B14
AGAAGATGTTGCTGATATCAGAGCTCGAAAAGGGATAGTATTACCTTAGCATCTGACTTATAGGAAATAAATTATGCCAGCGATTGAAGAAACTAGAATTTTCTTGTCAAAAAGTTATTACATTAAAGATAAGTCTTTTTATGAGTCACGTGTAACTAAAAAGATAGAACGAGTTATAAATAAATTGAAGAATGTCGATAGTGAAGAACATAGCTATCTGACAAGTAGAGTCTTAGGTATCTTTCGGGATTATAACTCATATGCAAGTGATATTTACTTAACGGATATTTCTGAGGCGAAAAATAATAATAACTCTACTTTGTGCAGTGTATTAGCAACATCTATTGCTTGTGTTGCCTGTGATAACTTTAATACTAATCCTAATTGGAAAGACAGCTATACAGAGGTGCTGAGTTGTCATGGTGAATGGTGGTTACTCCAGTTTGCCTGTGGTTATTTTGACCTTATACCTCATTGCTATCCACAGATTATCAAAGATTTCCAATCAGGAAGAATTAAGCTTTCTACCCCTGCCAGAGAACATGAGTTCTTAATGAACCCTCAGCGTTTAGGTGTGCTGGCGTTTGAAATGATGGCTCGTGAACATAAACAAACATTGGATTGGGCAAGTGCAGGTATTCCTGTCGATCCGTTTTATCTACGTTTTTGTCAAGAAGCGCTCTATTCAGAAGATGAGGCGCTGGTGGCTGAATGGCTAACGGAGCTGTGCAATAAGCATCTGGAATGGACTGCGGGTGAAATGGGCCATAACGAATACAGTAACTTGATGGGTTATGAAATAGAGCTTCCCGTGTTATGACTATGGCCTTTTGAATATCAAGCCGTAAAAAACTACCGTGCTCGCCACGGATTAAGCACACCAGAGATAGACCATCCTCTTATGAAGACTGAATTCGCGATAGAGCATCACGCTAACTTTGCGTCATGGAAAAGGCCAGAATGGATGATGCCACTGCTTGAATATCAAGCAAAAGAGTATCCGCAGTTAGCCTTTTTGACTGAGCTTTTGAAGCTGTAATACGGGTGATGTGATGAGACTGACGAAAGAGACCTATCAGATATTTTCACAGCAAAAACAGAAGCACTTTCTATTAAAAGGGCGAGCATTTCAGGAAACTTATTTTCCCGCGTTAATTCGCTTACGGGCAATACCTGAGCAGGCACTTGAGGACAATATTGCTAATAGCTACCGATGGATGGAGGAACAAGGACGAGCCAGTGAAGTGTTGGCAGTCAGACTAGCCTGTGCTCGTCTCTGTTTCGGGAGCTATTTCATGGATGCCCCCCGGTTATCAGAACTCGCTATACGAGTGCGACAACAGATAACAGAGGAGATCACTGATAAGGACACCATTAGAGATTATTTAGCAGAACATCGTGATGCATGGGAAATCGACCACTTTAAGCGCAATATTAACTCACTATGGGAGCTTGCAACGTCTCACGAAGTGTTCGATACGGAAGAAAGGCGCAAAAGACATGCTATTAGCACATTATTGAAGACAGAGAGTCCTCGGTCAGAGGATATTCAAACACACTTATATCAGGCGTTAAATCAACCCCTTATTGATAAATATCCTGTCATATCAGAAGGTGCCGGGCAAATACGCTTATTGATGTTCATGGCCCAGTTTTATGACGGTATTGCCTGCTTTAATGACCCACTGAGGCCACTCTGGTATGGCATCTTGGATAGCGGCAATGAACAACAGATTAGCCAACGACTCCAAAAGGCGTTTTGGGGTTGATACAAGGAGACATTAACGATGTCAAATGCGGTGGCATTAAAGGGACACCATCATATTTGCCCCATGGTTGACCCAGGGGCTTCTCCACACGTTGGTGGTCCAATAGATGATTGCCAACAAAGTTTTGTGACCTACAACGGGGTACCGATTGCTTTAGTTGGGGACAAGTTGACCTGTGTCGGTAGTAGCTCAAAAGACACCATTGTAAGCGGTTCATCGGGCGTCACCATAAATGGTATTGCCGTGGCTCGCTTAGGTGACGCCACGGAGCATGGTGGAGTGATTGTGCAAGGTGAGAGTGGGTTGACGTTGTCTTGAATTGTGTGGGTTAACGTCTCCGGGAGAAAATATTTGTAGTCCAGTTTTGGTTGACTCTAACAGGATAAAATAAACAAATTAAGGTGGGATATAATATGGATTTTTTAACAAATACCCTGCTATCAGGGATACTCTATGATGGATTTAAGAAAGGTGTTGCAATAACGACAGACTTTTTAAAAGAGAAATTACAGGGGTGGCTTGTTGATGATATCTTATTGGAAAAGCTCTCTTATAAAGTTAATGCTCTTAAACTTCAGGATTATGCTGAACACGTAATCGACAGGAAATTAAATGAGTCATCAGAAATTCAGGAAATTTTAAAGCTTATTAGGCCCGAGCAAAACACTAATATTAGTTCAGTCACTCAAAGCCATAGTGGCTCAGGTGATAACGTTGTTGGGAATAAAACCATAATTAACTAATAGAAATGAAAAATAATGATAAATCAAGTACACAATGGTTCAGGTGATAATATTACAGGTAATAAATACGAGTACATAATTCGTAGTGTTCAAGCTGGACATCTACAAACTGTAATAGACAATATCATGCGTGATATTTGCTATAGAGATTTAGATAGAGCTCGTGAGAAATTAAATATTATTAGTAAAATTAGTTCATTAGATAATGATGTGCATCTATTATTGAATGCTTTAAATGTAAAGCTTGAACTGGCTGAAGGCTCACTACCATCATCAAAAAATGATCTTTTAAAATTACGAAAGCACAACAACCTCCCGAACGATGTTCGGGAGGTTGTTACATCGATTTTGATTGATTTGGAATCGAGAACTTCTAAAGAATTGGCAAGGGAAATGTATTCAAATTCTAAAGACGGTGGTTTCTATATAAAAGAAGTGTTTTTTGAACGATTGGCCTCGAAAGAAGAGTTATCTAAAAGCTACAATAATTCAGTGAGATATGAGTTATCTGAGCAAGAGGTAACGGGTTTAATTCGAGGTGCTATAAGAGTCCAAGATTTTTCATTTGCTTTCGAACTGTCGCAGTTTCTGGATGAGTCTTTTTCATCAAGCAATTCAAGGTCTCTTTTACTCCACACTGAAAGCTGTTTGCTCGTTACCCAAAACAAAAGTAATCAACATATTTCATTTAGTAAGAATGAGAAAGCTAAGCTGGATAGGCTCATAGAGCAGTTATTAGGTGATATAGGTGACAAGAATAACAATAGAAATATCCATATATTTACTTTAATCAATCTGCTTAACCTTACTCGTTTCTTAGATAGTCGGCTTAATGATTTAGGTAAACTCCACATTGATAAAATTCGGAAGATACACTCAGAATTTGCTGAGTTCATAGAAGGTTACTCTACAGGATTGAAAGCTTCCAAGATTAAATTTGAATTTGTGTCTGATACTTTGGATTTAGAACAGTTTTCTCACCTAGACTTTGCCCTCGGAAACAATCAGATAAATGTTAGGGACGTAAAAAAATGGGTAGACAAAGGGGGGAGAGTTCATGCTGGAGATGATTATGTTAATTCTTTCTTTGAGTTATACCTTAAGGCATTAATATGCTCACTTGATGATAAGAGAGCAGTGCAATTACTGCATAAGAAAGCACAAAGTTTTTTAGAACTTGATTCTGAAAAGTTTACTCGACTAAATCCTTATAACATATCGAGATTATGTGAGAAATTTATTGAGCTTAATTTACCTTTGAATGCGGTGGATTACCTCAGCCCGTTTCTATCTGATGAGGCTTGGGTATCTCCTCTATTTGAATGTTATCTTAATGCCTTATTTGCGAGTGAAAAATTTGATTTGTTCCTATCTAAAATTAAACACCTTGAACTAAAGGAAAAAACAGAATTAATTTATTTAAGAGAGGCCCAAGTATACGAGCGACTAGGTGAATATGAGCTATCAATAAAATCGACTAGATCCGCAATTGATATTTCACCAAACAACCCATATGCATGGCACTTATTGTTACATGCATCAAGAAGCAAGGGGCTGAGTATAGATGAGCTCAAGAACATTATTTTTGAGATTCCAGACGCTATTTTTTCTACTTACGATGAGTCAAAAGTCGGATTAATTAATGAAATAGCGACTTATATTGATACAAACCTTGCAGAGAGAGTACTTGTTGATTGGTTCGTCGAAAATCCAGTAAAAGTTGCAAAACCTCTAATGCAGATTCACACAAATGCCTTAATCAATCGCCCGGAAGCTAATAGTAATCCTTATATACCTATGAATTGTGGCGATGGGGTTACATATTCAGATGGATTTGAAACATTCACCCGAATTCTTACCCGTAACATTGAGACTAATCACCCGTGTTTGTTGGATATAGAGTCGCCATTAGGAAAAACTCTTGAGAATATGCGAGAAGGAGACAACTCTGGCGATATTACAATGCTACAGCGCCTATCTCCTTATGTCGCAGTATGTAGGCTAGCTATGGAGCTTCGTAGTCAAGGTAACGATGGTACTGATGCTTTCAGACTATTTTTTCTACCGAATAATGAAGATGAGTTCTTTCCTTGTTTTGAGAATATTCTAAAGCGTTATTTCTCAGAAGAGAAGAAAATGGATAAGGTATTACAGAACCCTCATCTACCTTTAGTGATGAAAGCAAAACGTACTAATCCTGCGAACCCTATACAAGGGGCGATAATACACTTAACGTCAAACACATCAACTCGATATATGGGGCTGTTCAACCGAGGGGAAGAAACGCCAAGTAAAGTAATTATTGATATATATACGGCTGTTTACTTTTCCCTAATGGGTTTTGTTTCAGCTCTAGTCAGCTTAAATATAGAGCTGATTGTATGCCAACATACGAAGAAAGTTTTAGAGGCTTGGATTGATAACATCCTAAGAGAGGACTACATGTCCTTGGGTATGTCTAATGAAGGACTTTATAGAATAACATCTGAAGATATTCAAAGAAAACATTTAGGTTTTATTCAAGGACTGCAAATATTAATTAAACATGTGAAGCTAGAGACTCTGAAACCGGTAGATACGCCAGAACTATTAGTTAAAATAAGAGATGCAGTTGATGAAACAGTTTATTCAACGCTTCAACTTTCTGTTGCTAATAATATTCCATTACTTTGTATTGATCACTTAATGTGTGAATTAGCATATCATTCAGGATGTCCAGTAGTAAACATGAATTCTGTTATTGAAAAAATCTTAAACTCTTTGAAACTAAAGAGAAGGAAAGAAAGTATTCAACTCCATTTATTTTCAGGAACTCCTGTTCCGATTTTTTACAGTGATATATTAGAGCTAAGTCGTTCATCAGAGTCCTCAGATACGTGCCTAGTATTTAAGTTCATAGAAAAATATGGCGAGACTATTAATGTAATTGAATATCCTCTAATTTTTTTAACTGAAATAGTAAAAAATGTAATGATAACAGCATATATTGATGGAACTATTTTAACCGGTGGTAGAGCTTGCAATCCACGGTATGATGGATATGCTGAATACGTTTTTAATTATTGTTGTCGTTCTGCAATGGTAACGCTAGAGGGTGAAACTGCTGAACAAAGATTAGCATTACTAATTTATAACGTAATGGATATACCTAGTCAAACTCGCAAATACATAGAGTTGATATTGTCGCTTGCTTCTGAGTTCGCAGTAGGGCATTTTCTGGATTCGAATGCTCTTATTGCAAGTATTCATGCTTGTCATGATGTCAGACAACTGAAAGGAAAAAGAGATATTGAAGCAAAATTGGGTGGTAACTCCAATTAGTAGAACATGTATTTTTCAATAAATGCCCCGATGACCTTTTAGTGCACCTCAACCGAGCGTGAGAAGCAGATTGTTTTTCGAGCCAGCCGTTTAATTCGGGTTCTTAGCGTCAGGTTGTTACGCTCAATACGTTGAGTGAATATCTTGCCCGTCAGGTGCTTATCCTTCAG
>DF158882.1:423955-686972 GCA_000307305.1 Enterobacteriaceae bacterium B14
ACCATAGAGGGATCTCAAAAGAGGGCATTATATACCAGATTCAACCAATTAGAGGCATTACCAAACAAAAATATGATCAGAAATTTCTCATTGAAGTGGACGAAAATCATACCGCCAAGGATTTCTGTATCAATTAATTAATAAGCACATCATATACCGTGATAAGTATTTATTAAACGCCATCCTTCCCTTAAATGTAAAGCCAATGTTATTTAAGATGGTTTTTCTTGAGTTTGTGACTTATCTCCCCCCAAAGACCGACTATAAGGAATCACCAACGGTGTATGGGATACTGGGTCATCAATAATCTGGCAGGGCAGGTTAAACACCTCTTCGATAAGCTTGCTATCAACAATCTCTGCCGGAGAGCCTTCGGTAATCATCCTCCCTTCCTTCATCACAATTAAGTGATCGGCATAGCGACATGCCTGATTCAGATCGTGCAGTACGGCGACCAGCGTACATCCTTGCTGCTGATTCAACTGTCGAAAAAGATCAAGCAGCTCAATTTGATGAGCGATATCCAGCCACGTAGTGGGTTCATCAAGAAACAGCATCGGCGTCTGTTGGGCCAGCACCATCGCTATCCAAACGCGCTGGCGCTGCCCGCCGGATAACTCATCCACTCGACGATCGGCAAAGGCATCAACGCCTGTTACTGTCATCGCCTGAGTCACCACTAACTGATCGGTTTCGCTCCATCGGCGCAGTAGCGTCTGGTGTGGATAACGCCCGCGAGAGACTAAATCGACTACTGTTATCCCCTCTGGGGCGATGGTTTGTTGTGGTAGCAGGCCTATCTGCCTAGCAAGCGCCTTGGTGGGTATTTCAACGATATCTTTCCCATCTAGCAACACACAGCCCGATTGAGGTTTTAACAGACGACACAGCGCCCGCAATAGCGTTGATTTTCCACAGCCATTGGGGCCAACAATCACAGTAAATTTGCCTTCGGGTAGTGTGAGGGAGAGGTTATCCACCACGATTTTTTTCTGATATCCCAAGGTCAGATGAGCGGCACTCAAGGATGGCGTCATGAAAATGTCCTGATTGAAAATAGATTAGCGGCGTGATTCACGGATCAGCAGATAAATAAGATAAATACCGCCAATGCTGGTGGTCACTGCGCCCACGGGAAGCTGTATACGGCCAAAGGCATGTTGAGCGATAAGATCAGCCGACAGCAGCAGAAAAGCACCGGTGAGTGCTGCCGATGTCAGCGCCAAATGGCTTCTTCCCACCAACCGGCGAGCAATTTGCGGCGCAGCAAGGGCAATAAACGCGACGGGGCCGCAGCTTGCCGTCGTCACCGCGACTAGCAAAATGCCGATAAAAATAAGCCACAGTCGGCTATATTCGGTATGAATACCTAAAGAATGGGCGTGTTCATCCCCCATCTCCAGTAGCGTTAAATTCTTGCCTGCGGCAAGAGTGGCAAGGATGCACAGCGGAATAATCAGCAACGCAGGCTGCGCTTTCAGCCACGTCATCCCATTTAGTGAACCTACCCCCCATAGTGCCGCGCTCATGGCACTTTCAAGTGATGCACTGATAATCAGCAGTGTATTCAAAGCAGATAGCATCGCGCTCACCGCAATACCAATCACAATCAACCGAAAGCCGGAAATACCGTTACGCCAAGTCAGCAGATAAACCACCAGTGCGGTAAGCACGCCCCCCATTAGGGCGCCGCTTGCAATCTGATAACCGCTGCCATGTAGCAGCGTCATCACGATTAATACCCCTGTGTAAGCGCCCGTATTGAACCCAACGAGATCGGGGCTTCCAAGGGGATTACGGCTTATTGACTGAAAAATAGCGCCAGAAATCGCCAACCCTGCCCCAGCAAACAGCGCTATTACGGCACGTGGTAACCGCCACTGAGTGACTACAATCACCGTACCGGGTTTGCCTTCACCGGATAAGGCTCGGCCTACCTCATTTAGCGTTAGCGGCAGGCTGCCAGAGCTTAGCGCTAAAAACAGCAATATGGCGAGCGCCGCAAGCAGGGCGGCATTCACCCACAGCATCCGCACGGGGAGTTTTCCATTAAACATTCCCGTGGGGGAACCGATATGAACATGTTTATTTATCAACATAGCGTTCCATTAAAGCTTGCGAACCAGATAGATAAGCACAGGGGCACCAATAAAGGCCGTCACGACGGAGGCGCGTAATTCACCGGGAACGATAAGCCGCCCAATAATATCGGCACTGAGCAATAACACGGGGCCAAGCAGTAGAACATACACTTGTATCCAGCGCTGATCTTGCCCACACCATAGCCGAGCGATATGAGGGACAATTAGGCCAACAAAGCCAATCGGGCCGACTAACGCGGTGGCGGCACCGCAAAGCAGCATGACACTAAACAGGGCGGCAATGCGGCTTAATAGCACCTTGGTTCCCAGCGCACTGGCAAGCTCCTCACCAAGATTGAGCATGTTAAGCGTATTGGCGATCGTCAATGAGATAGCCACGCCGATCACAATAGCGGGGGAGAGAAAATAGATCGGGCGAATTGAGCGAATATCCAGAGTGCCAGCTAGCCAAAAGCGTAGCTGGTCGAAAGAGAGCGGGTTAAGCAGGGCAATGGATGAGGTGATTCCGCTTAGCACCGCACTTAGCGCAATGCCCGCCAGTGTCAGGCGAATGGGATCAATCCTCCCTGAAGGTAAGACACCAATCCCCCACACCAACAGGCTTGCCGCTAAAGCCCCCAAACACGCCGCCGATAGCCAATCAATAGGGGAATCAAAGCCAAACAGTGTCATGCCGACCACAATCGCCAGACTGGCACCGGCGTTCACCCCAAGAATACCGGGGTCTGCAAGGGGATTGCGAGCGAGTGCCTGAATCAGTGCCCCCGCGCCACCCAGTGCCATGCCAGAGAGGATGGCGGCCAACGTTCTCGGCACCCGAAGACTGGTGATTATCAGGCTGTCACTGCTATCGCTCTGGCCCATCAGCGCCCCCCACACGTCTGTGGGGGGGATAAATTTACTGCCAGTGAGTAGGCTGAGCACCGATAACGACACTAACAGCGCCAGCATAATCACTAGCCCGTAACGGCGGCGGTAATAGTGAGCATTTCTCGCACCTAGCCTTATCTTAGACACCTAACGTTGCTCCACCGTCAATCACGATATCCTGCAACGTAATGTGGCTGGCTTGCTCGGAGGCCAAAAACAGAATGGCGTCGGCAATATCATCCGGCTGGGCTATTTTCCCAAGAGGAATACCGAGCTTAAACTGCTTAGGATACCCGTCGATAAGGTTCTGATAGGTGCCGTCGTTTGAGCACATCCCTTCAAGCATCGGGGTTTGTGTAGAACCCGGAGAAACGATGTTGCACCGAACGCCATACGGGGCGAGTTCAAGACCGACGCTCAGGCATAGGCTGCGCATTGCGGCCTTCGACGCACAGTAAACAGCCATATTAACGCGTGGCACATGGGCGGCATTGGAGACGACCGAGACGATATTGCCGTGGTGTTGACGTTGAAAATGAGGGATAACCAGCTTGAACAAGTTAAAGGCCGCACCGGCATTGACATTCATCGAGCTTTCCCATGCCTCACGGCTAAGGGTTTCGGCTGCCCCTAAGTGAAGAATACCGGCGCAATTTACCAGCACATCCAAGCCATTTTTCTCCAGTAACGGCGAGCAGTGCCGCTGAACGGCGTGGCTATCACTCACATCGACGTTAAGGGTTTCAAAGGGCATCGCCTCACTAAATTGTCGATCCAGCCCAAAGACTTTCGCTCCCATCTCATGAAAACGGCAGGCAGTTCTAGCACCGATACCGCGGCCTGCACCTGTCACCCAAACGGTTTTGCCATCAAAAGAGGTCATCTATTATCCCACCTGTTTAACGGTAAGCAGATCGAGCCAACCGCGCAGTGTCGGTTTTTTCACCAGAGCAATAAAGTCGATATCATGCCCCTCTATACGGCGCTGAGAGGCAAAAGACATGATACGAAGCGAGTCGAGGCCATAATCCAGCAAATCTTCATCTTCCCCAATATGGCGAATATCATCATCGATATCGGGTTGAAGCAGGGTAATCAGGCGCTCGCGATCCCATCGCTGTTCATTTAACGTCGGGGTTAATTCGGTGAGTGCGCTTGCAGTACTGAGCACACGGCCTGAGCGTCCAGCGGTATAGCGCAGCGCCATCATGTGCTCATCACGGCTAAAATCTGCCAGCGCATCGCTTACCATAAACGCCTGAATATCTCGCATAAAAGCATCCGTTGCCGTCGTTAGGCAGCCAATATGGGCATATACACCGCAGATCAGAAGCTGGCTCCGTTTTTGCTCCCGTAGCTGATTTTCTAAATCAGAACGCTGAAATGCGCTATAGCGCCACTTCACTAGCACGGTATCCTGCGGTTCAGGGGCCAGCGCGGCCACAATATCCCGCTCTGCGGGATGGTGGTTCAGGCCCGGCCCCCACATATCATTAAGCAAGGCTCTGTCAGCATCGCTCTGCTGTTCCGGCTGCGCGGTATAAAACACAGGGATGCCCAGCGCATGGCAGCGTTCACGCAGCTTGGCGATATGGTGAATTACCTGCTGAATCATCGGGCTATCTTCTCCCCAGAAGTTGAGAAAATAGGTCTGCATATCGTGAATGAGCAAAGCAGCACGCTGTGGATCCAGCGTCCAAGAGACTTTATTGATAGGCAAATCAGCTTCATCAGGAAGGGCATAATCCTGAAGTTTAGGGATGCTCATAGCGCGTCTCCTTGATGTTCTAAGTTAGCAGCGGCGAGAGCCCGCAGTGCCTGTTTATTAATTTTGCCTACCGGAGTAAGCGGAAGTTCAGGAAGCGTTTCGACACGGTCGGGAAGCTTATAGTCTGCGATACCCTGTTCACGTAGCCAGCGCCGCAGCACCGCAGGTTTTATCGTCTCTCGGGTCACCACATAGGCACAGGTTTTTTCCCCCATCAGACGATCGGGAATTGCCACCAGCGCCGCATAGGTTACGGCGGGGTGACGTAACAGCAGGTGCTCAATCTCCTCAGCAGCAATCTTCTCACCGCCACGGTTAATCTGGTCTTTCTCCCGCCCGATAACCTTGAGATACCCGTCTGGGTATTGGGTAACCACATCGCCAGAGCAGTAAAAGCCATTGGCATCAAAAACACGCTGGTTATATTCCGGGCTGCGGTAATAGCCACGGAAGGTATAAGGGCCACGGGTCATCAGCAGGCCCGGCTCGCCGTATGGCACCGGTTGCCCTTGGCTATTGGCGATCCATACTTCATCATCCTCACTGATAGGGCGGCCCTGCATGGTGAAAGTATGAATATCATCGTCACCATGGCGGGTGTAATTCACCAAACCTTCCGCCATTCCAAAGACCTGCTGAAGCTGGCAGCCCAGCGCATTTTGGATACGCCTTGCCAGCGTTTCACCAAACGGGGCGCCGCCAACAAGTAACACTTTTAAGCTGGCAAGTTCATCGGCGCTTCCTCTCAGATTGATACACTCTAGCCAGATGCTGACAGCAGGCGGTACCAGCGCCGTCATATTGACGTGATGCTGGTAAATAGCAGGGAAGCAGCTCTCGGGGCTGGGATTGGGTGTGAGAATCACTTGCCCACCTGCATAAAACACCCCAAGTGCTCCCGGTGAACTCAGCGGATAGTTATGGCCTGCGGGGAGGGCGCACAGATATCGCGTATAACTGTTAACGCCGCAGATAGGATTGCTGGCGCGAATACTGTAGTAATAATCATTGTGAGTACGAGGGATTAGCTTCGGTGTCCCCGTACTGCCGCCGGAGAGCTGGAAAAAAGCCACTTCATCAGCAGGGGTTGGCGTGGGGACAAAATCCCCCATATCCTCGGACATCAACTGTGCTAAAGATTGCGATTGAGCGAGCGATGAATCCGTATGATGCAACACCACAATATTTAAATTTTGGTGATCACTCTTCAACTGATTGATGAGAACATCGTCATGAAATTGGCGGTGCTCTCGGTCAGCAATCAGTATGTCGGGTTGTATCTGCTGGGCATAGGCGGTTAGCTCGCTTCGCTGGTGGCTAAACAGCGCGTTAACTGGCGCGACACCTACTCGCAGTAGGGCAAAAAAGACAATGTAAAACTCTGCTTCATTACCAAGCTGTACTAATGCCGTTTGTCCACGACGAGCTCCCCGACGCAGCAGCGCGGCTGCAAGGCGATTGACGGCATCATTAAGCTCACGATAGCGCCAAACCTGCTCACCGCAGATCAGGGCAATAGCGTTATTTTCGTGATGAATATCGAGAATTTCACTTAGCGGCTGGTCAATCCAGTAACCTTTTTGGCGATAGCGTTCGGCAAGATCCACAGGCCAGCGATTAAATTCAATCATAGTATTGGCTCCTGTTGTGCCACAAAGCCCAATGCGTGAAGCATCGTATTAAACTTAGCGCCTGTTTCTTGCCACTCACTTTCCGGCTGGGAACCTGCCACGATCCCCGCGCCAGCAAACAGCTCAATGAGATGGGATTGCACTTTGCCGCAGCGAATAGCCACGACCCATTCGCCATCGCCGTTTGCATCACACCACCCGACAATTCCGCCAAACCAGCTACGCTTGAACGGTTCCAGTTCCCGAATCAATTCGCAGGCAGAAGAGTAGGGCACACCACACAGCGCAGGGGTGGGATGAAGCTGGCAAGCGAGCGATAGCGCGTTGTCTCGGCTGTCTGCTACCTTGCCGGAGATCTCGGTCGCGAGATGCCATAGCGTTGGCGTGCTGAGTAGAGAAGGCTCTGGGATAGAGAGCGTTTGGCAACGCTCGCTTAGGCGTCGACGAATAGACTCTGTCATCACCCGATGCTCATGACGATCTTTCACTGAGGCCAAGAGTTTTCTCTGCGCTTCTTCATCGCTGCTAGCTGTGCTACCGCGTTGTGCAGAGCCTGCGAGTGGGCAAGATTGCAAAGTATCGCCGACTTTTCGCAACAGCAGTTCAGGGCTAGCGCCAATCAATGCGCCATCCGCCAACGGCAGATGGAAGTTGTAGCTGGATGGATTCTGTTGGTTCAACTGCAACCACAGATTTAAGGCGTTTATTGGACGAGTGCTTTCTATTTGCAGCAGGCGTGATAGCACCACTTTATCCAGATTTCCAGCACGCAGAGGACTCAGGACGCTCTCAACCATGCCACAAAATGCATCGTGTTCCGGCAGTGAGTGAGTCTGTCCTTCAACGTTAACATCTGTCTGCGATGGGTTGAAATCCTCTCGATTAAACCAGTGGCAGTGTTTAGGTACAAACAGCGTACAAGGCTGATGCTTATCAAAGGGAATTGCACCAACGACGACAGGGTTTTCCTCTCCGGCAAGTCTAGCCTGACGAAATAACTGCTGCACCTGCTGTTGAAACTCACCTTCAACGTGGTGTCCTGCCGCGGCGGGGCAGGTCAGGATAGCGAGACGTCCATTAGCGATTAAGCTCTTATGGGGTGACAAAAAGATAAAATCATCTTTTTGCAGTGCATGGTGCGCCAGCGAAATAGTACCAGACAAAATTACGCTCCTATGAATAGCGTAGAACTGCCTTTCTCACTCATCTCCATGAAGAGAAAACGCGAACGGCTATGTGAAATCCTGCCACTAGCGATGTCGTTTAGGGGTTACCAGCTGTAGCTTACTGTGGCAATCACACTGCGGCCTGAACCATAGAAGCACGCCTCTTTCCCACTACAGGAGGCGACATAGTGTTTATCGGTAAGGTTATTGACGTTGAGTTGCACGGATGCCCCTTTCAGGTTAGGGGAAACCTCACCCAGATCGTAACGTGTCACCACATCATAAAGCGTGCGGGCAGGGACTTTGAACGACTCGCTGTTATCACCGTAGCTGGTACCCACGTATCTTGCCCCAGCGCCGACCATCAAGGATTTCAGTGGCCCCTGCTGGACGGTGTAGCTGCTCCACAGTGAAGCCATATGGCGTGGGAGAGCGGCAGGTGCTTTGCCCACTTGGTTAGCGGTGTTGCTCTGTTTGGTTTCTGCATCTGTCAGCGTGTAGTTGGCAATCACGTTAATTTCCGGTGTGATTTGCGAACGGATCTCGGTTTCAAGCCCTTTCGATTTCACCTTGCCAATCTGTTCGTTGTAGCCTGTGACGCTGTTGTAAGAGGTAATATTTTTCTGGGTGATATCAAAGAGCGCCAGCGACATCACTGTATTGCTGCCAGTCGGCTGATACTTGATACCAGCTTCATACTGCTCACCAGTCGTGGGTTTAAATGCGGCTGACCCTGGTGCGCCGTAGTCAAGGTTAGGTTCGAATGACGTGCTGTAGCTAATGTAAGGGGAAAGCCCAAAATCAAAGGCATAGAGTAACCCTGCACGCCCAGTAAATTTACGGTCACTCTCTTTAGTTTCGCTAGATGCCGTGCGGTCGAGCGTGCGCACTTTGCTCCAATCGTGGCGACCGGAAAGCAGCAGATTCCAGTTGTTCCACTCCAACTGATCCTGCAGGTACAGCCCAGTCTGGTTCAGTTTTTTACGCGTATCAATGGTGAGGCTCATCTCATTTTCATCTACTGGGACGCCATAGACAGGGCGAGTCCAGTCAAAATTATACTGGTCGCCGCCCACTCGCATCAGGCTAGAATCGCTTTGGTTCCACTTGTAATCCAACCCTGCAATGACGGTATGGGCGATATCTCCCGTCTGAAACTTGGCGCTCAGGCGGTTATCGACACCTAGCTCATCGCTCTTCTCTGTTTCATGCTGTGCTCGCCGGCCCAATACGGTATCGGAAACATTGCTGGTATAAACCAGATACTTGTAGTCGCTATTCAGCTTGCTGTAGCGCAGGTTCTGGGTAAAAGAGAAAATATCATTGAAGCTGTGATCTAACTGATAACCGATCGACGTTTGCTCCCGTTTTGACTGGTTATAGCCGGGGTCGCTGACATTCATATCATAAGGAATGTATTGACCGCCTTGTGAAGGGATGACGGTACCGATATAAGGCAAGAAGTTACGGTATCCTGCTTTAGGATCGTTCTGATAGCTGGTTAACAGCGTAAACGAGGTATCGATATTAGGAAGCCACGTTAGCGCGGGGGCAATTGCGATGCGCTGCTGTTTATAGTCTTTCACAAACTGATGTTGAGTACTGGCAATACCGTTAAGGCGATAGAACAGGGTTTGGTCATCATTTAACTTGCCACCAAAATCGAAAGCCATTTCACCTAGATGGTTATTACCCGCGCTCAGTTGAATTTTATGGATAGATTCGGCGGTAGGGCGCTTACTGGTCATGTTGATCACGCCCCCTGGATTGACTTGACCATAGAGCACAGAGGCTGGGCCGTGCACCAACTCCACACGCTCTAATAGCCAAGGGTCGACCTGCCCGGTGGCGCTACCTTGACCAGATAAGCCATAACTCAAACCATCGAGAAATTTCGGTGCATAACGAAACCCCCTCACCACAACTTCATCATTGCGGTTTGATGAGCCGCGATAGTTAGTGAAGGCACCTCCGGTGTAATTCAGCGCGTCAGAAACAGACGGCGCCCCTTGGAGATCCATCTGGTCACGTGTCACGACAGAAATCGCTTGTGGTGTTTTAATTAGCGGCGTTGCCGTTTTTGTCCCTGCATCACTGCTTTTTGCCACGATACCTTTCATGGGTGATGTCACGTTTTCCTGCATGGTTGCCGTGACGACAATTGTGCTATCCGTATCGTCAGCCGCATAAACTGGGCCTGCTATGGAGAGTGTGGAAATCAACATCGTGTGAAATCCAATCCCCTTATTTTTAACACTATTTTTTGCCAAAGCACTCTTTCTATTTTTCAACATCTGTTAGACCTCACCTGGTTAATTTTTATATAAATCAATAAATTAAAAGACATTAAGGCTGATTTTTTTACTGACTTAAGGTGTCAGTGATGCCTGTTAATACGAAATTCATCAAGAGGCGGCATAACACTATTGTAAATAAAAATGATTATCAATATGATTCTCGTTTACATTAAACAATAAATCTATACATTCCGATAAAAATGAGGAAATCCATTGATTTTTCTCATTTTTATCAATGGAGGCGTTATGCAGCCTATGTTAAAAGGGCAAATCGACGAATTATTATCACGTAGCAATGCGGGGGATAATGTTTGGTGGAACCAACTGGCAAGCGACGGAATACCGCTGATAGAGCCTTTGCCAGACAGTGAAGAGATGCGAGTGACCTTCCTCTGGCGTGATCCTGAAGGGGGGGATAAATCATCAAAAACAGTGCAAGTATTTATCGATATTAACGGCGTCACGGATCACCACAGCCTGACACCAGAGGGACTAACGAGGCTAAACAACACTGATGTGTGGTATGCCACTTTTTTACTTGGGTCAGATTGGCGCGGCAGCTACAGCTTCATTCCCGTAACCCAGCAACAACTGCCCGCTAAACCGATACAGACAGCGCAGGAACAGCGCGAGTGGTGGTGCTCTCTGTTTCCACTGAGCATTGCCGACCCCCTTAATGCTCTGCGTCCTCACCGCAACTCACGCGGCATGGCTCTCTCGGCAGTACATCTGCCAAAGGCGTTGGATCAATCCGTGTGGCAGAGCGTGGACAGGGGCGAGTTCCACGAAGATGCCTTTCTCTACAACAGCCCAAGAGTTCATACCCTAACGTGGCGTAGCGACCGTCTTGGTCGTTCTCGAACCGTCTGGTTATGGCTGCCGGAGCAAATACCTGACAGCCCGTTGCCGCTGGTTATCCTACTTGATGGACGAAATTGGGCTAGGAACATGCCGATCTTTCCCGTACTTGAGGCAGAAACCACCGCCGGAAAACTCCCTACAGCGGCTTGGTTACTGGTTGATGCCATCGACGATGCGATCCGTTCAGAAGAGTTGCCTTGCCATGCCGATTTTTGGTTAGCGCTACAGGATGAGTTGCTTCCTCAACTGAGCGCTTATGCAGAGGTAACGAATGATCCTTCGCAAACCGTGGTGGCAGGCCAAAGCTATGGCGGGCTATCCGCACTTTATGCAGGGCTATTCTGGCCTGAGCGTTTCGGCTGCGTACTCACCCAGTCCGGTTCTTTTTGGTGGCCTAATTTGCGCCTTATCTCTGACTTTGCTCAGCGAGAAAAGCATGAGCCTGGCTGGCTTGTTCAGCAGGTCCCACTGCGCCGTACTCCCACACCACTGCGTATTTTTCAGGAGGCGGGGAAGCGAGAGGCGGATATCCATTTCGTTAATCAACAGATGTATCAAGCTCTCTGCAACGCCGGTCACGAGGTCAACTACCGCGTTTATCATGGGGGTCATGATGGCCTATGTTGGCGCGGCGGCGTGATAGATGGTGTGCGCTGGCTATTGGCAAGTGTACGAAATACAACCCCTTCACTGTAATTGGAAACTGACTATGAGCCAGCAACAAAAAAACCCTTTTGACGATGAATCCTTGTCATTCCACGTACTACGGAATACCAAACAGCAATATAGCCTTTGGCCTGATTTTGCTGCGATCCCGACAGGTTGGACATCGGTCTTTGGCCCAGAAAGCCGTGAGAGCTGCATGACTCATATCGCACAGCACTGGCAAGACATGCGCCCCGCCCGTTTGGGGTGACGTTGACCGTTATGTAGACCACTTAAACCGCTTAGATGCCACTTCACCAAGCAGGGGTAGCCCCAATATGTCTGACACGCTTACATTTAATGACGCCATTGCGTTACCACTTACTGCCGCACAGCCGGGGATTTGGATGGCTGAACAGCTTATGGAGAGAGCAAACGGTTTTACGGTCGCACACTATGTCGAGTTTTACGGAACCCCCGATTGTCGCCTGTTTGAGAGAGCGATTTGCGAAGGGCTAGCGGGGGGCGACACTATCCATGCTCGCTTTGCTGAAAATGAGCATGGGGAACCCATACAGCACCTGCCACAGCGTGTGACGCCAGAACAGATTAAGGCTCCAGAGTGGTTTGATTTCTCGGCGGAGCCAGACGGTGTAGCCCGTGCGTTAGTGCTGATGCATGAAGATATCGCGACACCTCTTTCTATTTTTGATCCTCAGCCGCTGTACCGCCAAATAATTGTGCAAGTCGCCCCCAAGCGCTGGTTCTGGTATCAGCGTTTCCATCACCTGACCCTAGATGGGTTTAGCTTTACGGCACTGACAGCACACATCATCGCAATTTATCAGGCATTGCGAGCCGGGCAAGACACACCGCCATCCCCCTTTACCGCGTTTAGCGCTGTAGTGCAGGAGTATCAGCAGTGGGAAAACAGCCCAGAGTATCAGGTGAGCAAAGACTTTTGGCGACATCATGCCGCCGAGTTACCTGCGCCTGTGACACTGGCTCAACCCGATCTTCTCCTTGAATCTGAGAGCACCAATATCATCGCACTGCACCAGATTTGCTCACTGGAAGGGGTAGATTTTCAGGCACTGAGTACGGGTAGTGGTAAGACGGCAGGAGAGTGGCTAATGGCTGCGCTATGCCTGTGGTTTTACCGTATGAGCGGTGAGCCGCGCTTCTCCGTTGGTTTTCCTTTTATGCGCAGGATGGGCTCAGAGGCACTGACAACATTAGGGCCAGTCGTCAACGTTTTGCCGCTACAGTTCTCTTTCGACAAACAGATGAGCCCACGCACTGTAGTGGCGATGCTGCAAAAAGAGATCAAAACTGTGCGCCGCCATCAACGCTATGAGGCAGAGCAATTACGCCGCGATCTTGGGCTAGTAGGGGGTGACGGCGGCCTATATGGCCCTGTGATTAACTATAAGATTTATCACGATACGCCAATGATAGATGGACAACCGGCTATTACTCATACGCTGGCGATGGGGCCGATTGATGACCTAGAAATAGAGATCGCGGTTCACAATGACAACCTAAGCCTCACGCTGGTTGCCAATCCATCTCGTTATCGCCGAGAGACATTACATCAATACAGTGAAGGAATTCGGCATCTGCTCCTGCAAATTGTTGCTAACCCAGACTCCCCAGTGGGGGATTTCTCGATGGTCACGCCGCAAGAGCAGCAGCAAATAGACTCATGGGCAACGGGGGCTAGCCTGACACCCCCATCGGGCGATGTCTCTGTCCTCGATTGGTTGGATAGGCGTGTTGCGTCAACACCTGATGACATCGCGGTTATCAGTGGTGTGACACAGCTTACCTACCGCCAGTTTCAAGCGCGAGTGATGCAACTGGCTCGGCTGCTTATCGCTCGCGGTATTGGTGCCGATGAGGTCGTCGCATTAGGGCTGACACGCTCCGAGCAGGGCATCGTGGCAATTTTCTCTGTGTTGGCAAGTGGTGGAGCTTATTTACCCTTGGATATGGACTATCCCACAGAGCGCTTGACCCTTATGTGTGAAGATGCGCAGCCCAAGGTGATTCTGGCGTGTGGCGCGACCTTAGACAAAATGCCGGAAGGGTTTTCAATACTGAATTTGGACGCACCGGAAATCGTTGCTCAGTGTGAAATGCAGCCTACAGAACCTGTCACGGATAAGGAACGCCGCGAACCGCTGCATGGCGATCACCTCGCTTATATGATTTACACCTCTGGCTCTACCGGACGCCCTAAAGGGGTCATGGTGCCCCATAAAGGCTTGCTGAATCTGTTGGTTTCTCACGCCACGCTGCTATTTGGCCCAGCAATTACCTCGCTCAGTGAACGTTATCAACGAAGGATGCGGGCGGCACATACTGCCTCTTTCTCTTTCGATTCGTCATGGGAGCCTCTTTTCTGCATGTTGATGGGAGCCGAAGTGGTGATCTTCAATGAAGAGCTAAGGCGAGATGCTTGGGCGCTGGTGCAACAGATGCGTGCAACACCCATTGATATTATGGACGTTACCCCCTCTTTTCTATTGCAGATGATCGACAGCGGCCTGCTAGAGTCGGGACAAAATGCACCACAGGTGCTAATGATTGGCGGGGAGGCCGCAACCCAAAGGTTATGGGAGACACTACATGCTCATCCTCACATTGCGTTTTATAACTATTATGGTCCCTCCGAATATACCATTGACACGCTGGGGGCGGCGGTCACGGAGGCCGAAGCGCCGATTATAGGGCGCCCCGTGGCAAATACCGAGGTCTGGCTGCTGGACGATAGGCTACAACCTGTGCCAATTGGAGTATCCGGTGAGCTGTATATTTCGGGCGAAGGTCTTGCCCGTGGTTACTTAAATCGTCCTGATCTGACGGCGACGCGTTTTGTTGCGAATCCCTTCCGCACTGGCGAGGTGATGTACCGCACGGGCGATTTGATGCGCTGGCGTCAGGATGGTCAACTGTCATTTATTGGCCGAGTTGACCATCAAATTAAAGTGCGAGGTTTTCGCGTCGAGCTGGGAGAGGTCGAAAGCTCACTGGCGAATATCGCAGAGGTAGGTAACGCGGTGGTGATAGCCGAACCCGTCGGTGCAACGTGGCGGCTGGTTGGTTTTTGCACCATTCCTGATGTGGCAACCCGTGAACGCGACGATATTGTTAGCTATTTGCAAAATAGGTTAGGGCTACAGCTTCCCGATTACATGATTCCCAGCACCATTGTTGTGCTAGAGGCTTTACCGATGATGCTTAACGGTAAGGTCGATCGTCAATCTCTGCCACGTGTTGCGGAGATAGCTCGCCCTGCAGGGCAGCAACCTAAAACGGCGGAGGAGCGGTTAGTTTGTGATGCCATCGCGCAGGTATTGGGGCTGAATTCGGTGAGCGCCGATGATGACTTCTTTGCCTTGGGTGGCGACAGTATTTCGGCGATGTCACTGGGTAATCAGCTGCGGCGAGCAGGCTGGCAGCTCCGACCGAAAGCAATTTTTGCTGCACATACGCCAGCCGCTATGGCTCGGCTGATGAGCCGGATAAACGATAAGCAGGCAAACACCACATCGCAGCGTTACGGCGCTATCGACCATCTGCCGATCCTACATTGGTATAAAGAGCAAGGGCAGCACACCTTCGCTCATGGCATGTTTATTCAGACGCCAAAAACCTTCTCGGCGGAGATGTTGCCTCACCTTATGCAAAAGGTGGTTGAAGCTCATCCCGCTCTGGGGGCGCGTCTTGATGCAGGGCAATTGATTGTCGATAAGTGGCAGAATATCGAGGCTCAGTGTCAAACCGAACCCGTTATTGGCTCGCCAGAGGAGAGCGCAGAACGCGCCTTTGATCATGCGATAGCCCAGCTTAATCCTTCGCAAGGCATATTATGGCAAGCGGTTTTACTGCGAGAAGGAACCCACGCTTGCGGTCTGGTATTGGTGATTCACCATCTGGTTACCGATGGCGTGTCTTGGCGAGTGCTATTGGAGGCACTGCCTGTGGCTGCCGATGCGCTGGCAGACCCTGCATCGGCGATAAACGGTGAGAATAACACGCTCTATGACTGGAGCGAGTGGCTGAAAGCCCATTTGCCGCAGGCTAAGACGGCGTTACCGTTTTGGGCAAGCATGCTCGACACCCCTTGTGCGCTGCCATTACCACGCAAGCTCTGTGCCAAGAGCGATACCTACTCAACCCGCCATGAAATACACACTCAGCTCACTAGGGTGCAGAGCGCGGCATTGCTCACGACATTGCCTAATGCCTATCGTACTCGCACCGACGTGTTATTACTGGCGGCACTGCTTATCGCTAGTCAGCGGCAGTGGCAACAGAACAGTCTAAGGCTGGGCCTTGAGTCACACGGGCGACCATCGGAGCGCGATGATATTGATCTTTCGCGAACGGTAGGCTGGCTCACCGCAGAGTATCCCGTCTGCTTGCACTTAAAACAGGATGACCGACCGTTGCCGCTTAAGGCCGTGCTGGCGGTGAAATCGGTGTTGGATGCGATACCTGATAATGGCATCGGTTATGGTCTATTGCGTTATTTGGGGAATGAGCCGTCGCTGGTGGCACTGGCTGAACGCCATGCCCCCGATATTCTGTTCAACTACCTTGGTCGTTTTGCATCAGGAGAGCAAAGTGATTGGTGCCCGCGCAATACAGCAACTACTTTCCGTGACACGTTGGCTGTTTATACCAGCCCACAGATGCCACTCGCTTACCCGCTGGAAATCAATATATTTGCGGGACAAGAGCAGGGGAACGATCCGCTGCTCTCTCTCCATTGGGGATATGCTAGCGAACTCTTCACTGACAAGGCGATCCACCAGCTAGGGGAGGCGCTGAGTGATGCCGTCGATCTCCTCTGTGATTTTGCCAGCCAGCACCCTCATCTCGCGGCAGATACGCTAACGGCGGGGCAAGTTGGGGCGGCGTTGGATGAACAAGATCTCGATGCTTTGCGCCATCGCTATGGCGTCTTGGGGGATGTGCTGCCGCTGTTACCGTTACAGCAAGGGTTACTCTTCCATGCTCGTACCGCCCAAAGTGCGGGCAGTTATAACTCGCTGACGCAATTCACGTTGAAGGGCGATTTGAACGAAGGGCGCGTACAGCGTGCACTGAATAAATTGGTAATGCGCTACCCCCAACTCACTGCGTGGTTTGATAGCGATAGTGCGGCGCAGCCTGTGCAGATTCTTCCACTTGATGGTGATGCTCGACTCCACTGGCCACTAACCTGTGTGACCTTGAGTGAAGAGGTAGATAGTGCTGTAGCGCTGGCACGCTTTGAGCAGCAAGAGCTTGAGCGTCCTCTGTTTGACAGCGCGGGGCCGATGCTACATGCGCTGTTAGTTAAACATCCGCAACCTCAGCACTACACGCTGTTCCTGACGGCTCACCATTTGGTGGTTGATGGCTGGTCTACGCCACTATTGCAGCAAGATTTGATGGCGCTGCTACAGGATGAAACGAAGAGACTGCCTGCGCCTCCTGTTTCCTATAGTGCACTGATACGCCGCCTGAGCCAGCGAGATGTTATTGCTTCACGGGAGTTATGGCGGGAACAGATGCAGGATGCCAGCCCGTTGCTGCTGTTTGGTGAAACGAGTGGCAGCGGAGCAGTATCTACCCTAACTCACGAACTAGGTTCTGAACTCACTCAGGCACTGGACGTGTTTTGCCGCCGAAACGGTGTGACGCTCAATACCGTGATGCAAGGGATCTGGGGGATGGTGCTTGCTGTTAGCTCAGGCAGTGACGATATCGTCTTCGGTTCGCCAGTTTCAGGGCGTATGGCTGATGCCGAGGCGTTGGAACAGCAGGTGGGATTATTCAGTAATACGCTGCCGGTGCGGCTGCATTTCGATATGTCACAACCACTTATTGTGCAGCTTCAAGCACTCCAAGAGCGTCAAATGACCCTATTGGAACATGACAATCTAGGGTTAGCCGAGATCCAGCGATTGGCAGGAACCAGCACGCTGTTTGATACCTTACTGGTAGTTGAAAACTACCCAGACTCACCAATAGGTGCAAATCAACCGAAGCCCCTCATCGAATGCACTAATGTGCATAATCGAGGTTATACCCACTATCCGATCACGCTGCTGGTTCTGCCGAAGGAGAGCCTAACGCTCCATTTAGAGTTCCGGCCTGTTGTGGGCGAACCACAGGCTATCTTGAACCGTTTCATCCTGTTTCTTGAACAACTGATGGTCGATCCGCTGCGCCCACTTTTGCACTGGCATTTAGTCACGCAGCAAGAGCAGGCATTTATCGAAGGCATTAATCAGACCGTACATGATGTGATGCCAGAGACGCTATATGACGCCATCTCTTATCAGAGAAGCAAGACACCTGATGCTATTGCACTGCGCGATGAGGTTCACAGTCTCACATGGCAACAAATGCATGAGCAGGTGTGTGCACTGGCGGCTCGGCTACAATCGGAGGGTGTGCTGCAGGGGGATGTGGTGGCGGTGGCATTGCCACGTTCGGTGCGGCTAAGTTTGGCGCTACAGGCAATAGTGGCGCTGGGTGCGGCTTGGCTACCGCTGGATGTGGGCTATCCCGATGAACGCTTATCGCTGATGCTAGACGATGCAAAACCGAGGCTGACGTTGGTCGATAGCTCTCAGCTTGCGCGGTTTAACGAACATACGGTGTGCCTGAACTACGATGCCTTGTTTAACACGACAGCCTCGGTGACGTTACCGTCAGTTTCGCCGCAGGATCCTGCCTATGTGCTTTATACCTCTGGCTCGACGGGACGCCCCAAAGGCGTGGTGGTCGATCATCAGGCCATCATCAACCGACTGCGATGGATGCAGGCAAGTTATCCGCTGACATCAGGGGATGTGGTGCTGCAAAAAAACACCTTGCAGCTTCGATGTGTCTGTATGGGAGTTCTTCTGGCCATTAATGGAAGGGGCAACATTGGTGATGGCCCCACCCGAATCTCATCGTGACCCTGAAGCGCTTATCTGCTTAATTGATGATTATCGCGTGACGACGCTGCACTTTGTTCCCTCCATGCTAGCCATCTGGCTCGATGTTTTGGCAACGTTCCCAAGTGACTATCGGCGCTGTGCCACGCTCAAACAAGTATTTTGCAGTGGTGAGGCACTCTCTTGTCAGTTAGCTCACCGCTATGAGCAGCTTATCGAGGCGCCATTACACAATCTCTATGGGCCAACGGAGGCAGCGGTCGATGTCACATGGCAGCCCGCTTCTGGTGAAGCTTTAGAGAAAGTGAAAGGGGCTGGAGTACCTATCGGTAAACCGGTTTGGAATACCCAATTGCACATTTTAGATGCGTGGCTACGCCCTGTACCACTGGGTGCACCAGGAGAGCTTTGGCTGTCTGGTGTGCAGCTAGCGCAGGGCTATTATCGCCGACCCGACCTCACCGCTAGCCGCTTCGTAGCAAATCCTTACGGCAACGGGGAACGGATGTATCGCACGGGGGATATTGCCCGTTGGCTGGCAGAGGGTTCGGTCGAGTATTTAGGGCGCAGCGACGACCAACTCAAAATTCGGGGGCAGCGTATTGAGTTGGGTGAAATTGAGCAGGCACTGTTGAGCCTGCCGGGCATTGCTCAGGCTGCCGTAGAGGCGCGTGAATGGCCGAGTCACACCGGCTCTGGCGATAACCGGCAGTTGGTTGCGTGGTTGATTGCAGTAGAGAGCAGTGAAGGGCGCGCCCCGCTTGATCTGCATGCAGTACAGCTCGCGCTGGCGGCTAGACTCCCTGCCTATATGGTACCGGTACGCTATGAACAGGTAAGCCAGTTTCCTCTTAGTGCTAACGGGAAACTCGACCGTAAAGCATTGCCGCTGCCGCAAAGTGGCTGGCAACGGGGAGAGATGCCCAGAACCGAGAGCGAACAGCGTGTTGCCAAGCTATTTAGTGATCTTTTGGCGTGTGAGGTCGTTTATGCCGATGATGACTTCTTTGCTTTAGGTGGGCATTCACTGTTAGCGATGCACCTTGCGGTAGCGCTGCGTCGTAGCTTTGGTCAAGCCGTTGCGATTGGGCAAGTGATGGCGGCACGGACGGTAAGCCAACTTGCCGCACTCATGGACGGAAACCTACAACTGAGCGCGGAGGAGAGCCGTGGCGGGGGTGAGGTCTTGCCACTGCGGGCTGGGCAAGGAGCAGCGCTGTTTTGTTTCCATCCAGCATCGGGCTTTGCTTGGCAATACAGCGGGCTGCTGCGCTATCTCAACGGCAGTTATCCGGTGATAGGGCTTCAATCGCCACGTCCTGATGGGGTTATCGCCAGCGCTGCGGATATTGATGCTGCCTGCGATCGTCACTTGGCGACTCTACGCCGCCATCAGCCGCAAGGGCCTTACTACCTGTTGGGTTATTCGCTTGGTGGCACGCTGGCTCACGGTGTTGCCGCGAAGTTGGTAGCGATGGGGGAACGGGTGGCGTTCTTGGGTTTGCTGGATACTTGGCCGCCGGAGGGGCAGGACTGGACGGGACCGGGAGAGGAGCAGGCAAAAGAGGAGGTAGCTCGCGAGCAGGCTGATTTTATGGCTGATAGCTTGCAAGAGAGCGACCCTTATTTGTTGGCCGAAAAGCAGGCGATGTTCAACACCATTGTGGCGAACTATCAGGATGCAGTGCGTCTGCTCTCACAGGCCCGCAGCGCGGTATATCCCGCTATAGCAACGCTGTTTATGGCGACACGCACGCTGCCTGAAGGGATGGACCCGCATAACGTGTGGGCACCTTTCGTGGCAGGGCTTGATATCTATGCTCAGGACTGCGAGCACGCAGATATCCTTTCACCTTCCACTCTGGTGAAGCTAGGGCCGTTATTAAACCAACTACTGCAAGCCGCGCGTGATTGATGCCAATGCCTGGTGATTTGCCTTATTAATGGTTCGGGATAGCTTGTGCTATCCCGGCGTCTGTGGAGTGTTATGAACAAAAAACAGATTTTTCTCGATTTTAGCCTGCTAAAAACCAACCGCTATTTCCGAGCGATATTCGTTGCTCGAATGCTCTCGGTGTTTGGATTGGGCATGTTGGCAGTGGGCGTCCCTGTTCAAGTGCAACAGATGACAGGCTCGACACTACAGGTAGGGATTGCGGTAACCATTGAAGGCGTCGGTACGTTTATTGGGTTGCTATGGGGTGGTGTATTGGCGGATCGATTCGATCGGCGCAAGTTAATTCTATTCGCGCGGGGCACTTGCGGCATCGGTTTCGTTTTTCTCAGCCTGAATGCCTATTCGGCTTCGCCTTCACTTTGGGTTCTCTATGTGCTGGCGGCGTGGGATGGCTTCTTTGGGGCGCTGGGTATGACGGCGCTAATGGCGGTGATACCGCTCTTAGTGGGGCGGCAAAATATGGCGGCGGCCGGGGCGTTGAGCATGATCACTGTCAGGCTTGGGGCGATTATCTCCCCGGCACTAGGGGGTGTGCTGATTGTGGTTGGTGGTGTGGGGTTGAACTTCGCTGTGGCGGCAGTTGGTACGTTGGCTACGCTGATCCCTCTGGTGCGCTTGCCTGTTATGAAGCCAGAAGAGAGTGAGCCGGAGCACCCTCTACGTGCCATGTTGGGCGGTGTGACGTTTGTTTGCCGCCATCCGATCGTCGGGGCGGTGGTTTTGCTAGGGCTACTGATTAGCGTGGCGGGAGCAGTTAGAGTGCTGTTTCCTTCACTGGCAGAGAATACGTGGCACGTAGGATTGTCACAGGTGGGGCTTATGTACTCTGCGGTGCCGCTAGGGGCGATGATCGGGGCTTTTACGAGTGGCTGGATCTCTCATGTGACTTACCCAGGAAGGCTGCTTGTTATCAGTGCCTGTGCGGCTTTTGGGGCGATAGCCAGTCTTGGCATTGTCGGGCATTACGCGATTGGGCTGATCGCACTGGTGTGTTACGGCTATTTTAATGCCATAGCTTCGTTGCTCCAGTTCACGCTGATACAGAGCTATACACCGGATAGATTATTAGGACGGGTTAACAGCTTGGGAACGGCGCAGGATGTTACCGGCGACTCTCTTGGCGCATTGAGTCTGGGGGCGTTGGG
The DNA here is from genome assembly GCA_000307305.1 of Enterobacteriaceae bacterium B14. Lineage (GTDB taxonomy): Bacteria > Pseudomonadota > Gammaproteobacteria > Enterobacterales > Enterobacteriaceae > B14. Next base: position 445,342 of record DF158882.1, read on the forward strand.
TAGGGTGATGCCACCGTCTATGACCGCGTGGGTTTTTGGCTCTGCTGCCGTGGTCGTTGGTGTCTTGATGAGCTTGCTGATTACGCCGCTGCGCCGTTGTCAGTTTCAAGCAGACACTGACAACGGCGAGGCAGAAGGTGAAGATAAGCCCTATTAATTCCGTGAATTAAGGTTTAGAGAAGTCGTGTTCGATATGGTTAAGCATATTGTTTGCGCTGTAATAGTCGAGACGAAAGGTGTCATTACCCATGGCGTAGAGGCGCTGATGTTGTACTGCGGGTAAGTGACTGAGCAAAGGGTTGGCGCGTACTTTATCAATAACGGAGGCATCGGCAGAGAACAGCAACAACGTCTGGCCGTTCAACCCTTCAGGCAGATTCTCTCCTGAAAGCTGAATAATGTCATGCCGTTTTCCCATACTGGTACTGGCTTGCAAACCGTTTGGTACTGTTGCCAGAGTAAAGCCTAATTCGGTAAGGAGCTGGCCTTGGGCTGACTCTGGCGTCCAGACATTTGCTGTACCGCCTCTCAGTTCGTAGACCAAGGCAGAGACAGGCTGTGGAGGCAGCGTAATACTCTGCTTTACCTGCAAAACGCGGTGGTTGAATTGGGCGATGATCTGCTCGGCATTGGCCTCATACCCTGTGATGTAGCCGAGTTGGTTAGCCAGCGTCTGCCAGCTTTTGTCACCGTAATCAATGACTAGCGTAGGGGCAATGGCGGTAAGCTGATCGTAGAGCTTAAGTGCAGAGTCTCCACCGGAGGCTGCAATAATAATTAGGTCGGGCGCTTGTGCTGCTATCGCTTCGGCGTTTGGTTCTGTGATGTAGAGAGGGAAGAGATTTTTCTGGGCAGCGACTTTGCTCCACTGTAGAAAAAAGCCCTGCTTATCGGCAACGAGCGTATTAGGTGCCGTTGCGCCAGAGGCGATCAGTGGGGCATCAATGGCGAGAAGTGTTCCGCTTAAGGTGACGCTGGTGGAGACGATCCGCTTAGGTGGTGCTTCAAGGGTGAATTCCCCTTTGGCTGTGACCAGCGTTCTGGGCCATGAGGCTGACTGTGATGACGGTGCAGCGCTCGCATAGAGACTATGGAGTAACAGGCTAGCGAAAAACAGGATGTAGGCGAAAATATTGTTTTTTGTTCGCATTTGGCTAATGTTGGTCATCGAGTGATTAATCCCAGAAGAAAATAGTGATTAAATGAGTGAGTACAGAGTATGTAATTCAAATGTGAAAATACAGTAGCATATTTAAATAGGATATTCAGGCTGATGCTTATTACTGCCACTTCATTTAACGCTTTGCCTTTTATTCACCATGTTGAGCAAGGCACGGTGGAGAATTGTCGCGCTTTGCGCTTCTGTTTGGTGAAGTATGATAAGAGCGCTTACCACGATGAGTTATTTGCCCATTTTGATCTTCCATTTCCGACACAGGTTGCTTCTGCGGTGGTGAAACGTCGGGCAGAGCATTTGGCAGGAAGATATGCCGCTCGCTCTCTGTTGCTAGCCTCTGGCTGCAATGAGCACGTCGCTATTGGCAGCGATGGTGTGCCGCAGTGGCCGATGGGGTGGGTTGGCAGTATTTCGCATACGGCTCAGTGGGCGATTGCTGTAGTTGCACCGAGGTCTGCGGGGTTGATACCCGGTATCGATATTGAATATTTAGCCCCTCAAACCATGCGCGAGACAGCCGATTTATTTGTGACATCTGCAGAAAGGGCGCTGCTTGCTGGCTGTGATATAGAGAATGAAACTGCATTGCTAATACTGTTTTCCGCCAAAGAGAGCCTTTATAAATCGCTCTATCCTAAAGTGCAGCGTTTTTTCGGCTTCGAAGCGGCAGAAATTTGTCAGCTTGATGTTTATCAACAGACGTTTACGCTGCGGTTAACGGAAACACTTACACCTGAATTTCCCGCTGGGTTTTGTTTATCGGGTTATTATCAGATAGAGGGGGATAGGGTGATGACGTTGGTTTTTTGATGGAGTAATTAGGAAATAACTAATGCCGTTTTTAAATGTTTTTTTATTTAGGTAATGTAAATAAATAAACTCAAGATATTTTCAATTTGAAGGATAGGACTAGCTTATATTTTATCGTACACTGACTTTTATATTATAGGGATATAATATGACAGATATTATTAAACCTACTACTGATGAATGGATACTACTGGCCTTGCACCCCATAGATACCACACAGGCTGCTATAGCATCAATTAGAGCTGCTAATGAAACAGAAAGAAGGTTTCCGAGAGTACGACCTCATAACAATATGGCTGATGCGTTTAAACGCTGTTATTACGCAGCGTTGTTGTCTCGAGACATGGGTTATTACACTGCTTTGCGTTACTTAGATGCGCATGAGAATTTTCCTGGAAATCCTGTAAATGAAAAAAGGATGGATGATTTTAATAACAGAGCAGGTGCAGCAATAGGCTCAACCCAGAAAAGTGATATGGCACTAGCGGATATGTGCTATAGCATGGCAATAGGAGGAGAACTTGTCACATATCTATAGTATGAAATTAAACGTTTATTTTTTAATAGTGCTTGTCTCATTATTATTATTGTTAGTCTTTAACGTATCAAATATCCATCTTTTTATATTAAAACTCGAAAAGGGTGATCAACCGTTTTCATCTGAAGTGTGGCGATCTGATATTAGTCAGCGGGAAGCAATGATGTATGACTTGATAGTCAATCATGATGTCTGCATGAAGAAGAATGAGAGCGAGTTATTTGAGCTGTTAGGGGAGTCAGATGATTATTATATTTCAGAACAGTTTTTGTCATGGCAATTAGGTGGTGAAAAGAGTTTTGTCTTATTTAGGTTTTTCGATAAAGCTGAAGATCAAAAAATAAAGATAACAACAGGTATATCGAGAGTACTGGATATCTTCTTACCTAATAGGATAAGTTGTAAAAGCGTCATACCTTGATTCTATATAACCAGTAAGAGGATAAACTTACTGGTTTTTATTCTTTATTAAGTTCCATCAATGTATTAACGCCTATCTTTATTCGGCTCATAAGCCATTTTTCCTACGTGATAAGGATTAGAGCGAAAGAAGGCGACGCGTTCTTGAAAGTAGTCTCTTAAATGCTCTGGAATAACAGCTTCGATATCGGCAAATTTAAACGGCATTCCGTAACGCTCTTTATATGAGATCCCTGATGCGTGTAAATCAACATCAATCTTCTCGCGCTCTTCTTTTGGTCGTTCGGCTAGGTTGTGGCTCATGTGCTCTCCGCTTTCTGAATCTCAATCTGTGCCATCTCTCCAACAAAATAGTGCCAGAGAGATGAGGCTGAATAGGTTATACCAACAAGGCTTCTAATTGGCTACGGCTGGTTTTTTTCGTATCGACTTTGATATAGGCTGCGTGCTCTTTTTCCATCACCACCGCTTCTGAAACGCCAGGCTGAGAGAGGATCAGCGTCTCTAATTTTGCTGTATCGCCAGAGGTATCAGAGGGGATAACCAGACGAATACTGCTGACGTAAGGGGGTTCTTTCATGGTTAGGCTAACTAGAAACCATACTGTAGCCAGAATCAGGCAACCGAGAAAAACCGCGCTGCTGCCGTTAAGGCTAAACAACCATCCACCCATACTCCCGCCAATCGCAACACCAATAAACTGGCTGGTGGAGTAAATCCCCATCGCTGTGCCTTTATAGCCCGCCGGAGACTCTTTACTTATTAACGAAGGGAGGATGGCCTCCATGATATTAAAGGCAATAAAGAAGAGTTGGATACCAGCGAGTATCGCCCATAGATGCAAGCCTGATTGCCAGAGGATTAACTCTGCAAAAATGAGAAGGGCGACGCATAAGGCGAAGACTTGTTTCATCCGACGCTGCTTCTCGGCATAAATGATAAAAGGTAAAACGGCAACGAAAGACACTAACATGGTGACAAGATAGACGAGCCACTGCTTTTCTGGCGGATAGCCTGCATCTCTCATTGCGTTGGGAAGTGCGACAAAGCTAGACATCAGCAGAATATGTAAGCACATAATGCCGAAGTTGAGTTTTAACAGTCTGCTATTGCTAAGTACTTTTCGAATGCTGCCTTTTACGATGCTTGATTCACGGTTCAGCAAATGGCTTGAGGGTGTCGGGATCATAAATAGGGTAATCGCGATAGCTGCCAGTGCGAGTACGGCGATCCCCCAAAATAGTGCGCTCAGGCCAAATGCGTGGGTGATGATAGGGCCAAGTACCATAGCAATCGCGAAAGTGATCCCAAAGCTGACGCCAATAAAGGCCATCGCCTTAGTTCTGTTCTGTTCGCGCGTGAGGTCGGAGAGCAGGGCCATGACGGCGGCGGCAATTGCCCCTGAGCCCTGTAGTGCACGCCCGAGGATAACGCCCCAGATAGAGTCAGTGACTGCAGCGATAACACTGCCTAACGCAAATATGAGTAATCCACCGACAATTAGCGGTTTTCTGCCAATGCGATCAGAGATAAGGCCAAAGGGGATCTGAAAGATAGCCTGAGTGAGGCCATAGATGCCAATGGCTATACCGATGAGTGTTTCAGAGGCACCCGACAATGCCATGCCGTAAGTGGTTAATACGGGAAGCACCATGAACATGCCCAGCATTCTGAGGGAGAAAACACAGCCTAGCCCCCATGTGGCTCGTCGCTCAGCGGGTGTCATTTGGTAGTCATTTGTGACCATATGAAGCAGATACCTATGTCATATCGTGAGTCTGGCTGTTTATCTTGCGAGACAGAATGCGAAGCCAGTGATGAGTTGTCGCTTTGTAGTGTGGGATATTTTCGCACATTAATGGGGGAAGGGGAGGTTTGCTTGCATAAAAAAGCCGGAATTGCGTTGTGATAGTAAACGACAATTCCGGCGGTATGGCTTTAACTGCAATATTACGGCACGTAAGCTAACAGTTGCTCTGGCGATGTCGCCTGAACATCAATCGACATCATAATACTGAGCGAGGTGATCGTGACGATAGAGAAGATAAATAGCTTTCTTGCCCAGATACCATCATCTGCAGCTTTATATCCTGAAAGCGCCATCCCCAACCACCATACGCTGACCACTGCAGCAACAGCCAGATAGCTATAACCTGCATAGCCGCTCAGCGTAAGCATCAGTGTGGCAATAGCAAACGCAATGATATACAGCGTGATGTGGTTTTTCGTTACCGAAATACCACGCTTAACAGGTAGCACTGGAATCGATGCGGCGAGGTAATCGTTGTATCGAAAGATAGCGATGGCATAAGAGTGAGGCATTTGCCAAAGACTAAAAATAGATAACAAGATAAGCGCACCGGTATCAAACTGGTTGCTAACGGCACAGTAGCCAATGACTGGCGGAGCTGCCCCAGAAAGACTGCCTATCAACGTACCGTATACCGATTTGCGCTTCATGTAGAGGCTATAAACCCCGACATAAACCACAAAACCGAAGAGTGCGATCAGTGCTGCTAGCGCATTGGCTGCCACTAGCAGTAACACCATTCCTGCAATACCCAATACTGTTGCATAAAGCAGAGTAACCGAAGGAGAGATGAGCCCCCTTACGAGGACTCGGTTCTTGGTTCGCTCCATTTTTCTATCGATGTCGCGATCGATGTAGTTGTTAAAGACGCAACCTGACGCCACAACTAACGATACGCCTACGATAGTAGCGACAAATAGTGGCCAATCCATATTGCCTTTAGAGGCAAGGAAGAATCCGCCAATAACAGAGATCAAATTGCCAAAAATAATCCCTGGTTTTGTCACTAGTAAATATTTCTTAATCATCAAATCAGCTCTTTATTGATGCATCATGTTGGTGTTCAAGTGGAACATGATCCAGAGAGAACCCACCACTACAATGGCAATGATCAGAAGCGTAAAGATAAACGCGATCAGGTTCCATCCTTCTTCTGAGGAGCTGTTCATATGAAGGAAATAGATGAGGTGCACGACGATCTGCACAACAGCCATAATCATAATGGTGTAGAGCACAGTTGAAGGTGCAAACCCACCGTTCATGACCATTCCAAAAGGAATTACGGTCAAGATAACGGACAGGATAAAGCCAATTAGATACGATTTAGCGCTGCCGTGGCTGGCACCTGCATGGCCAACGTCTGTATGTTTCATTACATGGCCCCCATCAGATAAACAACGGTAAATACACAGATCCAAACGATATCAAGGAAGTGCCAGAACAAACTCAGACACATCAAACGAGTACCATTCTTCGGTGTAAGCCCTTTCTTGGCAACCTGAATAATCAGGATAGCCATCCAGATTAGGCCAGAGGTTACGTGTAGGCCGTGAGTACCAACCAGCGTAAAGAACGCAGAAAGGAAACCACTGCGGCTTGGGCCGTAGCCTTCGGCAATCAGCTCATGGAACTCATAGATTTCCATGGCGATAAACGCGAAGCCAAACAGGAAGGTGATCCCTAACCAGTTAATGACCTGGCTCTTTTTGCCTTTGTAATAGGCGATCATTGCCATTCCGTAGGTGATACTACTGAACAGCAGGCAGAAGGTTTCAACCAGAACAAAAGGAAGGTTGAAAATGTCTTTGCCAGATGGGCCATCGGCGATATTTGGCGCAAGCACTGCATACGTTGCGAAGATACTCGCAAACAGTATCAGGTCGCTCATCAGGTAGATCCAGAATCCGAAAACGGCATTCGAACCGGAATCGTGGTGCTCATGCTCCCCAGCATGAGCAGTATCTTTATGTAAAGTTTCAGTCGACATGTTTCACGCCTGCCTTACTCAGTTGTTCAAAGTGTTGATTCTCAATTTCAGTTACCTGTTCAGCAGGAACGTAGTAATCAACATCGTCGTTGAACGTGTGCTTAATGTACGTCACGATTGCACCGACAAAACCTACAGCAGCCAGCCACCAGATATCCCAAACCAGAGCGAAGCCCATGATTAAGGCAAAGACACTGACAATTAAACCTATGCCTGTGTTCTTCGGCATGTGGATTTGGCTGTACTTAGCCGGTTGCTTGTATGCTTTTCCGTTCTCTTTATCGACCCAGAACTGATCTAAGCCGTTAATCGCTGGTACTTCAGCAAAGTTGTAGAACGGTGGTGGGGATGAAGTTGCCCACTCCAACGTACGCCCGCCCCATGGATCGCCAGTGAGATCGCGGTTTTTGTTGCGGTCACGAATACTGATAACCAATTGCAGCACTTGGAACAGAATACCAATAGCGATTAAGACTGCACCAAAGGCAGCAATCATCAGCATTGGATGCCACTCTGGGTTGATTTTTTGGCTTAGACGACGTGTCATTCCCATAAAGCCCAGAATGTACAGCGGCATAAAGGCAACGAAGAAACCGATAATCCAGAACCAGAACGCGCATTTGCCTAAAGGCTCATTGAGCTTGAAGCCGAATGCTTTCGGGAACCAGTAGTTGAAGCCCGCCATACAGCCGAATACCACACCACCAATAATTACGTTATGGAAGTGAGCAATCAGGAACAGGCTGTTATGCAGAACATAGTTTGCCCCTGGTACGGCGAGTAGAACCCCTGTCATACCACCAACGGTGAAGGTGATCAGGAAGCCAAGCGTCCACATAATAGGCGTAGAGAACTGAATACGGCCTTGATACATGGTGAACAGCCAGTTGAATATCTTCACACCGGTTGGGATGGAGATAATCATCGTGGCAATACCGAAGAAGGCGTTAACGTTCGCCCCAGCCCCCATGGTGAAGAAGTGGTGCAGCCATACGATGAACGACAGAACTGTGATGGCAACGGTTGCCCATACCAGAGAGGTATAACCAAACAGTTGTTTACGGCAGAAAGTCGCTACGACTTCAGAGTAGATACCGAAGCAAGGCAGAATCAGAATATAAACTTCTGGATGACCCCAAGCCCAGATCAAGTTGACATACATCATCTGATTGCCACCCAACTCATTGGTGAAGAAGTGGAAATCCAGATAACGATCCAGCGTCAACATCGCGACGGTGGCGGTCAAAATAGGGAAGGAGACGATAATGAGGATATTGGAGCAGAGAGCAGTCCAAGTAAATACCGGCATCTTCATCAGGCTCATGCCTGGTGCGCGCATCTTCAGGATAGTCACGAAGAAGTTAACGCCCGTTAACAATGTACCGATACCTGAAATCTGTAAGCTCCAGATCCAGTAATCTACCCCGACTCCTGGACTAAACTCTTTACCGGACAGCGGCGGATAGGCCAACCAACCTGTTTGGGCAAACTCACCAACCCCAAGGGAGATGTTAATCAACACCACAGCAACGGCAAATAACCAGAAGCTTAAGGAGTTAAGGAACGGGAAGGCAACATCACGTGCACCGATTTGTAATGGCACAACAATGTTCATCAAACCAATGATGAACGGCATTGCCATGAAGAAAATCATGATAACGCCGTGCGCGGTAAAGATTTGATCGTAGTGATGTGGTGGGAGGAAGCCCTCTTCGCCAGCAGAGGCGAGGGCTAACTGAGTACGCATCATAATGGCATCCGCGAAGCCACGAATCAGCATGACCATCGCGACGATGATGTACATTACACCAATTTTTTTATGGTCAACGGAAGTGAACCATTCATTCCACAACCATGTCCATTTGCGAAAATAGGTCAGTGCACCAACCAGTGCAGCGCCACCTATAATAATACATGCGACCGTAACCATGATAATTGGCTCATGGTATGGAACCGCATCAAGAGATAATTTTCCCCACATGATTTATTCCCCAGCGCTCGAGTGTGAATGCATGTGCATCCCTTTGCTCATGAACTTATTGATAATGTCCTGATAAAGGTCTGGTTTAACCGCAGAGAAGTACTCCACTGCGTTATTTTCACTCGGCTTAGCTAATTGTTCGAATTCCGGCATCCCGCTAAGTGCATTTGGTGACTGTTTAGCTTTCGCTACCCACTCTTCAAAGCCTTGTTGAGTTGTTGCCTCGGCAGTGAACTTCATGCCAGAGAAACCAGCTCCGCTGTAGTTTGCGGACATGCCTTTATAAGTCCCTTCCTCATTGGCGATGAGATGTACTTTATTCTGCATACCTGCCATTGCGTAGATTTGGCTACCCAATTGTGGAATGAAGAAAGAGTTCATCACGGTGTTAGAGGTGACTTTGAATTCGATAGGTGTATTCGCAGGAAAGGCAATCTGATTGACTGATGCGATACCGAATTCTGGATAGATAAACAACCATTTCCAATCAAGCGCAATAGCTTCGATAGTGATGGGTTTAGCTTCGGACTGAATAGCATTACGAGGATCTAATTCGTGCGTTGTTTTATACGTAATAACGCCAAGAACCAGAATAATGATGCAAGGAATTGTCCAGACAACAGCCTCGATCTTGTTTGAATGAGCCCAATTTGGAGAGTATTTAGCCTCTTTGTTGGATGCTCTGTATTTCCATGCAAACGCTACTGTCATGATAAGCACGGGGATTACCACGATCAGCATTAGTAAAGTTGCTGTGAGAATTAACGATCGTTGTTCAACGCCAATCGCACCCTTAGGATCCATTAGGGCAGTATCACAACCGTTTAGCAGGAGGGTTGCTGCACCTAAAAATAACATCCTGTAAAAATGACTACATTGCTTTAGTATCATCTAACGACCCCATTACAAAAGCTCATTTGTCGTTTCATGTGTGGGCGCATTTTACGGGATGGTTATATTTATGTAAATATACTTAAGCTTTAGCTTGAGGTTTGCTGGGCGTGCAGAAGGGGAAGGTGATGTACCGCACATAATTTAAATTTTCATCTTCATATATGTGCAGATTTAATTGCTTTATGTAAAAAATGAAGAATGACGTGTGTATAGAAAGAGTAATAATTAAATGATTGGCATATAAATAATAATTTATTGTTACTTGATTGTATGTTTTTGGATAAAATAGGTTGAGAGTAATACAGTGGCGATATCATATTATTCTAATGATGGCGGCATCCTTTAGTTGCAGTGACGATATTCTCGCTAAAATACTTTTTCCCCCTTTTCATATTATTATTCTTCTTTCGAGGCCTTTAGCGTTAACTGACGGTCACCCTATTTTTACCTTCACATTTTGAGATATAGAGCGCTTTATCTGCTTCCTCTAACGTTTCTTCAAAGGGCTTATCCGGTTGCGAATAGGCAATACCAATAGATACCGTTGCATGTAGTGAGTTAGGCGCTGGGTGGACAAAATCGTGGTTTTCAACGTTGCGACGAAAACGCTCAGCGATCTTCGTTGCCATCTCTGGTTTGCTATTTTTAATAATAATAAGAAACTCTTCACCGCCGTAGCGCCCTAAAAAGTCTAATTCTCGTGTCGAACGCTTCATTAGCTCAGCGAGCTCAACCAATACTTTATCCCCGACGAGATGACCATATGTGTCGTTGACGTGCTTAAAATTATCTAAGTCGATAAAAATAATGCTAAATGGTGTATGTAATTGACTCAGGGTATTCAGTTCTTGCTCAATGGATGCGCGATTGTTGACGTGAGTTAAACGGTCGGTAATGGACTCTTTTTTAGTGGCGAAAAAAGCATTCAAATGTTTTTGTTTTGCTGTTAGGGCATAGAAACTCAAAAGTAAACTCAGCAATGAGGCCATCTGAAAGATGATAGCGCTGCGGTAATCGGTCGTGCCATTAGCAAAAGGTATCGCGAGTAGAAGCCGCACAAGAGTGATGTATAAGGCTGTGATGATAAAAGGGCGGTAGGCCGTATTTTTCCACAGCTTCAGCAAAAATAGTGGCAAAAGAATAATGAAAGCAAACACTTTATCCAATGTGATCCCACCGGATAGAAGGATGTTAACAATAAAGGCAATCAATCCCGCTAGCCATCCAGCAATGAACGTAATTAAAACGAGGGGATTCATTTCAAAGCTGTAGTAGAGGTGTTCGGAAAGATAGAATTTATCGATATCAAGGTAATAGGAGGAAAAACCAGCAACGCATCCAGCTAAAATTCTTTTCAAGAAATGAGAGTGGTGTGAGAAAACTTCATTTTTACTCAAAAACATTAAACAGATAGAGAGCGTTGCATACGCAATACATGTGTAATTAAATAAAAGCTGTAAGTTGCTCAATAGCATATTGTTATTATTAATAACCAAGTGAGTTAGGTATTTTATCAAATTACGGATTAAGCATGTAATTTATGGTGTTATTTAAAAAGAACAATTCTTATTTATTATAAGTAAGAATGCTCTTGTGCCAAGAGTAAATGATAGCGATATTTAGTCAATAACTTTTCTGGAGTATGGCTCTTTATTTTGCCTGATTTTTGTTCGGATTATGTTGTCGGTATCATGCTTAGTATTAAATAAGAAAGTCAGGCAAGAATAAAACCATAAACTATAAGGATAAAACTAGTAACATAAGATAAGACGATAACCGCAGGACGTAACCTCACCGTAGTGTTATTATATATCTATTATCAAGTTGATCTGTATTAGCATATGGGAATTATTTATGGAATTGCTGCACCAACTTCTTCAAGCTCTTTGGCATCAGGATTTCCAAGTATTATCAAATCCTTCATTGCTTTGGGCTGTCTACGGTGTACTTTTCTTGACCCTCTTTCTCGAAAATGGCCTGTTGCCAGCTTCCTTTTTACCGGGAGATAGCCTTCTCCTGCTCTCTGGTGCCTTAATCGCAAAAGGTGCTTTGAGTTTATCGTTGACGTTATTAGTGCTTATTAGTGCTGCGGCTCTAGGCTGCTGGCTTAGTTATCTACAAGGACGCTGGCTAGGCAATACTCAGACCGTAAAGCGGTGGATGTCTCAGCTTCCGGAACATTACCATGAGCGGGCACGCCGCCTCTTCATCAGGCATGGTTTATTTGCGCTCTTATTTAGCCGTTTTTTGGCTTTTGTTAGAACGCTGTTACCTACGGTTGCGGGTCTTTCTGGTTTAAATGCTTTTCGGTTTCAAATTTTTAATTGGTTAAGTGCTGTAGTGTGGGTGGGATGTTTAGTTGGTTTAGGTTATGCAATTAGTATTACCCCTATCTTTAAACGTTATGAAAATCTCATGATGCAAATGTTAATGATATTACCCATTGTGTTACTTATCATTGGTCTTGTTGGCGCATTAATTGTTATTGTGCGTAAACGGTATGCTAAAAGCTAATTATCTTGAATGGCCATGTAAAACTTGATTTTCATATGGCCTTTTTATTTTTTAATTTAATATGGCTGCTATATAAATAGCGACGGCGTTGATTAGACTAAATAAAAAGGAGAGGGGATTGTTCCCTCTCCTTTTTATTATTTATGTTATTTGGATACCGACTTTTTTATCGCTACTTGTATTACAAGTCAGTGGGATTAATTTAGATATTGATATTTCAGTCATTGCTTCTTTCATTAGCGAGTGACGGGCGAGAGAGTTTGAACGGTGACAAATCATAAGAGGGTGCTTTGCCATCAACAAAGTCAGATAAGATTTCCCCTAAAACAGAGGCAAATTTAAATCCATGCCCGCTTAAGCCCGTAACTATCATCGTGCCTGGTAAGTTAGGCAATGTATCAATAATAAAATCTTCATCAGGAGTGAGGTCATAGGTACAAGATTTACCTTCTAAGCAGACCCCTACACCAGGCATGAAATTTTTCAAGAAAGAGATGACTTCGGTACCATCTTCAGCAACGGCACCGAATGGCACACGCTCCTCTGGTGTATTAATTATCTGCCCACCCTCATGCTTTCCTATTTTCAACCCTTCATTACCGGCGGGGAAACCGTAAAAATGGCCTTCATCTCGGGTTTCAATAGTAAACGCAGGGAATTTATTGTTTTCGCTAAATCTGCCATCGGCCTGATGCCAAGAAAAGACTTTACGGACAGGTTGAACAGGGAGGTTGGGAACAAGGTGTTTAACCCAAGTCCCTGCAGTGATAACCACGTGGCGGGCAGTAAAGTCGCCTTTTTCTGTGGAAACCAGAGTCACATCACCTTTAGCTTGAAGAGAGGTAACTGGATTATTGAATAACCATTCGGCACCCGCTTCGCCCGCTTTCTCGATAAACAGCGTGATAGCTAATTCAGAGTTTAGATAGCCAGCCTTAGGCTCAAAGACGCCAATATAGTCGTCAGGAATGTTAAATACGGGCCATCTTTCGCGTATCTCATCGTAACTAAGAATATCGGCATCAAGCTGGAAGTTTTTTACACTGGATTGAACATTGTCAATAAATTCAGAACCTGACGGGGCGAGGTTTAAGACGCCACATGGTGAGAATAAACGCTCTCCACACTCTTTTTCCAAAGCGAGCCAAAGTGCTTGAGCACGTAAAGCCATGGGAACATATCTCTCACCTTCACCATAGGCGTGGCGGATGATTCTTGTCTCGCCATGATGGCTGCCATGCGTATGGGGAGGAAGATGTTGGTCAAGCATCAGAACTTTTTTTCCTGAGCGTGCTGCATAATATCCAGCCGCTGCACCAACAGAACCCGTTCCGATGACAATTAAATCATAATCCATTTTTTGTTCCCTGATTGGTCATGTGTTATGCAGAAAAAGGATACACGAACCTCTTTGAATTTTCGCATTCTAATTTTAGTTATCGGAATTGCCTAAAATTCAGTTTCTTATTGAAACGTAATAAGTTAACTCCTTTTGGATAGACCTGCTCATTAGGTACCTAGTTTAATTACTTTATGTAAGGACCTCGCTTTTTAGCGATTAGATGTATACTCAAAAAGCTCTCCATGGATATCTTCTTGGCAATGAGCATTTGATCCTTAATCGTTACTACAACATAAGGGGTCGTTATGGACAGAAAAAATGAAGTTATCCAAACTCATCCTGTTGTTGGATGGGATATCAGTACCGTCAATCCTTATGATGCAATGATGCTCCGTGTTCACTATTTATCCTCTCCAAATCAGCCTTTGGAAGAAGCAAATGTTGATCGTACATTGTGGCTTACAACTGATGTCGCTAGACAGCTCATTGACATTCTGCAGCAAGGTATTTTGCAGATAGAAGAATCGCAATACGAGATTTACAATCAACACTGAAATTAATTTCAAATAACGACATCTGATTTGCTTACTTTATATCGCCAAGACCTCATGGGATTGGCGATTTTTTTGTTTTTAAATCTGTCGCTTTATCGCGAGATATTCCTTATGAAATCACTTGCGGCTGGTAGCATAAATGCGAGATTAGTCAATTTATTGGCTTCAAAAAATGGTGTAATACAAGTTTTTTGCGGACGGCTTCGAAGAGAGGAAAAAAAGGGCTTGCCAACGGAAACAGAGTATGTGATAACGCAATCATAAACGAGAGGAGGTACGCTCTGTTTATGTACGTTGCTGTACGAAAGTTTGTGTAAAGAGGGTTGGAGTAAATGCGTTATCGTTCGATACGACTTCTCTGTAGCTTCCTTTATAGTGCCTCCATGAGTTAAAAAGTGTAATAAAAACGCCTTATGGCGGTTTAACTATCCAAAGGAAATACAAAAGATGGCAAAGATTAAAGGTCAAGTTAAGTGGTTCAACGAAAGCAAAGGCTTTGGTTTCATCACTCCAGCTGATGGCAGCAAAGACGTGTTTGTTCACTTCTCTGCAATCCAGGGCAATGGTTTCAAAACCTTGACCGAAGGCCAGAACGTTGAGTTCGAAATTCAAGATGGTCAGAAAGGTCCATCAGCAGTTAACGTAACTGCTATCTAAATCAACGTTTACGTTGATTGAAAAAAACCCGCTATTGCGGGTTTTTTTATAGGCTCTGCATTATTTTTTCATCGACTCATAGGCCTTCAACTGTACCATTGTGGTGCAGATAAGAGGAAATGCCTCTTTAGATTTACCTGCTTTTTTTGCTCTCACAAGCAAATCACCTATGACATGATCAGCTTCAATACGGGAGCCCTGTATTAGGTCTCTATACATCGATGCGGTAAGTGACGAGCCTTTTTCTGTGAGCATCTTCTGGGTTTGCTCTATACACTCTTGGCTAGGTGGAAAGCCCGAGTGAATTGCTATAGCTTTGATCTCATCGATCATCGCTAGCATGAACTCAGTGCCTCCTGGTGCGTTTACAATGTTGCCAACGGGGGCGCGCATTAAGCATGTGGATGCGGCTAAAGATGAGAGAAATAACCACTTTTCCCACATTTCTTGCAGAACATTACCACTCAGCTTAGTTTGAAATGATGCGCGTTGAAACGCCTCTAATACTTTCTGTGTTCGTTCAGACGTATTACCGCTACGCTCACCAAAGGTGATGCTCTGCATTGCCGTAAAATTAACAATAGCATCTTCCTCATCTACGGTAGCGACAATCTTGCAAAGCCCTCCGAGTACATTATGTTCACTAAATGCTTCTAGCAGAGTGTTCACGTGGCTCATACCATTGAGGAGGGGAAGAATCATGGTCTCTGGGCCGACAGCAGGGCGGAAAGAGTCTATCGCACTTTTCAGGTCGTAAGCTTTGCAACTTAGCAAAATGAGGTCGTAGTGCTGTTTAATCTCATCAGCCAGTATGAGCTTGGGATGAGGTAAGGTGATTTTTCCTTCGGATGTTTTCAGAACTAAGCCATTTTTTTTGAGTCGTTCTGCTTTCGCTTTGCGCACAAGAAAGGTGACATCTAAACCAGCATTTAACAACTGCCCGCCAAAATAGCCACCCACTGCACCTGCACCAACGATCAGAATACGCATATTTCACCTTGCTTATAATAGGTTATGACATTTAATAGGATTAACACGCTTGCCACTATAAAGCTTGTGGGCATAGGTAAGTCTCCTTGATGTTAACACCACCTATTTTTGGGGTTTAGTTTTTCCTGCGAAGTTAACGGTGTGATTGGTAAAGATTCTTTTCTCGTTTATGTGAGTGGTTGTATTTTCATGCAATGGGAATAGTTTCGAGTCTTACTATATTGTTTGTATGGCACAGCTTTCTTGCTGAATGTAATATATGGTTAATAACTATCTAATAGGAGATGAGTATGTCTGAAGTCCGAGTCGTGGCTATTCTGGTTGCAAAAAAAGAGCTTATCAACGAGGTTGAGTCTATTTTGCAGCAGATTATAGAGCCAAGCCGTACAGAGCTAGGTAATGTGCAATACGACCTTCATGAAGATACTGAAACGAAAGGAACCTTCATTTTCTTTGAGCGTTGGGCATCATCAGAAGCTCTGGATAAACACAATAACACCGCGCACTTTAAACATTTTGTGCAGCAAATTGACGGGAAATTAGCGTCGCTGGATATTAAAGTTCTGCGTCATATTGCCTAAGGCGATATCCAATAGAGTTAGTGCCGTTGTTGGAATGCGTTATCAAGGCAGTTTGCAGTAAAAAATAAAACGGCGTGTAGACATTATATCTACACGCCGTTTTGACAACTAAAACACTAACGTACTATCCAATCTAATTAATAGAACAGGTTACTCTGTTGCTGCTGGTTTAGTAGCTGGTGCGGTAGCTTGATTTGTCGCTGCGTGACCACCTGCAGAGCCTTTGCCGTTGAAATCAAATTCAGGGCGAGACCATGAGCTTGATTTCGGCGTTTCTGGTTGATAAGCCGGCGCTGGTGCTTTGGTCATAGGTGCAGAAGCATGTTTTACGCCTACGACAACAGTCGCGGCTTGAGGGATAACTGCATTTTCTACAGGTGCTTCCACAGGCTTAGCTTCAATCGCTGGTGCGGATTGAGGGGCACTTACCGCCTTATTTTCTACCGGTTTTGTAACAGCAGTTTCTACAGCTATAGGTTCCACAACTACAGATTCTGTAACCACGGTATTTACAGCCTCAGGTGCGACAGTTTTTGGCGCTGCAGTCGCTATCGTGTACTTAATTGGAACAAGGTAAGTATCGATAATAGATGCTTTTGCGGCGGTTTCTTCTGCTGAAACAACAGGTGTAACGACTGTTTCTACTACAGGAGTTGGCTCAGCATCTTGTTTAACTGCGGCTGCCTTTGTATTGGCGTTAGATGCATCTTCCGCCTGATATTGATAGCCATAATCATAATCAACAACCGGAATAGCCGGTGGTGTTGCGATTAGTGTATCCGCCATCTCAGTTTTGATATCTGAAGTGTAGGTGTTAGTTACTTCATTGCTTTGAGACTGGGCAATAGGGTAGTGAACCCATGCTTTCCCTGAGGCAAGCTCAGGTGAGGCCATTGCGCAGGTTAACGGCATTGGTGACTGGCTAGGGTAACGTTCATCGCGATAGCGACGACGACGCTGACCGCTGACTCGCAAGTGGCGAGGTGAACGACGCGAGCGACGCGGCATACCATTGTTATCAACATTGTTCCCTGCAGGGGCATTGCTGTTGCGGAGATCTTGATACTGAGTTTCAGGCAAGGCTTCAAAATTAGGCTGTGCGTTAGCGTCATTTACTGTTTGCTGTGGTTCAGTGCTCAGATCATTCTGTACTTGCTCAATGGCATGTACAGGTTGTTTTTGAAGCTCTGGTGCAGGTTGCTCTGATACTGTTGCATTATCTACGCTAGGAGACATGCGAACTTTCCGTGACAGTGTCCGGCGTTGGCGACGCTGTGCAGGAACTTTGTCTTCTTGAGAGTCTTCAGCCACGATCTCTTGAACGACATTCTCTTGTACGGTTTGAACTTGAGCCTGGCGCTTATCTTCAGGCTTACGACGCTGACGATCATTACGCTCACGACGTGGGCTATTCTCTTCACGTGGTTTGATATCTTCGGCAATTGCATTGCTTTGATTTACTGGGTTCTCTTCTTTCTGACGCTCAGTTGAAGATTGGCCACGACGATTGTTACGGCGTTCATCACGTTGAGTACGGTCACCATTACGATCACGGCGATTGTTATTACGACGCTGATCGTTTCTGGTACGGCGCTCTCTTCCATTGTTCTCTATTGCTGAAGGTTCAACCGCTTTGGTTTCAGGTTCAGTCGTTTCACTGCCACCAAATAGCCCTTTAAGGAAGCGGCTGAAGAAACCAGGGCGCTTAGGTTCATCGGTTTTAGGCTGCTGTGTAACTACGGCGGTTGGTTCAGATTTAGTCTCTGCTTCAACAGGTGGAGCTTCTGTTGGAAGTGGGAAAGAAAGAGATGTTAACGCAGGTTGCTCAGCGCGTTTGCGTTCAACAGGCATCTCTTCCAATTGCTGAGCATTTTCGGTCTCATAACGTTGTGGTAAACGATAGCTGAGTGTTGGATTCTCTTCACCTTTACGTACACGCTGTACGGAGAAGTGAGGGGTTTCCATTGTCATGGTTGGTACGACGATAACGCGAACAGCATCACTCTGACGTTTTTCGATCGCATTAACAGACTCGCGCTTCTCGTTTAACAGATAAGAGGCGATATCGACAGGTACGATAGCGTGGACTTCTTTGGTGTTCTCTTTAAGCGCTTCTTCTTCGATTAAACGTAAAATCGAGAGTGACAGTGATTCATTATCACGTACGGTGCCTGTCCCGTTACAGCGAGGACAGACATGATGGCTAGATTCGCCAAGAGAAGGGCTTAAACGTTGGCGTGATAACTCTAATAAACCGAAACGTGAAATACGGCCAATCTGAATACGAGCACGATCTTGACGAACGGCATCACGCAAACGGTTTTCAACTTCGCGCTGATGACGAACCGGTGTCATATCAATGAAGTCGATAACAATCAGGCCACCTAAGTCACGAAGACGTAACTGGCGGGCGATTTCATCGGCTGCTTCAAGGTTGGTGTTAAAGGCTGTTTCTTCGATATCACCGCCGCGAGTGGCGCGGGCTGAGTTGATATCAATTGCGGTTAATGCTTCTGTCGTATCAATTACGATTGAGCCACCGGAAGGAAGACGCACTTCACGCTGGAACGCAGATTCTATCTGCGACTCGATTTGGTAATGGCTAAATAGCGGAATTTCGCCGCTGTAAGGCTTAATTTTGCTAGTGAAATCAGGGCGACCCAAGGCGGCAATGTGCTCTTTTGCGAGCTCAAGAATCTTGGGGTTATCAATAAGGATTTCACCGATATCTGGGCGAAGATAATCACGGAATGCACGGACAATAACATTACTTTCCTGATGAATCAGGAAAGGGGCTGGGCGACCTTCGGCCGCTTTCTTAATGGCTTCCCAGTGTTTGATACGGAAGTTAAGATCCCAGCGTAGAGAATCGGCTGTTTTGCCCACACCAGCGGTGCGAACAATAAGGCCCATTCCTTCAGGAATTTGTAATGAGGATAGAGCTTCTTTCAGTTCAACGCGGTCATCACCCTCAATGCGGCGAGATATGCCACCTGCTCTTGGGTTATTCGGCATTAGAACGAGATAACTGCCTGCTAAGCTGATAAAGGTGGTTAAGGCTGCGCCTTTATTGCCGCGTTCTTCTTTATCAACTTGAACGATAACTTCTTGGCCTTCGCGCAGAACATCTTTAATGTTCGGGCGGCCGTGGGAGGAGTAGTGACTAGGGAAATACTCGCGTGCAATTTCTTTTAGCGGAAGGAAACCGTGTCTCTCTGCACCATAATCAACAAAAGCGGCTTCGAGGCTAGGTTCTATGCGGGTAATTTTGCCTTTATAAATATTTGCTTTCTTCTGTTCGTGTCCAGGACTTTCAATGTCTAGATCGTATAGTCGTTGGCCATCCACTAAGGCAACACGCAACTCTTCTTGCTGAGTTGCGTTAATCAACATTCTCTTCATCTTTGACTTACTCGTTATTTTTTACATTAGTGACAGAGCAACGGGATGGATTAAATATCATGGCCAGATTAAACCGACGGCCCCGAGTCTTATCGCAAAGTCGTCAACCTCCCGGTTGTCGCCTGCATAGGGGCGCATTATTTCGGTAAGCCTTTTTTCATAAAAAAGCATTTATGCTTTTTGAAAAATAGCGCTTTTACTAGGGGAATAGCGTCTGAAAAATTGTGACAGAACTGATTCCATTTTTACTGGCCAAGCTGCAACCCGCAGCTCGTTAATTGCTTGATATCATACGACGTCTTACGCCATTGCTGCGTTTGTATGTACTCAGGCAAACTCTATAAATCCGCTATTTTTCTCAATTTAAAGGAAAATTTAAAAGAATCAGGGCGGAAAGTTACAGCATTATTCCACTGCTCACCCCTTTATAGCAAGGTGACTTTTTCCTGTTAGGTAAAGATCTTGCTCGAAGTAGAGTTAAGAGAGGTAGAACTCTGTCATCATAGTCTAAATATAAAAAATGTGTTGTAAGATCGTTTTTTTAAACAAGGAACTCATTCGAAAGTGAGGGTGGTAGGCTATTTTTTTAGCTGTTGTTCTTGATTGTTCTGTTGATCATTGACGTCATTGTGGGTGATTTGGATTTGAATAAATAAATGAGAAACAAATGTCTTAACAGATACCACATAAAAATGTGTGGCATGTCTCATGATCGCTATTTAGAATCGCGCCTATGAAAACGAATAATCCATCAGAACAAAACAAAACAAGCACACTTGGTACGCCATCTGTGCAGATTGTGACGATCACTGCTGAAAATGCAGGGCAGCGCATCGATAACTTTTTACGCACCCAATTGAAAGGTGTGCCAAAAAGTATGGTGTATCGCATTGTTAGAAAGGGAGAGGTGCGGGTAAATAAAAAACGTATCAAACCTGAATATAAGTTGGAAGAGGGGGATGAGGTTCGTATTCCTCCCGTTAGAGTAGCAGAGCGTGATGATGCCCCTGTTTCGCCGAAGTTAGGGAAAGTTGCAGCACTTGCGGATGCGGTACTGTATGAGGATGACTATATTCTCTTACTCAATAAGCCTTCTGGCACGGCGGTGCATGGCGGAAGCGGTTTAAGTTTTGGCGTTATTGAGGGCTTGAGGGCATTGCGCCCTGAGGCTAGATTCTTAGAACTTGTGCATCGCTTAGACCGAGACACGTCAGGTGTGCTCATGGTTGCTAAAAAGCGGTCTGCACTACGTTCTTTGCATGAGCAACTAAGAACAAAGGGAATGCAGAAAGATTATCTGGCCCTAGTGCGTGGACAGTGGCAATCGCACTGTAAAGTTGTAGATGCACCATTGCTCAAGAATGTTTTGCAAAGCGGAGAGAGGATTGTCCGTGTGGATGCGGCAGGAAAACCCTCTGAAACCCGTTTTAAGATAGAAGAACGTTTTGATATCGCAACGCTCATCAAGGCGAGCCCAATAACGGGAAGAACGCATCAGATCCGTGTTCATACCCAATACGCAGGGCATCCGATTGCTTTCGACGACCGTTATGGTGAACGTGAGTTTGATCAACAGTTAGAGAATACGGGCTTACGCCGCCTCTTTTTGCATGCGGCAGCGCTGCGCTTTGAGCATCCAAATACTGGAGAAACCATCCGTATAGAAGCGCCATTAGGTGATGACTTGCGCCGTTGTTTACAGGTTTTGAGAAGCAGAGCCAATAAAAAAGAGTAATAGAGAGTCAATCAAGAAGGGATACCAGCCAAGGCAAAGAGGCATTGGCTGGTAAAGCATTATTCGTGATGCTGGCGAGTAGATACTGCTAGTGGATTGATTCCTTCATCAGTCAAAATTCGGGTAAGTGCTATCAGCGGCAAACCAATTAATGTATTGGGGTCATTCCCTTCTAAGCGATCAAACAGCGTAATTCCCAGACCTTCGCTCTTAAAACTGCCTGCGCAGTTAAACGGCTGTTCAATTTCAAGATAGGTATCAATTTCCTCATCACTTAAAGCGCGAAAGTGAACGTGAAATAGTTCGCAAATTTTGGTGATGTGTTGTGTCTGGCTATTGAGTACAGCAAGACCAGTATAGAAGGTTACCTTGCTGCTACTGGCTCGCCGCAATTGTGCTTTAGCATTGTTTAAATCGAGAGGTTTACCGGTTATTTTTCCATCTAATACGCAGACCTGATCGGCACCGATAATCAAATGGTTTGGGTATTTCTCCGCCAGAGAAGCGGCTTTTTCGCCGGATAATCGGAGTACGAGATCGTCTGCTTTTTCGCCGCGATGGGGGCGTTCATCAGTATCTGGAGCCGCGCAGCTAAAGGGAAGATGAAGCTTTTCTAGTAACGCTGAGCGAAAGGGTGATGTTGAAGCAAGAATGAGTGGTTTCATAAATATTTTCAGAAAGCATAGCGTAATTAATTGTACCATTTTAAACTGTCGGCCGCTCAGGTAGCGAAATATTGGTTTAAAGGCACAATATCGAGTGTATCGAGTGCCTTTTTCTTTGACTCTATGGCATTACAAAGATAATATGCGCGCCCTATGCAAAAGGTAAAATTACCCCTAACCGTTGATGCGGTTCGTACAGCTCAGAAACATTTGGATTATGTAGGCATATATCCACGTGAACTGGTGTCTCGAGTTGCCGAATCAGTGGTGAGTGTGGATAGCGATGTAGATGCTGCATTGTCATTTAATCTTGATAATCAGCGTTTGGCTGTGATTACAGGCCATGCTGATGTCACGGTGACGTTGATGTGTCAGCGCTGTGGAAACACCTTCGAACACGCTGTTCACACAACATATTGTTTTAGCCCTGTCATCAATGATGAGAAGGCTAAGGCATTACCGGAGATTTACGAACCAATCGAAGTTAACGAGTTTGGTGAAGTTGATTTATTGGCAATGGTCGAGGATGAAATCATTCTGGCATTACCAGTAGTTCCGGTGCATGATTCTGAACACTGTGAAGTGTCCGACGCGGACATGGTGTTTGGTGAACTGCCTGAAGAGGCGGAGAAACCTAATCCATTTGCCGTATTAGCCAGTTTAAAGCATAAGTAATAAGGAGTAAGGTCCATGGCCGTACAACAGAACAAAGCAACTCGTTCACGACGTGGCATGCGTCGCTCTCATGATGCATTAACTACCGCAGCTGTATCTGTGGACAAGGTGTCTGGTGAAACTCACCTGCGTCACCACATTACTGCCGACGGTTACTACCGTGGTCGTAAGGTTATTGTTAAGTAATTGGCGCAACCTTGAGCCGTCTAACCATAGCGTTAGATGCAATGGGTGGGGATTTCGGTCCCCGCGTCACAGTGCCTGCTGCATTGCAGGCACTGGCGCTTAATCCATCCCTCTATCTTCTTCTTGTTGGTCAAACTGAGGCCATTACCCCTCTGCTTATTAATGCAGACCCCTCTTTACTACCCCGATTAGAAATCATCCACTCAGATGATGTCATTGCCAATGATGCTAAACCTTCTCAGGCGATTCGTAATAGCCGTAGTACTTCTATGCGCGAAGCCCTAGATCTGGTTAAGAACGGTCAGGCTGGTGCATGTGTTAGTGCAGGCAATACTGGAGCATTAATGGGGTTGTCGAAAATGATGTTGAAACCTTTACCTGGAATAGAGCGGCCTGCGCTGGCTTCGGCATTACCAAATCAGCAACAAGGCAGAACTCTTGTTTTAGATTTAGGGGCGAACGTCGAATGCGACAGTAACATGTTAGTGCAGTTTGCTATTATGGGCTCTGTAATGGCGGAAGAGGTGCTAGAAATACCTCAACCTCGAGTTGCGCTACTCAATATTGGCGAAGAAGAGAATAAAGGCTTGGATAACATCCGAGAGGCTTCAGCCATCCTAAAAGAGACCCTAGCAATTAATTATATCGGTTATCTTGAGGGCAACGACCTATTGACGGGCAAAACTGATGTATTAGTTTGTGATGGTTTTGTCGGTAACGTCACCCTGAAAACGTTGGAAGGGGTGATCAGAATGTTCCTGTTACTGCTTAAAACACCGAATGGTGAGAAGAAGCGGGCTTGGTGGCTAAGATTGCTAGGGCGTTGGTTACAAAAAAAATTCGCTAAACGATTCGGTCACTTAAATCCGGATCAGTATAATGGCGCGTGTTTGTTAGGATTGCGAGGTATCGTGATCAAAAGCCATGGCTCAGCAAATCAGAATGCATTTGCTGTTGCTATCGAACAGGCTGTGCAGGCGGTACGGCGGCAAGTTCCAACAAGAATTGCCTCTCGCCTAGAGGCTGTATTACCCAAGAGTGACTAATCGTTCATGTATACAAGAATTCTCGGCACGGGGAGTTATTTACCCGAACAAGTACGTACCAATGCTGATTTAGAGCAAATGGTAGACACTTCAGATGAGTGGATCGTCACTCGTACCGGTATCCGCGAACGTCGAATCGCAGGCCCTGGTGAAACTGTGTCAGTCATGGCACATCAGGCTGCGCTAAAAGCGATTGAAGCTTCTGGTATCGATAAAAACGATATTGGCTTAATCATTGTCGCAACAACATCCTCAACTCACGCCTTTCCAAGTGCAGCATGCCAAGTTCAGCAAATGCTGGATATTAGAGGTGGTGCTGCATTTGATGTGGCTGCAGCTTGCTCAGGATTTGTCTATGCGTTGAGTATTGCCGACCAATTTGTTAAAAACGGTGCAGTAAAACATGCATTGGTTATTGGTTCTGATGCGTTATCTCATCGCTTGGATCCTAACGATCGCGGCACAATTATTCTTTTTGGCGATGCGGCTGGGGCTGTTATTGTAGGCGCATCAGAAAAGCCGGGGATTATCTCAACCCATTTACATGCGGATGGACGCTTTGGCGAGCTTTTGGCCTTGCCTTATGCGGATCGTGAGTATCCTGATGTCTCGGCTTATGTCACGATGCAAGGGAATGAAGTATTCAAGGTTGCGGTTACAGAGTTGGCGCATATCGTTGATGAAACCCTAACAGCTAATGGACTAGAGCGTAAAGATTTAGATTGGCTGGTTCCTCATCAGGCTAACTTACGCATAATCAGTGCAACGGCGAAGCGCCTTGGTATGGAGATGGACAGTGTTGTTGTCACTCTAGATCGCCAAGGTAATACCTCCGCTGCCTCTGTGCCAGCTGCACTAGATGAAGCTGTCAGAGACGGGCGTATTCAAGAAGGGCACTTAGTGCTTCTTGAAGCATTCGGCGGTGGTTTTACTTGGGGCTCTGCACTGGTTCGGTTTTAATTCTGTAGGATAGAAAAATGAACAATAAATTTGCAATGGTTTTCCCTGGGCAGGGCTCCCAATCTGTAGGGATGCTGGCAGAGCTAGCAGCAGAAAATCCTATTATTGAAGAGACGTTCGCACAAGCCTCAAAAGTGCTTGGTTATGACCTATGGCAGTTAGTGCAAAATGGTCCTACCGAAGAATTAGGGAAAACGTGGCAAACGCAGCCAGCGCTTTTGGCTGCATCTGTTGCACTTTGGCGTGTTTGGCAGCAAAAAGAGGGCAAAATGCCGTCTATGATGGCTGGGCACAGCTTGGGTGAATATTCTGCTCTTGTGTGTGCGGGAGTCATGGATTTTCAAGACGCTATTCGTTTGGTCGAGCTGCGTGGAAAATTCATGCAGGAGTCAGTTCCTGAAGGTACTGGCGCCATGTACGCAATCATTGGTTTAGATAACAATGCTATTGAAAAAGCCTGTGCTGAATCTGCGCAGGGTGACGTTGTTTCTCCGGTAAACTTTAACTCACCGGGCCAGGTCGTTATTGCAGGGAATAAAGATGCTGTAGAGCGCGCTGGTGCTGCATGTAAAGCTGCTGGTGCTAAACGAGCATTGCCATTAGCTGTTAGCGTACCGTCGCACTGTGCTTTGATGAAACCCGCTGCGGATAAACTGGCTGTTGAACTGGCTGCATTGACACTTCATGAACCTAAGTTCCCAGTCATTAATAACGTAGATGTAAGCATAGAAACTTCGGCAGACGCCATTCGTGATGCATTAGTACGCCAGTTATATAACCCTGTTCGCTGGACAGAAACAGTCGAGCTGATGGCGGCTAATGGTATTGAACACCTTGTTGAAGTTGGGCCAGGTAAAGTTTTAACGGGCCTAACAAAACGTATTGTTGACACGATGAGCGCAGCAGCAGCCAATGATCCGGCGACAATGTCAGCAGCGTTAGCATAATAATCAAGAGGAATACCATGAGTTTTGATGGAAAAATTGCGTTAGTTACCGGTGCAAGCCGCGGTATTGGTCGAGCCATTGCTGAAGATTTAATTGCTCGTGGTGCTACAGTCATTGGTACCGCAACCAGCGAAAACGGTGCGGAAGCAATCAGTGCTTATCTTGGTGAAAAAGGTAAGGGCTTTGCCCTTAATGTCACTGATGTTGATTCAATCGAGCATGTTTTAGGTGCAATTCGTGCTGAATTTGGCGAGATTGATATTTTAGTGAATAATGCCGGTATTACTCGCGATAATCTTCTAATGCGAATGAAAGAAGACGAATGGCAAGATATACTAGATACTAATTTAACATCCGTTTTCCGCCTTTCTAAAGCGGTAATGCGCGCGATGATGAAGAAGCGTCATGGCCGTATTATTACTATTGGTTCAGTGGTTGGAACCATGGGGAATGCGGGTCAGGCGAACTATGCGGCAGCCAAGGCAGGGCTTATTGGTTTTAGTAAGTCTCTGGCACGTGAAGTGGCTTCCCGTGGTATTACTGTCAATGTGATAGCCCCTGGGTTTATTGAAACCGATATGACTCAGGCATTGACAGAAGAGCAGCGTGCAGGCATTTTGACGCAAGTCCCTGCCAATAGGCTAGGTGACGCTAAAGAGATTGCCAGTGCTGTTGCTTTTTTAGCCTCTGATGAGGCTGGATACATTACTGGAGAAACATTACATGTCAATGGTGGCATGTATATGATCTAAATAATGCAAAAAGAATTTGCATTATTTGGGGGGAAGGCCGCAAAATAGCGCAAAGTTGTGGTTTGACCAGCTTCTATTTGGTTGCATCTTTTTCAGTATTTTATACACTACGAAAACCATCGCGAAAGCGAGTTTTGATAGGAAATTTAAGAGTATGAGCACTATCGAAGAACGCGTTAAGAAAATCATTATTGAACAACTTGGTGTTAAAGAAGACGAAGTAGTGAATGCTGCTTCCTTCGTTGATGACCTCGGTGCCGATTCTCTTGACACCGTTGAGTTGGTAATGGCTCTGGAAGAAGAGTTTGATACAGAAATTCCAGACGAAGAAGCCGAAAAAATCACTACTGTTCAAGCAGCAATTGATTACATCACGGCAGCTAACCAGTAAGCGAACATATCTAGGCGGTCACTCGACCGCCTAAGTTTTTTCTAATTCAAAGTAATCCCTCCCTGGAGGACAAACGTGTCTAAGCGTCGAGTTGTTGTGACCGGACTGGGCATGTTGTCTCCTGTCGGTAATAGTGTTGAGGCTTCTTGGAAAGCCCTGCTTGCCGGACAGAGTGGCATCAGCCTGATCGACCATTTCGATACTAGCGCCTACGCAACGCGTTTTGCTGGCTTAGTAAGAGATTTTAATTCCGAAGATTTCATCTCCCGCAAAGATGCGCGCAAGATGGACGAATTCATTCAATACGGGATCGTTGCTGGCATTCAAGCAATGCAAGATTCTGGTATTGAAATTACGGAAGAAAACGCCCCTCGTATTGGAGCCGCAATTGGTTCTGGCATTGGAGGTCTTGGCCTGATTGAAGAAAACCATACCGCATTGGTAAATGGTGGACCTCGTAAAATCAGCCCATTCTTTGTTCCTTCGACTATCGTCAATATGATTTCCGGTCATCTTTCCATCATGTATGGATTGCGTGGGCCGAGTATCTCTATTGCGACAGCCTGTACTTCTGGCGTACATAATATTGGCCATGCCGCTCGCATCATCGCTTATGGCGACGCCGATGCTATGCTGGCAGGTGGCGCAGAGAAGGCAAGTACACCATTAGGTGTGGGTGGTTTTGGTGCAGCACGTGCACTCTCTACCCGCAACGATAATCCGCAAGCGGCGAGCCGCCCTTGGGATAAAGATCGCGATGGCTTCGTGCTTGGTGATGGTGCTGGCATCGTATTCCTCGAAGAATATGAACATGCTAAGCAGCGCGGCGCGAAGATTTATGCTGAGGTTGTCGGGTTTGGCATGAGCAGTGATGCTTACCATATGACCTCTCCACCGGAAGATGGTGCAGGTGCTGCAGCAGCAATGAGAAATGCAATTCGTGATGCAGGTATTTCGACATCACAAATTGCTTATATCAATGCCCATGGAACATCAACACCGGCTGGTGATAAAGCAGAAACGCAGGCAGTGAAAAGCGTATTCGGTGATGACGCTCGCCGCGTTATGGTGAGTTCGACAAAATCGATGACAGGTCATTTGCTTGGTGCGGCAGGCTCTGCTGAGTCTATTTTCTCCATTCTCGCTCTGCGCGATAACGTGGTTCCACCTACCATCAATCTGGATAATCCTGATGAAGGTTGTGATTTGGACTTCGTTCCTGGAGAAGCACGTCAGGTTAGCAACATGGAGTACACGCTGTGTAACTCCTTTGGCTTTGGCGGGACAAACGGTTCTCTTATCTTCCGTAAAATTTAACGGCAAGATGAAAATAAAAACGGTTCGCTGATGCGAGCCGTTTTTTTATGCTTGTATTTTATACTAAGCCACATAGTCTGAGTCTGTATAATCGTATACCTTTCATTTTGGCATCGGTATGAAAGCGACGAATAGGAGCAAAGGATGTATTGGGTTAATGGTAAACCTGACAGCCAAATTCCACTCGGCGATCGTGGTCTACATTATGGCGATGGCTGTTTCACAACAGCCAGAGTCCATAAAGGCAAGATTCAATTGCTCGAACGGCATATTCAGCGATTAAAACAGGCCACAGTTCTACTATTGATGGCTGAAATTGATTGGCATCAGCTAGAAAATGAAATACAACAGGCGGCGATGCAAATTGATGATGGTGTACTCAAGGTGATGCTCACTCGTGGCTCTGGCGGAAGAGGCTATAGCGTGAACGATGTAACTTGCCCGACTCGAATAATGGCATCCTCTCCATTTCCACAACACTATTCAGAGTGGCGTGAGCAGGGTATAGCGTTAGTTTTATGTCCTCTCAAACTGGCTAAAAATGCCATGCTTGCAGGTGTTAAGCATTTAAACCGTCTTGAACAAGTCTTAATTCGAGCAGAACTAGATAAATGCGGCGCTCAAGAAGGCATTGTGCTTGACACCGATGACCGATTAATTGAATGCTGTGCGGCCAATTTTTTTTGGCGACAAGGATGGCATGTTTTTACTCCTAGACTCGACCATGCCGGAGTTAATGGCATAATGCGTCAGCATATTATGTCTGTTTTAGCTGATTCACCTTACCAATTGGAAGAAGTAAGTGTTCCTTTTGAGGCACTGGCATTGGCAGATGAAGTCTTTATCTGTAATGCGCTGATGCCAATAATACCCGTTAAGCAGATTGAGGGCTGGAGCTACAGTTCTCATCAGCTCTATGACTATCTAAGCCCTTTTTGTTGATGATATGACAATGAAAAAAACGATATTTGGCCTGCTGGCTGTATTCATTTTGCTTGGCGTTGGCGCCTCTTATTATGCATGGGAAAGAGTAAAACAGTACGGTACGACAAAACTGGCCCTTACTCAGGAAACAATCTTTACGTTGCCTGCGGGAACGGGAAGGCAAGGATTGGAAGATCTGTTGATTAAACAGAAATTAATTAAGAAATCACGCTGGTTCCCTTGGTTACTGAAAGCAGAACCTGAACTTGCTAAATTCAAAGCAGGAACCTACCGTATCCCTGCTGGGATGGATGTTCGACAACTATTGCAGTTGCTGCGTAGCGGTAAAGAGGCACAGTTTAGTGTCCGTTTCGTTGAAGGAACCCGTCTGCGTGACTGGTTAAAAATTCTTGAAGCAACGCCTTATTTAAAACATACACTAAAAGATAAAACTCAACAGCAGGTTGCAGAGCTTCTTACCTCTGATAGCACCGATCATGCTGAAGGGTGGCTATACCCCGATACTTATATGTACACAGCGAATACCAGCGATGAAGCGATTCTAAAACGAGCTAATCAGCGCATGGTGGCAGCACTGGACGAAGAGTGGAAGGGGAGAGATAAAGGCCTACCTTACAAGACTCCACATGAAATGCTCATTATGGCGTCCATTATTGAGAAGGAAACTGCTGTTAGCGAAGAACGTGGCAAAGTCGCTTCGGTTTTTGTTAACCGAATCCGAATTGGAATGCGTTTGCAAACTGACCCTACCGTTATTTATGGCATGGGGGAGGATTACAACGGCAATATCACCCGTAAGGATCTTGAAACAGAGACGCTCTACAATACTTATGTGATCAATGGGCTTCCGCCTACGCCGATTGCGATGCCGGGCAGAGCATCTCTGGCGGCAGCGGCGCACCCAGCAACGACGCCTTATCTCTACTTTGTCGCCGATGGTTATGGTGGGCACACCTTCACCACTAATTTGCAGAGCCACAATCAGGCTGTGCGCGAATATTTGAAAATCCAGAGGCAGAAACGTGGACAGTAAGTTTATTGTCATCGAAGGCTTGGAAGGGGCAGGAAAGACGACTGCCCGCGATACGGTGGTGGATGAACTTCGCCAACACGGTATTCAGGACATCATCTTTACGCGTGAACCGGGGGGGACACCTCTTGCAGAAAAACTGCGTGAATTGATTAAGCAGGGCATTGAGGGCGAATCACTAACAGATAAAGCCGAAGTTCTCATGCTCTATGCTGCTCGTATCCAGCTTGTCGAAAATGTCATTAAACCCGCATTGGCCCGTGGCGCTTGGGTGGTTGGCGATCGCCACGATCTCTCCTCTCAGGCTTATCAGGGGGGGGGCAGAGGTATTGATACTGCTTTGATGACCTCATTACGGGATACGGTACTCGGTGATTTCTATCCAGACTTTACGTTATATCTCGACCTTCCTCCTGAGGTGGGTTTGCAAAGAGCAAGAGAGCGAGGCGCACTGGATAGGATCGAACAAGAGTCATTAGAGTTCTTCAAGCGGACACGTAAGCGCTATTTAGACCTAGCAGATGCTGATGAACGTATTGAAACTATCGATGCATCACAAGATATCGCAGCCGTTTCTGCTGATATTCGCAAGGCGTTAAAATCATGGTTGGCAGTTCAGAAGTGAAATGGTATCCCTGGCTAACATCACATTATCGTGAGTTGATCGCCCAGTATCGCTCAGAGCGACCTCATCACGCTTTGCTGCTACATGCCTTGCCGGGAACGGGAGAACCGCTACTAATGGAAGGCATCGGGCACTGGCTGATGTGCCAGAGGCCGAACGGTGACAAGACCTGTGGTGAGTGCCATGGCTGCAACTTAATGAAAGCAGGCAATCACCCTGATTGGCATATAATGGTGCCAGAAAAAGGCAAGAGTACGCTGGGGGTAGAGCCGATAAGGCAGCTTACTGAGGTGTTATACAGCCACGCTCAGCAAGGTGGGGCAAAAGCGGTCTGGTTTCCTGATATCGAGTGTCTCTCTGAGGCGGCAGCGAATGCATTGCTGAAAACGCTAGAGGAGCCACCGCAGAAAACCTATTTTCTGTTGGGATGCCGTGAGCCTAGCAGTGTGTTAGCCACTATTCGTAGCCGCTGTGCTTACTATCATCTAGCTTGTCCTGATGAGGAGTACAGCATTCGCTGGTTAGAACATCAATCTCCTGGGGATCGCACAGCACAGCGTACGGCACTGCGTTTGACGGGTGGGGCACCGATTGCTGCTGAGCAGCTATTAGAGATGTCTGCGTGGTCACAGCGCACAGCGTTGTGTCATGCGTTTGAACAGACATTAAGCCACCCTAGTTGGGATCTCCTCTCGCTATTACCAGAGTTGAACCACGATAACGCAACCGAGCGACTACACTGGCTATACACACTGTTGTTAGATGCGTGTAAATGGGCGCAGGGAGCGGGGCAATTTATTGCCAATCAAGACCGTGCCTCTTTGGTTGAGCGATTGGCTAAACGGATACCGGTTAGCGTATTGCAAATCCTTGCCCAAGATTGTCTATTATGCCGCCATGAGCTAGACACTGTCGCTGGCGTGAATAAAGAACTTATGCTCACAGAGCGGTTATGCCGCTGGGAGCGTGAGCTATCCTCCCATTCAGTGAACTAAGATCTCTGAATCTGCGTTTTAACCAAGAGTTATCAGGATTATGTTACTAGTTGATTCCCACTGTCATTTAGACGGATTAGATTACACCACGCTGCATAAAAGCGTGGATGAGGTGCTGTTACGAGCGAAGGAGAGGGATGTCGGCTTTGTTTTGGCTGTTGCAACCTCACTACCTGGGTTTGAAAGCATGACTCAGTTTATTGGTCAGAGAGAGGACGTTGCATACTCTTGCGGTGTCCACCCTTTGCACCTTGAAGAGGATTACGATCACGATCTTCTTCGCACCCTTGCGGCACGGCCTGATGTTGTCGCGCTTGGCGAAACGGGGTTGGACTATTTTTATCAGCAGGAGACAATCCCACGTCAACAGGAATCATTTCGCCGACATATTCAGATAGGGCGAGAGTTTTCTAAGCCAGTTATCGTCCATACGCGTGATGCACGTCAGGATACGTTAGATATCTTAACGGAAGAGAACGCCGATGAGTGTGGTGGGGTTCTGCACTGTTTTACTGAGGATAAAGCGACGGCAGAAAAACTATTAGATCTAGGCTTCTATATCTCTCTTTCAGGCATTATGACGTTCCGCAACGCCCATGATTTACGTGAAGTTGCCCGTTATATTCCAGTCGATCGCCTGTTGGTTGAAACGGATTCACCGTATCTTGCCCCTGTACCCTATCGCGGTAAAGAGAATCAGCCCGCTTACGTTCGCGATGTGGCGGAATATCTCGCGGTACTTAAGAGTATTTCACTAGAAGAGTTAGCAGAACAGACAACGCGTAATTTTTGCCAATTATTTCAGATCAAAATCCCTACCATCGTCTAATCTTAAGCCAGAAACAGCTCAATCTTATATTTTTTATTGCTCATAATTAATCTTTATGTCACATGGATAATATAGGGTTTAGCCTGTTTTTGGCTTTTTTTTACGCCTATCATTAACAAATAAAACACATTTTTATTATCACTTTCACAGAAATGTGACAGGTGTCAAACTATGCAAGTAGTATTTATTTTACCCTTCGTAATAATTAAAGGGAGAGCAAAAATCCCTTATTCGCAGGGTAAATATTTCTACTGAAAATCAGACCTGCAAAGCGTAAATGATTAACACAATGACTCAGGAGCACACTCAACTATGTTTAAGAATGCATTTGCAAACCTACAAAAAGTAGGTAAATCGCTAATGCTGCCGGTTTCCGTACTCCCTATTGCAGGTATCTTACTTGGGGTCGGTTCAGCAGGATTCAGTTGGTTACCCACTGTTGTTTCTGATGTTATGGCACAGGCGGGTGGCTCCGTTTTTGCTAACATGCCACTGATTTTCGCAATCGGTGTCGCACTAGGGTTTACGAATAACGACGGTGTATCTGCTTTGGCTGCGGTCGTCGCATACGGCATTATGGTAAAAACCATGGCGGTCGTTGCCCCATTAGTTTTACATCTCTCTGCGGCAGAGATAGAAACTAAACATTTAGCGGATACCGGCGTGCTCGGCGGGATTATCGCAGGGTCGATAGCCGCCTATATGTTTAACCGCTTTTATCGCATTAAACTCCCTGAGTATCTGGGGTTCTTTGCGGGTAAGCGTTTTGTTCCGATCATTTCTGGCGTCTGTGCCATTGTTCTAGGTGTCGTGCTCTCGTTTATTTGGCCACCTATTGGTGCACGTATTCAGGAGTTCTCTCAGTGGGCAGCCTATCAAAACCCGGTTCTCGCTTTCGGCATCTATGGTTTAGTTGAGCGTGCTTTAGTTCCTTTTGGTTTACACCACATATGGAATGTGCCGTTCCAAATGCAAGTAGGCGAGTATATCAACGCGGCAGGACAGGTGTTCCACGGTGATATTCCACGCTTCATGGCAGGCGACCCAACAGCGGGTAAACTCTCTGGTGGCTTCCTATTTAAAATGTATGGCCTTCCTGCGGCAGCGATAGCGATTTGGCATTCAGCCAAACCACAAAACCGTGCCAAAGTCGGCGGTATCATGATCTCTGCGGCACTCACCTCATTCTTAACTGGTATAACCGAACCTATCGAGTTCTCCTTCCTGTTTGTTGCCCCAATCCTGTATGTGATCCATGCGATTCTGGCTGGTTTAGCTTTCCCAATCTGTATCCTGCTGGATATGCGTGCGGGCACCAGTTTCTCTCATGGTCTGATCGACTTTGTCGTATTGAGTGGTAATGGTCACAACACATGGATGTTCCCAATTGTTGGCATCTGCTATGCGGTGCTTTATTACACAATTTTCCGTGTTCTGATCGCAAAATTAAATCTTAAAACACCAGGCCGTGAAGACGATACGGCAGAGAAAGAGGCTAAAGTGGGTAACGAAATGTCAGCGGCGTTAGTGAAGGCTTTCGGTGGTAAAGAGAACATTACTAATCTCGATGCTTGTATCACTCGTTTACGTGTTAGCGTTGGTGATGTTGCCAAGGTAGACCAGGCAGAGCTGAAGAAACTTGGTGCGGCAGGTGTTGTCGTAGCAGGATCAGGAGTTCAGGCTATCTTTGGTACCAAGTCTGATAACTTGAAGACCGATATGGATGAGTACATTCGTAATAACTAGATGCCTCTCATAACGAAGAGTCTCATCACATAAAAAAGGGAGCATTTGCTCCCTTTTTTATGGTTAAGCGAAAATATTAACGGTTGAATGTTAAGCGTTGGCCCATCGGTGCGGCGACGTGTTGGTTATTGCGAAAAACAATGTTGCCATTAACGATAGTCGTATCGATCAACCCACCTTGGAATGTATGGCCTTCAAACGGTGACCATCCACATTGATAGAACAGATTCTCTTTGTTGACGGTAAAATGTTTTGCAGGGTCGATGAGAACGAGGTCGGCAAAATACCCTTCACGAATATAGCCTCGGTCAGCGAGTTGAAAACGCTCGGCAACGGCATGGCTAGTTTTGCTTACAATTAACTCCAGCGAGAAAATACCGCGATGACTCATATCGAGCAGCGAGAGCAGGGCATGTTGCACGAGTGGTAGGCCTGATGGTGCACCAAAATAAGTGTTCTGTTTCTCTTCCCACGTATGCGGTGCGTGGTCAGTGGCTATCACATCGATAATGCCCTTTTTAACGGCGTCGATAAGCGCAAGTTGATGTTTCTCTGCTTTAATAGCTGGGTTGCATTTAATCAGATGACCCTGTTGCTGGTAATCGTTCTGATTAAAGAATAAGTGGTGCACACAGGCTTCGGCTGTAATCTGCTTTTTACGCAGTGCCTCTAAGGTTGGGGCAGGCTCGAAAAGATGCAGTTCATCAGCGGTTGTCAGGTGAAGAACGTGAAGGCGAGTACCGTGCTTTTTAGCCAAGGCCACCGCCATAGATGAAGATTTCAAACAGGCATCGGCAGAACGAATATTGGCGTGTTCAAA
Source organism: Enterobacteriaceae bacterium B14 (assembly GCA_000307305.1). Taxonomy (GTDB): domain Bacteria; phylum Pseudomonadota; class Gammaproteobacteria; order Enterobacterales; family Enterobacteriaceae; genus B14. The sequence goes on from DF158882.1 coordinate 480,663, forward strand.
TGCCGGAATATCATCACCATATTTTGCCCTATAGGCATCTTCTGCCACTTTGATCATAGGCGTATCTTCGCAGTGGGTGGCAATCAATACAGGGCTTTCTGCAAATATTTTGCCTAAAGTCTCCTCATTATCTACCAGCATATTGCCCGTCGATGCACCCATGAAGATCTTAACACCACAGGCATCATTCGGGTTTAGACGGCGAATATCATCAAGATTGTCGTTGGTTGCCCCCATATAGAAGCTGAAATTGGCGATAGATGAGGCGGAAGCACGCGCATATTTATCATCTAATGCTTGTTGGTTGGTAGTCTGAGGATTAACGTTTGGCATTTCCATATAACTGGTTATCCCGCCAGCGACAGCGGCGCGAGATTCAGAGGCGATCGTTCCTTTGTGCGGAAAACCTGGCTCACGGAAGTGAACCTGATCGTCGATCATTCCGGGGATAAGAAGTTTCCCCGAGGCATCAATAACATTAGCATCTGCTGGCGCATCAATTGAACGTTGGATTTTTTCAATACGCCCATTTACGATAAGTACATCGGTTTCTTGTCGACGATCTTCATTAATCATCGTTGCATTTGTAATCAACAGCTTTGTCATCTTACCTTCCTCAGAATTTAGTTCGTAGAGCTAAGGGGGATAGTTACAATATGGTAACTGAAAAAGCCATAATATGTTCAGTCTGAATTTAATGTTTTACCGAAGAAAAAATGAGAGAGTGTTGAAACTCTGTAAGCATCTCACTCATACTTAAGTAATCACCTAGTTTTAATGAATAAGGATACAAGGCAATGGCTGAAGAGACGATTTTTAGTAAAATTATCCGCCGTGAAATCCCTTCTGACGTGGTTTATCAGGATGATCTAGTCACAGCCTTTCGTGATATTGCACCCCAAGCACCTACCCATATTCTTATCGTCCCGAATATTCTGATTCCAACGCTGAACGATGTGAAAGATGAACACGAAGCAGCATTAGGGAGAATGGTGACTGTGGCGGCAAAAATTGCTGAGCAGGAAGGGATCGCAGAAGATGGCTATCGGCTGATTATCAACTGCAACCGACATGGTGGGCAGGAGGTCTATCATATTCATATGCACCTACTGGGCGGTAAAGTCCTCGGGCCGATGCTTTCCCGATAAGCACTAAAAAAGTGGCTACTATATAAGCAGCCACTTCTTGGCTTAATGTTTATCTTTCCGTAATAAAACACACTAAGACCTTCTAAGGGTAGACGATGAAAAAGTTGTTATTTGTGGGACTAGCTGCCCTGTTTTTGACTGGGTGTCCGGAAACACCAAGAAAGCCTGCCGATATTGGTGTGATAGCGCCACCGACTACGGTCCCTGTGCAGCTTGAGAAACCGCAGCAACCGGTAAAGCCGGTTGAACCAACAAAGCCAGCAGAGCCTAAGTCCGTCGTTAGTTTTATCTGGCCGGAAAGTGTTTCGCCGCTAGTCAACCAAATGACTTCAGCAACGGAAGTGAGCGATGGCAATGTGCTGCTGGTGGATAGCGTTAGCAACAATACCAATGGCTCAATAAAAACGCCGCAGGCAACAAGCGCCATTCATAGTGTTTTAGCATCAAATAGCAAGTTTAAGGTTGTACCAGAAGCTGCCGCTGCCGCAGCTAGACAGGCTCTAGGGCTTTCTAGCGATGATGGGCTGAAATCACGTTCCAAGGCTATCGGCCTCGCACGCTATGTTCATGCTCAGTATGTCCTGTATACGACACTGACGGGCAGTGCAAAAGACCCTACATTATCGATGCAATTGCTGTCGGTTCTTTCGGGTGAGCTGATGTGGTCGGGGAAAGGTGCTGTTGAGCAGCGTCTTTGTCCGGTAACCAATGGCGTACCGCAGTGCTAAAACGGAAGTCAATGTGAACCAAGAGGCCATCCATCAGGAAAGTCAGCGAGAGATCTGTGCGATCTTAGCCCATATTTACTCGGCGGATGTGCTTCCTGCCTTAAAGTTTACCTCTGTTGCAGGGCTAACCGATGCTGGTTGGCATGTTACTGATGGTGAACACCACTGGCTAGCTAGAGGAATGACGGTAGAAAAGCGCCAATTAGGGATCTCGGCTACTCGAGAGGCTAATATCCTCAAGCATCTATCGGCTTATGGATTGGCACCTAATCCTCTAATCAGGCAAGGGAAATGGCTGGTGTTAGAGTGGGTGGTAGGCGAGACCATGAGTGAGCAGCTATTTATGATGCCAGAACACCAGCAAACATTAAGTACTCTATTGGTGTCGCTGCATGACAAACCCTTATCAGGTTATCCGTTGAATATCCGACAGCGGCTCGCTCATCAATTGATGTTTATCGATCGGCGTCGATTTACACCGTGCTGGCTCAAACTTCATCAGTCTATGATGCGCACACCACTGCCTGTATCGATCAAAACTGCACTGGTCCATATGGATCTGCATGAAGAGAATATTATCTTAACGATGCCTTCAGACCGCCCAACATTAAGATTGATTGATTGGGAATACGCGGCAGATGCGGATATTGCACTAGAGCTGGCGGCGCTTTTTCAGGGAAATGGCTGGACGAGTGAAGAGCAGAAAACGTTTTTAGATTACTACTGCCAGCGTGGCGGGTACCATGATGTGACGCGTCTGGCACAGGCTATTGCACAGTGGATACCTTGGGTGACTTATCTCTCAATGCTGTGGTTTGAGCTTCGTTGGCGACAGAGCGGGGATGAGCACTATTTAGAGGCGTCTTCAGAACAGCGACGCTATCTAGGTTTATCACATTAAGGGTTATAGAATTTCAATTGATAAGACCGATCATACAAACGTATGGCGAAGACAATATTAAGAGAGGATTGGCATGGGGCCAGTAATGTTGGATGTAGTTGGCTATGAGCTGGATGCAGAAGAGCGCGAGATCTTAAAGCATCCTTCTGTGGGGGGCGTCATTTTCTTTGCCCGTAACTTCCATGATGTGGCTCAACTACAAGAGTTGGTGCGCCAAATTAGGGAATCCTCTCACGAGCGTCTTTTGATTGCAGTTGATCAAGAAGGCGGGCGTGTACAGCGTTTTAAGGAAGGTTTCACGTTACTACCTGCGGCACAATCTTTTGCTGAGATAAACTCCCCTGAAGAGGGCGGAAGATTAGCGGAAGAGTCCGGCTGGGTAATGGCGAGTGAATTAGCAACATTGGATATTGATATCAGCTTTGCCCCTGTCTTAGATCTCGGACATATCAGCGCAGCTATTGGCGAGCGCTCATTTCATCAAGAGCCAGAAAAGGCGTTGGCGATGGTGCAACGCTTTATCGATGGAATGCACAGTGCCGGCATGCGATGCACGGGCAAGCACTTCCCTGGTCATGGTGCCGTGACTGCCGATTCTCATAAAGAAACCCCGATTGATCCACGCCCTCTGGCTGATATCCGCAACCATGACATGCTGATATTCCGCCAGCTAATAGAGCAGCAGCGCTTAGATGGCATTATGCCTGCGCATGTTATCTATACTGATGCCGATCCGCTTCCAGCCAGTGGTTCTCCTTATTGGCTAAAACAGATACTGCGCAAAGAGTTAGGCTTTAACGGCGTTATCTTCTCTGATGACCTTTCTATGGAAGGTGCCGCAGTCATGGGTAGTTATGCGGAACGTGGGCAGGCTTCTCTTAATGCTGGCTGCGATATGATTTTGGTGTGTAACAATCGCGAAGGTGCGGTAAACGTGTTGGATAATCTGTCCCCGGTCAATGCCGATATCATTAAGACACTTTATCATCGCAATAAGTTAACCAGAAACGAACTGCTCTCTTCTGAGCGCTGGAAACGTGCAAATCATGATTTAACCGAGTTATCAGCGCGTTGGCAGGAGCACAAGCAAACGCTAGCATCGTAATAACACGCTGTTTTTATGTATGAGTTTGCTTTAGGCATCTGGCTTTTCTAGGGTTATATTCGTTGCTATTGGTCGCATAAATTAGATTGCAGGATCGCTGTTTTTCCTGATTCATATTAAGAGGTTTACGTCATGATCATCTATCTGCATGGATTTGATTCAACCAGCCCGGGGAATCATGAAAAAATCCTTCAGCTTCAGTTTATCGACCCTGATGTTCGTTTTATTAGTTACAGCACAATGCATCCTCGCCATGACATGCAGCATTTGCTGAAAGAGGTCGATAAAGCAGTGCAACAGGGTAACGATTCTAACGCCCTAATTTGCGGTGTGGGGTTGGGAGGTTTTTGGGCTGAACGCATCGGCTTCTTATGCGGCATCAGACAAGTGATGTTTAACCCTAATCTCTATCCACAAGAGAATATGACGGGAAAAATAGATCGCCCAGAAGAGTATTTGGATATCTCGACCAAGTGTGTAAATGATTTCCGTGAGAAGAATAAAGGCCGCTGTTTACTGGTGTTATCGCGAACGGATGAAGTACTCGATAGCCAACGCACGGCAACAATGCTGGCACCTTATTACGATATTGTATGGGATGAAGAACAAACCCATAAATTCAAAAATATTTCCCAGCATTTAAAGCAGATAAAAACGTTTAAACAACACAGTTGATTGTGGCCTCAGTGAAATCAGAGAGATTTGTACCCTGTATCTTAGACACAGATACAGGGTATAACTCTTAAAGATATCGGTTATTCCCCTTATTTATTCCATAAAGACATAAAAAAATATTCTAAATAACCAATTTCCAATGCATTGATTTTAATTATTTTTTTATTTTAAAATTCACCAGTTACTTTTAGCTTCCTATCTTTTATTCTATTTCTGTTTTGCATTTAACCAATTAAAATTGATCTGTATCAAATTTGGTATGACCAAATAACCAAACATGATATTCTCACTTCCAGACACTATTTTTAATTGCTATGGCCTGTATCCCAAAAGCTGAATCGGTTCGGGCTATGATGGAGGAGCGTATTTTGGCTGAACTCAAAAAGAAGATCGTGATTGTTGGTGGCGGAGCGGGTGGCTTAGAACTCGCCACTAGCCTTGGCCACAAATTGGGCCGTAAAGGCAAAGCGGATATTATTCTGGTAGACAGAAATGGAAGTCACTTGTGGAAGCCTTTGCTACACGAAGTAGCTACCGGATCACTAGATGATGGCGTTGATGCATTGAGCTATTTGGCCCATGCGCGTAATCACCATTTTCAGTTTCAATTGGGTTCATTAACCAATATTAATCGCGAAGTACAATCCGTTCGTTTAGCTGAAATCCGTGGTGAAAGCGGCGAGCTTCTGGCCCCCGAACGTGAACTGTTCTATGACATCTTAGTTATGGCACTGGGCAGTGCATCGAATGATTTCGGCACCCCTGGCGTTAAAGATAACTGCATCTTCCTTGATAGCCCTGCACAAGCCCATCTGTTCCACAATAAAATGCTGGAGCAGTTTCTCAAGTTCTCTGCTCAATTAGAGAAAAAAAGTAGCGTTAATATCGCTATTGTCGGTGGTGGTGCAACGGGTGTTGAGCTATCGGCAGAGCTACATAATGCAGTGAAACAGTTACATAGCTACGGTTATGAAGGTTTAGATAGCAGCGCATTGAATGTCACTTTAGTAGAGGCTGGAGAGAGAATTCTTCCCGCACTACCGGCGCGTATCTCAGGTGCGGCGCATCAAGAGTTAACTAAACTTGGTGTTCGTGTACTGACACAAACGATGGTCACGAGTGCAGAGCCGAACGGTTTACATACTAAAGGTGGCGAATTTATTGAAGCCGACCTGATGGTGTGGGCTGCGGGAATTAAAGCACCTGATTTTATGAAAGATATCGCTGGGTTAGAGACTAACCGCATTAATCAATTGGTCGTCGAACCAACGTTGCAAACAACCCGTGATCCTCATGTTTTTGCTATCGGTGATTGCGCATCTTGTCCTAAAGAAGAGGGCGGTTTTGTTCCTCCTCGTGCACAGGCTGCTCACCAAATGGCATCCCGCTGCCACGCCAATATTCTTGCGCTCTTAAACGGACAACCGCTGAAATCTTATGTTTATAAAGATCATGGTTCGCTCGTTTCACTCTCTAAGTTCAGTACGGTAGGGAGTTTGATGGGGAATTTGATGCGTGGCTCGATGATGATCGAAGGGCGCATTGCACGCTTCGTCTATATCTCGCTATACCGCATGCACCAAGTTGCTCTGCACGGTTATATTAAAACCGGGTTGATGATGCTGGTGGGTGGGATAAATCGGGTCATTAGGCCTAGATTAAAGCTGCACTAAGTCCCCCCCTAGTTTAGTGGAAGAGGGCTATATCGAAAGAGATAGCCCTCTTTATCGTATCTAATCTTCATAACCCACATTGTTCAAAACATCTCCAGGGCATTTGCCATCCATACAGATAAATTTTTCATGGATCTGCTCCATTGAGCGTGGATGCTCGCTTTGCATGATGCCATATCCTGCATCGTACTGAGTTTTTCCAGGACACTTACCGTCTAAGCAAACAAATCGGTCGTGGTTTTGTTCTGCATCCGTTACATTCTCAACGGCAGCGATAGGTGTGATGACTTTTTCATGAGCATAAATAGAGTTTATGCTGGAAGCAAAAGCCGATATTGAACATAGAACTAGACTGACTGAAAGAGTGAATGTAGAGAGCTTGTTCATGGCATTGATACCTTATGTTGACATACCCAATCTCTTTCCTATTGCAGCAGCACGCATACTGTAGTTCTGCCATCTAAAATGTTCGGGTATGATGAAATTCAACACGATTGGAATCATAGAAGATGATTCTAGCCCTGCTTTTTACATTCGTATCGCGCTTAGAAAAATCGAGAACGCGCTAAAAATGCGAATGCATCTGCCTCTCTGATATGTCCTTTAATATATCGCCCAAATTGAAATTTTAATGCTCTCATTCGTTAAATACCTCACTTGAGTAAGCGGGTGGTGTAGCGTATGAGTTCGATTTCAATCCGTTAAGATAGTGTAAATAACGGAGCCTTAAGAGTGAAAATAGAAAGGACCATTATTATTTCCTAGTCATAGATTAAGCGTAGTGCATTTCATGATAGCAAGAGGGATAACAGCTTCTGGATGGGAGTAATGGGTTAAATTTATTAGAGTAATAATTTATTGGGAGAACAAGATAACCTGAAGAGACATTACGCTGTCTCTTCAGGTTATTTTCTATTTTAAGGGAGAGGGTTCTCTTCAAATTGAGACAGTAGCTCTTCAATGAAGGTGATTCTCTCCGCATAATCAGCGAGTTTTACGATGAATTTCAATTTGCTAGAACCATCCAGCCGGAAGCTCTGAGGCTGCTTTTGCAGTAATCCAATCAGATAGCTCGGATTTACTCGGTTTTTCTCGCCAAACTCGATAAATCCGCCTCGTTCATTGCCCTCAATCCGCTTGATACCTAACTGATTTGCCTGTTGGCGCATTTGGGCAATTTTTAATAGATGGCGGGCTGCGGGAGGAAGATTCCCGAAGCGGTCAATCAGCTCTACTTTGAGGTCGTTCAACTCGCCGCCATCTTTTGCACTAGCGATGCGTTTATAGAACGAGAGGCGCATATTGACGTCAGGGATGAAGTCATCCGGTAACAGGCTAGGCATCCGTAGTTCGACCTCTGTTTGCCCGTTAGAAAGGTCTTCCAGAGATGGCTCTCGTCCCTCTTTCAATGCATCAACGGCGCTTTCTAGCAGCTCCATATAAAGTGAGAAACCTACTGTCGCCATTTGGCCACTCTGGTCGTCACCGAGCAGTTCACCTGCGCCGCGAATCTCAAGATCGTGAGTCGCCAACGCGAAGCCTGCGCCAAGGTCCTCTAGAGACGCAATAGCCTCCAAGCGCTTATGGGCATCCGTCGTCATCGCTTTTGGCGGAGGTGTTAGCAAATAAGCATAGGCTTGATGGTGAGAGCGTCCAACGCGCCCGCGTAGCTGATGAAGTTGCGCGAGGCCGAATTTATCTGCTCGTTCGATAACGATGGTATTCGCACTTGGGATATCGATCCCTGTTTCGATAATTGTGGTACAAACCAAAACGTTATAGCGCTGATGATGGAACTCTGTCATCACTCGTTCCAGTTCGCGTTCACGCATCTGACCGTGGCCGATGGCAATACGTGCTTCAGGGATGAGCTCTGCAAGGCGCTGGCTTGCTTTCTCTATGTTCTCAACATCGTTATACAAATAGTAAACCTGACCACCGCGCAGAATTTCACGCAAGATGGCCTCTCTTACTACCATGTTGTCATATTCGCGAACGAAGGTTTTGATCGCCAAGCGGCGAGCAGGAGGGGTTGCGATAATTGACAGGTCACGCATACCACTCATTGCCATATTTAGCGTACGGGGAATAGGCGTTGCTGTTAGCGTAAGAATATCGACGTCGGCTCGCATGGCCTTGATTCGCTCTTTCTGACGAACGCCGAACCGGTGCTCTTCATCGACGATGAGTAACCCGAGGTCACGCCATGCCAGATCGCTTTGCAACAGTTTATGGGTTCCGATCAAGATATCGACCTTGCCATCCTCTGTCTCTTCAAGCACCTTCTGCTGCTCTTTGGCGGTACGAAAACGAGACATTACCTCAATACGTACCGGCCAGTTAGCGAACCGATCGCGAAAGTTTTCATAGTGCTGTTGCGCCAACAGCGTTGTCGGTACAAGAACGGCAACCTGCTTATGGTTATTCACTGCTAAAAAGGCGGCGCGCATGGCCACTTCCGTCTTACCAAAGCCCACATCGCCACAGACAAGCCTATCCATCGCCAACGGTTGGCACATATCGCCTAGCACAGCGTTAATGGCGTTGGCTTGATCTGGTGTCGTCTCAAATGGGAAGCTCTGGCAGAATAGATCGTACTGTTCACGATCGTGCTTAAAAGCAAAACCTGCTTTTGCTGCTCGCTGGGCGTAAATATCTAATAATTCGGCTGCTACATCTCGTACTTTCTCTGCCGCTTTTTGGCGCGCGCGTGACCAAACATCACCGCCCAGCTTATGTAACGGTGCACTCTCGTCTGCACCGCCAGAATAGCGGCTAATCATATGCAGCGAAGAGACAGGAACGTAGAGTTTATCTGCGCCTGAATAGGTCAGGATCAAGTATTCAGCTTTGATTCCACCGGCTTCTAAGGTAGTCAGGCCACCGTAACGCCCGACACCGTGCTCTAGGTGTACAACAGGCTGCCCTTGTTTTAGTTCAGCCAGATTACGCACCATCGTATCGGTGTTAATCGTGCGGCGATTATCTCGGCGGCGATGGCTTACTCGCTCACCGAGTAGGTCAGATTCACAAATCAGTGCAAGCTGACTCTCTTGGTCTAAAAAGCCCCGCTCGCAGTAACCGACCATCAAGTAATGGCCTGCTTTTTTAGCCTGATCTAACTGTTCAATCGGTTTCGGTTTTAGTTTGATCCGTGAGAGCAGTTCTAACAGCGTCTCTCTACGACCTTCGCTCTCAACGGAAAATACGACTCTTCCGCTAAAGCTCTCAATAAAACGGCGGAGGTTATCCAGCGGAGATTTCTGCTGGGCATGAACGGTGAGGTCGGGTAGCGCTTGATAGGAGAGGTTATAGCTCCCCTGTTTTTCTGGTACGGCTTCGGGGTGAAGAATAACGCGCGGCCATTTTTTCAGTTCGCCAAACAGTTCATCAACCCGCAACCACAGCGTAGGGGGTTCGAGTAATGGGCGCATCGGGTCAACACGTCGGTTCTCATAGCGTTGATTAATATCCTGCCAGAAACGCTCAGAGGAGGTTTCAAGATCCCCAATGCTGAGTAACAGCGTCTCTTTCGGGAGATAGCTAAACAGAGAAGGCATAGGCTCGTTGAAAAACAGCGGCTGCCAGTACTCAATACCGGCAGGCCATTGGCCCTTGCTCACCTGCTGATAGATATGCTCCGGCTCGCGCAGAACGTCGAACTTTTCGCGCCATTGGCTGCGAAATAGTTCAATTGCACTTTTATCACTCGGGAATTCATGAGCGGGAAGCAGGTCTATAGAATCGACTTCTACTAGTGTGCGTTGGCTATCAATGTCGAAGGTGCGCAGGCTATCAATTTCATCATCGAAAAAATCGATACGAAAAGGCTCTTCACTCCCCATCGGGAAAAGATCGAGAAGTGCGCCACGAGTGGCAAATTCACCGTGCTCCATCACCTGATCGACAGAGCGATAACCGGCTTGCTCAAGCTGGGCACGCAGTTTATCCCGAGAGAGGCGCTCACCTTTTTTCATGACTAAGGCATGGCCCATCAGGAAAGTGTGAGGGCATACCCGCTGCATTAGCGTATTAGCAGCGAGGATCAAGATCCCTTCATCGCGCTCAGGTAATTGGTAAAGGGTTGATAAGCGGTTTGATATCACCTCTTGGTGAGGTGAAAAACTGTCATAGGGCAAGGTTTCCCAATCTGAAAGCATGGTCACCGTGCGGGTGGTAAATTGCTGAATTTCCGCCTGCAAGCGTAGTGCATACTGCATATCAGGGGCAATCAGGACTACTGGGCCACGGTGATGAGATGTGATTTCAGCGCAAATAAGAGAGGTCGCGGAGCCAGAGAGTTGCCCGATAAGACGTGTGTCTCCAGGCTTTTTAGGCAGTTGATAATGCATGTTTTGGGACATAGATGTTTATTCTGGTCTCGTTAGCACACCATCCCGACTCTGAAATGCAGTGACAAAACACGTTGTCAGCATAAGTTGGCATACAGCGATGATGTTAGCTTAATAAAAAGGTGAACCTAAAAATTAGTGGTTCCCTAGAGCACTTGTGTCCTTTATTATCCTTGAACATTTTGCTTTGGCAATCACAATGCTCCTTGTTGTTTAATTTACTTTAAAAACAATAAACTATAATTTATTTGTTATACGGAAATAGAGTTTTTAGCTACCACTATAGGGGAGATAAAATGAATATTCTTAGGAAAGGGGCTTTGATTCTAATACTGTCATTTTCATTTACGGCATCAGCCCAGCCCGTTGAGTATATTGATGTTGATAGCAATACGACGACAGGTTTGATAATGCACTACTGTGGTGTTGGCTTGATGTCAGGGTTGCATGTGAAGAAAAACCTGCTTCTTTGTAACATCGTCAATGTTAATGCTCATAGTGCTGGGTTTAATGATTACACGACGTTGAGAAATGGGATGCATGCCTGCCCAGTTGGTACAGCCATGTCAGGGCATCATGTGAAGAACAATGTCCTTAAGTGCAACCTTCCTCAAAATAAAACATTAGATACTAACTCTGAATATGTGGACACCAACGGTTTTCGTGAGGGTATGCATGCTTGTCCTACGGGCTGGGTCATGACAGGCGTTCATGTGAAAAAGAATCATGTTCTCTGTACGAAACTAAACTAAAAATAGGTATTCATTAATACAGTTTTATACTTGAATATTGAATTTTATCATATAGTTAATTTATGGGGTGAGTGCCAATATTCTCACTTTGTACTACTCAATCAAACATAGCGTTCCCTCTGGCGTTATGTACGAACTTGTAATAACAGAATGGCGCTAAATTGTTTTTTCTAGCAGGGTAAATGTGGTTCAGGAAATTACATTCGATACAAATTTTTGCGGATAAACGAGGTGAGGTTATCCTGCATATCTAACGTGTTTTAAGCAAAAACAACGCGTTATAGTGTATGTAGAAAGACGAATTTAGAAACTGTTGAAAGCGTGGAAAAACTTTATTTTTCATTTATTTAATTCATCGTTGACTATATACTTCGTCATCACTTTGCCCTAGCAACAGCAGCCGAACTGACTCCATGTATCAACCTGTCGCATTATATATTGGCCTGCGCTACATGCGCGGGCGCGCATCGGACCGCTTCGGGCGGTTTGTCTCATGGTTATCCACCATTGGCATTACGCTTGGCGTGATGGCACTCATTACCGTTCTCTCCGTGATGAACGGTTTTGAACGTGAGCTGGAAAACAATATCTTAAAACTGATGCCGCAGGCGTTAATCACCACGCCAAAGGGGTCGCTTGCTCCCAAAGAGTATCCGCCAAACGAACTGGCTAAGCTAAAAGGCGTGAAACGTGTCGCACCTTTGGTCAGTGGTGATGTGGTGTTACAAAGCCCTCGCAGTGTCGCTGTTGGCGTGATGTTGGGGATAGATCCGAAAGATCAGGAGCCATTGCAGCCTTACTTTTGGGGTGTTGATCTGAAAGCGCTGGTGCCGGGTAAGTATCAGGTCATCATGGGCGATCAACTGGCTAAACAACTCGGTGTGAAGATGGGGGACGATATTCGCCTGATGGTCACTAGCGCCAGCCAGTTTACGCCGATGGGGCGAATCCCTAGCCAGCGATTGTTTACCGTAATGGGAACCTACACGGCGAATAGCGAAGTTGATGGCTATCAAATGCTAGTCAATATTGAAGATGCCTCTCGCTTAATGCGTTATCCGCAGGGAAATATCAGCGGATGGCGGCTGTATCTTGAAAACCCGCTAGATGTTGCCTCCCTCAGCCAACAAGTTTTACCTGGTGGCTTAGTTTGGAAGGATTGGCGGGATCGGAAAGGGGAGCTATTCCAGGCTGTCAGTATGGAAAAAAATATGATGGGGTTATTGCTAAGCCTCATTATTGCCGTTGCGGCCTTCAACATCATCACCTCTCTGGGCTTAATGGTGATGGAGAAACAGGGAGAGGTGGCGATTTTGCAAACCCAAGGGCTAACCCGCTGGCAGGTGATGTTGATCTTTATGGTGCAAGGGGCGAGTGCGGGGATCATCGGGTCACTACTTGGTGCAGGGCTGGGGGTTTTGTTATCCAGCCAGCTTAATACCCTCATGCCAATGTTAGGCGATATGCTTGGCGGTGCTGCGCTACCAGTGGCGATTGAATCCTCACAGGTTATTACTATTGCTCTTTTTGCTATGGCGATTTCTCTACTTTCTACGTTCTATCCATCTTGGCGCGCGGCTGCCGTTCAACCTGCTGAGGCTTTACGTTATGAATAATTCACCGTTATTGCAGTGCATTAATCTCTGCAAAACCTATCAGGAAGGGCAGTTGCGGACCGATGTACTGCGTAATGTCTCATTCTCTATCAATTCGGGTGAAATGATGGCGATTGTTGGTAGTTCAGGTTCAGGTAAGAGCACGCTGTTGCATATGTTAGGTGGTTTGGATGAGCCGACGTCTGGCGAAGTCATTTATGAGGGGCGTTCATTGAGCACCCTAACATCCTCCGATAAAGCAGACCTACGCAACCACCAACTGGGCTTTATCTATCAATTTCACCATTTGTTACCTGATTTTACCGCGCTAGAAAATACCGCTATGCCGCTGTTAATAGGTGGCGTAAAACCCGCAGAGGCGCAAGATAGAGCACTGGAGATGTTGGCAGCCGTGGGGCTTGAGCAACGGAGTAAACATCGTCCGTCGGAGTTATCCGGTGGTGAGCGCCAGCGTGTAGCGATTGCTAGAGCATTGGTTAATCGTCCTTCATTGGTTTTGGCTGATGAGCCAACAGGGAACTTAGATCAGCGCACGGCGGATAATATTTTTGACTTGTTGGGGGAGCTGAACCAGCGTCAGAAAACTGCTTTTCTGGTGGTGACTCATGATTTGCAACTGGCTAAACGATTACATCGCCAGCTAGAAATGCGTGATGGCCAGTTAAACGACCAACTGACGCTGATGGGAGCGGAATAATGTCCGTATTACCGCATTCGCTATTGATTGCGCTTCGCTTTAGCCGTGGGCGTCGCCGTGGCGGTATGGTCTCTCTGATCTCGGTGATTTCAACGGTAGGTATCGCGCTAGGGGTGGCAGTGTTAATTCTGGGCCTCAGCGCAATGAACGGTTTTGAGCGCGAGCTAAATAACCGCATTCTGGCTGTTGTGCCACATGGCGAGATCGAGGCCGTCGAGCAGCCGTTTAATAACTGGCAAGAGAGCATCACACAGGTTGAGAAAGTGCCCGGTATTTTAGCTGCGGCACCCTATATAAATTTTACAGGGCTTATTGAGAACGGAGCACAGCTCAGAGCGGTGCAGGTAAAAGGAGTTGATCCTAAACAGGAGACTCAGCTTAGTGCGTTGCCAAGTTTCGTGCAAAACAATGCATGGGCAACCTTTGCACCTGATAAGAAGCAGATCATTCTGGGAAGCGGTGTGGCTTCAGGTCTGGGAGTGAAACAAGGGGATTGGGTAACCATCATGATCCCCAACAGTGACCCTGAGATGAAACTGTTACAGCCCAAACGCATCCGTCTACAGGTCACTGGCATACTGCAACTGAGTGGGCAGCTTGATCATGGACTGGCAATGCTCCCACTCAGTGATGCTCAGCAGTATCTGGATATGGGGGCGAGCGTAACGGGTATCGCCCTCAAAATGAACGATGTCTTTTCTGCCAATAAGCTAGTAAAAGATGCGGGAGAGGTAACGAATACCTACGTTTATATCCGCAGTTGGATCGGCACTTACGGCTATATGTTCCGAGATATTCAGATGATCCGCGCCATCATGTATTTGGCAATGGTGTTGGTGATTGGTGTGGCCTGCTTCAATATTGTCTCTACGCTGGTGATGGCGGTAAAAGATAAGAGTAGCGATATTGCAGTACTGCGAACACTCGGTGCAAAAGATGGTTTTATTCGCTCTATTTTTATCTGGTATGGCTTACTTGCCGGACTTGTTGGCAGTATCGCTGGAGTTGTCATCGGCGTTATTGCCTCCCTTGAGCTTACTACGCTGATTAAAGGGCTAGAAAAACTTATTGGGCATAGTCTGTTATCCGGCGACATCTACTTCATTGACTTTTTACCTTCCGAGTTACACTGGTTGGATGTGGTGATCGTGCTGTTCACTGCACTATTATTAAGTTTGGTCGCCAGTTGGTATCCGGCGCGGCGGGCGAGCCGAATTGACCCCGCGAGAGTGTTGAGCGGTCAGTAATGTCATTAGAGCCTATTTCGATAGGCTCTAAATTTATCAAGCATCTGGTGTGTTCAAGATGTTGATGCAGGATACACAGCAGCACAAAGTAATAAATAACGTTTAAGTAAGGATCGTTGTGATGTATTACGGTTTTGATATGGGTGGCACCAAGATTGAGATGGGTGCTTTTGACGCAGAGTTGAACCGTGTCTGGCAAAAACGCGTGCCCACGCCACGCGATGATTATGCTGCATTGATCGATACATTAACCGAGCTGACGCTAGAGGCGGATGCAGCATTAGGCTTGAAAGGGAAAGTCGGCATCGGTTTGCCTGGTATGCCAGACAGAGATAATGGTCGCCTATTCACCGCTAATGTTCCTGCCGCGATGGGGCGGCCGTTACAGCTCGATTTAGAGCAGAGAATTGAACGTGCGGTAAAAATTGATAATGATGCTAACTGTTTTGCTCTCTCGGAAGCGTGGGATGGTGAGTTCAGGAGCTACCCCAGCGTATTGGGGATGATCTTAGGCACGGGCGTTGGCGGTGGGTTGATTATCGACGGCAAAGTGTTTTCCGGCCGTAACTATATTACCGGTGAGTTTGGGCATCTGCGTTTGCCTGTGGATGCCTTAGAGGTTTTAGGGCGCGATATTCCCCGAGTTCGGTGCGGATGTGGGCATGATGGCTGCATAGAAAACTATATTTCTGGCAGAGGTTTTGAGTGGGTTTACCAGCATTTCTATCAGGAATCGCTTTCGGCGCCGGTGATCATCGAACGTTATCGTGCTGGAGAAGCCAAGGCTGCCAGCCACGTTGATCGTTTTATGGATGTGCTAGCGATCTGCTTAGGCAACCTATTAACGATATTAGATCCGCATCTTGTGGTATTAGGAGGTGGGCTGTCCAATTTCACCGAGTTGTATGGCGAGTTACCTAAGCGCTTACCGCCTCATCTTCTTAGCGTGGCGAAAGTGCCAAGAATTGAACCGGCAAGATACGGTGATTCGGGTGGTGTTCGAGGGGCAGCATTTCTGAATTTGCAAGACTAAACGCAATAAGCGATTGCGTCATCAGCGATTCCGATCAAGGATTTACTACAGAGAACAACAAACTGAATGCGAATGCATTGCTGGAGAGCGAATGAATAAGCCTTTCGTCGTTGTGTTAACAGGAGCAGGTATTTCTGCTGAATCTGGAATTCGTACTTTTCGCGCGGATAATGGTTTATGGGAAGATCATCGAGTTGAAGATGTTGCTACCCCAGATGGCTTTGCTCGTGACCCCGAACTGGTACAAAATTTTTATAATCAGCGCCGTGAGCAGCTACAGCAAGACACTATCCAGCCGAATGCCGCGCATATCGCGTTAGCCGAATTAGAAGCAGAACTAGGCGATCGTTTTCTATTAGTCACACAAAATATCGATAACTTACATGAGCGCGCAGGTAGCAAGCGTATTGTTCATATGCACGGTGAATTATTGAAGGTTCGCTGTACTCAGTCTGGGCAGGTCTTTGAATGGGCAGGTGACCTCGATGTTGATGAACGTTGCCACTGCTGCCAGTTTCCTGCACCACTAAGGCCACATATTGTGTGGTTCGGTGAGATGCCTGTGGAGATGGAAAAAATCTACGAAGGCTTGATTAAGGCTGATTACTTCATTGCTATTGGCACCTCAGGGCATGTCTACCCCGCTGCAGGATTTGTGCATGAGGCCCACTTGAACGGAGCTCATACTGTCGAGTTGAATTTAGAGCCAAGTCAGGTAGAAAGCCAGTTTGATGAGAAGCACTATGGGTTAGCCAGTAAAGTGGTGCCTGAATATATTCAATCGCTGCTTGTTTCGTCGCTCTCTTCTTAAACGTTGATAGCTGATTTTGCCATGTTTGGCGGAAAGGAGAGTTCTGTGTCTGGTTATCCAGCAAGTTATTGTACTAATGAAGCTGACGAGTGCTTCGATATTGTATTTCGCGATTTCCCTTCGGTTCAGTGTGTCACTTATGCCATTGATGATGTTGAACTAGATGGTTTAGAAGGGCTGAAGATAGGGATTATGGAGGCAATGGATGAAAACGTTGCTATCCCGACACCGTCTCCGCTTGCTACCGGAGAAGTGCTGGTTCACCTGCCACTGCTGATCGCGCTAAAAGTGGCACTGCATAACGCGATGATAACCACAGGAACACGCAAGGCAGAGCTGGCGCGTAAATTAAGCTTCCAGTCTGCTCAAATGGAGCGCTTACTCGATGTTAACTATGCATCGAAAGCTGAAACCCTAGAACAGGCGCTCTATTTATTGGGGTATGAAGTGAATGCTGAAGTGAAGAAGATTGAGCTATAGCGATTGGTTGATAGCCTCCACGTTGTGTCGCGGAGGCTACTATTCAAAAGAAGAGATTAACGGCCCGCTTTTAGCCTTTGGTAGTAGTTTTCATATAGGGTGTTCGCTTTACCCACATCATTTTGCCATTCGCCTTGGTTGATAATCTCTTCGCTTGGATAGAGCGATTGATCTTCGGCTAATGCTTTTGGCAGCAGTTTTTGTGCGGAAAGGTTAGGGGTAGGGTAGCCAATCTCTTTTGCTACTTGAACTGCGATTTCTGGGCGAAGCAGGAAGTCGATGAGCTTTAACGCGCCTTCTACATTTCGTGCATTAGCAGGAATAGCGAGACTATCCATCCAGAAAATCCCACCCTCTTTAGGCCAGATAACGGCTAATGGTGCACCCGCTTCACGCGCGACATAAGCAGAGCCATTCCACACCATGCCTAGATTCGTTTCACCTTCCATAAAGGGGTTAGCAGGGTTATCCGAGTTAAAAGCCAGCACATTAGGCATTAGCTTTACTAGTTCCTGATAAGCAGCTTCGATCTCTTTAGGGTCAGTGGTATTGGCAGAGTAGCCTAATTTTCTTAGTGCAATCTGGAACACTTCACGAGCATCATCCGTCATTAGCAGACTGTTTTTATACTCAGGTTTCCAGAAGTCAGCCCAACTGGTGACGGTGGCTGGGTCTATCTCATCGGTATTAATACCAATGGCCGTGGCTCCCCAGATATAGGGAATAGAGTAGTCGTTCTGTGGGTCAAAGGATCTATGTAGCAGCTTAGGGTCAAGATGCTTGAAGTTAGGCAGCTTACTCTTATCAATTTTTTGCAGCATCCCTTCTTGACTCATTTTGGAGACAAAGTAGGTAGAAGGGACGACGAGATCGTAAGCGCTATCTTTGTAAGTTTTTAGCTTAGCGTACATGTTCTCGTTGGATTCATACGTGGAGTAAATGACTTTGATCCCAGTCTCTTTGGTGAACTGCTCCAATAAGCCCGGTGGTACATACTCTGTCCAATTGTAGAAATAGACCACTTTTTTATCGGTAGCGCTATTATCAGCGGCCTGAACGGAAGAGGTATGAATGCCTAACGCCAGTGCGCCAATAGCAAGAAGGTGCGACCACTTTTTCATCAAGTTTGTCTCCTTTTCAATAATGGTGTGTGAAGGGGATGCAGATTATTTTCGCCCGTGGCGATCTCGTAAAATCAACTGGCTGGTGAGCACCAAAATTAATGATAGCACCAGCATAATGGTGGCCAGCGCGTTCACCTCTGGCGAGACGCCTACTTTCACCATTGAATAGATCTTTAAGGGTAATATTTCGTATGTCGGGCCTGTCACGAAAGAGGACACGACGACATCGTCCATCGATAAAGTGAAACTCAGTAGCCATCCGGCGGCGATTGCGGGCATTGCCAGAGGAATAAGAATTTTGCGCAAAATAGTGATTTCGCTGGCGCCGAGATCACGTGCTGCCTCTAGCATTCGTACATCAAACCCTTTTAGGCGTGAATAAACGGTGACGACGACAAAGGGCAGGCAGAAGGTGATGTGTGAGAACAGCAACGACCAGAACCCCAGTGAAATACCGAGCAGCATAAACAGCACTAGCAGAGAGATCGCCATTACGATATCCGGCGACATCATCACGACAAATAGCATCCCACTGACAAACGGCTTGCCGCGAAAACGGTAGCGAAACAGTGCGACGGCGGTCAGAGAGCCAAGCAACGTGGCAAAGGTAGCAGAGAGTACAGCGATAGTGGCGGAGTGAAGCGCAGCCTGCAAAAGACTATCGTTGTTCAACAACATGCCATACCATTTGGTACTCAGCCCTTGCCAGTTGATCCCGAAACGAGAAGCGTTGAAGGAGTTAACGATCAAAATGATAATCGGGATATAGAGATAGGCGTAAATAAGGGTGAGAAACCCTCCGCGAAACAGGCGTCCAATCATTCTAGATCCACCTTCTTGTTAAGCATTTTGGCTGCGCGATAGTAGACAAATAACAACATGCCCATCACTAACGTCAGAGAGATGCTGGTGGCAGCGCCGAAAGGCCAGTCTCGAATATTTAAGAACTGATTTTTTATCACATTCCCAATGAGCAGGTTTTTCGCTCCCCCCATAAGGTCTGCCACGTAAAACAGCCCCATTGCAGGCAGTAGAACAAGCAGGCAACCAGCAATAATGCCAGGCATGGTAAGGGGAATGATAATGCGGATAAAGGCCTGCAATTTGCTAGCTCCTAAATCGCGTGCGGCTTCGAGATAGGATTTATCGAGCTTCTCAATGCTGGAGTAAAGCGGCAGAACCATAAAGGGCAACAGAATATAAATAAGCCCGAGAATAACGGCTTCGGGGGTATACATTAACTTGAAAGGTTTATCTATGATACCCGCCCACAGCAGAAACTCATTCATATAACCACGTGTGCTGAGGAAGATTTTTAGACCATAAATGCGGATGAGTGAGTTGGTCCAAAAAGGGACAATCAGCAGAAACAGCATTAAGGGGCGGACTTTTTTGGGCAGTCTCGCCAGAATAAATGCAAATGGGTATCCAATAATAAGACAGCAGAGTGTGGCGATAACCGCCATATTCAGGGAGTGAAGCAAGACCTGTGAGTAGAGTGGGTCAAGCAGCCTGGCGTAGTTATCCAGCGTGAACACCATGCTGACGAAATCCGTATCGTCACGCGTGAGAAAGCTAGTGCCGATAATCATCAGGTTAGGAAAGAAAACAAACAGCACTAACCAAGCAACGATGGTCGTGATGACGACATTTTGAAAAAGCTTACGCGGTTTCTTCATCGGCCAGTACCACCTCCCAACTTTCGACCCACGTGACAGCCATTTTCTGGTTTAGGGAGTGATCCACATCAGGATCATCCTCGTTGAAGAACTCACTGACCATCACCATCTTGCCGTTTTCTAACTCAACGGTTGATTCAAGCGTCATGCCTTTATAGTTACGCTCGCGAACATAACCAATGATGCCATCAGCCTGTTCGCTGTCGTTCACCTCTTCAACGCGCAGGTCTTCAGGGCGTAACAAAACTTTGAGTTTTTCGTCGGGCTTAACGGGCTGATTGACGTAAATATCACATTCACGCCCCTCAACATTGGCTCTAACCCGCTGTTCATCGATACGGTGAAGCACTATGGCATCGAAAATATTGATCTCACCGATGAACTGGGCGACAAACAGGTTTTTAGGCTCTTCGTAGATTTCGCGTGGTGTGCCATCTTGTTCAATTTTACCCTCTCGCATCACGACGATGCGGTCTGACATCGTCAGCGCTTCTTCTTGATCGTGGGTAACAAAGATGAAGGTGATGCCCAGTTTACGCTGTAGCGCCTTTAGCTCGTTTTGCATCTGCTTGCGTAATTTGTAATCTAAGGCAGAGAGAGACTCATCGAGCAGCAAAACCTTTGGTTTATTCACCACTGCACGGGCGATGGCCACCCGTTGCTGTTGCCCGCCGGAGAGCTGGTGGGGATGCCGTTGAGCAAACTCTTCCAGTTGCACCATCTTCAACGCATCAATCACGCGTGGGGGGATCTCACTCGCAGGTGTTTTCTGCATGCGTAGGCCAAATGCGACATTTTCAAATACGCTCATATGAGGGAACAGCGCATAGCTTTGAAAAACGGTATTCACATGGCGATGTTCGGCAGGCACATCGGTAATATCTTGTCCATCAAGGATCACTTGGCCTTCATCAACGGACTCTAATCCGGCGATCAACCGTAAGACCGTGGTTTTGCCACAGCCCGAAGGGCCAAGAATAGTGAGAAACTCACCGTTTTTGATGGATAGATTTAAATCGCTAATGATATCTCTGCTATCGAATCCTTTGCGAATATCGCGTAATTCAACAACAGGTTGTTCTAGGGAGGATGTTTCAGTCATTTAGTTTACTACTCTATCCCGTAACAGAATGCAGATAGAACCGTCGCTGAAAAAGGACTGTTTAGGCGGTTAGGCGAAAAATCGCGTTAAACCGGAATAAAACCAGCGACACCGATCAAAAATTTTAAGAGCGCGATAATAGCCTTTGCATCCCGTAATGAAAAGATTTGAAAATAATTAATCGCCAATAATTGAATAAAAAGTGAGATCCAATGCTGTTTTTGCCTGAATACAGCATAAAAATAACTTGCTCACGAAAAACATATTCCTGCTAATTAGACTAACTAATGCCTAAGTTCCTGTAAATCTGACCTGACGCAATACTTCAACGTCTTGAGTTTCGCATAATGGCCGTCACCGCAGCCTAGGAATAAAATTATGGACCAGTTACTCGATCGCTTTTTTCACTACGTCTCCTTTGATACACAATCCAAAGCCAACGTTCGCCAAGTACCCAGCACCGACGGACAGCTAAAGCTTGCGAAGGCACTAGAGAAAGAGCTGTATGAGTTAGGACTGGAAAATATTATCTTGAGTGATCGTGGCTGTTTGATGGCAACCCTGCCAGGGAATGTCGCTTGGCAAGCACCAGTGATTGGCTTTATTGCTCATCTGGATACCTCACCGGACTGCGCCGGTAAAAATGTGTCACCTCAGATTGTAGAAAACTATCGAGGTGGTGATATCGCGCTAGGTATTGGTGATGAAGTACTCTCTCCCGTCATGTTTCCCGTTTTGCATCAGTTGCTTGGGCATACATTAATTACGACAGATGGTAAAACGCTGCTGGGTGCTGATGATAAAGCTGGAATTGCCGAAATTATAACGGCAATTATCACACTGAAAGAGCGGCAGATCCCACATGGCGATATCCGTATTGCATTTACACCGGATGAAGAGGTGGGAAAGGGGGCTCAATTCTTTGATGTTGAAACCTTTGGCGCCGAGTGGGCTTATACCATCGATGGCGGTGGTGTGGGAGAACTAGAGAGTGAGAACTTTAATGCGGCATCTGCCACGATAAAAATCGTGGGAAATAACGTTCATCCCGGTAGTGCGAAAGGGGTGATGGTGAATGCGATGGGGTTAGCCATGCGTTTTCACCAAGAGATTCCGGCTCTGGAAGCGCCAGAACATACCGATGGCTACGAGGGTTTTTTCCATTTGCACAGCATGAAAGGGGGCGTAGAACGTGCGGAGCTACATTACCTCATTCGAGACTTCACTCGTGAAGGTTTTCAAGCGCGCAAGCGGCTGATGCTGGATGTGGCGAAAAAGGTAGGTGAAGGCCTGCATCGGGACTGCTATATCGAAGTGGATATCAAAGACAGCTATTACAATATGCGTGAAGAGATTGCAGTTCATCCACATATTTTAGAGGTGGCGCAGCAGGCGATGCGCGATTGTGACATTGAACCCATAATGAAGCCGATTCGTGGTGGAACTGATGGTGCTCATCTCTCTTTCCGTGGCTTGCCTTGCCCAAATATTTTTACTGGCGGCTACAACTACCATGGCAAGCATGAATTTGTGACGCTAGAAGGGATGGAGAAGGCCGTTTCGGTGATTATGCGTATCGCAGAGCTAGTGGCTCTAAAAGCAAAAGAATAAAGTGCTTAGTGAGGCATTAATAGGAAGTGAATTGAGCGGGCCAGTATTTATACTGGCCCGCTGGTTTTTAGCTGGCGGGAGTACTTAGTCGATAAAGTACCAGTAGCCGCTGTTGATCAACTCACAGAGTTGAGCGAGGAAAGAAGGGTCTTCTAAAGCATCGCCAAACAGGTCGGCCGTTAAAATATGATGCTGGGCGAGTGCATTAGCGGCAGCTGAGTGCTCGGTAACAAGGCTCTCACCGTTGATATAGCAAGTGTCACCAACGCGCAGCACACGCAATCCACCGAGGCGGCGCAATGTCTCACCTTGATGCAAAGATTCATAAATTTCACCAGCCTGATAAGGCGGCTCTGGTGGGGCAAGATCAAGCTCATGGCGAGATTGGGTGATGAATTCACCAAACCACGTTTTAAAATCTTCCGGCTGCTCAATCAAGCCAATCATCATTTTTCGCAGTGCATCTAGTTCAGACTCTTGAATGTCGGCAGGGTACTCACGGCGTACAAGCTGTGGATCGCTATAGCGAAAACTTCCTAGCTCTTTTGCCAGGGCAAAATCAGCGAAGCCGTTGATAAGCTCGCGACCATTAGGGGCACGAAAGCCAACGGAGTAGTTAAGCGCATTTTCGAGAGCATAGCCTTCGTGCGGAAACCCTGGCGGAATGTAGAGAATATCGCCGGACTCAGTCTCTTCATCAATGATCGCGTCGAACGGTTCGACTTGTAACAGATCAGGATGAGGGCAGTGTTGTTTAAGTACAGTCTTTTCCCCGACACGCCAGCGACGGCGGCCTGTGCCCTGAATAATAAAGACATCATACTGGTCAAAATGTGGGCCAACGCCACCACCAGGTACAGAGAAGGAGATCATTAGGTCGTCTAAGCGCCAGTCAGGAAGCGGACGGAATGGCGTCATTAATGCGCTGGATGGCTCGTGCCAGTGGTTAACGGCTTGCACCAGAATAGACCAGTCATTTTCACCGAGATGATCGTAGCTTTCGAAAGGGCCGTGGCTAACGTCCCAGCGGCCTTGGGATTGGCTGACGAGTCGACTGTCTATTTCGCTTTCCATAGCGAGACCGGCGAGTTCATCGGGCGAGATGGGGTCGATGAAGTTTTTGAAGGCTTTTTTTAGTAGGACGGGGCGTTTTTGCCAGTAGTTTTTTAAAAAATCATCCCAGTCTAGGTCGAGTTGGTATTCCATGCTTTTTCTCCGTGGAAAGGGGATTGTTGGTGGGAGTATAGCGGATTGAGAGGGGGTTTTGATTTATGTTTTGGGGGGGATTTGTTTGGAATTGTGAAAGGTTTTATGGTGTTTGTTCATTCAGGTAAAAGGTTTCGGTAGCGGGTTTATCTCCGCGCTTTCATATCACACTTGTCCCCGCTCCCGACCAAAGGGATTACGGAACCCCTTTGGAATCCGCCGTTTGGGCGTTTTTCTGGATGCAAAATTGTGGTTGCTGTGCAACTGCTTCAGGGCCATGTTTAATGCTTGTTAGGTGTTGTTGGATTGTTGGCGTTTTTATGTTTTGAGTGGAATTTGTTTGGATTGGTGAAGGGTTTCGATAGCGGGTTTATCTCCGCGCTTTCATATCACACTTGTCCCCGCTACCGACCAAAGGGGTTACGGAACCCCTTTGGAATCCGCCGTTTGGGCGTTTATCTGGACGCAAAATTGCGGTTGCTTCGCAACTGCCTTCGGCATCACCTGCGATGTCGGGCCGTCGAGATTCGCCATCCATGGCTCATGCTCGCCTCAATCGCGCGTCCTGCGCGATTGCCCCTAATCTCCGGTTATACCTCAGCGCAATTTTAATGCTCGCTAGGTGTTGTTAGAGGGGGATGTATTTCTATGCTTAAAAAGCTAAAAGCTAAAAGCTAAAAGCTAAAAGCTAAAAGCTAAAAGCTAAAAGCTAAAAGCTAAAAGCTAAAAGCTAAAAGCTAAAAGCTAAAAGCTAGAACTCACACCTTTATTTTAGTTTATCTACCAGTTCGATGGCATGGCCTATGTAGTTTGCCGGTGTCATGGCTTTTAGGCGCGTTTTTTCTGTGTCTGGTAGTTCTAGTGAGTCGATGAAGGTTTGCATGCCAGCGGCATCAACGCGTTTGCCTCGGGTGAGTTCTTTCAGTTTTTCGTAAGGCTTTTCGATGCCGTAGCGGCGCATGACGGTCTGGATAGGTTCAGCTAGAACTTCCCAGTTGTGGTCTAGTTCGTCTAGGAGATTGGCTTGGTTGATTTCCAGTTTGGAGACGCCTTTTAGCGTAGCTTGGTATGCAATGACTGCATAGCCTAAACCTACGCCAAGGTTGCGCAGGACGGTTGAGTCTGTCAGGTCGCGTTGCCAGCGTGAAACAGGGAGTTTGGCCGCAAGGTGGTTTAGCATTGCATTGGAAAGGCCCAAGTTCCCCTCGGAGTTTTCGAAATCGATTGGGTTTACTTTGTGAGGCATGGTAGAAGAGCCGATTTCGCCCGCCACGGTCTTCTGTTTGAAATGCCCCAGTGCAATGTAGCCCCAGATATCACGGTCAAAATCGAGCAGAATAGTATTGAAGCGAGCGATGCAATCGAACAGTTCAGCGATGTAATCGTGCGGCTCAATTTGTGTGGTGTACGGGTTCCAGTCGATGCCTAATGAGGTGACGAAGGTTTGGCTAAATTCATGCCAGTCGACTTCAGGGTAAGCCACCATATGGGCGTTGTAGTTACCCACCGCACCGTTGATTTTCCCCATGATCTCAACGTGGCCTAGTTGACGGTATTGACGCTCCATACGGTGAACTACGTTGGCGAGCTCTTTGCCCATTGTCGATGGTGTTGCAGGCTGACCGTGAGTGCGAGAAAGCAGTGGGGTATCACGCAGCTGGTGAGCGAGCGATTTAATCGCATCAATGGTTTGACGCCAGAAAGGCTGAATGACCTCTTCACGTGCGGTTTTGAGCATTAACGCGTGGGAAAGGTTATTGATATCTTCAGACGTACATGCGAAATGGATAAACTCTGAAACTGCATGTAAAGCAGGGACTTCAGCAACTTTCTCTTTCAGGAAGTACTCGACAGCTTTAACGTCGTGATTGGTTGTGCGCTCGATGGTTTTGATTCTAGCGGCATCTGTTTCGCTGAAATTAGCAACGATTTGGTCTAGGTAAGCGTTTGCGTCAGCATCAAATGAAGGAACTTCTTTGATTGCTGCGCAAGATGCCAGCTTTTGCAGCCAACGTACTTCGACCTGCACGCGAAATTTCAACAAACCAAATTCGCTGAAAATAGGGCGCAGTGCGCTGACTTTATCACCATAGCGTCCGTCAATTGGGGATACAGCGGTCAGTGAGGATAATTCCATCGGTAGCAACTCCTGGGTCTGTAGTGTCATTGATGATTTAAATATGTTTGTAGTGCAATTTAGTGATGCCACATCGCGTAAATGAACGACATGGCATCTTCAATATGGCCGATTAGCAGCTTGCTAGAAGCTGTTGTGCCTGCTTTAAAAGACGGCCGCGTGAGAACATTAACTGTAGGCGGCTGCCGCCTACCTGTTGCCATAATACGGTGGCACGAAGGCCTGATAATAGTGCAGCACGAACCTTAACTTGTATTTGAGGGCGTTGTAGCACGAGCGGAGAACCTGTTACCTGAATACGTGGCCCGAGAGGGCTGATGATATCGACATATATTCCTGCCAGCGCACCTTGGATGGTTTCAGACTCAAGATCAAAGTGAATTAACTGGCGCTCTAGCTGGCTAAGCCTGTTTGCTAATTCGTTCAATGCAGCGGGGTTAGCATGAAGCTTGCGCTCAAGCACCATCAGGCTGATAACGTAGCGAGTTAGCTCGGTGCTGTTTGCTCGTTTACTGTTATCTAACATCGTGACGAGTGTTTCCAGCCCTAGTCTTAGTTCTCGCTCATGCTGACCAAAGGTTGCTAGCGTAGAAGAGGGGTTGGTTTGTAGCAGGCTTTTTAAGGAGGTTAAAAGCGCGCTGTTATCGCATTGCCCTTCATGCGCTAGCTGTTGAACCAGTTTTGCAGATTGGCAAATCCCGGCCAGCGCTAGCGTGATGTCGTAATAGTTTTTAGCCACGCATTACTCCTGAATTCGTTGTTCTATGATGCCGCCACCCAAGCAGACTTCACCCTGATAAAAGACGGCTGATTGTCCTGGGGTTACGGAGGAGACGGGTTCATCAAACGTCACTTCAATGCGCTCATTATCTAATGGCGTGACAGTACAAGGCACGTCTTGCTGGCGATAACGTGTTTTTATCGTGCAGCGGAAAGGGGTTGTGACTGTTTTGCGGTCGACCCAATGTAGTTGCTGAGCAATCAATCCGGTAGAAAATAGGCGTGGGTGGTCGTGCCCTTGAGCGACGAGCAGAATATTGTTCTCAACATCTTTATCGACAACATACCAAGGGTCTTCGCCGCCATCTTTCAGCCCACCAATGCCAAGGCCTTTGCGTTGGCCTAGTGTGTGGTACATCAACCCTTGATGCTCACCGATAGTTTGACCATCAACGGTCACAATAGGGCCAGGTTGTGCAGGAAGATAACGCGCGAGGAAATCACGGAATTTACGTTCACCAATAAAGCAGATTCCTGTTGAGTCTTTTTTCTTGGCGGTGGCGAGCTCAAGCTGTTCTGCGATACGGCGAACTTCTGGTTTCTCCAGCTCACCCACAGGGAACAGGCTTTGAGCCACTTGTTCAGCACTCAGTGTATAGAGGAAATAGCTTTGATCTTTATTGTTATCGACACCGCGTAGCAAGCGAGTTGTTCCGTCGATATCCTGACGGCGTACATAATGGCCTGTAGCAATATAATCTGCCCCTAAATCTTCGGCGGCAAATTCAAGGAATGCTTTAAATTTAATCTCTTTGTTGCAAAGAATATCTGGGTTTGGTGTTCTGCCCGCTTTGTACTCTTCTAAAAAGAGTTCGAAGACGTTATCCCAATATTCCGCAGCAAAGTTAACGGTATGAAGTTCGATGCCTAGTTTATCGCATACGGCTTGAGCATCGGCTAGGTCTGTTGCCGCCGAGCAGTACTCATCTGTGTCATCCTCTTCCCAGTTCTTCATGAACAGACCAGCAACCTGATACCCTTGCTGCTGCAAAAGGTAGGCGGAAACAGAGGAGTCCACACCGCCGGACATCCCGACGATCACTTTTTTCTGGCTGTTATCTGACATGTTTATCTCACGAACTGTTTGAAATTAGGCTCTGTATCATGTGTTTGATGATGCTTTTGGCTGAATAGAAACAGCGATAGTTAACACAGATATCTCCTTTTGGAGGAGACCAAAAGGGCGCAAATTTTATCACGTTGCCGTCTAGGGTGCACCGCTGTTTCCATATTACAGGGTAATTTCTCAATTATGCTGAAGAGGGCCAGTTGAACGCCTCCAATATATCGAGAGGGTAGCGCTGTGGTTGGTGGTAGCGAATCACACTTTCTCGCACCAGTTGTGACCTTAGGTTATCTGCCTGAATGATTTGCTCTGGTGGTAGCCATAGACAGCGGTCAATATCGCTGTCATGTGGCTCTGTTGGTAGTTTATCGGGGAGGTCGATAACAAAGGTAAAGCGTAGGAAAGGAGTACCATCAGGCGCTATCCATTGAAATAACTTGAGTAAAGATTGCGGTGTTGCCTCTATCCCTGTTTCTTCCCACAGCTCTCTCTCTGCAGCTTCAATGATCGTTTCATTAGCCTCTAGATGTCCTGCGGGCTGGTTCCAAAGCACTTTTTTATTGATTGTTTCTTCAACAATTAGAAAGCTATTTTGAGCCTGTACAACACAAGCAACGGTGACATGAGGTTTAAACATAAAAGTGAACCTTATATTTCAAGTGGATGCTGCATTTTTAACACAATGAAGTGAGAAGCGAGTATGTAAATATCGGGTTCTGGTGAACCTCATATTTTATGGGAAATGTGAGTAGGAAGAACATAACTGATTAAGAGTATTACCCATATCGAATCTCGATATGATGCGATTCAGCTCATAAAATTGAAGATTTTTCAGCAGAATTACGAACAATCAATTTCAACATTGTTGTGTTGATGTTATTTGTTTTGCGTTTTCGATGTTAGGGGACTGTGAAAATTTATATCCATCACATGATATAAAGTCGAAGGCGATGCTGTATAGGCTTAACAAATAAAAAGGATCTCAATAATGGCAGTAATAAAAAGCCTCTATCTTCAGGTGTTAATGGCAATTACGATAGGTGTTTTGCTCGGGCATTTTGCACCAGATCTCGGTGCAGCAATGAAACCCTTAGGAGACGGCTTCGTTAAACTGATCAAGATGATTATTGCACCGGTTATTTTCTGCACTGTGGTGACAGGTATTGCCGGTATGGAGAGTATGAAGGCGGTAGGGCGTACAGGCGCAATTGCTCTTCTCTACTTTGAAATTGTGAGTACCATTGCCCTTATTATTGGGTTGGTTGTGGTTAATGTGTTGCAGCCAGGCGCAGGCATGAACGTTGACCCTTCTACTTTGGATAGCTCTTCTATCTCCGTTTATGTACAGAAAGCATCTGAGCAAGGCCTTATTCCTTTCTTTATGGATATTATCCCTGGCAGTGTTGTAGGTGCGTTTGCTAGCGGTAATATTCTGCAAGTTCTTATGTTTGCTGTCCTGTTTGGTTTCGCTTTGCACCGTTTAGGTGAGAAGGGAAAAGTTATTTTTGGCGTTATCGATAGTTTCTCAAACGTTATTTTCGGCATCATCGGTATGATTATGCGCTTGGCTCCCATCGGGGCGTTTGGCGCAATGGCCTTCACTATCGGTAAATATGGCATAGGGTCATTAGTGCAGTTGGGCCAGTTGATCCTCTGTTTTTACCTTACTTGTGTGCTCTTTGTGGTTTTTGTCTTGGGTACAATCGCTAAAGCGACCGGGTTTAGCATTTTCCGCTTCATCAACTACATCAAAGAAGAGTTGTTGATCGTCTTAGGCACATCCTCTTCTGAATCTGTACTGCCGCGCATGTTGGTTAAAATGGAGAAGGCTGGGTGTCAGAAATCCGTCGTCGGTCTTGTTATTCCGACGGGCTACTCCTTTAACCTCGATGGCACGTCCATTTATCTGACGATGGCTGCGGTATTTATTGCCCAAGCAACCAATACCCATATGGATTTATGGCATCAGATTACGTTGCTGGTGGTGTTGTTACTCTCTTCAAAAGGCGCAGCTGGCGTGACTGGGAGTGGCTTTATTGTACTGGCTGCGACGATTTCTGCTGTAGGCCACTTACCTCTGGAAGGGCTAGCCTTGATTTTGGGTATAGACCGTTTTATGTCTGAGGCTAGAGCGTTGACTAACTTGATTGGTAACGGTGTGGCAACTATTGTTGTTGCGAAAAGCTGCCGCCAACTGGATGAGAAGCAGTTGAACGAGGTATTAAACAGTAAAGTAGTCAGTGACGTTAAAGCGTAACTGAAATATTTCCCCATGTAAGTGACATACATGGGGAAATTTATATCACTTGTTTGGTCAGATTAATCGCCATTCACCAGGCTGTAGCGTACCCAGTTCTAAGTCGCCTATTTGTTGGCGAATCAGGCGCAGTGTTGGAAACCCAATATGGGCTGTCATCCTTCTGACTTGGCGGTTACGCCCTTCATAAAGCGTTATCTTTAACCAGCTTGTAGGGATGCTTTTTCGCTCCCTGATGGGAGGGATACGTGACCAAAGCCATTCAGGCTCATCAACTAACTCGGCTCCGGCAGGTAACGTTGGCCCATCTTTCAGTGTGATGCCTCGGCGCAGTTGTTCTAAAGCGATGTCATCAGGCACGCCTTCAACTTGAACGAAGTAAATTTTTCCTGTTTTACGTTTAGGCTGTGTGAGTTGGGCCTGTAATTTCCCATCGTTGGTTAGGATTAATAACCCTTCGCTGTCTCTGTCCAGACGGCCGGCAGCGTAGACATCATTGAAGGGAATAAACGCTTTCAGCGTTACTCTGCCAGCCTCATCAGTAAACTGAGGAAGAACATCAAAAGGCTTATTGAATAGCACGATACGTTGAGGTGACGGAGGACTACTGTGTCGCGCGTCATTGCTCGTGCTGAAGCGTTTAACCTTGTGATTTTTAAAGGAGAAGTTTTTCATGGTATAAGTACTGGGTAATGATAAAAACATTATACAGGAAAGTCGTTTCAGATTGGCGTCCTCGTAATATTCAAGTACTATTGACACGAATCTTACAAAACATTAACAAAATTGCGCTCGAAGGAGAGGTTAA
Organism: Enterobacteriaceae bacterium B14; assembly: GCA_000307305.1. Classification (GTDB taxonomy): domain Bacteria; phylum Pseudomonadota; class Gammaproteobacteria; order Enterobacterales; family Enterobacteriaceae; genus B14. The sequence continues at coordinate 511,651 of DF158882.1, forward strand.
TGGAAAGCAAAGTAATAGTTCCCGCGGAAGGTAAAAAAATCACCGTTGATGCACAGGGTAAGTTAGTTATCCCTAATAACCCTATCATCCCTTATATTGAAGGTGATGGCATTGGTGTTGATGTTACTCCTGCAATGATCGAGGTTGTCGATGCAGCAGTAGCGAAAGCCTACCGCGGTGACCGTAAAATTTCCTGGATGGAGATTTATACGGGTGAAAAATCGACGGAAGTGTATGGCAAAGATGTATGGCTTCCAGAAGAGACGTTAGATCTGATTCGTGACTATCGCGTTGCGATTAAAGGGCCATTGACGACCCCAGTCGGCGGCGGCATCCGTTCTTTGAACGTTGCTCTGCGCCAGCAGCTCGATCTTTACATCTGCTTGCGTCCTGTACGTTACTACGAAGGTACACCTAGCCCAGTAAAACGCCCTGACCTGACAGATATGGTGATTTTCCGTGAGAACGCGGAAGACATCTATGCCGGTATCGAGTGGAAAGCGGGTTCTGCAGAAGCAGATAAAGTGATCAAGTTCCTGCGTGATGAGATGGGTGTGCAGAAGATCCGTTTCCCAGAGCAGTGCGGTATTGGTATTAAGCCATGCTCGGAAGAAGGTACTAAGCGTTTAGTTCGTGCTGCGATTGAGTATGCCATTGTTAACGATCGTGATTCCGTCACTCTAGTTCACAAAGGCAATATCATGAAGTTCACCGAAGGCGCGTTTAAAGACTGGGGTTACCAGTTAGCACGTGAAGAGTTCGGTGGTGAGCTGATCGACGGTGGGCCATGGGTTAAAATCAAAAATCCAAACAATGGCAAAGAGATTGTCATCAAAGACGTTATCGCTGATGCATTCCTGCAACAAATCCTGCTGCGTCCTGCTGAATATGACGTTATTGCATGTATGAACCTGAACGGTGACTACATCTCTGACGCACTGGCAGCTCAGGTTGGTGGTATCGGTATTGCACCGGGCGCTAACATTGGTAGCGACTGTGCTCTGTTTGAAGCAACTCACGGTACTGCACCGAAGTATGCGGGACAGGACAAAGTAAACCCTGGTTCTATCATTCTCTCTGCAGAGATGATGTTACGACATATGGGCTGGTTCGAAGCGGCTGATTTAATCATTAAAGGTATGGAAGGTGCGATTAAAAATAAAACCGTCACCTACGACTTTGAACGTTTAATGGAAGGCGCTAAGCTACGGAAATGTAGCGAATTTGGTAAAGACATCATCGAAAACATGTAATCTGTTGTAGATGCAAAATGATGACGGGAGCTTATGGCTCCCGTTTTGTTATTATTAGTATTCGAATTTTTATCAAAATATCCCTTTTTAGAAGGACATAGAATAAATCAGAGTATCGCTTTGCTAGGTCAATTTATTCTGATTGATCTGGGTAGACACATATCATCATCTAAACGGATTTCCTAATTCTTTCAGATATTTCTCACCAAAATAGTAAGATGCATAATCAGTGAGATGACCAGCATCACGATAAACAGGAATACCGTCTATATCCGTTAAGCAACTTTGGTTATTGCATTGAGCACTTTTGGGGTCGATAACAATGGTTTGTGGGTATTGTTTTTTAATTTCATCTATTTTCAGCGAAAACCAAGATTGATCTGAACCGTTCCATATGTTTTTATCACATATATTAGTAGAGTTATAGTTTCGAGTCTTCACTGCTTCATAAAAGCACGTTAAGTATTTTGCTGGCATGGCATAGGGGGTCTTAATAAATACAGGCCTTGCCCCACTAGAAATAATTTTTTTCACTGCATTATGTAGCTCAGTCTCAAGCCTAGCGTTTGTTAGCTCTGGTGAAACTTTATCACCTTTTTGATTAATGATTTTAACACGAGAATATTTCTCCCAAACCTCGCCTAAAATGACGTATTGGTAATGGTTCTCTTTAATTCTGTCGTAGTACTTCTTAGTGTTATTAAAACAGAGTTGATAGACATCATTTTTGTGCTCACCAAAGTCATATTGGTAAATATTAGGCAGTACTAAACATAGTGCGGTGCTTTGAGCTTGAACACGTATTCCTGCATCACGAGCCAATACATCAATAAATCCCCAACTGTGATTAGAAAAAGAATCGCCTATCATTAATGCATTGATTTTTTTATTTTGTGCGCCAAGTAGACACTCTTGTTCATTCCATCCTCTGATACTCCAATCATAATCAATACACTTTGTTCTAGCTTTAGCTAATGCTTGGTATTGATTTAGTATTGACTCAATATGAGAGAATTTTTGGCCAAAACGTCCAGGGAACCCCTGATTTTTTGAATTGACTGGCTCAAAAATTAAGATAATAGCTAATGGAAGAATAACTAGATAACCTACAGTTTTTTTAATACCAAAAGGCGTCCTGCGATATCTGTTTTCAATTAAATAGTATGACAATATTGACAATAAAATTGTTAGCAATAAGGATATGGATGTAAATAACGAGTTACTATTCCACCCCATGTATTTACTGATAGCTAGAATAGGCCAATGCCATAAATACAATGAATATGATATTTTTCCAATAAAAACAACGGGTTTTATTGATAGGGAACTACTTGCTAAGTTATGGCTTCGGCCAATGAAAATAAGTGTTATTGTTGCAATACACGTAATAACTGCATAACCATTAGGGTAGCCAGGTAAGATTCCATCCATCATAGACTGATAGAATAAGATGGCTAAAGCACTAACTCCCAGCAAAGAGGCAATTGATGGTTTCAATATAGGAAGTCTATGGATATTAACGGCCAAAATCACACCGAGTAACAACTCAAAGACCCTAGAGGTAAAAGAGTAATAGTTTTTATCTGGGTTGTAGTTGGATGATGTTATAGCAAGTGCTGTAAATATTATAAGCAATAAAAAAAGCACATAATTAATATTTTTGCTTGATGTGATTTTTTTAATTAAAAGGAAAATAGCTGGAAATAAAAAATAGAATTGCCATTCTATTCCTAATGACCAAGTATGCAGTAATGGCATCCAATCAGATTCTGGCGCGGCATAACTACTCGTAATTTTAGCAAAATATTGATTTGCTATGAAAAGTAAAGCATGGCGAGCACTTTTTATAGATTCTGTATAGTCGTCAGGAAGATATAGAATAGATGTGGTAATTAAAGTGAAAATTAAAACACTTATCAGAGCTGGCTGCAGACGCCAAAATCGACTTACATAAAAAGAGGTTAATGAAAAGCTACCTTGATTGATTTTTTCATTAACTATCAGACCAATTAGAAAGCCAGAGATAACGAAGAATATATCTACACCAATGAATCCTGATGAGAATAATGAAATATCAGCATGGAATGCTAATACCATGATGACAGCTATAGCCCTGATCCCATCAATGTCTGCTCTATATTTCATAAATGAATTAACCATGCTTATTAGTGTAACTTTTTCCTATGCCTATAGGTTTCTGAACAGTGAAAATTTCTACTATAGCCAAGATGAGCTTTCTGGTCATCAAAAGATACAAAAATTGGTAAATAAAGCCATAGGTAGAGAGTATTCATATTATTAGTCTGAACTTAATAAAATGGCAGTGAGAGCTATCTAATAAGAGTAGCGAGTTGCTCTTATTTTTATGTGCAATTAGATATTACGAATTGATATTATTCTAAATAGCTGCGCCGAATACCGCTACACTTTTGCCTGACTATGTCTCCCTCCGGGGAATAGGCTGACTGTTTCCATAAAATGGTGAACCTTTCTCAGCAGTTGCCACATTCTCCGGCACTGATGGTTCCGGGTTATTGTGTCGTGTAGCGCCTGCCATAGCAGCTCAACATGATTCACCCTCGGCGAGTAAACTGGTTGATAAATGACCATGAACTTCGGGTTCGCTTTCAGCCAGCGCTGGGTTTCCTGGCTCTTGTGGATGATGTCGTTATCCACGATAAGCGTGATAGTTTTTGCCCGTCTGTACGTGGCCTTAAGGTGTTTCAGCAGGCTGATAAACAGTACCGAACTTTTGCTGTTGCCTCCCACGTAACTGACCTTTCCTGTGCCGCTGTGCAACGCCCTGGCCAGATAATATTTTTCATTCTGCCCCGGCGTGACCACACGTTTCTGATGCCCGCGCAGCTGCCAGTCCGCACCGATTTTGGGATTGAGATGGATATCGACCTCATCCTCATAAAAGACCGGAGGCTCTGCGCTGCATTCGTTCAGCGCTTTATGGATTTTGGCCATCTTTTCATCTTTATGCGGATCACGGATACACAGCGTCGGAGCCGCCCTGCGCCATACTATCCGGCGATGGGCAACCAGCGACGAAGGGTTCCCGCATGCAGCGGACATCCTGTTATCTCATTGATTTTTATCGCCAGAAGTTCTGTGCTCCAGCGCGAGCGCTGATAACCAAAATCACCGGGAGAATGTTTTATCAGTTTACGTAACAACGTGCAGATATGCTCAAAGGGCCAGCGGCGGGAACGTCCGGCAGGCAAAGATTTCAGGCCTTCAACGCCCGATAGAGTAAACCAGTTAATTCAGCGACCGATGGATGAGCGGGCGCAGCAGAGCGTTCTGGCGACGTCGCTGACGCGTTCTCCCCGATGCAACATCAGCAGAGCCATGAGCCTGCGGGCATGGTTTTTATCGGGTGTTTTATGGATAATTTTCTGCATCTGACGACGTTCATTTCGGGGGATGGGTGCTATGGTCGGCATTGCTCAGTCCGGTTGGTGGTTTGTGATGTTTGGCGATTGATCAGATCGCACAATCCGGGCTGAGTTCCCTTTAAGTGATCTACTATTCGGCGCAGCTATTTAGTAACTCAACTACTTTAGGTAGTCATATGAGATATAGCCTCATTTTTTATGTTTTTCTGCTCGCTATATCTTGGGCTACCTCCAAAGTGACTATTGGTATACCGGATGCCCAAAGTATAATGAAAAAGGGATGATAGATGCTCTGAATAGAGTGAGTAAAATTAAGAGTGCTAGCTACTTTTTGGAATATACAAAGGCTAAATTAGATGAAAAGATAGATCTAAACATGTGCGATACACATAATTTTGAGAAAAGAAGACAGGAATTGATTTATAGGCTCAGTAGAACAGAGGATCGAAAATAGAGATATTTATAGAAGCATCCTTGCCCTTTACTGGAGCAGCAAACGAGATGCTCCAGTATGTACATACAAATTGCAGTAACTACCAGCATAAGCCTGAGCGAAGGCATATTAAAACCTACTGCATCCCTTCATAAACAATCGCTGCAATCACCCCTGTTGCCGCGGCTAACAGAACATAATTGCCATTGATATGTGACCAGTGATAGCCAGAAGGGGGTTGTCTTAAACCACGTTCTCTCCAATCGTTGATTTTATATCCGTTACCCCTGAAATTTTCTGGTGCAGCATGACCTTTTCTGAAGTCTTGTCCATTCCATGCGAAGCGATCGCGTTCTTTGTAGGCGTGTTTCTGAGATTGATTATGGTTATTTTGTCTAGAAGGTTTATTTTTGCCGCGATTGTTATCTTTATTATTGTTGTGGCTATTTTTTTCGTGGTTATTCTTGTTGTGATTATTTTGTGAGGAATTATTTTTGTTATGGGTCTGTTGTTGATTTTGGGACTGACGCCCGTTATTTGCGTAAGAGACGTTTGATGCTAAAAAACACACGGCTATTAGGGCTATGCCAAGTTTGGTCGTGGAGTTTTTCATTTTTGTTTACCTCATTTGTACATACGTTATGTCTGTTTGATGAAGTGATTATTTCTCATAATTGTGAATAAATAATGGAGCTACTGTAATGATTATTTAAGTTTAGATGTTTATTTATATGAATGAATTGTTTTGGTAAATGACTTCATTTGAGTTTTAAGTCTGTCGTTATTATTGTTGGTGTTGCTACATGACCCATTCTTGGACCATGTTTTAGATGATGGAATACCTCATTTGAAATCAGTTCTTGGATGAAGTTCCATCATTTTGAATGATAGTTAATTCTCTCACTTTAATCTCAGTTGTACCCATTGCTCTGTTTTGGACAACTTCACCTAAAATACGGATTTTAGTGCTAGGTGTTACGTTCTGATTACGCCATCTATTGTCGTTTACTTCAATTTTGATAGAACCAGTTTTATCCTGAAACATGTATTCTTGCTTATTAATTGTACCATCACTAGCTGTAAATCACTCTAATGCAATATGAATACCGTCTTCTCTATTTCGGGCTTTTGCAACGGCAGTCACTGCTAAAACTTGAGATTGTACCGTAGTTTGGATCGGTTTTTCGATCCGTCATTTTGGAATGCGGCAGATGCGAAAGTAAGAGGTTGTGCAGCAATGATAGGCAATGTAAATATTTTATTTTTCAGTGAAATAATAAAATTCCTTTTTGGGGTTTAACGTAATGTATGCATATCGAAAAGTGGCTTAGTGGGGTAAAGTAACATAAAGCGTTAGCGCTAATATGGATTGTTTCTTCTATATTGTTTGTCATTATGACAGGCATTAAAAATATGCATTTATTAATGCATCAAAGTAAAGAATATCTGAGTCACTCTTTGTGTATTAGACACAGAATATATCGGTTTGTGATGATATAAGGAAACAAGTGACGGTGTGACATAAGGACAAACGGATAATGGAAACAAACGCAGAACTATTTTTTAGCGAATGGCGTGTGTGCGGTGTGGTTAAAGGTGATTTAGAGGGATTTGTAAAAGGGAGAAGAAGCCTCTACCACGGTTGTCCTGGCCCCATTCATTTTAGTGATCTGATATTTAAACCCCTCGAACCCATCTCTGTAGAAAAAGTGACTAACCTATTTTCCGCTCATGACCTGTCCCTTGCTATTGCTAAATATGAGGACAGAGTGACAAAAATCCGAGTTAGGGCAATAGGTAATGAAGCGCAATTAGACACACAAGTAGAATGGGTACTGTTTCGTTTATAGGTAAAACAGCGGACTGCTGTCGTGAAGTAAACTTGCTCTGTACATAATGTAGTAACCATGGCTTATAATGTTAGCTTACAGATTCACACGGGATACTGAAGATGAGTGACGATATTTTTGATTTTGACATTGATTCAGAATTAGCTAAGGTAGAAGACAAAGTGCTAAAGAAAGCACACGAAGTACCCGATATTGTTCTAGATGAGGACGATTGTGAAGGGTGTAAGATTTAATTATTAAAGTATGTGATAGCGCTACAATAAATAAACCACCTAACGGTGGTTTATTTATGCGCAGAAAGTAAGGTGTATAGAATCAAGGTTTATCATAAAGAAATAAAACGATAACCAGTTGAAAATAAAAGGAATGAATGTTTTGTCGATATTTGTTTCAATTCGCTTTGTGCATTTTATGTTTATTGTGTTGAAAAACTGAATATAAATAACCTAAATTAGATGCAGAAATACCAGTGTATGAGGAATGAGAAGTTGATAAGAATAAGAATCGCTGTTTTAGGGATAGCTGTCATATTGGCTGGTTGTTCTTCGACAAAAGCCCCAAAGCCTAATCCCAAACTACCGAACTTCGTATTTAAGACGAGTTCTTCTGTTCAGAAAAAAGAAGAAACAAATCATTATCAGTTCGCAAATTATGTTCGTCCTGCATCAGCACGCTATGGCGTAGATGAAGCATTGGTGAGATCGATTATTGAAGTTGAGTCTAGTTTTAATCCGACCGCGGTCAGTAAATCAAATGCTATTGGTCTAATGCAAATCAAGTCGAGTACATCGGGTAAAGATGTTTATCGGCTGAAAGGGCAGCACGGTGAGCCATCACGTAGTGAATTGATGGATCCTAAGACAAATATCGATATAGGTACCGCATATTTGAGCATTCTACGCAATCAGCACCTGTCAGGCATTCGTGACCCTAAAACGATGCGTTATGCGATGATTGTTGCTTATGCAAATGGAGCTGGTGCGTTATTAAGAACATTCGATAAAGATAGAAGTACTGCGATTGCCAAGATTAACCGTATGTCGCCGGAAGATTTTTATCAGCATGTTCAAACAAAACATCCTGCACCACAAGCACCTCGCTATTTATTCAAAGTGAATTCCGTTTATACGGCCTCTCGCTGATTAGATATAGTGGATGCAAGCTTAGCTCTATCCACCGTTGTATCTTAGGGTATGACGGTGGTTTATCTATCAATAAGCGTTCAGCGCACCTTGCATCCCCCAGATGCCTTCTTTAGACTCATCGCTCTCATTTCCTCAGGCTCGAAACCATGTCTTATCAATGTCCTTTATGTCACCAGCCCTTAATGCGTTTGGAACGAGAGTGGTATTGTCATAACAATCACCATTTCGATTTGGCAAAAGAGGGGTATATCAACCTCATGCCCGTTCAGCATAAACACTCGAAACAGCCGGGTGATAGCGTGGAGATGATGCAGGCAAGGCGAGAGTTCTTGGATAACGGCTATTATCAGCCTCTTCGTGATGAAGTCAGCCAGTGTTTGAATGACCATCTCTCTTTAGATGCCCAAGCATGTCTAGATATTGGGTGTGGTGAAGGTTATTACACTGCTGCGGTCGCAAAACAGCTACAGCAGCAGCGCCGTATCGCTATTTATGGTCTAGATATTGCCAAGGTTGCCGTTAGGTATGCGGCAAAACGCTACCGTCAGGTTGAATTTTGCGTCGCCTCCAGTCATCGGTTGCCTTTCAGTGATGGCTCTCTTGATGGTATTTTGCGAATTTATGCTCCATGCAAGAATGAAGAACTAGCGAGAACGGTCAAATCGGGTGGGTTTGTGTTGACGGTAGCCCCTGGGCCAAGGCATCTCTACCAACTGAAAGAGAGTGTTTATGAACACGCTGAGCCACATCTTTATTCGGAAGAGGCCATCCCTGGATTTACGCAACGTAAAGAACAAAAACTCGCGTATATGATGAAGCTAGAAGGCGCGCAGGCGTTTAATTTACTCCAAATGACCCCGTTTGCTTGGCGGGCATCGCCTGAAGTAAAGGCAAAGCTGTTGTTAGAAGACAGTTTTGAATGTGAGACCGATTTCTTGGTCCGGCTTTATCAGCGTGATTAGACAGTTAAGATAGATAGCCTAGATGCTCTGCAAGGATATTAAAACCGATACCAATCAGCATGACTCCGCCGAGGATTTCTGCGCGTTTGCCCAACAGTGGGCCAATATAACGCCCTAGCAGCATCCCTATCGTTACCATGAGCATGGTGGCAAGGCCGATAGCCATTGCTGTATGCACGATGTTCACCTGTAAAAAAGCGAGCGTTACGCCAACCGCCATCGCATCTAAACTGGTTGCTACTGCTGTTGTGGCTAAAACCCAAAATGAGTGACGGTGGTTTTGCTGTTGCTCTTCTTTTTCTTCAGGGGCTTTATAGCCTTCAAAAATCATCATTCCGCCTAAAACAGTCAATAGACTGAAAGCGACCCAATGGTCCCACTGAATAATATATTGGCTCGCGGCAAGACCTAAAGCCCAGCCGATAATTGGCGTAATTGCTTCAATAGAACCAAAGATTAATCCGGTACGGAATGCTTCACGAATGTGGGGGTTTTTTAGAGCGGCTCCTTTACCAATTGATGCGGCAAAGGCGTCCATAGACATGCCAAAAGCGAGAATAAGTGTTGCAGAAAGATTCATCATTAAAGCCTCGGGGTGGGTAGATCCATATACACGTTCAACTTGCCCCCAACCATGCAGCAAAAAAACGTGTCTATGGTCTCGCCTACCTTTCGGTTGCCCGCACCACGGTGAACACAAGAATTCTACCGAGTATGTTGATACGAGCGCCTCTGCATTTCATATTGATAAACTTGTGTCGATAAGTGGTATCAATAACAGAGACCGGCTACTCCCCAATGACGGTGTTATGCTAACATCGCAGTGAAATGAATATCAAGCGATTAATTTTTGTCTTATTATATGATATTGATAACTATTTATATTCTTGATTGCTAATTTATTGCCAATAAAAACTTATTAAATGAGTGGTTTTGCGCTTAAATCCAATATTTGAGCATCTATTCGAGCGCACATTTTCCTGATAGGATAGCCGCCTTAATCGTTAATAAGGAGTTAAAGGCTCTAGCCTCTATATGGACTGTCACCGAAGTCACTCACATCGTTTTTCTGTTCACTATTACCCACGCGATCATTTTCTTATGCAGCTTATTGGCTTCATAAAGGCAGCTTTTTGCCATTATTTTTTATCTCACCGCTATTCACTTATTCGGAGTCTATAGATGGAATTTTTAATGGATCCCTCTATTTGGATCGGATTAGTCACGTTAATTGTCCTTGAAATTGTACTGGGTATTGATAACTTAGTTTTTATTGCGATTTTGGCAGAAAAACTTCCGCCGAAAGAGCGCGATAAAGCGCGTATTCTGGGATTAACTCTCGCATTAGTGATGCGTTTAATCATGCTCGCGACGATTTCATGGGTCGTTACGCTAACAAAGCCTCTGTTTAGTGTTTGGGGATTTGGATTCTCGGGCAGAGAGTTAATTATGTTGCTTGGGGGGCTATTTCTACTATTTAAAGCTACCACAGAGCTACATGAACGACTCGAAGGGCATATATCCAGTGGCAGCAACGGTAAGGCACATGCCGGGTTTTGGATCGTTGTTACTCAAATTGTCGTATTAGATGCGGTGTTCTCTTTGGACTCCGTCATTACGGCGATAGGCATGGTCAATAATCTATGGATTATGATCGCGGCAGTCATTATCGCGATGGGCGTCATGCTGCTTGCCTCTAAGGCGCTAACCAACTTCGTTAATACTCACCCTACAGTGGTCGTGCTTTGCTTGAGCTTCTTACTGATGATTGGCTTAAGCTTGGTGGCTGAAGGATTTGGGTTCCATTTACCGAAAGGCTATTTATATGCTGCGATTGGTTTCTCCATCCTTATTGAGCTATTTAACCAGATTGCACACCGTAACTTCGTCAAACATGAACAACGTCGTCCACTGCGTGAGCGTACCGCAGAGACAATAATGCGCATGATGGGGGGGCGTAATAAGCAGGGCAGCGATGAGAAAATAGCTGAAACTGACACCTCTGAGCAGACCTTTGCGGCAGAGGAACGTTACATGATCAGCGGTGTACTAACGCTAGCCTCACGAACGTTAAGAACGATTATGACACCGCGTAATGATATTTCTTGGATCAATTGCCACAGCTCATCCGATGAAATCCGCGAATTGTTATTAGAGACGCCGCATAGCTTATTCCCTATTTGCATGGATTCATTAGATGATGTGATTGGTGTGATGCGGGCAAAAGATGTTCTTATCGCCTTAGAAGATGAGCGTTCTTTCACTGAGATCGCCGCAGAATCACCGCCGGTCATCGTTGCTGAAAGCATGGATGTGATTAATCTGCTAGATGTTCTACGCCATGCGAAAGGGCGTTTGGTGATGGTCAGCGATGAGTTTGGTTCTATCCAAGGGGTAGTGACGCCATTGGATGTGCTAGAAGCCATTGCCGGGGAGTTTCCTGATGAAGATGAAACCCCAGACATTATCAGTGAAGGTGACGGTTGGTTGGTCAAAGGTGGGACAGATCTGCACGCACTAGAACAAGAGCTCGATAGCTATAACCTAGTTAATCCAGTAGCAAACTATGCATCGTTAGCCGGTCTTTTGCTGTCACATAGTGAAAAGCTGCCTACTGCGGGTGAAATTATCGAAATAGATGGTTTCAGATTCGAAGTGCTGGAGATCGCCGATTACCGTATTGAGCTAGTCAGAATTACTCGTATTAGCACGGATGATATGAAGGAAGAGAGCGAAGACTAATCTGTTTGTTGTCTGGCGATAAAACGCGCTTAGAGATTATCTAAGCGCGTTTTTTTATATCTTAACTGACCAGTTTATACAGGGCCATCCTTTTGCCTGCGCATGAGGTTTAAGCCGGTCATCAGGATTGACTGCAATGGCATGTTCGGCTAATTCGAGTAAAGGAAGATCGTTAATTGAGTCACTGTATGCATAACTGCCTGAAAGTGAAATATCGGGGTGTTGTGCCAGCCACTGTTGTACACGGGTCACCTTGCCTTGTTGATAGCTGAAAGTGCCATAAGGCTTTCCTGTGTAATAATCTCCTTCGGTCTCTAGCAGAATCGCGATGGCGTGCTTAACCCCGAGATAAGCCGCGATAGGGCGGACTAAGTTTTCTGCGGAAGCAGAAATAATCACTACCACATCACCACGCTGTTGATGCCAGCTCAGTTTTTCTCTTGCTTGCGGATAGAGTACGGGCGCAATAGATTGCTCGATAAACTCATTGATCCAAACATTGGTCGAGATGATGGAGTGCGTTAATAACGGCTTTAGTGTTAGTTCAATGTAAGCAGACATCGACATGCTGCCCTTGGCATACTCTTCCATTAATGCCCGTTCCTGTTCTCGCAAGGCGAGTGGTGCAATACCGCGCTGGATTAACCAATTGAGCCATAGGCTGGAACAGTCTCCGGCAATCAAGGTTTCATCAAGATCAAAGAGGGCAAGCGCCATGACAAATCGTCCTATTACGTTTTGCACCAATTTTAAAGGAAAAATGTGTCTGAATCATGACAGTGATTGGCATTTAGATAAGGGGACATCTAAACAGGAGCAGTGTGTTGATATGGGGGGATTTGGCGCTGCAATATCAGCTACAACGCCAAATAGCCTTCAAACTATCGTTTTAATCACACTGTATTTTTATCGCTAAGCCACCGCGAGAAGTTTCACGGTATTTAGCATTCATATCTTTGCCCGTTTCATACATTGTCTCAATCACTTTATCGAGAGAGACACTTGGGTCGCTAGTGCGGCGTAGAGCCATACGTGAGGCATTGATAGCCTTAACTGAAGCAATAGCATTACGTTCGATACAAGGAACTTGAACCTGCCCTGCAACAGGGTCACAGGTTAGCCCTAGATTGTGTTCCATCCCAATTTCTGCTGCGACACAAACACACTCAGGGCTACCACCAAGGATCTCTGTTAGGCCAGCCGCAGCCATTGAACAGGCCACCCCGACTTCACCTTGGCAACCCACTTCTGCACCGGAAATAGACGCATTCATTTTATACAGGGAGCCAATAACGCCAGAGGCCATGAAGTAGCGAATATAGATATCTGGGCTGACAGAGGCAATAAACTGGTCGTAATAAGCAAGAACCGCAGGGACAATGCCACAAGCCCCATTTGTTGGCGCCGTTACGACTCTCCCTCCGGCCGCATTTTCTTCGTTAACGGCAAGAGCAAACATATTTACCCAATCAATCACAGCCATTGGGTCAGTGTTATTTTTATTGCTTGAGACCAGCATGCGGCGTAGTGCTGCGGCGCGGCGCGGAACACGCAGAGGGCCAGGGAGAACACCTTCTGTGTTAATGCCTCGGTCAATACAGGCTTTCATTGTTTGCCATACATCGGCAAAGTATTTTTCAATTTCCTCTTTGCTATGCAGAGCTAATTCGTTCTGCATGACAAGGCCAGAGAGAGAAAGCCCGCTGGTTTTGCAGTGTTCGAGCAAATCCGACGCAGAGCGATAAGGATAAGGGACAGAAACTGTCTGCTCCTCTTCTTTGCCGAAGTGTTCTTCATCGACGATAAACCCACCGCCGATAGAGTAATACGTATTGCTGTAAACCTCTTTATTCCCTGAAAAAGCATGAATCGTCATGCCATTTTCATGCAAAGGAAGGTTATCGTTGCTAAATACCATACCGCCATCGCGAGGAAAATCGACTTCATGTTGCCCTTGCGCGAGTAATAGGCGCTGACGCTCTTCAACGTCACGGATAAAACTCGGGATAGCGTCTATATCTACGGTATCTGGCATATTTCCAGCTAAGCCCATAATAATAGCGATATCAGTATGGTGGCCTTTTCCTGTTAAGGAGAGTGAGCCGTAAACATCAACAGCAATGCGGGTAATAGAGGAGAGCAGGTTTTTATTGATAAGGTCATCAATAAATAACTTACCTGCTTTCATTGGCCCAACCGTGTGAGAGCTAGATGGGCCGATACCGATTTTGAACATGTCAAAAACGCTGATCACGCGAAACTCCTTAAAACTGGATATGTTCTGAGGCGCTGCCTCAGAATGTCACTTTAGAAACGATAGTGATAATTTGGAGGATATGCTGCTGGTTAAAGGTAACAACAAGCTTTTTTGCATAAAAAATACTTATGCCAAATTATAGTTTTATCACGAAGAAAAAGCATGTTGTTTCCCTCAAAAAATACCCAGAGTGTGAAACTATTAAATGGTGTATAGCCTAGGTTATTCGGCTATACACCTTCGTTTTAAATTAAAAAGAGAGACAGAGTTTGTAGATAGTAGAAGAGATAGCAATCAAGCCCATAATCGTCACAAACACATTACCAAACTTACCTCGATATTTTTGCATGGCTGGAATTTTGCGGATGGCATACATCGGCATAATAAATAGGATCATCGCAATGATAGGGCCACCCAGCGATTCGATCATATCGAGAACACTTGGGTTTAAGGTCGCAACCACCCATAGAGTAACAAGAAAGAACAGGGCAATAGATTTTCCAATAATATTGTTATTTATTGGTAAGTTGGCCCCACGAGAAATTTTCACTACTAGCCCGTGTAGCCCTTCGCGAGCACCAAGGTAGTGACCAAAGAAAGAGCTGCCAATCGCTAAGAAAGCAATCAATGGGCCGAGATAAGAGATATAAGGGCTTTCAAATTTGTTTGCCAGATAAGAGAGAATAGAGATGTTCTCTATTTTCGCCTGTTGCAAGTCTGCTGGCGTCAGGCTCAATACGCAGCTAAAAACGAACAGCATTACAAAGGCCATTAACAGCGTTGATGTTCTCTTCAACGTCCTGCTTGCATAGATTTCTGCTTCGCTTGCGCCATATTCACGTTGCTGAGACAGGGCAAAAGATGAAATAGCAGGAGAGTGGTTAAAAGAAAACACCAAGACAGGGATCGTTAACCAAATGGTTGAGGTGAAATCCATTGCACTAGGGAACTCACTCAGCATTGACGTGTTCCATTCTGGAATAAGAAACACAGATAGAATGAGGAGAATACCGCTAAGTGGGTATACCAGCCACTCAGTGACTTTCAGCATAAGCTTCTCACCAACTAACATGACAGACATCATGGCAACGATGAGCACAATAGAAAGGAGTGCTCTGTTTGGTGAAGGTAATTGCAACTGATTAACAATGAAAGAGTCGACGGTATTGGTTATGCCTACGCCGTAAATAAGTAAAATAGGATAGATAGCGAAGAAGTAGAGCAGGGTAATGAGCATACCTGCTGTTTTGCCAAAATGCTCTTCAACCACTTCAGTCACATCACTGCCTGGTTTGGAGGATGAGAGAACAAAGCGGCACAGTCCTTGGTGAGCGAGATAAGTCATTGGTCCGATAATAATCGCAATAAAGACCAGAGGCCAAAAACCCCCCATCCCAGCATTGATCGGTAGAAAGAGAACACCTGCACCGACCGCGGTACCAAAAAGCCCCATGACCCACGATGTATCAAATTTAGACCACCGCTTCATAGTGGATTGCTCTAGTGGTATCGCATTTGATTGAGATTTCATACGGCATAATCCATTTTTTATAGAGTAAATATGTAAAATTTGGCGGGAATATAGAAAAATAATCAAAGTGAATCGTTGACGAAGATCGCTTTATTGATGAGTACTCTATAGGAAAGGCAGTATTTGTGATCTATCTCACTAAACAATTCATTAATTAATAGGGTGCCTGGGTAATTTTTATAGCTTCCTGCTAATAATAGTCAATCATCTTAAATAACATAATGTAAAATAAGGTTTTTATTTATCTGGTAATTCATGTGTATATGCATTGAAAACGGTATATTTCACTAATATTGTTTGGTATCTAAAGGTTAGATGCTAATTAATCATAAATAGGTAGTATAAGGCATGTCTAAGACGGAGGTTTGCTTGGCGAGCCGGTATATCACTGCTGCAGTTAGTCCCCAAATAAAGTGGCCTCGATACCATGAAAGATAGATGCGATGACGGCTGCTCTTACGTTGAATATCGAGTGAATAATAACGTGAAAGCGTCAATGCTTCTTGTAGAGGCATTTCAAAAAGATCATCTACTTCATCCTTATTAGGGGAAAAAACGACATCGGGGGGAATCAGCCCCAAGATCGGCGTCACATTAAACCCGCTGATACTATCAATAGATGCTAATTGCCCAATAACATTCACACAGCCATGTGGGAGGGCAATTTCCTCCTCTGCTTCACGCAACGCAGTGGCAACCAAAGAGGCATCGCCAAGCTCTGCTGCGCCACCGGGAAAGGCAATTTGCCCTGCATGTTTTCTCATATGCATGGCGCGGCGAGTTAATAGTAGCGTCGGTTTCGGGCGGCAAACAATAGGGATCAATACGGCAGCTTGGCGGGTATTCTGAACGGGCCTACTTTGTGGCGGGCACTGAAGCTGAAATCGGCTAATAAACATCTCTAAATCAAGTCTATTCACGACCATTTACTCCACGATGAACTCGCCTAGCTGGGGCAAAATACGGGACACTTTGTCTAATGTTTCTTTATATTCTGCATCGACTTCACTGTCTGCGACGATCCCACCGCCAGCCCAGCAGTAAATTTTTCCCTTTTCTGCCAGTAGTGTCCTGATGGTGATGCTGGTATCCATATTTCCACAGCAGCTAATATAACCAATACTGCCGCAATAGATGTTTCTTCTCTGAGGCTCTAACTCTTCGATGATCTCCATAGCTCTGATTTTCGGTGCTCCAGTAATTGAACCTCCGGGGAAACAGGCTCTCAGCAGATCTGTTGCATTCTTCGTGGGGGGAAGTTTCGCTGTAACAGTACTGACCAGATGGTGGACCGCAGGGAAAGGCTCTACCGCAAACAATTCTGGGACTTTAACGCTGCCGGGTTCTGCGATACGACCGATATCATTGCGGAGTAGATCGACGATCATCAGGTTTTCTGCTTTATCTTTCAATGAGCTGGCAAGCGCTTCTGCCTCCTGCTTATCACGTTTGGGGTCAGAATAGCGGGGTCGAGTGCCTTTTATCGGGCGGGTTTGTACTTGTCCATCCTGTAGCAAGATGAAACGTTCTGGTGAAACGCTGAGAATGGTACTTTCCGGTAAACGTATAAAAGCTGAAAAGGGTGCTGAGTTAGCGTGAGTTAAAGCGACAAATGCCAGCCATTCATCACCTGAATAAGGGGCTTGAAAACGTTGGGTCAGATTAATTTGATAACAGTCACCGCTTTGTAAGTAGCGCTGTATTGTCTCAAATTTTTCACCATAAGATGCACGGCTAATATTGGCACGCCAGTGAGCCTCAAGCTTAAAAGGGATGGATGGTTTGGCTGATAACAGATTCTCTTCCAGCCACTGTAGCCGCTTTTCAATATCGTTTAGACATATCAACGTTAATGTTTGCTGCTGGTGGTCCGCAATCAACGCCCAATCATATAAGCCTACAGCCATATCGGGAGAAGAGATATCTTGCTCAGATATGCGAGGTAGTTGTTCAAATCGACGACCTAAATCGTAGCTAAACATTCCCAGTGCACCGCCCTGAAAGGGGAAGTGTTCACAGGTGGGTAGCTGGGGTAAATGGCTCTCGATCATATCTTGAAGCAGAGAGAGAGGCTCATCAAGGGAGCTCTTCGTGCCGTCGGGCGTGTTGAGATAGGTTATCTCCCCTTGTGTTGTTAACGTAGCAATAGGGTCAGCCACCAAAATATCGAAACGGCTATGAATATGTACGCATGATGCCGAATGCAGAAGCATTGCCCAAGGCTGATGAGACAGGGGAGCAAAGGTATCAAGCAACACATGAGCGTGATAATCGAGAGAGTGGGTTGCCAAAATAGTGCTATTAGGTTCTGGGGATGTTTTAGATTTCAAGGCGCTACTCATAAATCAGTGATATCAAAAGAAACGTCGGTATATATACCAACGGGAAGTGTAGCTTTCCTGCGGGGATTTGTCTGTTGGGTAATGAAGATAATTGATCCATAATGCGTTCCGATACCCCACCTCTTTATTCATAGGAATTACGCCATGTCTGCAGGTATGCCAGCATTATCTCACGAAGAACAGCAGCTTGCCGCTGACCGAATCCACGAGTTGATGGCGGAAGGGATGAGTAGTGGTCAAGCCATTATGCTCGTTGCCGAAGAGATTCGGGCAACACACAAAGGAGAGAGTATTAATGTTTCATTTGACGATGAAGATGATGATGAAACTCGTGTCCCCTTTGAGGATGTCTCAGAAGAGGAAGACGAGTAGCTATCAAATATGGTGTGGTAATTAGCCTCACCATATTTGAACAATACTGAGGAAGACTAAACCGAGAAGTGATAGGATCTTTTTTTACATTCCATTTGCATGTCCATATTTATTAATCACTTTTCTCAGTTTGGACTAGGGTACAGATCCTCTGCAGCGATTTTCTTCCCGTTTCAGATAAGGTAATTTCTTTAAATTTAACCTCATGTTAGATCATTGATGATGAATGTTGCTGTGATGATTTAATCTATTTTCATCTCTGCTATCAATATAAAAATAATTTAAGTCCTATGATGGGATATGGTTAGTACACTAATCTACAAAAGCACTGCGTTAATATTGAGATGTAAATTCCATCGTAGATATTTTATGAGGTATATATATCAATAAAGAGTTAAAGGCAGAGGTGTCGGTATTGCTACTATCGATTCTAATAAGAATAATTTCTATTTAAAATCAATGCATTAATGCCATCTTATTACTTTATCTACACGAAAGTATCAGCATTAATCTTCATCACTTAATTAGGTTCTAAATAATGGAGGCTGCAGGAATATGCACATTCCTGCAACTGAGGTGTGCTGAATATATAATCAGCTGTCTTGTCGACGAAATACGGAAAGCGGTGCAAAGCTCTGACTGACTGGCATCATCTCCATCGTATTAATATTAACATGAGCAGGCAGTGTCGAGACCCAGTACACAGCTTCAGCAATATCATCGGCTGTTAATGCATCAGCATTCTGGTAGGTTTTGTTAACTCGATCCTCATTTCCTTTAAAGCGAACAGATGAAAACTCTGTTCCACCCACTAACCCTGGCTCGATATCAGTTACTCGAATACGTGTACCATGAAGATCCGCTCGCAGGCCTAATGAGAACTGTTTTACGAAAGCTTTCGTTGCACCATAAACGTTGCCACCGGCATAAGGCCAGTTAGCGGCAGTAGAACCGATATTGACGATATGGCCTTTGTCACGCTCGACCATATGTGGAAGAAGAGCACGTGTCATGTTGATTACCCCCTTGGTGTTGGTATCAATCATGGTTTCCCAATCATCCTCATTGGCTTGATGAGCTGGCTCTAACCCAAGCGCTAATCCTGCATTATTAACCAAGATATCAACCTGTTTCAGTGCATTAGGTAGTGCATCAACCGCATCTTTAATGGCTGCACGATTGCGGACATCAAGTTGGAGTGGGAAGAAGAGGTCGCCAAGCTGCGCCTTTAATGACATTAATTTGTCTAAACGGCGGCCGGTGGCGATAACGTGGTGTCCGTGGGTAATGAATTTACGGGCAATCGCCTCACCAAAACCAGATGTTGCTCCTGTCACAAAAATAATCATGTGTTTTGCCTCTATTCATAGAAATATGGTTTAACGCTAGCTTAGCGCAATTTAGGGCAGGCTTCTGTGACTAATTTAAGAAAGAGAGGGATGGAAAAAGAAAAGAGAGAGAAAGTATCTGATAAAGGGCTTACGGGCCCTTTATCAGAAAGATAAGACAGCGCTTAAAGCGCTATCATTTTTGGTTTATGCTGCACTCTCTTCTGTTTTTACAGAGTTAAGCATTTTACGAACAGGGATAATTAGTAACGCAAGCACCGCAGCACAAATGAGTAGGCCGATAGTGCAACGGGCAAACAGAGTAGGTAATAACTCTAGTTGATCGGCTTTAACATGCCCGCCAATCAAGCCCGCAGCCAAGTTGCCTAAAGAACTTGCACAGAACCACAGCCCCATAACTTGGCCACGCATTCTGTCTGGTGCTAATAGTGTCATTGTTGCTAACCCAATAGGGCTAAGGCAGAGTTCACCCAGTGTTAGCATCAAGATACTGGTGATTAACCAGAAGGGTGAAACCCCTTGACCAGTGGCAAGAACGGCCTCTGAGGCCAAAATCATCAGCCCGAATCCTGCGGCAGCAAATAGAATGCCGAAGACAAACTTGGATACGCTACTCAGTTCAATATTTTTACGTGCTAAAGCAGGCCACATCCAACTGAAGATAGGCGCGAGAATAATGATGAAAAGCGCATTAAATGATTGGAACCAAACGGTAGGTATTTCAAAACCCATCAAATTTCTATCGGTGTAATCATTGGCAAATAGGTTAAATGATGTGGGTTTTTGCTCAAAGGCAGACCAGAAGAACGCCGCAGAGACCAGCAAAATAAAGCAGACCAGTAAGCGGATGCGCTCAGCTTTTTGCATTTTTGCGAAGAAAAACAGGTAAACAAAGTACAGTGTGACAGAGATGGCGATCACGTAAGCGAGTGTACTGGCGATAAGAACGGGGTTAATAGGGATAATACCTTGGTAAATCAAGGTAATGAATACCAATGCAAGCGCTGCAATTCCACAAATCCAAGCACCAACCCCTTTACGCTCGACAACAGGTTTGTTCCAGCTAGAGGTTAAGCCTACTTCACGATCGTATTTCGTCATTAACGGAACGGCATAGAAGCGAAATATGAGCAGTGAAACCAACATGCCCACACCACCAATCCCGAATCCCCAATGCCAACCATGGGTACGAACGAGCAGGCCAGTGATCAGCGGGGCAATAAATGAACCGAGATTGATCCCCATATAGAAGAGAGAAAATCCTCCGTCACGGCGTTGGTCGCCATCCTTATAAAGGGTACCTACCATCACGGAAATACAGGTTTTAAACAGCCCGGTACCGAGAACGATCAGTATCAAGCCAATGAAGAATAGGCCAGAGCCCCAAATCGCGGAGAGTGCGATAGCAAGGTGCCCTAAAGCGATCAGTATGGAGCCATACCAAACGGCGCGTTGTTGCCCTAGCCAGTTATCAGCCAACCATCCACCGGGCAACGCAGCTAAATACATACAACCTGCAAAAATGCCGACAATAGCAGAAGCACTTTCGCGAGGGATCTCCATACCGCCTTCATAGACGGTAGCCGCCATAAAGAGAATCAGAAGTGGACGAATACCGTAAAAAGAAAAACGTTCCCACATCTCACTGAAAAAGAGAGAACCTAGCGGGTATGGGTGACCCAGAAATGTTCGTGACTGATGTGGTTGAGTGTTTGTTTGCATATTTATGTTGTCCATCCATACGTCTCTAATAAGAAGAGATAAATGAGAGATAACGACTGTTTATTGTGATTTTGGGTATAAGTTAAACTGTCGCGACTGTAACAATGGGGGCCAAACAGTAAGGAATTTTTATCATAAAATCACGCATTCTTTTGCTTAACTTCAATCTGAGTTCACAAAAAAACGATATACCTAAAACAATTAAAGCGACAAAAAACAGGTAAAAGTGAGTATTTCTTAGGTAA
This sequence comes from Enterobacteriaceae bacterium B14, assembly GCA_000307305.1. Classification (GTDB taxonomy): domain Bacteria; phylum Pseudomonadota; class Gammaproteobacteria; order Enterobacterales; family Enterobacteriaceae; genus B14. The sequence goes on from DF158882.1 coordinate 533,258, forward strand.
ATAGTTATGCACTCAATCTAGAGGAAAAGCCTGATATAGCGGGCATATCTTTTGATGTGAGATGCATTATTATCTTAGCTCACGGCTTATCGTTGTGATTTATCTTGTCTGAAAAATTTTGCATCATTAGGCGCTAGATGAAGCTATTTTAAATTATGACCTGTTAAACCATTATTTTGGTCGTAAATGTCGATAAAGAGCATTAAGTAGATGGAAAATTCATGAAAGACGGATTGAAACTATTATTTATCCTTCTATGTTGTTGGGGGAATCAGGCTAAGGCCGATAGTGAATCATTATGGTATGTTGTTAATAATCTATGTGTTGCAAAGTACGAGCTATTAAAAACAGCATTTCCTTGCGATTCAGTCGACATCAGTCAAGGGAAAGATAAGGGCTATGCGATAGTTCCCAATCTAAAGCAGAAATATCACTATCTTCTGGTACCAACACGCAAGATATCGGGCATTGAAAGTGCACTGCTGCTCAAATCTTCAACACCGAATTATTTTGAATTGGCTTGGCGGGCAAGAAACAAAAAAAATCGAGTGGATGGAAAAATCATTCCCCGCAACGCATTTATATTAGGCATTAACTCGCCTAATGGGCGCAGCCAAGAACAAATGCATATCCATTTAAGCTGCATTAAACCTGAAGTAAAAAAGCAGTTAATGAAAGAACTGCCTCATATTAGAAAGCGCTTTTCGTCGTTAAAAATCAGAATACTTGGGTACTCATACTCAACAAAATTTATAGAACAATCAGGTCTAAACGGTATACGTCCATTTGAAATATTGTTTAAGGAAATGAAGCTGAAGCCAGAAGAGATGAGGGAGTATGGTTTAGCGATTGTGCCTGTAGAGAATAGGAAGGGGAAACCTGGTTTTATTCTGCTTGCGACAAAAAGTGGTAGCTCACCCAAAAACAGAGGCAGTATTGAACATCTAATGGATTTCAACTGCTCACAGGTTTAGAGCTAATGACGTTCATACTGAGTTTTTCTTGTTTGAAACTTAATAATAAGGCCGTCTATGACGGCCTTATTATTATCTGCGCTACCATTTACGGACTATTCGCGATAAGCGCTTTTCATTTGTTGTAGAGCCTGAACATAGACCTCTGTTTCTGCACTATTTTCATGCTCTGTTATCATTTTTTCTAGATTGATGAGCACCTTACCTGAATCGGCTTGCGCTATGGCTTTCAGAAGAAGAGCCATTGTTGCCTTAAGGCAGGTAATTTCTGCCGCCATCTCTTCTACCGATGGGGATGTTTTAAAATCGGTGCAGTTCATTTTGAGTCCTTTAAATCACACTGATCCACTACGGTGTGGAAAGCTGGCGATTATAGCATAGCTACGCCCAAAATCATGCGTGTTGCAGGGCAAGGCGCCCCTAGCACTGTGAACATGGAGAGATACGGAGATAGATGCGAAACAGCTTAGCATTTACCAAGAGGGTGTTTTTTCCAAGCGGCTTATTTAGCGAGTAGCTAAATAGCGTTGTTTCGTAGCCGTTTATTATTAAATTCTCATAGAAGAGGTAGATAGTCATGGAACAAACCTAGCGTTGGTATGGCCCTAAAGATCCCGTTTCACTCGGTGATATTCGTCAGGCTGGAGCTACAGGTGTTGTGACCGCTCTTCACCCTATCCCTAATGGTGAGATTTGGACCGTTGAAGAAATTCAAAAGCGTAAAGATATCATTGAAGCAAAAGGATTAACGTGGTCTGTCGTTGAAAGCATCCCTATTCATGAAGAGATCAAGACTCAAACTGGTAACTATCAACAATACATTGCCCACTATCAGCAATCGATTCGTAATTTAGCGGCCTGCGGTATAGACACGGTTTGCTACAACTTCATGCCGGTATTAGATTGGACGCGCACCGACTTGGAGTACGAACTGCCAGATGGTTCTAAGGCTCTGCGTTTTGACCAAATTGTACCCATAGCGGAAAAAGTAGGCTTAAATCTAGCGGTTCACCCTGATGATCCGCCGCGTCCAATCCTTGGTCTACCTTGTATCGTTTCTATTATTGAAGATATGCAGTGATTAAAGGAAACCGTAGACAGTATTCATAACGGCTTCACGATGTGCACAGGGTCTTATGGTGTGCGCGCCGATAATGATTTGGTGAAAATGATCGAATCCTTTGGTGATCGTATCCATTTTACTCATTTACGCGCCACCTGCCGTGAAGTAAACCCAAAAACCTTCCATGAAGGCGCTCACTTACAAGGTGATGTGGATATGTATTCGGTCGTGAAAGCGATTTTGACGGAAGAGAATCGCCGTCAGAAAGCGGGTAACTTCCGCGCTATTCTGATGCGCCCCGATCACGGGCATCAAATGTTGGATGACTTGAAAAAGAAGACTAACCCAGGCTATTCAGCTATTGGTCGTCTGAAAGGGTTAGCTGAGGTTCGTGGCGTTGAGCTAGCACTTCAACGCGCATTTTTTTAGTGATAATCAGTAGTACTAATAGATAGTCATCAGACATTGCGATAAGTAATTATGATGGCAATACCTAATTCAAAGCTCAAAACAGGAAGCTGATTTTGGGCTTTTTTTATTGTTAGCGGATTATTTTCGCTTTAATTCACCTAAAGCCTCTTTGGGTGAATTTACTAATGTAGACAGAAGTGCATCAACTTGCTTAATACGCTGCTCTACAGTGCCTGTGAGTAGGGAGTAGGGGATTTTTCGCTGTTGCAATATTTGTTGGTAGGCTAAGTGCTGCTGCTGTCGAAAGTGCTCTCCGATACGTGTTCCATCTTGATCGAAAGGAAAGTCGGGCGCACATAGCAGAATGAGGCCATATGGGCGTGTGGATAGCTCAAGCAGTTCTGGATCTGCTTGGTTAAACATCCAATGGCTATAGAGATAGGTTGTTAAAGGCGATGTATCGCAGAAGAGATAGCGAGTTGCTGAGCTACAGGCATTTTCCTCTCTCTTAACTTGCTCTTTCCCGATGAGCAGAAGGTCGTCATATGTTAGGTTCCCGCCTTGTAACTCCCAGAGCTCTCGGCCATATTCAGCCACATATTGTGTTGAGTAGTGTTTGGCTAAGGCCGCAGTCAATGCGCTTTTCCCGCTAGATTCTCCACCGAGAAGGCAAATGCGAGTGACAAAATCGGCGTAGATATCAGAAGAGATCAGGTGCCGATAGGTGTGTATATCACTGCGAATTAGCGTACCTGAGATGGGAGGGGAGTCTTGAAAGCGGTCTAAGCGTTCATGAATAACAGGAACATGTGCTCCCCGTTTTTCTGAGAAGATCTCTTGTAAAGAGAGTGCAAAACCATCGCCGTAATCCTCTGCGGTGAAAACGGCATCCACGACACAATCAAAGTAGTTTAAACAAAGCTGAGCAATAAAGTCATGGTGGTCGCGATCGGGTTGATGGTTTTCCGGCAAGAGTGGGATCTCGTATCCTTTGGATTTCCAATTCGCCACCCATTCAGGTGTCATCACGAGCGTTTCAATTTCTGGAAAACGACGGTGTAGCCAACGTTCTCTCTGTTCAGCTTCGTACCCTTCAATCTCAGGATGTGACCAACTGAGTAGCAATAAGCGATCACAATGTTGCTGGGCATAGCGAATCAATGTTTCATGCCCCAAATGCAAGGGGGCAAATTTTCCAACGACTAATCCTGTTTTGTAGTGATTCACTGGGTGATTTCCTTACGCCAGCGGTACAGACCGTACCAAGCGTTGAACCAGAAAATCAGATACAGCAGTGACGTCAGATAAAGCTCTCTGCTGGCATAGAGGGGGATGGCAATGGTGTTAACCAATATCCAGATATACCACGTCTCTATTTTTCGCCTCATTAATAGAAGCTGGGCCAGAAGACTAAAAGCCAGAATGGCAGAGTCGAGGAAAGGGACGTAAGCCTCGGTAAACGAGTGCAGGATCAAGCCGTAAATCCCTGTAACAGCGAGTGCAGCGATAAAATAGGAAGCGCCTTCAAAACGTGTTGTGCGTGAGATGGGGCTAGCTTGGGCTTGCTGCCCACGTGACCAAAAGATCCAACCAATGATACTGGTAAGGATAAAGAACAGTTGCAGAGTGACATTGGCATACAGTTTCACTTGCCAGAAAAGAAGCCCGTATAAAACACAACCCACTAAGCCAATCCACCATGTATGGATATTATTTCTGGCTGCTAACCATACGGAGAGGGCATAAGAGGCACAGGCGGCGATTTCAAGCAGCGGCATTTCGGCAAAAGCGAATTGTATCGAAAGAAAATAGTGGGTGAAAACATGCAGTGCATCGTATGACATAGCAGAACGGGCCCGAGAATCATCTTTATAAGAACACCATCATATTACGAGTTGTGCGAGATGACGTAGCTATAAATTAACAGAGGTTTGAGAAGAGATCCCCCATTCTTAGATTGCTACTGATAACTAACTGATACCTGAAATATCCTATGATTTATTTTTTGAATAGATCGAATTTTAAGCAGGAGGTGCTATATAGGTTGCGAGGCAGGCGCTTATTATTTTATAGAGATCCTAACATCCTTATTGCTTGTTCATTTGTTGTTCCAGTAAAGCGAATAACTAAGAATAATACCGCTTTAAAAAAACGACGTGATGGATAAAAAAACTGAAATGCACATATATTTAAATTAATAATATCGAAATAATATGCAATATAATATATTTATATTAAATGTCGTTTATATCGAATTATTGGCTTAAAAAAATGATACGCTTGCATTAATATCTCTTGCAACGTTAATGGGTAGCTCGTAAGAGGTATTTGGAAATATATTAAATTTTCTTATGTATTGTATTTTTTCTTAAGAATATTCTCTTTAGTATCGTCGATGCTACTAATTTCATCGACTGTATATAAGCGAGTTTTTTAAAGAAAGAGGCATATTCATAAAAGAACCTTCATTGCATTATTAATATACATTTAATAATGTGTAATTTAGGTATTAGCAAGTAGCTATAAACACACAAGGAGATTTTTAAATGCGTGAATTAAATACTCAAGAAACTGAAGCAGTATCAGGTGCTGGTCTTTTCTCTGATGCAGGTGCTATCTTTGGCGGTACTATCGGTGCTCTAGTTGATGCATTCACCAACAGAACTACTGGTGCTCAAATCGGCGCTGTTATCGGTAATAGCATCGGTGCTGTTGCTGACTCGTTAGCTAATGCTATTACTGGCATTATCAACCTGTTCAAAAAGCCGTAATTGATTGATATACCCCACCTCGTTTTTAACGAGGTGGGGTATTTTTATAGGTGATTAAAACGTCGAGTTATTATTGATGTGTTTTGTAGTGAATTTTAAAAATTGAGTTGTTGTATATTAATCTAATGTATTAGTATATTTAATTAGAGATAAATGATTTTACTGATATATGGATGGATTTTGACGCAATGGGAAATACGTCAGGAAGGCTTTTTAGAAATGAAGCAGTAGCACACCAGCGTAATAACTGGGCTGGAAAAGCGATGTTAATATCGCGTATTCCTCCATATGTTATTGGTCTCTTCACACTATTTTTTCTTATCAGTTTAATCTTGTTCATCACTTATGGTAACTATACTCGCCGTATTACCACTGTAGGCGATGTAACGACTTACCCCCACGCTATCGATATTTTCTCCCCCCAGCAGGGCTACATTACTAAACAATTTGTGAATGTAGGCGATACAGTTAAAGCTGGAGATAACCTCTATCAAATTGATGTTGATCGAATGACAAGTTCGGGGACGGTTGGTGCTCGAAAGATTGGTGCCATCAACGAACAGATTTCACAAATTAATCAAATCATTGGCAAACTGCAAAAGAACAAAGACGAGACGCTAAAAAATCTACGCATTCAAATTGAGCATTATGAAGAGGCGACAAAACAGTCTAAAAGTATGCTGAAAGATGTATTTATCGGCGTAAAAAACATGCGCCAGAACATGAATGAGTATGATAAATACCGGATGCAGGGGTTGATTAATAAAGACCAACTTAACAATCAGCGTTATACCTTTTATCAGCAACAGAGCGTCTACCATAGCCTGAATACGCAATACATTACTAACTCATTACAGTTGACCAACTTACAAAGCGAAGTGACAACTAAAGCGGCCGATTTCGATAATCAGATATCCCAGTACGAGTTACAGCGTGAAGATATGATGCGCCAATTAACCGATGCGGAAGCGGGTAACAGTATTTTGGTGAAAGCCCCTACTGATGGAAAAGTGGAATCGCTCAGCGTTACTCAAGGGCAGATGGTGACAGACAGGGGAAGCCTTGCGCAGTTGACCCAAGGAAAGAACAGAAAATTGTATTTGGTGCTTTGGGTACCTAATGATGCTTTGCCTTATCTTGCAAAAGGCGACAAAGTAAACATTCGCTATGATGCATTTCCATTTGAAAAGTTTGGGCAATTTCCTGGGAAAATAGAGTCAATCTCTTCTGTCCCAGCATCTGTTGCGGAGCTTTCCGAATATAAGAACAGCCCATTAAATATTAATAATGGCAAGGTTGCTTCATATTATAAGGCACTGATAGACATAAAAAATAGCGATATAAAGTACAACGATAAAACTTTGCTTTTATCAAATGGTATGAAGGCACAAGCAACACTATTTCTTGAGAAGCGCCCCGTCTATCAATGGATGCTTTCGCCGTTCTACGACATGAAGAGAAGCATTATGGGGCCAATCAATGAGTAAGAGTACAGTTCTAGAATTGCTTGGCAAACTGAACCTCAAAATGAGACGTTCAGTGCCAAAGGTGATGCAAACGGAAGCGGCAGAGTGTGGGCTTGCTAGCCTTGCAATGATCAGTTCCTATTTTGGTAAAGATATCGATCTGTTTAGCCTGCGCCAGCGCTACGGTATCTCTTCTAATGGAGTCAATCTTAAGCAGCTCATTGATGTTGCTACCCAGATGCAATTAAAAACGAGGCCGTTAGCACTCGATCTTAACGAGTTAAAAGCGCTGAAGACACCTTGTATTCTGCATTGGGATTTGAGTCATTTTGTTGTACTAATTTCTGTTAGACGCAATAAAGTGACGATTCATGACCCTGCTTTTGGCCGCCGCGTTCTCGGTATTAAAGAAGTTTCCCTTCATTTTACGGGTGTCGCTTTAGAGCTATGGCCGAGTACAGAATTTACACCAGAAACGAAGCGTAGCCGCCTACAACTCTTTTCATTGATGAAGAATATCGATGGCTTGAAAGGGTTCTTGCTAAAACTGTTCTTCTTCTCAGCGCTGATTGAAGCGGTCAATATCCTGCTACCAATAGGTACTCAGCTTGTTATGGACCACGTGATCGTTGCAGAAGATCACGATTTGCTTACGTTAATATGCCTTGGATTGCTGTTTTTTATTCTATTCAGGACGTTTATTGGTGTTTTACGTTCTTGGATAACCATTGTGACGAACTCACTGATCAACGTTCAGTGGAGTTCCAGCTTATTTGAACATCTGGTTAGGCTTCCCTTAAATTACTTTGAAAAGCGAAAGCTGGGTGATGTTCAGTCTCGTTTTTCATCGCTGGATGTAGTAAGAAAAACCTTCACTTCTGGGCTCGTTAACAGTGTGATGGACAGTATCATGTCTATCAGCGTTCTCGTCATGATGTTCCTCTATGGCGGTTGGCTAGTTTGGGTGGTATTGGGCTTTACTGTTGTCTATATTGCGATGAGGTTGTTGACCTATAACTATTATCGTCAGGCTTCAGAAGAGCTGATCATTAAAGAGGCGAAGGCTAACTCGCACTTTATGGAGACGCTATATGGTATCAATACGCTAAAAGCCTTGAGTCTCTCAAAAATCAGATCCAGCTATTGGTTAAATCTGAAAATTGACGCCATCAATGCCGATATTCGTATTACTAAATTTGACATGATTTTCGGTGGTATTAGCACCTTTATTGCCACGATAGACCAAGTCATTATTTTGTGGTTAGGGGCATCAATGGTCATTGATAACAACATGACACTAGGTATGTTTGTTGCTTTTAACGCTTACCGAGGGCAGTTCTCAGAACGTGCGGTAAACCTTGTCGATATGCTGTTACAGCTAAGAATGTTAACGCTGCACTGTGAGCGTATCGCTGATATTGCTTTCTCGGAGCCAGAGCAAGAGAGCCAATCGGTTTCATTAATTAAGCCGGGTGAAAAGGTTTCCGTTAATGCAAAAGAGCTAACCTTTCAATACGATAAAATTTCACGGCCGATATTCAGCGATTTGAATATTAGTATCTCGCCGGGCGAGAGTGTCGCTATCATTGGCCCTTCTGGTGCGGGTAAGACAACGCTACTTAAGATATTAGCTGGGTTACTGACACCAACCTCGGGCAATGTGACGATGAATGGTATTGATATTCAGCAGGCGGGGGTCAATAACTATCGTCAATACATTGCTTGTGTATTGCAGGATGACAAACTCTTCGCTGGCTCAATTGCAGAGAATATTGCGGGCTTTGATACAGAGATAGACTACGAATTTGTGGTTGAGTGTGCTAAACGCTGCAATATGGATGAAGAGATTACGCGTATGCCAATGGGGTATCAAACTCTGATTGGTGAACTTGGCGGTAATCTTTCTGGCGGTCAGAAACAGCGTCTCTTGATTGCTAGAGCACTTTATCGTAAGCCAGATATCCTGTTTATGGATGAAGCAACTAGCCATTTGGATACGGACAATGAGTCGCATATTAACAGTGCGATCTCAGAGCTGAATGTGACACGAATTATTGTGGCGCATAGACAATCGACGATTGAATCAGCAGATCGAATTATAGAGCTAGGTTGATTTGCTTGTCGGCAAAAATTACTAAAATAACCTCTCATTATCTATAACGAAAAATACGGCACATTTAATTTATGTGTCGTATTTTTTTCCTCTCAAATACACCCACCGCTTTTCACTACCGACTTTCTATACCTAAAAGATTAAAGAGCCTATCCATAGCAACTGTATGAAGTTAGGGGAGGATCAAATTCTTTATCTTCTGTGTCTGTTATCTTACTTCTCGATGATTTGTGTTCTGCGTTAGTTGAACATAATGAGAAGGTTAATAAAGACAGAAGGAAAAATAAGGAAATCGACATGGAAAAGAGCAAATGTGTAGTGAGGGAAGTTCAGTATCAATCGAAAGAGTACGATGAGGGATTTAGCCTGCGCAATAAACTGCTGCGTATCCCTCTCGGTCTTGATTTGTACACTGAAGATTTATCTAGGGAAGTAAAATCCATTCATGCAGGCGCCTTTCTCGATGGAAAAATGGTTGGTGCAATGAATTTCTATGAACAAGAGCCAGATGTTTACTACTTGCAGCAAATTGTTGTCTCGAACACTTTGCAAAAGTCAGGTATTGGCAAAGCGCTAATGATGTTTATGGAAAATCTGTTGAAAGAGAAGGGGGCTAAAACCATCACGATGAATGCGAGAGTTTCTGCGCTCAATTTTTATAAAAATTTGGATTATTACACTGTTGGTGATGAGTTTACGAAGCCTTATTTTCCGGCTCAGATTCGGATGGATAAAGATATTTAGTTAATGTGGGTTGGTTTATATTCGTTCCAATAGGAGAACCTATCGTCGCTATTATTTTTGTAATGTTATATTTGGGATAGGTTTTAGTTTATTAACTACTAGGTAGTGCAGGTCGAATTAGTAGGGCAACCATTTTAACATTACTTACAACACTGTGACAGCGCGTAAGCATTGGAGAATCGGATGTGATGAGCCAAAAGCTGAACTGTGAAAGAAAAATCCACGCAATTGCGTGGATTTTATAGTTTTTTGCGATTCTTATGAGATTCAGTGAAACCTCACGAAACAACAAACTTTATTTAGACATTAAACAAGAAATTCATAACATCGCCATCTTTAACAATGTAATCCTTCCCTTCAGATCGCATCTTGCCCGCTTCTTTCGCCCCTTGTTCGCCCTTATAAGTAATAAAATCTTCAAAAGCGATAGTTTGAGCACGAATAAAACCTTTCTCGAAGTCGGTATGGATTTTACCTGCCGCTTGCGGCGCTGTGGCACCGACTGGGATAGTCCATGCACGCACTTCTTTTACACCAGCGGTGAAGTAGGTCTGTAGATTCAGTAGCTCATAGCCTGCACGAATCACGCGGTTTAAGCCTGGTTCTTCGATGCCTAGTTCTGCCATGAACTCGTCACGGTCTTCATCGTCCATCTCGGCGATATCTGATTCGACAGCAGCACAGACGGCAACAACGACAGAACCTTCTTGGGATGCAATCTCACGAACTTGATCTAAATATGGGTTGTTTTCAAAGCCATCTTCATTAACGTTAGCAATATACATGGTTGGCTTTAGCGTCAGGAAGCTTAAATAGCGGATAGCCGCTTTATCATCTTCATCAAGATTCAATGAGCGCAGCATTCCAGCATTTTCCAGATGTGGTAAACATTTCTCTAGAGCAACTAACTCAGCTTTCGCATCTTTATCACCGCCTTTGGCTTTCTTCTGTACGCGGTGAATAGCGCGCTCACAAGTATCTAAATCAGACAGTGCCAGTTCAGTATTGATAACGTCGATATCTTCGGCTGGGTTTACTTTTCCAGCGACGTGAATAATGTTGTCATTCTCAAAGCAGCGTACAACGTGGCCGATAGCTTCGGTTTCACGGATGTTAGTCAAAAACTGATTACCTAAGCCTTCGCCTTTGGATGCACCTTTAACGAGGCCTGCGATATCGACGAATTCCATTGTGGTTGGAAGAATGCGCTGAGGCTTGACGATCTCGGCCAATTTATCTAAGCGAGGATCTGGCATTGGAACAACACCAGTATTCGGTTCGATGGTACAAAACGGGAAGTTAGCCGCTTCAATACCAGCTTTAGTCAACGCATTGAAAAGGGTAGATTTACCCACGTTTGGCAAACCAACGATACCGCACTTAAATCCCATGGCCTATTTCACCTTAAATAACATGTAGATAAATGAGCTACATAAAGCCCATTATTTAATACTCAACAAAAAGTTGCCCGCATTATACACACAATGCGCGTTTTTCACGATGAGCATGTTTTAGGGTTCTTTGGTGCTTAGTTTGGTTTAAATGCGTGTAAGCGATTCATTGCCTTTGTGAGGTCTTCTTTTAGCCAAATCTCGGTGCAGCGTGCGGCTTCATCAATGGCATCATCGATAAGTTTCTGCTCACTGGAGGGGGGCTTGCCTAAAACGAATCCAGTAACCTTATTTTTATCACCAGGGTGACCGATACCAAGGCGTAGGCGATAAAAATTAGGTGTATTGCCTAGCCTGCTTTGGATATCTTTTAAGCCATTATGTCCACCGTTGCCACCGCCAAGTTTGATTTTTGCAATACCAGGAGGAAGGTCTAACTCATCGTGTGCCACCAATATCTCAGCGGGTTCAATCCGATAAAAAGAGGCAAGTGCAAGAACAGCTTTACCGCTGAGATTCATAAACGTGGTGGGCACTAATAAGCGAATATCCTGGCCTGCCATATTTATTCTTGCGGTATAGCCAAAAAACTTGGGTTCTTCTTTTAAGGATTGATTATGGCGTTCGGCTAATAGGTCCACAAACCATGCTCCAGCATTGTGGCGAGTTTGGGCATATTCAGCACCAGGATTAGCAAGGCCTACGATTAATTTGATATTGCTCATAGCTTATAACCAATCATTGTATTTTTTAGTCTCTTTATAGAAGAAGTGAATATCTGAGTTTACTAATGGCGTATTTTACCTTTGAAAAGGTTTCCTGACAAAAATGACGTAATTTTTGTGATTGTGATCGGCTTTTATAGCGATAACGTAAAGGAAAAAGTGTTTTTGTGTAAATATTGTGAACACGCACGCAATATCCATACGTTGGCTAAGTCTATACTGTTTATATCGCAGAAGGGCAACCAAAAACATGGTGTTGGCTCTATTTCAGTTCTCTGAATAGGGGGTGTGTGATGAAACGTAAAAATCAAGTAATAGGCGATATTCTGATTGGCTTAGGCCTTATTATTATGGTCGGCGGTGTCGGTTATTCTGTTATTGCTCAGTTTACCGGGCTTAAATTGCCTGAGTTGCTTTCCCACGGCGCTATTATGAGTATTTTTGTTGGCGCAATATTGTGGTTAGCTGGTGCAAGAATAGGTGGTCGTGAGGAAATTACAGACCGTTACTGGTGGGCGAAACACTCGTGTGAAAATAGACGACATCGCCATCCGTAACAAGTGAGTACTTCAGCAAATCTTTATTAAGAGCATTATTAAAAGATATTACGTAGAATAACCCATATAAAAACCCGTTGAGCGTTAGGCTACAACGGGTTTTTTTATCACCATGCTGACCAGTGTTTGAATTAATGCTCAAACATGGCAGAAATAGATTCTTCATTGCTGATGCGACGAATTGCCTCGGCGAGCATACCAGATAGCGTTAAAGTGCGAACTTTGTCTAACGCTTTGATTTCTTTGCTCAGAGGAATAGTGTCACAAACAATAACTTCATCAATCATGGAGTTTTTGATGTTATCTACAGCATTGCCAGAGAATATAGGGTGGGTTGCATAAGCGAATACACGCTTCGCGCCACGCTCTTTCAACGCTTCGGCGGCTTTACAGAGTGTGCCACCGGTATCGATCATGTCATCAACCAGCACGCAATCGCGACCAGAAACATCACCAATAATATGCATCACCTGAGAAACGTTTGCGCGTGGGCGGCGTTTATCGATGATAGCCATATCAGTATCATTCAGCAGTTTTGCAATTGCACGAGCGCGAACAACACCACCGATATCTGGAGAAACCACAATAGGGTTTTCCAGATTTTTCATTAGCATATCTTCCAATAGAATCGGGCTACCGAACACGTTGTCTACTGGCACATCAAAGAAGCCTTGGATCTGCTCTGCATGCAGGTCTACCGTCAAAACACGGTCAACGCCTACGCTTGAGAGAAAATCGGCAACAACTTTAGCCGTGATAGGCACACGTGAAGAGCGCACACGGCGATCCTGACGAGCATAACCAAAGTAAGGGATAACAGCAGTGATACGCCCCGCGGAAGCACGGCGTAATGCATCAACCATAACAACGAGTTCCATCAGGTTGTCATTGGTTGGAGCACAAGTGGACTGGATGATGAATATATCACCACCGCGCACATTTTCATTGATTTGTACGCTGACTTCACCATCGCTAAAGCGACCGACGGCGGCGTCACCAAGGCTAGTGTACAGGCGGTTGGCAATACGTTGTGCTAGTTCAGGGATGGCGTTACCAGCAAAAAGCTTCATATCAGGCACGAGAAAAACCTCAGGCTTGCGTCCAGAGAATATATCATCTGTTTCCTACGGCGAATATCGGGGGAAACGTGCCGTACAGATAATATACATACAGGTCTTAATATAGAGACCAGAGCAAAAAAACAGTTCGGAAAGGGGAAATACCCCCTAAAACCGTCATGATACGGCATTTTTGCTACGATATCTCAGCTTGCTCTGAGAGCATGCGATGTAGCGGTGAGATATTAACACCTCGCGCAACAAAACCACATAACCCTTCAGGGACTAGGCTTAACACGTGACGGGCGGCTGATTCTGTATCGAATTCTGCGAACACACAAGCGCCAGTACCCGTCAAACGCGACGGGGCGTATTGTAACAGCCACGAAAGAAGCTGTTCAACCTCGGGGAAACGTTTTCTTGCGATAGTTTCACAATCATTGCTAAAAGGTGTGCTTAGTAGTTGTTCTAATGGACGTTTTAGTGAGTCACGTTTTAGATTAGGGTCGCAAAAAATAAGGGGGGTAGGGATGCTGACGCCTGGGTGAATCACTAAAAACCACTTTTTTGGTATGGATACGGGAAATAGCTTCTCTCCGACACCTTCAGCAAAAGCTGAATGCCCGTGCACAAAAATAGGCACATCGGCACCAAGGGATAGCCCCATCTCAGCAAGTCGCTCAATGTTAACCTGGGTACGCCAAAGGTGATTGAGTGCCAATAGCACAGTCGCTGCATTTGAAGAGCCGCCACCCAGCCCGCCACCCATTGGTAGTATCTTATCAATGCTGATGTCTGCACCTGCCAAACACTGTGTTTCCTGTTGTAGTAAGCGAGCAGCACGAATAATAAGATTATCTTCATTGGCAACCCCTTCAACGGGGGTTAATAGATTAATAATACCATCTTCACGAGGTGTGATAGTCAACGTGTCGCCATAATCTAAAAACTGAAATAGTGTTTGGAGCAGATGATAACCATCCTCTCTCTGACCAGTAATATAAAGAAAAAGGTTCAGTTTCGCGGGTGAGGGAAAACAAAAACTCATTGTAGTGTCCAGCTATCTATCTTCAGTTTGATACGCAGGTCATCTTGAGTCAGATCGAGACGATTAGGAAGTGCAGGGGCTATTTGAGTGTTGTAGCCCTGATAATTAATGCTCCAAAGCTTGCCATCGTTTTCCAGCTCGGTTTGTTGTAGCAGGTTCTGATCGTTCAACTGTATTTTCTTACTATCACTCGGTAGGCCCAGCATCCACAAACGCATACTTTCGAGTGGTAATGCCATCCCGGTTAGGTTTTGCAGCGTTTCATCGAGGTTATCGCTCACATAACGTTGGCCTTTATTATCCATGACCTGAATCAATCCCGGTGCAACATTGAGCTCCAGCTCGGTGCTACCTAACGGATTGGTCAGCAGTAGTTTATAGCGCTCGGGGGAGTACTGTTGCCAGAAAAATCGTGCATAGACCTTTTTCTGGGATGACAGGTAGGCAAATGACCCTCGAGCTTGATATTGAGTTATTTTCTGAACTGCTTGTTGATGAACTTCCCACTGTGGCGTGGGTTGGCTCGCTACAAATTTGGAGGGCGGAGTGGTGGTACATGCGGCCAACATCACCGCGGCGAGCGGTAAAAGTTTCAAGAGAGATATTTTATGTGCAGAGTTTAAAACCGAAATTTTCAAGATCGTAATTCCTGTTATTCACTGAAATAAGAGAGATGATAAATACCACATCACGCTATCGCTCAATCTACTGGGCGTCAATGCGCTTATACGTTTGCATTTCTATAAATTATAACTTAACTCTTAATTAGTATGGGTGTACGGCATGCTTTTATTGGCACCTTGCATCAAGTAGAATGCCCGCTATTCGGTTAGCCATACCAAAACTAAGTATTAGTAATCTGCTTAATGACACTGCTCGCGCTAGGTATTAATCACAAAACCGCCCCAGTCTCTCTAAGAGAAAAGGTGACATTTTCACCTGATACTCTGGATAGGGCACTTAATAGCCTCTTACAGCAACCGCTGGTACAGGGGGGCGTAGTGCTGTCTACGTGCAACAGAACAGAGCTTTACCTTAGCGTAGAGCAACAAGAAGGAGTACGCGAGGCATTGGTTAACTGGCTCTGCACCTATCATGGCTTATCGCAGGATGAGGTTGCTAAGAGTTTGTACTGGCATCAGGGGAATGATGCCGTTAACCATTTAATGCGAGTAGCCAGCGGATTAGATTCTCTTGTTCTCGGTGAACCGCAGATTTTGGGGCAGGTGAAAAAAGCATTTGCTGAATCTCAGCGAGAAAATTCACTCTCCAGCGAATTAGAGCGCCTATTTCAGAAATCATTTTCCGTTGCCAAGCGTGTTCGTACTGAAACTGAAATTGGCGCTAGCGCAGTCTCTGTTGCATTTGCCGCTTGTACGCTGGCGCGTCAAATTTTTGAATCTCTGGCTGATGTGAACGTTATGCTAGTGGGCGCAGGGGAGACGATTGAGCTTGTCGCCCGCCATCTGCGTGAACATAAAGTTCGCCACATCATGATTGCTAACCGTTCCCGTGAACGTGCCCAGGCGCTGGCAGATGAAGTGAAAGCAGAGGTGATCTCTTTGCCTGATATTGAGACCCGCTTGCTAGAGGCTGACATCGTCATTAGTTCCACGGCAAGCCCTCTGCCTATTATTGGTAAAGGGTTGGTTGAACGGGCATTAAAAGCGCGGCGTAACCAGCCCATGCTTTTTGTCGATATTGCTGTACCGCGAGATATCGAACCGGAGGTCGGTGATTTGGCTGATGCCTATCTTTATAGTGTGGACGATCTCCATGCCATTATTCAGCACAATCTTGCACAGCGTCAGGCTGCGGCAGTACAGGCTGAACATATTGTACAGCAAGAAAGTGTAGCGTTTATGGCTTGGTTAAGAGCTCAGGGTGCATCGGAGACAATTCGCGATTATCGCGCTCATGCCGATACTATCCGCAGTGAAATGGAAACACGGGCATTGGCCTCACTACAGCAAGGGGCAGATGCAGAAACGGTGATTCGTGAACTGGCACATCGTCTAACGAACCGCCTGATCCACTCACCAACCAAATCCCTTCAAGATGCCGCCAGTCAAGGTGATCTGGAGCGGTTACAACTATTACGCGACAGCCTTGGGCTGGATCAGCATTAATTTCCTTTAATAACAAGGTTAAGCCGCACATGAAGCCTTCTATTGTTGCCAAGTTAGAAGCGTTATTAGAACGTCATGAAGAAGTCCAGGCTCTGCTTGGTGATGCCAGTATTATTGCTGATCAGGAACGATTTCGGGCGCTTTCCCGAGAATATGCCCAATTGACCGATGTGACACGCTGTTTTAAAGAGTGGCAACAGGTACAAGATGATTTGCAGACAGCTGAAATGATGCTCGAAGACCCTGAAATGCGTGACATGGCAGAGGAAGAGTTAAAACAGGCTAAAAGTACTATTGATGAGTTAGAACAACATCTTCAAGTACTGCTTCTGCCGACGGACCCTGATGATGAGCGCAATAGCTATCTGGAGATCCGCGCAGGAACGGGCGGTGATGAGGCCGCTATTTTTGCAGGTGATCTGTTCCGGATGTACAGCCGCTATGCTGAAGCTCGGCGCTGGCGCGTTGAAGTGCTAAGCGCAAACGACGGTGAACACGGCGGTTATAAAGAAGTGATCGCGAAAGTGTCCGGTGAAGGGGTGTACGGGCAACTTAAGTTTGAATCTGGCGGTCATCGAGTGCAGCGTGTACCTGAAACAGAATCTCAAGGGCGCATCCACACTTCAGCTTGTACAGTTGCGGTGATGCCAGAAATTCCAGAGGCAGAGTTGCCTGATATCAACCCAAGCGATCTTAAGATCGATACTTTCCGTTCCTCTGGTGCCGGTGGTCAGCACGTTAACACCACTGATTCTGCGATTCGAATCACACACTTACCTACTGGGATTGTGGTTGAGTGTCAGGATGAGCGCTCGCAGCATAAGAACAAAGCAAAAGCTTTGTCTGTCTTGGGCTCTCGTATTCGTGCAGCAGAAATGCAAAAGCGCCAGCAGGAAGAAGCGTCAACACGTCGTAACCTGCTAGGCAGCGGTGATCGTTCAGACCGTAATCGTACTTATAATTTCCCTCAAGGGCGTGTGACCGACCACCGAATTAACCTGACGCTTTATCGTCTGGATGAGGTAATGGAAGGTAAGTTAGATATGCTGATTCAGCCGATTGTACAAGAGTATCAGGCAGATCAACTGGCGGCGCTTTCTGACCAAGAATGATAAGTTACGCTGAGTGGTTAAAGCAGGCGATTGATCGCTTACACGGGGGTGATAGCCCCCGCAGAGATGCGGAGATTTTGCTGTGCTTTGTTACTGAAAAGCAGCGCTCTTTTATCATTGCGTTTAGCGAAACGAAACTCAGTGAAACCCAGCACGCTTCACTGAATTTATTATTGGAACGCCGTGTTTTAGGGGAGCCGATTGCTTATTTGATTGGTGAGCGTGAGTTCTGGTCTTTACCCTTATTGGTTTCCCCCTCAACGCTTATTCCTAGGCCAGATACCGAAAGGCTAGTTGAATTAGCCTTAGAGCGTATACCGCCTCAAGGGGGAGCACTGCTTGATTTAGGCACAGGAACAGGTGCGATAGCATTAGCGCTTGCGAGTGAGCGTAGCGATTGCCAGATTATGGGTATCGATTTCTCTCCAGAGGCAGTTGCTCTGGCAGAAAGAAATGCTTCTCGTCTAAATATTTGCAATGTGCAATTTTGTACTGGTAGTTGGTTTGCTCCGGTTTCAGATCAAAAATTTGCGTTAATTGTCAGCAATCCCCCCTATATCGATGTGTGTGACCCCCATTTACAATGTGGGGATGTGCGTTTTGAACCTGATAGTGCCTTGGTTGCTGATGAACATGGCTTAGCCGACCTCTATCAAATTATTGAGCACTCACCTGCGCATTTACTGGATAACGGCTGGCTTTTGCTAGAGCATGGCTGGCAGCAGGGGGAAGCAGTGCGTTATCGCTTGAAAAAAATAGGGTTTAGTCAAGTCTCGACAGAAAAAGATTATGGTGGAAACGATCGGGTTACATTAGGTCTTTGGCGCTCGACATAGGGTTTAGGGTAATAGAAGAAATACACCGAGACCGTGTTTTTATATCTTACCGCTGAGGAAGAGTGACATGATGTTGTATATGGGGATTAAGCATTTACACCTATTGACGGTAGCTATCAGTATTGCTTTGTTTGTACTGCGTTTTTTTTGGAAGTGCCGAAACTCATCAATGCTACAGAAGCGCTGGGTAAAAATCACGCCCCATCTTAACGATACGGTTTTACTCATCAGCGGCATTGTCCTGATTTATATTACACATTTTTACCCGTTTAGCCCTCAAGGCACATGGCTGACGGAGAAGTTATTTGGCGTCTTGCTCTATATTGGTTTGGGGCATATTGCGTTAAGCAAACGTGATAAAAAGCCAGTGGTTCGTTGGTGTGCCTTTATTGCAGCCCTATTCTGTCTAGCATTAGTTATTAAACTTGCGATGACAAAGCTAGCCTTTTTCATGGGATATGTATGATCTCTCTTGCCGACTATGAATTTGATGAAGTGCCATTGAGCGAAACGGTAATGCGTGTTCTCGCTAACGTTCGCCTAGATTTTCCTGCAGAGCAAGTGCGCCAACAGTTGGCTAATTTGGTCGAAGAAGCGAAAGAAGACCTTCGAGATATTAAAGGCCAAGAGCTACAACTGGAGCAATTGCTAAAACTCTTTTTCACGCAATGGGGCTTTGGTGCAGCAAAAGGGGTATACCAGTTCTCTGATACTATTTGGCTGGATAAGGTCCTGGACACTCGCGAAGGGGCACCCGTTACTCTGGGCATCATTCTGCTACATCTTGCAGAAGAGCTAGATTTGCCTTTGATGCCAGTGATTTTTCCAACCCAATTAATCTTACGTGCAGACTGGTTGGATGAAGAGATGTGGCTGATTAATCCACTTAATGGCGAGACACTCAGTGAACATCTGTTAGAGGTCTGGCTAAAAGGTCATATTGGTGCGAACGTTTCTCTCGAAGATGAAGATCTAGATGAAGCAGAAAACGTCACTATTATCCGCAAATTACTAGGCACCCTCAAAGGGGCTTTAATGCAAGAGGAGCAGTTAGAACTGGCTCTGCAAAGCAGTGAGTTACTTCTCACGTTCGATCAAACCGACCCTTATGAGATCCGCGATAGAGGGCTGATTTATGCCCAGCTTGATTGCAATAATGTCGCGATAAACGACTTAAATTACTTTGTAGAACAGTGCCCAGACGATCCCGTTGCTGAAGTGATAAAGATTCAGATTCACTCCATTGAGGAGCGGGATATCATTCTGCATTAGTGCATTGTGAACAGCGATTCCTGAAAATTATTATTCTGATTTAACGCCCTTGAAGGTGAAAACAATGAAACAGAAAGTGGTTAATATTGGTGATATTAAAGTTGCAAACGATCTGCCGTTTGTCCTGTTTGGTGGCATGAACGTACTAGAATCGCGTGATTTGGCGATGCGCATCTGTGAGCACTATGTCACCGTAACCCAAAAGCTGGGTATCCCGTATGTGTTCAAAGCCTCTTTTGATAAGGCGAACCGCTCTTCTATTCACTCTTACCGTGGCCCTGGCTTGGAAGAAGGAATGAAGATATTCCAAGAGCTAAAACAGGCGTTTGGGGTGAAAATTATTACTGACGTTCACGAGGCTTCACAGGCACAACCTGTATCTGAAGTTGTTGATGTGATTCAATTGCCTGCTTTTCTTGCTCGCCAAACGGATCTTGTTGAAGCGATGGCGCGGACAGGTGCCGTCATCAACGTCAAAAAACCTCAGTTCGTGAGCCCTGGTCAGATGGGAAACATCGTCGATAAATTTATTGAAAGTGGTAACGATCAGGTTATCTTGTGCGACCGTGGTAGCAACTTTGGCTATGATAATTTGGTTGTTGATATGCTTGGCTTTAATGTCATGATTCAGGCGACAAAAGGGCATCCTGCGATTTTTGATGTGACTCATGCGCTACAGTGCCGTGATCCTTTCGGTTCTGCTTCCGGTGGTCGTCGTGCCCAAGTTGCTGAACTAGCGCGTGCGGGCATGGCAGTAGGCATTGCAGGGCTGTTTTTAGAGTCCCATCCAGACCCAGATAATGCACGTTGCGATGGCCCATCGGCGTTACCGTTAGCAAAACTAGAGCCTTTCTTAGTACAGATGAAAGCCATTGACGATATGGTGAAATCTTTTCCTGAGTTAGATACCAGCTGTTAATATCGTTTTAGCCATATAAAAACGGTGGTTTCCCTGCCACCGTGTATACCTTTCCTCTCTCCATCCCTACTAATCCATTTCCTACTATTTCTTTGACGCAATAATGGCTTCATCAAGTGAAGTATAAAATGCTAAGCGACCTTCAATCGGAACCACTTTTGCACGAGCTAGTGTTTTTAATGGTTGGAAGGGAACGGCGCTTATCATTAATGTCTTATCTTCTGGCAGATGTTCGACAAAATGCAAAAACGCATTTAAACCGCCCGC
Organism: Enterobacteriaceae bacterium B14; assembly: GCA_000307305.1. Taxonomy (GTDB): domain Bacteria; phylum Pseudomonadota; class Gammaproteobacteria; order Enterobacterales; family Enterobacteriaceae; genus B14. Next base: position 554,114 of record DF158882.1, read on the forward strand.
ATCTAAGACGGGAACGGCATCCCACTGCAGGATAATCTTGTCGAATGGTTCAATGCGGGCGGAGAGCTCATTAAAGATTCGTTCGGCGGCGGCAAAGAACAGCGGCCCGCTAATACGCAGTAGCAATACATTGTCTGGATGCTCTCGGTCAATGGACATCAGACGAGTCATGCGAGCGATACGCCGCATAAAGAGTAGAGATGCGAGTACAATCCCGACTGTAATGGCAATCACCATATCGAAGAGCACCGTCAGGCTCATGCAGAGGAGCATGACGATGATGTCATCTTTTGGTGCTCTGCGTATGAGTTCAACGACTTTTGCTGCCTCACTCATATTCCACGCAACAAGCAGCAGTAATGCAGCCATTGCCGCTAAAGGAAGGTAAGAGAGCCATTGTGCAAGTACGAGCAAAGCCAAAAGCACTAGCAGCGAGTGAATTATGGCGGATATGGGGGAGGTTGCACCTGCACGTACGTTAGCAGCTGAACGAGCGATGGCCGCCGTAGCCGTAATACCGCCAAAGAACGGCGCAATGATATTGCCTAAGCCTTGCCCTATCAGCTCTCCATTGGAGTTATGTTTGGTGCCTGTCATACCATCTAATACCACGGCGCAGAGAAGCGACTCAATAGCGCCTAGCATTGCCATAGAAAATGCGGCAGGTAGCAGAGCAGTTATCATATCCCAGTTCCATGCTGTGGTCGTTCCGCTAGCATTTGGCAACTCCCAAGGCATGAGGAACTGGGGCAGAATAGGTGGGATACCGTTACCATGAGAGCCATCGGGCAAAGCGTAGCTAAACCGAGACCCAATCGTTGCGACATCATGATCGAACATCATCAATAGGCCCATGACAGCGGTTCCTGCTAACAGTGCAGGAAGATGGCCAGGAACCCGCAGGCCAAGTCGAGGCCACAGAATTAAAATAGCTAACGTTATGGCCCCGATAGTGGCATCAGCCCAATGAAGTGTTGGCAGGGCACTCACGAGGGCCGCAACTTTACCGATGAAATGTTCTGGTACGGTTACTGTAAGCCCTAAAAAATCTTTGATCTGCATTGTTGCAATTGTAATACCGATACCAGAGGTAAAACCTAGAGTGACCGAAATGGGAATGTATTCGATTAATCGACCAAAGCGAGCTATCCCCATAAGTAGCAGAAAGAAGCCTGACATTAGGGTGGCAATCAACAAACCAGAAAGGCCGAATTGCTGAGAAACGGGATAAAGGATAACGACAAAGGCGGCTGTTGGCCCAGAGATACTGTAGCGAGAGCCGCCACTAATCGCGATGACGATCCCTGCAATGGCCGCGGTATACAAACCATACTGCGGTGGAACACCGCTTCCAATGGCTAACGCCATAGCGAGAGGGATGGCAATAATACCGACAGTGATACCGGAGATGGCATCTTTAATTAAGCGTTGGAATGTATAAGGAGTGTTCCAGCATGCATCAATAATTGCACTGAACGGTTTAATGCCGCTAATTCCATGTGTTTTCATCGAAATGGTAAACCAGATAGTAGAAAAAACAGAAGAATGGCAGGCCACAGAGGTCGCCGATGAAGTGGGCTACCATACGCTTTTTGTATTGATATAACTAGGCTTGGCATGGAGAGAAGAGCTAAAATTTGACTTAGATTGATAATTTAATTATTAGCATGGTTGTGTAGGGAGGTTTTAAGGCAAATAAGGCGTTGAGGAGAATTAAATTGGTCTTGATAAAGACATTGCGAAGGAAGAGTGATGCCTTTTTATCACATTTGCGCAGAGCTTAGCCGTTTGAATCTATCGAAGAAAATTATTCTTGACCGAAAAGCCCTATCTCCCTATAGTACGCCCCGTTGTAGCGGCAGATTATGCTGTAGCAACAACAACACGGTGAGGTGTCCGAGCGGCTGAAGGAGCACGCCTGGAAAGTGTGTATACGGCAACGTATCGAGGGTTCGAATCCCTCCCTCACCGCCACATTTAAAGAAGGCCTGAATATTAGATTCAGGCCTTTTTGCTATATATCTCTCGATAAGGGAGGGTGAGAAGCCTCGCAGGGTTCGACAAAACGGAACGTTTTGGACAGCCAAAGGCTGCCCGTAGGGTGAGCGCGTAGCGCGAATCAATCCCTCCCTCACCGCCACATTTAAAGAAGGCCTGAATATTAGATTCAGGCCTTTTTGCTATATATCTCTCGATAAGGGGGGGTGAGAAGCCTCGCAGGGTTCGACAAAACGGAACGTTTTGGATAGCCAAAGGCTGCCCATAGGGTGAGCGCGTAGCGCGAATCAATCCCTCCCTCACCGCCACATTTAAAGAAGGCCTGAATATTAGATTCAGGCCTTCTTGCTATATATCCTCCTATACACACTTTGTTGTTACTCGTTCTTTTTAGAGTGAAAGCTAGGTTCAGGTAAAACACGAGATGACGTACTCATTTTAGTTTTTATGCGTGGAAGGTGTCATTTCAAATGCGAAGGCGTTTCATTTGATGGAATAGGCTGAGAGTTAATATAGATTGAAATTAAATTCTGTTTTTTTATTGAAAAATAAGCCATGTGACTATATTGAATATAGCTATTAAAAAAGGAATTCATTCGAGATATGTTTTTAAAGTAATCGTTTATGATTATTTATAGGGTGGGGAGAGTATATCTGGAAAACAAATTATTTTAGTTTTATATAAAAAAATTTTATATATTTTTTAAAACAAGAGGCGCACTCCACTGCCTAATAACTTAATGAGTTTAGTGATGACTTATTTCCTAGTATATTTTTTTTCATGCTAAATACTAGCTGGCTAATTGAGTAATTTTTATCTTCATTGAATTTTTATTTTTATTTTCAATTGCGCAGTGGTTCTTTATGCTTTATTTTTCATTTTAAACGGATTGTTTATCTTGAGTGAGCCATGCACTCTACATTATAGTGATTCCCCTATTATTCTAATTGCACTTCTGACGAAGATTGTTCATAATCTGCATGTTACATTTCATTTAAGAATGTTGGAGAAGTAGATAAACATTATTTATATTAATGTTTCCTTCTTTTCCTTTCGGTATCTGTTCGCGGGCAATGAGTAGTCAAATTTTTTAACTAAAATTAGGATGTTTTGGGTTTTGATTAAAGATTGAGCCTATATTATTCATAAAGGAATTCTTAACCTAAGAAGTATCTTGATTTGATAGCTTAATAGATCCGATAATAGCATGTTGTGCCAGTACAAAGCCTGATAGGGATGGCACCAATAAGGAAATTTTAGTCACCATTTTTTTGGTGACAGGGAAATGAAAATGTTAAATGGAAAATTAAAAATATCTTCTATTTTTATGTCTGTAGCTTTTCTTTCTGGGTGTTCGATTATCCCAGGCTCACAGATGTCACTCAGCAATAAAAACATCATTAAATCTAAAGATTCAAATGTTTCTCTAAGTTCGCAAATCAATGTCTACCCTCTAACGCCTAGCTTGGTTAAAGAATTGCGGCCTTCTGCCATGCAAGCTAAAGAAAATGTTGAGTTAGACGTAGAACTACAAAAGTACCAGTATCGAGTCGGTATTGGTGACGTCATTATGGTGACTGTTTGGGACCATCCTGAGCTGACAACACCAGCGGGAACGTATCGTAGTGCTAGTGATACAGGGAACTGGGTTCATTCTGACGGCACAATTTTTTATCCTTATATAGGCAAGGTTAACGTTAAAAATAAAACGGTGACTGAAATAAGGGTCGAGATAGCCAACCGACTTTCTGAGTATATTCAAGATCCCCAAGTTGATGTCAGCGTTGCGGCTTTTCGTTCACAGAAAGTTTATGTTACTGGTGAAGTTGCAACCTCTGGTCAGCAACAAATTAGCAATGTGCCGCTCACGATTCTTGATGCGATTAACAATGCAGGTGGCTTAAAAGAAACTGCTGATTGGCGACATGTTGCTCTGACTCGTAATGGACAAAAACAGGCAATATCTTTAGAAGCACTGATGCAATATGGCGATTTAACACAAAATAAACTATTGCAACAAGGTGATATTTTATACATTCCAAATAATGATAATCTTAAAGTCTTCGTTATGGGTGAGGTGAATACTCAAACGACGCTGAAGATGGATCGTAATGGGATGACATTAACTGAGGCTTTAGCAAATGCTAAAGGTATTGATCAATCAATGGCTGATGCCAGTGGCGTTTTTGTTATACGTTCGCTGACAAATAATACTAATAATACTGTTGTTTCGAAAGAGAGCAATAAAGTAGACGCAGCCAAAACAGGAAATACAACACTAGGTGTAAAGAATATACAAAAAGGGAAAATTGCAGAGGTATATCAGTTAGACTTATCGGATGCGACAGCATTAGTTATGGGAACCGAGTTCCATTTACAACCTTATGATGTCGTCTACGTAACAACTGCACCTGTTAGTCGATGGAATCGTGTTATTAGTCAGTTAATACCAACTATTACTGGCGTTCACGATATGACTGAAACAATTCGTTTTATAAAGAACTGGTAATGTTTAATTCGATATTAGTTGTTTGTGTTGGAAATATTTGTCGCTCACCAATAGGTGAGCGTTTGTTAAAAAAATTATTTCCTGAAAAAAAAGTTTCTTCCGCTGGATTAGCGGCAATGGTGAATAAATCAGCTGATCCTACTGCGATATTTATCGCTGAAAGTAATGGATTATCTCTCGAAGGACATATTGCACAACAGATTACTTCTGCCTTATGCCAAGAATACGATTTAATATTAGTGATGGAAAAAGAGCACATCGATATTATTTGTCGTTTGGTACCCGAGGCTAGGGGAAAGGTTATGCTGTATGGTCACTGGAACAATAAATTAGAAATTGCAGATCCTTATAGGAAAAGTCAAGAAACTTTTGAGATAACATATCAATACTTGAGTAAGGCAGCTCAAAAATGGGCTCATATACTAACTCATTAGGAATTAAGATGTTTGGTGAAAATCAAAAAAATACAGAGAGTAGTTTCTCTGATGAAATTGATATATGGCGTCTTTTAGGGACTCTTTTTTCCCATATTTGGTTAATTATTGGTGTTACTTTATTTTTTGCTTTAGTGGGTATTATATATTCTTTATCTTCCGAGTCTGTATATCGAGCAGATGCACTAATACAGGTAGAACAAAAGGTAGGGTCTTCTATTTTAAAAGACTTTTCCGATATATTACCGTCAAATGCATCTGGGTCGGGCGCAGAGATTGAACTTATCAAATCGAGGATGATATTAGGTAAAACAGTATCTGATTTAGGTTTAGATATTCAGATTGCACCTTCTTATATGCCTATCATTGGAAAGCGTTGGAATAAATTATTTGGTGGGAAGACGGATGACGCTGACATTGTCATATCACAATTATCTCTGCCTGAGAGCTTGCTTGGGGAAAAGCTAGAGCTTGTTTTTCCTGATAAAGCCCATTTTATATTAAGCCATAAGGGAACTGAATTACTCCATGGTAATACCGGTAAGCTTATTACTGGAAATAGTATTTCTATTTACATAGAAGGTAGCCTCGATAGTATTAATTCAGAGTTCACTTTAGTTAAATACTCATCTTTATATACGATTAATGAATTGCTGAAACGATTATCTGTCGTAGATAAAGGCAAAGATACGGGTATGTTGACTCTATCTTTAACGGGTAGTGATATCAAAAAAATTAAAGAGACACTTAATAGTATTGCTCAAAATTATGTCACACAAAATGTTGACCGAAAGTCAGAAGAAGCGGCAAAAAGCTTAGATTTTCTAAAAGAGCAATTACCCATTATAAAAAATAATCTTTCTGTAGCTGAAGAAAAACTTAATGGTTATAGGAAGAAAAATGATTCTGTCGATCTTTCATTAGAAGCCAAATCAGTGCTTGATATGCTGACATCGATAGAAACTCAAATAAATGAACTGTCATTTAAAGAGGCTGAAATATCCAAGCTTTATACCAAATCACATTCTGCGTATAGAGCTTTAATGGAGAAGAAAAGGACCCTCATTGCTGACAGAGATAAGTTGAATAAGCGTGTTAGTGGAATGCCTGAAACTCAGCAGGAAGTTTTGCGTTTAACACGAGATGTTCAGTCTGGCCAAGAAGTGTATATGCTATTGCTCAATAAGCAGCAAGAGCTACAGATCAGCAAAGCAAGTATGGTAGGTAATGTACGCATTATCGATTCTGCTGAAGTTGATTTTAAACCAATAGCACCTAAAAAAGTGTTCATTGTTCTATGTGCAATCCTCTTTGGGTTAATCATTTCTTCTGGCGTTGTTATTTTAAAATCAGCACTGAGAAAGAATATTGAAAGCCCTGAGCAGTTAGAAGAGAAGGGGATCAATGTTTATGCAAGTATTCCTCTTTCGGTCTGGCAGAGCAAAAAAGACAAAGAGCATAAAAATAAACCGGCAGATCTGGTCGTAAGAAATATGTTGGCTGTCGCTAGTCCGATGGATTTAGCATTAGAATCTATAAGAAGCCTTCGTACTAGTCTTTATTTTTCAATGTTAGAATCTGAAAGCAATGTACTGCTTATATCAGGGGCAAGCTCTTCTATCGGTAAAACATTTGTTAGTACCAATTTGGCCGCGATTATTGCTCAATCGGACAAAAAAGTGCTTTATATTGATGCTGATATGCGTAGAGGTTATGCACATCAATTGATGAATACTGATGCTGAAAATGGTTTGTCTGAAATACTCTCAGGGAAGATCAGAGTTCAAGATGCAATAAAGCCGACATCAATAGAGCATTTACATTTTATCTCTAGAGGTGAAATGCCTGATTATCCATCAGAATTACTATTGAAAAAAACATTGAGTGAGATGATTGATTTTGCTAAAGAAAATTACGATTTAGTCATTATTGATACACCACCTATCTTAGCGGTAACTGATGCTGCGATTATCGGTAAATATGCTGGATATTCTCTGTTAGTGGCCCGTTTTGATGTGAGTACAGTGAAAGAAATAGAGATTAGCATTAAACGTTTCAATCAGAGCGGAATTAACATCAATGGTGTGGTACTGAATGCAATACAAAAGCGTGCAGCAAATAAATACGATTATGCTGCAGGTTACTATACTTACGAATCGAAATAAGAAAGGCTAACTGAATAATATATCAGTATGATGAATAAAGATGGTCAAAGTAAAATTTGACCATCTTTATATAGTTATAAATAATTAATAAAAACCAACTGCTACTTTCCCATCCTGTTTCCATTTCTCTCTCCGTACTTTTCCAATACTTATTTCCGCTGCTTAATATTCCGTACACTTACCATACTAGGTTGAGTTTTCAGTAATTAATGGGTGGTTATTAAACGCATTTCATATTAATCCATCCAATAGATAGTACTATTTTTCATCTCGTTTGATGTTTTTATTAAGCATCAGGTGGTTATGTTATTATTTTTCAGAGTATAGTTTTACGGAAAATTAAATGTAATCACTATTGTTTTATTTGTTAATAAAATTAATGCCTACTGATTACGCTATTTATAGTGTATATTTGAAGGTGTGTTTCGAAATTGTAGTGAAAGAAGCTAGATGAGGGTTTTACTATTGTTATTAACGAGTAAGTTTTGGAAAACAATGCTAAAACACCCTCAGTGGGTAGTTAGCACGTGTTTTTTTGTGGTTTTTTTACTTTCCTCCGTTTTAGTTTGGCATGAATCAGGTCTACTCAATACAGATTATATTAATTCGCGTAAAAACAATCTTGAAAGTGTTGCTGGTGCGTTAGATCGAGCACAGCAGCGTTATCTTAATGGGTTACTCTTACTCAAGCATACTGCTGAATCTGCACTAGAAAATCCTCTTTTCAGTGCTCATTTAACACCAATACTGCAAGAGTTTAATCGCGTCAGAAACCAGCCCAACTGGCAAATCGATATTAATAATAGCACTCCAATGATGCCGATTATTGGGATTGGGGATGCTGAGGTTTCAAAACTTCCTGGATTTAGCCGTGATCCTGATTCATTGAATAATGAGTTAATTGCAGCGCTTCACTTCAGTTTTTTATTGACCCTAAGAGGGCAGGAGCAAGATGTTAATACACGGATGTATTACATCTCCACCAATGGTTTCTATATTACTAGCGAACCAATGGATGAGATCAGCACTGCGACCTCCACTTTTCGTCATTTCAGCCAGCAAAATTATTTTCTCAAAGCACTGCCTGCGAATAACTCAGGTCAAACCCCTATTTGGAGCCGTTCCTACGATGATGATGCGCACAATAGCACTGTCATTACGATCAGTGTTCCAATATATACGGGGAACACTTTTCGGGGTGTTTTAGCCACGGATATCTCTACAGACATATTAAAGCAATTCCTTCGAGTGCACGTTGATGACAATGAAGGAAAAGGTGAATTATTTCTACTTGATTTAAATGGAAATATTAGCGCTGGTAGTAGTGAAAACCAAAATAATCCTTATTGGATCAGTGAAATCACTAAAATTAGAAATTTAGTTTTGCAGAAACTTAAAACAGAGAAAGAAGGATATGTTCAGTTAAATAATCACCTAGTGATATACCGACAATTACCCAATACTTCCGGAGTATTGATGAGCATCACGTCACAAGGTGAAGGTTTCAGTCAACGATTTGGTCATTTCACCACCTTTTTGATTTCAGTATGGTTAGCATTCGGCTGCGTACTCTTGTTGTCACATATCACCATTAAGCGATTACTGAATAATATGCTGGCGTTACAGGATACTCTCCGTTGGCAAGCAGAAAATGATCCACTGACTAAATTGCTAAATCGCCGTAGTTTTTTTGCCTATGCAGAAAAAATTTGGAATAGAAGTAAGAAAGAGTCACGTACTGTCTCTACGCTATTACTGGATTTGGACCACTTTAAACAAGTGAATGATACGTATGGCCATGCAATGGGGGATGATGTTCTGCGAATGATCTCCTCTGTACTACGCTATACATCACGCAATGAGGATCTTATTTGTCGAATGGGAGGAGAAGAATTTAGCCTCTTACTTCCAGATACTCAGTTGGATGATGCTCTTGCTATCGCTTATCGAATTCAAACGGCACTGGCACAACGTGTGCTATTAACTGAAAACAAGCAAGCAGTGACAGCAACAGTCTCTATAGGCGTGAGTGAAGGCCCTACTGGGTATAGTTCCTTCGATAAACAACTCGCTACTGCAGATGAATACTTATACCAAGCTAAAGACTGTGGACGTAATCGCATTGTCAGCGTTAGAGGTGTTTACCAGGTTAAATAAAATGCTGCGCTCATCCATTCTCTTTGCAATAGAGAGTATGGGATAAGATTATTTCTCTCATATCAAACCTAAACCATCACCGATATATAAGGTGATGGTTTAGCTTCAAATTAATGTCCGTACCGCTTTTGCCATTCAGCTTCTATTGCCATTTGCCATGATGGGTGTGGTTCAGGTATTGCGTTGAAAAGAGGTTGAGGTTGCTTGAACTCAGCTTTTTGTATCGAAGTGAGTTTATTCGAATCAATAATACTTGGGTCTCCCCACTGCTTGCTATCTGTTTTTCTTGCTTGAGCCTCTGGCGATAATAAAAAGTTAATCACCACTTGAGCTGCAGGCTTGGCTTTCGAGTTATAGGGGATGGCAAGAAAGTGAATATTCGTCAGAGCACCCTGTGTAAAAGCATACGCTTCTGCCTGTTTCGGCAAATTACCGCTCGCGATAGCGACAGGCACAATGCCAGGATTAAAGGTAATAGCAAGATCCAGCTCATCGTCATTAAGTAGCTGTATCATGAGCGCATCGCTATGAGGAAAGACTTTCCCTTCACGCCATAGATAGGGATGTAGGCTGTCAAGATAGGCCCAAAGTGGTAGCGTATCTCGCAAAAATGTATCTGGATTAACGGGTTTATCGAGCTCAAGATTTTGGGTAAGAGAGATCAACACCATCTTTAAAAAACTAGAACCATGGAACTGTGGTGGTTTGGGATAACTAAGACGGCCAGGATGAACTTTGGCATAGTTCAATAAGGCGCTGAAGTTAGTCGGTGGATTAGCTAGATGCTCTCGGTCATGTATAAATACGAGTTGCCCCACGCCCCAAGGTGCTTCTAGTCCCTCGGTTGGAACAGTAAAATCATGGCGAACGGGAAGGCGAGTATCAACATATTTCCAGTTTGGTAATTGCTCGGCAAAGGGGCCAAATAGTAAGCCATTACTCTTCATTGCACTGAAGTTTTCTCCATTAATCCAGACAATATCAACACTGCCTTTATCATTATTTCCAGCCGTTTTTTCGGCCATGATTCTGTTGACTGTCTCGGCAATATCACCCACTTTTACTTGCTTAAGGGTGATGCCATAACGCTTTTTGACTTGCTGCGTCGCCCATGCCAAATATTGATTAACCTGAGTACTTCCACCCCACGCATTAAAATAAACGGTTTGCCCTACAGCCTGCTTTTCTATCATCTGCCAATCAGATTCCGATAAGCTTGTTGTTTGAGCAAATAGGGTGGATGAAAAACTGGCCGTTATGATTAATAACGGACGTAAAAAGCGCAGTAGCATCAGTGTCGCTCCATCGTTAAAGACTTTATTGCGATTGTAAGAGAGTCAGGGAGCCGCAACCAGCTAAGATAACGTTTAATGAGAGGTTTTTATCTTTTCCGACATATTAACGACATGTACGAGCTTTATTTTAGGAAATTTCTTGGCAATCTAATCGACCATCTGTTTGTTATAACGCTAATTTCTTATCATTTTAGGGCAGAGAAGCTAGTGGTAAAAAAGCAATAAAGTAAGATGCCATTAATGCCTTCTAAGCTGAAGGCACACTGGTTTCCTGTTATGCTAGCAGGGAATATGAGGAGAAATATCACTATGTACCCAGTTGACCTACATGCACATACTGTTGCCAGTTCACATGCCTACAGTACCCTTCATGATTATATTGCACAGGCAAAAATAAGAGGCATCAAACTTTTTGCGATTACCGACCATGGACCAGATATGGTAGATGCGCCCCATTATTGGCACTTTATGAATATGCGGATTTGGCCGCGTGTGGTGGATGGCATCGGTATATTGCGCGGTATCGAAGCGAATATTAAAAATACGCAGGGTGAGATTGATTGTACTGGGCCGATGCTGGAGCAGGTCGATTTGGTTATCGCTGGGTTTCATGAGCCAGTATTCCCGCCAACAACGCAAGAAGAACATACTGAAGCCATGATAAATGCGATGGCGAATGGCGATGTCCATATCATTAGCCATCCAGGTAATCCTAAATTTCCAATCGATATTGAAGCTGTGGCCGCTGCTGCTGCAAAATATAACGTGGCTTTGGAAATCAATAACTCCTCATTTGAGCATTCACGCAAAGGTAGTGGTGAGAACTGTATTGCTATTGCTGACGCAGTAAAAAGGGCAGGCGGCTACATTACGTTTGGCTCCGATTCTCACACTGCATTCACCCTTGGTGATTTTGCTAATAGCGCAAAAATTGCTGCACAAGTAGATTTTCCTGAAGAGCGTATTCTGAATGTCACCCCACGACGCTTACTTAACTTTCTCGAAATGCGCGGAAAACCAATCATTACCGAATTTGTAGATTTTTAATACGTGACATTGTCACTTTTGTGTTATGGAGATATAGAACAGGATTAATGTTCACTGCATGATGCTCACCACAATAAATTTTTTGATGATAGGGAATGGCTATGAATGAATTTTCTTTAGTGTGTCGTACATTGGGCTCTTTGTTTAATCGACAGCCAAGTGACCCTCTGTTAGCGCCACTGTTTGCCCTCATCAGACAAGGAAAACTTGCTCAGCACTGGCCATTAGAACAGGATGCATTACATATTCGCTTAGCTCAGGCAGAAGAGGTGGCGTTGTTAGACGCTGATTTTAATGCGCTATTTGTAGGTGATGAGTGCAGCGTTTCTCCTTGTCGCTCAAGCTATGTAGAGAATGATACGAGTGACTATCGAGCATTTTTAGCACAAATAGGGATGCCTATCCCTGATGGTGTCTACGATCGCTTTGGTCAGATCCTACTGGCTTCTTCATGGATTGAAGACAGGGCGCAGGAAGATGAAGTCCAGGCTCAAATAGAGCTATTTGATGAGTATCTGATGCCGTGGTGTGGGGTGTTCTTAGGAAAAGTAGAAGCTCATGCGAAAAGTGCCTTTTATCGCACATTAGCCATTATGAGCCGAGAAGCGATTCAAGCTATGCGAGAAGAACTGCAGGAAATCGAAGAGCAGTCTGCGAATCATGAAGGTGAGCAAGGCGCATAGAAAAGAGCTGAAAAGTGGATGCACAGACAGGTCAATTACCCTCATTGGCCTGTCTGTTTAAATAGGGTTAATCCGTTAGAGGAATAACTAATTCTCCAGGCTTGACTTCTATCCTTTTAGCTGATTTTTTCACCAGTGCCTCGGTTTTACTTTTTTCTGCATCAATAACATACACCGGTAGCAGATTAAAATAAGCTTTGAGCGATGACGCCAGATAAGGTATGACGGTTGACACAATGGTCTGCCCATTTTTAGGACTTACCTGATAGTCTGTTAATTCTATCTCTTTCAAATAAATAGAGCCTGTCTGTTGGTCGTAAGTAGGTTGAGCTTTAAGTGTTAGCGTTAAAACAGCGGATACGTTGCCAAGGAGAGTGCCGACATCAACTTGAGCTTTGCCTGAAAGAGTGACTTTATTTGGTTCAGAACGTCCAATTTGGGTTTTTAAATCAGTAATGACAATGTTGGCATCACCTATACCAAGAAGGTCAATTTTCTTACTATACTGGACGTTTTTTTGCAGGTAGCTGTCAAGTTCCTGCTCAGATAAAGTGAATTGGGTCAATGGATTACAGGCAACAAGCGCACCAGCAACAACGAGAATTCCTACGCGTAATATATTTTTGATCATTACGAATCCTTATATGCAATTAATGTGCGTAGTCTATCTTATTTTGTACTAAGTGATGAGTATGATTTGGCTACGAATAGAGGATAACGAGATGATTGTCATCTAAGAAAATTGATGATAATTCAACATGGAAATAGCAAATTCAGGACGTGGTTAATGACATTCAATGTGAGATTTTTTATTGCCTTTATCGCTGTTCTGGTGCTGGAGGTCTGTATTGCGCTCTATGTCCGAGATCAGATAATTCGCCCCACGATTGGGGATATTATTGCCATTGTATTCGTTTTCTTTCTTATCAAAACCTTTATTAAATGCGATAGCTATTGGGCGGCCTTTATTGCTTTGTTAACGGGTTTTGCTGTTGAAATAGGGCAATACCTTAATATTCTTACTTTGCTTGGCTGGGAACAAAACAGATTTCTCCGTATTGTGCTCGGTTCCACGTTCGATATGTATGACCTCTTAGCCTATTTTTTCGGTTATTTACTGATACTTTTTTCCCTTATCTGGTGGCACAAACGTGCGTCTAGTGCTTAGGGTTAGGTGTCGAAACCATTGCTTGTGAAGGGCTGAATTGGCGCCATAACAAAAACAGCGTAATAGCGCCGATCATGCCTAAGAAAAACCAAGGTAACTCGGGCATAGATGAGCTGCGACCTAGATCATAGAGCCAGCCTCCGCCGGTATATCCTAGTGCGCCACCAATCGCCAATCCTAAACGGCTGAACCCCATATAACTTCCTCTCGCTCGTGGGTCAGCCAGTGAAGCACTCAACGTTTCTCTGGCAGGTTCTGCAATAATAAAGCCTAAATAAAAGACACAGATTAGGCTAAATAGCATTTGCAGCGTGGCTGTTATGCCGATAGGGATAAGGCTGATGGTCATCAAAAATAAGCCTGCCATTAAGCGCTGCTCAAGGCGAAAGTGTCTCTCGCTCCAGCGAGCAATGGGATAGAGTAAAGAGAGTGATAGCACGGCTTCGATGGCGTACATCCATTTGACATAAGTCGGTGATCCGGCAACCTCGTTGACCATAATAGGCAGCATCAACATCACTTGCACGGACAGGATGTAGTATCCGCTAAGCGTCAGGACATAGGTCAGGAAACGGCGATCGCGCACCACCTTTGTCAGCCCTTCGCGAATAGGCGTTCTAATGGTGGATATTCGATAAGAGGGCAAGATCCACATATTCCATGCGGCAGCTAAGATAAAGATCCCCATGCCTGTCCAGCAGACTAAGTGAAAATCATAAGTTAGCAACCAACTGCCGATAAGTGCACCGACAACGGCACCAGCACTATCTTGCATGGCTAAAAGTGAGTAAAAACGGCTACGCTCATGTGGGCGAGTCAGCTTGATAACAAGGGCTGTTCGGGGTGGGTCAAAAAGAGTGCCCCCAAGGCCAGATAGAATACAAGAAAGCCACAGAATCCACGGTTCAGTGGATATTGCCATGGCGGCGAAACCGCCAGCACGCATGAGCATGCCGATAACAATCATCGGCTTGGCACCGAAACGATCAGCAATTGCGCCACCAAATATTCCTAATCCTTGCTGCACTAGCTGCCTTAGTCCGAGGGCAATTCCCACAAGTAAAGCAGCCCAGCCTAATTGGTCGACGAAGCGGATGGAGATCAACGGAAAGACGACAAAGAAGCCAAGTACGACTAGCATATTGTCAATTAATAAAAAGTATTTACCTAAGCGTCGTGCTTTAGTCAGCAGTGCCATTCTTCACCGTGAAATTAATTTACACCCGTTATCTTTCCGCAATGTGCATTTATTGGGTATAGAGATGGAGTAATGAAATAGTGTTTTATATTGCTCTTTAATAAAAATGAAAGGTAGAGGTAAGGAAAAATATTTTATTAAATAACGAGTGGCGAGGGCACGGAGTCAGAGATCGTCGCTTTTCTGATATGGCGACCATTTGTTATTTTACCTGCTGCTATTGTAGTAGGTATATTAGCCACCAAAATAAATGTACCGATGAAACATGCTCGAAAAATTGTCTCAAATAGCGAGGAATGGATGTTTGGTTACCGCTCATCTTCACCGAAAGTTAGTTTAACCACCGATCGGCTCATTGTTCGTTTAGTTCATGAACGCGATGCTTATCGGTTGGCTGATTACTATTCAGAAAACCGCCTGTTTTTAAAACCTTGGGAGCCAGTACGGGATGACAGTTACTGCTACCCTTCGGGTTGGCAGGCAAGGCTTGGCATGATTACGGAACTACAAAAACAGGGTAATGCGTTTTACTTTATTTTATTGGATAAAAATGAAGAGGAAATTTATGGCGTGGCCAACTTCAGCAATATTCTGCGTGGTTCTTTCTATGCCTGCTATTTGGGATACTCTTTAGGAGAGAAGTGGCAAGGGCAAGGATACATGCAAGAGGCGTTACAGGCAGCGATTCGCTATATGTTTCGCCAACAAAAGATGCATAGAATCATGGCAAACTATATGCCACATAACCAACGTAGCGGCGGTTTACTTGAGCGCTTGGGCTTTGAAAGAGAAGGGTATGCAAAAGAGTATCTGCTGATTGATGGTAAATGGCGAGATCATGTCTTAACCGCGTTGACTAACCCAGAATGGTCGCCGATGCCGTGAAGGCTGAGTACGCACTTAAATATAACCAAAATGGTGAACTATCAATGAGGCAGTTACGTATTGGTGTTATCGGGCTAGGAAATATTGCCCAGAAAGCTTATTTACCCATTCTGGGACAGGCCAAACATTGGGCGCTGGCTGGTGCTTTCTCACCAAATCAACAAAAAGCGAAGGAGATTTGCCAGCAATACCGAATGTCCTGCTTTAGCAACATTTCAGCTTTAGCTGAGGCTTGCGATGCAGTATTCGTCCATAGTAGTACCCAAAGCCACTTTAGCGTTGTGTCTGAATTATTAAATCGGGGGCTACATGTGTATGTCGATAAGCCCTTAGCTCAAACAGCGGCAGAATCTGAACAGCTCGTCGAGTTAGCCCAGCAAAAAAGCAAGGCCCTAATGGTAGGGTTTAATCGCCGTTTTGCACCGTTGTACCAGCAACTGAAACAAGAAATGGGTGATGTCGCAACGATTCGCCTGGATAAGCACCGTGAGAATAGCATCACCAATACAATGCCTATCACAATGCTAGATGATTACTTGCACGTTGTTGATACGTTACTGTGGTTAGGAAATGGGCATCTTGCACAATTGAGTGGCAAAATATGCGTAAATGCCTCTGGGCAGATGATATTTGCAGAACACCATTTTCTTGCTGGGGAGTGTCTGTTAACTGGCAGTATGCACCGTTGTGCTGGCACGCAAAGCGAAAGCTTACAATCGGTATCACAGGGCTGCCGTATTCAGGTGCTAGACATGCGCCAATGGCAGATTGAACAGGCAGGAGAGCTGAAACAGGTAGCGGCGCCAGGTTGGCAATCGACGCTTGAGCAGAGAGGCTTTGCCGGGGCAATTAACCATTTTATCCAGTCTATTGAAAACCAAACGGCACCACAAACATCGGGTGAGGCGGCGTTTAAGGCTCAACAGATGATTGAGACATTAATTCAGAAAGGGTGACGGTGATTCTAGCTAGATAGGTATTCGCTTAGCGATATTGACTGCCTTTTTACGACAGCAAAGCCTATAGGGATAAATTATCCATTCGGTGTAATCATCGGTGGATCTTACCTGTGTATTCCGTAGACTAGACGGCGTTTTCCCCCAATAACCCATAAGAAATTTCTATGAATTTGTTGAAATCACTGGCTGCGATCAGCTCGATGACAATGTTCTCCCGTGTATTAGGGTTCGCCCGAGATGCGATTGTGGCAAGAGTTTTTGGTGCTGGTGTCGCAACGGATGCGTTTTTTGTCGCGTTTAAACTCCCTAATTTACTGCGTCGAATTTTTGCCGAGGGTGCGTTTTCCCAAGCTTTTGTGCCTATTCTTGCTGAATATAAAGCTCAGCAAGGAGAAGAGGCTACACGCACGTTTATCGCCTATATCGCAGGGTTACTGACTCTTGTATTAGCTGTTATTACCGTCCTTGGGATGTTAGCGGCTCCGTGGGTGATTTTTGTCACGGCAAAAGGTTTCACGAATGAGCCTGATAAGTTTGAACTGGCAAGCCAACTGCTTCGTGTCACTTTTCCCTATATTCTTTTAATTTCACTGGCCTCATTGGCTGGGGCGATTCTCAATACCTGGAACAGGTTCTCTATTCCTGCGTTTGCGCCCACGCTACTCAATGTCAGTATGATTGGCTTCGCTCTGTTTGCCGCTCCTTATTTTGATCCACCTATTATGGCCCTTGCATGGGCTGTGCTTGTCGGTGGTGTCCTTCAACTGGGCTACCAACTCCCGCATTTGAAAAAAATTGGGATGCTGGTGCTGCCACGAATAAACCTAAGGGATGCGGGGGTATGGCGAGTTTTAAAACAGATGGCACCTGCCATCTTTGGTGTTTCGGTCAGCCAGATTTCGCTGATTATTAACACGATTTTTGCCTCCTTTCTTCAGTCTGGTTCTGTTTCATGGATGTACTACGCCGATCGTCTCATGGAGCTGCCATCGGGCGTATTAGGTGTGGCTTTAGGGACCATCTTATTGCCTTCGTTAGCGAAGAGTTTCGCTAGCGGAAATCAGGAAGAGTATTCACATTTAATGGATTGGGGCCTACGCCTCTGTTTCTTGCTCGCGCTGCCGAGTGCCGTGGCATTAGGCGTGATGTCTGAGCCGCTTGTTGTGTCTCTTTTCCAGTATGGTCAATTTAGTGCATTAGATGCCGCAATGACTCAGCAGGCACTTATTGCGTACTCCATTGGGTTGGTGGGATTAATTGTGGTTAAGGTGTTGGCCCCCGGTTTTTATTCGCGCCAAGACCTAAAAACACCGGTCAGAATTGCTCTCTTCACGTTAGTGATGACACAGGTGATGAACTTTATTTTTATCGACCCGTTAAAACATGCAGGATTAGCGCTCTCTATCGGCCTTGCCGCTTGCTTAAATGCGGCCTTACTCTACTGGCAACTGCGCAAGCAGAAACTGTTTCAGCCACAGCCTGGATGGGCGATATTTATTATTAAACTCGTGGTGGCAGTATCTGTGATGGCAGGGGTTCTTATTGGCATCATGTGGTTCATGCCTGCGTGGGATCAAGGGAACATGCTTATCCGTATGCTACGCCTGCTAGTGGTCGTGGTGGCTGGTATGGCGGCTTACTTTGGGATGCTGGCAATACAGGGATTTCGAGTAAGAGATTTTGCTAGGCGGACCAAGTAACAAATAAAAACGGGCGCGTTTAAGCGCCCGTTTTTCAATACGTCAAAGACGTAAACAAACTATATTCACAAACTACATTCTCTCTACTGTCTCAATCCCTAACGTATCCAAACCAATTTTCAGTGTTCTTGATGTTAACAGCGCTAGTTTCAAGCGGCTCTGGCGAGTTGCTTCATCGTCAGCCGTTAGGATAGGGCAATCTTCATAGAATCCTGAGAATAAGCCTGCAACGTCGTACAGATAAGCACACATAACATGTGGTGTGCCATCGCGTGCAACGGTATTAATCGTCTCTTCAAATTGCAGCAGGCGGGTTGCTAAAGCTTTCTCTCTGTCGGTTGCCAAGATAACGGCACCCGTGAGGCTATTTTCATCTACGTTTGCACGCTTGAAGACTGATGCAACGCGGGTATATGCGTACTGCATATAAGGCGCAGTATTGCCTTCAAAGGCCAGCATATTATCCCAATCGAAGATGTAATCTGTGGTTCGGCTTTTTGATAAATCCGCATATTTTACAGCACCGATACCAACGACATTGGTAACGTTAGCTAGTTCTTCGCCTTCTAGCTCTGGGTTTTTCTCTGTAATTAGTTTACCAGCACGTTCGATCGCTTCATCCAGCAAGTCAGAGAGTTTAATGGTGCCACCGGTACGGGTTTTGAAAGGCTTGCCATCTTTGCCTAACATCATGCCGAACATATGGTGTTCCAGTGAAACGGAATCAGGCACGTAGCCTGCTTTGCGAACGATAGTCCACGCTTGCATCAAGTGTTGGTGCTGGCGAGAATCGATGTAATAAAGAACCCGCTGTGCGCCTAAGGTTTCATAGCGATACTTGGCACAAGCAATATCCGTTGTCGTGTAGAGGTAACCGCCATCTTTTTTCTGGATAATGACACCCATAGGCTCACCTTCTTTGTTCTTGAATTCATCAAGAAAAACAACGGTAGCGCCTTCACTCTCTTTGGCTAATCCTTTGGCTTTTAGGTCAGCCACGATACCTGGCAGCATGGGGTTGTAGAGGCTTTCACCCATCACGTCATCTTTGGTTAATGTGACGTTCAGACGCTCATAGGTGATCTGGTTCTGTGTCATGGTGACATCAACCAACTTACGCCACATGTTGCGACAATACTCATCTCCACCTTGCAGTTTTACGACGTAGGCACGGGCGCGAAGGGCAAACTCAGGGTCTTCGTCATAAGCTTTTTTCGCCTGACGATAGAAAGTCTCTAGATCAGACAATTCCATATCGTTAGCGTGTTCGTTTTCCATCTTTTCCAGATAGGCGATCAGCATCCCGAACTGCGTACCCCAATCACCAACGTGGTTAGCACGGATAACGTTATGGCCTAAAAATTCCAAGGTACGTGCTGCGGCATCACCGATGATCGTTGAACGTAAATGACCAACGTGCATCTCTTTTGCTACGTTTGGTGCAGAATAATCGATAACGACGGTCTGCTTTTTCACTGGGGAGATCCCCAATTTGGCATCGTTAAGTGCCAGTTCAACGTGCTGAGCGACCCATGCAGGCGTTAAGAAGATATTGATAAAACCCGGCCCAGCGATCTCTACTTTATCCGCAATACCATCAAGGTCCAGCTGTGCGATAACCTGCTCTGCAAGTTGTCGTGGCACCATGCCAAGCTGTTTAGCCACTGCCATCACGCCGTTAGCTTGATAGTCGCCAAACTGAGCCTTCGCTGATTGGCGTACGTGTGCTTCGCAGTCGGTCGGAGCGCCCGCGGCGATCATCGCCTGGGTGATTTTTTCTGATAGAAGAGCCTGAATATTCACCGAATTACCTTTATAACGCGCTGGTGGCACAAAGTGGGTGCCATGCTGAAACGATGGCGGGTATCAGAGAATAAGCCGATACCCGCCTTCTTAAAATTCGTATAAAACGGCGAAAATTATACTCTATTTAAGCCACATCGTCAGTACGTATGAGAGGTACTCTGAATGGGGTATTTGTGATCGTATTCCTACCGGTGATAAAGTGCGGCGAATTACATAATATGATTATCAGAAGCCTATTCTTAGAGGCGTACTTTTAGACCTGCTATGCAGTGAAGTCGATGAGCCGCTGATAAACAGTATTAGCTGAATATGATGGCTAAAACCGAGGGAAAGAATGACGTTTTTTAATGATGAGTTATTAGCAGATTTGGCCGTAGATTTACCGTTATTTATTGCGTCACTTCAGCAGTTAGAGACTAAGCTACAGTTCTCTTTAGGGCAGTATCACGCCGATCATATTTCTGTTCGCTGCCACCAAAATACGACTGCCGAGCGTTGGCGTGAGGGATTGCAACGTTGTGGGCACTTGTTGTCTGAGAAGATGATTAATGGCCGCCCGATTTGTCTTTTTACGCTGAATGAGCCGTTGCAGGTGGGAGAGTGGAAGATTGAGTGTGTTGAACTGCCTTACCCAGGGGAGAAACGTTATCCTAAAGAAGGATGGGAGCATATCGAGCTAGTTTTGCCAGTAGGGCATGAAGCCTTGCATCAAACTGCCTTGGAACTACTTTCGGATGATGTGCTGCTGGATCGCAGTATTAAATTAAAATTCAGTCACCCAAAGGGAGAAGGAGAACGATTACCCAATCCTACACTGGCGGTAACGGATGGAACTGTCACTGTGAAGTTCCATCCGTATAGCATACAGGATGTAGTCGAGAGTGAGCGAGACTAGAGCGTAGCGATGGCATTATCCATTCGTGTTAACGCCTCTTCAAGCAGTTCTCGGCGGCAGCCAAAGTTTAACCGTACAAACTTCTCATTCCCAAAATCCCGACCTGGAGATAAACCGACACCCGCCTCTTCAAAGAAACGGTGTGCGTTATCAACGGGTAGTGCGCTGGCATCAATCCATGCCAAATATGTTGCTTCCAGTGGCATCATTTTCAAGCCAGGCATGGCATTGATTCTTTCCATGACTAAATCACGGTTAGCGCGGAGATAATCAATTTGTGCTTCCAGCCATGGTTGGCCATGTTGGTAGGCTGCCGTTGCGGCGACAAATGCCAAGAGATCGACGTGTGGCACGATCCCAGCACCCGTCTGAATATAGCGTGAACGCAGTTGTGCGTTAGGGATGATGGCAATAGATGCCCCCAAGCCCGCGATATTAAATGTCTTCGACGGTGCCATTAGCGTCACAGAGCGCTGTGCAGCATCTTCATTTAACGTTGCAAAAGGAATGTGTTTAAGACCTTTTTCTAAGATCAAGTCACAGTGAATTTCATCGGAGCAGACATACAGTTCATGCTGTTGAGCAAAAGTAAGCTGTTCCATCAATTCTTCACGGGTATAAACCGTGCCGCCTGGATTATGAGGGTTGCATAAAAGCAGCAACTTTTCATTGCCGGAGCATTGGTTATCAATGCAGTCTAAATCCATTACCCAGCGCTGCCCTTTGAGTTTGATGGGGGCAGATATTTGGTCCCGATCGGCGAAGAGCGCGGCTTTCATAAACTGAGGATAAATAGGGTGTGGTGCGATCGAAGATTGTTCCTGATTGGTCAGCGCACGAAGGCTAAGGTTTAGCCCGGAAACTACACTAGGAAGAAAAACTAACCATTCTGGCTTTATTTCCCACTGATATAAATCGGACATACGCTTAATGAATATGTCGATAAGCTCCTGAGGAGGAAGCCCGTAACCGAAGACTCCGTGGGCAACTCGCTCGTGTAACGCTTCAATGACAGCAGGTGGAGAGAAAAAATCAGTATCCGCAACCCAAAGCGGAATGACATCTGTCCCTTCATACTTTCGCCATTTATCACTATCGCTGTGACGTCTATCTATAGACTCATCAAAATTGAATGACATGCAAAATATCCTCAGTATGCTTATCTACTATTGTATGCCCAATAACCCATTAATTATTTAGGGTATATATTTCAGATTTCAGGTGGATCCAGCCTGTAACGAAAAATATTTAAGCTATCAGAGTACGCGAGAAATATTACCAATCACAAGCAGTTATCACATTTTTATATTTATCATGAGCTTATCATATCAGTGAGGTGTCTGTGCGTACATTAGAGGTGTGTTGTTACAGCGTAGAGTGCGCCAAGGTGGCAGAGAGTGCAGGAGCAGACAGGATTGAACTATGCGCAAGTCAGGCCGATGGGGGGATAACGCCAAGCTATGGCTCTCTAAAGCAGGCGAAGGAGAAAGTCTCCATCCCTGTTCACCCAATTATTCGTCCGCGAGGTGGGGATTTTTGCTACAGCCGCCAAGAGATGATTATCATGAAAGAGGATATTGCAATGGTTCGCGATCTCGGCTTTCCTGGCCTTGTGCTTGGGGTACTGGATGAAGATGGGCATATTCACTCCGATTACCTGCAAGCGCTATTGCAGGGGTGTCATGATATGGCTATTACGTTTCATCGCGCCTTCGATATGTGTGTAAACCCTCAGCAAGCATTACAACAGTTAACTGACTTAGGGATAGCGAGAATCTTAACCTCTGGTCAGCAACAAACAGCTGAGATGGGGCTTCCCTTATTACGCGAGTTAATTGAAACCAGTAAAGGCCCGATTATTATGCCCGGCAGTGGCGTGAGCCTGACTAATCTACATAAATTTATTGAGATTGGTGCCCAAGAACTACATAGCTCTGCGGGACATCATGCGGCATCAGTGATGCGCTACCGTAAAGCGGGCGTCACGATGTGTTCGGACAGTGAATTTGATGAGTTCAGCCACTATTGCGTCGATAGCGATAAAGTTGAGGCGATGAAAGCGGTACTTCAGCTAGGAAAATAGCCACCAGTAACGATGGGTATAACGTGTGGTGCTACAAACCTTGTTGTAGCACCACATGATAAGGACTACGAGATTTAGTTTGTGACAGCAATGACTTCCGGTTCTTTAACCTGTAATGGAGCGCCAGGCAGTTTCAGGTGCCCGACATAGAGTAGGTCGTTGAACGACGGTATTGATGCGGTATCTCCCTCACGCATGTGAAGCAGATCGCCAGGGCTGACCCAAACGGGGTCAGCGCTAGTAATAGGATGCCCGGCTTGGTTATAGGCTTCTAGTACAAACTGGGAGCAGAAATAGGTGTTATCCAACGTATCTTTACTGTTACCTAGCTGAACTTTGGCCATTAGGTTAAGGCAGGCATAGCGTGATTTGCTAGAGAACGGGGAGATTTCGCAGATCTTGCGGGTAATAGAGAAGGGCATCATCAATATGATGCCGTCGAAGTTATAACGCGTCCCGACTTTATCCTCTGCGAACTTGCGTATTACATCGGCGCTTTCAGGCGTAAAGTCTGGGGTGCGCAGAGCCATCGACATCCTGCTGTGCCCCATAAAATCATCCAGTGAAATAATTCTCACGCCACTGCCAACGGCTTCAGCGACCTGTTGATCCCCGAGATAAATAGCCGCATGGCTGACAGCGGAGGTACTGAAAACACGAATACCTACGGAGGTTATGCCTGAGGCTGTGGAGAGGAGAATATCCCCTGCTTGTAACTGCGCTGGCTGAATCAGTTTCGCACCTTCTTGTGGTGCGGTGCCAAAACGTTGAAACTGAATATTGGCCTGCGGGTTTTTCGTTTCTGAGGTTGTGCGCTCAATATCATAAGCACAACCCGAAAGTAACAATGTGGTGATGAAAATTAAAAAACAAAAAAATTTCATGAGCGTCCTGTCTCTTATTATTCTATTCGTTACATATTTATCAAGGTTTGCGTGCCACAAGAACGGCGCGTAACGGTGCCGGATAGCCCTCAATGGTTTTGCTGATGTCTGTAGGGTCAAGGAATTGAGGCAACGATTCAGATGTCATCCAGTCAGTAGATCGCTGCTCCTCAACGGACGTGACGTTAAGATCCGCTAACTTTACATCAACGAAGCCGCACTTTTCTAACCAAGCGATAAGCGCCTGTGTGGAAGGGATAAAGTAGACGTTACGCATTTGAGCATAACGATCCCCCGGCACCAAAACTTGGTTTTGGTCGCCTTCGATAACAAGAGTTTCTAACACCAGCTCTCCCTCGTTCACCAACTGATTTTTTAACTGCCATAGATGGTCTAACGGCGAACGGCGATGGTAGAGCACACCCATAGAAAAAACAGTATCGAAAGCTTTTAGCTCAGGTAACTGCTCGATACCTAACGGCAGAAGATGAGCACGGAGATCGCCACCTAACAGTTTCCTCACGGCTTCAAACTGGCAGAGAAACAGTTGCATAGGGTCAATACCCACGACGAGGTTTGCCCCTTCGCCAACCATTCGCCACATGTGGTAGCCGCTGCCACAACCGACATCAAGAATTGTTCTGCCTGCTAATGGGCTGATATGAGGCAAAACGCGATCCCACTTCCAGTCCGACCGCCATTCGGTGTTGATATCAGTGCCATAAAGCTGAAAAGGGCCTTTGCGCCAAGGCATAAGTTCACGCAACATTTTATTGATGGCGTCGCGCTGCCGGTCGGTTATAGCTCCTTGCTCGACATCAGCACTGACGCTGTGTTTTAGATCGAGCTGAGTGGGCATAATCGTTGGCAAATACTCAACGGCGTTAAACCACTGTTTAAATTTGCCGTGCAGGGATTCACGCTGCCAAGAGGAGAGCTGTGCCGGTAAGGTATCGAGCCAGTGGCTTAACGGGCTTTTGGCTATTAGCTGATAAAAATCACCAAATTCGATCATGCTGGCTCTCCTGTTTTTACAGCGATCAGTGAGCCGAAATTAAAGCACTGAAACCACAGCTCTGAGTGTTGAAAACCGGCCTGTGTTAGGCGGGATTTATGTGCTTCGACGCTATCTGTTCGCATCACATTTTCTAACATGCTGCGTTTTTGACTGATTTCTAACTCGCTGTAACCGTTAGCCCGTTTAAAATCGAGATGCATGTCAAACAGCAGTTCACCTGTTAGAGAATCACTAAAGTTAAATTTTTCTGACAGCACTAAAATGCCCCCAGGCAACAACCCACGATAAATGCTTTCTAGCAGGGGCAGACGATCTTCTGGGGATAAAAATTGCAGCGTAAAATTCAACACGACGATGGACGCATTTTTGATTTCTACGTTGCGAATATCATCTTCGATAACAGTGACGGGGGTTTCCGCTCTAAAGGCATCAATGTGGCGACGGCAGCGTTCAACCATAGCACTTGAGTTATCTACGGCGATAATTTCACAGCCTTCAACGTTGATATTGCGCCGCATAGATAAAGTCGCTGCGCCAAGAGAGCAGCCTAAATCATAGAGACGAGTATTAGAGCGAGCAAAGCGCTCAGTCAGCATGCCTATCATCGAGATAATATTGGAGTAACCGGGAACAGAGCGCTGAATCATATCAGGAAAAACTTCTGCAACTTTTTCATCAAAAGTCCAGTCACCGAGCTTTGAAATGGGGGCAGAAAACAGGGTATCGCGATTTGGCATGGCTAAACGAGCAGAAATGAGGAAATGTGGGGACGGATATTAACAGATTAATGATAAAAAATATTGCCTAAAATACCCGCTAAATAGTACGCAAAACAGGCTAAATCATCCTTGGAAAAGCAGGTCTCCTTACGCTAGCTATTAATAAAAACTGAACATTTGATCCCAAGGTAAATAATAGAGATTGATGATAACCATTAAAAATAGCGCAATGAACGTAGCTCCCATTCCTGAACGGCGCCAGCTCACATCGCGGCGGTGTAAACCAAAGTAGTGAATAATTCTGCCAGCAAAAAGCATAACGCCACAAATATGGAGCATCCAGACTTCTGCACCATTCATTTCCATCACTAACAGTAGCAGCAGTGCGATAGGGATATATTCTACGGCGTTGCCATGAACGCGAATTGCCGTTTGTAACTCATAGAAGCCACCGTCACCAAAGGCAATCTGGTACTGCGTCCGTAATTTTATGATATCTATGGAAAACTTAATTAAGAATAGTGCGCCGAGCACAACGTAAAGCGCGCTTATCATTTTTTGCTCCACTGTTTATTGTTGTAATAATCACTGAATACTTGCCATATTATAAGGGAAAATTCTGACAAAAGTAGATGTTCGACTAAGAATATAGAACCCAATTAAATCAATCAGCAAGACAAAATTATCTTTTAAAATAAAGAAGATTGCTCTGGCATATGTGGTGCTGGTGGAATATCGCTTAATAAGCGATGTAAATCTTGCCACAGCGTCAGTGCCTGCTGAGGTGAATCTGAATTATCTGGTGTATGAATAAAAAGAAAGGGTGTGCGCTGCTCCTTTCTCCACTCCGCTATCTTTTTTTCCCACGGTGAAAACCAACGCTGATTATCTGGGAGATGACCCCCGCCGATAAAACGAATGATAGGTTGTTGTGCTGTTGCCAGAGCGTGCACGGGAACTTTGGGTTTCTTCTGTTGTGCATCACGGATTGCCGCGGTTGTTGGTTCTGCGCTGTGAACAGGGCGGCTATCCATAATTGCTCGGTTTATGCCTCTTTGATGCAAACCTTGATTCAATTGGCGTTCTGCTTCACCTTTGGCAAAAAACGCAGGGTGCCTCACTTCAATGCCATAGCTAAAGAGGTCGGGAAGACTATCGAAGAATGCCCATAGACGCGGCAACTGCTCAGGGCCAAACCCAGAGGGCAGCTGCAGCCATAGTTGCCCGATCCTATCCTCAATGGGGCTTAAACAGCGGAAAAATTCACTGAGCTGAGTTTCGCATTGTAGGAGAGCCGCTTGATGGCTGATAGACGAGGGAAATTTAAAACAGAATCGAAAATTGTCAGATGTCATCGAGCGCCAGCGCTGTACGCTTTCTTGTTTTGGTAGTGCATAAAAGGTGGTATTACCTTCGACACAGTTAAATAAGCGGCTGTAATCGGCGAGGTCACATAGGCCTAAATGACTCCATGAGGCGTGCTGCCACTGAGGCAGTCCTATATAAAAAGGCAGGGTCGAAGATGGCATAGGCAATGAATATGTAAAATATTTGCTAATAAGAATGAGTAGGGGTGAACTATATACGAACATAGAACAGAGTTTTAATGATTAATTGCATCGAGTCGTCATTGGTTGCCCTTATCGGCAGGCAGAATTTCCTTTATACTTACCCCCTTTTTCATAAAGCCTGTAAATCCACAAAAACTTGTGCCGATTTGATAACTGTGTCGATTTTAAACTATGCCAATCTACGAATACGCTTGTAGCGACTGCAACCATAAGCTGGAAAAATTGCAGAAATTCTCTGACGCACCGTTGACCCAATGTCCGGCGTGTGGACAACCAACTTTGAAGAAACTCATCTCTGCGACGTCGTTCCAACTGAAAGGGTCGGGATGGTACGCCTCGGATTCCAAACCGAGTAACTAGAAAAATACATCAGATAACCGCCGTATGATGTCAGCGCGGCATCGGCTGAGTAAAAGGATATCGTTATGCGAAGTGAATATTGTGGGCAACTGAATCTATCTCATGTAGGTAAAGAGGTGACTCTGTGTGGTTGGGTTAACCGCCGTCGTGACTTAGGTGGTCTGATTTTTATCGATATGCGCGATCGTGAAGGCATCGTACAGGTCTTTTTTGATCCGGATGAGAAAGCGGCTTATGAGCAGGCATCTGAGTTGCGTAATGAGTTCTGCCTCCAGATTGTAGGCACCGTTCGTGCCCGTCCAGACAGCCAAGCTAATGCGGATATGGCGACGGGTGCTGTAGAAGTGTTCGCTCATAAACTTA
The DNA here is from genome assembly GCA_000307305.1 of Enterobacteriaceae bacterium B14. Taxonomy (GTDB): domain Bacteria; phylum Pseudomonadota; class Gammaproteobacteria; order Enterobacterales; family Enterobacteriaceae; genus B14. The sequence goes on from DF158882.1 coordinate 582,012, forward strand.
CTATTATCAACCGTGCTGAGCCTCTACCGCTGGATTTCAATCAGACGAATACGGAAGAACAGCGTCTGAAGTACCGCTATCTAGACCTGCGCCGCCCAGAAATGGCAGATCGCCTGAAAACCCGTGCACGCATCACCAGCTTTGTTCGTCGTTTTATGGACGAGCACGGTTTTCTGGATATCGAAACCCCAATGCTGACGAAAGCAACGCCAGAGGGTGCGCGCGACTATTTGGTCCCTAGCCGTGTACATAAAGGCAAGTTTTATGCTCTGCCTCAGTCTCCGCAACTCTTCAAACAGCTGCTGATGATGTCTGGCTTCGATCGTTACTACCAGATCGTAAAATGCTTCCGTGATGAAGATTTACGTGCCGATCGCCAACCTGAATTTACTCAGATCGACGTTGAAACCTCCTTTATGAGCGCCGAGCAAGTGCGTGAAGTGATGGAGAAATTAGTGCGTAACCTATGGCAGGATGTGAAGGGTGTCGATCTAGGCAACTTCCCGATCATGACCTTTGCTGAGGCAATGCGCCGTTTTGGTTCAGATAAACCAGACCTACGTAACCCGATGGAATTAGTCGATGTTGCTGATCTGGTAAAAGAGGTCGAATTTAAAGTGTTCTCCGGCCCTGCTAACGACCCTAAAGGCCGTGTTGCTGCTATCCGTGTTCCGGGGGGGGCGCACTTAACTCGCAAACAGATTGATGACTATACGCAGTTTGTCGGCATTTATGGTGCGAAAGGCTTGGCATGGATGAAGGTTAACGACCGTGCTGGTGGTTTGGAAGGCGTTCAAAGCCCAGTGGCTAAATTCCTGACGGCTGACATTATCGAAAGCATTTTGGTTCGTACTCAGGCAGAAAGCGGCGACATTATCCTGTTTGGTGCAGACAGCGAAAAAGTTGCTACCGATGCGATGGGCGCACTGCGTCTGAAATTGGGCCGCGACCTGCAACTGACACGCTTAGACTCATGGGAGCCACTGTGGGTTATCGATTTCCCAATGTTTGAAGAGAATGGCGAAGGCGGCTTAACAGCAATGCACCATCCATTTACTTCGCCACGTGATTTCACGCCAGAACAGCTTGCCTCTGACCCAGAGCAGGCAACGGCGAACGCCTACGATATGGTGATAAACGGTTATGAAGTGGGTGGCGGTTCAGTTCGTATCCACAATAGCGCTATGCAGCAAACTGTTTTCCGTATTCTGGGTATCAACGAGCAGGAGCAGAGAGAGAAGTTTGGCTTCTTGCTAGATGCACTGAAATACGGCACACCGCCACACGCTGGCTTGGCGTTTGGCCTAGACCGTCTGGTGATGCTGCTGACAGGAACGGATAATATCCGTGACGTTATTGCGTTCCCTAAAACCACGGCAGCCGCTTGCTTGATGACTGATGCTCCGAATTTCGCTAACGCGGCCTCTTTGCAAGAGCTGGCGATCAGTGTGATTGCCAAGAGCAGTGATGACAGTGAAGAGAGTGCCTAATGATTTATAAGCGGCCCGAATCCATCCTAGTGGTGATCTATAGCGCTAGCAGTGGACGGGTGCTGATGTTACAGCGGCGCGATGATCCTGATTTCTGGCAGTCGGTTACCGGCAGTTTAGAAGAGGGAGAAAGCGCGCCACAAGCTGCGCTGCGTGAAGTAAAGGAAGAAGTCGGTATTGATGTTCAGTCTGAACATCTCTCACTGCTCGACTGTCAACGCAGCGTAGAATTTGAGCTTTTTGCTCATTTACGCCACCGTTATGCCCCAGGCGTGACGCGAAATCTGGAACACTGGTTTTGTCTTGCTTTGCCTGATGAAAGAGTGGTGTTACTGACAGAGCATCATCAATATCGCTGGCTGGATGCTGAACAAGCAGGTCAGTTAACGAAGTCCTGGAGTAATCGAGAGGCGATTGAAGAGTTTGTGATATCCCCTTAATCTCTAGCCTGACATGGTTAGGCATATGCCTTCAAAATTTAAGTCATGATGGGCATAGATGAGTAGAGTTGGATATAGTTGGATAGAGATCGTTAAGTCCTAGGGACTTTTTATCGGAGAGTTATTATGGCAGGTCATAGTAAGTGGGCTAACACGAAACATCGTAAAGCCGCTCAGGATTCAAAGCGCGGGAAAATATTTACTAAAATTATCCGCGAACTCGTTACCGCTGCGAAGTTAGGCGGTGGTGATCCAGGTTCAAACCCACGCTTGCGTGCAGCTATAGATAAAGCGCTGTCTAACAACATGACCCGTGATACGTTAAATCGTGCGGTGGCTCGCGGTGTTGGTGGTGATGATGATAGTGATATGGAAACCATCATCTATGAAGGTTACGGTCCCGGCGGCACGGCTGTTATGGTTGAGTGCTTGAGTGATAACCGTAACCGTACTGTTTCCGAAGTGCGTCATGCCTTCACTAAGTGCGGTGGTAATCTCGGTACTGATGGTTCCGTCTCTTATCTATTCACTAAGAAAGGTGTTATCTCCTATCCTGTGGGCTCTGATGAAGACGCAGTCATGGATGCCGCATTAGAAGCGGGTGCAGATGATGTTGTGGTATACGATGACGGTGCAATTGACGTTTACACCACACCAGAAGCTTTCGGTGCAGTAAAAGATGCGCTAGATGCCGCAGGTCTAGTGGCAGAAGGGGCAGAGGTTTCTCTTATCCCATCAATGAAAGCTGATCTGGATGAAGACACAGCACCTAAACTCCTAAAAATGATTGATATGCTAGAAGATTCAGACGATGTTCAAGAGGTTTACCACAACGGTGAGATCTCTGACGAGGTTGCGGCCACGCTGTAATCGCGTATCCCCATTCTATGTCTATCATCCTTGGCATTGACCCCGGCTCACGGATCACTGGTTATGGCGTGATTCGTCAGCAGGGGCGGCAGTTACACTATCTCGGCAGCGGCTGTATCCGCACTGCTGTCGATGATTTACCCTCCCGTTTGAAAATTATTTACGCTGGTGTCAGCGAAATAATCACCCAATTTCAGCCAGATTTTTTTGCTATAGAACAGGTCTTTATGGCACGAAACGCAGATTCGGCACTAAAACTCGGTCAGGCCCGCGGCGCGGCGATTGTTGCTGCAGTGAATGCAGACTTGCCCGTTTTTGAATATGCGGCGCGCCAAGTGAAGCAAACCGTTGTAGGGACTGGTGCAGCAGAAAAAGCACAGGTGCAGCATATGGTTCGCTCGCTGTTGAAATTACCCGCTAACCCTCAGGCGGATGCGGCGGACGCTTTAGCTATTGCCATCACTCACAGCCACATGAGCCAAAATACGATAAAGATAGGGCCGGGTAATCTCAATCTCTCCCGAGGGAGGTTAAAATGAGAGGAATGAGTGGATTTCTGTATTAAAGGGCATGTTTAAGGCTGGATATTCATCCAGCTTTTTTTGTGATATAACCATCGGCAATAAAATATTAAGCCAAAATAATTTGAGTTGTAAGGTAAAACGCCTTGGCATTTTGCCCTGCAATTTGAAGTATGACGGGTATTAACCATAAGGATCGAAGCCGTGATAGGTCGCCTGAGAGGAATTATTTTAGAAAAGCAGCCACCAGAAGTATTGCTGGAGGTTAACGGAGTAGGGTATGAGGTATTTATGCCGATGACCTGTTTCTATGAGCTGCCTAATCAGGGACAAGAGGCAACGATTTTTACCCATTTTGTCGTGCGTGAAGATGCTCAATTGCTATATGGCTTTAACGATAAGCAAGAGAGAGCGCTGTTTCGCGAGCTGATTAAAGTGAATGGTGTTGGGCCTAAGCTCGCTTTAGCTATTCTATCTGGCATGTCGGCGCAGCAGTTCGTCCGAGCAGTAGAGAATGAAGAGATCAATTCACTCATCAAGCTACCAGGTGTAGGTAAAAAGACAGCAGAGCGACTTGTTGTTGAGATGAAAGACCGCTTTAAAGGCCTTAATGGAGATCTCTTTAACGGCACCGAGTTACCTGTTGCGGTAAATAGCAGCACGCGCAGCGAGCTGGATGCCGAGGCAGAAGCTGTTTCAGCGCTGGTCTCTTTAGGTTATAAACCACAGGAAGCAAGCCGCATGATCAGCAAAGTGGTGAAACCTAGTGCTGATTGTGAAACTCTAATCCGCGACGCACTACGTGCGGCGATGTGAGGTAAGCCATGATAGAAGCCGATCGCCTGATTACATCTGAAGTTTTGGTCGAAGAAGAAGAGGTCATCGACAGAGCTATTCGGCCAAAGAGCCTGTCTGATTATGTCGGACAGCCTACTGTTCGTGAACAAATGGAAATCTTTATTCAAGCGGCGAAGCTACGTGGTCAGGCTCTCGATCATCTGCTTATCTTTGGCCCTCCGGGCTTAGGTAAAACAACGCTGGCTAATATCGTTGCTAATGAGATGGGCGTTAATTTGCGCACCACGTCTGGTCCAGTGCTAGAGAAAGCGGGCGATTTGGCTGCGATGTTAACCAACCTTGAGCCCCATGATGTTTTGTTTATCGATGAAATCCATCGGCTCTCTCCTGTAGTCGAAGAGATCCTCTATCCTGCTATGGAGGATTATCAGCTCGATATCATGATTGGTGAAGGGCCAGCGGCACGTTCGATTAAAATTGATTTACCTCCTTTCACTCTTGTGGGGGCGACGACTCGAGCTGGTTCGCTAACGTCACCACTGCGAGATCGTTTTGGTATTGTTCAGCGCTTAGAGTTCTACCAAGTGGCCGACTTACAAACGATAGTGAGCCGTAGTGCTAATTGTTTAGGCTTAGCATTAACGGATGAAGGTTCGCACGAAATAGCCCGCAGAGCGCGAGGAACACCACGTATTGCTAACCGTTTGTTACGTCGTGTGAGAGATTTTGCCGAGGTGAAAGCAAATGGTGATATTGATGACAGAGTGGCGACACTGGCTCTCGATATGCTGGATGTAGATGCGGAAGGCTTCGATTTTATGGACCGCAAACTCCTGCTGGCGATTATCGATAAATTCACCGGTGGCCCAGTAGGATTAGACAACCTAGCTGCTGCGATTGGTGAAGAGCGTGAAACGATAGAGGATGTGTTGGAACCCTTTCTGATCCAGCAGGGCTTCATTCAAAGAACACCACGTGGAAGAATGGCGACAGCACGTGCTTATACGCATTTCGGGCTGACGCGAGATAATGACTAGAGTTTAACGTTAGTTACCTTCAAGATTTATTCTCAATAATTATGCCTAATATTGAACCCATAAACAGGAAGCAATCCTGTTTATGGGTCAACTAATCTTTAAGCAAGTTGCTTTTTCATCAGACTAAGAATAAACATCCCTGTTGCGCACAAAACGACAGAAGGGCCAGCGGGAGTATCGTAGACAGCAGAAAATGCAAGCCCACCAGTGACGGCAATGATACCCACTAAAACGGCAAATCCTGCCATCTGCTCCGGTGTTCTGGCGAAGCGTCTTGCTGTGGCGGCAGGGATAATCAGCAGAGAAGTAATAATCAACGCACCAACAAATTTCATTGCTACGCCGATAGTGAGTGCAGTAACCAACATAAGAATAATGCGTGTTCGTTCTAGATTAATCCCATCAACGTGAGCCAGTTCCGGGCTAACGGTGACGGAGAGTAGTGGTGTCCATTGCCACCACAGCAGTAATAAAACCGCCACAACACCAGAGCCGATTAAAATAATGTCATCCATCGTGACAGAGAGCAGATCGCCAAACAGATAAGCCATCAGGTCCACGCGAATATTTGACATCAAGCTGACGGTGACTAAACCGAGTGAGAGTGCACTGTGGGCCATAATCCCTAAGAGAGTATCTACAGCAAGCTGAGGTTTACGCTCAAGCCAAACTAGCCCCAGAGCTAATAGCAGTGTGACTGCAATGATGGCGTAATAGGGGTTAATATTTAGCAACAGACCGAAGGCAACACCGAGCAAAGAAGCATGGGCAAGCGTATCACCAAAATAAGACATTCTTCGCCAGACAACGAAAGAGCCTAATGGCCCAGCAGCACAAGCCAAAAGGATACCGGCAAGCCAGCCAGGAAGTAATAACTCAATCATGTGTGCTGGCTCCTTGCCTCTCAGCGGTCTTTAGATCAATCCGACCTTTAATGTCATGATGACTATGGTGGTGTTGGTGATCGTGTCGATAAAGGGCTAACTGCTGGGAACCTCGTTGCCCAAACATAGCGATAAACTCAGGGTGTGCAGATACGACTTCCGGTGTGCCTGAACAGCAAATATGTTCATTCAAACAAAGTACTTCATCCGTTTTTGCCATCACTAAGTGCAAATCATGGGAAACCATGAGAACGCCGCAGTCCAGCTCTTTTCTCAACTGATCGATAAGGTCATACAGTGCAATTTGACCATTCACATCAACACCCTGAGTTGGCTCATCTAACACTAAAAGCTGCGGATGGTTCAGCAAGGCTCTTGCTAGCAGTACGCGCTGATTTTCACCACCAGAAAGCCTCTGCATGGGCTGATCTATGAGGTGCTCAGCATGAACGCGGCGCAGAGCTGGCAAAATATCAGCACGTTTTACGTTAGGGCGTAGGCGCATAAATCTGCCAACGGTAAGAGGCATTGTTGCATCAAGATGCAGTTTTTGGGGGACATAGCCAATTTGGAGTTTATTTTGTCGGATTATTTCGCCTTGAGTGGGGGTAATGAGTCCCAATACAAGTCTTACCAACGTAGATTTTCCCGCGCCATTAGGCCCTAATAGCGTCAATATTCGGCCTTTTTGTAAAGAAAAAGAGATATTGTTGAGAACCCGCCGTTGACCAAAGGTTACCGAGACATTTTTGAGGTTTGCCAAATCGGACATAAGAATACGTCTTGCAGAATGAATGAAATGTTATAATATAACATTTCACCGAAGATTACGAAGAGATTTCATCATGAAACACCAGACAAAATGGTTACGTCGTGCAACTCTGGCAGTGGCGTTAGCCGCAGCGATACCTGCATTTCAAGCATCGGCCGCTGTTGTTACCTCTATCCGGCCTTTAGGGTTCATTGCAGCGGCGATTGCCGATGGTGTACTTCCTACAGAAGTTTTGCTACCAGATGGTGCATCGCCGCACGATTATGCGCTTCGTCCCTCCGATGTCCAGAACTTACGTAAAGCAGACTTGGTCATTTGGGTTGGGCCAGATATGGAAGGCTTTTTGACTAAGTCACTACAGCAAGTCGACTCTGCTAAACAGATTGCGCTCTCCGAGCTTCCTGATGTTAAAAAAGGACTAATTAAGGACACAGATGATGACGATGACCACGAGCACGGTCATGACCATGCAGCGGGAGAGGGGCATGGGCATGATGAGCATCATCACGGTGAATATAATATGCACATTTGGTTGTCTCCAGATATGGCAGAAACGTCCGCTGTGGCAATACATCAGAAATTAGTGGAACGTTTTCCAGAAAAGAAGAGTCAACTTGACGGAAACTTACATAAATTCCAGCAAGAATTGCAGCAAACAAATGCAAATATTGATAAAATGCTAAAACCTGTGCAAGGAAAAGGGTATTTTGTTTTCCATGACGCCTATGGCTACTTTGAAAACCACTTTGGTCTGAAGCAACTCGGCCATTTTACAGTGAACCCTGAAATACAGCCTGGAGCACAGCATTTACATCAAATTAGAACTCAGTTGGTTGAGCAGAAAGCAAACTGTATTTTTGCTGAACCACAATTCAGGCCGGCCGTAATTAAAGCCGTTGCTCAGGGCACAAATGTGCATATCGGGACGTTAGATCCACTGGGTAGCGGAATCGCATTGGAAAGAGAGAGTTATGTGAAATATTTATCACATCTGTCAGAACAATTCGTGAGCTGCTTGAAAGACGATTAAAAGGAAAACGAAGTGCAGCAGATAACCAAGTCTGTCACTCTGGCATACAGCAGCCTACCAAGACCCCATCGTATTATGTTGGGGTCTTTAACTGTTATCACGCTAGCGATTGCTGTCTGGCGTCCCGCTATCTATAGCCATACTGACTCTGAGTCACTGCCAGTTCCTGCAGCATCAGAATCTGTACAGGCTAATACATTAACGCCAGAAGCAAGTGAGCCACTAGATCAGGCTGCACCCGACGATAGTATTCCTGAAGATGAACTGGACCAAAAAGTCGGTGCAACGGATGTCCATGAATACATCGTTTCTGATGGCGATACATTAGGTAGTATCCTTACTCAGTATGGTATCGATATGTCTGATGTGGCTTTGATCTCTAACCAAAACCGTGCCCTCCGTAATCTGAAAATTGGTCAGCAGCTTTCTTGGAAGGTAAACGAAACGGGTGACCTGAAAGAGTTAACGTGGGTGGTTTCCCGTAAAGAAACTCGTGTTTATGAGCATGTTGAGGGCCGTTTTGCAGAGAAAACTGAAAGCAAAGAGGGTGAATGGCGTAACAGCGTTGTTAGCGGGACTGTCACTGGTAGCTTTGTTACCAGTGCTCGAAATGCCGGGTTGAGTAACTCTGAAATTAACGCTGTGACTAAAGCATTACAGTGGCAAATGGATTTCCGTAAGCTACGTAAAGGCGATCAGTTTTCTGCACTATTTTCTCGTGAAAAGATGGATGGAAAGGACGATAAAAGCCAATTAACGGCGGTTCGCCTACGCACTGGCGGCAAAGACTATTATGCTGTACGTGCAGAAGACGGTAAGTTTTATGATCAAGAAGGTTCTGGGTTAGCCCGTGGCTTTATGCGTTTCCCAACGATGAAGCAGTTCCGCATTTCATCTCAGTTTAACCCACGGCGCTTACACCCAGTAACGGGGCGTATAGCACCACATAAAGGCGTAGATTTTTCTATGCCTGTAGGGACTCCAGTGCTTGCTGTGGGGGATGGTGAAGTCGTTCTTGCCAAGATGAGTGGCGCGGCGGGTAACTATGTTGCTATTCGACATGGTCGCCAGTACACCACACACTACATGCACCTTAAGAAACTGCTTGTTAAGCCAGGGCAGAAAGTAAAACGAGGTGAACGCATTGCGCTTTCTGGTAATACAGGGCGTTCAACAGGGCCTCATTTACATTATGAATTCTGGATCAACAATCAAGCCGTTAACCCATTAACTGCTAAGCTGCCACGTTCTGATGGTTTAGCGGGTAAAGAGCGAACTGACTTCTTGGCCCAAGTTAAGGAAGTCACGCCTCAGTTGCAATTTAATTGATTAATATAGCTAATAAAATAGCCGGTAACGTAACTTACCGGCTATTTTGCTTTATAATTCATTGAATTTTGATAGATGAAAGATAACACTGATTTTTAATGGTGTTATCTCGTGAACGTTTTAGGCTGCCTTTAACCAAGTTGCTGGGAGCTGACCACTGATTCAAAGAGTTTATTCATGCAAAAAGAAAACCGCTCAACCGTTGAGTTTATTCCTCAGTTCCAAAAAGCCTTCTTCCATCCCCGTTATTGGGGTGTTTGGGCAGGTGTAGGGGCATTGGCTGCATTGGCTCATATTCCTGCAAGGTTCAGGGATCCAGTCTTAGGAGCGGTAGGTCGGCTTGGTGGGCGTTTAGCAAAAAGCCCTCGCCGCAGAGCCAAGATCAATTTGATATATTGTTTCCCTGATATGCCGGAAGCACAGCGCGAAGCCTTGTTGGATGAGATGTTTGCTACTGCGTTACAAACCATGATGCTGATGGTAGAGCTGGGCGCGCGTGACCCGAAGAAGATCCAAGACAGTGTTGTCTGGCACGGTGAAGAGCATCTTAAGAAGGCGAGAGATGAAGGGCGTAATATCATTCTTCTTGTTCCCCACGCTTGGGGAATAGATATTCCGGCTATGCTGCTAGCCGATAGAGGATTGAAGGTTGCTGGTATGTTTCACAACCAAAAAAATCCACTGACGGATTGGTTATGGAACCGTACCCGCCGCCGTTTTGGTGGGCGGTTACATGCCCGTCAAGATGGTATTAAACCGTTCATTGCCTCGGTGCGAGAAGGGTATTTAGGCTACTATTTACCAGATGAAGATCACGGTGAAGAACAGAGTGAATTTGTTGATTTCTTTGCAACTTATAAGGCAACGCTGCCAGCAATTGGTCGTCTGATGAAAGTGTGCCGTGCAGATATTATCCCACTTTTTCCTGTTTATAATGCGAAAGCTGGCAGATTAGAAATCCATATCCGCCCTGCGATGTATGATTTAGCCGATGCAGAGTTGCCTTATATTGCGCGCCGTATGAATGAAGAAGTGGAAATTTTAGTGACGCCTAATCCAGAGCAATATGCATGGATACTAAAATTGTTAAAAACACGTCGCAATGGTGAAACTGAACCTTACCGTCGTGACGATCTTTAGTTCAATTTTGATGAATAGGTGAGTTGTAGGAAGGGAGAATGACGACGCCTTTCCTACAACTAAAATTGATCTAGATGGTGTTATTATCATTATTTAAATCGGGAAAAGTTATACTCTTAATAATATTAAGATATTGCATTTATTTTAAATATTTACACTATTTTGACTTTTACCATATATATTTACCAATTAATATTTAATAGTCATTACATTATTATATATAGATGATAAGGTTGTTAATTATTATGGCGAGGTTTAGCATTTCCAATTAATTCCATTTTTATGCGTTATATCTCATTTCTGAAATAGAATGCCTCCCTTACTTCCAGTTATTTCCACTTCTAATACCGCATATATAGGCGTTTGCCAGAAGATTTCCACTTTATTTCCACTTTAAAGTGGAAAAAGTCCGCCTTCAAAGGATGGATTAAAATGTGTAGGGTTTATGCATCGGATAAGTAATTAAGAAACCGATATCAATAGAAAGAGCTTTTAACCCAAGTGGGTTTCTAAATCAGAATATTGCCAAGATTGTATACAGCAGCAATAAATTATTTTATATCGATTCACAAACGTATTGGATGAGCAGTTTTATGAGTGACAGTTCTATTAGTTTTGACATGGTAGGTAACGATCTTGATCCGGTAAGTGTAACGGGTGAGCTATTAGCGATTATCGATGGTTGGCTAAAAGATGAAGGCGCTTATACCACCGAAGTTCAACAGCAAATGTTGGAGTCTCACGTTAAAGCGATGGTTTTCCGCGCTAAAACTGGCGAGTCATTACCGGAAGTCGATGAGTCCTTGTTTGAAGAAATATCTGATGAATCAATAAGCTTAGCCAAGAGAGCCGTGAATACATTACCGGGCTTGGCGCCAGAGGAAGCACTTTTGCTATCCGTACATTTTGAAATCGCGCGTTCAAACGCATAATTATTTGGAGAGAGTGAACGATGAAAGAGATCCTAGTTGTTATTGGTGACCGTTTAGGTAAAGGCCAGAATGTTGCTAAAGGCGTAGAGAAGGCTGGCGGCCGAGCTATCGTCATTCCTGGTGTGGCAGCAGATATGAAATTAGGCGATGTCATGAATGCAGAGAAAGGGGATATTGGCATCTCTTTCTGTGGTAGTGGCGGCGCAGGTGCAATCACTGCACAGAATAAGTATGGCTACAAAGTTCGTCACGGCATGCGCTCAGTAGGCGAAGGCGAAACAGCAATTGCTGAAGGTTGCACGGTGCTTGGCTTTGGATTTATGGATAAAGAAGAGCTGGGTGAAGCTTTAGTTAAAGCATTCATTAAAAAATACGGCAGCGAATAATATGAAAGAACATCTAAAAACGGTTGTACGTGTTAGTGGCCACGGCGACACACGGCAAAAAGCTATCGCCGATGCATTAAACGCCGTACAGCGTACTGTATTGAAAGGAACGGAAAATATTATTTTGCGAATCGAACCGTTAGACATCAGTGTTGTTAAAGCGGAATTAAAAGTTAGCAAAGAGAAGTTTTTATTTTTCTTATTTCCTCGTGAGAGAGAGCTTTATTCAATCGTTTTAGATGTTTCATTAGACGTGACGATATTAAATGTAAAAGAGATACATTTTGAATAAAGCTAACATGCTATTAATTCGGAATGTTATTTAAGGATCATATTAATGCTAATTATATTGCTTAAGTCACTTATTATTGGTGGCCTATGCGGTGTGGGATTAGGTGCCGGTGCTGCACGTATGTTCCATGCCCCAACCATTCAGGGAATGGGTGCTTTCCGTACTTTGGGAGAACTTAACTCCTGTGAAGGGGACCCTGCGTCTCATTTCTCTTTTGGCTTAGGCTTCTTCTTTAATGCATGGGCTTCTTCTGTTGCAGCGGGTGCGTTTACGCAAGACGTTGACCACCGCATCATCCCTAACTGGGGTGCAGCCGCGTTGATGCTTAAAAATCGCAACGTAGCAGATACGCTACACAATCCTAAGAAAATGGCGATCTCTTGCGGCATTATCGGCGCACTAGTCGTTGCTTTCTTAAATACCTCTGCATCAGCCGTTCCCGCAGAACTACAGGTTACCGCGACTAAAGTTTTAGTACCTGCTGCTAACTTGCTTGTTAACACAGTGATGCCAGTTATTTTCTGGTTAGCCGCGATGGATGCAGGGCGACGGTCTGGCTTCTGGGCGACGCTTTTCGGTGGTATGGCTCAACTAATCATGGGTAACGCCATCCCAGGTTTGGTGCTAGGTATCCTGATTGGTAAAGGCGTTGATGACAGCGGCTGGAATAAGATCACTATCACTATGTTGATCTCTGTTATTGCCCTGTTCTTTATGAGCGCTTATTTCCGTGATTTCGATTTCAAACTTATCGAATCTTTCTCGACGATAAATGTGCCTATGTGGCTGAAAGACATTATCAATTGAGTAATAACTCAATAATCTCATTCACTCATCATTAATGAATGACTAGGATTCCATGATGGAAAAAGACTTAAAAAGCAATGCATGGTACGCGGAGTGGACCTTCCCAATCTTCGTTGGCCTGCTTTCGGCGGGTGTTTACGCCGGTACTCATATGTATGTTGTTTATGGCATCGGTGCATTTAACGAAGTTGCTTTCGTTGCGATGTTACGCTCAGGTTTAGATACGGGCACTTACGGTGCTGTTGCGGCTTTCGGGGCGAGTTTCTTGTTTGCTCGAATCATTGAAGGTTCGCTGGTAGGTATTCTTGATATTGGTGGCGCCATTCAGACTGGTTTGGGGTTAGGTGTTCCTGCTCTATTCCTTGCCGCTAATATGGACTTTCTTGTCACCAACTTTGCTGCCGCATTAGCCGTTGGCATGGCGTTGGGTGTGGCCGTCGGTCTTGTTATTGTTCTGGCGCGTAAGTTCACCATTAATCAGGGCAATTCCACCTACGGTGCGGATGTCATGATGGGGGCAGGTAATACCTCTGGTCGTTTTCTTGGGCCTTTGATTATTCTTGCTGCAATGTCGGCTTCTATTCCAATCGGTATTGGTTCCTTGTTAGGTGCGTTAGGCTTCTACTCATGGAAAAAACCGGTAGCAGGCGGTGCAATTTTAGGCGCAATGTTGTTCGGCTATTTCTTCCCCATTGCTATGGCATAGTTTAGTCATACAAAGCAGATAAACCATCGCCGCTTATCAGCGGCGATCTAATTGGATTGATGGGGCAAACATCATGAATGATTTAATCATTAAGCAAGCTAAACTCCTGAACGGTGAGATTGTCGATGTTGTCGTGAAAGTGGGAAAAATTCAGGCGGTCGGTCCTTCCGTTGGTGATAGTTATCAGGCAGAACGAGAAATTAATCTGGCTGGAAAACTCTTTATCAGCGCAGGTTGGATTGATGCTCATACTCACTGCTACCCAGCGTCGCCTATCTATTACGATGAGCCAGACTTGGCTGGTGCAGCAAGCGGTGTCACAACCGTTGTGGATGCGGGTAGCGTCGGTGCTGATGATATTGACCATTTCCATGAGCTCACCCAACAGGCAAAAACGAACGTTTACTCTTATCTGAACATTTCTAAGATTGGCATCATTGCTCAAAACGAGCTCTCCGATATGGCAAATATCGATAATGATTGCCTACAGAAAGCAGTAAAACGCCACGAAGGTTTTGTCGTGGGCCTAAAAGCACGAATGAGTAAAAGCGTTGTAGGTGAAAATGGCTTGAAGCCTTTGCTGCGTGCTAAAGAGATGCAGAAAGAGAATGGGTTACCGCTGATGGTTCATATTGGTAACAATCCACCTAATTTAGATGATATTGCCGATGTATTAGATAAGGGTGACATCATTACTCACTGCTTTAATGGCAAACCAAATCGCATTCTTGATCAAGACGGTAACCTAAAACCTTCTATTCAGCGAGCGCTCGCCCGAGGTGTGATTCTGGATGTTGGCCACGGTGGTGAAAGTTTCAGTTTCAATGTTGCCGAACAGGCGATGAAAATTGGTACCTATCCAGACATTATCAGCTCTGATATCTATCATCGTAATCGTATCAATGGCCCGGTCTACAGCTTAGCGGCTGTGATGACCAAGTTCCTCTGCATGGGTTTTACTCCAACTCAGATCGTCAATTGTGTCACGAATAAAGCTGCGGATTTACTGCACCTTGATGGTAAAGGGCACCTGACAGTTGGCGCAGATGGCGATATCACCATCTTTGATATCAAAGATGAGCACATTGAGTTATCCGACGCTGAAGGACAAGTGCGTTTCGGCACTCAGAGATTTATCCCTGTTGCAGCAATTGTAGCGGGAGAGAGTATTGCAACAAAAGAAGGCGAATCTGACTATGCAATCCATCTATGAGAAGTATCAGCTAAAAAATGTCATTAACGCTTCTGGCCGAATGACGATCCTTGGTGTTTCCACACCTCGCCCTGAGGTTGTTGATGTTGTTGCTTATGGCTTAAACCACTTCTTTGAGATTAAAGACCTGGTTAATAAGACTGGCGAATATATCGCTGGGCTATTGAAAGTTGAAAATGCCGTTGTTGTTAGCAGCGCATCTGCGGGGATTGCCCAGTCAGTAGCTGCCGTTATCGTGAAAGATGATGCAGACCTGTTACTGAACCTTCACAGCTCAGACAAAGTGGTTCCGCGCGAAATTATCGTACCAAAAGGCCATAACGTTAACTACGGTGCTCCCGTTGAAACGATGGTTTCTCTAGGTGGCGGTAAAGTTATTGAAGCCGGTTTTGCCAATGAGTGTAGCGCCGATCAATTGGCGGCAAAAGTGACGCCAAACACGGCGGCTATTCTTTATATCAAGTCACACCACACCGTGCAGAAAAGCATGCTGACAGTGACTGAAGCGTCTGAAGTTGCTAAAAAATATAATTTGCCTCTTATTGTCGATGCAGCAGCCGAAGAAGATTTGGATACCTATTACCATATGGGCGCCGATTTAGTTATCTATAGCGGTGGTAAAGCAATTGAAGGGCCGACTAGCGGTCTGGTTCTTGGTAAAAAACAGCCCGTTGAGTGGGTAAAACGCCAATCAAACGGTATTGGTCGAGCCATGAAAATTGGTAAAGAGGGCATTCTTGGCTTAACTCAAGCCATCGAATTGTACCTGACCGCAGAGAAAGAGACAGGCCAGCAGATGGTTGAGAAAATGTCTCCGTTTATCGAGAAGCTGAACTCTCTACCGAGCATATCAGCTCGTGTCGTATGGGATGCCGCAGGCCGTGACATTGCCAGAACAGAGATTTCTTTTGATGAGAAATCTATCGGCAAAAATACATTCGAAATTATGCGCCTATTAAAGCAGGGCGATACCGCTATCTATTTCCGCGAATATAAAGCGAATGAAGGGAAGGTTGAGGCTGATGTTCGCAGTGTCACTGTACCTCAACTTGAAACCATCTATATCTGTATTCGTAAATTGGTCACTGGAGAATAAATCATGAGTTTAACCCCTAACTATTATAACGATCGTGTCTGTCTGAATGTGTTGGCTGGCTCCCGCGAAAATGCTCGTGATGTTTATAAAGCAGCGGAAGGGCATGTTGTTGTAGGCGTTCTATCTAAAAATTATGCCGATATCCCTAGTGCAATTGAAGATATGGCTAAGTATGCTACCGATATCGATAACGCTATCTCTATCGGTTTAGGCGCAGGCGACCCTAAGCAATCGGATATGGTTTCACAGTTGGCTAAAGTATTGCAGCCACAGCACGTAAATCAGGTTTTCACTGGTGCAGGCACTAGCCGTGCGTTGTTAGGGCAAAATGAAACCGTAGTTAATGCACTGGTATCACCTACGGGTATAGTAGGCCAGGTCAAAATTTCTACCGGCCCATTAAGCTCAACTTTCCCTGATGCTGTTATCAGCGTTGAAACTGCCATCGCTATCCTGAAAGATATGGGTGCTAGCTCAATTAAATTCTTTAATATGGCTGGCCTGAAATATATTGAAGAATATGCTTATGTTGCAAAAGCTTGTGCAGAAAATGATTTCTATTTAGAGCCAACCGGTGGTATCGATTTAGAAAACTTTGAGCAGATATTACAGATAGCGCTTGATGCTGGTGTGGAAAAAGTCATTCCACATGTTTATAGTTCTATCATTGATTCAGCAACGGGTAATACAAGACCTGCTGATGTTAAAACCCTTCTTGGCATTGTGAAAAGATGTGTTGATAACAAATAAGAGTCGTTAAGAAAATAATGGCCCTTTATTAAATGGGGCCATTATTTACATGAAAACTATCTATAAGGTAATAGGTATTACCTCTCTATCTCTGATGCTTCTTTAAGATATATTCACTTCAAAGGTATTTTAATGGCGTTATTCCCTTATAAACGTCTGGCATATTTATTTGATGCAATTAGATCGGAGACTTTGCCTCAGGATGAGTTAGCCAAACGCTTCTCTGTTTCGACGAGAACGATACGCACCGATGTTGCTGTATTAAATGACGTGTTAAGTATCTACGGCGCTGTGATAACCCATGAACGTGGTTCAGGCTATTGGCTGAAAATTGATAATGCGGATGCATTTGCGACACTGCCTATGCAGAAAAATCAGCTTAAAAGTATCCCAAGAAGTGCTAAAGAAAGGGTTGAGGCGCTACTACTGAAGTTTCTCATGGCCTCTTCACCATTGAAGCTGGATGAGTTAGCTGATGAGTGGTTTGTTAGCCGAGCAACGTTGCAAAGTGATATTGTTTCCGTCCGTGAAAAACTACAAAAATACCAAATCACCTTAGATAAAGTACCTCGCCAGGGCGTAAAGCTCGAGGGGACTGAGAGCGCAATTAGATCCTGTATTACAGATATTCTCTGGCACCGTTTTTCTACCGATAACGAGCGCTCATTTAATGATTTTAAACAAGATATTTTAACGGATATCGACTTAGCTTATATTGAAAAAGTGATTCAAAATAGCGTTAAGCGATTCGATATTCGTTTAACAAATGAAGGGCGACAATACCTTATATTTAATTGTGCAGTATCTATACTCAGAATTACATGGGGCCATGAGCTTATCGAGTTCTCTTCAGAGGAGATGGATAGTGCACTGGTGGGAACTGTAAACGAAATATCTAAAGGGTTCGCCTTCTTCCTTGGTTCTGGAATTAGCCAAGCGGAAGAAAATTATTTAAGCGTACAAGTTTCTGCATATCGCATTTCTCATGGCGATGAAGAGGCTATAGGCGAAAATAACAGTAATGAGCTAGTAAAGTATATTCTCTCATATATTAACGATTCCTATAATTATGATTTAAGAAATGATGAGAAATTGAAATCTGATTTATCTGTTCATCTCACCGCTATGATGACGCGAATACGCTATCAGATTAACACCAAGAATCCTTTATTGGCTGATATTAAACAGTATTACCCCTTTGCTTATGATGTCGCTCTAAGTGCAATGACAGACGTTGAAAAACGCCTGCCATTTCCTATCAGTGAGGATGAACTGGGCTATCTTGCCGTTCATATTGGGGTAGGGTTAGAGCGAAATTACAGTACGGGTTATACACGCCACCCACAGGTGATGCTGGTGTGTGATTCGGGTAATTCGACGATATTAATGATTGAAGCCAAGATTGCTCGTGAGTTTCCTCAACTGAAAATTCAGCGAGTGATATCTTTACGGGAGTACGAAGCGCTTTCTAGCATTGAAGAAGATTTTGTTATCACTACCGTTCGGTTAGAAGAGAAAGATAAGCCCATTGTTAAGATTGCACCTTTCCCAACGCCTTATCAGCTTGAGCAACTAGGGCGTCTTGCTATTGTCGATAGAACCAAACCTTATATTCTTGAACGCTTTTTTGATGAAAAGCATTTTATGATCGTCAAAGGCAAGATGACGCGAGAAGCCCTGTTCAAAAAAGTATGCCAGCAGTTAGAAGCCGATGGATATGTGATGCCTGATTTCTATCCTTCACTGGTTGCTCGCGAATCTATTGTTTCGACGTTGTTTGGTGAGAATATTGCGCTACCGCACTCATTGGGCCTCATGGCGAAGAAAACGGTCGTGGTCACCATTTTAGCCCCACAGGGGATTGAATGGAGCGACGACAGAAAAGGTCCTGTGGCGAACGTTATCTTTTTACTCGCGATCAGCAAGGCAGAATATGAAGAGGCGATGGCGATTTACGATCTGTTTGTGACATTTGTCAGAGAGAAAGCGACAAAGCGCCTGCTCAATAGTAAAAACTTTAATGATTTTCAGGTTATCGCCAAAGATAGCTTGGGTAGGATCTCATAATGTAATGACTGCCATGCGATAGGTGCTGAAAAGTGTTAGATATAAAAAAGCCGGCGAAAGATTGCCGGCTTTTTCCATCGGTACTCTAGAGCGTTCGATTTTACTCTACGGTTAACGCTCGGGTGGTGTTGGTACTACCAATTGTTCCCATAGCATCGCCCTGAGTCACAATGACTAAGTCGCCTGAAACCAGAAAGCCTTTATCACGTAGCAAATTAACGGCTTCTCGTGCTGCCGCTGCGCCATCTGTACCGTAATCGAAATAAACTGGTGTAACACCACGGTATAGCGCAGTCAGGTTCAGTGTATGCTCATGGCGAGCCATTGCGAAGATAGGCAATCCAGAGCTGATACGGGACATCATCAGGGCGGTTCGTCCTGATTCGGTCATTGCAATGATTGCCGTTACACCTTCCAGATGGTTCGCCGTGTACATGGCAGACATGGCAATAGACTCTTCAACGTTGTCGAATGTGCCATCTAAACGGTGTTTTGATACGCTGATACTCGGGATTTTTTCTGCACCAATACAAACGCGAGCCATTGCTGCTACGGTCTCAGAAGGGTATTGGCCTGCGGCTGTTTCGGCGGAGAGCATAACGGCATCGGTACCATCCAACACCGCATTTGCCACATCCATGACTTCTGCGCGGGTTGGCATAGGGTTGGTAATCATCGATTCCATCATCTGAGTCGCCGTAATGACGGCACGATTCAGCTTACGAGCGCGGCGAATCAAGTTTTTCTGTGTACCGACTAGCTCAGGATCGCCGATTTCAACGCCGAGATCGCCACGGGCCACCATTACTACATCGGAAGCAAGAATGATATCGTCCATCGCTTCTTGTGTTGCCACTGCTTCGGCACGTTCTACTTTAGCTACCATTTTCGCCATACAACCCGCATCGCGCGTTAAGCGACGTGCATAGTTGATGTCTTCACCGGTGCGCGGAAAAGAAACGGCGAGATAATCTACGTCGATTTTTGCCGCCGTAAGAATGTCAGCTTTGTCTTTTTCTGTCAGCGCATCGGCGGAGAGGCCACCACCAAGCTTATTAATGCCTTTGTTATTGGACAAAGGCCCGCCGACAGTCACTTCGGTAAAGACTTTCAGTCCTTTGACTTCAACAACTTTTAATTGCACTCGCCCATCATCGAGCAGAAGAAGGTCCCCTGGGACGACATCGGCTGGTAAGCCTTTATAGTCAATACCTACCTTGTCTTTATCGCCTTCACCTTTCGCCATTTCTGCATCAAGTAGGAACTTATCGCCGACATTAAGGAGAACTTTGCCCTCCTTAAAGGTAGAGACCCGAATTTTAGGGCCTTGGAGATCGCCGAGAATCGCGACGTGTTTGCCTAATCTGGCCGCTATCTCGCGAACTTTATTCGCACGAAGGATGTGATCTTCAGGGGTTCCATGAGAGAAATTAAGACGAACAACGTTGGCACCTGCAGCGATAATCTTTTCTAGATTATTATCACGATCTGTAGCTGGGCCTAATGTAGTGACGATCTTGGTTCTTCTGAGCCGTCTGGACATGAGTAACTCCGTTGACTTATAAGGCATTATTGGTGCTGGTTTTAAAAGTGGGGAAAGTTAGACTATGACAATGTCGTTTTACAACATTATTACGTTAGCCTACATACTCCCTACGCTAAGGTTTATACCACTAAGTTATTAGTACCGATATGATATAGGCTAACAAACAATGGGAAACCTTATTATTTCTATTAAATCTATTTTACGTTGCTGGTGGATACACCGGTGGCACTGACGCATCCATACCGCAGATGGCCGTGGTTCAATCTTGGCTAGAGGATTAATCGAAATGCTGCCCCGATAAATCCTCTTTATCAAATCGAGACTCTTTTAGAGAGTCTTTTACGCGCTTTAGGTTATCGCGAAACTTAGCGCCACGACGCAGAGTAAAGCCGATCGCTAGCACATCTATCAAGGTTAATTGAGCGATGCGAGATACCATCGGCATATAGACATCAGTATCTTCTGGAACATCTAACAAAAGCGGCAGTGTGGCTTCTTTTGCCAGCGGTGAATCCTGTGACGTAATGGCGATTACCGTCGCGTCGTTTTCTCGTGCAAGGTGAGCGAGTTCAACTAAGCTTTTTGTTCGCCCTGTATGGGAAATTAATACCACAACATCCCCTTCAGATGAGTTCATACAGCTCATTCTCTGCATGACGATATCATCGAAATAGACGATAGGAATATTGAACCGAAAGAACTTATTCATGGCATCGTGGGCAACGGCGGCAGAGGAGCCGAGGCCAAAGAAAGAGATTTTTTTTGCCTGAGTCATCAGATCAACAGCACGGTTAACGGCAGAGATATCGAGATTATTTCTTACCATATCCAGAGTTGCCATGGTTGACTCAAATATCTTGTGGGTATAAGAGTCGACGTTGTCATCCTCTTCTACGTTACGATTAACGTAAGGGGTGCCGTTGGCGAGGCATTGGGCCAAATGGAGCTTAAAATCAGGAAAACCTTTGGTATCTAGGCGTCGGCAAAAACGATTGACCGTTGGCTCACTAACATCAGCCATTTTAGCCAGAGTGGCAATGCTGGAATGAATAGCAACTTGTGGAGCAGAAAGAATCACCTCCGCCACTTTACGCTCTGACTTACTGAGGTGCTCCAGATGATTCTGAATCTTTTCCAGTGTATTCATAATATCGTGATTGCCCATAGAATTGGTCGATTGCACAAAAAGGTACAATTCGTTCGTATTTAATGAAAATATACTACTTGCGAAGGCACAGTGGCAGAGAGAGTTGCTGCTAACTGGCTTTTTTTAATCAGAATATGATGTGTGTCTAACTTTCAGAACTGAAAACAGATGTCAGAAATACTAAGGAAATAACGATTCGACCCACTGCAGTCTCACGCTTAGTTATTTTTTTCATCGCTGTCAGCCCCAGTAGGCAAGCGAGTTACTGTTTAAGTGGGTTTACTGACTATAGTTAAAGAGAGTACATTACACATGTAATAAAATTACATAATCCTGCAGGAAAGGAGAGGACAATGGCAGATACTTCGGCGGTTCAGGCCTGTGACTTAGTTATTTTTGGCGCTAAAGGTGATTTAGCTCGTAGAAAGTTACTGCCTTCCTTGTACCAACTGGAGAAAGCGGGACATATTGACCCCGATACACGCATTATCGGTGTTGGACGGGCAGAATGGGATAAAGCGGCTTATACCAAAGTAGTAAAAGAAGCGCTTGATACCTTCATGAAAGAAAAAGCAGATGCTGAGATATGGGAAAGGCTCAGTGCACGTCTAGATTTCTGCAATTTGGATGTTAATGACAGCGCGGCATTCAAAACATTGGGCAAAATGCTCGATCAGAAAAAACGCACCACCATTAACTATTTTGCCATGCCACCAAGTACCTTTGGCGCAATCTGCCAAGGCTTGGGAACGGCGGGTCTGAACAAAGAACCTAGCCGTGTGGTCATGGAAAAACCGCTAGGTACAGATTTAGCATCCTCTCAAGATATTAATAATCGCGTAGCCGAATACTTTAATGAATCTCAGGTATATCGTATTGACCACTACCTTGGGAAAGAAACCGTACTGAATTTGTTGGCGCTGCGTTTTGCTAACTCGTTGTTTGCCGCGAACTGGGATAACAGCACTATCGATCACGTTCAGATTACGGTAGCTGAAGAAGTCGGTATCGAAGGGCGTTGGGGTTATTTCGATCAAGCTGGGCAGATGCGCGATATGATCCAGAATCATCTGCTGCAAATTCTGACCATGATTGCGATGTCCCCTCCGGCTGATTTAACGACAGACCGCATTCGTGATGAGAAAGTGAAAGTCTTGCGTTCACTGCGTCGTATTGACCGCACCAACATTCGCGAAAATGTGGTTCGTGGCCAATATACAGCGGGCTTCGTACAGGGCAAAAAAGTGCCGGGTTATCTGGAAGAAGAGGGCGCGAATAAGAGCAGCTCAACAGAAACCTTTGTTTCGATCAAAGTTGATATCGACAACTGGCGCTGGGCTGGCGTGCCTTTCTATCTGCGCACGGGTAAGCGTTTGACCACGAAGTGTTCAGAGGTCGTGGTGTACTTTAAAAACCCACCTCTTAACCTCTTTAGAGACTCTTATCAGCAACTACCACAAAATAAGCTGATTATTCGTCTTCAGCCTGATGAAGGCGTTGAAATTCAGATCTTAAATAAAGTACCGGGTCTGGATCACAAGCACCGTCTGCAAACTACCAAGCTCGATTTGAGCTTCTCTGATACGTTCCATCAAGAGCATGTGGCTGATGCCTATGAGCGTCTGTTATTGGAAACCATGCGTGGCATTCAAGCGTTGTTCGTGCGCCGTGATGAGGTAGAAGAGGCGTGGAAATGGGTTGATTCCATCATGAATGCGTGGGAAGCGGATAATGAGCCACCTAAGCCTTATCAGTCAGGTACTTGGGGGCCAGTTGCCTCTGTTGCGCTGATTACCCGTGACGGGCGTTCATGGAACGAGTTTGAATAAGGGGCACGGCATGAACAGTTCTTATCACTATAGCCATGCAACGCTGCAAGAGTTCGCGGATGCAGAGTCACTGAATCAGCAGTTTGCGGTGGAAATCGCCAATAAACTACGTGCTGGTCTGAAACAGAATGGCCATGCAAGCCTTGTGGTTTCCGGTGGGCGAACGCCTATCGGGCTGTTTACTCATTTAAGAGAGCAAGTGCTGGATTGGAGCAATGTGTTTATCACTCTGGCTGATGAGCGCTGGGTTGATGAGCACGATGAGTCCAGCAATGAAAAGCTGGTACGAGAGCATTTGCTACAGAGCCATGCGGCGACAGCTCGTTTTGTTGGCCTTAAAAACTCACACCTTACCCCTTTTGATGGGGCTACGGAGACAGAGAGAGCGTTGGCTGCTTTCCCTCGCCCTTTTGATGTGGTGATTCTTGGCATGGGGGAGGATGGACATACTGCATCTCTGTTCCCCGGCGCTGAAAATTTGAAGGCGGCATTGGCGATGGATTCAGGCCGTGTCTGTATGGGCATGACCCCACTTACTGCACCGTTAGACCGCATTACACTCACGCTGCCTGCGCTATTGAATAGCCGCCAGATTTATCTGCATCTGGTTGGTGAGAGTAAGATGGCGGTTTATCGACAAGCGGCTCAGGGAAATGACCTGAACGAGATGCCAGTAAGAGCCATCCTTGGGCAGTCAGAGACGCCCGTTGAAATTATTTGGACTAAATAGTCCCCTCTACGCGAGAAGATCCCGTTAATCCATGCCTTATATTTGGCATGGATTAACACTGAGTATTAAACATTTTTATTAATTTACCCTCTATGGGTTGAGCGGAGACGACAGATGAAGAACTGGAAAACAAGTGCTGAACAGATCATGACAGCAGGCCCAGTTGTGCCGGTAATTGTTATTAATGAACTTTCACAGGCTGTACCGTTGGCGAAAGCACTTGTCGCTGGGGGCGTGCGTGTTCTGGAAGTCACTTTGCGTACCAGTTGCGCTGTCGAAGCTATTCGCGCCATTGCGAAAGAAGTTCCTGAAGCGATTATTGGTGCTGGCACAGTTATCAATGCAGAGCAGTTAGCGGCAGTAACTGAAGCGGGTGCTCAATTTGCTATTAGCCCAGGCCTAACGGATTCATTACTGAAAGCAGCAACAGCGGGTACTATTCCGTTAATTCCAGGCATTAGCACCGTTTCTGAGTTGATGCTAGGTATGGATCATGGCTTACGCGAGTTTAAATTCTTCCCAGCAGAAGCAAATGGTGGCGTGAAGGCGCTGCAAGCTATTGCTGGTCCATTCTCTCAAGTTCGCTTCTGCCCAACCGGCGGTATTACACCAAATAACTATCGCGATTATTTGGCGCTGAAAAGTGTTCTATGCATCGGTGGTTCTTGGTTGGTGCCTAACGACGCTATTGCAAGTGGCGACTATGAGCGTATCACTAAGCTGGCACGTGAAGCGGTAGAAGGCGCAAAAGCGTAAATTTACTCGCGCTGCTTAGGTTAACTTGTTTCAAAAGCACCTCATTCGAGGTGCTTTTTTACATCTAAGCGTGAGTTCTTGCGTCTGTAATGAGATCATATTCACACCTTCTTTCGCAAAGTAAAAATATTTTTTAAATATTTAATTTATTAAAAATTAACATTTTTTAGTGGTTTATTTATGAAAACACGGATTTGATTTATAAAATTCGGCATGTTATAAATAGCCGCATATATAATTTGAATCACGAGGTTGCAGTAAAACATGTTTGGTCGCAGTGACTGAACCCACTCTTTATTATGATAGCCACTCAAAGTTATAAACAAAGATGTACCGTTTATGTCCTTTTCCTCTCCGCTATTTACTGTAGCGAGCAGCACTGGATCAGCCAGCTCTAGCGCCACTTTCCAGCACTATCTCTAGCGTTATCTCTATATAACGTCATTTATATTAAAAAATGCGTGCTATATCAGCGTCTGCTTTTGCGGGCTAATTAACTGTATTTAAAGTTAATGGTTCTCTTATTGCTATGCGGATTCTGCTCTAGCCTCAAATTTCGCACCATAAATGCGAGGAATGGAAAAGTGATCTATTGGATTTTTTTAGCGTTCGCTATTGTTACTGAAGTTATTGGTACTTTGTCGATGAAATATGCGAGTACAACGGGTGATATGACAGGGCATTTCGTCATGTATTTTATGATTACCTGCTCCTATATTTTATTGTCCGTTGCAGTCAAACGTGTGGCTTTAGGTGTGGCCTATGCCTTATGGGAAGGGATTGGAATTCTATTAATCACCTCTTTTAGCTGGTTATGGTTTGATGAGGTGCTTTCACCGTTAAAAATAGCAGGATTGCTGATTTTACTGGCGGGAATTATGTTGGTGAAGTCGGGGACGGATAGTAGCAAAAAAAGCAGCAAAAAACGGATGGATAAGCAGGAGATAGACCATGCAACCGCTTGAGTTTTACCACGTTGCATTTTTACTTCTGGCGGTTGTTTTAGAGATTCTGGCCAATATTTTTCTTAAAATGTCGGATGGTTTTCGCCGGATCTGGTTTGGCTTGCTCTCTCTACTCGCGGTTTTAGGCGCGTTCTCTGCTTTGGCACAGGCAGTAAAAGGAATGGATCTTTCGGTCGCTTATGCCTTGTGGGGCGGTTTTGGTATTGCGGCTACCGTTGCGGCGGGATGGGTCATGTTCGGGCAGAAACTTAACTCTCGCGGTTGGTTGGGTTTAGGTTTACTGCTACTTGGGATGGTCGTTATAAAAATCGCTTAATAGGTTGTGATTAAAGAAGGGCTAAAATTAATAAGGCACTGAGTAACCACTAAATTCAGTGCCTTTTTATTATGGTCTAATTACATTGCGTTACACAGCGGCAATAATTTTGATCTCTACTTTATAACGCGGGTTCATCAGCTTGGCTTGAATAGTACAGCGAACTGGTGCATTACCATCAACAACCCATGCATCCCATGCGGCATTCATGGCTGCGAAATCGGCTGAATCGGCAAGAAAAATTGTCGCATCTAGGATGCGACTCTTATCTGAGCCCAGTTCACTTAAAATCATATCAATAGCAGCTAATGTATCGGCGGTTTGCTCTGTTGCATCGCCATCCAAATTTTCAGGTACGCTGGTGTAATAGATCGTCTCATTATAGATAACGGCATCAGACCAACGTTTTTCCGGTTTAATTCTTTCAATGCTCATACTTCTACTCCTGTTGATATATTTTTCATATTAATGAAAGAGTACCACAGCAACAGTGTTCGTACTTTAAGATTGCACACTGCCTAAGAGATTAATGAATCTTTATTTTGAGTATGCCATTTACTGACATCAAGGAGGCACAGATCTCATCTGCATGTTGTTTTGGTGAGAGTGTTATGCCTAGCGTCAATTCACACTGTTTTCCGGCTTCATCTTTCTGGGACACGGAAAGTTGGGTAGGGCGGATACGCATTTTCTGTAGTGCGACAAGTACAAGAGGGACGCTTTCCGGTATGAGATGTGCAGTGAGAATATGGTGATGACCGATCAGTCTATTACTCAGTTGACGAAACACTTCCAACACAATCAGTGTCATCAGTGTGCCGTAGATACCAATCTGATACATGCCGCTGCCTATGACCAAACCGATAGCCGCTGTTACCCATAATCCCGCTGCCGTTGTTAGGCCTTTAACCACCTGCTTCTGAATAATAATGGTACCAGCCCCTAAAAAGCCCATTCCGCTGACAACCTGTGCGGCGATACGGCTAGGGTCGAGGCCGACATGCTCAATATTGAGTATGTCATCAAAGCCATATTTGGAGACAATCATAAACATTGCACTCCCCATACCCACTAATATGTGGGTACGTAGCCCCGCCTCTTTCGCACGTAGTTGACGTTCAAGCCCAATGAGTCCGCTTAAAGCACCTGCAAGGGCAATGCGAATGAGTAAATCTGTCAGCATAAAATAGCAACTCCAACTCTTTATTCATGTATTACTGTGTTGATGAACCAAACTAACCTAGGATATAAGTTAGCAGCCTATTCAAATGATTGAGGGTAAAAAAGGGCGATTTCTCTCATTGTTACATTTCGCCGCTTCATAATAAGTCATGGTAGCGAAGCGTGAGGATAGGCATAATTAGCCGCTGTTTCCGCCAGAGAGATATCGAGTGATAGACGATTTTGCAGAAGATGGCGCATTAGCCAAAGCGATCAAAGGGTTTAAACCACGTGAAGCGCAGCGCCAAATGGCGCATGCGGTCACGAAAGCTATTGAGCTAAAAAAAGAGCTAGTGGTTGAAGCGGGAACGGGAACGGGTAAAACCTATGCCTATTTGGTCCCTGCTTTGCGTGCCGGAAAAACGGTTATCGTCTCTACTGGTTCGAAGGCGCTGCAAGATCAGCTTTATAGCCGTGACCTGCCTACCGTCGTCGATGCTCTTAAGTATAAAGGCAAACTGGCTCTCTTGAAGGGCCGCTCGAATTATCTTTGTTTAGAGCGGCTTGAGCAGCAGTCGATGGCAGGGGGCGACCTCTCCAATGAACTTCTATCAGACTTGGTGCATCTCCGCTCTTGGTCTTCAGTGACTGAAGACGGCGATACAAGCGCTTGTATTCAGGTAACAGAAGACAGCTTCGTCTGGCCATTGGTCACCAGCACCAACGATAACTGTTTAGGCAGCGATTGCCCGCGCTATAAAGAGTGCTTCGTGGTGAAAGCGAGAAAAAAGGCGATGGATGCCGATATTATTGTCGTCAACCACCACCTTTTTTTGGCGGATATCGTTGTCAAAGAGAGTGGTTTTGCAGAGCTTATCCCCGAAGCTGATGTGATGATTTTCGATGAAGCACACCAGTTACCTGATATTGCCAGCCAATATTTTGGCCAGCAGCTCAGTAGCCGACAGCTCATGGACTTGTCCAAAGATATTATTATTGCCTACCGAACAGAAGTCCGAGATTCACAGCAGTTACAAAAGAGCGCAGACCGTCTGGCACAAGCAACACAAGATTTTCGCTTAATGCTAGGGGATCCGGGTTTTCGCGGTAACTTGCGGGATGTTATTCAACAAAACGATGTCCAGCGCGCGCTGTTGATGTTAGATGATGCATTAGAGCTATGTTATGACGTGGCAAAAATGTCGTTGGGGCGCTCTGCGCTTCTCGATGCTGCTTTCGAGCGAGCGACGGTATTCCGCAACCGCCTAAAACGGCTGAAAGATGTCACTATCCCAGGCTACAGTTACTGGTATGAATGTAGCGCTCGCCACTTTGTTTTAGCGCTAACACCACTTTCGGTAACGGAAAAATTCAGTGAGCTAATGAGGGAAAAACCGGGAAGCTGGATTTTTACCTCTGCAACGTTATCCGTTAACGATAAGTTGGAACATTTCACCCAGAGACTCGGTTTGATGCAGGCCGACTCTCTGCTGCTGGATAGTCCTTTTGACTATGCGAATCAGGCTCTGCTCTGTGTACCTCGGGATCTTCCCTCACCCAATCAACCCGGTTCTGCGAAACAGCTAGCGGCGATGCTAACGCCACTCATCAGAGCGAATGGTGGGCGCTGTTTCTTCCTCTGTACCTCACACCATATGATGCGTGAGCTCGCCGCTGAGTTTCGCGCGAGCCTGACGCTACCAGTGATGGTCCAAGGGGAAACGAGTAAGGGCAGGTTGATCTCAGAATTTGTGGCGGCAGGAAATGCATTGCTTGTTGCCACCAACAGCTTCTGGGAAGGGGTTGATGTCAGAGGCGATACGCTGTCATGCGTGATTATCGACAAACTGCCTTTCACTTCCCCCGATGACCCATTGCTGAAAGCAAGGGTGGAAGATTGCCGAGTGCGCGGTGGTGATCCGTTTAATGATGTTCAGCTTCCTGAGGCTGTTATCGCGTTAAAGCAAGGCGTCGGGCGGTTAATCCGTGATGTTGATGACCGAGGTGTTTTGATTATCTGTGATAATCGTTTAGTCATGCGCCCGTATGGCGCGGTATTTCTCAATAGTTTGCCTCCGTCTCCTAGAACAAGGGATTTACAGCGAGCCATTGAATTCCTTCAAAAGGGCGCTTCCGTGTCTAGGGATGAGCTGTAATAATAGGCTCTAACTGAACCAAGCTGGTTCTCAAGCTTTTAACTTATCTGAGGTGGCGCTATGTCAACGCGGATTTTAGCAATCGACACGGCGACAGAAGCCTGTTCCGTTGCTTTATGGAATGATGGCGAGATCAATGCGTTATACGAAATTTGTCCTCGCGATCACACAAAACTTATTTTGCCGATGGTGCAGAAAGTATTAACTGAAAGCGGTGTCGGACTTACCTCCCTTGATGCTTTAGCATTCGGACGTGGGCCGGGAAGTTTTACTGGTGTTCGCATTGGTATCGGTGTTGCACAAGGCTTAGCATTAGGCGCTAATCTGCCAATGATCCCCGTATCTACACTAAAGACTATGGCTCAAGGAGCATGGCGAGTTAACGCTTGTTCACAGGTTTTAGCCGCTATCGACGCGCGCATGGGTGAAGTTTACTGGGGGGCGTTTATTCGACGTGAAAACGGTGAGTGGGATGGCGTCGGTATTGAAGCGGTCTTGTCGCCAGATGCAGCGGCTGAACGTCTTGCAAGTGTCACAGGCCAATGGGCAACCGCCGGAACAGGGTGGGAGACATATCCAGATTTAGCCGCACAGAGCAAGGTTACTACATCAAACAGCACTATACTTTTACCCGATGCACAGGACATGCTGCCTCTTGCTCTTCATGCATGGGCGCAGGGTGAAACTGTATCAGTCGAATTAGCAGAACCGATATATTTACGTAATGAAGTGACATGGAAAAAGCTGCCGGGGCGTTGATAATTAGCACTTTTATCATCTTGGCATGTCTAACAGATGTCGTATTTCGTAAGAGAGGCTGTTATGTTCAATTATGCGCACCAGCGTAAGTGGTTGTTAGGGATTATCGGAGCCAGCTTGCTACTAGGGGGCTGTGTTACGGTACCTGACTCTGTCAAAGGGCATTCCGCCACACCTCAGCAAAATTTTGTTAGTGTCCACAACACGCCAGAGTTGTTTATCGGGCAAGAGGCTCGGTTTGGCGGTAGGGTAGTTGCTGTTAAGAATGAACCGGGGCAAACGCGTTTAGAAATTGCCAATATGCCATTAACGGAGAGTGCAAAGCCCATATTAGGAGCACCCTCTAATGGTAGGTTTGTAGCCTATGTGAATCAGTTCCTTGAGCCTGTCGATTATCAGGGGCGCTTTATTACGCTAGTGGGTAATTTGGCGGCGAGTGAGTCAGGCAAAATAGGCAGTGTGCCTTATGACTTTGTGGTTCTGAAAGCAACTGGGCTGCAACGTTGGAATATAAGCCAACAGATTATTTATCCAATGGGACCACCTATTTGGTTTGGCCCTGGGTTCTATCCACGCCATCACTACCGTGGTTATGGCCCTGGTTGGGGTATGGGATGGGCGGGGTATAACTATGGTTATGGCCCAGCACAAGTTCAGACAATATTGACTGAATAGAGATGCCATTAAGAAATAGCAAGGTGTAGATGAGCTACCCTTGCTATTTTTGCATTAAATATCTGCAATAAAAGCAGAGCGTTACTAATAATAGATTCAGAAAAGAGGTCTAAATTAGTGACGTATATCGCAACACTGAGATTGTTTCAGTCGCAACTGGTAAGCTGAGTTAAAATATTGTTAATTAATATCGAATTCGGTGTTGCATATGAGCGAAAAAAATAACAGGAGTTACACCTTGGAAAAGGTTTGGTTAACACGTTATCCGGCTGATGTACCAGCCGAAATCAATCCTGATCAATATACTTCACTGGTTGATATGTTTGAGCAGGCCGTGAACAGGTTTGCTGATCAACCCGCTTATATCAATATGGGGCAGGATATGACCTTCCGTAAGTTGGAAGAGCGTAGCCGTGCCTTTGCTGCTTATTTGCAAAATGAGTTAGGGCTTGCAAAAGGGGAGCGCGTTGCCCTGATGATGCCGAATTTGTTGCAGTACCCGATAGCACTATTCGGCATTTTACGTGCTGGCTTGGTGGTGGTGAATGTGAATCCACTCTATACGCCAAGAGAATTAGAACACCAGTTAAACGACAGTGGTGCGGTGGCGATTGTTGTTGTTTCAAACTTTGCCAATACGCTAGAAAAAGCGGTCTATCAGACCAAAGTTAAACACGTTATTTTAACGCGAATGGGGGACTTGCTTTCTCCAGCGAAAGGAACACTCGTTAACTTTGTTGTGAAATATATCAAGCGGTTGATCCCTAAATACAACCTGCCTGATGCGATCTCGTTTCGTTCCGCATTGCATAAAGGCCGGCGTTTACAGTATGTAAAGCCGCATATCACGAACGATGATATTGCCTTCTTGCAATATACGGGAGGGACGACAGGCGTAGCCAAAGGGGCGATGCTGACGCACCGTAATTTGCAGGCTAACCTTAATCAAGCTAAGGCCGCTTACAGCCCGTTACTGCGAGTAGGGCATGAGCTGGTGGTCACTGCACTGCCGCTTTATCATATTTTTGCGTTAACGGTTAACAGCTTGCTGTTCATTGAGCTTGGTGGGCGGAATTTGTTGATCACTAACCCAAGAGATATTCCTGCTTTTGTGAAAGAACTCTCGCGATATGAGTTTACTGCCATTACGGGCGTCAATACGCTCTTTAATGCGTTGGTAAATAATGAAGATTTCCGTGAGTTAGATTTTTCCACGCTCCATTTGTCCGTTGGTGGTGGGATGTCAGTTCAGCGCTCTGTCGCGGATAAATGGTATCAGTTAACAGGGAATTACCTGTTAGAGGGCTATGGACTCACGGAGTGTTCACCGCTGGTGGCTGGCTGCCCATACGATTTAAACGAGTACAACGGAAGTATTGGTTTACCTGTGCCTTCCACTGAGATCCGTCTCGTTGCTGATAATGGTATTGATGTACCCGATGGTGATGTTGGCGAGCTATGGGTTCGTGGGCCACAAGTGATGAAAGGCTATTGGCAGAGACCGGAAGCGACTGATGAAATTTTGAAAGACGGCTGGCTAGCAACGGGTGATATTGTCCGAGTTGATGGCGAAGGTTTTCTGCGAATTGTCGATCGTAAGAAAGATATGATTTTGGTTTCGGGGTTTAACGTTTATCCTAATGAGATTGAAGATGTGGTTGCGTTGAATCCTAAAGTTTTAGAAGTGGCTGCTGTAGGTGTTCCGAACGAAGCCTCTGGTGAAACAGTTAAGATTTTTGTGGTGAAGAAAGAGGCGTCTTTAACCAGAGAGGAGCTCTTAGCACACTGCCGCAATTATCTTACAGGCTACAAAGTACCTAAGCTGGTTGAGTTTAGAGAAGAGTTACCTAAGTCGAATGTGGGAAAAATCCTGCGACGGGAGCTGCGTGATGAAGCGGCTAAAATGGGTGATAATAAAGCCTAACATTAGGATTTGGTGAAACACAATAACAGCGCCGGTAATAACCGGCGCTGTTATATTTATGATAACAAGAGAATATTATTTTGAATTATGAGTTAGTTGTTACCAATGAAGCGCTTAAAGCAGTGTGTGAGCGCGCCAGTGCTTTCGAGCAAGTGGCATTAGATACTGAATTTGTTCGTACCCGCACTTACTATCCTCAGTTAGGGCTTATCCAGCTTTATGATGGTGAGAATATCTCCCTTATCGATCCTCTAACGATTACCGATTGGCAGCCGTTTAAGACATTACTACATGCGGAAAACGTGCTTAAGTTTCTACATGCAGGCAGTGAAGATTTAGAAGTGTTCCTAAACACGTTTGGGATATTGCCAGAGCCGTTAATTGATTCGCAGGTATTGGCTGCATTTACGGGGCGTCCACTTTCATCCGGTTTTGCCGCGTTGGTTAACGATTATCTTCACGTAGAGCTGGATAAGAGCGAGTCACGCACGGATTGGATTGCACGCCCTCTGAGTGAAAAGCAGTGTGATTATGCTGCGGCCGATGTTTTGTACCTGCTGCCGCTGGCAAAAATGCTGCTGAAAGAGTGTGAGGAAGGGGGATGGTTAGCGGCGGCAAAAAACGAGTGCGATATGTTGTGTCGCCGACGCAGAATAACGCATAAGCCGGAGTTGGCTTATAAAGAGATTACGAATGCATGGCAGCTTCGCCCTCGTCAATTGTCCTGCTTACAACTGCTTGCCCAGTGGCGATTGAATAAGGCCCGTGAGCGAGATTTAGCCGTAAACTTTGTCGTTCGTGAAGAGAACTTATGGCAAGTTGCTCGTTATATGCCTGGGTCATTGGGTGAGTTGGATAAATTAGGGCTAAGTGGCCCTGAGATCCGCTACCACGGAAAAACGCTGCTGGCTCTGGTTGCCGAAGCACAGGAGATACCTGACGATGCATTACTGCCTACAATCAATCGACTTGTAGATTATCCTGGCTACAAAAAAGCATTCAAAGAAGTAAAAGCGTTAATACAAGAAGCCAGTGAAACATCGGGTCTGAACAGTGAATTACTGGCATCACGCCGCCAAATTAATCAGTTATTGCAGTGGCACTGGGAGCCAGAACAAATTGTTGCAATACCTGAATTATTGAGTGGCTGGAGAGAAGAACTGTTTGGTGAGAAGCTGAAGACTGCATTGAACGATGCCTAGGTATCTTAAAGAATGTTCTTAAGGAACACGCTTAAACCCAGCATCAGTAAAAGAGAATTGCCCTTGTTTTACAAGGGCAACTTGAGAGTCAGCGGATTTTCGCTTTATTATCAGCCAAGGGAAGATCATCATTTTCAGGGAGCATAACATTAAGCTCCAAGACTGAAATATCATCCCCTTTTTGTTCCAATTGCACAGTCACCATTTCTGGGTCAATTTGTACATATTTGCAGATTACAGCCAGAATATCGCTTTTCAACTGCGGTAAATAGTGAGGTTCACTATCTCCACGACGACGTTCTGCAACGATAATCTGTAGCCTCTCCTTGGCAATATTCGCTGTCGCTTTTTTCCGTGATAGA
Organism: Enterobacteriaceae bacterium B14; assembly: GCA_000307305.1. Classification (GTDB taxonomy): domain Bacteria; phylum Pseudomonadota; class Gammaproteobacteria; order Enterobacterales; family Enterobacteriaceae; genus B14. The sequence continues at coordinate 616,100 of DF158882.1, forward strand.
AAGAAATCGAGTAATGCCATTATTTATCCCCCAAAGAGCCGTTTCAGGAACCCTTTCTTCTCTTCTTCAATAAAGCGAAACTGACGATCTTCACCAAGTAAACGACCAACAGTGTCTTCATAAGCTTGGCCTGCATCTGATTCAGTATCTAGAATCACGGGCTCACCTTTGTTTGACGCACTGAGTACAGATTGGCTTTCAGGAATAACGCCAAGAAGAGGAATACGTAAAATTTCAATGACGTCCTCCATACTCAGCATCTCGCCACGAGTTACGCGGCCAGGGTTGTAGCGCGTAAGCAGTAGATGTTCTTTTATTGGCTCTAGACCTGTTTCTGCTCGGCGTGATTTTGAAGATAGAATGCCTAAGATACGGTCAGAGTCACGAACGGACGAGACTTCAGGGTTAGTCGTAATTATCGCTTCGTCTGCGAAGTAGAGCGCCATCAAAGCGCCACTTTCAATGCCTGCAGGTGAATCACAAACAATAAAATCGAATTCCATTTCATGGAGGCCGTTAAGAACCTGTTCTACACCTTCACGCGTTAGTGCATCTTTATCGCGGGTTTGTGAGGCAGGGAGAACGTAAAGATTTTCGGTACGCTTATCTTTAATAAGAGCTTGATTTAATGTCGCATCACCCTGAATAACGTTGACGAAATCATAAACGACCCGACGTTCACATCCCATAATAAGGTCAAGGTTACGCAGGCCTATATCAAAGTCGATGACAACTGTCTTTTTTCCTTTTTGAGCAAGGCCGGTAGCAATGGCAGCACTAGATGTAGTTTTGCCAACTCCCCCTTTACCCGATGTAACAACAATAATGCGTGCCATGAATGGATTCCTTGTTAAAGGGCTCTATAAAGTTTCAATAGTTAAAGCATTGTCCAGCAACCGTAGTCTGCCAGCTTGCCCATAAAATTGTTCAGGTATTCCTTCACTAAGCCAATATTCCCCAGCGATAGAGACGAGCTCTGCGCTTAAATGTGTGCAAAATATCTGACTTGTTGTATCTCCGTTAGCACCTGCTAGCGCACGTCCTCGCATGACGCCATAGATATGAATATTCCCGTCGGCGACTAACTCAGCGCCCGCACTGACCATTGAGGTGACGATAAGGTCACTGTTTTTTGCATATATTTGTTGACCAGAACGAATCGGGGTATTAATTATTCGGCTTTTAGTAATAATAGTTTCTGTTTTAATAATAGGTTCTGGTGCTCTGGTTGGGGAAATATTTTGTGCTCTGCCTTCTTTTAGTAGTGGCAGCCCCGCCTGAGTGAGAATGGATTTTTGTGTTTCATCATTGCAGCCGCTGACACCAACGATATGCAAACCTGCGCTGATGACAACTTGTTGAAGAGCAGCCCAATCTGCATCGATAGGTAATTTACTGACATTCAACACGATAGGGGCATTCTGCAAGAAAGCAGGAGCCTGTTGGATTTTATCCTGCAATGCGAGGCGAATGACTTCAGGGTCTGAATGGTTCAAATGAACCACTGATAAAGTAAAGCTGCTGCCTTTTAATTCAATGGGAGAATGTGACATCTATCCTGACTCAGTTTCAGCTACCTAAATTAATGGTATATTGCTTAAATATGCAATTATTACCATGGACTCTAAAACATATTATAGATTGTCTAGCATTTAACAATAGAGAATCAATCAGTTATAGAGTCGAGGTCGCAGTTGGCTAACATTTCTTGGTGATTATCACAGTAGAGTCGCTTCAGCACCATACCTTCGATCGATATATACATCTGCATTTTTTTGTTTAAAAAACACTAAATTCCATTTTATATAGAAAATAGAGTTATTAAAAGTGGAAAAATCCAAAATTCAAGAATTGATAGCGCTGTTCGCATAGAATAATCTGAAAATAATCATTCATCGATATGCAATGCATAAAATGTATGGAGAAGTAACGAAAGGAGCCTCTTAAGAGGCTCTTTGAGAAGATTTATTTAGCAGGTTTACACTCTCTGTGAGTATAGGTTTTATCGCCGTCTTTGATTTCTATAAGGGCATCGTCACCTTTGCGAGATAGCGTGTATTCATCCGAAGAGAATTGCTCACCTGATGCGCTAGGTTGCCTATCTAACGTCGCTTTATTGCCAGCACCATCAATGAACTCAAGTTTATCTTCAGTAATTTGGTTGATGTTGAATGAATAGCTCCCATTCTCACAGCTATATTGAGTACTACTTGTTGGGGGTGTGCTGGAGGTTTGAGTAGGCGCTGCTGTGGGTTCGACGGTTTTATTTGTATCAGCTGAATCGCAGGCGCTCAGGCTAAGTGCAACAAATAAAGGAAGAATCATCGTTTTCATAAAATAGCACCTTAAGTAAAAGAATAAGTCAAAATGAATGCCAGATTGGGTTAGTACAGTTGAATAAACCTAAATATAGAACATTTTTAATATTCTGTAAAAATCTACCGCGTTTATTCAGCAGTATCCATGTCGGAGTGAAGACTTTTTGTATCTAAATGAAAATAAGGTGTAGTGCCTTGTTTACCTCATCGCCACTATCTGCAATAGCGCCTTCATTATGATATTGAGTTTCACGGACCTCTTAACGGTTGCATACCGTAGGTCTTTAAAACGAACGTAAAATGCTGTTTTTTATTGTATAGTGAAGCCCAATTTTGAAAGTGAAATTCCATTAATTAGTTGTTTTTAAAAAAATATTATATTTTTTATCATATAAATATCGATCTACTGCCATCGGGGTAAAACAATGCTGTGTGCTATTTACAGAAGTTCAAAGCGTGATGAAACCTATCTTTTTGTTGAGAAACGCGATGATTTTTCCCGTGTACCGGAAGAGCTGATGCAAGGTTTCGGTAAACCCCAGTTTGCTATGCTGCTTTCCCTTGATGGAAGAAAAAAGCTCGCTTCGGCGGATATTGAGCGTGTTCGTCGTGATTTAAAAGAACACGGGTTTTATTTACAGATCCCACCTCCACTTGAGAACCTGTTAACAGAGCATTTACAGCCTGAAGATCAGGAATGATTTCCTCACGATTACTGACTGTTCAACACAAGTGGAATGAATTTTAAAACAAAGGAAAGAGTAATGAAGTTATCAGCTATCTCGCTGCTTATTGCTGCGGCCTTGTTGGCCGGTTGCGCTGGAAAACATCGAGTAGGAGATCGTTCGCATGTGATGAATACGCCTACGTCAGCAACATCGAGCGGTATGCGGACGCTTCCCCCATTGCCTGCATTTGAGAAACCCCGAGTACCAGCTTCATTTCCTGAGTATGTAAAACTGCTAAAGCAGTATGCTTTGGAGCAAGGTATACCTACGGAAATTGCTGATAACGCCTTTGCCAACGTACATTTTATCAGCCGTATTGTGACAGCAGATCGCACTCAATTAGAAAAAACGACAACGCTGGATAGTTATTTAAGACGCGTACTCACCGCTAGAAAAGTCTCTCAGGCGAAAGAGAAATATCAGGAGTATCTACCAAAGCTCTCTATTGCAACATCACGTTATGGCGTACCTGAGCGCTATATTGTGGCGCTGTGGGCGATGGAAAGTGACTTTGGAAGATTACAGGGGAACGAGGACATTATCTCCGCCATGGCAACCTTGGCATTTGAGGGGCGTCGTGAGGCTTTCTTCACGAAAGAGCTCATGTCTGCACTACTGATTGTAAAACAAGGCCATACAACGTTAGATAAGCTGAAGGGCTCATGGGCGGGTGCGATGGGGCAAAGCCAGTTTATGCCTAGCTCATATGTAAAATATGGCTCTGACGGTGACGGCGACGGATATATTGATATTTGGAAAAACGTAGATGATGTATTTGCTTCTACAGCGAATTATTTAGCCACAGAAGGGTGGCAGCCAGGACAAAACTGGGGCCGAGAGGTTAGGTTACCTGCTAACTTCCAGAAAAACTTGGCAGGCCTAGAGACGGCGCAAGCAAAAAGCCTCACACAGTGGCAGCATCTTGGCGTACAACTCCCAGATGGCAGTACATTGCCGAGTGCAGATTTCAACGCATGGATCATTACGCCTGATGATATGCAAGGGCGAGCATTTATCGTTTATGACAACTTCCGCACATTAATGCATTGGAATCGATCCTATTATTTTGCGATTAGCGTTGGTATGTTGGCTGACCGAATTATACGATAGGTGATGAATTATTCGGCGTTAAAATGTAAATCGTCTTATGTGGGACTCTTCTTTATCCATCGTTTTTCAGATGATAGGAGGGTTTCCTGGCTATGTGGCTCAAAAGGAGCGAAACACTATGTATCAACATCGAGACTGGCAAGGGGCATTACTGGAACTGCCAGTAAGTAAAGTGGTATGCGTTGGTAGCAACTATGCAGAGCATATTAAAGAGATGGGAAGCAGCCAATCAGCAGAGCCTGTTCTTTTCATCAAACCTGAAACAGCGTTGTGTGATATCAATCAGCCAGTCGTTATCCCAAAAGAGTATGGCTTAGTACATCATGAAGTTGAGCTGGCTATTTTAATCGGCACGGGTTTAAAACAGGCGAGTGAAGACAGAGTTGCACAGGCGATAGCAGGTTATGGTATCGCTTTAGATCTGACTCTGCGTGATCTACAAGGTGAGTGTAAAAAAGCAGGTAAACCTTGGGAAAAGGCGAAAGCGTTTGATGGTTCATGTCCAATATCGGGCTTTATTCCGGTAAACAGCTTCGGCAATGCACAGGAAGCCCAGCTATCATTAACGGTTAATGGTGAACTGCGGCAAAATGGCAATACCCGCGATATGATCACTGCGATCTTGCCACTGATCAGCTATATGAGTCGTTTCTTTACGCTACGTGCTGGCGATATTATTTTAACGGGCACACCTTCAGGCGTTGGGCCTTTGGTTGCAGGCGATGAGTTAATCCTTGGCCTTAATCAGCACACCTTAAGTACCCGCGTTATTTAATCTCTCCTGTTCTGCCACTGAGTACAAAAAAGTATGACTCAGTGGCAGCACTTGCATCCTCTCTTTAAAGCGGCTATATAAGCTCCCTATATCTACCCAGTACATCTAAAAGGTGATGTGCAGGGTTTAATTTATTTGAATAACGGTTGGAAAAACACATGACAGAGCGCCCATTTTGGCAAACAAAAACGCTAGCAGAGATGACAGATAGCGAGTGGGAGTCACTCTGTGACGGTTGTGGGCAGTGTTGTTTGCATAAATTGATCGATGCAGACACCGATGAGCTTTATTTCACCAATGTTGCCTGCAATCTGCTGAATATCAAAACCTGCCAGTGCCGCCACTATGAGACTCGTTTTAACTACGAAGAGGACTGCATTAAACTCACGCGTGAGAACTTGGTCACCTTTACATGGTTGCCACCGACCTGTGCATATCGCATGTTGGAAGAGGGTAAGCCGCTGGCAGAGTGGCACCCGCTTATCACCGGTTCTAAGGCTGCGATGCATGGAGAACGGATCTCTGTACGTCATATTGCTGTGCGTGAGACTGAAGTAGAAGATTGGCAAGACCATATTATGAATAAGCCAAGCTGGGCGAGATAAGATAAACCGATTTAAAGTAGCCTAATTGAAAAGTAATCGGAAGCTTAATTTTTTGGAAGGTGACAAAAATATGAAAGAGAAAGTATTTTTTTTAATTTTAATTATAGCATTACTTTCTGGCTGTTCGTTGAGTTACCAAGTTAGACACCAATTTCTTGATAGAATCGGGGAGCCTTTCACTTTTGATAAAGTTCAGTTTGCAGCAGGTAGTAATGCCGCTTATTTTATTGAAAGAACAGTAAGTAAAAGAAAGACGTACTACTCCATCATTATAGAAGAACAGGTATATAGTAGATCGAGATTATCTGGTGGCCAAATAACGATGCAGATAGATGATGAAATTGTAAAAGTATATAGTGGCAAGCCATTTAGATATAAAAATATCAACAATAAAGTTAACGATATTCATTCTGGTGTTATTACTTCAGAAACCCTTATGAGAATGTCTAAGGCTAAAATACTTAGAATTGAAGTTAATAGTGCACCGTTAACAATAGACGAAAAAGGAATTAGCTTTATTAAACGATTCCAACAAGAGTTTGGTTGATATACTCATGATCATTGAAGACGCTTGTAGAATAAATAACTCAAACACAACAGATATTAAATAAGTTACGATCACACTAATGAAGGAAAGAATAACTATACCAGTAGCATATGACGTGAAGTAACTAATAAGTAATAGCTTGGAGTTTCGAGTCAGTTAACCGTGAAAAAATAACTAGTAAATTTTATCCGCATTGAGAAAGTATGCAACTCACATAGGATTGATGGCATTGCGAGATCCTGACCTTAATTCTATATAATTGCGAGCCTGTGCTCAATTTTTTGGCTCACACCATTACCATTAATCTGCATATTCGCAAGTACTGCTTTGCTTGGAGGCCAGTTTCCATTTGCTTCAGCTGTATTTACTGCACCGAGCAATCTTATTTTATCTGGCTCTCGAATATATTCAATGATGAGAACTCTGAGTCCATTATTGATTATTTGGCATAAGATTTAACATTTAAATTCAATGTCAATCATCTAAAAAGGCACATATTTACAGTGCCTTTTGAATGACCGAAGTTTATTGTTCTTGAAGCTCTAACTCAGCAATAATAGGTAAATGGTCGCTGGCGGTAGACCATTTAAAAGCAGAGCTATCAGATGGAACTGTCATACTCTTCACATTCCACTTTTGCCCTTTAAAAACAAATATATGGTCTATGTCTATCGCAGGGTTTACCGCTGGCCATGTCCGATAGTCTGTATCTTCTTTTTGAATTGGATTCCAGAAATAGCTAATTTCTTGAATGGGTTGCTCATTCATTGTTGAGTTAAAGTCACCGGCAAGAACTTTGATTGAAGAGGCGATATTCTTAAAATCGGAAGGCGCATCACCGATACTGACATCTAAAATATGGCGAACCTGCCCAATACGAACGGCTGGATCTTTTTGCCAATCTAAATGGGTTGTCATCACAATAATCGGAGAGTCAAATCCCGGTTTGGTGATTTGAGAGAGCAAAACAACGCGCTGTTCTGCGTCACCGGAAGGAAGGTTGATGACTTGCGATTTATCGATAGGAAATTTAGATAAGATCCCAAGGCCGTACTCTCCACCATCAAAATCAAGCGCTTTTCCAAAGGCGAAATAAAGGTTATGTGCTTTAGCGATCGTTTCTAATTGGTCAATCTTCCCGCTTCGAGCCGTTTTATTATCCACTTCGGTCACAGCGATAACATCAGCATCGATTGTTCCAATGGCTTTATTTAGTGCTGAAAAATCAGAGATATTGCTAGAGGCTTCGTTTTTACCAATATTGTAGGTGGCTATTTTTAGTGTAGGTTTATTGCTTTTGTAGGTCTTATTCGGTGTTCCGCCTTTTTCAACGGCGAGAATCTCAGAGCCAGTTAAGGCAGGGGCTGCAGTAGATGAAAAAGCCACTAAGGCACCTGAACATACTAAGGCAGACAGCAGTTTTTCTTTCATGTTATATCCCATGGTTATATTTAATAAAAAATTCAAATGGTTGCCGCTATTATTAATGTCCTTTTTATAATCAGCATTGTAATGAGCCTACAGGCCCATAAGTTATAACAACACATATGCCGATAGATTTTTATGATCTATTACTTAATATTTATGCAATTGATTAAAATGAATCTCAAATTTTGCCAAATATTTCGCCAGCCTATCGCCATCATTACTGCTGCTTCTTTGTGTTCGTGAGACGGCATATACTTGTCGGCCTGCGGCAGACACGTTTTTAGACTCCGCGCATACCTTTAAGACATACTCCAACTGCACTAAATCAAAAGGGTCACAGTTCTGCCGGACATCCTCACTAACGTAGCGCGTCACTAAGCTGAAATCGTCCTCTGCATGTAATGAATTCCATTGATAGTTAAGCCTTAAGATCTCTTGTTCTACATCGGATTCTGTTATTCGGCCTTGTTCGGATAGCGTCATCATACGAGTGACGGAGGCGGCTAAATCACGGAAATTGCCATACCAGTGAGCCTCTTTTGAGGTAGCAAAATAAAGAAAACGATCACGAGCCTGCTTGTTAAACCGAACCTGCTGGGTGAGTTCTAATGCTTGCCGCTCTAGCTCATAGTCGAGGTTTGGCTCTATATCTTCTCTACGCTCACTGAGGCCAGGGAGGCGATACGTCCATAGATTAATTCGGGCGAAAAGGTCTTCACGAAAACGACCCTCTTTTACCTCTATACGCAAATCACGGTTGGTTCCAGCGATGAGTTGGAAATCACTACTGGCCTCTTTATCACTGCCAACGGGATAGAATTTTTTTTCTTCAATTGCCTTTAGCAACATTGCCTGCTCATCTAGGCCTAACTCACCGATCTCATCAAGGAAAAGTAAGCCGAGATGGGCTGACTGTAACCAGCCTGTCCGCTGATTTTGGGCACCGGTAAATGCCCCTTTTACATGGCCAAACAGGGCAGACATGGCACCATCCCCACGAATAGTGGCGCAGTTAACTTCGACAAATTGACCACTCAGACGATGACGCTCTTTTTTTAATTGGTAAATCCGTTTGGCGAGAAAAGACTTACCTGCACCTGTTGGCCCGGTAATCAGCATCGGGGCGGTAGAACGCAACGCGACACGTTCAATTTCATCAACAGTATTGTTGAAGGCTTTATTGCGAGTCGCTATCCCTGCTTTTAATATCGAAAGCGCCTCTTGTTGTTCTTTATGAAAGCGTGTTGCCAAGCGATCGTAACGAGAGAGATCGAGGTCTATCACACTGTATTTTCCCGCCACTCCTTGAGACTTGCCTACTGGTGGTGAGGTTTGCAATAACTTGGCTGGAAAATAGCGAGTTTCCGTGAGCAAGAATAGACAGATTTGGGCGACGTGTGTCCCTGTTGTGATGTGTATCAAATACTCTTCATTATCAGGATCGAAGCTGTAGTTGCGGGTGAAATCGTGCAATACCTCGTACATTTCACCAAAATCCCAAGGATTGTCGATCTCCATAAAGGAGAGTTTGCTCTCAGTGTGTGGGGATATCTGCGCGATATCGTCGACGATTTTATTGCCGAGTCGGACAAAGTTGCTGGAACAGAGCAACTCGAATCTATCAATGACCAAATCTTCTTGTTGGCACAGAGCAACCGTTGGCCGCCAGCGTTGCCAGCGTTTTTGGCTGTATCCGTTATCCAATTTTGTACCAACAAACCCAATGACAACCGTTTTCTTCTTTCTATTCGAACCCATGATCTATCCATTTATATATTTATCTATAAATTTAGATATTTTATTTTTCTGCAGTTATGCTGACACAATGAGTGATAATAAGAAATAAAAATAATAATTGATTAAAAATCAATAAATTAATTATTTATTTCAGGGTTTATTAAAAGTTGGCACAAGGTTGGCAATATCTATTGGCATAAGAGAAACGAAAAGATGTTGAGAGTGAATCAGGCAGATAGAGAAGCTGCATTGCGAAAGACATCATTTACGTATAGTCAGATAAAGCAGCTTGTCTCAATGGAGAATGAACATGGCAAATTTAAAACTATTTAAAAGCAAGATTGATAATAAATTGCCTAAGGCACATGCAATAAATGAAGCGGGCGGCATAGCTTATCAGTTCAAATCAGAACATCAGTTGGCACAGTATGCGGCAACCGGCTGTTTGAACGGCACGTATTATGCCTCTGCTGAAGCTCAGTTTAATACGGTACTTGCTTTGTGCAAGGACGTAGCGCCAATCACCATTGCTAAAATAGCGATTTATTGCCGTGAAAAAGGTTATATGAAGGACATGCCAGCGCTACTGCTTGCTGTGTTATCGCTTGAAGAGTCTGACTATTTTTCAGCAGCGTTTCCGCGTGTGGTGAACAACGGCAAAATGCTACGTAACTTTGTGCAAATTATGCGTAGTGGCGCGGTAGGGAGAATGTCTCTGGGCAGCCGCCCGAAAAAATGGGTACAAAACTGGCTAAATAATGCGAATGAAAAAGCCTTGTTAGCGGCGGCAGTAGGAAATAGTCCTTCTTTAGCTGATGTGGTGAAAATGGTGCATCCAAAACCCGCTGAAGCATGGAGAGAAGCCTTCTTCGCTTGGTTAATTGGTAAGCCTTATAACGAAGAGGCATTGCCTCCGCTCACCAAAGCGTTTGAAGCTTATAAAAAGCAGCGTAAAGGCGAGGTGCCAGATGTCCCATTCCAGATGCTCACCTCACTTGAGTTGGGTGCAGAAGAGTGGGCGAGTATTGCGAAGACTGGCAGTTGGCAAATGGTACGGATGAACTTGAATACATTTGAGAGACACGGCGTATTTAATATCCGTGGCATGGATAAAGTGGTGGCGAATAAATTGCAAGATGTTGAAAGCATTCGTCGATCTAACGTGTTTCCTTACCAGTTACTGACGGCTTATCAGGCTGCCAAGCAGACGATTCCGGCGAAAGTGCGTGATGCATTGCAAGAAGCATTAGAGATTGCACTGATGAATGTGCCCGCGTTGAATGGTCGGGTTGTTGTATGCCCTGATGTTTCCGGCTCAATGCACAGCCCAGCAACTGGGTATCGTGAAGGGGCAACCACGGTGACGCGCTGTATTGATGTTGCTGGCTTAATCGCTGCAACTTATATGCGTAAACAGAGTGATACGTTGGTACTGCCTTTTGAGCGTGATGTAGTCTCTATCAATCTGAACTCACGGGATTCAGTGATGACGAACGCACAGAAGTTAGCCTCGATTGGTGGGGGTGGCACTAACTGTAGCGCACCACTGAGGTGGTTGAACAAAAGAGATGAGCGTGCCGATATTGTGATTCTGGTTTCAGATAACGAATCTTGGTTGGATGCTCCTCGCTATGACCATGGTGCAACAAAAACCATGAGTCAGTGGGAAATATTTAAGCGAAATAACCCACAAGCTAAATTAGTCTGCTTGGATATGCAGCCGTATGCCACGACTCAAGTAAAGGAAAATGCAGATATCTTGAATATTGGTGGTTTCTCTGATGCCGTATTCAACATGATCGCAGCCTTTGCGGAAGGAGAGATGAAAGAAGATCACTGGATGGGCATTATTAATAACGTGACGTTGTCACAATAAAGTAAGTAAAGGAAAACGAGTGTCGCAGGATAAATGCCGATAAGACTACATTTTTGAAAATGCCAACGTCTTATTACACCTTGTTATTTTGGGGCACTCTACAGTGTTAGCGGTAAATGCAGACGAAATTACATGACCAGGTTCTAAGCCTAAGTCACCAGAGCATCTGGTGATAGCACCACGGGCAGAACCGTATTTCGTCCCCCTTTGTTACCGCGCCAAATATAGGGCGAATGCCGATGAAACTACATGAGACTCATAGGTTGCAGGTTCGAGTCCTGCCAGTGTTTGAAAGAGCACTGTAGCTCAGTTGGATAGAGCAATGAGAATGTTTCATCACTTTTGTCGCCCGCTTTAATACAAGACTCAGAGATGAGCAGAGTGGTAGATAGCCGCAGTTAATTAGGCATCCCATTCGTGAAAAATGAAGGAAATAGAATGAAACGTACAATAGAAGTAATGAATGTTGAGCAGGGACGTCCGGTAAAAATGTGGACAGAGGGAGTGCCAGTTGATGAAAAGGCAAAAGACCAACTACGAGACATGGCTAAAATGCCCTTTATCTTTAAACACATTGCAGTGATGCCTGATGTTCACGTCGGTAAAGGTTCAACCATTGGGTCTGTCATTCCGACGATGGGGGCGATTATCCCTGCTGCAGTGGGTGTGGATATCGGTTGTGGAATGATTGCGGCGAGAACGTCACTGCACGCAAGTGATTTGCCCGATAATTTAGCTGGGTTACGTGATGCAATAGAACAGGCCGTACCACATGGGCGCGTTGTAGGGCAAGCCAAGCGAGATAAAGGCGCTTGGGGTAATGTGCCTGACCAAGTTGATCAAGATTGGTTAAAGCTATACCCAGATTTCTTACAGATTATTGATAAATATCCAATATTAAAAAACACCAATAACCGAAAGCATCTGGGAACCTTGGGTACGGGTAACCACTTCATTGAAGTATGCTTAGATGAGAACCAAGCCGTGTGGTTTATGCTGCATTCAGGGTCGCGTGGTGTGGGGAATGCGATTGGTAGCCACTTTATCGAGCTAGCAAAAAAAGATATGCAGCGTCATTTCATCAACTTGCCGCATCAGGATCTGGCGTATCTGGTTGAGGGTAGCGAGCACTATAACGACTATGTATTTGCGGTGGATTGGGCACAACGTTTTGCACGTCAAAACCGTGAAACGATGATGAGAAGTGTCATTGCTGCCGCGAAAAAAATCATAACCAAGCCGTTTACATTAGATATGGCCGCAGTGAACTGTCACCACAACTATGTGCAGAAAGAGCAACATTTTGGGCAGGATGTGTTGGTTACCCGCAAAGGTGCGGTGAGTGCTCAGTTGGGTGAGTTAGGTATTATTCCTGGTTCTATGGGTGCACGTTCTTATATTGTTCGCGGTAAAGGTAATCCAGACGCATTCTGTTCATGCAGCCACGGGGCAGGCCGAATTATGAGCCGAACTGAAGCTAAGCGTCGTTTCTCTATCGCAGATCAGGTTGAGGCAACGGAAGGTGTGGAGTGCCGAAAAGATTCGGGTGTGATCGATGAAATTCCGATGGCATATAAAGATATTGACGCGGTAATGGCGGCCCAATCTGAACTGGTAGAAATTGTGCATACGCTGAAACAGGTTGTATGTGTGAAAGGATAATAACGGAATATGCTGTATGAGCTAAGGTAACATACAGCGCAACAAAATCGGCCAGCGTAAGCTGGCCGAAGTGATCATAGATATGAGGTTAGACAGCAGTTATTAACGCCCAAACAGGTCGCGCTGACGAGGTCTAATGAACTGAGCGATTAACACAAGAACACCCACCACAAAAAATGCGGCAAAGATACCTACCAGCCACTGTGGCATCTCTAATGTTAAAAATGCCCACTGTTTTACTGAACAGTCACCAGAGGCGAGGAAAATGGATGGCATCCACTTATCTAGCGGTAACCAAGATGGGAAGCTGACGAAGAAATCACAGGTATTAAACGGTGATGGGTGCAGCTGCATCATGGTGTGTTTCCACGCTAGCTGAAAACCTTCCCAAGCACTATAAAGCCAAAGCGCGATAGCAGCGAACCGTAACGGTGATGAAGGCGCGATAGCACCTAACAATCCTGCGCCCATAATGCCGAATAGAGCACAACGCTCATAGATACAAAGCACACAGGGTTGTAGCAGCATCACGTGCTGAAAGTAGAGAGCAGCAAGCTCTAGCATCAGGGCAACTAAGGCCATTAACAGCCAAGCGCCACGTCCGCGTGAACAATGATTCAAATAGCGTAACATTTAGATTTTTCATCCATGCAGTGTGCAATAGACCCGCAGTGTAAACCAAATTATGGTTTGTGCCAGCTATCTAGCCATAAATCAAAGGAAAATAAACGTAAAGATAGTGAAAAAGTCTTTCTTCTAAGAGCTGAGACAGAGAGGCGTATTTCGCTGTTACCGCTCTTAAATATTAAGAGCGGTAAGGTGTATTTTAGTGGCTTTCTGGCATTGATAGCCAATTCCACTTATAGAAAAGATCGGTCATAGGGTGCAAGGTATATTCAACGCATAGCAGCCCCACTAACGTTAATACGATGGTATAAGGCAGCGCCATAAGTACCATTCGGCCATAAGAGAGACGAATTAGAGGGGCCAAAGCCGAAGTAAGCAGGAATAAAAACGCAGCCTGACCATTTGGGGTTGCAACAGAAGGAAGGTTGGTTCCTGTATTAATCGCAACCGCTAACATCTGGTATTGCGGCAGAGAGACGATACCGGCCTCTAGCGCTGCACGGGCTTCAGTGATGTAGACTGTACCGACAAAAACGTTGTCAGAGATAGATGAGAGCAAGCCATTAAAGAGATAAAACAGAGCAAGCTGGGATGATTCATCTGCCTGTAAAACATAGTGGATAACGGGAGTGAACAGGCCTTGATCCACGATAACGGCAACCACAGCAAAGAAGACGGTGAGAAGGGAAGCAAAGGGTAACGCCTCCTGAAAGGCCTTTCCTAAATCATGTTCTTCGGTTATTCCGCATAGTGATGTAGCTAAAATAATCACCGTTAAGCCGATGAGGCCAACTTCGGCCAAATGCAATGCAAGGGCAACGATAAGCCAAATGCCAATTAGCGCCTGTACGTGTAGTTTGACTTTGTCTGATATGGTACGTTTTGCTGACATTTCTTTGTCGTAGTTAGCCAGAATATCGCGTACTGGGCTAGGTAATGCTGCACCATAACCAAACAGGTGGAAGCGCTCGACTAAAACACAGGTTAATAGGCCAAAAAACATTACGGGGACAGTAATTGGCGCCATCCTGATAAGAAAGGTGATGAAGTCCCAACCTGCATATTTAGCAATAATAAGGTTCTGTGGTTCACCGACCATAGTCATGACACCACCGAGTGCGGTACCTACGCCAGCATGCATCAATAAGCTACGAAGAAAAGAGCGGAATTGCTCCAGAATATTCCTATTGGAAACATTGCTGAGTAGGACCGAGTCATCGCTTGTGTCATGCTTTTGGCCTTCAGGTAGATTAGAAACAACACGATGATAAATGGAGTAAAAACCAATGCCGACGCTGATAACAACAGCAATAACGGTTAGCGCATCGAGAAACGCGGATAAAAAAGCAGAGGATAAACAAAATGCCAAAGAGAGAGTGGTTTTTGATTTTATATTAATAAGCAGCTTGGTAAATATGAATAACAGAAGCTGCTTCATAAAATAAATACCAGCCACCATAAATACTAATAGCAGTAATACTTCTAAGTTAGCGGCGACTTCTTTTCTAACATGCTCTGCCGATGTCATTCCTACCATCACAGCTTCAATAGCGAGAAGGCCACCGGGTTGCAAAGGGTAGCATTTTAGTGCCATCGCCAGAGTAAAGATGAACTCTGCGACCAATAGCCAGCCTGCGAAAAACTTGCTAACAAAAAAGAAAACCAGTGGATTAATGATGAGAAATGCGATGATCGCGACCTTGTACCAGTCAGGCGCTTTCCCTAAAAAATTCTTAATGAAAGCATTTGCGTAAGTGTTATCCATAAAGTCATTCCGCCAAAAAATTAATTGTTTTTAGTTAGATACCGATAAAAATTTGAGTAACAACATACTGCCGTATAAATGCTCAATGGAGAATACCTTGGCGAGTAGATTTTGTATTTAGCGGTACGCACAGATATTGTGCTTCTTTCGGTGGTGAGCTTCAATGCTTTTTGAAATCAATAGTATATAAAAGTAGTTATATTAAAATCCACATGCATACTCGCCAGCGGTGCTGCTCAGTATCGTGCCGTTCTATTTATGAATAAATTGATCTGGTATGATGAGCATACGTGTATCTTTATATAAAACATCGCTACGGAACGTTAAAACATGGTAATTAAGGCGCAGAGTCCGGCTGGGTTTGCGGAAGAGTATATTATTGAGAGTATTTGGAATAACCGCTTTCCACCCGGAACTATTTTGCCCGCAGAGCGTGAATTGTCCGAGCTGATTGGCGTTACACGCACCACGTTACGTGAAGTTTTACAGCGCTTAGCTCGTGATGGATGGTTAACTATCCAACATGGCAAGCCAACCAAAGTGAATAACTTTTGGGAAACCTCAGGGCTCAATATTCTTGAGACACTAGCGCGTTTGGATCATGAAAGTGTGCCAGCACTTATCTCGAATCTCCTCTCGGTGCGCACCAATATCTCCTCTATTTTTATTCGTACCGCCGTAAAACAAAATCCGGTGGCTTCCCAAGAAGTGTTGTCTCAGGTTCATACCGTCGAAGATCACGCAGATGCATTTGCAGAGTTAGATTATGGTATTTTCCGGGGGCTAGCGTTTGCCTCAGGCAATCCTATTTATGGTTTGATCCTCAATGGCATGAAAGGCTTGTATCAGAGAGTCGGGCGTTATTATTTTTCTAACCCTGAAGCGCGTAAATTAGCGATTCGCTTTTATGACCATCTTGCACAAATCTGTCGGGATAAACAGGCTGATAAAGTGATGGAGTGTGTAAGACAATATGGTAAAGAGAGTGGCGCAATTTGGCTGAGTATGCAGGGGACAATGCCGAGTGACCTAGCGGATGCCCGATAGATTCAGCATAAATATATTCGATATAAAGAACATTAGCGTAAATAATAAAGCATTGGCGCATTCACTCGATGAATGCATAGGAATAGATCAAATCAGTTGACGATATAAAGGAAAGTAATCTAATGGAACAAACTCCAAGGAATGTGTTGGTTGTACCGGCGTTACCTATTGTTCAAAGCGGTGTGATGTCGTTATCCCCAACCTTTAAAGGCGTCCGTCATGATGGACATATGAATAAATTAAACGCTCATGTTCGCGGTGAAATAACGAGGGTAGAGCTGCTTGATTATCTTAAGGCTCAAGATATCGATCCCAATGTAGACCAAGAGTTTGCAATTTTCCTTAAAAGTATTCCTGAACAAACAGCCGCTTGTGCGGCTTATATGGCATCGGTTGTTTTGACAGCACCAAATCATGATGAGTACTTAGAACCAGCGGGTACAAAGAATGAGAAAGGTGAGCCAGAAATCAGAATAAATGAAGAGAAAATTGCGCAGGCAATGGCAACAAAATTAGCCTTAGCTCAAGCGAATGCAGATATTTTTTCTCTTATCGCAAAAGAAATGCCAGCTAATCTGTCCTTGCATGAATGCCGTGCTGAAGTGATCCGTTTGTTTAGCTTATTAGCGCCAATGTATATGGAGCGCGCAAGACATCATTTTCCTGGCAACGTGCAGTTCAAAGTGGTGACAATGACCACAGAGCAATTCGTCTTTAATAGCAATATCGGCTATTTATTCAGCTTTGATCACATTGATGGTTTGCAACTTCGTTTAGGCGGTATGAACTGGTACGGACGCGGTGAGTTTTTAGGGCATCGTTACACCTTACCAATCGCATATTTGCCTGAAGAAGTTAATGCGTTGTTTGCATAATTTCTTCGCCGTATTAAGACTGTAAAAATTGAGTTGTACTAAATTAGTAATAAAACAACGCGTAGTCGTAAATAAGTCAGCATAATTTAGTACAGCAATAAATAACGGGCAGATATTCTCTGCCCGTTTTTTATTGCTATCTATTTTCATAGTGGCGCTATATCGCGCCACTATCGCAAAGTCACGATTGCAGCGTAATACCCTGTTTCTTCACCTTCAGAAACTTCATGATCCCTTCGGCAGTCCGGCGAGCATCAGCCATGGCGGTAACTACCAAGTCGGCACCGCGAACAACATCACCTGCGGCAAAGATTTTCGGATTACTGGTCTGGCCTGGTATCTCTTTCGTCACATCAGCAACGATTCCTCCCCATTTATCCAGCTCGACATCATAGGGTTCCAACCACGGCATTTTGTGGGCGTTAAAGCCAAAAGCCATGATGACGGCGTCGGCTTCCAAGGTGAATTCAGAGCCTTCAATGGGGCGAGGGCGGCGACGGCCTGCCGCGTCAGGTTCACCCATCTCTGTTCTAACCATACGAATACCGCTGACGTGCCCCTCTTTATCTAGCTCTATAAACAGAGGCTGTAGGTTAAACATAAATTCAACCCCTTCTTCCCGTGAGTTTTTAACCTCTTTCTTCGAACCGGGCATATTGGCTTCATCACGGCGATAAGCACAAATTACGCTTTCAGCGCCGTGGCGAATTGAGGTTCGCAAGCAGTCCATTGCAGTATCACCACCACCAAGAACGACAACGCGCTTACCTTCCATATTAATATATGGCTCTTCAGGGGAGTCAGGAAAGCCCATGAGGTGTTTGGTATTCGCAATCAGGAAAGGCAGGGCGGCAAAAACGCCCGGCGCGTCTTCGTTCTCTAACCCACCACGCATTGAGTCATAAGTTCCAACTCCGACAAATACCGCATCATACTCATCCATTAATTGGTCCATGGTGACATCGACGCCAACCTCGGTATTTAAATGGAACTCCATACCCATATCAGTAAATATTTGGCGGCGCTTAGTGAGGATCTCTTTCTCTAATTTAAAGGCAGGGATACCGAAGGTGAGTAGCCCCCCAATCTCAGGATGGCGATCGTAGATGACGGGCTTGATACCGCTACGAGTTAGGATATCCGCACAGGCTAAACTTGCTGGGCCTGCACCAATCAGGGCTACTCGCTTATTGGTTGGTACAACGTGGGAAAGGTCTGGTTTCCAGCCCATTTCAAAGGCTTTATCGGTAATGTAGCGCTCGATATTACCCACGGTAACAGACCCGTACTCGTTACCTAATGTACAAGAGCCTTCACACAGACGATCTTGTGGGCAAACGCGCCCAGTGACTTCAGGCAGTGTATTGGTTTGGTGCGAAAGCTCTACTGCTTCTAAAATACGGCCCTCACTGACTAACTTAAGCCAGTGTGGAATACGATTGTGTAAAGGGCAGGTCCATTCGCAAAAACTATGATCACCGCAAGTTAGGCAGCGTGTTGCCTGTGATTTTGCCTGCACGGGTGTGAAACCATTATAGATTTCCACAAACTGTGCTTTACGAATTTCGATAGGTTTCTTATTAGGGTCGACGCGGGCTGGCGTCTTGTTCATCTCAATTCGCTCTTTGGATGGAACGAGTTTCGCTTTTGCCGCAGCAGCGGTAACACTTTTGTACGAGAAGAGCATTCCGCTCTCTTCATTCATCGCCGTTTGCAACTGGCGCTGGCGGCGTAACGCCTGTAGCGAGTCGCGGCTAACCAGCTGTAGTGCATTGCTCGGGCAAGCGCCGACACAGGCAGGCCCGTGTTCTAAGCCTTCACACAAGTCACATTTTAGCGCGCTAGCATCGGTGCCTGAGCCTCCTTCATTGTGTTGAGTGGTCACAACATTGATGGCACCAAACGGGCAGGCTACGACACAGGTTTTACAGCCGATACATTTCTCTTGAATGACCTGAATACTCTCTTTGGAACGCTCGATAGCCCCGTTTGGGCACACGTTAGCGCAGGGGGCATCTTCACACTGGCGGCACATAACGGCAGTGCGGACTTTCTCTATTTTTATGACTTTGACTCTGGGGAGAAAGTTATCTGCCGTAATCGGGTGGAATCCATCATTGTGTGCCATGACACAAGCAACTTCACAGCTACGGCAGCCGATACAATTTTTGGGGTCTGCGATAACGAAACGGTTCATAGCATCCTCGCCCTGATTATCTTTAAGTTGAAATGAAAGTGTTCTATTGAGTTTATGTATGCACAGACTATGCAAGGTAAGGTAAATGCAGGGGGGGATATAGGTATTGATGTTTGTAAATGCGGGAAGCATCACAAATATAGGGGTTATTGAGAGTGAATTAACCCAATCAGTTACGTTATCCGAAAAACGATAAGCGGCTCTATTTGGGAATGATAATTACTCATTTTTGACAAAGAAAGAACATTATCAAAATGGTACGCGTCATTATCACAATGGTTCGTATTGATATCTTGAACAAAGAAATGAAACGAGAAAGGGCGCGGAGTCATCCGCGCCCTTTAGATGATGAACAGCGTATAGCTGCCGTAAGAGCAGATTTACTCTTCTGCTACCTTACCTGCCAATAAGCTGAGCAGGTCATAGCGCTGTTTTAGCTCTTTTTCCGCCTGCTGATAGAGCAACGCCGCCGTTTCCGGTTCCGCAGTATTTAAACGGCGGAAGCGCTGTTCATTCAATAGTGCAGTGGAAAGCTCAGCATTGGGTGGGCGGGAATCTAGTGCTAATGCCTGTTTTCCTTCATCGATTCGACGAGGGTCAAAGCGGTACAGCGGCCAGAACCCAGCGCTAGTAAGCTGTTTCATTTGATCGTGACTATAGGCCAAATCGTAGCCGTGCTCTTCACATGGGCTATAGGCGATAATCAGTGAAGGGCCAGGGTAAGATTCTGCTTCCTGAATGGCTTTCACTGTCTGGTTGAGCTGCGCCCCAAGTGAAATTTGCGCCACATACACATGGCCATACATCATCACGCTAATGCCGAGATCTTTACGCGCCTTCCGTTTTCCATTCTCTGCAAATTTCGTTACCGCCCCTAGAGGGGTCGCTTTAGATTGCTGGCCTCCAGTATTGGAGTAGCACTGGGTATCCAGCACCAGCACGTTGACGTTTTCGGTCAGGCTCATCACATGGTCTAAGCCGCCAAAGCCAATATCATATGCCCAGCCATCACCACCAATCAGCCAGATGGATTTATCAACCAGTGCATCGGCGCTCTCTGCCAACTCTTTCGCCTGTGGCGAGCTTTGCTGCGAGAGTAACTCGCGCAAGGCGATAATTTGCTGGCGTCGGGTATCAACAGAGATTGCAGGATCTTTAAGCGACATCACGAGATCGGTAGGTAGCTCGGTGGTGAGGCTGTCTAGTAAGCGCAGAACCCGCTGGCGGTGGTGATCGACAGTTAAACGAAAGCCTAATCCGAACTCGGCATTATCTTCAAATAGAGAGTTCGCCCATGCAGGGCCACGGCCTTCGGCATTGGTGGTATAAGGCGTTGTAGGGAGATTACCTCCGTAAATAGAGGAACAACCTGTGGCATTGGCAATCAGTAACCTGTCGCCGTAAAGCTGGGTCAATAACTTAATATAAGGTGTTTCACCACAGCCAGAACACGCCCCAGAATATTCAAACAGCGGTGATATCAACTGAGAAGTACGAATATCAATACGCTCTATCGTTGATTTGTCTATCTCTGGTAGTTGCAGGAAAAACTCATACTGGTTCTTCTCTTGCGCCAGATGTTCTAACCGCGACTTCATATTGATAGCCTTGATCTCTGGGTTCTGGCGATCTTTCGCAGGGCAGACCTCAACACACAAATTACAGCCAGTGCAATCTTCAGGGGCGACCTGAAGAACATATTTCTGACCGCGCATATCGCGGGATTTCACATCAAGAGAGTGCAGGCTTTCAGGCGCATTCTCCATCGCTTCGGGTGTGACGACTTTGGCTCGAATGGCGGAGTGAGGGCAGGCCGCCACACAGTGGTTACACTGGGTACATAGCTCCTCCTGCCAGATAGGGATATTTTCAGCAATGTTACGCTTCGCCCATTGAGTCGTCCCCGTAGGCCAAGTGCCATCTGGTGGAAAAGCCGAAACAGGGAGCGTATCGCCCAAACCTGCCAGCATGGTTGCCGTCACCGTTTTGACGAAATCAGGTGCGCTGTCTGCGACGACAGGAGGCCGCATTGGGCTGTTTTCGTTGATGGGTTGCAGAGTAATTTCATGCAAGGAGGCGACAGTGTCATCCAGTGCCCGCCAGTTGTTGGCAACGATATCGGCCCCTTTATTACCGTAGCTTTTCTGGATAGCCTCTTTAAGCAGTTGCAGGGCCGATTCTGGCGTAATCATGGATGTTAGCTGGAAGAACGCCATTTGCATCACGGTATTGATACGTGCGCCCAAATGGCATTCACGTGCAATTTTTGCTGCATTAATAATGTAGAAACGAGCCTGACGCTGGTTAAGTAGTGCCTGAACTTCCTGCGGTAATCTGTCCCATACTTCATCTGGAGAGTAGGGGGTGTTAAGCAGGAAGGTACCTCCCTGTCTTAGATGTTCAACAATGCGGTACTTATCAATAAACTGCGCCTGATGGCAGCCGATGAAATCAGCGTGTTGAATCAGATACGTTGAACGGATCGGTTTTTCACTGGCGCGCAGATGGGATACGGTCAACCCACCAGCTTTGTTCGAATCATAGACAAAATACCCTTGAGCGTTCAGAGGGGTAGCATTCCCGATAATCTTAATATTATTCTTGGTTGCAGAGACGGTTCCGTCGCTTCCTAAGCCATAGAATAGGGCTTCCAGCACCGCTGTGCGCGGCAGTATCTCAGTCGACGGAGGAAGAGATAGCTGCGTGATGTCATCGAAGATTCCAACGGTAAAGCGTGGGCGAGGCGCCTCAAGTGCTAATTCATTAAAAATAGCCAGAGCACAATCAGGGTTGAACTCTTTCGATGATAGCCCATAGCGACCCCCGATAGTTTTTGGCAATGTTGCGCGTTCGCCGCGGCTAACGGCTTCCGCCAGCGCTGTCATGACATCTAGATAAAGCGGTTCTGCCTGTGCTCCTGGCTCTTTCGTTCGATCGAGAACGGCCACTTTTTGCACGCTTTCAGGTAACACTTGCAGAAAGTGCTGAGCAGAGAAAGGACGGTACAGATGGACTTTTAGAACTCCGACTTTCTCCCCACGGGCCTGTAAAATATCGACAACTTCTTCACACGTGCCACACGCAGAACCCATGAGAATAACGACGCGCTCAGCCTGTGGATGGCCGTAATATTCGAATGGCTGATAGTGCCGCCCTGTCTCTTTGGCAAACGCCTCCATTGCATCCACAACATGTTGATAGCCCGCGTTATACCAAGGGTTTGTTGCTTCACGAGATTGGAAGTAGGTATCTGGGTTTGCCGAAGTACCCCGAATAACAGGGTGGTCTGGCGACAGTGCATGGCGGCGATGGGCTTCTATGCTCTCGTGGGGTAGGAGCGCACGTAAATGATCATCGCTGAGTGGCTCGATTTTATTGATTTCATGTGAGGTACGGAACCCATCAAAGAAATGAATAAAGGGCAGGCGGGAGTTTAGGCTCGCTATTTGCGAAATAAGAGCAAAATCCTGTGCTTCCTGCACATTACTGGCAGAGAGCATGGCACAACCCGTTTGGCGAACAGCCATCACATCAGAGTGATCGCCAAAAATAGAGAGGGCATGCGTTGCCACCGTTCGGGCTGCAACGTGTAATACAAAAGGCGTTAACTCACCGGCAAGCTTATACAGCGTCGGGATCATCAATAACAGACCTTGAGACGATGTAAAGGTAGTGGCTAGTGCACCGGTTTGTAACGCACCGTGCACTGTTGCAATTGCACCACCTTCCGATTGCATCTCAACCACTCTGGGGATATCACCCCACAAATTTTGGACTTTATCGTCCGACCATGCGCCCGCGAGTTCTGCCATCGTCGAGCTGGGTGTGATGGGATAAATTGCGATGACTTCGTTTATACGGTATGCCACGGAGGCGACGGCACCATTTCCATCGGTGGTGATCATGCATAGGCCTTATTGTTAATTCTTCTTTCGCTAACAGCCGAACAGAAAACAACCACTGTTAGCGTGGTAATGCTCTGAGTTTAGCAGATGAGCAGTAGCGGATATTATCGGTTTTGTGTGGCGAAAAGTGAAGTGTGCTAATAGTTTGAAATATCTTGCTATAGGTTTGCTCTAGAGAAGAGTTAAAAACAGAGATTTTGGGCATAAAGCGGATAAATACTGCCCTCTCAGGCCGTAGTGTGGCCTGAGAGGGCGAGTTTAATTACGCTTATTCACGTAAATCGGCCACATCATCTTTGCTTACAGCAGGTGCTTTGTTGCCCCATCCGTTGCGGATAAATGTCACGAGATCGGCCACTTCCTGATCGTTTAAACGCCAGCCAAAGTCAGGCATTGTTAACCCTGTTGGCGCACTTTGCGTCATAGGGACTTTCGAGCCGTGTAACACAAGGCTTATCAGCGATGAAGGGTCTTCACTCAGCAAGACAGGGTTTTGCGCCAGTGCAGGGAAGGTATTGGTATAGCCTTTACCGTCTGTGCGGTGGCAGGCAGCACAGTTATCGACGTACAGTTGTGCCCCCGGTTGGCTCATATCACCATAATACAGCGCCTTGCGAGTCGCCCCTTGGTCAGACTCTGCTGGTTTGCTGTATTTATTGGCTTCTGCGCCAACGGTGCCAAGATAGGCGGCGATAGCCATTAAGTCGCTGTCAGACATGTACTGAGTACTGTCTTGAATAACATCAACCATAGAACCAAACGCGGCTGTCTTTTCGGTGTGACCAGTCTTTAAGAACTGAGCGATCTCTTTTTGGCTCCAGCTACCGAGGCCTAGACGTTTATCGGCGGTTAGTGCAGGTGCATGCCAGCCTTCCAATGTTCCACCAGTGAGATAGGCTTCATCTGAGCTATCCAGACCTTTCTCCTGAAAACCGATACCGCGTGGTGAGTGGCAAGCACCGCAGTGTCCAAGCCCTTGAACTAAATAAGCGCCTCGATTCCACTCATCGCTTTGGGATGCATCGGCTTGATAGATACCATCATGTCGGAATATGCCGTCCCAGACGGCTAAAGGCCAACGGATACTTAGCGGCCACGGAATATCACTCTCTTTATCTGGTTCCGCAATGGGTTTTACACCATACATAAAATAGAGATAGAGATCCTGCATGTCGCTCTCGCTGACTTTAACGAATGAGGTATACGGCATTGCAGGGTATAGGCGGCCTAACTTTTTCGATACGCCAAAACGTACTGCTTTGTTGAAATCGTCAAAGCTATAGTTGCCAATTCCTGTTTTCGGATCAGGCGTAATATTACTGGAGTAAATGGCACCTATCGGAGTGCTCATCGGTAGCCCACCTGCAAAGGTTTTACCGCCTTGATTGGTATGGCATGCTGCACAGTCACCCACGCGAGAGAGATATTCACCGTGTTTAATACGATTAGCCAGCTCGGGTGATAGCCCAGTCTCAGCAGCAGTTACAGACCCGCTGAACAACATTGCCATACACAGGGCGGTTAACGCACCGGATGCTAGAGCCGATCTTTTTACAGATAATTTCATCGTTTTTCCTCCCTGTTAAGCTGAAACCAGTGGGCCTGGATTAGGCAGATACTGTTTTTTAATGGCATCCGCTGACCAGTAAGCCAAAGCACATACAATGCCAGTTGGGTTATAGGCTAGGTTTTGTGGAAACACGCAAGCGCCCATCACGAAGACGTTAGGAACATCCCAGCTCTGTAGGTATTTATTGACGACGCTGGTGGCTGGGTTATCGCCCATTACTGCACCACCCGTTGTGTGGGTGCTTTGATAAGGACGTACATCGTAATGATCACCTGGTTTCTTGACAGAAATGCTCATGCTCTTTGGATTCATCAGCTTGGCGATATCGCTCATTTTCTCGGTGATGTGCTGAGTCATCTTGATCTCATTATCTTTCCAGTCGAATGTCATACGCAGCAGAGGCTGCCCGTAAGCATCTTTATAGTTAGGGTCGAGATCTAAATAGCAGTCGCGATAAGGCATCACTGAGCCTTCCGAACTGATGGTCATTGAATGTAGATAGTTATCTTTGATGCCTTGTTTCCAGCCAGAACCCCACGTTGGCGTCTCTGGCGGAAGTGTCATTTGCTGAATAGGACGACCGCCTGTGCGGGTAGCAGAAACATACGCGCCACCCATAAAGCCCAATGCGGAGTGATCGAAGTTATCGCAGTTCAGATCGTCGATGGTTGTCCCAGAAGCACCTGCGCCGATAAACGGATTAAAGTTGGTGTCTTTGTCATAAAACAGCGAGATACCACTGTTCATCTGATAAGCGTAGTTTCTACCTACAACACCAGTACCGGTTTGTGGATCGTAAGGTTTACCAATGCCAGAAAGTAGCAATAGACGCACGTTATGCAATTGGAATGCGCTGAGGATAACGAGATCTGCGGGTTGCTCAACTTCACGGCCCTGAGCATCAATGTAGGTTACACCTGTGGCTTTCTTACCGGTGGAGTCTAAGTTGACACGAATAACCTGAGATTGAGTTCTTAGTTCGAAATTAGGGCGTTTTAACAGGGCGGGTAAAATGGTGGTCTGAGGGGATGCTTTCGAATACATAAAGCAGCCGAAACGCTCACAGTAACCACAGTAGTTACATGGCCCCATTTGTATCCCATAAGGGTTGGTATAAGGTGCAGAGCAGTTAGCCGCAGGAATAGGGAAAGGGCTATAACCGAGCTCTTTTGCTGCCTTGGTAAAGAGATCCCCAGAGTAGAGGGTTTTTAATGCAGGTGTTGGGTATTGGCTTTGGCGCATTCCTTCAAATGGGTTACCACCTGGCATGATTTGTCCGTTCAGGTTGCCTGCCGTTCCCGCCGTGCCGCACACTTTCTCAAACTTATCAAAGTAAGGCTCTAGCTCTTCGTAGGTAATACCGTAATCTTGAACCGTCATTCCTTCAGGGATAAACGCTTTGCCGTAACGTTCGACTGTATGGCTGTACATACGTAGGTCGTCTGGCAGGGCGCGCCATAGCATCCCGTTCCAGTGAACTCCTGCACCGCCAACACCGTTGCCCGGAAGAAACGAGCCCAACTGACGATAGGGTACAGCATAGTCCGCTGTGTTGTGACGAACGGTGACCGTCTCTTTTGCTGGTTCTTGGAATAGCTTCAGGTGAATACCATAGGTGAGTTCATCTGCAATCCGAGGATAGGAGAAGTCAGGGTAGGTATCACGGCTTTCGCCACGCTCTAATGCGACAACGTTTAATCCCGTTTCGCTCAACTCCATACCCATAATGGCACCGGCCCAGCCAAAGCCGACCAACACCACATCAACCGGCTTTTTTTTGATAGCACTCATTATGAACTCCTTTTACTAGAAATACTGACAGGGCCAAGAGGGTATGGTTTGTTGGGTTGATCCACCCAATCTGTGTAGTCGGCTCTGGCACCAGGGAAACCAATCATCTTCCATGAAGCCATGGTTTGGTTGCCACCGTGGATAGGGTCAGCGAGGTAGCCCTCTTTGCTATTTTGCAAAATTTGGTTGAAGAATAGTGAGCTGGGTAAAGCATCTAGCTTGATGGTTTCTTTCTCAAGCCCAGTCAGGATGGTTTCCTGAATTTCGTGTGATAACTCTGAAAACTTTTTCTGGTGAGTTTTAACGCAATACTCATTAACGGCTTGAATACCAATGCGGTAAACCTCCCGAGGGGTTAGCTTGGATTGATAACCTAGCTCAGGTACGGCCTCAACAAAAGGCCCATGCATATACCAAAGCCCGCCATGCCCGTAAGGTGCTTGCATCTGCTTATCAATAAATTCTGGCACACCCTCAGTGACAGCACCGGGGCCATTGGCATCACTCGGAATTAATCTGTCGCAGGCGGCCAGAATAAACATCCATTCCTCATTATTAAAATAAACAGGAACATACTGGTTTGAAACGCCAGCAGCAGGCGTAGCGGTAACATTCAGGGGGGAAAGAACCGCACCAGATGCGGCAGCGATAGGAATTAGGGCAAGCGTTTTACGCAAGAACTCGCGCCTTGGCTTTGGATTATCATTTTGTTTCGACATTGATTCCACCTTGAATCGGTCATCATCGAGAATATTTAGTGTGTTGTTTTAGAATTGCTGAATAGCGTTATTAATTTAATCCATTACCGCACTATCTATATGGCTATTTTGTGCTTATTAGCAATAAATAAGAAAATTTATAACATTTAAAGTGAATTTTGTTGCGGAGGTGTTGATTGGTGTGATGGTGCTAATTCATTGTTATTCAATTGGATAGTGAATTACTTTTCGCAAATCAATGGAGATTGATTAGAAAACGTTAATTTATAGTAATTGAATTATATCAAATGAATTATATTTTCCCGTATTTATGATCTCATAATCTTTATAGATAGTGCGTTACGATGGAGATAATTAACGTAGGGTCTATTTATCATTATTGCCTTTATTTATTTGTAGAGACTTGATGGACTGTCATTTTAGGAAGGAGTTAATTTTCGTTGGCGTATTTACCCTAATCTTTGCTCAAAATCGGCCATATCATAAGATGGTGCTTCAAATTCTATGAATAGACTTATATAGTCGTAATCCAGCCAGGATGGGCACAAACAAAACAGAATGACATAAGTAGGAGTAATTAAATGAAAGGCGGCTTTAAAGTCTTAATGTGTGTTACCACATTTCTAATGGTAAGCAGTTTAACCGCGTGTGGTAGCAGTAAGAGTGTGAAACAACGCCCATCAACTAACTATGTCTTTGCCGACGAACCTATTCCACCCGGTGCAAAAATGTCGCGAGCAGCTATTGATAGCTGCCATCGTGCTGGGGGCAAGATAACCTTCGCTCATGGTTTAGATGGGACGTCCATAGGGATGTGCCAACTCGTGGATGGCAGACGTTGCGCCGAGTGGGCATTGATGCAGGGTGCATGCCCGCGGTAGTTAGTATTAACAGATAGATTGGCGGGTATATTCTTATTCTGTTGCTCACCACTCTCTAGAGTACAGAATAAACCCGCCTAAAATATCGGTTGGGTATATGACTAATACTTCCAATCTCTCAAACGATAAGTCAGGGTGTGAGAGGCGTTCTCCAATACTAAGGATGATTGATCATCAAACGAGAGTTGTGTGCCTTGGGTTAATACATCACTAATCACGGTATCCCACTGATTTAGTTTTGAAGCGAGGCACATTTTGCGAGTAGAAACGAGTTTCTTTACCCGCAGATTATTGCCATGTAGCACACCTTGCCCGTGGAAGTTATTACACATTACTGCCGAGACGGTCATATTCTCACCAAATTCGATACTAGGCCGCATATCTGTTGTAGAGAGATTGACGGCAATACCATCGATACTCGTGAGCACATAATGGTGATGCAGTAGTGTCGACATCGGAAGTTTTGGCTCTTCTCCTGAAGAACAGCCGCTGATGATAAGTGCTGCAAGGGGAAGGGCAAGTATCTTCTTCATCTTATTTCCTTAAGCGTATGGAGCCTAGTTCCATGGGGCTATGTGTAATAAAAAGAGATGGCATTAAGGGGCTGATGCCATCTTTAGCAGTACATTATTCTGCATTAACAATATTAGGGCAAAGTTCTTTGTGCTCTAACTGTTGGAGATTAAGCAGCGTTGTTTCTGCGATGTTGGTGAGCGCCTCTTCTGTTAAGAAGGCCTGATGTCCAGTGAATAGAACATTGTGGCAGGCAGATAGGCGACGAAAGACATCGTCTTGAATGACGTCATTCGATTTATCTTCAAAGAATAAATCTCTCTCGTTTTCGTAAACGTCCATACCGAGCGCACCAATTTTTTGCTGCTTCAATGCATCGATGGCGGCTTGTGAGTCAATTAAACCACCGCGGCTGGTATTGATAATCATCACCCCGTCTTTCATCTGTTGGAAAGCATCTTGGTTGAGCAGATGGTGATTTTCTGGCGTCAGCGGGCAGTGCAGCGAGATAACATCAGACTGAGAATAGAGTGTTTTTAGATCGACATATTTTGCTCCCAGCGCTTCTGCTGCTGGGCTAGGGTAAGGGTCGAACGCCAGTATATGCATACCGAAACCCTTTAAAATTTTCATCGTGGCGATGCCAATTTTCCCCGTGCCGATAATCCCGACGGTGCGATTATGCATATTAAAACCAATCAAACCATCTAAGGCGAAGTTCGCATCTCTGGTACGTTGATAGGCTTTGTGAATTCGGCGGTTCAAGCACATCATGAGTCCAACAGCGTGTTCAGCAATGGCTTCCGGTGAATAAGCGGGAACCCGTACAACCTGAATACCGAACTCTTTTGCTGCGGTTAAATCGACGTTATTAAAACCAGCACAACGCAGCGCCAATATTTTAACGCCGTGTTCAGCTAGTGATTGAAGTGCCTCACGGCTTGCGTCATCGTTAACAAAAATACAAACGGCTTCGCATCCTTCTGCCATTTTCGCTGTCTTTGGTTCAAGTTTAAAATCAAAGAACTCTAGCTCGTAACCAAATGTCTGATTAACGATTTCAATATATTTGCGGTCGTAGTGTTTAGTACTATATATCGCTAGTTTCATCGTCTTTTCTCCGCGGAAAGATCGCGTGCAAGTTAGCAGAAATAGCACGAATAGACAATTTGTTACTCATGGATACAAAGTCTCTGGTTATCGTTGATATCAGTTACTTTAAGCCCCTAAGTAAAAGCTTATTATGATATCGTGCGGCGTAAGTAGAGATGTAAGGCGTAAAATGAGAAAGATTGCAAAATATTTAATCATTATTTTAGTGATGTTGCTGGTTGGTAGCGCCGTACTATGGAATACGCTTCCCCATTGGCTCCCCGTAGTAGCAAAAAATTGGCTCCCGCAAGGGCTAGAAATTCAAACCAGCGCCATCAAATGGCTGGGGCGTGGCATTTCTGTGCCTGAGTTTTCTGTCTCTGTGGGTAAGTGTAGGCTAGCCGATAGCAAATCGACATCAGCCTATTACCGCGATGGCCGTTGGTCGCTGGTGGCAGATAAGGTCGTAGTACAAACAGAATGTCTGAATCATCTTCCTAAAAGTGCCGACAATACGCCCTTAGATCTGGCACAGCTCCAGCAGCAACTACCTAAATTTAGTCTAGCCATTGGTGAGCTTGTGATAACTCCGTGGCAGCTTTATGCCGGAAAGCTTCAAGCAGAGAATGATGGTAACGAACAACAGATAAGCTACAAAAGCGAGTTATTAACCGTTGCAGCTCAGTTAGATAAACAACAGCTCAAAGTAAAAACTGTCGAATTCAAAACCCCTGATGGACAAAATAGCCTTAATCTTGATGGCGCGTTAGTGATTCCAACGCGTCTCGATGCGATGCCTAAAACGGGTGAGATAAATGGGGCACTGCAATCTTATAGCTACCCACAACAGTTACTTGTCAAGCTGGGTTGGCAGGGCAACAAAGGGACGTTAACGCTGAAGGAAGAAGGCGATAACGAACCTTTGGCAGTGCTGCCTTGGTCGGTGACTAAAAATACGCTCTCTATCGAAAGCGGTAAATGGCGTTGGGTACATGAGGCTCAGCCGCTTTCCGGTGGTATCTCTCTTAGTTTAAGTAACTGGAGCAAAGGGTTTGATGAAACAGAGCTGAAAGCGCGGCTCAATGTCATTACTTCTGGGCAGACGGGAAAAGGCAATGTGGTGCTTTCTGTTGGCCCAGGAAAAGTCGGTTTGATCAACAGCGATATCCCTTTCCAACTCACAGGGCAGGCCAACCTCTCTAATATCACGATGACAGCATCCATTCCAGGGACAATGACGGGAACGGCCCTTAACCCGATGCTATCGATTAAATCGGGTGCACTGCTGCGTGCCTATGGCAAGGTTTCTTCTGATATCACGTTGAACGAAGCACGTTTGCCGTTGGCGGGTGTCACTGTTATGGCGACCGGTGTGACGGGACGTTTGCAAGCTATTATGCGGGTCACAGATACCTATTGGGGGCAGTTTAAAATGCACCTTGATGGTCAAGCTAAAGCGTTCTGGCCTGACAGCGGAGAGTGGCAATGGAAATATTGGGGTAATGGTGAACTACCCACTTTAAAAGCGAAGTGGGATGTGGCAGGACATGGCAAATGGCAGGATACGGTCTTTACCGTTAAAAGCCTTTCCACAGGTCTAGATCAAATCAGCTATGGGTTAGTGAGTGTGGCCTCGCCCCGAGTGACGCTGAAATCTCCTTTAGTATGGCAAAGAGATCTGGCTAAGCCCTCTTTCAATACTCAAATTCAACTCGACTCAAAAGAAATATCGTTCTCTGATGCGGGCAAACTGCCGCCTTCATTGTTGAATCTCACGCTGAAGGGAGAAGACCCTGCGCACTTTCAGTGGGACGGTTTTTTAAGAGCGGAAGATATCGGGCCCATTAAATTGTCTGGGCGTTGGGATGGAGAGCGTTTACGTGGGCAAGGCTGGTGGCCAAAACAGTCTTTAACTGTTTTTCAGCCGTTATTACCAGATGACCTTGGGTTTAAGATCCGCGGTGGCACACTGTATGCACAGATGGCGTTTTCTGCCGCTCAGAAACAGGGCTTTGAAGCAGGGGGCCATTGGGTGGTTAACGATGGTGCTATGTGGCTGAAAGATGGGGAGTTAAGCGGATTAGATTTTATTGCCTCTGTCCGTTTAAAAGATCATATCTGGCAGCTCGGGCCGAAAGGGCCGATCACGCTGCGCATTAAATCGCTGACTAATTTATTTCAAATGAATAATATCAGCGCAGACTTACAGGGTAGCTACCCGTATGATAATCGTCTCCCGCTCAGGCTGACCAATATGGCTGTTGATCTCCTCAAGGGCCATATCAGTATGCAGGAGCTACGGTTACCGCAGCAGAATGCTGCAGTACTTAAACTTGAAAAAATCAGCCTCAGCGAGCTGTTTACACTATTAAAACCGAAGCAGTTTGCGATGTCTGGGCTGGTTGATGGCGAGTTACCACTCTATTTAAACGACCCTCATTGGTTGATTAAGGATGGTTGGGTATCTAATCACGATAGTCTTACCTTAAGGCTGGATAAAGATATGGCAGATGCGTTGATTAATGACTCAATGGCGGCGGGTGCAGCGATTGAGTGGCTACGTTATCTCGAAATCAGCCGCTCCTATGCCAAAGTGAATCTGGATAATCTCGGTGTGTTAATGATGGATGCGGAAATTAAGGGTGTGAACTCTCAAAAAAGTGCGGAGAGGGCCATCAATCTTAACTACCATCATGAAGAGAATATATTCCAGCTTTGGCGCAGCTTGCGCTTTGGCGATAACTTGCAGGAATGGTTGCAGCAGGCAGTTTCTCTACCCGAGGAGGGGAAAAAATGAAGAAGTGGTGTGGATTAATGGTCACGTGCTTACTATTGGCCGGTTGTGTTCCCCGTATTGAGGTCTCCGCCTCTAAAGAACCAATCACTATCAATATGAATGTTAAAATTGAGCACGAAATTCACATCAAGGTAGATAAGGATGTGGAAACATTACTAAAAAAACGGTCTGATCTGTTCTAAAGGGGATAAAAATGAAAAAGCGATATTGGCTATTAGGTGGCTGCCTGCTGCTAAGTGGTGTGGTTCAGGCGCTTACCCTTGAGCAAGTTAAGAAAGAAGGCCGAGCAGGAGAGACCTTGAGTGGTTATTTAGCGCCGATTAAACAAGATGCAGAGACGCTTGAGTTAGTGAAAAAGATCAACAGCGGCCGGGCTGAAGAGTATCAGCGAGTCGCGGTACAAAACCATATTTCGACTGATGAAGTGGCGAAGATGGTGGGGCGTAAATTAGTGACTCGGGCACCTGCGGGCGAAACAGTCAAAGGGTTGAATGGTCAGTGGATGAAGAAAACCTCTGGTCCAGTGGCAGAGTAACTTTCAAATGCTGATTCTCAAACGTTAATGTTTAAACTGAGTTTAAGATGAAACAAGGCAGCCAATATATAGGCTGCCTTGTTTTCGTTCAATCACGAGAGGCGCGGAGCTAGCAATTAAGCGGCAACCACTTGTTCAATCGCTGATTTAGCTTCTTCTAATGCTTTGGCTGCCATTTCTGGGCCATAAGCAATACCTTCTTCATAGATGAATTCGACATCAGTCATACCAATAAAGCCTAAGAAGACACTCAGGTAAGGAGAGACTAAATCGGTTGGGGTATCTTTATGAATACCGCCACGGCTCGTTAGAACAACAACACGCTTACCTTTCACCAAGCCTTCTGGGCCTTGCTCGGTATATTTAAAGGTCACACCTGCACGAGCGATGAGGTCAAAATAGTTCTTCAACTGGGTAGGAATATTGAAGTTATACATAGGTGCAGCAATCACGATAACATCGTGGGCTTGTAGCTCTGCAATCAACGTATTTGACAACGCTAATGCTTCGGTTTGACGTGGTGTCAAAGGTGCATCAGAAGGACGCATGGCACCAACTAACTCACCATCCAACACAGGAATTGGGTCGGCAGCCAGATCGCGAACGGTGATTTGATCGGATGGATTTGATGCCTTCCACTGTGCAGAGAAATAGTCTGCCAGTACATTAGATTGTGAATAGTTAGCGAGGATACTTGATTTAATAACTAAAATTTTGCTCATTAGGTTATTCCTTACACTACAGCTTAGAACGTTAAGGACAAGCGTCCTCCGGTATGAATTACACTTTATTCACAATTTCGTTTCATTGATAGTGCAATATTTCGAGTTCTCTGTTCGATTTTTTTGAATGAGATGCGGTGGTATCTTCAACTCTCTGCATGTTACTCAAGCAATAAGCATTTTCTTATCAATAAGATTATTAATTAAAAACCCTATTTATCAGCAACCATACGGCTTACAGCGGGTCTGTGGTAACATATCGACCGTTTGTGTCTACAAAATAAAATTAAGAACAAGGAATCGCTTTAGTGAAATCTCCGCTCGCTGCATTGTCGGCACAGTTAGACGATGTCATGCTTCGCGATAAACAACGCTTGCAGCGCCGTCTGCAAGGTGCGCGGAAAGTTAAAAAACCAGAAGCTCAGGTAGCTATCGCCAGCGAGATTGAAAAAGATATTCTTGCGGCCAAGCAGCATCTGGCAAACCGTCGGGCTGCCTGCCCGAAGATCCAATATCCTGAAAACCTCCCTGTCAGCCAGAAGAAAGATGAACTTCTGGAAGTGATTCGCGATAACCAAGTGGTGATTGTTGCGGGTGAAACGGGCTCGGGTAAAACAACACAGCTTCCTAAAGTCTGCCTGGAGTTAGGGCGGGGGGCTAAAGGGCTGATAGGCCATACTCAGCCACGTCGTTTGGCGGCGCGTACCGTCGCC
Organism: Enterobacteriaceae bacterium B14; assembly: GCA_000307305.1. Lineage (GTDB taxonomy): Bacteria > Pseudomonadota > Gammaproteobacteria > Enterobacterales > Enterobacteriaceae > B14. The sequence continues at coordinate 650,635 of DF158882.1, forward strand.
ACGAGAATTGCAGAAGAGCTTGATACGCCGTTAGGCAGCAGCATTGGCTATAAAGTTCGTTTCAGCGATCATGTGGGCGACACCACAATGGTGAAGCTGATGACGGACGGTATTCTGTTGGCGGAGATCCAGCAAGACCGAATGCTGATGCAGTACGACACGCTGATTATCGATGAGGCCCATGAACGTAGCCTAAACATCGATTTTATTCTCGGCTATCTGAAACAGCTACTGCCTCGCCGCCCCGATCTAAAAGTGATCATCACGTCGGCAACCATTGATCCACAACGTTTTTCAAAACATTTCAACAATGCGCCGATTGTCGAAGTGTCGGGGAGAACCTATCCGGTTGAGGTGCGCTATCGTCCGTTTTCCGATGATGAGAGTGACGATCTCGACCGTGACCGTAATGATGTGCTCTTCGATGCGGTGGATGAATTAAGCCGTGAAGGTTCGGGTGATATCCTCATTTTTATGAGTGGAGAGCGTGAAATTCGGGATACGGCAGACGCACTGATGAAGCGCGACATGCCTCATACTGAGATTCTACCGCTGTATGCCCGCCTCTCAAATAGCGAGCAGAACCGAGTCTTTCAATCCCATCATGGCCGCCGTATTGTACTTGCGACCAACGTGGCTGAAACCTCGCTTACGGTTCCGGGGATAAAATATGTCATCGACCCCGGCACAGCGCGTATCAGCCGCTACAGCTACCGAACTAAAGTCCAGCGTTTGCCTATCGAACCGGTCTCTCAGGCTTCGGCTAACCAGAGGAAAGGGCGCTGTGGTCGTGTATCGGAAGGTATCTGTATCCGTCTCTATTCAGAGCAAGATTTTCTCTCACGTCCTGAATTCACAGACCCAGAGATACTAAGAACCAACCTCGCGTCGGTTATTTTGCAGATGACCTCTCTGGGCCTTGGGGATATATCTGCATTCCCGTTTGTTGAAGCGCCGGATAATCGCAATATTCTAGACGGTGTCAGGTTGTTAGAAGAGTTAGGCGCTATCCACACCGAAGAGGATGGGCGCCATCGCCTGACGCCGCTGGGTCGCCAACTGGCACAACTGCCTATTGATCCACGCTTGGCTCGAATGGTCTTAGAAGCGCAGAAGAATGGCTGTGTTCATGAAGTGATGATCATTACTTCAGCTCTCTCTATTCAAGACCCAAGAGAACGCCCGCAGGATAAACAGCAAGCATCCGATGAAAAACATCGCCGCTTCTGGGATAAAGAGTCTGATTTTATGGCCTTCGTTAATCTATGGGGCTATTTAAAAGAGCAGCAGAAGACACTATCGGGCAACCAATTCCGTCGGCAGTGCAAAGTAGATTTCCTGAACTACTTGCGCGTGCGTGAATGGCAGGATGTTTACACTCAGTTACGGCAAACAGTGAAAGAGCTTGGCTTGCCGATTAACAGTGCTGAGTCGGATTTCCGTAGCATCCATACGGCGCTGTTAAGTGGGTTGTTGTCGCATATCGGACAAAAAGATGCTGATAAGCATGAGTTTACTGGTGCGCGAAATGCCCGTTTTATGATTTTCCCCGGTTCTGGTCTGTTTAAGAAGCCGCCTAAGTGGTCGATGGTGGCAGAATTGGTCGAGACATCGCGCTTATGGGGCAGAATTGCTGCCCGAATCGAACCAGAATGGATCGAGTCACTGGCGGAACATCTGCTGAAAAGAAGCTACAGCGAACCACACTGGGAGAAATCTCAAGGTGCGGTAATGGCAAGCGAAAAAGTGACTTTGTATGGCCTGCCGATTGTGGCGGCGCGTAAGGTTAACTACGGCAATATTGATCCTTTACTCAGCCGTGAGCTGTTTATTCGCCATGCTTTGGTTGATGGTGATTGGCAGACTCGCCACAGCTTTTTCCGCGATAACTTAAAATTGCTTGCAGAAGTGGCAGAGCTGGAACATAAATCCCGCCGTCGCGATATCTTGGTGGATGACCACACTCTGTTTGCTTTTTATGATGCGCGTATTGGGCAAGATATTGTATCTGCCCGTCACTTTGATAGCTGGTGGAAGAAAACCAGTAAGCAGCAGCCAGACCTTCTGAACTTCGAAAAATCGATGCTGATTAAAGAGGGTGCAGATAAAGTCAGTGCGTTGGATTACCCCAATTACTGGCGGCAGGGCAATATCAAGCTCAGGCTCTCTTACCAGTTTGAACCCGGCACGGAAGCGGATGGTGTTACCGTACACATTCCTCTCCCCATCCTAAATCAGGTTCAGCCAGAGGGGTTCGATTGGCAAATCCCCGGGATTAGGCGTGAATTAGTGATGGCCTTGCTTAAGTCACTGCCTAAGCCAGTACGCCGTAACTTTGTCCCTGTCCCAAACTACGCGGATGCCTTCCTTGAGCGAGTAACGCCAATGGAAGGAAGCCTGTTCGATGCTCTAGAGAGAGAACTGCGCAAAATGACTGGCGTGACAGTGTCACGCGATGATTGGCAGGCCGATCAAATACCCGATCACCTGAAAATTACTTATCGAATAATCGGTGAGAAGAATAAAGTCTTAGCGGAAAGCATCGATCTCAACGGCTTGAAACAGCAGTTAAAAGATAAAGTTCAACAGACACTCTCAGCGGTTGCTGATGATGGTATTGAGCAGCGAGGTTTACATGTTTGGAGCTTCGGCAAATTACCTACATCTTATGAGCAAAAACGCAGTGGCTACTCGGTAAAGGCTTATCCAGCGATAGTCGATGAGAAAGATAGCATCGCTATTCAACTGTTTGAAACGGAAACTGAGCAGCAGGCTGCCATGTGGCAGGGTACGCGCCGTTTATTACTGTTAAATATTCCCTCTCCGGTGAAATATTTACATGAGAAGCTGCCGAATAAGGCGAAGCTGGGGCTGTACTTTAACCCTTATGGCAAGGTGCTTGACCTGATCGATGACTGTATTAATTGCGGTATTGATCGCCTGATTGCTGAGAATGGTGGCCCTGTTTGGGACGAAGTTGGTTTTAATGCACTACGGGAAAGAGTACGTGAAAACTTGAATGAAAGCGTGGTGGATATTGCAAAGATCGTCGAGCAAATTCTAACAACGGCCTATAACTTGAGTAAAAGGCTGAAAGGTAGAGTGGATATGACGATGGCGCTGGGATTGTCGGATATAAAAAGCCAAATGTCTCATTTGATCTTCCGTGGTTTTGTTACCGACAGTGGCTGGCAGCGTTTGCCGGATATTTTGCGTTACTTGCATGCTATCGAACGCCGCATAGAGAAGTTATTGCTCGATCCGCATCGTGATAGAGTCCAGATGCTAAAAGTGGAACGTATCCAAAATAGTTACCAACAACTGCTTGCGAAGCTGCCTCAAGGTCAGAGACTGAGTGATGACGTAGCCGAAATACGTTGGATGATAGAAGAACTACGCGTCAGCTATTTTGCTCAGCAGCTAGGCACGCCTTACCCAATTTCTGAGAAACGTATTCTGCAGGTGATAGAGCAGCAAAACGTCTAATTCTTCTGCAATAGAGAGCGATATAAACGATATACAGAGGCGTTCAACTGACATTGAGCGCCTCTTTCAATTAGGATGTCATGATGCAAAAACATTGGTCACAGGTTGAACTGCTTCACCAAACTGTCAAAAACCCCAATATTCATATCAAAGGCCAACACAGCTATTACAGCAATGCATGGGATAGTTCATTCGAGCAAAGCGTTGTTCGCTACCATTATGGTGATGCATTTAGTTTGCAAAGTTGGGAGCCGTTATGGCCCATCGACCAGCTCTATATTGGCGATTATGTTTGTATCGGCGCGGAGGCTGTCATTCTGATGGGCGGCAATAATACCCATCGTACAGACTGGTTCAGTTGTTATCCCCACACCGAAAACATTGTTGATGCTTACCAAGGAAGAGGTGATACCAAGATTGGCGATGGTGCATGGATTGGTATGAGGGCGATGATCATGCCTGGTATCACGATTGGGGAAGGGGCCATTGTTGCGGCTCAATCCGTCGTTACCAAAGACGTTGCACCTTATACTCTCGTTGCGGGTAATCCGGCGAAAGTTATTAGACTTCGTTTTGAGGAAAGGACCATTGAGCGTTTATTAGCCCTCTCTGTTTACCAGTGGAGTGAAGAGAAGTTTGAAGCATTGAAACCTTATCTTTGCTCTGGTGATATTGCAGCGTTAGAAGCAGCAGATCGAGACTATCCATAGAGAATAATAGCGAATCCTCTAATTCATAGTACCCAGCAGTCGATAGGGTTCCCCTATTTGTGTTATCAAAACGTTAATTCTTGTTTGTGTTATCTTTAAATAAGCACTTTGAAACGGTCGGGTTATTCATCTGAATGATTTCAGGGATCCCGAAACTTGATAAGACGTGGAGGAGCTATGTCATCTGATTTACGTGATCAATGTCTGGATCAACTTACTGTCTCACAACAACAATATTACTATTACAGCCTGTCAAAGGCCGCTCACCATCTGGGCGATATTAATAACCTGCCTAAATCCCTCAAAGTATTATTAGAGAATCTACTGCGCCATATAGACGGAAAATCGGTTGTCGAGGCTGACCTCAAAGCAGTTGTCGCTTGGTTAGCAGCAGGTCATGCTGACCAAGAGATTGCTTATCGGCCCGCCCGTGTATTGATGCAGGACTTTACCGGGGTACCTGCGATTGTCGATTTAGCGGCGATGCGTGAAGCCGTCAAGCGGTTAGGGGGTGATGCAGAGCAGGTAAATCCACTCTCTAGCGTTGACTTAGTCATCGACCACTCTGTTACCGTTGATGACTATGCCAATACGCACGCTTTCGAGAAGAACGTTACCCTTGAGATGTCGCGCAACCATGAGCGCTACGCTTTTTTACGCTGGGGGCAGAAAGCCTTTAACCGCTTTCGCGTTGTGCCACCGGGAACGGGGATTTGTCATCAGGTTAACCTAGAGTATTTAGGGCAGACGGTATGGCATGAAGAGCGTGAAGGGAAACAGTGGATTTACCCCGATACGCTAGTAGGTACAGACTCCCACACCACTATGATCAACGGGCTTGGCATTTTAGGTTGGGGTGTCGGCGGCATTGAGGCAGAGGCAGCAATGCTAGGGCAGCCTATCTCGATGCTGATCCCAGACGTCGTCGGTTTTAAACTGGTCGGTAAACTGAGTGAGGGCATTACGGCTACCGATCTCGTGCTTACTGTCACACAGATGCTGCGCCAGCATGGTGTCGTCGGTAAATTTGTTGAATTCTATGGTGATGGATTAGCCCAGCTTTCGTTGGCAGACAGGGCGACGATTGCCAATATGTCCCCTGAATTTGGTGCAACCTGTGGTTTCTTTCCTGTCGATGAAGAAACGCTGCGTTACATGGCACTCTCTGGGCGGTCTGCCGAACAGATTGAGTTGGTTGAGACTTACAGTAAAGCTCAAGGGCTGTGGCGTAATGCCGGTGATGAACCGGTATTTACTAGCATACTAGCCTTGGATCTCTCTACCGTAGAGGCAAGCCTCGCGGGGCCAAAACGGCCACAGGATAGAGTGGCACTAGCAAAAGTAAAAAACGCCTTCGAGGCATCGGTTCAGCTAGATATCTCTGGAACGAAAACAAGGCTGGAATCGATCCCTTTTGTGCTAGAGGGTGAAACCCTTAGCTTGAAACAGGGTGCTGTGGCGATTGCGGCGATTACCTCTTGCACGAATACCTCTAACCCTAGTGTGATGTTGGCAGCTGGCTTGTTAGCAAAAAAAGCGGTTGAAAAGGGGCTAAAAAGGCAACCGTGGGTGAAATCTTCCCTCGCACCAGGCTCTAAAGTGGTCACTGATTATCTCAATGCTGCTTGTCTAATGCCTTATCTAGAACAACTCGGTTTTTATCTGGTGGGTTATGGTTGTACGACCTGTATTGGCAACTCTGGGCCACTGTTGGCACCGATTGAAGAGGCCATAAAACAGGGGGATATTACGGTAGGTGCAGTGCTTTCTGGTAATCGTAACTTTGAGGGGCGTATCCATCCTCTTGTGAAGACGAATTGGCTTGCCTCTCCACCGTTAGTTGTGGCCTATGCCTTGGCTGGAAATATGCTGCTCGACTTAACACGAGATCCGCTGGGGCTAGATCCGCAAGGCAATCCTGTCTATTTAAAGGACATCTGGCCTACGGCGCAAGAGATAGCGACTGCCGTGGAGGAGGTCACTGCGGAGATGTTCCATAAAGAGTACGCCGAAGTATTTAGCGGAGACGAAGAGTGGCAATCCATTCAGGTTGAGGTGTCAGAAACGTATCACTGGGAAGAGGGGTCAACCTATATTCGTCTGCCGCCATTCTTTGACTCAATGCAGGCTAAGCCCGATGAACTGAAGGACATTCAAGATGCTAAAGTCTTAGCGATTCTCGGTGATTCAGTGACAACAGATCATATTTCCCCTGCGGGGAATATTAAAGCAGACAGCCCCGCAGGCCGTTATTTGAAAGAACATGGTATCGCGAGTGTAGATTTTAACTCGTATGGTTCAAGGCGCGGCAATCACGAAGTCATGATGCGTGGAACCTTCGCCAATATTCGTATTCGTAACGAAATGATACCCGGTATAGAAGGAGGAGTAACGCGGCATATTCCATCTCAAGAGACGCTCTCTATTTATGACGCGGCAATGCGCTATCAGCAGGAGCAGGTACCGCTCGTGGTCATCGCAGGCAAAGAGTATGGGTCTGGCTCAAGTAGAGACTGGGCAGCAAAAGGCCCAAGATTGCTCGGTGTGAGAGCGGTTATCGCCGAATCCTTTGAGCGAATTCATCGTTCAAACTTGATTGGTATGGGGATATTACCGCTGGAGTTTCCGGTGGGTACAACAAGAAAAACACTGGGGCTGAACGGTGATGAAACTCTCTCGATAGCGGGGTTGGCACATATTCAACCGGGACAAATCGTTCCTGTGGCTCTGGTGTACCCTGATGGGCGAAAGGTGCTCATTCAGACCCGTTGCCGGATCGATACCGCGATGGAATTAACTTATTATCGTAACGATGGCATTTTGCACTACGTTATTCGAGAGATGCTGTAGAAATGGAAAGAGCAGGCATTGGCCTGCTTTTTTTATCGATCAAACAGCGAAATAGGATTATCAGCCAAGAATATGGCCCATCTTTTCAGCTTTTGTTGACAGGTAATGCTCATTTTTAGGATTGCGCCCGACGATAAGTGGCACTCTTTCAGTAATATTGATGCCCGCTTCTGTTAGCGTTTCTACTTTTTGTGGATTGTTAGTCAGTAGGCGAACAGCCGCGACATCCAGTAATTTGAACATGTCGGCACAAATAGTGAAGTCTCGTTCGTCAGCAGCAAAACCCAATTGATGGTTTGCCTCTACAGTATCGGCCCCTAAATCTTGCAGTGCATAAGCACGGATCTTATTCAGTAAACCGATATTGCGGCCTTCTTGACGGTGATAAAGCAATACACCCCGGCCCGCTTCGGCAATGTGATTTAAGGCAGCTTCTAGTTGGAAACCACAATCACAGCGCAGACTAAAGAGCGCATCGCCCGTTAGACACTCTGAATGAACGCGAGCCAATACGGGCTCATCCCCACTGATATCACCAAAAACCAGTGCAAGATGGTCGTGGCCTGTGGCTATTTCTTCAAATCCTACCATAAGGAAATCGCCCCATGGTGTTGGCAATTTTGCTTCTGCCACCCGTTTTAGCTGCATAACATTACTCTCCAGATACAGTGACGACTACGCTGCGCATCCTACGTTCTGAGGCGAAGATTGACTAGTGGTAAATAAGGTTTGTAAGGTCGTCGATTAGATTGCGAAGCGAATTTTACATTGTTCCCTAAGATATTTGTGAAAAAAATACACATTCAAGTTATTGGGCTGTCTATTCAATAGGTTCTCATCAATAATGCATTGCTGATAGTTTTCCTAACCTTTAGGATCGCGCGTCTATTCTTTTACAAAGAGTGAATTTGCCCTATGGGAAAGACGTTCAAACATGCAATCTGTGGTACGGCTATTTTGCTTTTACTGCCGTTCATCGTATGGATAACGGGGTGGTATTGGCAGGTACCTGTTGCTGATAGTCTATGGATGCGCTTTCTATTTTTGGTAACAGAAACAGTCTCTTCTCCTTGGGGCATACTGACATCAGTGCTCTTATCTATTTGGTTTCTCTGGCTTATCAATCATAGAACACCGTTAAAGCGACAGGGTATGATTGGGCTTATCGCCATTTTTTGCACGGTAATTATGGGTGGGCAGCTTATTAAAATAGCGATTAAAAGCTATACACAGGAGGCTCGTCCCTATGTTTACTGGGTTTCCAGTAAAGCGAAGATCACACCTGAAGCCTTCTATGAATTACCTCGGCAAGAAAGAAAAGCACTGATAAAAGAGATGCTGAAAGAGGGCGGCGATATCCCTGTGTGGTTGGAAGAGCACTGGATAAAAAATACAGATTACTCTTTCCCTTCAGGGCATATGATTTTTGCTGCGGCGTGGGCACTGTTAGGTGTTATTGTGCTATGGCCTCGCCGTTATTACGCTAGTGTCGCGTTATTAATGACGTGGGCGCAGCTGGTATCGGGGAGTCGTTTAAGCTTAGGGATGCATTGGCCCGTTGATGTCACGATATCAACGATTTTTTGCTGTTTTTTTGCTCTGATGGCAGGCTGTTTGCTCAATCGTTTTAAAAGAGTTTTTCATCTTAGAGCCTAATAAGTGTTAAATCAGAATTATACTAAAATAACACCTTCAGTATCATGCTATAGCAGGCATAATACTGTTTATAAAGTAGGCGTTTGAGAGATAAAGACATAGCAACATTCTGTTTTATTGGGCTTGCTGTTTCCATGGAGCGGTGAGAAGTGATAATTTAGTTAGTCTGAATGCTAATATAGCTCTTACACTTTGGCATAAACCAATTCGTTATCTCCGTGCTATGGAGATATACAGGGATAAATGTGAAATATTTGCTGATTTTTATACTTGTGCTGGTGATATTTATTATTTCCGTCACTTTAGGTGCTCAAAACGACGCAGTCGTGAGTTTTAACTATTTATTGGCGAAAGGCGATTATCGACTGTCTACGTTGCTCGCGATTCTTTTTGCTGCGGGTTTTATTTTAGGCTGGATTGTATGCGGGCTGTTCTATCTGCGTCTTCGTCTAAGATTAAGCCGAGCAGAAAGAAAACTAAAACGTGTACAACAAGAAATCGTACCTACTACAGAGCATGAAGCTCTACCGCCATCGGTAGTTGTAAAGGAATAATAGCGTATGCTTGAACTGCTGTTCTTGTTGTTGCCTGTCGCCGCCGCCTATGGTTGGTATATGGGGCGAAGAAGTGCGCAACAAGATAAGCAACAGGAGGCGAACCGACTGTCACGGGATTATGTGGCGGGGGTAAACTTTCTGTTATCTGATCAGCAAGATAAAGCCGTTGACCTGTTCCTCGATATGCTTAAAGAGGACAGCAGTGCTTTTGAAGCACACCTAACTCTCGGAAATCTCTTTCGCTCCCGAGGGGAAGTGGATCGCGCTATCCGTATCCACCAATCACTCATTGAAAGTGCCTCTCTCTCTTTTGAACAACGTCTGCTGGCTATCCAACAGTTAGGTCGTGATTATATGACGGCAGGGCTGTATGACAGAGCTGAAGATATGTTCAGCCAACTGATCGACGAAGAGGATTTCCGCCTAGCCGCCTTGCAACAGCTCCTTGTTATTCATGAACTGACCAGTGATTGGCTGAAAGCTATTCCTGTAGCGGAAAAACTGGTGAAGCTTGGGAAAACATCGAGACAAATCAATATTGCTCACTACTACTGTGAACTCGCACTGCAAGCGATGGGGAGTGACGATCTCGATAAGGCATTAACTCTACTGAGAAAGGCATCTGCTGCGGATAATAACTGCGCGCGGGTTTCTATTATGATGGGCCGTATCTTTATGGCACGTAATGAGTATGAGCGTGCCGTTGGTGAACTGGAGCGTGTTCTAGTTCAAGACACTGAAATGGTCAGTGAAATGCTGCCGATGTTGCATGAGTGCTACCAGCATTTAAATCAGCCACAAACGTGGGAAACGTTCATCCGCCGCTGCGTGTCTGAAAACACGGGGGCGAGTGCTGATCTCATGTTGGCTGATATCCTTGAGAAGAAAGAAGGTATAGAAGGCGCAGAGCTTTACGTTAATCGCCAAGTGCAGGAACACCCAACCATGCGGACGTTCCATCGCTTAATGAATTACCACCTTCACAGTGCAGAGGACGGCAGGGCAAAAGAGAGCTTACTGCTGTTGCGTGATATGGTCGGTGAACAAATTCGTACCAAACCTCGCTACCGCTGTCAGAAGTGTGGTTTTACTGCGCATACGCTCTATTGGCACTGTCCTTCCTGCCGGGCTTGGGCAACGGTAAAACCTATCCGTGGTTTAGATGGACAATAGACTTAGTCTCTTCGGCCTCTCTGTCAGGTAAACCTTTGATTCTGGGCTTTCAGCGTATTGCTGTGTAAAATACCTCTCTATCCTCCGCGTTGAGCATGCCATTACGGAAATCAATCATGAATAAATCCATCTCCACTGCGAACAAAACCGCCAACACTTCCCCCATTTTAGTCGCACTCGATTATGCCGACCAAAATGCAGCTCTGGCACTTGCCGATCAGCTCGATCCTAACGATTGTCGCCTGAAAGTAGGCAAAGAGATGTTTACGCTGAACGGCCCTGATTTTGTCAGATCACTGCACCAGCGTGGTTTTGAGGTTTTTCTGGATTTGAAATTCCATGATATCCCTAATACGGTTGCACGTGCTGTTGCCGCGGCGGCTGAACTCGGTATCTGGATGGTTAACGTACATGCTAGCGGTGGCACAAGAATGATGACGGCAGCGAAAGAAGCTTTGTTGCCATACGGCGATGATGCGCCAATATTGATTGCCGTAACGGTACTTACCAGCATGGATGCGAGCGATTTACAGGGGATCGGTATTACATCTTCACCGGCTGAATATGCAGAACACTTGGCGAAGTTGACGAAATCTTGTGGCTTGGATGGTGTGGTATGTTCTGCCCATGAGGCGACCCGCCTTAAAGCGAGCTGCGGCCAGGATTTTAAACTGGTTACTCCGGGGATTCGCCCTGCTGGCAGTGCTGCGGGTGACCAACGCAGAGTGATGACGCCGCAAGAGGCTCAGGCTGTTGGTGTTGATTACATGGTAATTGGACGCCCGATCACCCAATCGGAGAATCCGGCCCAAACCCTGCGGAATATCCGCGATTCATTACGTTAATAGGTATTACAGATGAACGATGGTAATTCACGTCTGGTTTATTCGACGGATACAGGACGAATCAAAGAAGGTGAGGTGAAAGTATCCCGACCTAAAGGTGATGGCGTAGTGAGGATTCAGCGTCAGACCAGCGGGCGTAAAGGGAAGGGCGTTAGCCTGATTACGGGAATCGATCTTGATGATGATGCTCTAGCTAAACTTGCCGCTGAACTGAAGAAAAAATGTGGCTGTGGTGGCTCTCTCAAAGAGGGTGTTATCGAGATTCAGGGTGATAAAAGGGATTTGCTAAAAGAGTTACTGGAAGCGAAAGGCATGAAGGTTAAGCTAGCAGGGGGATAGTGCTAGTCCCTTATAGCGCCCGGAATTTATAAAATATTACGCCGCTTATAAAAGCGGCGTAATATCAATAAGACCTGAAGAGAATTTTTCATCAGCAAAGAGCAAAGGTTCTTTTGGGCCTCAAGATAAACTTATTTCTTGCCTGTTTGGTTGCCAATCAGGCCACCAATTGCAGCTCCGCCTAATGTACCCAGAGTGCTGCCATCAGTTAATACTGAACCCGCGACAGCGCCAGCGCCAGCACCGATTGCTGCATGTTTTTCTCGTTTAGACATGCTTGAGCAAGCACTTAAAGAAACAGCCAGTGTAATAGCCAGTAAGGCGGTGGATAAACGTTTAACTGTGATCATTTTTCTCTCCCTCTAAATAACATCATTTAAAACTATCTCAATTTGGAGACAGTTACTCCTGTGATACCCCTCATGTTTTAAGTAACAGGAACGTGGGCTGTTTACTTAAATAATTCAGAGTATATAAATGTGAGTTATAGCAAATGGCACCCAAGCCCAGAGCTAGGCGTTCAGTATCTCAGATAGCAGGCCTATAATTAGGTGCAATAACTGCTATTACACCTAATTATAGTGTTTATATATTAAATTACTCTTAGGTTTTAGTTCTTGTTTTTTTGCAATAAATGGCTTTATCTTCCGTTTTAATTTCTTTTTTTGGTTTATTATTTTTTTAAAAAAGGATTAATGGAAAGAAAAGGCTAATGGTAGATGTGATAAAAACAGCAGAGTTAAGCACTTTTCATCCATGGAATAGGTATAACTCTTATCATTTTTTAGCTATTCCAATATCGTATCAACGCGAATATCAAGGCTTTCCACATGGCGGCGATAGATATCGGGTAGCCGATAATCTGTAATAACACGGCTGATAGCGAGGGTTGGCTGTAGCGAGTTAGGGTGAATTTGCCCAAATTTAGAGGAGTCAGTGATAACGATATTTTCTACGTTTTTGGCCAAAATGGTATTCACGATATCGGCACGCATCATATCGCGGCCCGTAAAGCCGGTTTCTGGATGAAAGCCATCGACACCGATAAAGGCTTTGCTGAAATGGACTTGTTGGATACAAAGGCGAGTTAAAGGGCCAACAACGGTTTCACTTTTCTTCTGATACATGCCCCCTAGCAGGATAACTTCACACTCAGTTTCTTTCAGCAGATGAGCAATATAGCTGCTTACCGTAATCAGCGTAATTCGTTTGTTTTCTGCCAAATAGCGGGCAAGAAGGGCATTGGTACTGCCGCTTTCGATAAAGATAGTCTCTCCATCCTGCACCAGAGAGGCGGCATAGCGTGTCAGTTTCTGCTTAAGTGAAAAATTAATCATCATTCGTGCATCGACATCATCACTTTCTATTGCAACAGCAGAGCCATGAACACGTTTCAGATAACTGAGTTTCTCCAGCTGATTGAGGTCTTGACGTATTGTTACTTCAGAAACTGCGGTCGCTCGCGCTAACTCGGCGACACTCACTTTCCGCTTGTCATTCACTAGTTGCAGTATGGCTTGCTGTCGTAGGTTCATAAATGCCTGAATAGCGCCGCAGTGTGAGTGCCACGGCGTTTTGGTTGATAGAGTCTGTTCCATTCTTGCCGTTGTTGGCTCGCGAGATGAAGGCGTTTGGCAAGACGATAATATTAGCTATTACTGGATAAGGTAGTGAATAACGAAGCAAATAGCCAGCTGTGCTTTCGCTTACCTCATTACGATTATTTTCTTTTAAAACAATATTACTTTCGAATGAAAATTCGATTGACGGCAATCAATCCCAATGGTTACCTAATGCTTATACATATAACATTTCAGTCTCTTCATATTTTAGGGGAAATTAGATGGAACTCTATCTTGATACTGCTGATATCAATGCTGTTAAACGATTAGCCCGCATCCTACCGTTACAAGGAGTAACTACGAACCCAAGCATTGTGGCTAAAGAGGGGAAACCTATTTTGGATGTACTGCCTCTGTTGCGTGATGCGTTAGGAGGAACAGGCAAGCTTTTTGCTCAGGTTATGGCAAGTGATGCAGAGCAGATGGTTAGTGAGGCGGTTAAGTTAAGCGACCGGGTTTCAGGCCTTGTTGTCAAAGTGCCTGTTACATCAGAAGGTTTGGCGGCGATAAAAACCTTAAAAGGCATGGGAATTCCAACATTAGGAACGGCAGTCTATGGGGCAGCCCAAGGGCTACTTTCTGCATTAGCGGGTGCCGAGTATGTCGCCCCTTATGTAAACCGTTTGGATGCGCAGGGCGGTGATGGGATAGAGATGGTGCATGAGTTACAGCAGCTACTCTCGCTGCATGCACCAAATTCAAAAGTACTCGCTGCTAGTTTTCGGACTCCACGCCAAGTTTTAGAGTGCTTATTGGCTGGATGTCAGTCAGTGACTATCCCTGTCGATATTGCCGAACAGTTTATTACGACACCTGCAGTACAGGCTGCTGTAGAGAAGTTTGAGCAAGATTGGGTAGGGGCATTTGGAGTGAAAAATCTGCTAGGTTAAGTGACGGTGTCACTTAAGGGCACTGAATAAATAATGCCGCCTATAGGCGGCATTTTGTTGAGATTAGTTAAACTTCACGGAAGCTAACATCGGCTTCATGTACTGTTGGTGTTGAAGAGTTCAGCGCACGGCGTATAACGAAGAAAGCGGCAACAAGCATCGTTACGGCTACCAGCATAAAGAAACCGCACAACGCCGCATTAACCTGATTACTGAACACAATGGTTTGCATTTCATCAATGCTCTTCGCGGGGGCAATAATTCTATTCTCCGCTATACCCGTTGAAAATTTACGAGCTTGGGCTAGAAAACCGATATTGGCTTTTTCATGGAAAATCTTTTGCCAGCCAGCCGTCATAGAGGTGATAAAGAGCCATATTGTCGGCAGAATCGTCACCCATGCATAACGCTGCTTCTTCATTTTGAACAGCACGACAGTACCGAGAATCAATGCCATTGATGCCAACATTTGGTTGCCGATACCAAACAGAGGCCACAGTGTATTAATCCCGCCTAGTGGATCCACGACGCCTTGATAGACGAAGAATCCCCAACCTGCAACGGCGACGGTTGTTCCCGATAAATTACCTAGCCAAGAGCGGTTATTCGACAACGATGGAATTGCGGTACCGACTAAATCTTGCACCATAAAGCGACAGGCGCGTGTACCAGCATCAACGGCAGTTAGGATAAAGAGCGCTTCAAACAGTACGGCGAAGTGATACCAGAACGCCATCATGGCGCGGCTATTAAAGATCTCGCTGATGATATGCGCCATACCCACAGCGAATGTTGGCGCGCCGCCAGCACGAGAAAGAATGGTGCTTTCACCGACTTCTTTTGCAATCAGCGTGAGTGACTCTGGTGTAATGGTGAAACCCCAGCCATTAATGACTTGGGAGGCTTGCTCAACAGTTGTACCAATAAGCGCCGAAGGGGAGTTCATCGCGAAGTAAATGCCAGGATCGAGTACAGAAGCACAGATCAGAGCCATAATGGCGACGAAAGACTCCATTAACATGCCACCATAACCAATAAAGCGAATATGGCTTTCACGCTCAATCAGCTTCGGTGTTGTGCCACTAGAGACTAAGGCATGAAAGCCCGAAATAGCACCACAGGCGATAGTGATAAATAGGAATGGGAACAAGCTACCTGAGAAAACTGGGCCTGAACCATCGATAAAACGTGAAACAGCAGGCATTTTTAGCTCTGGCATGGCAAAAACAATGCCGACAGCGAGACCTGCAATAACACCAATTTTCAGGAAGGTAGAGAGATAATCACGAGGCGCGAGTAGAAGCCAGACGGGTAAAACAGATGCGACAAAACCATAAATGACGAGCACCCACGTTAGCTCTTTCCCATCTAGCGTAAAGAAAGGCCCCCAGAAGGGATGTTGTGCAATATCGCCGCCATAGATAATGGCGAGCATCATTAACACGAAGCCAATAACGGAGATTTCAGCGATGCGACCAGGGCGAATAAAGCGCATATAGACGCCCATAAACAGCGCAATAGGAATGGTTGCTGCAATAGTAAATACACCCCAAGGGCTATTTGTCAGCGCCTTAACCACCACTAATGCCAGCGCAGAGAGGATAATAATCATAACTCCTAGCGCGCCTAACATTGTGATAACACCTGCGAAAGCGCCCAGTTCTTGTTTCGCCATCTCGCCGAGCGAACGTCCATCTCGACGGGTTGAAATAAAGAGGATCAGAAAATCCTGCACGGCCCCAGCAAGCATAACGCCCACCAAGATCCAGATAGTCCCTGGTAGAAAACCCATCTGAGCGGCAAGAATTGGACCAACCAATGGCCCTGCGCCAGCAATAGCAGCAAAATGGTGACCAAACAGCACCCACTTATTGGTGGGAACATAATCTAACCCGTCATTGTGACGTTCGGCAGGCGTAAGCCGTTTATCGTCTAATTCAAAGACATTTTTAGCGATAAACACACTATAGAAGCGATAAGCAATGCTGTAGCAAGAAATCGCAGCGACAATCAACCAAACCGCATTGACGTTCTCACCGCGACTTAATGCGAGCATGGCAAATGCGATCGCACCAGCTATTGCAACCAACAGCCAGATCACTCTGGATTTCAGGTTATTCATGCAACAACTCCTTAAGAAGGGATATAAAAAAGCACAATGTAAATAATTTGTTAGTCTAGTAGCTTTTGTATTGATAGAAGGGAAAAGAGGTAGAAGTGTGAGCTGACTCATAATTATTGTGAATGAGGGGATTGTTGGCTTGCTTCTGTAATAGAGTCTATAAAGCGTGTAATTGTTTCATGATATAAAAATTCAGACGAGATATTCTTTTTATAGTTGATATTAACGTGCCGTGATGAATATTTCTGAACAGTACAAATGCACAGGCCATCTTCTAATACCAGTAAAATTTGTTATTTCAAGGTTACATAAAGCCACCTTTAGCCGTTATGATAGAGGCTAGATACGACCAGAGATTGTGCTTTGACCGACTTTTGCCCCGAAATACCCCGATACTCCATCTACGATCTGCATTCACATACCACAGCATCGGACGGTCTATTAACGCCCGCAGAACTGGTTGAACGTGCCGTTGAAATGCGTGTAGGCGTACTCGCGATAACCGACCATGACACGACTGCAGGCTTAGATGAAGCGGAACAGGCTATTATTAAGAGAGCGCTACCGCTGAAATTGATCCATGGCGTGGAGATCTCAACACTTTGGGAGAATCACGAAATCCATATTGTGGGATTAGGAGTCGATAAGGAAAATGTGGTGTTTAAAGCACTGCTTGAAGCGCAAACAACAAGGCGCAGGGCCAGAGCCGAAGAGATCGCTTTGCGTTTGGCTAAACACCGTATTCCCGGTGCCTTGGAAGGGGCGCAGAGGCTAGCAGGCAATGCGGCAATTACCCGTGGTCACTTTGCCCGTTTTCTCGTGGAGCAGGGAGTTGTCTCTAGCCTCGCTCAGGTGTTTAAAAAATACCTAGCTAAAGGGAAGATCGGTTACGTTCCATCGAGTTGGTGTACAATTGATGAAGCAATAAATGCCATTCATCAAGCAGGTGGGCAGGCTGTGCTAGCGCATCCGGCACGCTATGGTCTGTCGACTAAATGGTTAAAACGTCTGCTGGAGTATTATCAGCAAGCGGGCGGTGATGCGATGGAAGTTGCTCAGTGTCAGCAAGCGCCAAATGAGCGTAAGGTACTGGCAAATTATGCGACAGAGTATCAGTTACTCTCCTCTCAAGGGTCTGATTTTCATCAACCTTGCCCGTGGTTAGAACTTGGACGGAACCTGTGGTTACCAGGGGAGTCTGTTGCCGTATGGCACGCTTGGCCTGAGATGCTTCAATTAGCAGATGAGTGAAGAGAATAAAATAACGAAAGAATCCATCAGCAAGTTCAAACCTTGCCGATGGATTCTTAAATTTTTCAGGCGGTAGCCTGAATAGTGAGGAACTACCATGAGTCAGTTTTTTTATATCCACCCCGATAATCCACAGGTGCGTCTCATCAATCAATCCGTTGATGTGTTGAAAAAAGGTGGCGTTATTGTCTACCCAACGGATTCCGGCTACGCATTGGGTTGTATGTTGGGGGATAAGAGTGCGATGGAGCGGATCTGCCGCATTCGTCAATTGGACGATAATCACAATTTTACGCTGGTATGCTGCGATCTTTCCGAAATATCAACCTATGCTCACGTTGATAACACCGCTTTTCGCCTGATCAAAAATAACACGCCCGGCAACTACACTTTCATTCTGAAGGCAACGAAGGAAGTGCCACGCCGTTTAATGAACGATAAGCGTAAAACGATAGGCCTGCGCGTTCCGTCCAATCCTATCGCTTTAGCTCTTTTGGATGTGCTTGGCGAACCATTAATGTCGACGACGTTAATGTTGCCGGGTAATGATTTTGCAGAGTCAGACCCAGAAGAGATCCGCGATGTACTGGGTAAGCAAGTTGATTTGGTGATTCACGGTGGTTATCTGGGGCAACAGCCTACAACGGTGATTGATTTAACCGAAGATGCCCCCGCTATCTTGCGTGAAGGTTCTGGGGATGCCGCGCCATTTCGTTAATCTGATTTAGGATTTGTTGAGCACTTACTCCATATCAGTCGTTCATCTATTGGATAGAAAATGACCCAAAATATTTATGATAATCAGGATTTCTTCGATGGCTATGCTCAGCTTGGGCGTTCTGTTTATGGATTAGAGGGCGCACCAGAGTGGCCTGCATTGCTCAAAATGTTGCCTGAAATGGAAGGGCGGCGGGTGATTGATCTAGGGTGCGGCTATGGCTGGTTCTGTCGAAGTGCGCGTGAGCAGGGGGCGAGCAAAGTGCTCGGTCTTGATGTATCACAAAAAATGTTAGCTAAAGCAGAGGAGCTAACGACAGACAACGCCATTATTTATCGGCAAGAGGATATGGAGCAACTTGCTCTACCGAAAGCTGAATTTGATCTGGCCTACAGCTCTTTGGCACTACACTATATTAAGCACCTTGCCGCACTGTTTGAGCAGATTTATGGCTCTCTAAGTGCTGGTGGCTATTTTGTTTTCTCAGTGGAACACCCTATTTATACCTCGCCAAGGCAGCCGGGTTGGTTAATTGATAGCGAGGGCAAAAAGTCTTGGCCGGTGAATAATTATCAGCTTGAAGGCGATAGAGTGACTAACTGGTTAGCTGATGGGGTGATTAAGCAGCATCGCACTATTGGCACTTATCTAAATTTACTCATTCAACAGGGTTTCACGATTAAGCATGTTGAAGAGTGGGGGCCAAGTGAGAAACAAGTTGCTGATAATCCAGAGCTTGAAGAAGAGAAAGAGCGCCCAATGCTGCTATTGGTTTCAGTACAAAAATAGGCTTTGAAACACGAAACATACAAATAGAGTGAGTTTGTGTATAATACACGGCATAAAACAAGTTAACTCCTTGATTTTTAAACTCACATAGAATACTCATCGACGCCTGTGAAGGCGACACTAGAGGCAGCTCAATGAGCGAAAAGTTACAGAAAGTCTTAGCCCGTGCCGGGCATGGTTCACGCCGACAATTAGAAGCTATGATTGAAGCCGGACGTATCAGCGTTGACGGTAAAATTTCTACGTTGGGTGACCGCGTTGAGGTTATTGCGGGAACCAAAATTCGTATCGACGGGCATGTTGTTTCCGTTCGTGAATCAGAAGAAGAAGTGTGTCGGGTTCTGGCTTATTACAAACCAGAAGGCGAGTTGTGTACCCGTAGCGATCCTGAAGGTCGCCCAACGGTATTTGATCGTCTGCCTAAGATGCGCGGTGGCCGTTGGATAGCGGTAGGCCGTCTTGACGTTAACACCTCGGGCTTAATGCTGTTCACCACCGACGGTGAGCTAGCAAACCGTTTAATGCATCCAAGCCGTGAAGTTGAGCGTGAATATGCCGTGCGCGTATTTGGCCAAGTCGATCAGGATAAAATTAAGCAACTGACTAAAGGCGTTCAGCTAGAAGATGGTCCTGCTGCTTTCCGTTCTGTTAAGTTCCAGGGCGGTGAAGGGATCAACCAATGGTATAACGTCACGCTGACAGAAGGGCGTAATCGTGAAGTTCGCCGCTTGTGGGAAGCCGTTGGTGTGCAAGTAAGCCGCTTGATCCGCGTTCGTTATGGCGATTTACCACTGCCGAAAGGCCTGCCTCGTGGCGGTTATACTGAGCTTGATTTGAAAGCGGTAAACTATTTGCGTGAGTTGGTTGAACTGCGTGGTGAAACCGAAACTAAGCTACCAGTAGAGCGCGATCGTCGCCGTGCAAAAGCGAACCAGATCCGCCGTGCGGTTAAACGCCACACTCAATCATCGGGTCGTCGCACGACATCAACAAGAACACCTTCAACCAGAAATTCATCGACTAAGCGTGGCTAAGTCGGCTGTATAAGTGTTGAACCGTTTTTTAAGGCCGCTTGAGATAGCGGCCTTTGTTTTTTCCATTACTCAAAAGAGAGAACGAGCTTGCCTATATGCTGGCTATTCGCCATATCTTTATGAGCCTGTATGACTTGGGTATAAGGATAAACTTTATCCACGATCGGGTGCAGGGTTCCATCACTGTACAGTGGCCAGATGTGCTGTTTTAACTCATCAACAATCTGCTGTTTTTGATCAATAGGGCGAGGTCGTAAAAACGCGCCGGTTAACCAACCTCTGCGTCGGCTCAGTTCCACAAGATCGAGGGTGACTTTACTGCCTTGTTGCCACGAAACCTGAGTGATGCGCCCATCCATTGCTAACGTGCGAATATTACGCGCGGTGTACTCACCACCGACTATATCCAAAACCACATCGACACCGCGCTTCTGAGTAAATTTTAGCGCCTCTTCCACAAAGTCACTGTGACGATAGTTAATGGCTAAATCTGCGCCTAATTCACGAATCGCCGCACATTTGCTTTCGCTTCCTGCGGTTGCTATGACCTTACAACCGTGAGCGAGGGCAAATTGAATTGCGCAGGTGCCAATGCCGCTAGTACCGCCGTGAATCAGCACAGTATCGCCACGTTGCAGTTTGGCACTCATAAAGAGATTGCTCCACACCGTCATTGCAGCTTCGGGTAAAGACGCGGCTTCAACCATCGTAAACCCTTGGGGAATAGGTAGACATAAAACCGCAGGTGCAGCGACATACTCAGCATAGGCACCACCGTGGGTAAGCACGCAAACGCGGTCGCCTATTTTATGGGTAGTAACATTTTTACCTAGAGCAACGAGGGTTCCTGCAGCTTCTAGACCCATAATAGGCGAAGCATCTGGTGGTGGCGGATAACTCCCTTCTCGCTGATTTAAGTCTGCTCGATTAATGCCAGCGGCAGCGACTTTGATTAATACTTCATCGGGTTTCAGTTCTGGCAAGGCACACTCGGCAACACGCATCACCTCTGGGGCACCGGGTTGCTCTATATCGATAAAACGCATTGAGGTGGGTAAGGTATTCGATGCTGTGCTCATGGTAACTCCGAGTGTTAACTATCATCAGTATGAAGAGAGACAGAATACCCCCATCAATAAAGGCATGGCTATATGATAGAGAGAGGCAATGGAGTAGAATATTGCGTTTAATAGCCATCTGCTTGTTTTTAATCGCTAATGTTTAGGGTAATTGAAATAGTAGAATAATGGCGACATCTCATTGGATTAGTGGGGAGCCTGAACGGCGTGTTTTCACCCGAATATTTTCTGTCTGCTCTTATCATGGGTTATCTGCTCGATCTCTGGTTGGGAGACCCTCCTCACTGGCCACATCCGATACGCTGGATAGGAAACCTCATTACTTTTACCCAACGGCATATTCGCCACTACTGCTCCTCAGAGCGCCAGCGCTATATTGGCGGCGGCATTTTATGGATTGTTATCGTCGGAACTACGTTTATTGTGACATCCGGTGTGCTGCTTGCGATGGGGTATTTCAGCGATATCTTGCTGTGGTTGGCACAGTTATGGCTCAGCTACACCATTTTGGCGACCAAAAGCCTGCGAGATGCTGCGATGGCGGTTTATGTCGCACTACAACAAGGTTCGATTGATGAGTGCAGGCGCCAACTCTCTTATATTGTTGGGCGCGATACCTCACAGCTTGAAAAGCCACACATCGCCAGAGCAACGGTAGAAACCGTTGCTGAGAACAGTGTCGATGGCGTAATCGCGCCACTATTCTATCTCTGTCTCGGCGGTGTTCCGCTGGCGATGGCTTACAAAGCGGTGAATACGCTAGATTCAATGGTTGGCTATAAGACACCCAAATATAAAGCCATTGGCTGTGTTTCTGCCCGAATGGATGATATCGCCAACTATATACCTGCGCGTATGAGCTGGTTGTTACTCTCTGCGGCGGCATGGCTGCTGAAACTTAACTACCGTGATGCGTTACGTATTGGCTGGCGGGATCGCTATCAACATGCCAGCCCTAACTGCGCATGGTCAGAGGCTACCGTCGCGGGTGCACTGAATGTGCGCCTTGGTGGCCCTAACGTCTATTTTGGCGAAGTTGTTGATAAGCCTTGGATGGGGGATGGCGAGCGTGAAGTCATACCTGAGGATATCAAGGCCATCATTCGGATGATGTATGTGGCCTCATTCTTAGCTGTTGCGCTATTACTCGGTATTCTGAGACCCTTTATTTCGGCCTTTTTTTAACACATTAGGAGAGGCTATGAGCCTATCAATTATGTTACAGGGGACGGCATCCGATGTGGGTAAAAGCATGTTGGTTGCGGGCCTCTGCCGTATCTTTTATCAAGATGGCTACTGTGTTGCTCCTTTCAAATCACAAAATATGTCTCTTAATTCCGGTATTACTGCCGATGGTAAAGAGATGGGACGGGCGCAGATATTTCAAGCTGAGGCGGCAGGGATATTGCCGGATGTAAGAATGAATCCGGTTCTGCTTAAGCCCAGCAGCGATAAGCAGGCGCAGGTTATCGTAATGGGGAAAGTGGCATCAGATATGGATGCGGTGGGATATCACCAACATAAACCTAAGCTGAAGAAGCAGGTTTATGACGTTTACCAAAGCCTTGCTGCAGAACATGACATCATTGTTCTTGAAGGAGCGGGTAGCCCAGCAGAGATTAATCTGCGTGAAGGGGATATCGTCAATATGGGGATGGCTGAGATGATCGATGCCCCTGTATTGCTGGTTGCTGATATTGATAAAGGCGGTGTGTTTGCCTCGATTTATGGCACCTTGGCACTTTTGGCAGACGATGAACGAGCACGAGTGAAAGGCGTTATCATCAACAAGTTTCGCGGCGATATAGCCCTGTTACGCCCCGGTATCGACATGATAGAAGAGATGACCAACGTACCAGTAATTGGTGTGATGCCGTGGATTAATGTCGAGCTGGAGGATGAAGACGGTGTTGTGTTACAGGGGCACAAAAAACATGATATCGCAGAGGGTGAGTTAGATATTGCTATCCTGCATTTGCCTCATATCTCTAACTTCACTGATTTTAATGCGCTCTCGGTACAGCAAGATGCCCGTATCCGCTATGTCATGCACGGTGATGCTATTGGTTCCCCTGATTTGTTGATAATCCCCGGCAGCAAAAATACGCTGGGAGATTTGGCATACCTACGCGCCAGAGGCTTTGACAGCCAAATACAGCACGCTCACCGCTGTAATATTCCTATTATTGGAATCTGTGGCGGTTACCAAATGTTGGGCAATCGCCTGTATGACGGCATCGAATCCGGTATTGAACAGTGTGACGGCCTTGGGTTATTAGACTGTGAGACGCATTTTGAAAGCGGCAAGATAACCACTCAGGTTACGGGCAGAACCAGTGCTCATGCTTCTGGCATATTCAGTGCCTGTACCGCATTGCCGTTAGCGGGCTATGAGATTCATATGGGAAGAACGATATTAGGTGCAGATGCTCGCGCTTGGACAGAGCTAGATAGCCGGAATGGTGAACAGATACACGCGATTGAAGGCGCAATCAACCTTCAAGGCAATGTTGCTGGAAGCTATATTCATGGCCTATTCGATAGTCTGCCATTTACCCGAACGCTATTAGATGCCCTGCGTGAGCACAAAGGACTCTCCCCATTAGAGCGGCCAGAGATAGCCTATCAAGTATATAAGCAGGGAGAATTCGATAAGTTGGCACAGGCAATGCGTGACAGCGTGGATATCGATCGTATCTATCACATTATGCAGGTGGGAGCAAAAGCAGAATGATCCTGATTACCGGTGGTGCACGGAGTGGCAAGAGCCAGCTAGCAGAACGGTTGGCGCAGCAGCACGGAGGAAAGATGCTCTATATCGCCACGTCACTCGTCACCGATGAAGAGATGGTAGAGCGTATTTCATTGCATCAACAGCAACGCCCGACCGAGTGGCTGACGTATGAAGGCTATGCCCATCTTGGTGCTGTGGTAACGGATCATCAAACACAGGCAGACGGCATCATTCTAGAGTGCATCACGACGATGATAACCAACATCTTGTTTGAGCAGGCAGGTTCATTACCCGAAGAGCAGATGGATTTTGAGGCGATTGAAACGGAGATCCAGAGCCAAATTGATGAGCTGTTAAGCGCCTGTGATGCCAGTAAAATTCCCATTTGGATTGTCACCAACGAGCTGGGCCTCGGCCTCGTGCCCGAGTATCTGTTAGCTCGGCGTTTTCGTGATATTGCTGGGCGGGTAAACCAACGCCTCGCTGCGCGGGCAGATACGGTCTATCTGGTGATTTCTGGCATAGATATAAAGATCAAGGGATAGTCTATAAGTGACAATGTCACGTAAAGTTGTCCGTTATTAGCAAACAGAGCGAAATATTAACCATGAAACTTTTTCTCGCCACACTACAGTTTTTGACTCGGGTTCCTGTGCCTGACCGTTGGACGAAAGATTTAACGTTGGATGATTACGCAAAAGGCGTGATCTATTTTCCCCTTATCGGCTTAGTGGCGGGCATCGTTTCCGCACTGGCTTATCAAATAACTGTGGGAAGCACGGGGATTGTTATTGCAGCAATCTTCGCTGTGCTGGCTAATGCGCTGATCACGGGCGCTTTTCATCTCGATGGGTTGGCAGATACCTGCGATGGTATTTTCTCTGCTCGCAAACGTGAACAGATGCTGGAAATTATGCGTGATAGCCGCATAGGGACAAATGGCGCGTTAGCATTGGTGATGAGTCTATTACTGCGCGTGGCACTGATTTGCCAGCTTGCACAGAGTGAGTACGCCGTGCTACCGGCACTGATTGCAGCCCCGATCATTGCTCGCAGCCTGTTAGTTATCTTGATGTATCAACAACGCTATGCCAGAGAAAATGGCATGGGTAACATCTATGTCGGCAAGATTTGCGGTAAACGATTCATTATTACCCTTATAGCAGGGATGGCGCTGGTGTTAACGCTGTGTGGGTGGCATGGTGTCATGGCAGCGCTAGTGACCTTACTTCTGGCATATGCCTATCGCTATCTCATCCAGCGTAAGTTGGGGGGACAAACGGGCGATACAATGGGGGCAGGCAACGAAGTCTTCGAGATCTTATTTTTGCTCGCTTTACTGTAGGCCTCGGTATGAAAATCTATTGGGTTCGGCATGGTCAGACACAGGCAAATATTGACGGTGTTTACTATGGTGCTAGCGATCTTCCTCTGATTGAGGCGGGTGAGAAACAAGCCAGAGAGATCGCAGATCAACTGCGGGAGATTGTGTTTGATAACGTTATCACCAGTGGATTATGCCGAACGATACAGACCGCCACGATTATCCAAGAGACGAGTACACAGAGTCAGCCCCCTGTAATAGAGAGCTTTGCTGAATTGAACGAGACTGATTTTGGCGAGTGGGAGCTGAGACATTATCGAGATCTAAAGCAAGAAGACAGTGAGGCTTATCGGGCATGGTGCAGTGACTGGCAAAATGTTATCCCACCAGGGGGAGAAGGGTTCCTTGCTTTTTCAGCACGCATTGAGAATGCATTGTTGCGCTTACAGCAAGAGTTGCCTGAGAATTCAACCGTACTCATCGTCGGCCATCAGGGTGTTCTTAGCATTATGCTCGCTCTTTTATTGGGGCTACCGCCTAGCGCAATGTGGAATTTTAGCTTTAAACATGGCTGCTACAGCCTGACTGAACTTAATCATGGGCACTGCGTCGTTCATCGTCTAAACGATAGCGGCAAGGCTCAGATGCATTAGATGGAAGATACTGTAATGAAAACGCTGCAACAGGTTATTGCTGAGATCCGTCCCTTAGACCAAGAGGCGATGGCGAAGGCTGAAGATTATCTCAGTGGGTTATTAAAACCCGTCGGCAGTTTGGGGCGTTTAGAGACGTTAGCCATTCAACTGGCAGGTATAACCAGAGGCCAGCCATTGGCTTTTCCTCGGAAACAGATCATGGTGATGGCGGCTGATCACGGTGTTTATGACGAGGGCGTTGCCATCTCTCCACAGGTAGTGACGGCGATCCAAGCGCTGAATATGCTGAAACAGAATACAGGTGTCTGCGTTCTGGCAAAAAATGCCGGTGCGGAGGTGACTATTGTTGATGTCGGAATTAATAGCGAACCTTTGCCCGATATATTGAACCTGAGTATGGGGCGAGGAAGTGCGAACATCGCTAAACAAGCTGCGATGACACGTGAAAAAGCGATAATGTTGCTAGAAAATACCGCTTCTTTAACACAAGACGCCATTGCTGATGGGGTCACATTGCTGGGTGTTGGGGAATTGGGCATCGCCAATACAACCGTAGCGGCAGCGATTGTCAGTGTATTAGCGAATGCGAAGCCTGAAGAGGTGGTTGGCATTGGTGCAAATCTGCCTCTGGATCGCTTACAACACAAAGTGAATATCGTCGAACAGGCAATTCGAATTAATCAGCCAAATGCCGAAGATGGCATCGATGTACTCGCGAAAGTCGGCGGGTTTGATATCGGTGGTATGGCGGGTGTGATGTTAGGTGCTGCGGCATCTGGTGTACCTGTTCTGCTAGACGGTTTCCTCTCCTACGCTGCTGCGCTGATTGCTTGTCGTATTGCACCGGAGGCCAAAGGCTATTTAATTCCATCGCATATGTCTGCTGAAAAAGGGGCAGAAATAGCGCTGTGTGAGCTGGGTTTAACACCTTATCTTCATCTGGATATGCGCTTAGGCGAAGGAAGCGGGGCGGCGATGGCGATACCGATTATTGATGCAGCCTGTGCAATCTATAACGAGATGGGAACATTAGCCGGGTGCAATATTGAACTGCCAAGTCATTAAGATGTTCGATCATGCTTAATGGAATGAAGTAACGGCGTATTGAACAAAATAGACGCCGTTACTTTATCTCTCGATTCTTACCTTATTACCAATCAATACCTTGCTGCGCCATAATGCCTGCATCAAATGCATGCTTAACGGGGCGTATCTCACTGACAGTATCAGCCATGTCGATAATATCTCTGTGGCAGCCACGTCCGGTAATAATCACCGTTTGGGTAGCGGGGCGTTTGGATAAGGCTTCTAATACCTCCGCCAGTTCGATATAACCGAAGGTCACCATGTAAGTTAGCTCATCGAGTACTACCAGATTCAGCGACTCATCTTGCAACATGCGCTTACCGTGCTGCCATACGCTTTGAGCCGCAGCGGTATCCGCTTCTTTATCCTGAGTTTCCCAAGTGAAACCAGTTGCCATAACTTGAAATTCAACGTCGTGCTGCTGAAGCAGATTTTTCTCGCCGTTATCCCAATTGCCTTTAATAAAT
The DNA here is from genome assembly GCA_000307305.1 of Enterobacteriaceae bacterium B14. Taxonomy (GTDB): domain Bacteria; phylum Pseudomonadota; class Gammaproteobacteria; order Enterobacterales; family Enterobacteriaceae; genus B14. The sequence continues at coordinate 678,023 of DF158882.1, forward strand.
TGGATCACGGCAGCTTTTTGTCCATGACCAACGGCGCGGGTGACGGTCCCGAAGGCTGCGGTACTTTTCCCTTTACCGTTGCCGGTAAAAACCATCAGGATACCGCGACTCTCTTTTGCGGCTTCAATTCTGGCATCGACTTGCTCTTTCAACCGTTGCTGGCGCTGTTGGTGACGTTCATTACTCATAATATGTCCTATTCTGCAGGGCCTGCTTTTCTGCCCGGCTGTGCATCGAAGCTGATACCGTTTTTGCGCTGGCTATCATCCCCCATGAGGAATAGATAAAGAGGCATAAGGTCGGCTGGGGTTTTTAATTTATTGCTATCTTCTTTTGGGAATGCTGATGCGCGCATTGAGGTGCGTGTCCCGCCAGGATTAATACAGTTAACGCGTAAGTTACTGTTTTTATACTCTTCTGCGAGGACTTGCATTAGCCCCTCAGTAGCAAATTTTGATACGGCATATGCACCCCATCCTTCACGCCCTTGGCGGCCCACACTGGAGCTGGTGAAGACTAATGAAGCGGAAGGGGATTTTAATAGCAGTGGTAGCAATGCTTGCGTCAGCATAAACGTGGCATTGACATTCACCTGCATGACATCATCCCACACTTGCGGGTCTTGTTTGATGATAGGGGCAATATCACCTAGCAACCCAGCATTGTGTAGCACGCCATCTAATTTGGGAAAACGCTGGATAATTTGTGACGCCAAATTCTGGCAATCTTCTGGCGTGGTATGAAGCAGGTCTAACGTATAAACTTCGGCTTTTATGCCGCCATTTTCTATAATTTGATGTTGAACGTCGAGTAACTTGCTTTCTGTTCTGCCAACAAGAATCAGCTGTGCGCCATAGCGGGCGTAGGTGAGCGCAGCTTCACGGCCAATACCATCACCAGCTCCGGTCACCAAGATAATACGTTGGTTGAGTAAGTCACCCATTGGTTGGTAATGCAGCATCTTAACTCCTCTTAAAGTATGTGGCTTTATTCTTTTGATTCTGTGCTTATTTTCAATGAGGTAGAAAATGTAATGCTACTCTTTTTGATGGCAAAGTTTAATGAAAGATAAACATAATGTAACCAAAACGAAAAGCAGCATACTTAAATGGCGGTGTATGCCCTCACGATACGTCTAAAACCTGTTATCCGCGGGCAAGTTAGAATATTATCAACCTCATAGTTACCTCTAAAAAAAGGCGAACAATAGTGGAGTGGATTTTTCAATATGGTCTTTTTCTGTCCAAAATTGCGACCGTAGCGCTGGCGATTGGGGCAATTGTTGTTTTGATCATGAGCCAAGGGCAGCGTAAAGGCGCACGTCGTGGTGAGCTACAGCTTATCGATTTGGGTGAGCAGTATCGCGATTTGCAAGAACAGATGAAACAATCTCGCCTTGATCCTCTCGCTCATAAAGCGTGGCTTAAAGAGCAGAAAAAACAGGACAAGGCAGAAACGAAGCTGAAAAAGCAGAAAGTGAAGGCAGGTGAGGTTCTCGTTGAGAAGTCTTGTCTGTATGTGGTCGACTTTAAAGGCAGTATGGATGCCCACGAAGTGACAGCACTACGTGAAGAGATCACGGCTATTTTGGCGATTATCAAGCCAGAAGATGAAGTATTAGTCAGATTAGAAAGCCCTGGTGGTGTTGTGCACGGATATGGATTGGCAGCTTCCCAGCTCGATCGCTTACGGCAGCGCGGTATTAAACTGACGATTGCTGTTGATAAAGTGGCTGCCAGTGGCGGCTATATGATGGCCTGTGTTGCTCAACGTATTGTTGCTGCACCGTTTTCTATTATCGGGTCGATTGGCGTTGTTGCTCAGATCCCCAATTTCCATCGGTTACTGAAAAAGAACGATATTGATATCGAATTAATGACGGCGGGTGAGTTCAAACGAACCCTGACACTGTTTGGAGAGAACACTGAGCAGGGGCGTGAGAAGTTTCGTGAGGAGATAAACGAAACTCATAAGCTGTTTAAAGATTTTGTACACCAACAACGTCCATCTTTGGATATCGATAAAGTGGCGACTGGCGAGCACTGGTTTGGTTCACAGGCCAAAGAGCTCGGGCTAATTGATGAGATCGGAACCAGTGATGACCTGTTACTGAAAGAGATTGAATCACGAGATGTTATAGCGGTGAGTTTTACGCAGCGTAAGCGCTTGATTGATAGGTTTATGGTCGGTGCCGCAGATGGCGCAGATAGATTATTACTACGCTGGTGGCAGCGCGGACAACGTCCTACGTTGTAAGTATCTGACTATTGGGTGTTAGACATTATAAAAGGGCCTCAGGCCCTTTTATTTTTGTTGATTCTTACCGTTGAAATCACTCTTCGAGGTGATATTTACTCGATAGAACATGAGCCAAATGCTTAAACATATTGAATATGGCATTGCTCTTTGGCGTCGGTAAGCCATTCTCATCTAGAAAATAATCACCTTTAAAAATCAATACATCATTTTTTTGTTCGACGTCTGTCGCATGCATACCGTGCATATAGTCTTCATGTTCATGAATAATTTTATTTGCTTCGGCAAGTAGTGCTTCACGGCTAATGGGTGTTGTATTCTCAAGCATCATGATATTTCCAATGAAAGATATTACGCCTATTCTAATTCCTGATACGGCGTTGTCGCAAATGGTTCAATTTTTCCTGAGTTGGCGTTACTGCTCAATCCATGCTAATTAAGTTGCGTGCCACTTTTTATCAGGTAGAGTGTGCCTTTCGCGGTTTTTAGTGTAATCAATTGTTTAATTTAGGTTAATTATTAAGCTCTTTTGTCTGTTATTTACACCATTAATGAACACTCAATGGCGATATAAGAAAAAAGAGGTTGATCTCTTGCTTAACTACCGCAATATAAAAAAGAGTTCTATCGCCACACTATCGGCGATGCAAAAATCTTCCATGATGGGAAGACTTCATTTAGGTAAAGATAACTATGGGTAAAGCTCTCGTTATAGTTGAGTCCCCGGCAAAGGCTAAAACGATCAATAAGTATCTCGGTAATGACTATGTGGTTAAATCCAGCGTAGGGCATATCCGTGATTTGCCGACGAGTGGCTCCGTAAGTAAGAAGAGCGCTAACTCAACTGAAGATAAAGCGAAGAAAAAAGTTAAGAAAAATGAAAATGAGGCCCTCGTTAATCGAATGGGGATCGATCCTTTTCATGGTTGGAAAGCGCATTACGAAATTTTACCAGGCAAAGAAAAAGTTGTTGCTGAGCTGAAAGCGTTGGCAGAAAAAGCCGATAAAATCTATCTCGCAACCGACCTTGACCGCGAGGGTGAGGCCATTGCTTGGCATTTGCGAGAAGTGATTGGTGGTGATGACGATCGCTATCGCCGCGTCGTATTTAATGAGATTACCAAGAACGCGATTCAGCAGGCTTTTGAACAGCCTAGCGAACTGAATATTGATCGTGTTAATGCTCAACAAGCGCGTCGCTTTATGGACCGTGTTGTAGGCTATATGGTGTCGCCACTGCTGTGGAAGAAAGTCGCTAGAGGGCTTTCTGCGGGCCGAGTTCAATCCGTTGCTGTGCGTCTAGTCGTCGAGCGTGAGCGCGAAATTAAAGCTTTTGTTCCCGAAGAGTATTGGGAACTTGCCGCAGATTTGAAAGCGCCGAAAGGTATTGAGCTGCAAATGCAGGTGACTCATGCCAATGACAAACCTTTCAAGCCAGTAAATCGCCAGCAGACAGAAGCCGCCGTTGCTCTGCTTGAGAACGCGCGCTACGAAGTTTTAGAGCGTGAAGACAAGCCAACAAGCAGCAAACCTTCAGCACCTTTTATTACCTCAACGCTACAGCAGGCAGCCAGTACTCGCCTGAGCTTCGGCGTTAAGAAAACTATGATGATGGCCCAGCGCTTGTATGAAGCGGGTCATATCACCTATATGCGTACTGACTCGACTAACTTGAGCCAAGATGCATTGAATATGGTGCGTGAGTATATTTCTGATAGCTTCGGCAAAAAGTATCTGCCGGAGAGCCCAAATGCTTATAGCAGCAAAGAGAATTCACAGGAAGCACATGAGGCGATTCGTCCTTCTGATGTCAATGTGGTCTCTGAACAGCTTAAAGATATGGAAGTTGATGCACAGAGACTGTATCAGCTTATCTGGCGTCAGTTTGTTTCCTGCCAGATGACACCAGCAAAATATGATTCAACAACGTTGACGGTAAAAGCGAGCGATTATCTTCTAAAAGCGAAAGGCCGCACGCTACGCTTTGATGGTTGGACGAAGGTACAGCCTGCGCTGCGTAAAGGCGATGAAGATCGTACGTTGCCAGCCATCGAGGTGGGCGCCATTCTCGATCTGCAAAAGCTACTGCCGAGCCAACACTTTACTAAGCCGCCAGCGCGCTTTGGTGAAGCATCGCTGGTTAAAGAGCTTGAGAAGCGTGGCATAGGCCGTCCTTCTACTTATGCAACCATTATCTCTACGATTCAAGATCGTGGTTATGTGCGTACTGAGAACCGCCGTTTCTATGCCGAGAAGATGGGTGAGATTGTTACCGATCGTCTAGAAGAGAACTTCCGCGAACTGATGAATTACGACTTCACGGCCAGAATGGAAAACCGACTGGACGAAGTTGCTGCACATACGGCTGAGTGGAAAGATGTTCTGGATGCTTTCTTCGCTGAGTTTAGCGAACAGCTAGGCATTGCGGAAAAAGATCCAGAAGAGGGCGGAATGCGCCCGAATCAGATGATTTTGACGAGCATCGATTGCCCGACCTGTGGTCGAAAAATGGGTATCCGTACAGCAAGTACGGGTGTCTTTTTAGGCTGCTCTGGCTATGCCTTATCGCCAAAAGAACGCTGTAAAACGACCATCAATCTGATACCGGAAAGCGAAGTTCTCAATGTGCTTGAAGGGGATGATGCAGAGACCAACGCGTTACGTGCTCGTAAACGCTGCCCTAAATGCGGCACAGCGATGGACAGTTATCTCATCGATAATCAGCGCAAGCTACATGTTTGTGGTAACAACCCGAGCTGTGACGGTTACGAGATTGAAAACGGTGAGTTTCGCATTAAGGGGTATGAAGGCCCTATCGTTGAGTGTGAAAAGTGTGGTTCTGAGATGCACCTGAAAATGGGGCGTTTCGGTAAATACATGGGTTGTACCAACGAAGAGTGTAAGAACACCCGTAAGATTTTACGTAGTGGTGAAGTTGCGCCACCGAAAGAAGATCCGGTTCCGCTGCCTGAACTGAAGTGTGAAAAATCTGATGCCTATTTTGTTTTACGCGATGGGGCTGCTGGTGTCTTCTTAGCGGCTAACACTTTCCCTAAATCACGGGAAACGCGAGCACCGCTGGTTGAAGAGTTGATCCGCTTTAAAGATCGCCTGCCTGAGAAACTGCGCTATTTGGCTGATGCACCAAAGCAAGATCCTGAAGGCAACCCTACGATGATCCGCTTTAGCCGTAAGACGAAACAGCAGTACGTTTCATCGGAGAAAGAGGGCAAGGCTACGGGTTGGTCTATGTTCTATGTCGATGGCAAATGGGTTGAAATGAAGAAGAAGTAAGCTTCATTTTTATTCAGCAAAAAAATAAAATAGCCCCACAATCTTCGAGAGTGGGGCTATTTTGTAGCGGTATTGTTTATCACGGTACAGTTTGGGTTTTATTATTGCTCTTTGTTATTGTTTCATATTATGCTGATTTAAAATGTAAATCTTGTCTGTATTGGAAGATACTCTAATGCGCGATAGACTTTTAATGCACAAGTGATTTACAATTTCGAAAAATTAACTAAAAAATTATAAAAACACTTTTTTTATACCATTCTGGGAAAATCGATTTCTTTGTCCATGAGCTCAGTAGCGTAAACTAGACGATACTTACTTGATTTTATGGGATATGTGTAAGGTATTTAACCTAGGATAGTATGTGCGATGAAACTACAGCAGCTCCGATATATCGTTGAAGTGGTCAACCATAATCTTAACGTCTCTTCCACTGCGGAAGGTCTCTACACTTCTCAGCCGGGTATCAGCAAGCAGGTTCGTATGCTTGAGGATGAACTAGGTATTCAAATTTTTTCCCGCAGCGGTAAACACTTGACGCAGATCACGCCTGCGGGAGAAGAGGTTATTCGGATCTCAAGAGAGGTCTTATCAAAGGTTGATGCCATTAAAGCAGTTGCCAGCGAGCACACCTACCCCGACAAAGGCGCACTGTATATTGCGACCACTCATACCCAAGCCCGTTATGCACTTCCACAGGTGATTAAAGGTTTCATGGGGCGCTTCCCACGTGTTTCATTGCACATGCACCAAGGCTCCCCAACACAAATCGCAGATGTTGTGGCCAAAGGCAACGCAGACTTCGCTATCGCCACAGAAGCATTGCATCTATATGAAGACCTCGTCATGCTCCCTTGCTATCACTGGAACCGTTCTGTTGTGGTGACATCAGACCATCCATTGGCAGGGAAAACGCGCATCACGATAAACGATTTAGCAGCCTATCCACTGGTGACATACACATTCGGCTTCACGGGGCGCTCAGAACTGGATGCCGCTTTTTCACGTTCGGGCCTGACACCTAATATCGTATTTACCGCGACCGATGCTGACGTGATTAAAACCTATGTCCGCCTAGGGCTAGGAGTGGGTGTTATTGCCAATATGGCGGTAGATCCGATAGAAGACCCTGATTTAGTCAAACTGGACGCGAGTAATATCTTCCCACACAGCACGACTAAAATCGGCTTTCGCCGCAGCACCTTCCTGCGTACTTATATGTACGAATTCATCTACCGCTTCGCCCCTCATTTAACTCGGGATGTGGTGGATGCGGCTGTGGCTCTGCATTCGAATGCGGAGATAGAGGAGTTGCTGAAAGGGGTTGAGTTGCCGGTGAGGTGAAAGGTTAGGGTGAGAAGGGCGGGTTCGAGTCCGGCCTTCGCACCAACAGTATGTAAATAGACCTCAACTGACGTCTTTTTTTGTGCCTGAAATCCACGCTACACAAGGCTTTCCGTGATTTTCCTTTCAACATAAGTCAATCTGAGTCAACCCACATCAAGTCGCTTGTGAGTATAGAATCGAGTATATATTCTGGTTCGATAATGGTTGTATACTCACTGCGGTACGTGGAAGGAGAACTTTTATGGCTCTAACAGATACTAAAGTGCGTTCTGCGAAACCGCAGGAAAAGGAGTACACCCTGTAGATGGGGATGGCATGTTTTTGCTTATTCACCCTAACGGCTCAAAATACTGGCGGTTCCGCTTTCGTTTTGGTGGTAAGCAGCACTTGGTGGCGTTTGGTGTTTACCCAGAAACTTCATTGGCTGATGCTCGTCAAAAAAGGGAAGAGGCCAGAAGGCTTGTTGCTGCCGGTATCGATCCTCGCGAGCATAAACGTGCTGTAAAAGAAGAGCAGTCGAAAGAGGTAATTACTTTTGAGTCAGTTGCCAGAGAGTGGCATGCAACTAACAAGAAATGGTCAGAGGAACACAGTCGACGGGTGCTTAAAAGTCTGGAAGATAATTTGTTCCATGCAATCGGCAAACGTAGTATTGAGGAGCTGAGAACTCGCGATCTGCTTGCTCCTATCAAGGTTGTAGAAGCTACAGGCCGTTTTGAAGTCGCTTCTCGTCTTCAGCAACGGACAACTGCCATCATGCGATTTGCCGTTCAAAGTGGCTTGATTGATTACAACCCGGCCCAAGAGATGGCTGGCGCAGTTGCTTCTAGTAACCGTGTCCATCGCCCTGCACTTGAGCTGAAACGCTTGCCTGAACTGCTTCACCGAATTGACGGTTACACGGGACGTCCTTTGACCCGCTTGGCTGTAGAACTCACCTTGTTAATCTTCATTCGCTCCAGTGAATTGCGCTTTGCGCGTTGGTCTGAAATCGATTTTGAAACGGCAATGTGGACTATACCGGCAGAACGAGAAGCCATCGAAGGAGTGAAGCATTCTCAACGTGGTTCTAAAATGCGCACACCACATCTTGTGCCATTATCTCGGCAAGCACTGGACATCCTCAAACAGGTTCATAAGCTCAGTGGAAATCGAGATTTTGTTTTCGTTGGCGATCATAACCCTCGTAAGCCCATGAGTGAAAACACGGTTAACAAGGCGCTACGGGTTATGGGATATGACACTAAGGTTGAGGTTTGTGGGCATGGCTTCAGAACTATGGCGTGTAGCTCGCTAATTGAATCTGGATTGTGGTCAAGAGATGCGGTAGAACGGCAGATGAGCCATATGGAACGTAACTCTGTGCGGGCGGCTTACATCCATAAGGCGGAGCATTTGGATGAACGTAGATTGATGCTGCAGTGGTGGGCGGATTATTTAGATACGAATAAGGAAAAAATGATTAGCGCATTTGATTTCAAAGGAAAGCGTTAATCAGCTGATAGAGTTGCTGGGGTAAAAATGAAGGCTTACAGGACATGGTTTTCACTCCTACATAAGGAGAACTTTAACTCGGCGTGGACTGAAATACAGCCTGCGCATAAGAATTCAATTTGTAGTAATTACCGCCATGCACAGTGTCTGGATGAAAGAAGTAAAATGATGTAGTGGTAGGGGGAGATTTGTAGAAGTTACGTCTCGATGCTGGTTTCAAAAGCGAACATTTCTAATTTCTTGATCTATAAGACTTTATTCTCTTATATATTGAGAGTATGCTTTGACATGAACGCTCGATTTTTCGCCATTTATGATTTATAGTTTTTAAAAAATCCACGATTCGTTGGGCTCGGTAACTCAATGCATGAGTACAAGTGTATAGAGTGCGGTAGCTATGCCATACACGAATTGGTATGAGCTCTTACCAGTTCGTGTGTAAAAATGATATTGTTTATAAAATATTTTAGGTGAAATAATTGCCAAAAGAAACTTCTTTGCGATTTTTATTAGAGGAAATAGATAAAAGTATTGAAATAATAAAAATCAAGGCTAAAAG
>DF158882.1:687290-859057 GCA_000307305.1 Enterobacteriaceae bacterium B14
CACTACCAAAAATATGCATCAAATTGCTCTTATGTGAAGATTTCTACAAAAATACTATTTATCTATATTAATGCGCAACGTTTTTGTAGAATTAGTTCTGTCCATTATTCATTTAAGAATGTTTTCAATTTTTCCATAAGAATATCTGTTTCTTTAACCCCGCTCTCTCAAACCACTAATACCTTTCAGCCCATTTCATGTAGTTTTGATGAATGCAAAAAATCTCTGATCTCGTTTTTCCCCAACTTAATAAACCAGTATTCCTAATTTGACTTTGGCATATGATTTCGCCTACATCCCTCATGACTATGCCAAAAACAGCCATGCACAAAGAGAACTTTACATTTTCACCAAGGTACTAAATATCGTTTACCCGTTGATCTCGGATCGCATAAACGATAACGAAATCCGGCATGAGTGACGAGATTCCTGATAATTCGCTCCAAACAGGTATCTCTCCCTTTTATCCTGGCCATCACATAACCTTGTTGAGCTTGAGTAAACGCAGCTATCATAAAACTTTGCTATGTCATGTCATGTCATTGCATAAGTGCGCTTTCGTATCGAAAGCCGAAAGCGCATTTAGCAAAAAACATCAGCCAGTAATTATCAGCATTATTGCGACACATTAATTCCGTTTAAGATTGGCAAGCGCGCGCAATGGCCGTCTTTCCAGCTCAAATGTATCGATGAATCGCAGCGGAGATCTTCCATCAGCTAGTCCCAGGGTGTCAATCAGAGCGTCTCGCTCAGGTTCTCTCCATTGCCATAGGGGATGCGTAACGGCTGCGCGCCAGAGCTCTTCTCCATCCTGAATTTCAGTAAGAACCGGTAATGAGTACTCTTTTGATAATTTGATTGTTCCTGGCCTTAAAGCCGCGACGTCTTCCGCTAATTCAAATGCTCTGTCTCGCCACCCTACCATTTCAGGATAACTCCAGTCATCATCGTTCAAACCGCAGGCAAATTCAGGCATAACCATTGATCGTAAGTATGCCATTCCTAGACGCCAATCAAGTAAACCGTGATATCGGCGGTTACCGTAGCGCTGTATGCACTTGTAACAGGCAGTTTGACACTGAGCTGGATGATCCTTCTTAAGAAAATCAACCATTGGCCAGGCGCGCTTATCCTCCAGAATCTCATGTAATAATGTGACTATCAAAGGCGGGGCTCCAACGACGGTTGGCTCGGCAAGCCGTCTGCATAACCCTGAACCGTTGATCAACGCATCTGCGATTTGCAATATAGGTTTCTCATGATGGAGTCGGGGCTCAAGCATTTCGAATTCATCTGGCGAAACATCCAGATAGAGCGCGGCCTTATGTGTCAAAATCTGTGTTGCACTAATAGCCGCCGCGCGTGTAGGCAAATTCATATATTCGCCGTATCTGGCGATCATATTCAGATTAAGACGAGCATCGAAATGCATTAGTTCTAGGTGGAGCGACTCCGTCTCTTTGCTTGATACAAGTCCAAACTTTTGCTTTTCGCCAGTACGCCGCCATCTAAAGTTATTGCGTAATCCGGCCCAGTTTGAATCAATCGCTTGATTCCCTCTAATGGGCGAGTAGTAGGTAGCTAAAGGAATCGGCACCTTTTGGTCCGCCGCTAAATCAACAGTAAAACGTTCGCCTTCCTTCTCTCCATTAATCGGCCCATCATTAAGACGCAAAATAGTAACGCCGCCGCGCCGCACTTTAAAAGAACCACAATCTTCCGGGATACCCTTATGCAATACGGTTGCCGTCGTTTTTAACGACATGCGAGTGAAGCTATCCATGTCATCTTTTGGCTCGAAATCCGTACGGAAAGCGGCTGGCGTAACATAAAGCTCGAATTCATCTGGACTAATAGGCGTATCGCAATCTTCGCAATTAATATTTTTATCAGGTTGATTTTGTTCAAGTTTTGCGGAGCCGCATGACTGACAAATTGCAACATAGTGACTCGATTCATCCCATGAACATGTCGTTGAGAGATCTGAAACTCGATTGTCACGAAGTTGAGGTTCCCGGTAATTGCCGGTGAAACCGATCACCTGATGCTTTTTTTTATCCTTAATTAACACCGAGCCAGGTGCATACTCAAAAACCGCAAGATCAAGATCTCGGTCCATTGTTGACCATTCGTATTCAGTCTGACCATTTGGTCCTTTTGTTTTGCGCAACCCCAGATAAAGGTTACGTACCCGAGTTGGCATTCCATACATCGGTAACAGACCCCGCTCGGCCAGAAAGCGAGCAAGTCCCGTATTGTCGTCAGGCGCGGAAGGTCCTAGTTTTCCGATTTCTTCAATTATGTTTTCGGCGTTAATTTCGGAATAAAGGCGTTGGCGCTGATCAGGATCAAATGTTGCTGCTTTAATAAAGCGTTCCCGTATGTCCTGTTTTTCTTCCAGTGCGTGATACAATAGTTTGGCCCAGTTCGCTTTATCATCGTGATAGTAATCATGCGTTGAAACATATTCGCCATGAACATCAGGTGGAACGAGCTTATCGCCAGGGAAAGTCGTTTTGTTTTTGTGACATTCTTCGCGCAAATAGTTAAACGCGCTCTTAAGCCAGATTTTCCGCAAAAGCCTTTTAGGAATAGCGTCGTGGTCGACCGCCAGGAAAGGCGGAGGCGGCGGATCTCCAGTGATCGCATGAGGATGGGCAAAATAATAAGCATCGTGGGTACGTCCACGACAGAATGTGATCACAAAAGAAAATGCCTGGCCGCGCCGTCCGGCACGACCGACACGTTGCTGATAATTAAATCGCTGGGGCGGCATGTTGGCCTGATAAACTGACTGAAGCGAACCGATATCGATCCCGACCTCCATCGTCGTGGTGACGGCAAGCATATCGATTTCCGCATCAAGTTTTTCAAGCTCGCTCATCTCATCGACGAAAATCCCCTTGAATTTGCGTAGTCGATCGGAGAAATCGTCCGTCTGACCCGTCAACTCCTCGACGTTCAACCGGAAGCGTTTAACGCCATCCCGTTCGCCTCGCACTATACGTTTGCCAAGAAAATTGTTTTCCCATAGCGTTTCAACTACGCCTCTGGGGTTGATATCAAGCAGTTCCGTGCAACGGGTACAACGTTTAAACCCTAAATGTAAGTGGATCCGCTCGCAGTTGCTGCATTGCCAATAGGGATCGCCTGGTTTGGCTACCTTGAGGAATAATTTGCCGATATTGAATAAACCAGCTGAATGTCCTCGGGTTGCAAACTGATTTAAGACTTGTGTTAAATTATCCAGATAATTGTTTTCGCCAAATAAGGCTTTAGCAACACGTTTTACTTTTTCTTTAGTAACATCTTTTCCTGTGTTCCATCCGACAGAATTTTCGGGATCAAAATATTTATTTTCTTTGACGCGATAAACGCCAGCGAATACTCTTAGCCAGGCATCAAGATCGGCCGTATCCTCTCTATCTGAAATGCACGGATACGCTAATCCCGTCTCTTCCAGTGCGAAGAAGGTATTGGCAAAAATGACGTCATCAATTAATTCGGACTGGTTATCAAATATCTTTTTTTTTGAGTTCCAATCGGTCAGATGAAGAAAGTTTCTCATGATATTTAACGATATTCTTATCTTTTGTAAAATTGGCGTGCCAGACGTTGCTGTCATCCCCATCAGAGCATGAGCGATATTTGTAAGGTGATATTCCCAGTCCTGCCAGATCGGAGGATATTCTTCCGATGGAATCGCCTTCTGGTTCCAGCAATTTGTCAATTTTTACTCGCCTGTACTTACATAAGTCAGCAATATCTGCTTGGTTTTGTTTGAGTTCATATAATTTACCAAACATATCCATGTCTTTGGCTTGTATGGCTAAATCCATTTTTTCATTAATACTATTTTCAGAAATATACCCGCTTTCAGCCTCTCGGATCATCTCTCGGGCGGCTGCGACCAAAATTTCCCTGCGCAGATCGCGTAAATGCAATCGTTCGATTTCCAGCGCCATCGATGCCGCATCCTGTCGACTATCGGAAAAAACAATACTCTTGGCTTCCGCGCCGATCGCATGTAGCAATTCAAACAACTCTGTCGCCACCAGTTGGGATGACTTAGTCACACCAGTACGAAATGCACGAATGGGTGTTCTGGAACGATTGCTGGCTGGTCGACTGGAATAATCGATACCGCAGTTAGGGCAACAAAAAGGCTGCGCGGAAGGTTTTTTCGCCGGTTCGCCTTTTTTGCTCGGGGCCGGTTTCTGGAAATAGAGATACCCGCGAACCAAATCTGCATTCACCGCCGATGCGCCTTGTCCGACAGTCACAATTCCGGTAACAGGACTAAGCGTCGCCTTTTCCCATACATCCCAACCTTTTTCGCTGCCTGCTGGATTTTTATCAACTATATCGACAGGCCAGAAAACCGCAAACTCGTCCAGTGCCATATCATCATAATATTCAGAGCCGGGGCGTTCCGGAAGATTTTCCAGATTGGTCGCTGAAGGCAATAGCTCTACCGTCGAGCCTTCATTTTGTCCCTTCTGACCACCGAGCAGTAATTCGCCGCACGCTTCGCAGTACAACATTTCGAACAGACGGCGACCGCGTTTTCCGTCTGGAGTTGATGCCGCGTGCGACAAGCCTCGCTCCAGGCAAAAATCGGCGAATTTCGCCTTTTTCTCTCCTGGTGATACGGAGGCGAAGAAACCTTCAATATTTCTGACGAAAGTATGCACGCGGAAAGCTGGCGTAACATTGTCTGGCTTATCGCAATCAATCCCGGATTCAGGCAACGCGCGCGTCAGCATTAATCCGCGTAACGCCAGTTCCGACTCACTCGTTTTTCCCGGCTCTTCCTTCAAAAAGACTTTATCGATGATAAGTCCAGGCGACATCGCCCGCGGCATTTCGCCGTCTTTTTCAATACAGGCATTCGTCAATAACGCAGCAGCGGTTTCCGCCGCCTGTTTTATACCCTGCGTGATATTTTGCTCTTTTACGCCAAGAGCCTGGAAGACATCAAGTAACGCCTGACTCAGAGCGTCCGTCATATCCAGATTGCGGACAACATTGCCTTGGTCTGCAAGGGCGGCGCGCATTAATGCGGCAAAAGGCCGCACGGGGATTTTCCCTGACGGCTTCAAAGGTATGAAGGGTTTTCCCTGAATGACGCAGTTATGCCAGAAATCCGGCTTATCGCTGCCGGGATCCAGAGCATCGCAGCAAGTACCGAAGGGCGCAAAGAGATCACGCAGGTATTTTCGGGATTGCTCCCCATCCGCGCCATCCATCGGCAGCGATGCTGAAGATGCCAGTAAACGCAATTTGTAGCGGTGTTTCGGATTATCCAGCCCGAGTCTGATAATCAACGACTTAATCAACATAGCGGTTTCTGTGCCGGCGGAGCCTCGCATTAAATGCAATTCGTCGAATACCAGATAGAAGTATGCGTCATCATTGTTCATCAGCCAGTCATGCGTAGCGCCAAAAATCTTGTCTTCGACTTCGCGTGAAAGCATTGCTCCCAGCATTGAGGCGTTAGTGACGAGGACATCAGGCGGGGCAGACTGCATATCCCAGCGAGAAACCATCTCTCCGCCGTCCGTGGAAGGGAATATATATCGGGTCTTATCCGAAGGATTTTCTTTTTCGTCGAATGCGCGTGCTGCTTGCTGATCGCTATCAATTCTGTTCAACGCTTTACGTAATTTTTCAAGATTACGAACGCGACGGCTTTTTTCTGAACTGGTATTGGAAAGACGGGGATGGCTGGCGTAGCCGGTAACTGGCGTGGCGCTGGTATATTGCCCGAAAAAGATCCGGTTTCCGTCGAAACGATCCGCCATAACCTGTCGCGCGTCATTGGAATCCAGCGTTTTACGCAAACGCGCCATTTGATCTTCAACCAGAGCGTTCATCGGATAAAGCACCAGCGCCCTGACCGCAGCTGGGCGTTTTTCGCCTTCGCGACGAGAAACCCAGCTCGTTTCTGCGCCATTCCACCACCTGTTTTGCAGATAGCCGTCGCCAGGTCGGGTCCAACGGACGGCCTCATTCGATAATGCGGCCAGGATAGGCAACATAAAGCTTTCCGTTTTTCCCGAACCTGTACCCGATGTCACAATGCCTGGGCAACCGGGACGAATGCCGCGCTCCAGCATTTGAGTTTGGTGGCTATACGGCGCATGAACTGACCGACGCGGCCAGGCCGCATCGCCGGGCTTGGAATCGAACAGGCCGGACAACGCCAATTCGACGAACGCCTTCCGACCTTCAGGAGACAAGCTATTCAGCGGCCCGCCGTCCATCTCGGCCAAAGCTTCAAGCGTTTTATCCGAAGACTCATAACGTAAAACGGGTTCAATGTAGGGCTCTGCGGCAAACTCCCCGCTGCGGATAAGCAACTCGCGTCTCGCGGTCGCGACAGAAGGATCGGCGATGCGGAAGTTGGTTTCTATGTATGAAACGAAGAAGTCCTGAATGCGGCGAAAACCGCCAATGGGATCTAACATGATTTCCCTCTCCTGTAATCTATTGGCCGCATAGCTCGTTATTCTGTAAATCGGCGTATAAGTCGACTAACCGTTTCTGATGTGTCGCTTTGTTTTCATCGTCGAACGGCGCGACTTCATGCGCCGTTCGCATCGCCTGTAGGGTATTTGCCAGATCCAGACGTCCGGCTGACATTTTATCCGAGATAGTGAGTTTATCCGGGAGGAAACCTTGCGATGCCTGACCGGGATCCAGATCGGTATAACTTTCTAAAGAAAGATGTAAAGGGGATAGCGCAATGGCATTTTGAATGATGACGTTTTCCATCCGTAGATGAAGATGCTGTCCTTTTAGTTTCTCTGCTTCTTCACAATCTTCGTTTTCAATGGTGCCGCAAATCAGAAAGCGTCTGGGCAAATCGCCGCCGTGTAATCGGTCTTTCAACGCTGGCAGCCAGAAACGCGCAGCGGAACATTCGACACGTTCAATGACGGCGAGAATCGTTCGGGGACAAGAGGCCTCGCTCAACAATAATCCCTGATAAAGCGGCGTCGCCATATTATTTCCTGCACGAACCCAAAGGTCTTCGCAGGAAATCATCGTTGGATCGGCGATCTGTCGGATGGAGCGGCCCGAGGAAATCAGCGATTCGGCAACAGCAAGGAAGTCCGACGTTTCAGGACCAGATAACAATGGACATTCTCCTGCCAACATCAACGCCAGAAATTGCGTCATGAGTATCTTTCCGTCAGGCGTCAACAACTTGTTCTCTCTGACGGTATGACCGAATTCTTCGCAGGATACAACTCTCGCTTGAGCCGGGAGGCGTACTTCGGGGATCGCTGAGTAAGCCATACGACGAGCCTTCTCAGCAATGGCGATATCTATTTTTTCGAGTTCAATTTGCGCCTGAGCGGTACGCTCTTCGACATCTGTTAAAGATGCCAAACACACTTCACGTTCGCAGGTCAGGGAAGCCAGTATCTGACGCTGGTTTTCGTTCTGAGCGCATAAATCAGCGTTGGCGTCTTTAAGACGGCTAATTTCGCTTTCAAGATACGCTTTTTCCTGTTTGAGCGTTCGTTCTATATCCGCTTGCTTGTCTGCAAAATCAGTGTGCAATTTTTCTTCTTCGAGCAGACTTAATTGTGCGATCCTCTCTTCGATCTCGCTTTTCTTTGTCTTCTCAAAAACGGCCATTTCCGTTTCAATGGCTTCACGACGTCGCTGACGTTCAGCAGAAAACTCGTTATCGATCGCCTTATGGAGTTCGGCTCGTAACGAGGCTCGCTCCTCTTCCGCGATGTTTTGTATCTGACGTTCGAGCAGGTCGGCAATATTATGGTCCTTCAATGCCGCTTCAGCGAACTGACGGGCCAGTGAATCCTCCACCTCCAGCTTCTTCGCCAACTCTCCTGCCCGGAGTGTTTGAGCGGCAGTCAGCATGTCGTTGATGCCGGAGGTTAATTTTCCGGTTTGTTCGTCGGCATGTTTCCGAAGCCATTCAGCTACCATTGCTGTTGAGTCAGCGCAGGAAAGACGCTGAATGACGTTTTCAATGTACTGCTTATCCGGCGTCCAGTCATGGATCTGAGCAGGTGAAGCATCGACATCGGGCATATAAAACGCTTTTCCGCTCTCAGACATACCGGATACGATAATTACGCCGTTTTCGTTGAAATCATATTCGTAAACGTTCTGATTCCTGGACAGAATAAGGCTGCCTGATTTCGATTCCGCCAGATTAGCCAGAATAAGCGCATCAGACCCGAAGCGGATAGCCCATAACCCTGGTTCGCCGCCTACCGTTATGCCCTCGAAACTCAATCGACGACGTGCTTCCAATAGCGACTGCCCGAAAGATAAATCGTAATAGGGATAAATACGACGGGAGCGTTTCGCCTGCGCCTTGCTGCGGGTGCCGGGACCCACCTGAAAAGCGGCCCATTCGCCTTTACGAAGCCGCAATTCGTCAGCATCGTTAAATTCGACTTCTCCCGTACGGGGGAATAACTTCTTAGAGTCGATCGTACGCCAGCCATTCGGGGTTTCCTGCGCGACGGCGTTGAGGTAGGACTGATAATTTCTGCGGTCATATTGACCAAGATACCAGGGAATTTCGCTCATTGTTATTTTCCTTATTATCTCGGATCCAGAGTGAGTCGCCCGTCTCGCCATGTCAGACGTATTTTCCCGCCGGAATGGCGAGCGGAGGAAACCAGATTGCTTGCATCCCTCTCGCCGTCCGGCACCTGGGAAGAAAAACATCCCGGAAGCATCGTTCTCAGCCAGAGTAAAGCGGCGTCATCGACAGGATAAACATAGCCAGAATCTGTTGGGCCTCCGTTTCTGAGTGTATGACGCCGTATTCCCGCGGCCAGCGCGTCGGGCAGGCCGCAATCAGTGATAAGACATAGAAGATGATTTTTGGCGACGAGTTCAAATATGGGGGCCCGTTTTTTCGCGCCCGCAGCAATGATAGCGGCAGTTCGGGAAAGATAATGCGTCGCTTTTCGTCCGGAAACGACCCGATAGATATCATGATCTCGACCGCCAAGATGAATATGAAGTGACAGCGACGCAGACTCTTTATCCAGGGGACCATGCTGCTGAAATCTTCCTGAATGCCAGTTCCAGACTGCCGCTGGCTCGTGTAGTTCAGCGGCACGCTCCGTCGTGGCTAGTGCAAGCGGTGTTGTATCGGATGACGAAGGGGCTTCGATAAGCGGCCATCCCAGACGCTGGGATAACGCAACAGAGTTAGAGAGTACGGCCCCAAATACAGGGGGCGACCAGAGGCTTACACCGCGACGGCGGAAACTTGCTCCACCCAGCCCGGCGACCGCTTTTTGAAAATCATCCATCAGACTGGCACAGACCGCGCCTTCCACAACAACCAGATATTTTCCTCCGTTGCGAACATGAAGCAACGAAGGTTTAACCAGTGTCCATGCCCGACCTTTCCACCCAGGACGCAGGCGTGGCTCGATCAGACCCGCATGATGTAAACAACGAATTAAATGCCATACGTTGATATCGCCGACCACATGCCTGAGAAGCTCGATTAACTCGGCTTCTTCCCAGCCGCTGGCTCCGCTCGCGTAAATCGCTTCGAGAAGATGATCGCAACATGCTTCGCTATCTTCCCACTCAAACGGCCCTTCGAAATTAAACGTCGGCACCTTTAGGGAAGACGTCAACCAATCGCAAAGCGGCTCAAATCGGTATCTTGCGCTTTCGCCTAAAGTTGGGTGCGGTATGGCGCGGGTGAAAAAACGCGCGCGACGCCGCCACGGCGGCGTTTTTTCACCCGCCTTAAGGACTGGTTCGATGAAAAATTCACCATTAAGCGGCACAGAAGAAGTCAGACGACCATCTATTACGGAAACATTGGTTCCAGCTTCATCATTCCCGGATGAATATATTTTGTAGCGTCGCATATCTGACTCAACAAAAGGCAAAAATGCCGGTAATCCCAGCCATCCTCCAGGGACGCGTATGCCTCCATATAGCTGAGGGCGTGTCACGTCATCATCCTGAATAGCCGAAGAGGATCGTACTAAGCGGAATAAATCCGCCGCTGAAACCCTGCTCAACGGCTGCGATGTTAAAATCCACTCGCTTTCTGCGATATATTCGTTGAGGCGCTTGCTCATCTGTACAGAGTGTTTACTGGATAAAGCGATATGAAACCGCTGCGAGTCTACGTCGGGTGACGATTTAGCTCTCCAGCGTCCGTGTCCGATCTCGTAAAAAAAGAGTAAGCCAACCTGCGTCGCCTTCCCCAGATTTTCGCTGTTCCCGGCGTCGCGGACGACAAGGGCTTCGGATAATGTAGGATGAAAAACGCTTTCGTCGCTCTTGCCTGCGACGCTGAAATAGCACCGCGAGCCGTCGAAGTCGACGTACATATCAATGATGGCCTGATGCGGTGTTACACAGGCCGATATCTGGATTGCTCGTTGGCGCAGGCGCCAGAAAGGCATATCGAACAGCGCGCGACGTCCCAATAACCACGCGTCTCTGAATTCGGCAAAAGCCTCCTTCAGCGCATGAGAAACGCCTTGTCTCTGAATAATGATTTGAAAGTATTCAATTAACTGGCGTGGGTTCGCGGCGGCTTGTGGATAGCTTTCAAGACACTCGCTCATCAGGCGTAGATCGGCTTTATTCGGGAATGCCAACCGCAGTGTGTGACCGATCTGGACCCAGCCATCCCGCGGCGGCAAGATAAGATGCCTGTAGGGTTCGCCTTCCTGGATGCGTTGTTTAAGCCATTCGGCTAATGCCTCCCACATCTTATTGACGCCGGATAAATTCTGAAAACTATGCGTGGTCTGCAACCAGTTCTGTAGCTTCAGGCGAAAATCATTGCGTTCTTCCTGCGCGTCGAATTGGCTGCTAATAAGCAATGTCATGACCAGATAAGTAAAATAGCCGGGCGATCGACGAGTCGACTTTTCCATCATTCCGCCTTCAAGGCGCTGCGGCAGATCCTGTATTTTCGACATGCAGGCTCGAAATGCGTCTTCAACTTCATCCGCGCTAACGCCGCTGTCGGCGAATGCCTCAGCGAGTGTCTCCGGTGTAACTTCAAACCAGCGAATATCCTGCGCGTCGCCGTCGGCACCGAACCGGAGAAAATAATCAATCAGTTTACTTTCCCAGCCGTCGGGCGTAACAGGCGACGTCCAGTTCATTCGCGTATATCCTCCGTCCTGTGGGTATTGTTTTGGACGATCATCGCAAGCGGCTCCAGAATACGTTCGGCTAGAAAACGAACGCAAGGAACGGCAAGTCCGTCGCCAATCACTTTAAATGCCGACTGATACGCTGTCGGGAGGATAAAATCATCCGGCAACCCCATTAACGCCGCTGCTTCTTTGGCCGACAACAACCGCGTTTTCACCTGGTTGCCCTTGACGACGATAATGCGAGGACGAGAAGCGCCGCCTTTCGGTGTTCTCAGGCAACCAAGAACTGCGGAGAACGTAATTTCGGTCCGTTGCCTGTTGATGCCTTTTTCCTTACGCATACGTAAATAAAGGCTGCCTGTTATTGTCTCGCCGGATGACTGCGCATTTGCAAGACGCGCCAGGTTCGCCGGTGCCATCATACTGATAAGCCGTCGTGTTTCATCGGCAGAGTGCCATAGCACGTTTTTGTCTTCAAAATCAATTAGGTCGTCCAGTTCCTTCATTCTGGCGTCAGGCGTATTGCCTGGCGACCACCAGATCCAGTCGTTGCGGGCATCTTCCGCCAGCGCATCGCAGGCGCGAAGAAGCGACTGTGAATGCCATTGCGACAAAGGTTCTTCTGAAACTAAACATGCGGGAATGGAAACATGGCGACTAATCGCCACAAGAAATACTCGAGGCCTGGACTGTGGAAGAAAGTGCTTTGCATCAATGATTATTGCGCCATAGCGGTAGCCTGTTTTACTTAACTGATGGCATATCGCGGCGAAATGGCTCCCTTGATCCAGCGTCAGCAAACCAAGAACATTTTCAAGAACAAGGATCGGCGGCTTACGGTTTTCCTCGCCGAGCCTGCTTATTAAATCGAGGAACGGCCATACTGCGCCGGAACGCGTGGTTTTATCTGCACTGGAATCTTTTTCGCCGATCCCTAGGCCATTACCGGCCAGCGATAAATCCTGACAGGGGAACGATGCCCAGCTTAAATCAGCATGGTGCGGTAGGTCATTGGGGGCAATTTCGCGTACATCGCGTGTGTCGAAATGCTCATCTCCCCAGTTGTCGATATAGGTCGATACTTTTATCGGGTCCATGTCGTTGGCAAACAGGCATTGCCACTGTTTTCCCAGCCCGACCCTGGCCATACCGCCACCCGCGAAAAACTCATAGAAACAAAATCCCGCCTCGTGAGGTTCCGTTAAATGATTGTCACTCGTAGTAGTTTTAGTGCTCATGACCTGACCATAAAATAGCATTACTGAAACGGGGCATCATTCAATTTCCTGAAAGGGGTATTCTTAATTAGATAGTTTATAAAATCATGAAGATAACATCTATATGGATAAATGTACTGATTGTGAAGAAAAACATAGGAAACGACTGAAAACAAAGACAATCCTTCCTTAAATAAATGTGGGCAGACATCACAATCGTAGACAATATCCTGTCCTCACCCCTAGGCCTGTTCAAAGGCCTCTGGAGTGTCTCCCCGAGACCAGTTATAGAACAAGATAACCAGATCCTCGTGTTGTATGCAAAGTGGACGACTACCCGGGAGATCGCCGTAGCCTTCAAAGAAATGTATGACGCAGATGCCTCTCCTGTACTGAAAACCAGCGTATCAATGTCAGACCACAACTCCATTCTGACCACCAGCAACCGTGAATGAGCTTTTAATGCATGTCTGATGACTGAGCTCATTTTGTCCAGATACGGAGTGCAGGATGGCTGATACTTTGAGTTGAGACTAAGAAAGTGTTGCATTTAATTCTCCATAAACATCAGGTGGTTTTTACTTTATAAGGGGGAGTTAAACATCCGGGGTAATCAATACAGGGTCTGTACGGCTGCATCCGAAGGAGCGTTCTCCGTCGCCGGAGTACTTAGTTGATTCTTTGGCCATGTAGCGAGCTCGTTGAAATATCTGATGCTGATCCTGTTCGTTTGTGTGCTTGTCGATATGCATACAGGGCAGCCGAGGGGGAAAGGCAACAAGGGAAGCATTTTGTGGATACCAGGGAAGATTTAGGGCGCTACACCATGCTTTTTGAATGAGGTTCGCTAGGGACAGAGCACCTTCCTGTGGAGCGGAGTATTGCCCCAAAGTGTAGAACGTATCTTTATTGAGCAGCAAAAGAACATGATAGTGCTTGTTACCCGTGATACCTCCAAATTCGCGTACCCAGACATATTGGAGCGTAGTAGGGTGGACTCGTTTCCCTAGAGCAGACTTTCCCACCATCCAGGACCTGATTTGATATTTCAGCGTCTCAAAAAATCGGGATATCACTGCGGCATCCTGTCGTGAATCTCCTCGGACGGGAAAATGCAGCACGGTGAAGATACAGGACAATCTGGGATGTCTGAGTAATGCTGATTCAATGGTCTGTTGAATACGTTCTTCGTAGTGAGAGTTATATGTGTATCGGGAAGACATGCTTTAATCCTTCTCCAGGTAAAGTGAATCCCCCGATGCCAGACGTAAGAGTACCCGCTATGGCTAATGTAGCAGGCGTATACGATCAGGGGATTAGTAGTGTGAGTTACTACTGATTGAATGAGATATGAATGTAGTGATTGAATTAACTTATTGAATACTAATAAATCTATACCGACATCAAATCCTTTAAACCTCCTTGCTACAATTGGTGAAATGAAGCCACTTCCACGTTATCTGTGGCGGAAAATGATTCTGGAATTATCCTCTTCCTGAGGCATCAATTTTCTCTTGTAACCATGCCTCAACCTCGCTCTTGCGCCACCGTGAGCACCTGCCCAGTTTAATGGGCGCTGGGAATCGATTAGTTTTGATTAGCTGATAAATCCATTTATCTGTCACCTTCAGTAAAGTGGTAATGAAAACCATGTCCACAAGCAAGTCACTCATCAGGTCCGGGAGTACAGATGTGTTATCTAGCATGTCATTTCTCCTGTTATGTTGATTAGTCAGGAGTTGAGTTCTGTTGCTCTGTATAGAGGAACGGTCATCTCCTTCACAGGATAGGGAACGATGTTAAAAAAGACTCCAGACAGGTTCCTTGCTGGTACCGGTGAAAGATTCAAACCCGTTTTGGTTCGCATGTTCTGGTAACTGTTCAATCAATCGAGAACAAGTCCAGTCTTCACAGGAAGGGCATTGTTTGTCGCCCTTATAACGACGGTTACATAAAACGCAGAACCATATTCCAGCTACAGTGGCTTGTTTCATCTGCCGTTTGTATTCTCGGGGCCTTAAGGGGCAGTCGATAGCCTTAATAATGGCTACGTTGTTATGAAGGGTATGCACAAACTGTCGTACCTGATCCTGGTTTTTCGTGAGCTTAAGAGTGCTGCCACAGGCTGCACAGATAAAGCGCTCCTCCCTGTGAATTTCTTGTGTATGAGCGTTTACAAGCTCTCCATCAGCGGTTATTGCCTGGCTTATGGTTGTTAAGAGTTTCATATTCAAAACCTCGTATTAATCATTGAAAAGAAAGTGGTGTTGTTGATTCAGAACATGAAGCTGAGACGTTAGGAGTTACTGACGAGTTACTATTGAAGAAGGTGCGACGGAACGGTTAAAGGACAAGTGTACTGGTGCGACAGTCTCAGTCCTTAATGGAAGAGTTATGACTGGTTATCTTTCATTTTTGAATAAAAAATACTTCTCTTGAAAGGCGATAACAGTGTTTATCCAGAGCGGTTTGGTCGCATACTCCCTTTTTTCTTCCAATTAGTCATGACGAATACTAAAGAGAAAACTGCGTTAACCCAATCAAGATTTCCTGTTTTTCTGGTTCTTACATCCCCCCTCTAGAGTTCTTTCTCTACAATCTGTCCAACTTCTCTGTACATCGAACTATATGGGTAGAAGAGCGTTTTATCATTTTTTTGTGCATTTTATTTCAATAATGAATGCGACCTGAAAAGTATCAGCGTCAGAGCTTCAACTATCATTTCTAAAGTAGCCCAGTACCTATCTGAGTATTGAAAATCATTAATGAAAGCCTTTTTAATGATTTTTACAGGCTATGACGGTGTTTTTGGCTACGAATTGTTTGCGTGAAAACTTCATTTTTATACTTTGAAACTTTGATATTACGACAAGAAAAAACATTATTTATACGTTATAAATACTCAGTTTCGTCTGTAAAACTACTACGTAGTAGTTGGTGCCGGAGGGAGTATGGCAGTTAGTAGCAGAGGGTATATCGTCGAAAATGATATGAGACGTGCACGTTTTTTTGCGCACTATCTAAAATATGTCAAAAATTTTGAAATAAAAGGACTGGATAAGCAGGACCCCAAAACTGTACTGGAACAGATCAACATATCCCAGCAGTGGAAGGGTAAAAGTAAGGATGTTCGGGATGTTATGATCAAAGAAATGGGTCATGCTTGTGACGAAAATCTGCTGCCCGCAACTCAGTTCGAGTGGTTACGTTCGAACATCAGAGCAACCTTCTGGCTTTGGGCATACTTATGCAAAAGTAATTTACATGAGTTAGGTTTTGATTCGGAGGCAAGTGAATGGGCGGAACCGAGTGAGACAGGAAAGCTAATCCCCTATTCCTTTATGGATGGCAGGACGGACTCGCCTTCCACGCATGAGGAGCGAATAGATCTGATAATCTCATTGTTCGACACAATAATACTGCCAGTGGCAGATGCAAAAATGCGAAAACATTCAACGATGCAAAAGTCGAAATCCCGATGGGGGGAGATCTATAACAGGCCAACTCCTGTCAAATGGTTACCAGAAAACGATGAGGATGCATGTAAGTGGATATGGGCTACGATAAAAGAAAAGCAACAAAGCATAACTTTTCACTTATCGGGAGGGATGGGTTTAGGTAACCGAACTCTGCTTGCTACGTGGTTTACTCCAAAGGACCATGCAGAAAGACTTCTGGCTATTCGTGGCGCCTGCGATTTATGGGAGGACTCAGACAGCAAGCAACTGCTACTGTTAAACCTGAATAAGGCCTGGAACCAGCGTAAACTTCGTCAGTCCCGTACTGATAAAAAAGCCCTGAACAGCTACCTAAAAAATGAAACGAAGGAACATCTTGATGAACTAGCGGCCTTTCATCACATGAGAATAAGCGACGTTCTTGAAATGCTGATCAATGAGCATTACCTGCGGATTACCGGAGATGGGGTTAAGTAACCAGAACAATCTGGCTAAGCTCGACGCCCGCTAAAATAAATTCTAATTCTTTTCAGGGCTATATTACCCATGTGAATGACCGGGAAGCCAGTTTCCCGGTATGGCTTTCACAGGAGTAACCGATGTCCAATATCCCTGAGCTTCAAAAGGATAGCAGCAATATCCTGCGCAACGGCCTCAGCCTGTTGCCTCCAAAGGAAACCGAAAGAATCCTCTCTCACCTTAGTAAAGCTATTCACTACCAACCTGTGATAGGCATAATGGGTAAGACTGGCGCAGGTAAGAGCTCTCTCTGTAATGCGCTGTTTCAGCAGCCTGTTTGCCTGACTCATGACTTAACCGCCTGTACCCGTGAACCTCAGCGCCTTGTACTGACCGTTGGTGAGCGCAGCATGACACTGGTTGATTTGCCTGGTGTGGGTGAAACATCTGAATACGATAAAGAATACCAGTCCCTCTATCGCAGCTTACTGAACGAACTTGATCTGATTATCTGGGTGCTGCGTGCCGACGATCGTGCGAGAACCACAGATATCGATACATATCGTGCATTGATTGAATATGGGGCTGAGCCATCTCGTTTTCTGTTTGTTTTGACGCAAGCTGATCGTGTCCCTCCGTCACCTGCCACCAGCATGCCATTGCCTTCACCAGAGCAGGTGCTATCACTGGCGATACTTAGCTCGCAGACGGCAGGGCAATTTCCCTCTTCATTTCCAATAATGGCTGTTTCATCGCACACCGGCTACAACCTGCCAGCACTTGTTGAGCTGATGGTGCATGCCTTGCCGGGACAGGCCAGCAGTGCTGTTTATCGTCAGTTAAAGTTAAAACATAAGACAGAAGAGGCTGAAGCCGCTGTCCGTCAGGCTTTTGGGAATGTTGCCGGGACGGCATTCGATACGGTATTTAATCCCGATGCGTATTCTTCTGGCTGGGCTGTTTTACTCAGGCGGCTTCGTCGGAAATTAGTCCGTCTCGCTGAGCGGCTTTGGGGCAAGATCTTTGGTTGAATGCGTTCACCTGGACAGGATGTGTCATCGACAGGGGGAACATTTGGCCTATAACAGGATTACTCATTTATAACCAATGAATTAAGCCCGGAAGATTATTTCACTTCACCTGTTTCCTCTGGACATAACCTGTCCAACCCCTCCGGCATAATAACCTCATGAAATATCAATCTATTTATCACCAGCGGAGACTGTATGGAATCGCCAACATCAGACTCGCGTCATGATCGGATGGCAGTCAGACTTTCAGTCATTATCAGTCGATTGTTGAGTGGTGAGGCGCTGGTACTGAAATCTTTGTCAGAGGAGTTTGGTGTCTCTGAGCGCACTCTTCGCAGGGATCTACATCAGCGCCTGATACATCTTGATATATGCAATGATGATGGTGTTTACCGGCTAAGTGAGAGCAGGCTGCGCGATCGTTCTCCCGGTGCGCTTTCATTTATCCGGGCATCGGGTATCGCCCGGATACTCCCCATCCAGGATAAGCAGTTGGTGAATATGCTGATTGATGAAAGCAGGGTATCTCCCTGCCTTATCTGGCATGCACCACTGCAATCGCATGTCACATTCCCCGAATTTTTTATGCGATTGGTTCAGGCAATTTGCCAGAACCGACAAATTACTGTGCTCGCTAAAGGTCAGCGTTATCACGCGTTAGATCCTTATCGGCTCATTTACTACGGAGAAGAGTGGTATCTGGTTGCATGCCAGTCCAGTGAAATCCGCGTGTTTGCACTGGCTACTATCGGTGCAGTCACACTGGCTTCAGAAAAGTTCATTCAAAGGGATGACATCAGCAGCCTGATCTCCGGTGAGGGCTTTATCACCGCACTACCGCATTTCCCGTTTATTAACGATGTCATCAATACCTTTCGGCAGTAAATCTGCCAGGAAAGCATATCTGCTTTCCGTTCAATACTTACGTTAAGGAGAAACACGAATGAATAAATGCTTTTCAAAAAAGAGAACACTGCTTGCAGGCGTACTCAGTCTTGCAGCTTTTAATGCCACTGCAGCCTGGACGGTAAACGGTACGTTCTGTCAGGCGAACAGTGATGACGGGCGTGTGATAGTCCGGGTTAAACCCTCGACCGTGGGTTTGATTGAAATGAAGCCTCAATGCAATGGGCGCGGTGCTTTTGGACTGACCGGCAGTAATTTTGGTGTTAACGATACAGTGTATCCCTCCAGCGTGATGTGTAATGCCCAGACGCAGTTCTACACAGTGCAAACGACGATGGCGACCAAAGACATCCGCTCGATCATTAAGTCATTCAGTAAATCTGACTCGGTTTCTGTGAATACCTTTGGCGGTACTTTTTCCGTAAATACGGCAGATTTTTCTAAAGTCTGTGCTTCCATTATCGGACAACAGGTTGCAGAAAATGACCCGCAGGAGACATTAAAGCGGGATATGAAACGGATGGGATATGAGCAGGGGCCTGATGGTCAATGGCATAAACGCAGCCTGACGGCGACACCGTAGGGAAACAGGGGAATATAAATGAAATTTAAAATGGTTACAGGTATGGCGCTGGCAATGGTGCTCTTTACATCACCAACAGTGCATGCTGCGCTTAACCAGCAGGATCAACTGTCAGCACTGGAAACTGCTGAGAAAATCTATGATGCCATACTGGGGAGTGGTGCAGCAGCCGATGCCCGCAGGGAGACACCGAAACAGCTAAAAGATATCAGTGACCCGGTTATACCCGGCAATAAACTCCATGTACTCGAATATACCGTGATGGACCCTGCTAACGGGGCTTATCAGCGTATTCATGTTTTAGTCAATGTCGATGGTGGCGTAGCTGGCGCTGAAATTATCTATGCTGGTCGCTAGCTCTCTCTAACGTCTTCACATAGTCAACCAACCACTTTCATTCGGGCCATGCCTCCCTCGGGACGCATGGCTTTTTGCTTTTATACCGCTTAGAAGGAATTGCCCATGAAACTAGCCAGCCGCTTTGGCCGCATAAATCAGGTCCGTCGTGACCGCCCGTTAAGCCATGAAGAACTGATGCAATTCGTACCCAGCGTCTTTAGTGAAGACAAGCACGAGTCCAGAAGTGAACGCTATACCTACATTCCCACTATTACTTTGCTGGATAACCTACAGCATGAGGGATTTCGCCCATTTTTTGCCTGCCAGACCCGCGTCCGCGATGAAAGCAAACGTGAGCATACTAAACACATGCTCCGCCTGCGCCGGGAAGGACAAATCACCGGCAAACAGGTGCCGGAAATTATCTTGTTAAACAGCCATGATGGTTCCAGTTCTTATCAGATGTTGCCGGGATTGTTTCGGGCTGTCTGTAGCAATGGCCTGGTCTGCGGTGAGTCTTTTGGCGAAGTGCGGGTACCGCATAAAGGCAACGTGGTGGAGAGGGTTATCGAAGGAGCTTACGAGGTTCTGGGGATTTTTGATCGTGTGGAAGAAAAGCGGGATGCCATGCAATCACTTATGCTTCCGCCACCTGCACAACAGGCACTGACATATCGCTTTGGCGAGGAGCATCATCCCGTGACGGAATCACAGCTATTGGCCCCTCGTCGCTGGCAGGATGAGTCCGGAGATCTGTGGACAACTTATCAGCGTATTCAGGAGAACCTGATCAAAGGCGGTTTGTATGGTCGCAATGCAAAAGGAGGACGCACACATACCCGTGCAATTAAAGGTATCGATGGTGATGTGAAGCTGAACCGTGCGCTGTGGGTAATGGCTGAAAATATGCTGCAACTCGCCTCATGAACGAAATCTCCGTGTGTGTTTATAGCCCTGTAGCTGGTAGTTACGGGGCTTTTTCTTTTAAGGAGCCACCATGTCCGAACTGATTTTACCTTCGGTCTTCCCGATGAATGAGCAACGTACCATCCGTCGTGCCCTGCGATTACTGGAGAAATATCAGCGGCAGCCCAGTGAATCGTTCCTTGCCGCTAGCTTCGCGAAAAATTGGTTACAGCTTTATTTGGCAAAGCAGGAGCGCGAAGTCTTTGTTGTTATCTATCTCGATAATCAACATCGTCTGCTGAAGCATGAAACGCTCTTCCTCGGCACGATTAACCATACTGAAATCCATCCTCGCGAAATTGTGAAATCTGCACTGCGTCATAATGCCGCGGCGGTGATCATCGCCCATAACCACCCGTCAGGGATTACCGAAGCGAGTAAAGCTGACAGAGCCATTACCGCCAGGATTATAGAGGCGCTGGGTCTGGTCGATGTCCGGCTACTGGATCATTTCATCATAGGTGATGGTGACGCTTTGTCGTTTGCTGAACATGGATGGCTATAAGAAGAGGAAGGGCTAATGAAAATCATCAGTAAGCGTCGGGCGATGGCAATTTATCGTCTGCATCCTGAATCCCGATTGTTTCGCTTCTGTACCGGGAAATATCGCTGGTCCGGGAGCATCTGCCATTACTACGGTCGTGAAGTTCAGGATATCAATGGTGTTCTGGCTGTCTTTGCCGAGCGACGCCAGGACCGGAACGGACCTTATGTCTGTCTGCGTAGCGTCACTTTCAATTAACCTTATAAAAGGAGCTACAGATGTCGAATAAGACACTGACAGTGAATGATGATACTGCTGAGCCCTGGTGGGGTTTGAGTCGTAACGTCATCCCTTGTTTTGGCGCACGTCTGGTTCAGGAAGGTAATCGCCTGCATTACCTGGCTGACCGCGCCAGCTTAACAGGCCAGTTCAATGAAGCGGATTTACTCCATCTTGACCTGGCGTTCCCGGTACTGCTGAAGCAGGCGGAGCTCATGCTTACCAGCGGCGAACTGAATCCACGACACCAGCACTGCGTCACGCTTTATGCGAAGGGGCTAACCTGCGAAGCTGATACGCTGGGCTCCTGCGGTTACGTTTATATCGCCATTTACCCCACACAACGCTAATCGACTTTAGAATTCACTTTTACGAGAACAACTCATGAATACTTTACCTGCAATAAACCAGCGGACTCTTCAGTCATGCCCATCACCTGTAATTATCTGGCAAATGTTGCTTACTCGTTTACTGGAATAACACTACGGTCTGGCGCTGAACGACACACCGTTCGGTGATGAAAGCATCATTCAGGAGCATATCGAGGCCGGTATTACACTCGTTGATGCCGTTAACTTATTGGTGAAAAAGTACGAACTGGTTCGTATCGACCGCAGGGCGTTTGGCTGGCAGGAACCATCTCCATACTTGCGCTCTGTAGACATTCTGCGAGCACGTCGGGAAATGGGGTTGTTACGAGGCCGCAATCACACTACAGCAAAGTGAAACTTGCGGGCATCTTCCCGATAGTTAAAACATCCTGGCTGAAATGAGGCTATCGAGTATAATCGCCGCATCATCATTGAGTTGGTTTAGATATTTTGTTATTCGCTGATTTTCAAAAGAAAATAGTTGAGTATACAACTGAGTATACATTATCAATACATTGATAATTAATTACTTAAAATTCAGTTGATTAGTGTTGAAATTCGAGTCCGGCCTTCGCACCAACAGTATGTAAATAGACCTCAACTGAGGTCTTTTTTTTATGTCTAAAATCCAGCATTTACCTACCTTTCTCGCTATATTAGTTCTCTCAAGGTCAACCGACTTCAACGTACATCTACCAACAAATGTTGGTACAGATGATGGTATTTCCGGTTCGATAATGCTTGTACCAACAAGGAAGGGATAAGCATGGCTCTAACAGATATTAAAGTCAGAACAGCCAAGCCAACGGATAAGCAATATAAGCTGACCGATGGCAACGGTATGCATCTTCTCGTCCACCCAAATGGTTCAAGATACTGGCGTCTACAGTACCGCTTTGGCGGAAAGCAAAAGATGCTAGCTTTAGGCGTATATCCTGATGTGTCTCTTGCAGATGCTAGAGCGCGTCGTGATGAGGCTCGTAAGCTTTTGGCAAACGGTATCGACCCGGGAGACAAAAAGAAAAATGATAAGGTTGAACAGGAAGAAGCGCGCACTTTTGAGGAGCTTGCTGTTGAGTGGCACGCCACAAATAAAAAGTGGCCGGAAGAGCATAGTCGTCGAGTGCTGAAAAGCCTGGAGGACAACCTGTTTCCAGCCATTGGCAAACGTAATATAGCTGAGCTAAAAACTCGGGACCTGTTAGCTCCTATTAAAGCTGTAGAACTGTCGGGGAGGCTAGAAGTGGCTTCCCGGCTACAACAGCGAACTACTGCAATCATGCGTTATGCCGTACAGAGCGGTTTGCTTGACTATAATCCCGCGCAGGAAATGGTGGGTGCCGTTGCTTCAAGTAACAGACAGCATCGAGCTGCTCTTGAACTGAAACGTATTCCTGAGCTTCTTCAACGAATTGACAGCTATACCGGTAGGCCTTTAACTCGCCTTGCCGTTGAGCTAACCCTCCTCGTCTTTATTCGTTCCAGTGAACTGCGTTTTGCCCGTTGGACAGAGATCGATTTTGAAACATCCATATGGACGATTCCAGCTGAGCGAGAAGCTATCGAAGGAGTAAAACACTCGCAGCGCGGCTCAAAAATGCGGACACCTCATTTGGTGCCGTTATCTCGTCAGACGTCAGCAATCCTTAAACAGGTACACAAACTTAGTGGCGATCGCGATTTTGTTTTCATTGGCGATCACGACCATCGCAAACCGATGAGTGAAAACACGGTGAACAAGGCGCTGCGCGTTATGGTTTATGACACTAAGGCAGAGGTTTGTGGACATGGTTTCAGAACCATGGCTTGTAGTTCATTGATTGAGTCGGGATTGTGGTCGAAGGATGCTGTAGAGCGCAGGCTGATGGTGCAGTGGTGGGCGGATTATCTGGATGCTAATCGGGAGAAGGGGGGTTAGTCCGTTTGACTTTGCTAAGTTGAGTACGGGCTGATTAAAAGGGATTCTGGAAGGCATGCATCTGGCATGCCTTATTTTTTTGCTAATTTGGTATTTACAGCCTCATAACTCAGCCCAGGCAATGCTATTAATCGCTCGAGCAATCTGTGAAGGCTAAGAAACTTTCATCTTTGTTTTATAAAAGATTAACGTAATGGCTAAGGCCCTCGGTGAGCGCCTGAGCGATCACCTTTAATACGGTGGCAGTTACACAGAATTAAGGACAGGCTCTAGGTGCAGCTATATCCGGAGCGCTACCTTTATCATGTGCTTGATATTGTAAGTATCCCGCATAACCGGACCATTCACTTTTATCGAGTTTATGATACAGCCACTCTAAAAAAGAGCCCTCAGCGTAAGTGTAACAGGACTTACGCTGAGGGACGTCCATCACGTCACGACATCAACAACATCACTGCCACTTAAGAGATCATCCGGTTGTGCCAAAATAATCTGCTTTAAAAACTGCTCGATGCGTATATTCAGCTTAAATAGCGGTATGGTTACGCCGTCTTGTTTTTCAAAATAGATCCTAGCTTTCGCTTTATCGACTGATTCTTTTAATGCATCGAAGCGACCAAAATCATTAAGATTATTATCATTAACACTATCAGCCATTAATGCGATGAGCAGTTCTTTATCTAAACCAAGCGCATTAACAACGGTGTTTAATTGCGCATTTTCAGCATTATCTTTGTAGGTGTTGATATAGTCTCTAAAAGTATGACCTTCAATTAACTGCGCATCGCCGCGCTGTAAGTCGTGTAAGAAGAGTTTTGCGTACCTTTGGTCGCGTTGGGTAAGCGATGCAAACGACTTGTGCAACTCATTTGATGTAGCTTCAATGCTCGCAGAGTCTTGGGGTTTATGCAGTTCTTTTAAATATTTATCAAAACGACTGTTCATGTAGTCGGCATCGATTTTGCCGGTATCTATTTCAGTTAGATAACCACTGATATCAAAAGGCACATCGCCTCCACCTGCACCACCGCTACCGCCATCACCTTTGGCTACTAGCTCTTTGTAACGCAGGACTAGGCTCAGGTAAGTTTGTTCATCTATGGCCAGCGTTACCTCATGTTCACCCTCATTTTCAGTAGAAGAATGGACCGACTGCTCCCAATGCAAACCTTGTACTTTGGCTGCTTCTAGATGCTGGTTAAAGGTGTTAAATAATTTGGCGAATTGGGCACAGGCTTCTAGATCGTCTGGCAGTTTTTCAAAGTTCTCAACTCCCGCATTGACGAAAAGCTCGGTAATGTCTGCCACTAATTCATTCATGGCGTTAAGATTACTTTCTAGTCTATCAACAAATAAGCCGATAGGTTTGTCGCCGGAATAGAGTTTTACCGCATCATGAATATGTTGCTCCATAGTATGCGGATAACGGTAATAACGAATGATACCGTGGGGTTTGTCGGGGCCAAACAAGCGATTGGTGCGCGAGAAGGCTTGAATAATATTTTGGTATTTAATCACCTTGTCTAAATACAAGGTATTTAGCCATTTGGAGTCAAAGCCAGTAAGCATTTGATCCACCACAATCAGCAAATCTAACTGCTTTGAAGGCTCGGCATGAATACGCTCGTAAGGCTTTTTATGGGCAAGGCGTGCCGCTAAATCTTTTTTAAAGGCCGCGTGGCGAGCAAAATCAAAATCATGGCCATAACGCGCGTTATAGTCGGCCATAATTTCGTCTAGGCCATCGCCTTTAAAAGTGGGGCCACGGTCGCCACTGCCGTCGTTATCAATATTTGGGTCAAACAAAGCCGATACTTTAAGTTCAGGTTTGGCGGTTTTTAAGCGGCGATAATAGTCGATGGCTTCAGCAATACTGTTAGTCGCCAAAATAGCGTGAAATTTATTGCCTTGGCTGAGCACATCCCATTTATCCAAGATGTCACTCACGACGTTCTCTTGATGGGTATCAGTTAAATATTGGCTTTTCGGCACATAGTCTTCAATGCCTTTGTGATATTTGCCGGTGGCGTCTTTATGGCCAGCCATAGGCACATCATTCATAAAGTGGTTAAATTTTTCTTTTTGGCTGGGTTATCCATCGCCTCCATCACCGAGCCAGCTTTGGCTTGCACTAACGCCACCGCTTGTTTTAGGCCACTGTCTTTAAATGTGGGCACTTTGTAAGGGTCGAAGCCCAGCACGTTGCCATCGCGTATACCATCGGCAATGCTATAGCGGTGTAGCTCGTTACCAAATACAGTACTGGTGGTATTGCCGTTTTTTTCGTTTTCTTCTTGAATCGGTGTGCCGGTAAAGCCAAAAAATAAGGCGCGCGGAAAGGTACGTTTAATAATAATCAGCATGTCGCCAAAGGTAGAGCGATGCGCCTCATCGACAATAAACACCAAACGTTTAGCGCGAATTTTCTCAATATCCGCAGCGTTTGTGGCTGCGCCTTCATCGTCTACCGCTTCAAAAATATTACTCATTTTTTGAATGGAGCTAACAATTAACGTATCGGCAGGTGCACTGCTTTTTAATTTGGTAATGAGGACATGCGTATTTTCGGTGGCTTGTACGTCTTCGCCATCGCCCGCAAAATTGCGGTATTCCGCGAGCGACTGAGTACCCAGCTCGATCCTGTCCATTAAAAAAATCACTTTATCGGCATCTTTCGATTGCGCGATCAACTGCGCCGATTTAAAGCTGGTCATGGTTTTACCCGAACCCGTGGTATGCCACACATAACCCCCGAGGCGATCGGGATTATTGGCCGCACTACCCAGTTGTTGCCAGTTAGTTTTGGCCACTTTGTCAGATATCGCATTGGCGGCGTAATACTGATAACTGCGCATGACCTTAAGCACGCCGTCGGTATCGTCAGCGACGGTATAAAAGCCAATCAACTGATGCGCCATAGGGATGGAAAGCAAAGTAGAGGCGATGTCTTTCCAGTGGTTCATGGGTTCGTTATTAAAATCAGCCCAGTTAAACTGATAGTCTGGGTTAAACTTGCCGTCTAGCCCGGGATTGGCAAAGTATTTTGTCTCATTGGGCTCCATAGCAACAAACACTTGGATAAGCGAAAACAGGCCGCTAAATACACCCTCTTTGCTGTACTTTTCAATTTGGTTTACGGCTTGGCTAACCGGAATGCCGCTGCGCTTTAGCTCTATATGGATAACCGGCATACCGTTAATCAGTAGCAGCACATCGCCACGTCGGTCGTTACGCAAAGGGCTGCCGCGTTCAAATTTAGGCTGTTGCACAATTTGGTAACGACTTTGGCCTGCGGCGATTTCTTGACGATCGTATATTTTTAAGCTGACTTCTTTACCCATATGCAAGGTATCGGCTGGGTTATCACGCTTAATCGCCACGGTTTTGCCGTTAATTAAACCGTTGAGCTTGAGCGGGGTTTTAAGCGCTTTGATTTGTTCAATAATTTGCTGCATTTCAGTCGCGGTAAGCGGGACATCGTTTAAACGATCCCGTTGGCGATTGTTTTCAAACAACATGTTTGCCCAGTTTTGCAGTAAATCCGCTTCGGTTTTGTTTTTGAGTATCTCCGGCTCCCAACCTTTGTTGGTGAGAACCTCAATAAAGGCCTGCTCAAATTGCGCTTCGGTTTTAAAGGTTGTCATGATGGCGCTCCTTGTTAGACAAACATTTTACTTAAGCAGGCTTGCTTGATGTTGTTAAGTTTGGTGATTTGTTGTTGGTGCTGGTTGATTAGTGTGTCGAGCTTTTGGAAATAATTACTGATTGCGGTCTGTTCCATATATTCAGTGGGTAAAATTAGGTCTAAATCAGCCAAGTCTGAATTTCTTATATGAACAACAGATTTTCCTTGTGCCTTAGAAGACAGCTTCTTTTTTAAACGGCCATTTGTTATTGCTAAAGCTAAAAAGGTTGAGTGAATTTTTTTGCTGGGTAATACAATATTCAGATCACCACCAATTATTACATTCGGTTCACTAACAACCGACGCCCTTGATATATCTTCAGGAGATTCGCCTGAAGCAGGAACGATAACTTCTCCCCCGATGCTTTTAACTGACTTATCTTTTTCAGTTACAAATGTGTCAACAACAGTAATGACTGTTTGATACCTTGTATAAAGTCGACCATACAAAATGATTGGCGATCCACTCGTAACTAAATCACCTTTCGAATAGCCTTGTCCTTTAGTGAATTTTGCATTTTCACCTAAAGCCAAGTAATTCCACTCCCCACGAAACCCTTTAAAGCGGATTTCTGGTATGGTTTCGCCTTGTTTGGGGAACATTTTTTCCAGCATGGATTTTTTAATGCTGCTGAGCTTGTCATGCTTTTGTTGGTGTTGGTTGATTAGGCTGTCGAGTGTTTGGAAATAGTTGCCGATTTTGGTTTGCTCTATATATTCAGTGGGTAAAATCAGGTCTAAATCGGCCAAGTCTGAATTTCTTATATGAACAACAGATTTTCCTTGCGCCTTAGAAGATAGTTCTTTTTTTAAACGGCCATTGGATATTGCTAAAGCTAAAAAGGTAGAATGAATCTTTTTGTTGGGTAATACAATATTCAGATCACCACCAAGTATTACATTCTGCTCACTAACAACTGACGCTCTTGATATATCTTCAGGTGATTCTCCTGAAGCAGGAACAATAACCTCTCCTCCCATGCTTTTAACGGACTTATCTTTTTCAGTTACAAATGTGTCAACGCTAGTAATGACTGTTTGATACTTCGTATAAAGCCGACCATATAAAATGATTGGCGCGCCACTCGCAACTAAATCACCTTTTGAATAACCTTGTCCTTTGGTAAATTTTGCATTTTCACCTAAAGTTAGGTGATTCCACTCTTTATTAAACCCCTTAAATCGAACCTCTGGCACGTTCTTATCCACACTCATCTTATTCACCCTTCAGTAAGCTGGTGAGTTCAGCCAAGCCCTGCATATCAAACTCATTACCCGTGAGTTCGCTCATCATCTCCGCCAGTTCTTGCTCGGTAGTTTTTATCGCATGGGCCACCTGCGAATAAGTGACGGCGTATTTATCGGCAAGAGCTTGCACTTGGCTAGTAAGTTGGCTAATCACGGCATTTGGCATGGCGGCGAGTTCTGTGCTTAATGGCGCAATCCATTTAAGGTGCAGCAGGTTGTTCACCTGTTCATCAGTTAAGGTTTCTATGGTTGTTTTGGTTTTTGAGTGCAGGGCCGCGGCGGCATCTTTGACCGTTTTTTTCAGGGTTTTTTCTTCATCAATTAATTTGCTTGCGCGAATAATTTTGGCTTCATAGCTTTCTTCTGCAAATTTAACTTTGCTGTCTTTTTGTTCTTTCAAGAAAACCTTGGCGGTTTTGCCAACTTCGGTATTGGCAAAACCGTCTTTGCTTTCTTTGACCGTATCTTGTTCTTTATCTTCTTCGGTAAGAGATTCTAAAATTTCTTCAAGCAGACTGGCAATTTCCACCAGACGGGTTTCTTGAGTTGCTAGAGTTTGTAAGTCATCACTTAAATAAGTTTGTTGTACTAGATCAAAGGGCAATATGTGGCCTTTCCAACCATCTTGTACTTCGGTGTCTTTGCCGTCTTTCTTCTTGATGACGATATTCGGGTCAACTTGTTTGGTGGCGGCAAAGCCTTCGGTTTGCATCATTTCTAAATCGGCGCTAATGACTTGCCATTGGTTATTTAGAAATTGATAAGCTTGGTATTTATCGATTAAGGCAATCGGGGCTAAACGAGCAAATAGCTCGGCACTTAATGTAGCCTCTTGTTGGTTACGCTGTACGCTTTGCCAGTTTTGTATTAACTGAGCGTTTAGCTGATCATCAAAGCCATCGAAAGCTTGGTTGTAGGCACTGATAAACGCTAATACTTGCGGGTGCCCGCTAATGCTGGCGTTGACGTCTTGTTTGGCAATGGCCAGCTCACTGTAAGCGGCGGATTTGGGCTTAAACAGGGCACCGTGCAATTGCGGGAAGGCTTGCCAAAAAGGATGCAGTTCGGCAATTTCGCTGTTGGGGATACCGCCGAGCATGGTGGCGTGTAAATCCCAGCTTGGTGCTGGCGCAGAGGAATCGACATAGCGCGGTATATTAAGGTTGTAGCCGTTGTCGCGCAGGGTTTGCTTGCTTACCAGCTGTGAGAATTTGTCGATACTTTCACGGTTAATCACCGCATCAGTAATGCGCTTGATATCACTGGCTTGCAGTTTGTTACTTTTACCTTCTTTCATAAAGTGCTTGGAGGCATCGACCACTAATACATCGGTGTTTTGGCGTTTTTGCTTGAGTATCAAAATTACCGTGGGAATGCCAGTACCAAAAAAGATATTGGCCGGTAAACCGATAACAGTATCAATGTGATTTTGCTCAATGAGTTGCTTGCGAATTTCACCTTCTTCACCACCACGGAACAAGACACCATGAGGGAGTACGATGGCCATAATGCCATCGGGTTTTAGGTGATAGAGATCGTGCAGTAAAAAAGCAAAATCGGCTTTGGTTTTGGGAGCTAGACCAAAACGTGAATAACGGGGATCGCTGTCTTTAAAGCTAGGATCCCAGTTTTGTGAGTATGGTGGATTGGATACCACGGCATCGACATACAAGGCGTAATAGGAATCTTGAGGATCACTTTCATCAAAATACGGCCAATCCTCTTCCAAGGTATCGCCATTACGGGTTTTAATATTGCTGGCTTTAATACCGCGCATGATGAGGTTCATACGGGTAAGGTTGTAGGTATTAGCTTTTAACTCTTGCGCGTAATAGGTGATGCTGTCTTTGTTTTTAGCGTATTTCTCGAATGCTTCACCGATATTGATCAGCAATGAACCCGAGCCAGAAGTGGGGTCGTAAATTTTGATGGTATCTTTGTATTTTAACTCATGGGCGATGATGTTCGACATCAGTACCGAAACTTCATGAGGCGTGTAAAACTCACCTGCCTTTTTACCGGCATTGGCGGCAAATTTCTCAATCAGGTATTCGTAAATATAGCCCAGTACGTCATACCCTTGATTGCTATTCATGGGGATGCTTTTGATCAAGTGTAGTAAGTCACTGATGGCTTTGGTACGTTTGCCGGCACTTTCACCCAGCTTGCTTAAACCGGTTTCTAAGGTGGTAAAAATGCCCTCAAACAATTTTTTGTAAGTCGGCGAAATCAAACGGCTAAAAGCCGAGAGCGCATCTCGTACATTAGATTCATTAAATTCGGATGTTGGATCAATCCATGTAGAAAACAGATTATCGTAGGCAATAAAGTAGCCCAAGTTGCTTTGCACATATTCAACGATGTCGGCGTCTTCTTCATTGAGGGCTTTGATATCTTTGGGTGTCATCCCCTGTTTGGTGACAAACTCTACCAGTTGGTCGCTAAGGTATTTATAGAAGATAAAGCCGAGTATGTAATCTTTATATTCATTCGCTTCAATTTTAGAGCGCATCTGGTTGGCGGATTCCCAGATTTTTGACGCAAGTTGTTGTTTATTCACTATAAGTCCTGTTGGAGGCAATTCTTTTTTGAAAAGGGCTATTTTAGAGTCTTGATTGTACGTTTGATAAGAGCGCCTTGCTAGCGGCGAGCCTGCCGATTCATGCCTGGGAAAGCCATTTTCAGCTGCGACAGCTTCGATGTTTTGGACTGGCCAACTCCAAATGGCTTAGTGACTATATATTGGACACATCATTTGCCCACATCATCCTTTCGCCGCGTTTTGCCATTATCCGGTATGGCACAACCATGTTTGAAGAAACAGGAAAAATAGTCGAGACCGGCGCACGTCAGGCCAAGTTATACCGCAAAAATCTGGCGTAGATATTCGTAACTTTAGCCGTAACATGGGTGAATAATAGGGTGGGGCCGATAGGGGTTCCACACTATCCTCTCAATAATCAACGCGCTCTTTATTTCGCCGGAATCAACTTCCCACGCAATAACAGAGACAGCGTCTTCACCATCAACCCAATCAACAAAACATTCGCTAGCGTAAATAAAACCCACGATAACACCTGCATATCCATGCCCCGCTCGGTATGCACCAGCCGGAGTGACGCATTTGCCATTGCCGATAACCCGAATGAAAAAGCCCACATGCCAGCGCTAAAACCACCGGCAAAAAACCATCGAACGAGTCTTAACATAAAAAATAACTGCAATAGGCCATAACCCAGCAGCAGTAAGGCGAAGAGGTCAAAATGATTGCCATTGACGCACAACCACGCATAGCAGGCGACAAAAGCGGGGGCGAGTTGGATACCTATCACCCCACGAGCAGGAATGGGGAGTGCGGGCTTAGTGCGTAATCGATGGATGATTGCCGGTTCTAACGTTATCCATGAAATCAGACCAGCGCCGAGAAACATAGCGCCGATATCGTGATGGCCCGAAGTACCAAATGCCATAGCACAAATAAAATTAGCGGCCACCGTGGGTAAATAAAACCCCGGGGTGGTGGACTCTGAAACAAACTCACCGCGCCAAAGCGGGGCACAGCGCCATGCAGAGAAAAAAAGTTGCCCTATAGACCCAACAATCATTAACGAATTTGCGAGAACAAGGTGATAGGGATGTAGGCCAATCGACACCAATACGCCGCCCGCAGGAAACAGGCTGATAAAGCTAAACTGGTTATTATTCAGAAATTCGTCACGTACTACATGTGGTGTGACTAAACACCGCCAGACATAAATCAGACTGAGTGTGAGCCAAATCAAGCTCCCTAAAAAGATCAGCGACTCACCTAACCAAGATGGCCCAAAGCCCAATGTAGCGGCATAACGCCATGCGCTCCCTAGCCCAAAAACCCCAAGAACAATACCAAAAAAGCTGACGGGGACCCGCTGAAGAGAAGAGATGGATAGCATAGTGATTAACCCAGAAAAGAGAGTGTTGAATAGTGTTAAAAACAAATAAGTATCTGAGCAATCCTTAGCTTGAGAACAGTATCCTACCATTTTGGCCCATGGTCGTATTATTTTAAATCAACTCACGGTTGTGTTAGTAAGATAGGAGAAGTTTGTTGTACAAATGAACGGATCCAATATTTGCGTTAATGAATGAGAGAGTATCGGCGATGAGTATCTCTGTAATAGACGATATCTCACGGTATTAAGCGCCAGTTTTCACTGTACAAACAAAAACATATTTTAATATGGATGGATTATGACTAAACAGAATCATCTTTCCACACAGTTCAGTAAATTTACGGCTCGGTCTTGTATGGCAGGTTTGGCGTTGGTGATATCACTTGGTGTTCATGCTACACCGCCAACTGACTATGTTAGTTTTACACATAAAGACTGGGATCTGGTTTGCGACAACACTCTAACTTGCCGCGCAATTGGTTATTCCGCAGAGGATATTGATCCTGCTGCAACGGTTCTGATTACCCGAGAAGCGGGGCCATCTACACCTGTCATTAATCGAGTGATGCTTGCAGACTATGATGGTGAGACAGCAAGTAAAGCGCCGGGAGAGCCTTTACTGCTGATAGATAACCAGTCACAGGGCAAATTACTGGAAGCATATAATGGTCTTTGGCAAATGAATGATAGGCAGTTTAATGCCTTTAAGCAGGCACTGCGTCGAGACAGTAAAATCAGCTTTGTAGACAAGGTTAATGAATACATTTTTTCAGGTGCAGGCTCTAGCGCGGTGCTACTGAAAATGGATGATGTTCAAGGTCGAGGAGGCACTATTGGTGCGCTTATGAAAAAGGGGAGCAACAGCGAGTCTGGCGCAAAAAAGCCTGTTCCACTGCCAAGGATTGTCAAAGCAGTGGTGCGCGATAAAGAAAGCAGAGGGCTTACCCAACAGGAAACGGCGCTGATTAAACCGGTATTGATGAAACATATCGCTGATTTTAGTGAGTGCGATGGTGAACAGGTCGCAGAAAATTGGCAAATCGCCAGCCTCAATGAAAAGCAATCTTTGGTCATGGTTCCTTGTTGGATGGGGGCATATAACAGCGGTGGTACATACTTTGTTATTAGCAATGATATGTCTTCACCTCCAGAGATGGTGACTGACAGCGCAACATCTTATGATGATGGCGTCATCAGGTTTGCCATGAAAGGGCGAGGTTTGGGGGATTGCTGGAGCTATGAAGAATGGGTATGGGATGGCACACATTTCGTTCCTAGTGCTTCAAGAGATACGGGACGTTGTCGGTTGATCAGCGTGGGAGGGGCTTGGGACTTGCCGCTGTTAAAAACGCAGGTAGTCACACGCTGACAGATTTAGACAGAAGGACCCAGAAAGGAAGCTAAAGGCTCCCGCAATCCGTCATTGGTGGTCAATGAGATGAACTTCACTTTCTGCTTTAATGAATGAGAGAGTATCAGCGATGAGCGTCTCTGTAAGAGGCGATGTCTCACGGTATTAAGCGCCAGTTTTTCACTGTGCAAACAAAAACATATTTTAATATGGATGGATTATGACTAACCAGAATCATCTTCCCACACAGCTCAATAAATTTACGGCTCGGTCTTGTATGGCAGGTTTGGCGTTGGTGATATCACTTGGTGCTCATGCTACACCGCCAACGGGCTCAGTTAGCTTCTCGTATAAAGACTGGGACCTGATTTGCGATAACACTCTGACCTGCCGCGCAGCTGGCTACTCCGAAGATGATGTTGATCCTGCCGCAACCGTTCTCATTACTCGAGAAGCGGGGCCATCAACACCAATCACTAATCGGGTGACGCTTGCAGACTATGATGGTGATATAGCAAGTAAAGAACCGGGGAGTCCATTACTGCTTATAGATAACCAGTCGCAGGGTAAATTACTGACAGCAGAGAATGATTCTTGGCAAATGAATGATAGGCAGTTTAATGCCTTTAAGCAGGCACTGAGTCGAGACAGTAAAATCAGCTTTAAAGACAAGGTTAATGAATACATTTTTTCAGGTGCGGGCTCTAGCGCGGTGCTGCTGAAAATGGATGATGTTCAAGGCAGAGTTGGCACTATTGGTGCGTTCATGAAAAAAGGAAGCAACAGCGAGTCTGGTGTCAAGATGCCTGTCCCACTGCCGGAGATTATCAAAGCGGTGGTACGCGAT
This sequence comes from Enterobacteriaceae bacterium B14, assembly GCA_000307305.1. Lineage (GTDB taxonomy): Bacteria > Pseudomonadota > Gammaproteobacteria > Enterobacterales > Enterobacteriaceae > B14. Next base: position 721,509 of record DF158882.1, read on the forward strand.
AAAGAAAGTAGGGACCTGACTCAACAGGAAAAGGCACTGATTAAACCGGGATTGATGAAGTTCATCACCGATTTTAAAGAGTGCAATGATGAGCAAGTCGCAGAAAACTGGCAAATCGCCAACCTCAATGAAACACAATCTTTGGTCATGGTTCCTTGTTGGACAGGGGCATATAACAGCGGCAGTATGTCTTTAGTTATTAGCAATGATATGACATCACCTCCAGAGATGGTGACTGACAGTGCAACATCTTATGATGATGGTGTCATCGGGTTTGCCATGAAAGGGCGAGGTTTGGGGGATTGCTGGAGTTCTGAAGAATGGGTATGGGATGGTGCACATTTCGTTCCTAGTTTTTCAAAAAATACCGGACGTTGTCGGTTGATCAGCGCAGGCGGTTCTTGGGACTTGCCGATATTTAAAACACACGTAGTCACACGTTGATAGATTGCAGGACTCAAAAGGAATCTGAAGGCTCCTGCAATCTGTCAGATCAGGTCTGAGCTAATACATATAAGCGATCTCTTTAAGCCCCCCAAAAGTTGATGTCCAACTTTTGGGGGGCTTAAAGAGTGTCAGTAGCAAAATAAAAGAGGTGTCACAATTACGTCCCATTCACACTTAGGCAGAAACATCCGAAGTCGTAACTATATTACTAATAACGTGTAAACGTCTCTTTGTGGCAAGCTTGCTAATTCTTTCCTCAAGTGATTGCGACATTTTCGCGGTCGCACGTCCAAAGCCCAAGAGAGTTAATGCGCCAGAAATGGCATCCTCACGACTCATCGAAAATCCGAGAGTTATCGTTTCTAGTAAAGCCTGGTCAATTTCTTCAGGTGCCACCCATTCCAATTTTCGTTCTGCTGACTCCATATGGGCGCGATTACGAATGGGGATCGTTATATTTACAGTGGAATATAAGAAATCACCTTTTGAACGGAACAGATTTTGTTTTGTGCCGTGATGAATGGCATCTGCGACTGCCGCAGTAATTCTCGCTCCAGCACGAGTAACGCCAAATGATTCTAGAAGGCGTCGTGTGACTTCGCTGGTATGTACTGGTGCCTCAACGTCAACAACTGCTCGAATCATTTGCATCAATCTCTCCGTCTTTTCTTGATGCAATTCAGTGAGCGATGCCGCAGGAGCCAGTCTAGTTTTCACATATGGCTGGCTCATACTAGGTACAGGTTCCTCCGAGGGGGCCCCTCGAACAATTTCATGCTTTAGCTCTGGCACTGTCTCAATCGTATTTCGCCCCTCAGTAATTTTGGTTCTGGCTGCTTCAATCGCTGCTATTGCACGTGTTATTTCCTGCTGTGGATTACGGAACCAATCGGTGCTCCAGATTCTGTGGAAATTCCAGCCCAGCCCTTCCAGTACACCTTGACGTAAGCGGTCACGATCGCGTGCAGAGCGTGAACTATGGTAAGTAGCACCATCGCACTCAATAGCTAGAATATAGCGCCCTGGATACTCAGGGTCCTTGACTGCTATATCGATAAAGTACCCAGCAGTACCTACCTGCGGTTCAACTTCATAGTTGTGCTCACGTAATGCTTCGATTACCTCCAGTTCGAAGGGGGAGTCTGCGGCTTTTCCTGTCTCCCGAGCGACTTCAAGCTCACCTGTTTCTGCATACTTAAGAAAGTTTTTTAAAGCCTTTACGCCATGATTGATATTTGCATCAAGCTCAAGTTCTTCAGCTCTAAAGTTACAAAACACCTGCATTGATAGTTTAGCGCGAGTAATCAGAACATTGAGTCTGCGCTCTCCACCTTTACGGTTTAAAGGGCCAAACTCCTTGGCTATCCGTCCAGATTCATTACGACCATAACCAATGCTGATAAAAATTGTATCTCGTTCATCACCTTGGATGTTTTCTAGATTCTTTACAAAGAACGGTTCATTGTCATGCATCATGAAAAATGATTCAGAATCAGGCATATGTCGGCGTAGTAATTCGACTTCAACTTGAATGAGGTCGCGCTGCGTTACGCTGAATGTTGCGATACCCAGAGATAGCTCTGGTGTATGAATAGCGTGGTGTATCACTGCCTGCGCAACTGCTTTCGCCTCTCCTTTATTGGTACGAGTTCGCCCTCTATCGTATAACGCATCTGGTAAGTAGTTAAATTTGACTCCACTGGCGTGTAGATGTTGTCCAGCAGATGGGAATACTACAAGCTTGTTGTCATAGAACTCAGCGTTGGAGACAGCAATCAACGACTCGTGACGGCTTCGGTAATGCCAGCGGAGATAACGCTCATGGCTCCCGGCTGCCTTAAACATACCCAGAATACTTTCAATATTGGAGGTTTCAGCCTCGTCGTCGTCTAGTTCGAAATCACGGTTGAAGAAGTCGGTAGGGGGCATTTGTTTAGTATCTCCGACCACAACGACCTGCTTACCACGCAGAATTGCACCGAATGCATCAACTGCTTTTACCTGAGAGGCCTCGTCGAATACGACAACGTCGAACTCTACTTTTCCTGGCGGAAGAAAATTTGCAATCGACATAGGGCTCATCATGAAGACAGGTTTAATCTGTTGGATCGCCCGACCGGCCTTATCAATCAGTTGTCTGATTGGGATATGACGGCGTTTTTTGTTCAGCTCGGTCCGTAATATAGCCATTTCACCAGGTTGATTGATATTGGGCATTTCTTCCCAAACCTGTTTAGCCAAATGTGTTTGTGCATGATTGAGTGAGGCTAGATCAAGCAACCTGAAACGCGCGATCTGGTGATCATGTTTAATCCGATCAAACTGTTGTAGTACAGGGTTCTCTGCATATACCTTCTGCACTAGGCCGGAATACCAAGATAGGTCTAAAATATCCGTTAATTGCCTTGGGCTATCACTGCTGATGGCAATCTCCAGCAAATCGTCCAACTTAATTTCGCGTAGCTGTCCTGATAACACATTGAATCGAGCTATGTGATAAAGCGCGGTCAGACTCTCCTGCCACAGGTGTAAACGTTCACCAAGGGTGGTTAAAACGAGTTTTCTGACATCGGTATTGGTATTTGCTGTTTGCATCCCGATAATATCCAGCGTGCTATGTAATGCTTTATCTAACCCGACAATATGTTGTTCTATTTCGGTTACCGAATCGCCAAGGCCAGTGGCATCGGAATGCCCCGCTAAAAAGGCAATAATGCCTTTTGGAATTTGCCCATTTCCTAGGTCGTCATGCAACTTGATAACCCAATTACTTAAGTGTTCGAGCACTGGCCAATCAGTTTTCTGACGTTGCCATTGAGCACCAAAAAGTGCACTGCCCAAGACTTCATGCTGGTCATAAACTTTCTTGTTTTGTTGATAGGTAAGGATTGAATCAACCAATTCCAGCATACCTGTATTGGCCTTAGGTAATTTCTTTTGGGAAAGGCCCTGTAGACGCGCACGTGTTGCACGAAAACGCCCCGAAAATACTCTCCACCATTTGTCACCATAAACTGAAAGGTGTTGTCTGACCTCTAACAGGTCTTGTTCCCAAGCCACGTCAATTAAATCGCTACTGTGCGTAGTGCGGCAAGCTGTCATACGTGTACCTGCATCCAACAACTCGCGAATAACATCACGTCTTGACTGCCATTCACCCGTAGAGAGTTGCACGCCTTCGAGCCTTGGCGCTTCGGCTGCACGACGCGCAGCTCGGCACACAATATCAATGTCTGCTAGGGTGGCGGGTTGAGTCAACATTAACCGTTCAGAGAGTGCAGTCGCAGACGACTGTAATGCATTGAGATGCGAGCTTGCCAATTGCAGTGCATTATTAGCGGTGCTCTGTTCGATAGGCGAAAAGAATGTCCGGTCACTTCCCCAGAAGACGCTTTGGTCAGGGCGTCCCATTTCCTCCAAATGTAGAACCAGCTCATTAACTAACTCACGTCGCTTTTGTAGTTCGGCATGGCTCCACGTTGCCATAGGCGTAAAAGGAATGACGGGTAATTCGGCATAAATGCGTTTGAGTTTCAGATAACGACCAAGTACGTCAACAAAAGGTAATCCGCTTGCGCCTGCCGAAGAACTCACCGTTTCACAGTATTGATTGAGGCTGTCTTGTAGCTCTTTTAAACTGGCAAGGTCTTCTTCTCCTACTTTAGTTAGTGGCCTTCCTTGCTCTAAAGTCCGGTCTAACTCTTTGAGTACCGACTGTTTGGTGGATTTGTGGCTGTGCAACTCAAGAACGGCATCACCCAGATGGCTTTCATCCAGACGACGTTTAACCACTTCAAGTGCTGCCATTTTTTCAGCAACAAACAGCACTGTTTTTTTCTGGCTGACTAACTCCGCTATGATGTTAGTAATAGTCTGTGACTTACCTGTACCTGGTGGCCCCTGAATAACCAGATTGGCCCCTTCGCGCACTTCCAAAATTGCTTCAGTCTGGCTGCTATCGGCATCCTTTACAAAATGCACATCACCTGGTTTGATTATGGAGTCTATATTTACACCTTCTGAATACGCTGCTTCTATATCGCTGAAGCCAGAGCCAAGCAGGCGCTTCATCACAGAATTTTCACCTGGCTGCTTCTCATTAGGCCAACTTCTTGGATCTAAATCCTTGAACATTAAAAATTTGCCAAAGGAGAAAAAGCCTAAAGATATCTCGTTATTGTCGACTTTCCAGCGACTCTGCTTACTGACCACATCAGCAACACTGCCATAGAAGCGCTCGAGGCTGTTCTCATCTGTTATGAAGCTATCTTCCTCGAATGCATCGGAATCCATATCCAAGCCGAAATCAGTCTTGAGCTTGGCAATCAGTGAAAGGTTTGCCATGAGCTCATCACCTGAATACTTCAGTTTGAAGGCATCTTTGGTACTGCTGCGTTCAAGGCTAACTGGTAACAATAGTAAGGGTGCCTTACGTAGGTTTTCGGAGCTGTCCGTTTCGTACCAATGTAGGAAGCCAAGAGCGAGGAACAGTGTGTTCACGCCTTGTTCTTCGATGAATCCTTTAGCTTCAGTATGTATTCTCAATAGCTGAAGGAACAGGTCCTCATCAGAGAGAGTAGTCTGTAGTCGGGTATCCAGATAGTGGCGAGACTTGTCTGTTTCCACCCTATCAGGCTCAATAAAAACTCTGGTCCAGTTTAGGTTATCCAAATCAGGTAGCAATTCCTCGTTACTGCCAACTTCGTCTTCAGCTTGTTTCTTGCGTATCATCGGAGAGAAAGTCATCGTTTTTTCTTGGCGATAGAGGATGTTAAATATTTCCTCGGATAATTCATCCACCACCATCAGGGTTCTAGCGGTTTTGCGGAAGTTGAGCATATTATTACGAAGCCCAATATCCAGCAGTTCTTTGCGGCTGACCTGTAACTTCTGATTGATTGCTGTTGTCATTGGGAACCTACTTATTTGACACTGAGATATGAAAGGTAAGCGTATTTTCGGTTTTGAGCGCTAACTCACTGTTTATCTTTGTTGCTGTATCTATGGCCCATATAATATTGCGTGGCCACCCCTGAAAAAGGGGGGGCAGCCACTTAGCCAAAGAAGGGTTTGCTTGTTTCATTAAAAGTTCCTTTTCATATTAAGAAGTAAAGAGGTTGCTCCCTTTCAGTACCAAATATTAAACTGCCCAGTGGGGTTCAAATTCTCATGTTGATATGGCTTATTTCATGAGAAATCAACGAGCCTCCATTGTAAAACTAGTGAAAAGTAGATTTAAATTATTGAATAGCTATAGCTGTTCTCTTGATGAAATTCATCCTGCTAGGGCAACAAAATTAAGCTATAGCTAAATATGAAAAAGCGATGCTTAAGAAACTAAACACCATAGCGTTTATTTCCCCCAGAAGTAATACAGTAACGTCCTCCCCGGGGGCCTATGCATATGTTGTTCGAAGAGCAAGGGCAGGAAGAACCGTAATAGCTTCTTGGTTGAGAACGAGAATATTTAGGCGCTGATGGTTGTTCAGTTTGTTTTTGTTTTGGGGGGGATGCGGGTTGGGATATTGTTTTTTTTGTGTAACATTCATCTGTTTCACATAAATAGTTGGAGTGTACCCAGCGTTCTTGTTCTGAAACGGTACTTATTCTGTTCCATGATGAGCGCTGTTCATACACTTTTACTTGAGTTCCTCGTTTTAAGGATTCAATAGCATTACCGTTTGGAGTGCTGCGTACTTTTAGCGTATCTGCATTGATATAAAGCGTTTTTGCTTCTTCTTCTTTTCCCTTTGGCGCTAGATCCTGAATGGAAACTTGAGAGAGAAGGGGGTATGGTGAGTTAGATTCTGGGATTGGTTCTGTGCTGTTTGTTTGTGGTTTATCGTCTTTCGCAAAAATCCAAAAGAAGAAAATGATGACAAAGAAACCAACCATTTTATTTTTCATACCATGTCCCTATGCATTACATATATGTTAATAATCAATATATCGTAAATAGATATGTTATAAATGTGTTGCATGTCAAAGTATTGTGTAATGCGCAAGACTAAAAGTGGTATTTTCTTCTGCAGGAGCTGGCTGGTTTTATCTAACATGTGATATTCACCCATTGCCTAATTCATCTTTTCCATCTCATCAAGAGTGCTATCATATTCACCACCCCGCTCATCAGATGGTGATAGAAAAAGCGGTCCGTGCGTTATTTACTGGTAATCCAATGAGCATTTGCTAGTAGCTATAAGATAAATTTTCACCCCAACTGTTGTTGCGATAATGACACTCGCGTAAGGCTTCCACTATGTGTGTAAACACGTCAGAAAAACACTCCCCTTTCGGTACGTTGTTAGGCTATGCCCCCGGTGGCGTAGCAATTTACTCCTCAGACTATGACACCCTTGAAAACCGAGAGCAGATGGATGATGCCTCATTCAGAAACTATCTGAATAAAGAGTACATGGGCTACAAGTGGCAGTGTGTTGAGTTCGCCCGCCGCTTTCTTTATCTCAACTATGGAACGGTTTTTACTGATGTCAGAATGGCGTATGAGATTTTCTCGCTGCGTTATCTGCGCCAAGTTGTAAACGACAATATCCTGCCGTTGCAGGCCTTTGCTAATGGTTGTGAGCGCCCGCCTGTTGCGGGTTCTTTGCTTATCTGGCAGCAAGGTGGGGAGTTTGAACATACAGGCCATGTTGCCATTATTACCCAAGTGCTAGAGGGTAAAGTTCGCGTTGTTGAACAAAATGTCATTCATCACCCGTTACCGGCAGGGCAGCAGTGGACGCGTGAGCTGCCGCTGGTTCAGCGAGACGGTAAATATGTTATTCAAGATACCTTCGATAACACTGAAATTTTGGGTTGGATGATCCAAACGGCAGACGCGAGTTATAGCCTGCCTCAGCCGAAAATTTCTGCGCCATATCTGGCAATTCACAGCGAGAACGTCACCAATAGCGGGCAGTTTGCGGGGTCTTGGTTAGACGAACAGGAACCGCTACAACATACGTACGTTCAAGCGAACGGTGGCCATATGTTTAATGCTGATCCGTATCGCTACTTCTCTATTTCTCGTAGTGCCGAACAGGAGTTGATTCATGCAACCAATGAGTTGCATCTAATGTATCTGCATGCCACAGACAAAGTGCTTAAGGATGACAGCCTGTTGGCGCTGTTTGATATACCTGAAGCACTGTGGCCACGTTTGCGTTTGTCTTGGCAACGTCGCCGTCACCATATGATCACAGGCCGTTTAGATTTTTGCATGGATGAGCGTGGGCTAAAAGTCTATGAATACAATGCAGATTCGGCATCATGCCATGCGGAAACTGGCCTGATTTTAGGTGAATGGGCGCGGCAGGCTGGTGATGTGCTGGGCGATGATCCGGGAGAGTATTTGCTGGATGCGTTGGCGAGTACGTGGAGACACAGCGATGCAACGCCATTTGTGCACATTCTTCAAGATCATGATGCTGAAGAAAGCTATCACGCCCAGTTTATGCAGCGTGCGCTAACCAAAGCAGGTTTTGAGAGCAAGATCCTGCATGGTCTGGATGAGCTACATTGGGATGCATCGGGTCAGTTGGTTGATGGCGATCATCGTCCTGTAAGCTGCGTGTGGAAAACTTGGGCATGGGAAACCGCGCTGGATCAGCTGCGCGATGAAAGCGAAGCTGAACATGCTGCATTACCTATCCGCACTGGTCACCCGAAAAACAGCGTTCGTCTGATAGATGTACTGTTACGTCCTGAAGTCATGGTCTTTGAGCCACTATGGACAGTTATTCCAAGCAACAAAGCGATTTTGCCCGTGCTATGGTCACTGTTCCCTCATCATCGTTATCTGCTGGATGCAGATTTTGAACTGAATGCAGAGCTGGAACAGAGCGGTTATGCAGTGAAACCGATAGCGGGGCGATGTGGTAATAACATTGGCTTGATAAGTAACGAAGAGCGAGTGTTGGATGAAACATTCGGTAAGTTTGCTGAACAGAAAAATATCTACCAGCAACTGTGGTGCTTACCTGAAGTCGCAGGGCGTTATGTTCAGCTTTGTGCTTTCACTGTCGGCGGTCACTATGGCGGCGTATGTGTGCGTTCAGAGACAGGGTTGGTCATCAAGAAAGAGAGTGATATCGATCCGTTACGGGTCATTGATGACAAAGCGTTTATCCGTTAACACGCATTGAGTCTCTTTGGTTATTCGGCGTGCCGTACTGCTGTATAGAGTATGGCGCGCCGTTTTTACTTTTCTTTTTATTCTTCTTTTATTACCCGCTAATTTGATTTTCTCCTTTGGGCTGATTCAACATCATCCTTGACCCATAACAAAGCAACCCTGCCGTTAACCTCTTTATACTCAAGCCCGTTTATCTTCCTATTGGTGTCAATGTATGGCTTATCAACTCAATCTAAACTGGCCAGAATTTTTAGAGAAATACTGGCAGAAACAACCTGTTGTATTAAAGAACGCGTTTCCCAATTTTGTTGATCCTATTACGCCAGATGAGTTGGCTGGGTTGGCGATGGAACAGGAGGTCGATAGCCGTTTAGTGAGCCAAAAGAATGGCGAGTGGCAGGCCAGCAACGGCCCATTCGAGCATTTTGATGGTTTGGGTGAAACAGGTTGGTCACTGCTGGCTCAGGCAGTGAATCACTGGCATGCACCGTCTGCAGAGTTAGTGTGCCCGTTCCGTGTATTGCCGGATTGGCGTTTAGACGATTTGATGATCTCCTTCTCTGTGCCAGGTGGTGGTGTTGGCCCGCATATCGACCAATACGATGTCTTTATCATTCAAGGGATGGGAAGCCGCCGTTGGCGTGTCGGGGATAAATTGCCTATGCGTCAGTTCTGCCCACATCCTGCACTGTTACATGTTGATCCTTTTACACCGATTATCGACGAAGATTTAGCACCGGGCGATATTCTTTATATTCCACCGGGATTCCCACACGATGGTTTCACCCATGAAACCGCGCTTAACTACTCCGTTGGTTTTCGTGGGCCAAACGGTAGGGATTTAATCAGTAACTTTGCCGATTATGCGCTGGAACACGATCTTGGCGGAGAGCACTATAGCGACCCTGATTTAACCTGCCGTGAGCACGTAGGGCGTATTGAAGACTATGAAGTCGACCGCCTGCGCGGAATGATGATCGATATGCTAAATCAGCCAGAAGATTTTAAACAGTGGTTGGGACGGTTTACGACCACGCCGCGTCATGAGTTGGATATCGCGCCAGCCGAGCCGCCTTATGAGCCAGATGAAGTTCTCGATGCGCTGTTAGGTGACGAAGTTTTAACGCGCCTGAGCGGTTTACGGGTTCTAAATATTGGCAACAGTTTCTTCGTTAATAGCGAGCCACTAACCACGGTTGAGCCTAAAGCTGCTGATGCGCTTTGCCGCTATACTACTGTCGGTAAAAAAGAGTTGGGAATGGCGCTAGAGAATCCAGCTTTTTTGTCTGAGCTGACTGAGTTGATAAATCAGGGATACTGGTTTTTTGACGAGTAATTTCATCGCTCATGGCGATAGTCGATAAAATGGGGGAGAGCGATCTCTCCCCATAATGATTATTTATGATTAATGACGTTGATAACCAAAACGTTATTTGGTTCGGAGATCATAATTCCAGTCTGTTTTTTCCAAGTCTTTGATACTGTCCACAACTAAATCCACCAGGGCATCTAACATTTTTTGCCCTTTTTCAATGCTGGCATGGCTCGGGTCGCCAGTCGCACCTGTTTTGGATACCTCGGAAATATCCCACATAATCTGAACGTTTTTACTATGTTGGATGCTGTCTTTCGGCATTTGGCGAACCGCAGTGCTTAGGTCACATAGGTCTGGGCAGACGGCGGCGGTAATTGATGACTCACCTTCGCCACCATGGCCTAACCCTTCCCACTCTGCGAAGAAATCTTTGTCTAAGCGATCACCGATAACCGACCACCAAGCAGGGATAAAGGCGAAAACAACATCATGATGGCGAGCTTTTACCTTGCGCTGTGCGATGTCGAGAGAGGGAATATTTCCGTCGTGACCATTCAGAACGAGGATATGTTTAATACCGTACTGAATGAGGCTCTCGAACATATCTTCGGCAATGGCGATGACGGTTTCGAAGCGGATGTTGATCGCCATTGGGGTTGAGTTGTAATGCATCGAAGTACCAAAAGGGACGCCAGGAACGACGATAGTTTTGTCCAAACGCTGGGCCGCACGTTTGGCGACCTCTGTTGGAACAAAGAGGTCTGGGCCTAGCGGGAGATGAGGGCCGTGGCTTTCACAGCTACCAAAGATCGTAATGGCACTGTCTATACCGTTGTTGTTAAACAAGTGGGTTAACTCTGCGGTATTAAATTCATTTAAAATGACTTTTTTCATTATGTTGTCCCCTGGTTTAGTGCACTTATTTAGATTTGATATTTAAGACGCGATGTAACACGAGATAAAAGATAATCGTTGCGAAAAGCGCTAATAAGCCTGTTGGCCAGTTGGATAGAATATTCAGCAACGCCATCGCAAGGCCTAATGACATACCTACCAACGCGCTCAAGATACCAGCTAAGTTTAAGTATGGCAGAGTATTTAGCTGTTCTAATGCGTAGCGGCCTCTTTTCACTAGATAATAATCTGCCAGAAGTGGGCCAGCCAGTGGTGGTGCCATAATGCCTAAATAGTTAATGAAGTCAGCAAAGAAGATTTGATAAAAACCAATTGAGCCGAGAATAGTGCCAAGAATACCGGCAGTGAGAACGAGTTTATTTTTACTAACGGTAAAGCCGACAGATTTCAGTACTGGTCCTGTGTAGAGGGAGTTGCAGTAAAGCTCTGCATCGTTGGTTGTCCACAGAGACAGCGTCCAAGTAATTACACCCAGTAAGGCGAGTAGGAAGCTTTTTTCTATCATCCAACTAATGTAGTTGGGAATACCGACGGTCATGGTGCCGATATATCCGACGACATTTAATAGTGGATTGGTAAAAATAAAACAGGCCGCAGCGCCCCAAAAAACAGCACTCACCGTTTTATTAAAACGAAATAAATCAATACCCATGACGGATCCGGCTATCCAACTGCCTATCACCATTGTCACAGCGGTAGAGAGGTGAAGCCCTTCATTTTTATTAGAGTTTTCAATAAAAACAGTCAGGCCACCGCCTTCTTTCAGCATGGCTATACCGGTTACTACGGCAATGATCATAATAATAGGGGATACCGGAATGGCGATAATCTCTAACCCTTTAATGCCGTGTAAAGAGGTATAGGTAAAGAGCAAGCCAGCGATAATGCAGGAAAGAAAGACTTCAAAGGTAATAGGTACCCCTTTGTAGCCATAGGCAGAGGGATCGAAAACGGTAATCCCCGTAGGATTACCAAGGAAAGAGCCCCAGATATCACCAACCATGCCCGTTATGGCAGCAAACCAACCTAGCGTTAGCAGGCCCATAGCCAGCATGGGCAAATTTGCACCAAATGCACCATAAGAGTAGCGACTCAGTAGGGCAAGACTTAGTCCTGTTTTCTGTGCCATAACGCCAAGTAGAGACGTTAAGATAAAGAGTGTGCCCATACCGATAGCAATAGCGAGCAGCGCCATAGGAAAGGACATTCCTGGTGTTCCGCCTACACCAGCTAGAGCACCTCCAATGAATAGGCCTGTTGCAACATAGCCAAAACCAATCCAAACAAGGACTTGCTTCCAAGTTTCACGCCGATGCTCGATGGGGATCGGTGTAAACATGAAGTCAGAATCATGCTCCTGACTCTCTTTTTTTGATACATCAACCATACTTTTCTCCTGTGAAAGAACATAGTGTGTTTATAAAAATAAAATTCATTAGTAATGCTAATGAATAATTTGGTGGCTAGTAGATTAATTAGCAAGCATTTATTAAGCCAATCTTTATTATTAGTTAAAAATAGTTGTATTTCCTTTGGAGAACAATCTGATATGTCGTGTATCAAGACGGTAGGGTGATCCTGGTTTCGCTGAGGGAAAAGCAAGTACGAATACCTAAACCTTGTTAACAAGGCGTCGTCTTTAGATGGTCGCAATTTTCATTTTTTCTTATAAGCCAGGAAAATATTCACAAGCACCTCTTCTTATTGTCTGAGGGAGAACCACAAGTTGTAGGGTGGGCAATGAGACATCCAGAAACCAAGCAGCCTTTGTGTCCGCATACGGGCAATAGCCACCGGTAACATCAGTTATTTTTAGACGAAATAGTTGAGAATAGTCCCTTGTACAATGAGTGGATTGATTGGTTTAAATCACTGCCATTATTCGTTGATTTTGGTGATATCAGAGCGATACATGCTTGTTGGGATGATGATGCCATTCATCTTATTTTCTCAGTAAATGAAGGTCGGGATTAAAGGGAATTGATAAACAACCAGAGTAATAAAAGGTTGTTTATCTTTTTGAGTGTCTGTTGTTCGTAAATGGTTTTACTTCAGAGTTTGCTTAAATACTTAAAGTCGTCCACCTCCCTTGAACCTCTCACTTGCCAATTCCTACCGCTCAATTGATGAATTAAACCGCTGACTCAAATTTAGATGTCTTCCCAACAGGGTAATAGAGATGATGAGATGTTCCTATTAGCTGCCCCTTAGCACTGGGAAAGGCAATACATCTATGTCCGATAACAGGTATCTATTTACCTGAATTAACTAATAACCGGACTTATCACTCAAAATTTTTGCAGATTGGAATAAGGATACCTCATGAAACTAGAGGGGATTTTAAAGCATATCCCATGGATACTCGTTGGGATACTTGGTGCTTCTTGCCTTGGCGTGATTGCATTACGCCGTGGTGAGAGTATCAGTGCGCTATGGATTATCGTTGCTTCGGTAGCGGTGTATCTGGTGGCGTACCGTTACTACAGCCTCTATATTGCTACAAAGGTCATGAAGTTAGATGCTACCCGTGCCACACCAGCGGTGGTAAACAATGATGGCTTGAACTACGTACCAACCAATAAAAATGTACTGTTCGGTCATCACTTCGCGGCTATCGCAGGTGCAGGCCCACTGGTTGGCCCAGTATTGGCCGCACAGGTCGGTTATCTACCGGGTACACTGTGGTTGCTGGCAGGGGTTGTGCTAGCGGGTGCGGTGCAAGACTTCCTTGTACTCTTTATCTCTTCGCGCCGTAATGGTGCATCTCTGGGTGAAATCATCAAGAAAGAGATGGGGCCAATCCCTGGTACTATCGCGCTGTTTGGTTGCTTCCTGATCATGATCATCATCCTTGCGGTGTTGGCACTGATTGTGGTTAAAGCCTTGGCCGAAAGCCCTTGGGGTGTGTTCACTGTTTGTTCCACTGTACCAATTGCGCTGTTTATGGGTATTTACATGCGCTATCTTCGCCCAGGCCGTGTGGGTGAAGTCTCTGTGATTGGTATCGTGTTGCTGGTTGCTTCTATTTGGTTTGGTGGCGTTATCGCTCATGATCCTTACTGGGGCCCAGCGCTGACCTTTAAAGACACCACCATCACCTATACGTTGATCGGTTATGCCTTTGTTTCTGCTCTGCTGCCAGTATGGTTGATCTTGGCACCGCGTGATTATCTGGCAACGTTCCTGAAAATCGGCGTTATTGTCGGTTTAGCGATTGGTATCGTTATTCTTAACCCAGACCTGAAAATGCCAGCGGTAACACAGTTTGTTGATGGTACTGGCCCAGTCTGGAAGGGTACTCTGTTCCCATTCTTGTTTATTACTATTGCATGTGGTGCGGTTTCTGGCTTCCATGCTCTGATTGCTTCTGGTACGACACCGAAACTGTTGGCGTGTGAAACCGATGCACGTTATATCGGTTATGGCGCAATGTTGATGGAATCTTTCGTTGCCATCATGGCGTTGGTTGCCGCGTCTATCATCGAGCCAGGTCTGTATTTTGCAATGAACACACCACCATCGGCGCTGGGCATTACCATGCCTGATCTGCACCGTTTGGGTACCGAAGATGCGCCAATGATCATGGCATCTTTGAAAGATGTGACCGTTCATGCTGCGGCAACCGTGAGCTCTTGGGGCTTCACTATCAGCCCAGAAGAGATTCTGCAAACGGCGAAAGACATTGGTGAGCCTTCAGTACTGAACCGTGCTGGTGGTGCTCCAACGTTGGCTGTGGGTATTGCTCACGTGTTCCATCAGATCATTCCTGCTGCCAATATGGGCTTCTGGTATCACTTCGGTATTCTGTTCGAAGCACTGTTCATTTTAACTGCGTTAGATGCAGGTACACGTTCTGGCCGCTTTATGCTGCAAGACTTGTTAGGTAACTTTGTTCCGTTCCTGAAGAAAACCGATTCAATGATTGCAGGTATTATCGGTACTGCGGGTTGCGTTGGTCTGTGGGGTTATCTGCTGTATCAAGGTGTGGTTGATCCATTGGGCGGCGTTAAGAGCCTGTGGCCGCTGTTCGGTATCTCTAACCAGATGCTAGCTGCTGTGGCTCTGGTACTGGGTACCGTTGTTCTGATTAAGATGAAGCGTACCAAGTACATTTGGGTTACAGTCATCCCAGCTGTTTGGTTGTTGATCTGTACGACTTATGCGCTTGGTCTGAAACTGTTCAGTGATAATCCGCAGCTCGAAGGTTTCTTCTTCTTAGCCAACGAGTACAAGCAGAAAATCGCTGATGGTGGTACAGATCTAACCGCACAACAGATTGCTAACATGAACCATATCGTGGTGAATAACTACACCAACGCGGGTTTAAGTATTCTGTTCCTGTTGGTGGTGTATAGCATCATTTTCTTCGGTATCAAGACCGCGATTGCTGCACACAAGAATCCGAACCGTACCGATCAGGAAACGCCTTATGTGCCAGTTCCTGAGGGTGGTGTTAAGGTTTCCTCACATCACTAATTAATGGTTATTTGCTGGATACCCTGCATAATGTGAATTATGTTATATCCAACGTCATAACGATTAGACCTTAGTAAGGGCGCTGCATGCAGCGCCCATTATCAAATCTATCCACTCTGTGTTTGACGAAGGGTTGCCCGATAAATTTCAGGATATGATCTGAAAGAATAAGGGTGAGCAGGGTACTTTTAGGAGAATGAATATGTTCGGAAATCTCGGCCAAGCCGGAAAGTATCTGGGGCAAGCAGCACGTATGCTAGTAGGCATGCCAGACTATGATACTTACGCCCAGCATATGAAAGACAATCATCCAGATAAACCGATGATGACGTATAAAGAATTTTTCCGCGAGCGCCAGCAGGCTCGTTATGGCGGTGATGGTAAAGGTGGTATGCGCTGCTGCTAGTTCTTTGAAAAAGGAAATGACATGAAACCTATTGCAGTCACTATCCTGACTGGCTTTTTGGGCGCAGGTAAAACAACCCTGCTGCGTCACATTTTGAATGAAAACCACGGTTATAAAATTGCTGTCATCGAGAATGAATTCGGTGAAGTCCCCATTGATGATGCGCTAATTGGTGACCGTGCTAGCCGTATCACAACCCTCAGTAATGGCTGTATTTGCTGTAGTCGTTCTAATGAACTGGCAGATGCATTGCTGGATCTGTTAGATGGCGTAGACAAAGGCCAACTCGAGTTTGATCGCCTGATTATCGAATGTACAGGTATGGCCGATCCCGGCCCAATCACCCAGACCTTTTTCTCTCATGAAGTTATCTGCGAACGTTTTTTGCTAGATGGCATTATTACGCTGGTGGATGCAGTTCATGCCGATCAGCAACTGAATCAGTTTACTATCTCTCAGGCACAGGTAGGTTATGCTGACCGCATACTGCTGACAAAAACGGATGTTGCACCGGATAACGATGCGCTGATCCAACGTTTGCAACTTATGAATGCTCGAGCACCGATTTATAAAGTGACTCATGGCGATATCGACCTCAGTATCCTCTTCAATATTGAAGGGTTTGTCCTGAATGACAATATTGATGTAACGCCAACACCACCACTATTTCGACGTATTCCACAGCCACAAAATAATATTCAGTCAATTGTGGTGTATCACGAACACCCTCTAGAGCTCATGCAGGTTTCTGATGTGATGGAAGGGCTGCTGCTAAAATTTGCAGATAATCTACTGCGCTATAAAGGTATTTTATCGATTAAAGATGAGCCGCGTAGATTACTGTTTCAAGGCGTGCAGCGTTTGTATAACGCAGATTGGGACCGCGAATGGAATCAAGAAGATGAGCGAAAGAGTACCATGGTCTTTATTGGTATTGATTTGCCTGAGGATGAAATTCGCGCAGGGTTTGCTGCATTGGAATAAGTGGTGATAGGGCGTATTTAACGAATTATTTTTAATCATCAGCCCACAATATTAATATTGTGGGCTGATTGCTTATTAGACGGATTGAAAATGACTCATGCTGCCGTAGAGTGCCAAAAGTCTGGCATATTCTTCTGCATCATAAAAATCACAGGTTTGATTCCCGAACTCTTTCGCTACTTCGATAACAAATTTTACGACCAGCGCAATATCGGTTTCATGGCTGGCACCTGTTGAGCAACCAGGGACGACAGACTCGGTACAGATAGCAACACCAACAACGGGAGCAGTCGTTGCCGTAGACGGCTGAAGGATGCTGTTGATATGGTGGATGCCATTACCGTAAGGCGTAATATCCTGCATCGTAATAGGGAAGGTGACCGCGCTACGACCGCTGCTCATCTCCATAATTCTCATTAAATCTTCCGATACGCGCAGAATATATCCCTCTTTAACCGTAGGGGATAAGGCATAACCTTTATGGTTAATAATGCGGTTACCTTTGGTGGTATCGAGAGAGAGAATGGCGTCAGCTTCCGGTATTGATTCATTCTTACTCATGCTTTCGTCGTCGATTGGCGAATCCATAAAATCGACGGGAACATGGGGACGCGTAGGTGCATCGGGGCAGATATGCGTTGTTATGATCACATCTCCGGGCAAAATATCGCCTTTTCGATGCATAGCAGTGAGTTTCAATGCACTGGCTACAGCAGCAATAGCACCATCTCCATCAGAGACTAAGCCAATGTGAGATGGTCTTGCGCCAATGCCACCAAGACGGCCAATAACTCCTAGTGTTGGCGCGTTACCACCGTGTGTTTTTCCTTTAGAACCGGGGATTGTGATACGAACAAAATCTGTTCCTCCCTTGGCTCCATTCACACGGTGTGTAGTGGCACTAACGGTAGGATAATCGCTGAATAAATCAACAATATCTTTACCGCTGACTGTAGCATTATCGATAAGCTCGAATGCTTGCAGTGTCTGTTGAAGACTCATAATAATATTCCCTGGTGAAGGCATTTAATGCTTTGTTTCTTCTATCTTATTTTCACAGCCTTAAGGCTGTATTTTATTATTTACTGCTTATTTAATAGGGTGTTGGTTTATCGGTTAGGGCGGAATCGCGCCTATTTAGCCAATATGGGTCACCAACGGTACAGCCGATCTGTGAAGCATGTTGGCAGATTAATCGTGCCAGTTGTTGAATTAAATCCTCAGTTACTTGCATGACAGGTAAACTCAGGCAGAGTGCAAATGAGTCATCCTGTGCAGGATCATAAATAGCACAAGAGACAGAGGCGACCCCGGGAACGGACTCATTCACCGATGATGCCCAACCTTGCATCTTTATTGTATTTAGCTCCTGCTCTAACCAATCATGCATCTCTAAATTTTGAGAGAGAAAATGCTGTTGTACTTCTGGCTTAGCTCTTGAGAGCAACACTCGCCCAGTCGAGGTAACTGTAACAGGCAGAAGGGTACCCGGCTGGGTTACCACTTGCAGCATGTGTGTTCCCATTCTGGCATGAACAACTCTTACTTTGTCCCGATCAATCACGGAAACATAGCTGGTAAAGCTGGTCACTTTGCTTAGCTCGTTCAGCGATGTCAGCATGAGATCGCTTAGTGGATGTAATGATCTTACTTTATGCGCTAGCTTAAGGATCATCATCCCCGGACGATAAACGGGAGCGTCAGGTTCTCTTTCCAGAAAACCGTAATCCGCCATTTGCTTGAGTAAACGAGATGCAGAGCTTTTCGGCATTCCTAACTCGTTTACCAGCGTTGTTACCGTCAGTGCTTCACCCGTTTTTAAAAACAGCTGATAAATATCAACGACACTCGACAGGATACTCATAACACTCTCATTACATTATCGTTGGTACATTCAGCGTAGCTGACTAAATCTGCAAACAGGCCATTATTAGACAAGATTTCACTCATGTTTTTTTAACAGTGTTCCATAGGTCTCTGGGCGTCTATCTTTCAGATAGGGGACATTTAATCGAGTATGGGCTTGAGTGTTAAAATCGATATCGCACAGCAGCAACTCTTCTCCTGTCTTACTCGCTTCAACTACGGTTTGGCCTCTTGGATTTAACAGCTTACTGCCACCAAATAAATGCAACTCTTCTTCATATCCCCAGCGATTAACGGCTGCTACATGGATGCCGTTTTCTAATGCGCGGCAGGCGGAGTTGATATCCCAGACATCTTGATCTTGAACACACCAAGCGGAAGGGGCGAGGATTAACTCTGCACCTTTTAGCGTGAGTGTGCGTGCTACTTCAGGAAAGCCCATGTCATAGCAAATCAGAATACCTACTTTGCCAATCGGCGTATCAAACACGGAATAGCTATCACCGCTAGTAAACCACTGTTTTTCTAGGCCAAATGCATGAACTTTGCGAAATACACCACTTATTTCAGACGAGTCTGGTGTCCAAATGCCAGCGGAGTTATAAATTTGTCCAAGATAATTGCCGCGTTCAATAAAACCACTGACGATGGTGATATTGAGAGCATTAGATAACTTATTGAATAACTGACTGGTCTCACCATCGGCTGTCTCGCTTAGCTCCCATAACTGTGTTGTGAGCAAATCTGCGCGATAACCGGTGGTCGCCAACTCAGGGAAACAGATTAACTGCGCCCCAAGTTCTGCTGCTTGATGGCAATAAGATTCCATTCTTTGAAGATTGGTTTTCTTATCACCTAATACAGCGTCAAACTGAGCAAGTGCAATACGAGCTGAAGGTAACGACATACACTTAACTCCTTTATTAAATTTCCCTGGTGTCCTATGTAGGAACCAAAATTTACTATGAATCAATATCTTATTTATTTTACTATTATGTTTTACTATCTTATTTTGTGCCTATTTTTTATGAGCACTTAGTTTACTGCGCTTAATCCTGGTGTTTTACTTTCTTAAAATGGGTACTGCTTTCTCCGCGGCTTTTTGAATAAATACACATACCTAACCAATACAACACTCCGCTGGCTAATAACGAGTTTAGCGCGGGAATACCGATGTCATAGTTGAGTGGGCCCATTGCAGAGGTAGCCCAGCCGATAATGACAGCTAAAATCCACGTTATTAACGTAATAGGATTTAGTAATTCACAGGTATCAGGCAGTTTTCCTTGAGCACGAGTTAACTCTAGCTCAGCACGGTCGCGTTTTAGTAAGTAGTAATCAACAACGATGATGCCTGCAACCGGTGGAATAGCGATGCCTAAGTAAATAAGGAAACCGATAAAGTGATCGAGAATACCGAGTACAGAGGCGATGGTGCCAAAGATACCAATTCCCCATGTTAAGTATCTACGATCGAAATGGCGATTGAAGATGGCATTTAACAGGGTAGAAAAGCCTAGAGATGAAGAGTACAGGTTAATGTCGTTCATCTTAATTGTTGCGCAGATTACGATTGATGCACCTAATAGACCTGTCAGTGTCATCATCAGATCGAACACTTCATGAGTGCGTAGGGCTAACGCCATCAGCACAGAGATCATGTTAATCAACAGCTCGCCAAAAAAGGTGCCTATCAGCGTCATCCAAAAGACGTCTTTGGGCTTTTTCATAAAACGGCTGATATCAGGTGTTGTTACTGCAGCAATAATGAAGCCACCGGCGACCATGGTGATCGCAGCAGGCATTGTCATATGCATACCGGCTGGCTCAGCTGAAGAGATCAACTGGACGATATCAATATCTTGGCCAGATAATAGGCTGTATGTTGCCCATGCTAATGCAAACAAAAACAGCGGTGTAAAAATATTGGCAGTAATAGAGAGAAACCGATAACCATAAACGGTAATCATGGTAACCGCGAGGCCAGTAATAATCGCCCAAACAGGGGTAGAGAAAATACCAGTGGCTTTATACATGCCATCGGCAAAAAATCCATTTTGTACACCAAACCAACCCATTAAGGATATTGCGACAGCGCCACCAATAAGCGCAGAGCCTATTTTACCAAAACCGGCCCAACGAGAAAGTAGGCTGATTGATAGCCCTTCAGAACATGCGGCAGCACCGAGAGCGAAGCTCACTATTTGGAGAATGACTGAACCAAAAATAGTGGCCCAGAATGCTTCCCAAAAGGTAAGGCCGTAACCTAAAGCTGCACCTAACATCACTTGAGATACACAAGCGAGTGCACCGATACGTATGACTAATACCTCTATGAAAGGCCTTCGAGCATCTGCGGGCACGCGAGCTAGAGAGAAGTCTTCACCTGAGTTTCCTGCCATCTTTGCTCCCTATTGAGCTATCCATTCACTAGTTCCATTTTGTGGAACCTGGTTCTGCTTTTTGTTTTTCGTGGCTAAAATACACAGAAAATTAACAGACTGGCAAGAACTTATTTCATGAAATACCGAAATAGCGCAGAATATGTGATCAAAGATAAGTTATTAGATGGTAGAAATACGAAAGAACTGACTTAAAAAGACGTAATAAAAAAGAGCGTTGAGGTATCGAATAGGGGGCATCATACGGTTGCTAGCGATATGCTATTCTTTATCTGGTTGTTTTAGGTATTATGCGGAGTTCGAATAAACCGGTAAACAACCTCTCTAAATCACGAATATTTTCCTCTTTGCCCAGTGGGCACATATAATACGAGGCAAGCCAGTATCGGCTTTAAACCATTTACTGCCTGATTGGCAAAGTACTCAACAGGAATTTGAATATGAAAATGAGGATTCCAGCTCTTTTCACGGCGCTTCTGGCAATGGCAACATTTAGCCAGACAACTTTTGCCGTTGAATATGAGTTGCCAGCGAATAAAGGCCGTTTAGTTGGGCATAACCTTGAGGTCACTGTGCCTCAAGACAGTAAGTTGCCGCTTGAATATTTTGCTGCAGAATATCAGATGGGGTTGAGTAATATGCTTGAAGCTAACCCCGGTGTTGATACTTTTCTGCCAAAAGCAGGGTCGAAATTGACGATTCCTCAGCAGCTTATTTTGCCTGATACCCCACGTCAGGGGATTATTATTAACAGTGCTGAAATGCGCCTTTACTACTACCCAAAAGGGACGAATACCGTCGTTGTCCTGCCTATTGGGATTGGCGAATTAGGCAAAGATACCCCGTTAAACTGGGTAACAACAGTTCAGCGTAAAAAAGCGGGCCCGACTTGGACGCCAACAAAAGCTATGCACGCTGAGTATGCTGCGCGTGGGGAGTTTCTTCCAGCTGTATTCCCAGCTGGCCCAGATAACCCAATGGGGCTATATGCGCTATATGTAGGCCGTTTGTATGCTGTTCACGGTACTAATGCCAATTTTGGTGTTGGGTTGCGTGTAAGTCACGGCTGCGTGCGTTTACGTGATGATGATATCAAATGGCTATTTGATAATGTGCCGGTAGGGACACGCGTACAATTTATTAATGAGCCGGTTAAGGCGACGGTAGAGGCAGATGGGGCTCGCTATATTGAAGTGCATGATCCTCTCTCTACGACAGAAGAGGAGTTGAACTCTTCTGCTCCTGTGCCAATTGTGCTATCTAACGCTATCAATAATGCTGTGACAGACTCGAGTGTCAATTCTGATACGGTGTATAAAGCAATAGAAAGACGTTCTGGTATGCCAACACGTATTAATTAATACTTTCTATCTAGTCTGGGGAGTGATGCACACTTCCCAGATATCCCCTCTATCTTGCCCACTCCCTCAAATTAATAATCTAGGGCTTTTGCGACTCTACCATTAACTTCTGCAACTCAGCCTTAATGGTTGTGACGGATATTGCATGGTTGTCAGCGATATAACGGTCTTTCACCATTGGCGCAGAACTTTGAATTGCAATAACCATCCAACGGTTTTCAGGTGAATTCAACATAAGAGGAGACCCGCTATCTCCGGGCAGAGTATCGCAGCGGTGGGACAGGACACCTGCGAGTGGCCACCCCGTTATTTTGCATTGAGAGTGGCGATAAAGCGCTGAGACATGGTCTTCAGGGTAGCCGGCTTGAGTAACGTTATTGCCACTATGCATTAAGGCTGTCACTAACTCCTCCTCTGAATCACGCCACATAGGAATAGGCTCGATGGGAGGGCTATGATTTTTTAAGCGAATGAGTGCGTAATCATAAGGTGCAGCCTTAGGCGGGACTATCCATCGCCCACTGTCTGATATAAGCCGCTGGCTAAGATTGATATCAACGAAGGTTTCTAAATCTGTCTCTTCATACTTCCACGTAGCCCCCTTAACGACAAAATGTAGAGCGACGGCTTTATCTAAGGTCTTTGGTGGTGTGATGACACAATGCCCGGCAGTTAAAACGATATTGGGGGAGATTAATGTCGCGGTGCAAAGATTGCCGCTGGCCGTCTTTATTTGCCCGATAGCCTGCCATGGCCACTCGTTAGTGTCCGTCACTTTTTCTCGGTTATCCTCACCAAAGAACAGCGTTTTTTTTTCTAGGTCAACCTGCTGTTCGGACAACGTATCGGCTGATAGAGGAAATGTTAGACATAAAAGTGCAACGGGCATCAAACGCATATGGGGCAGCCTTCAGATGAGTGTGTATGCGATGTAGAACGGTAATCCATCATAACGGTGTGATATTACATTATTAGGCGCTTTTCGTTTTTCTGCGTAGTGCTCAGGATTTAATGATGTCAGGTTGCCTGGAATGGTTGGGGATAAATGGGGTATTTACACCTTATGTGATGAAAAGCGTAATAGCGTAATACCAGCGGATAAGTGATCCGCTGGTGTCGAGATTATCAGAGATATCTCTGTTGCAAATGCTGTTGAAAATAGCGGGAATTCAGGGTTTCACCCGTGGCTTTCGTGATGAGTGCATTGGTATCTAAGCTGCTTCCATGCTGCCAAATATTTTGGTGCAGCCAGACAAATAGAGGAGATAAATCACCACTAGCAATCTTTCCATCCAAATCGGGAATTGCTCGGTGGGCGGCATTAAATAGCTGTGCTGCATACATTGCACCTAGGGTATAGGTTGGGAAGTAGCCAAAAGAACCATCTGTCCAATGAATATCCTGCATACAGCCATCACGGTAATTTCCCTGAGTTGAAACGCCCAGATAGTGGTTCATCTTGTCATCCCAGAGCTCAGGAATATGCTCAATTTCAATGGCACCTTCGATCAGCTGTTTCTCGATCTCGTAGCGTAAAATAACGTGTGCTGGGTAGCTTACCTCATCTGCATCAATACGGATTAAGCCTGCTTTGACATGGCGATAGTGATAAGGGAAATGTGCTGTATCAAAGGCGGGCTGTGAGCCGAATGTTTCAATAATTAGAGGCTGTAATAGGGTTAAAAAGGCATCGCCGCGGGCCAATTGCATTTCAAACAGTAGGCTTTGTGACTCATGAATAGCGGTAGAGCGGGCATGGGCAATGGGCTGCCCTAACCATTGGCGGGGCAGATTTTGCTCATATCTTGCGTGGCCCGTTTCATGAATGATCCCCATCAAAGCAGAGAGAAAGTTATCTTCATTGTAGCGAGTAGTGATACGAACATCTTCTGGCACACCACCACAGAAAGGATGAACGCTGACATCCATTCGACCCGCATCAAAATCGAAGCCAAGCAGCTTCATCACTTTTTGGCTCAACTGCCTCTGTTTCTCTACCGTGAATGTGCCAGTAATGGGTGGAATAGACAGTTGAGACTGTTTTTCAATGGCGTTTTGTAGCAGTGAAGGAAGCCACTGTTTTACATCGCCAAAAATACGATCTAAATCTGAGCTGTTAATACCTGGTTCATATAAATCGAGTAGGGCGTCATAGCAAGATTTTCCCGTTGCGTCAGCTCTGATTTGAGCCTCTTCACGGCTGAGACTCACTACCTCTTTAAAACTTTTAGTAAAGCCTTGCCAATTATTTTCGACACGCTGTTGCCGCCATGCGTGCTCACAACGCGCCCCTGCTAAGGATTTAGCTTCGACAAGTTTTTCAGGGAGTACAACGGTAGATTGATAACTACGGTGCATTTCTCTGATATTAGCCTGCTGCCATGCATCTAATGTTTCGTTCTTTGCTTCAGCGATTAATTGGTCTACATGTGACGTTGTCACTATCTGGTGCATGAGTACAGACAATTCAGCTAGCGCTGCCGAACGGGCCTCATTACCTTTTGCTGGCATCATCGTATGCTGATCCCAACCTGCGATAGAGGCTAAGTGAGAAAAGTGATGTAGGCGAGAGAATATCGCCTCTAACTGCTGATAGGCGGATGTCATACGGTATCTCCATATTTTATTTTGCTGTTCAAAACGTTGGCGCTGAGACAATCAAAATCTATGGATTCTTTTGCTTCAGTAGCGCAATGCCCTATATATACCGTATTCCACAAGGTGATCGCCACTGTCAGCAGCGTTAGTACAGTTATGCATCCCACCGTAAACGGTGAGAAACAACGGTTATACGGTTAATTCGTTAACAACTTCAGCTACGTTTTTAATGCTGCGGATACTGCCGATGCCGGTACCGAGCGAGATATATCCCTCATCGGTATTTCCTTCTAGCATACCGATACGCAAACCGCGTAAACCACCCATAGTCTTTTCAAGCTCTTCGTTACTCGCGCCTGCTTTATCCATTTGCACCAGTCTTTCTGCCAGTTTGCCAGGTAGTGCACGATAGTAATCAGGCATAGTGCGGAAAAGCAGCATATCCAGACCGTTAGAATCAACGATTTTATCTTTCACTGATTGTGGTACACGGTTTTCTTCGGTGCTGATAAATACAGAGCCTGCAAAGACGCCACTTGCACCAAGGGCGTGTGCTGCCCTAGCTGTACGGTTATCGGTAATACCGCCAGCAGCCAGAACAGGTACATTTTGAACGGCATCGGCGATCAGTGGGACGATGGAAAATGTGCCTAAAGCCTTTCCTGGTAACGTTCCACCTTCATCAAAACCTGTGGCTACAATAATGTCTGCCCCTGCTGTTTCGGCAAGGCGGGTGTTCTCGGGGGTAGGATTGAGGTCGCGGTAGATAATAATAATGCCCGCATCTTTCAGTTCCTTAAATAGAGCGGGTATAACCGCACTTTCACCATAACCCGTGTAAACCACGGCCCTTACGCCTTCTTCCTTTATCACTTGCATGATTAGCGGGGTCCATACATCATTTTCTGGTATTGGGATCAGGTTAACGCCAAAAGGTTTTTCGGTAAGGGCTTTGGTTTTACGAATCTCTACACGCATCTTTTCGGCGGTTTCTTCCGGTGTAGATACTGCCGTTTCAGCGGTTAAACCTGCGTTTGGGCCTAGAACGCCAAGCCCTCCGGCGTTGCTTACCGCTGCGACTAATCGCGCATCGGTAAGCCAAGATAAAGGCCCCTGAATGACAGGTTTTTCTATGCCTAAGATCTTACATATACGGTTATTTTGCATGGTAGAGCGTCCTTAATTAAAGAAGGTCTAGGCGACCTAATGTGTCCGTCTTAACTTGTTTTTTGTTTCGAAATGGTGCCGTGTAGCAGCCCAAGCTTCGAATTGGGTACAGTGTAGGGGGTTAAATTATTTATAAAAATAGCCAAAATCGTTCATCACTATTATAAAATAAGTAACAATTTGGCTTTCTAATCTCTTCAGAACAACCTTTTCGCTGCTAAATGAAGCTTGCTATGCAAATCAATCTTTTTGAATCCATTAAAATTTTTATTGAAATTGTCGAGTCAGGCAGCTTTACGCAGGCGGCGGAAAATCTGCAAATTCATCGCCCCGCAGTAACCAAAGCCTTGCAGCAGTTGGAGCAACACAGCGGTGTTCGTTTAATGCAGCGAACGACGCGGAGGATTAACTTAACGCCAGATGGGGAAGATTTTTATCGCCGAAGCAAACCTTTGCTGGCCCAAGCGGATGAGTTACTGGAGCTGTTTGCCCCAGAGCGTGCTTTGCACGGGCAACTACGAGTAGATATGCCAATCTCTTTTGCTGTTTTGCTCGTCGTACCAAACCTGCCTGATTTTTACCGTGAGCATCCCAGTATTGAAATTATCCTGAGCAGCTCTGATCGCCGCCGAGATATGCTTCGTGATGGTCTGGACTGTGTATTGCGTGTGGGGGAGTTGGAAGATGGCGATTACATCGCCCGAACGATGGGGCATATTAAAATGACGACCTGTGCCAGTCCTGCTTATCTTGCGGCACATGGTAGGCCGGAAACGTTAGAAGAGTTACAGCAACATCAGGCCATAAATTGGATTAACAGCCGCCAGCGCCAGATTATGCCGTGGACGTTTTGGACGCCGTCGGGCACAGAAGAAATTCGCCTTTCCGGTAAGCTTGTATTGGATAATTCAGAAACCTATATTGCTGCAGGTCTGGCGGGGCTGGGGTTGCTACAGGGTCTGAATATCTCGTTACAGCCTTATCTCGACAGTGGCCTCTTGGTCGAGGTATTACCAGATCACCGACCTCCACCACGCAAGTTGTCTCTACTTTATCCGCACCGTCATCTCTCTCGGAAAGTTCGCGTATTCGCCGAATGGTTAGAGACGTTATTGTAAGATAAGGGAGAAAATGACGCTGTTTCTTATGCATAAGATATTGGTTTTACTTAGCGTAATGGCCTTCCTCCATCAACGCCTAAGGTTCGCCCTGTGACATAGCGGCTGTTGAGCAAATAGTGGACGGCATCAATGAGTTCCTGTTCTCCCGGCTCTATTTTCATTAATGATTTATCTAATGCTTGTTGTTTATAGGTTTCACTGTCATCTGCATTAAATTTCACCAGTGCGGGAGCAATCGCATTCACTTTCACCTCTGGTGCCAGTTTTTTGGCAAAAGAGCGGGTCATATTATCCTGAGCGGCTTTACTTGCCGCATAGGCGATGTGTTTATCACTGCCTCTCTCAACCACATAATCGGTTAGATGGATAATATCTGCGCCCGCTTCACCTTGCCCTCGCAGATTTGGTTCGAGCAATATATTGAGAAGGTAAGGGGTATAGGTGTGGATTTGTAACATGGCTGCCAGTGTCTCTTCTGGTGGCGTATCCGGTGATTCTGGAAGCCATGAACTCGCGTTATGGATAATGGCACGTAGCTTTGGAGCAACGGATTGCAGATTATCAACAAACTGATAGATACCTGCGTTATCGGAGAAATCGGCTTTTAGGCAAATTGCGCCACGCTGTTGCAGCACCTTTAACGCGGGGTACTCAGACCTAAATGTGACGATAACAGGGATGTTTTTGTCTAATAATGAGTAGGCAAGTGCAAGACCGATGCGTCTGGCTCCTCCTGTAATCAGTACAGGGGGATGTGGACTTTTTTCCATGTAAAGCTCCTGAAACCAGACTGTTAAATTCAGACTGAATCATATCATTATATACGTTAACTGATTTGAGTTGCAGGGCATACCGCATTAGTGCTTGAACTGAGCTTGCTATCTAACTTGTTTCTTAACAACCTTATCATTCAGCAGGGCGCAGGCGTACATTGGCTTTACAGCCTTTATGGCCAATGCGATTTTTTAATGAGAACTGCCCATTATGCAGTTGTGTTATGCGGCTCACGATACTTAGCCCAAGCCCGCTCCCGCCATAGCGACTATCCATTCGAACAAAAGCGCGGCTCAATTCGCTACTTTTGTTTTCATCAATACCTTCTCCTTCGTCTTCTACGCTGAGTTCAGGTGTTTGATGTGACCCTATGTTAAGGATGATTTTGCCGCCAACAGGGCTATAACGGTGGGCATTTTCAGTTAAGTTACGTAGTAGCATGCGCAAGAGAGCGGCATCTCCCAGTACTGATACATCCATTGTCCCTGGCGGCAGAATTAAATGTTGTTGTCGCTGTGCGGCCATCTCTTCTAACTCACTATACAGGGGCAAAATGACGTCTTTGCGCAACCAAACAGTCTGATAATTCCCCGCAGAGAAAGATTGGCTCACGCGAGCTAGTTGCAACAGTTGTGACACACTGGCGGTCATCTGATCCAGTCGCTGAATAAGAAGTGTGACGTTAATGGGCTGTTTGTTTTCCAATAGCTCCAAATGCAGGCGCACGCCTGCCAATGGTGTGCGTAGCTCGTGGGCCACATCAGCGGTGAATAGTCGTTCGTTATCCAGCGTAGTTGTTAGCCGTGATACCAACTGATTAATTTCTGTTATCACTGCCTCTACTTCCACGACATTACTTTTCAATATGATGGGATTAAGGTTATCGGCTGTGCGCGCTTCTAACTGATGACGTAGCTCAATCAATGGTTGAGTAAGCCATTTTACTGACTGATAACAGAGAACCATTGAGAGCAGTAACATTGCCAGTGTAGGCAGTAATAAACTGGCAATCGCTTCATGTACTTCTTGGCGGATATACCTAGCGTTATCGATGTTCTCTAGTGCGCTACTTACGAGTAGTTGAATTTGCTCTTCGCTTTCGTGCCATAGCCAAAAGACGCTAATTAATTGGCATACCAGCATAATCAAACCAATGGTGACAATGAGTCGCTGGCGTAGTGATAGCTTTTTTAACGATAAGCGTGGAATAATCACGAAGGTAACTTCTCCGATGCGAGCATAAACTGGTAGCCAAATCCTCTGATGGTACGAATGCGCGTTTTGCCGATTTTATCGCGCAGATTATGAATATGTACCTCAAGGCTGTTGGTAGTAGGTTCATTATCCCAACTGTAGATATCGTTAAATAGAATCTCACGATGTACCGGTGTTCCAGCCTTCAGTATCAAACGAGATAACAAGGCAAACTCTTTTGGTGTTAAGTTGAGTAACTCGCCATTTTGATGAATTTGACGCAGTGCCATATTGAGCGTGAGATCCTCGATAGTGCACTCATTGTCACTTTGATTATTCTGCCGACGCAGTAGTGCCCGAATGCGAGCTTGTAACTCTTCTAGTGCAAAAGGTTTGATCAAGTAATCATCGCCTCCGGCATCGAGACCGCAAATACGATCAGAGAGAGTATCTCTGGCAGTTAGAATGAGCACTGGTAGCATCATTTTTTGTTTTCGTATTCGCTGTAAAAAATGCAGCCCATCTTCATCAGGCAAACCGAGATCGAGTACCATCAGGCTATAAATGCCTGAGTTTAATGATGCTTCCGCTTCCCGTGCATTGGTGACACTGTCACAAGCGTAACCGACGTTTTGCATAGCAAGGGTGAGCCCTTGAAGTAATAGTGAGTCATCTTCAACGATTAATACTTTCATTATTGTGAACTCTTGCAAGGGGATAAAATATCATCATTTGCCTGATACAGTTTTGTTCGTACAGAAGATAACCCTAGCATGGTAGAAAAAAGATTATCTTGCGAATAGTCATTTTCGACAGCACGTTTTTTTAAGCATGCTTCATCAACACCAAAGCGCTGTTTGTAGTCGGACGACAACCATATCAACATTGGTACGTGTTTTTGTGTTTCCGGTGCAAATGTATAGGGTAGGCCGTGTAAGTAAACCCCATTTTCACCTAATGATTCACCGTGGTCGGAGAGATAAACCAGGCTTGTAGTAAATTTATCTTGGTGTGCTTTCAATAAATTTATCGCTTTATCGACAATATAATCGACATACAAAATGGTGTTGTCATACGTATTGACCAGTTGTTCTTGGCTACAGTTTTGAATTTCATTGGTATCACAGGTCGGTGTGAATTTTTGAAACTGTGGTGGATAACGGCGATAATAGGTCGGGCCATGGCTACCAATCGTATGTAGTACAATGACGGCGTTATCATCCAATTTATTAATATAGTCGTCTAAGCCGTGAAACAAGACCTCATCCAGACATTCGCCATTGATACATTGTCCCGATAAATTTAATGATGTCATATCTTGATGTGGTACGCGGTCACAAACACCTTTACATCCACCATCGTTTTCATTCCATAGCACTTTGACTCCCGCACGCTGAATCACATCCAATAACCCCTCTTGATGACGGGCAACTTGGTCGTCGAAGTGTTCACGAGGCATATCTGAAAACATGCACGGAACGGAGATAATCGTTGCTGTGCCACAAGAGGTGGTCTTGGGAAAATAAACTACATTATCTTTTTCTAACCGAGGGTTTGTCTGCTGTGAATAACCACCGAGTGAAAAGTTCTTTGCTCGGGATGTTTCCCCTACGATCAGGATAGTGAGATTTTTACGTGGGTTCTTTTTCACTGCAGCATCCAGATAAGCATCCTCACCAATTTTTATCAGTGGCAAATTATCTGTTTTGTGGTGCTTATAGTACGAATAGAGTGCAGAGATAGAATTCGACGGGCTCAGTGATTTGATAAGCGTATTATTATTACGAAACAGCGATGCGTAATCTTTATAGAAGAATAGGGCGATCAGCAAAATGGCTATGATAGAGAGTGCTATGCTACTGAGGCGGCTAATGAGCATCGATAGCCATGTGGCGTTGGATGTACAGCGTACCCAAAATATAATAACCAAGGGGAGAGCAGCGCTTAGTAACAGCGTAATGATCAATTTTGGCGTCATCAATGCGAAGCTTTCTGCTGATGTCGTATCGATGATATTCGTTATCATCGTGCGGTCGATAACGACGCCGAAAGAGAATATAAAGTATTGGGCTGCGGCTGACATTAATATAAAACTAAGAATCAATAGCCGATCAAGCCAAAAGAACGAGGCTAGCGTTAGCACAATATTGATTACGCTAAAGGCGACGATAGGCATAGAAATAAAGACGAACACGTCATGCAGAGAGTGTATCGGCATTAACAGCATGACTTGACGATAGAACGCAATATTCAGACACAGCGAAATAAATAATGAGCACAGAAGAATAAATGGAATTTTCCCTAACTGGGGACGAACACATTTTCCTTTAAACATAAACACCACCCTTTATAGAACATGATTAAAGAGTGACGAAATAAAGTTAAGACAACCTTAAGAGCACGAAAACTGCCGATAAATTTTATCTTGGTAGCTTAAATAGCTTCATTTTAGTTACAACATACATTATGTGATAGATAAAACTCCTTCTATGGCAACAGTGATAACACGACCTTATTCACAATATGTCCCAATGCAGGCTTAACAGGCAGTAAAAGGGGAATTACTGCCTGTTATTGAGTTCGTTATGAACCAAACATCATCCATAAGGCCGGGAACAAGGCAATAGATAACAATAAGATCCCAACTTTTTCTAGGAGCAGTAGTGCCTTTTTCATCTCTCGATGGCTATAGCGTGCATACATAAAGACTAATAATCCCGGCACATAAAGCAGTACAGACATCAGTAGATTATCCAGCCCAGAAGCATAAAGCAGCCAAATTCCATAGATACATGCACCTGAGCCAGCCAGAATCAGAGAGACCTCTTTCCGTTGATGAGCCAATTTCAGTAAATAGGCACCGACAAGAAAATAAGGGACAAGGATCATCTCTGATGCAATGGTTAACAACGTGTTGTAGTTGCTTCCTGTTGCCCAAATGAGCAGCAGGGCAACCTGAATCGCACCATTTGTCAGCCACAGAGAGGCAGAGGGTGAATTCTTACTGTTTTGCTTTGCCAATGCTTTAGGAAAGGTGCCTTGTTGCGCAGCGAGGAAGGGGACTTCTGCGGCCATAATCGTCCAGCTAAGGTAAGCCCCGCAAACAGAAATGACCAAACCGACGGCAATAATAATCTCACCAATGGAGCCCATGAGAGATGTCATAAGAACGGCCATTGATGGGTTTCTCATTTCTGCTAGCTCAACACGAGAAACGACACCGAGAGAAAGTAACGTGATAAGCAGATAGATGCACAGTGCGGAGACAACCGCCAACATGGTAGCTCTCCCTACATCTTTCTTATCTTTGGCTCTAGCAGAAACAACAACTGCGCCTTCTACACCGATAAATACCCAAACGGTGATCAGCATGGTGTCTTTAACTTGCTGCCAAAGAGGTTCTTGAAGTTGTAGCCCAGAAAAATCCAGCTTAAACGTTTCAATATTGAATGCTAAAAAAGCTAACGCCACGAAGAGCGTTAATGGCAACAGCTTAGCAAGTGTCGCGGCAATATTGATTGTTGCCGCAGTTTGAACCCCGCGTAAAACTAACCAATGAACAATCCAGAGCAGAATAGATGCCCCTAACATTGCCTGCCACGTATTCCCATCGCCAAAAATAACGCTGTCTGGTGTATCGGTAAAAAAACTGAGTGCAGCGAACACAATGACTAAATAAGAGACGTTGGCAACCACCGCACACAGCCAATATCCCCAAGCGGAACAAAAGCCAAGTAACTCACCAAAACCCTCTTTAGCATAGGTGAATATACCGCCATCTAGCTCTGGCTTTATACGCGTTAAAAGAAGCATGGCGATAGCTAAGAAAAGGATACCTACACCGGTAATGGCCCAGCCAATAAGTTGTGCAGCTGGACTGGCTACGGCGGCCATATTCTGGGGGAGGCTGAATACACCTGCACCGAGCATTGAGCTTAAAACGAGAGCTGTAAGGGAGACTAAACCGAGCTTCTTTTCCAATGAAGTAATTCCAGTAATGAGATGCAGCCCACAACGACAATTAGATATCTGATAGGAGGCTTGAATTTGGCGCAGATTCTACGGAGAGCAGCAGGGGGATGCAATGGATGTTTATGCGAAAATGAGAGGAAATTATGCAAAGAGGGGTAAATTAAGCAATTTGATAAAAAGCCGCCGGATAACGCTGTCATCTGGCGGCTTTTTGTGACTCATTATTTAAGCTATCTGAGCGTTAAACTCGTTCGGCTTGAATAACAGTTCTAGGCAATATTATTTGAACAGATCGGCACTAACACTCATATTACCGCCATTGTTCGCTTGCCATTGGCGGGTGATGCTATAGAACTTAGCGCCTTTAGCTGCAGCCTGTTTTGCTACCGCTTCGGACATATCTGTCATGCTGTTATAGAAGCCACTGATAGTGATTGAGTCAAATGGTGCCATCTGAGCTGCGGTGGCTTTATTCACTTCTTGAACCTTAGTACCGTCAGGCAATGTTACGGTGTAACGGCCGCCTTTACTTGACTGAGTCTCAAAGAAACGACCAATGCCGGAGGTAGAAGAGGAGGCAACGCCTGGGATCTCTACGTTTTCAGCAGCTGCGCCGCCAGCAGCAAGAGCAGCACGGCCTGCCTCTGAATCAGCAGGAATCGCATTTTCTTTCTGGATAATGCGTTTAGCCGCATCAGCCTTATAAATAAAAGCCGTTACTCGCTGGTTGCCGCCTTTGCTGTTCGCATCAACTTGGCGAACAATAGCGAAAGATGCTGCCCCCTTTGTTTTAGCAGCTAAAGAGACGGCATCTTTAACATCAACTTGGCTTGGATAAAAACCGCTAACAGTAACAGTATCAAAAGGCATCAACGTATTAGCTTCTGATTGTGGTAACTCTTTAATGCCGTTGTAACGGATGTATTCAACTTTATCTAAATCTACTTTTTCAGCGTCAGCATGATAAAGGTCAGCTGTTACACGGCTGTTGCCACCATTATTGCTGTTACTTGAACCTTGAATATAAAAGTATGCGGCCCCTAGTTTATCTGCACGAGTTGATACTGCTTTAACGGCATCACTAATGCTGTTAAAACGACCGCTAACATCAATACGTTCAAATGGTTTTAGGGTGGCGGCCTTTTCAGGCGTCAACTCTTGGGCTGCATGAGCGGAAAACATAGTAAGAGAGAATAGTGCAGATGCAAGAACAGAGGTCTTCAGCTTCATAAAAAATCCTTTACGCCTTATGCATTAATTAGGTTGAGCAAAAAACTGATGCCTTAACGAATAGTCGTCGATTATGGCATGTATTTATAGAGAGCGTTTCATATTTTGTGCACTAGGCACTGTCTATGACATAAAAAGCGACCTCACATTCACCCTCTCATGGCGTTGAAATTCGCCATAATATTCGATGAATATTAATGAAAGGAGAAATTCATCATGTGTCAGGTGTAATACTCGCGTGATTACACTTTCTATGCAGTCCCTTTTAGCTAATAAATTCAGTGAGTACGCTCGTTCTTCACCTCACCCATTATTTTTAGCTTATTGAATGATAAAAGCGCTTTTAATCCGACTAGATGTAAGCCATAGTCTGTGAGCTAACTCTAATATCCATATAGATAATAGTGTTAAAAATAGCAAGTAGAGCCTTGGTTTACTGTCCAATAACGTGCTTTCTAAGAGCAATGTTTCTTTTTTGTGCAAAAAGATGCAACAAGACATACAAATATAGATTATCGATCACATTTTCAGTAGGTTATTGGGACAGTAAATCTATCAAGGGTTCTGTGACGAGTTTTTATCTCGTCGGATCTCCTGGCTATGTCCTCCGGCATAGCGTTACTTCATCTTCAGATACAGGTGAGAAGGGAATATTATGCAAATTGGTATACCAAGAGAACGGTTGGCCAATGAAGCTCGCGTAGCAGCTACACCGAAAACGGTGGAACAACTACTTAAATTGGGTTTCACAGTCGCCATTGAACAAGGGGCTGGTAAGCTAGCTAGTTTTGAAGATCTCGCTTATCAAGCAGCAGGCGCGTTATCCGTATCTACCGAAGAGGTGTGGCAGTCAGACGTGATCATGATGGTCAACGCCCCCTCAGAAAGTGAAATAGAACAATTAAAACCAGGTACCACGTTAATCAGTTTTATCTGGCCTGCACAAAATCCAGAATTAATGCAGAAACTTGCTGATAAGCAAGTCACTGTATTAGCAATGGATTCCGTTCCTCGTATTTCGCGTGCACAGTCAATGGATGCGTTAAGCTCCATGGCGAATATTGCAGGCTATCGCGCTATTGTTGAAGCAGCACATGAGTTTGGGCGTTTTTTCACGGGCCAGATCACCGCTGCGGGTAAAGTCCCGCCAGCTAAAGTACTCATTATTGGTGCTGGGGTTGCGGGCTTGGCGGCGATTGGTGCTGCGGGAAGCCTAGGCGCTATCGTCCGTGCTTTTGACACTCGCCCTGAAGTAAAAGAGCAAGTACAAAGCATGGGTGCTGATTTCCTCGAACTCGATTTTGAAGAAGAAGCAGGCAGTGGCGATGGCTATGCCAAAGTCATGTCTGAGGCATTCATCAAAGCCGAAATGGAACTGTTTGCTGCGCAAGCAAAAGATGTCGACATCATTGTTACTACCGCGCTGATTCCAGGTAAACCAGCTCCTCGGTTAATCACCAAAGAGATGGTTGACTCCATGAAGTCGGGTAGCGTCATTGTCGATCTAGCTGCCCAAACTGGCGGCAACTGCGAATACACTCAAGCAGATCGCATTGTTGAGACTGAAAATGGCGTGAAAATTATCGGTTATACCGATCTTCCAAGCCGTTTACCGACTCAGTCGTCACAGCTTTACGGGACTAACCTCGTTAACTTGTTAAAGCTGCTGTGCAAAGAGAAAGATGGCCAGTTAAATATTGATTTTGAAGATGATGTTATCCGCGGCGTTACTGTCGTTAAAACGGGTGAGATCACTTGGCCTGCTCCACCTATCAAGGTTTCTGCTCAACCACAGGCGAAAGTTGATTCGGCTCCAGTCGCTAAAGCACCAGCTAAACCTACATCACCTATCGTGAAGTATGGTTTGATGGCGCTGGCAATTATTCTATTTGGCTGGTTCGCGAGCGCTGCGCCAAAAGAGTTCTTATCTCACTTTACTGTTTTTGCCTTAGCTTGTGTCGTAGGTTATTACGTTGTTTGGAACGTCAGCCATGCGCTACACACCCCGTTAATGTCTGTGACGAATGCCATCTCTGGCATCATCGTCGTTGGTGCGCTACTACAGATTGGAACTGATGGCTTTTGGGTTTCTTTCCTTTCCTTCATTGCCGTACTCATTGCCAGCATCAACATCTTTGGTGGATTCACCGTCACCCAGCGTATGCTGAAAATGTTCCGGAAGAACTAAGGGGTAACACATGTCTGAAGGTTTGGTTACAGCTGCATACATTGTTGCCGCTATACTGTTTATTTGCAGTCTTGCAGGGCTTTCGAAACACGAAACGTCCAAGATGGGTAATATCTTTGGTGTGACAGGGATGGCAATTGCACTGATTGCTACCATCTTTGGGCCAAACACGGGGAGCATTGCCTGGATCCTGATAGCCATGATTATTGGTGGTGGGATTGGTATCTATCTAGCTAAGAAAGTCGAAATGACAGAAATGCCAGAACTGGTCGCAATTCTTCACAGTTTTGTAGGCATGGCTGCCGTTTTGGTGGGCTATAACAGCTTTATCGATCACGGTGCCTCTCTATCCCCAATCATGGAAAACATCCACTTAACGGAAGTTTTCCTCGGCGTCTTTATCGGTGCGGTCACCTTTACGGGTTCTGTTGTGGCATTCGGTAAGCTACGTGGCACATTTTCTTCTGCGCCATTAATGTTGCCTCACCGCCATAAACTAAATTTATTGGCACTGGTCGTTTCTTTTATTCTGATGGTTATCTTCGTTAAAACGGGTGGTTCTTGGTTAGCTATCTTGCTGATGACGTTGATAGCTTTCGCTTTTGGTT
Source organism: Enterobacteriaceae bacterium B14 (assembly GCA_000307305.1). Taxonomy (GTDB): domain Bacteria; phylum Pseudomonadota; class Gammaproteobacteria; order Enterobacterales; family Enterobacteriaceae; genus B14. Next base: position 758,670 of record DF158882.1, read on the forward strand.
GGCACTTGGTGTCTTCTATTGGCGGCGCAGATATGCCAGTTGTTGTATCAATGCTTAACTCTTACTCTGGGTGGGCAGCAGCAGCAGCAGGTTTCATGCTGAGCAATGACCTGTTGATCGTAACAGGTGCATTAGTCGGTTCTTCAGGTGCAATCCTGTCTTACATTATGTGTAAGGCGATGAATCGCTCTTTCTTCAGCGTTATTGCCGGTGGTTTTGGTACTGATGGTTCATCTACGGGTAATGCCGAAGAGATGGGCGAATACCATGAAATAAATGCAGAAGAAGTGGCTGAGATGCTGAAGAACTCCAGCTCCGTTATCATTACCCCAGGATACGGTATGGCTGTTGCTCAGGCACAATATCCGGTTCACGATATTACCGCGAAACTAAGAGCAAAAGGTATCAAAGTTCGTTTTGGTATCCATCCTGTTGCAGGGCGTTTGCCGGGCCATATGAACGTACTGCTTGCTGAAGCAAAAGTACCTTATGACATCGTGCTAGAAATGGATGAGTTGAACGATGACTTCTCTGATACGGATACCGTATTGGTTATCGGTGCAAATGATACGGTGAACCCAGCAGCGCTGGACGATCCTAACAGCCCGATTGCAGGTATGCCGGTATTAGAAGTGTGGAAAGCACAGAACGTCATCGTGTTTAAACGTTCTATGAGCACCGGTTATGCTGGTGTGCAAAACCCGCTGTTCTTTAAAGACAACACTCAAATGTTGTTCGGTGATGCAAAAGAGAGCGTAGAAGCGATTCTCCGCGCACTGTAATGCAGTTAGGGTAAAACAATGCCAGTCAGGGAAACCTGGCTGGCATTTTTGTAGCTCTGTTTTTTTTATAAGTAAACCAATCACTAAAACCTATTCCAATGATAGGTAAAGCTATCCAAGTTCATTGATGAAAATCAACTTGCGGCTATGAGATAAGCTCCATAATCCGAAATTCCATAAAAATCATATAATAAAGCCACGGCTTATCAGCTGCCTGAGTGATATGAAAATAGACAAACCTCGTGGCAACTAGCGGTGTATCAGGGATATTGCGAAGAGCAAGTGCTCTTTATCTTATTTAAATTCATGGAGAGATTTGATGAAAAAGATTTTGCTAGGTGTGGGCACGTTAGCCATTGTTGGCTACCTCGGTACTGTTGGGTATATTCATATGTCCGATAAATCACGCAGTGAAAAGCTAATGGTAGAGGCAACAACACCTGATTTAGCAATGCGCAATATGTTTTATCAGAAGGGGTGTGATTATTGCCACACCAGCGGTGCAGAGCTTCCTTTCTACACACATGTTCCCGGCGTGAAACAACTCATGGAGTATGACATTCGCTCAGGAACAAAGTATTTCTCTTTAGAACCAACCTTAAATGCGCTTAAAAAGGGCGAAAAAGTCCCCGAGGCAGACCTTGCCAAGATAGAAACGGCAATAGCAACAGGGCTGATGCCACTTCAGCGCTATACGATGATGCATTGGTCGGCAAGCCTAGATGAAGCGGAAAGGGCGCAGATTGTAGATTGGGTAAAATCCCAGCGTAGCCGCTATTACCAATCTTCTTCAGTCGCTGACAGTAAATTGCAACCTCTGCCAGATTTAGTCGATATAAATCACGAGAAAGTAGAGCTAGGAAATATTCTCTATCACGATACCCGTCTCTCTTCTGATAACACCGTTTCTTGTGCAACCTGCCACCCACTGAATAAAGCGGGTGTTGACGGTGATGCGACTTCCACAGGTGTTCAAGGACAAAAGGGCGGAGTGAATGCCCCGACGGTTTATAACGCTGTCTTTAACGCTGAGCAATTCTGGGATGGGCGAGCTGCCGATCTACAGAAACAGGCTGGCGGTCCACCATTGAATCCAGTAGAGATGGCCTCAACTTCATGGGATGAAATCATTGCTAAGTTGTCCCAAGACACGACATTAACCGAGCGTTTCAACAAAGTTTATCCAGAGGGTTACACAGGCGACACCATTACCGATGCGATAGCCGAATTTGAAAAAACGCTCATTACCCCTAACTCACCGTTTGATAAATACATGAAGGGTGATAAAGAGGCTCTCACACCACAACAGCTTAGAGGCTATACGCTGTTTAAAGAGAACAAATGTGATACTTGCCACGTAGGCCAGAATATTGGCGGGCAATCTTATGACCTTATGGGATTAAAAGCAGATTACTTTGCCGATCGTAAACGTGACATTACGCCAGATGATCGCGGCCGTTATAACGTAACGAAAGATCCGCGTGACATGCACAGATTTAAAACACCGGGTCTACGTAACATCGCTCATACCGGGCCTTACTTCCATGACGCCGCGGCAGCAGACCTTAATCAAGCAGTGACGATGATGTTGAAATATCAGGTAGGTAAGACATTACCAGATCAAGATGTGAAAGATATTGTGGCGTTTCTTGAGAGCTTGACAGGAGAGATGCCAGCTATCTCTCTGGTGCCGGAAGAGTGATTACTTTTTAGGTAAGAAAGTAGAAAAATAAAGAGTAGAAAGAGAATCAGGTATGCCGTTTTTACGGCATACCTGAATGCATAGCAACATTAAGCAACAGCCCCCGTAAAGCCGCTGGAGAATCCAGAAATTAAGCCTTCCCCAGCTGCACCAGTGGTACTCCCGGCAACAGAGCCAACTTGAGCGCCGACATACCCCCCTACGAGTCCTCCAGCTACGCCACCTATGGTTCCGCCTAAGGCTGTTCCGGCTACGGGAACAATTGACCCGACAGTTCCGCCGACAGCAGCACCTGCCGTTGCACCCACTGAAGCCCCAACACTAGCGCCAATGACCGTTCCGCCGATAGTCGTAAGGCCTTGCAGCAGTCCGGCACCACTTACTTTACCCATTTCCTGAATCGTTAATTCTCTCATATAGTTATCTCACTCTTCAGTTTGAATTAATTTTGTCTGAGGCAATGGCATTAGAACTTAAATAAATTGCCCACTCCGCTAATGACAGATCCCACTGCCCCCGTTGTCGTTCCGACTACGGCGCCAGTGATATCAATCGTGGTACCAACGGCAGTACCTGTCAGGCCGCCAGCTATGCTCCCAACGCTCTCACCTGCTGAGCGAGCAGGTGGGTCTAAATCATTACTCACTGAGTTACTTAAACCACCAATGCCAGTTGGGTCAGTAAGGCTTATTCCCCCACTGACTAATAAAAATTCACTTTTTATCAGTTTTCTCATGATGCCCTCTCAATAACTATTGACCTTAATGAATTAACACATTGATAAATAAACACTAATACCAATGAAAGGTATTTTGATTTTGAAAAGCATCCTTCTTAAGAAAAGACTAGCCTACCCATTTAACTCATCAAATTACCTTTATCTATAAGATATATATTTTTTATCCACTGTTTTTTGTTTCTTCATCATAATCAACGTGTTTACAGCCTTGTGTCGTTTTGAATGAAAAACAAACTGTTACAATCGGATAGAATATTGCGCCGGTTATAGAAGGCGAAGTCGACAATAAAGCCATTCTAATAACGCAAAAGGCCTGCATTGAGCAGGCCTTTCTATTTTTCTAGGCGTTAATCTTTCGCTGTTTATATCCGCCGAAACGAGGTATTGCGAGAATGCTGAACCTCTACTTGTTCATCTTATAAAACACCTCATTCCAACGGATCTCGTTTTTAAAATCGACCATATTTGTATTGTTATCGATAACGAGCAGTTCGATGTCTGTCATTTCGGCGTAGAGACGAAGATATTCAATATCCAGCGCCTGAGTGAATACGGTGTGGTGTGCCCCCCCTGCGGCAATCCAAGCATCGGCTGAAATGTCTAAAGAGGGTTGAGGTTTCAGTACAACACTTGCCACTGGCAGTTTTGGCAAAGCATGTGGATGTTCAATGGCATCAACATTGTTGACCAAGAGGCGGAAACGGTCACCCATGTCGATAAGGCTAGCATTGAGTGCTGCTCCTGCTGGTGCAGAGAAGATCAAACGAGCAGGGTCTTCTTTTCCGCCTATACCGAGGTGTTGAGCATCTAACAGCGGTTTTTCTTCTTTGGCTATTGAAGGGCAAACTTCCAGCATATGGGAGCTAAGGACGAGATCGTTACCTGATTGGAAGTGATAGGTGTAATCCTCCATAAATGAGGTGCCACCAGATAATCCGTAAGACATCACTTTCATTGAACGCAATAGCGCTGCAGTTTTCCAGTCACCTTCGGCGCCAAAACCATAACCTTGTTGCATTAGGCGCTGTACTGCTAGCCCCGGAAGCTGGGTCAAGCCATAGAGATTCTCAAAGTTTGTTGTGAATGCTTTAAAATTACCTTTTTGCAGAAAGTAGAGCATGCCTAGTTCAATACGAGCCGCATTAATCAGGTTTTGGCGCTTATCACCACCTAATTTTACCGCGTCGGTGAGCTGGTAGGTCTGCTCATACTCTTCAATGAGCGCATCAATATCCCCTTTGCCTACGGAATCAACAACAGAGGCTAAATCTCCCAATGCATAGCCATTGACCGCATAGCCAAACTTGATTTGAGCGGCAACTTTGTCACCTTCCGTCACGGCAACTTCACGCATATTATCGCCGAAACGAGCGACTTTCATGGTCTGGCTTTCGTTAATGGCTGCTGCAACACGCATCCAGCGGGCGATTTTTTTATGTGCCTGCTGATCTTTCCAGTGACCAACAACAGTTGCGCTGTGTTGGCGCATTCTTGCACCAATAAAACCGAACTCACGGCCGCCGTGCGCAGTCTGGTTCAGGTTCATGAAATCCATATCCATCGTTTCCCACGGGATTTCAGCATTAAACTGGGTGTGAAATTGCAGCATAGGTTTATCAAGTTTGCTTAACCCTGCAATCCACATCCGAGCAGGAGAGAAGGTATGTAGCCATACGATAATACCGACACATTGGTTAGCATAGTTAGCCTCTCGGCAGACCTGTGTCACTTCATCTGGCGTGGTCGCCAGTGGTTTCATCACCAGCTTTATCGGTAACCCAGCGGTTTCATTTAAGCTTTCAACGACATGCTTGGCATTATCGTTAACCTGCTTTAGGGTTTTTTCGCCATAAAGATGCTGACTTCCCACAACAAACCAGACTTCACGCTCTTGAAAGATATTCATAAAAACTCCTATTTTTTAATTCAGTTTGGCGCATAGCAAGGTTCGGCAGCATTTGCCCATTGCTGGTAACGCTCATAAAGCACTTGATAACGAGCTGCACGCTCAGGATCGGGGAGAAGGGTGTGTTCTACAGGACTCGCCATATTTTTCTGTGCATCAGGAACAGAGGCATAAACATCGGCGGCAACGGCTGCAAAGATGGCTGCACCCAGCGCACAGCACTGGTCTGATGCAACGATATTCAAAGGGCGATTCATCACATCGGCACACACTTGCATAATTACAGGGGACTTTCTGGCTATCCCGCCTAGAGTGAGGATCTCATTAACGGGAATGTCTTGCTCTATGAAGCACTCCATGATGGCTCTGGCGCCGAAGGCGGTTGATGTTATGAAACCGCCAAACAGTGCAGGTGCATCGGTGCCCAAATTAAGGTCTGCAATAACGCCTTTTAATCGCTGATTAGCAAAGGGGGTTCGGCGCCCGTTAAACCAGTCCAACACGGAAGGGAGATGTTCCAACGACATATTCTTCGCCCAAGCTTCGGTTAAGAGCGGCAGGAGAGAAGAGGTGATAGGGGATAATGTCTCTTTTAGCTCTGGGTTCTGGGCAATGGCTTGTTCTAGAGGCCAAGATAACAAGCGGCTAAACCAAGCATACATATCACCGAAGGCAGATTGGCCTGCTTCCATACCAATAAAGCCAGGGATAACGCTGCCGTCGACTTGCCCGCAAATGCCTGAGATGGCTCGATGATTAACCTGTTTTTCATCGGCAATAAGAATGTCGCAGGTTGAGGTGCCAATCACTTTAACCAGAGTATAAGGTTGAGCGCCTGCGCCTACAGCGCCCATATGGCAATCGAAAGCACCACCAGACAGAATGACGTTTTCACTCAGCCCCAGCCTTTTTGCCCATTCTTTACTCAGTGTGCCAACGGGAACATCGGCGGTATAGGTTTCAGTAAAAAGAGGATAAGGCAGATTATTGACCAAGATAGGGTCAAGAGCGTTAAAAAAGGCTTTCGGTGGTAGGCCATCCCATTCTGGATGCCAGAGTGTTTTGTGGCCTGTGCTACAACGCCCTCGGCGCAATAAATGCGGTGCAGTTTTCCCTGCTAACAAAGCCGGTACCCAGTCACAGAGTTCGACCCATGAGTGTGCGGCCTGTTTCACATTTTCATCTGCCCGTGAAATGTGCAAAATTTTGGCCCAAAACCATTCAGAGGAATAGATACCACCGATATAACGAGTGTAATCATCAAACTCACCGCTGCGGCATAGCTGGTTTATCTCTTCGGCTTCTTCTATTGCAGTATGGTCTTTCCATAGCACAAACATGGCATTAGGGTTGTCAGCAAATTCTGGCAATAGCGCCAAGATATTCCCTTGCTCATCTATCGGTGCTGGAGTCGAGCCAGTTGTATCCACGCCAATGCCGACGACAGCAGCACGCTCTTCTTCAGAGAGCATCGCCACAACCGCTTTAATCGCATTCTCCATCGCTTCGATGTAATCCGCTGGATGGTGGCGAAATTGATTGTTTGCTGAGTGGCAATAGAGACCCTGTCGCCAGCGTTCGTAATACATCACTTCTGTTGCGAGCTCTTTTCCCGTTAAGCAATCAACGGCCAGTGCTCGAACAGAGTCACTACCGAAATCGAGGCCAATAGCAATTGAACGTTTCAACATTTGGCTATCCTCATGCGCATATAGATTTATTAGCTATATACAATAAGAAGATAAAAAAATAAGCGTGAGGAGTGGTTTGTCATAAATATGGATTAAATAGCTTTCAGTAAAGAGTGTCCGCGCCCTTCATATGTTACGAATATGTGTATTTTGGCTATATCCATGAATAAAACGGCTATATTTCTGGGGTGTGATTCAGATCGCTACACCACCGGGATGAATAGTTAAAACTCAAGGCGAACATGGCGTTATTTATTTATCTACCAAGCAAATTGAATAGATATCTGATGGTGATTCCGCCATCCGTCTTGTTAACAAAAAGTATCTTACCTTTATAGTCAAAGTCGTCATAAGTCACCCAAAATTAATGAAGAGAGAGGCTGCTTAAGATATGAATAAAATCACTAAATTAGTTTCAGCAATAGGCTTATCTGCTGCTCTTGTTGCTCCCGTTATTGCCGAAAATATGAAAATAGGGTTCTTGGTAAAACAGCCTGAAGAACCATGGTTTCAAACTGAATGGCGTTTTGCAGACAAAGCAGGGAAAGAACTTAATCTCGACATCATTAAAATTGCCGTTCCTGACGGTGAAAAAACGTTAAATGCGATTGATAGCCTCGCGGCTAATGGTGCGAAAGGTTTCATTATTTGTTTGCCCGACCCTAAGTTGGGTACTGCCATTGTTAACCGCGCAAAACAACATGGTTTAAAAGTCATTGCCGTTGACGATCAATTTATGAATTCCAAAGGGAAACCTATTGAGAGTGTTCCTCTTGTCATGATGGCGGCGTCAGAAATTGGTCAACGCCAAGGCCAAGAACTTTGGAAAGAGATGACTAAACGCGGATGGAAGGTCGAAGAAACGGGTGTTATGGCTATAACAAACAATGAACTGGACACAGCCCGTCGTCGTACCACCGGCTCAATGGAGGCGTTGAAAACAGCCGGCTTCCCTGCCGCACAAATCTATGAAGTTCCGACTAAATCCAATGATATACCTGGCGCGTTTGATGCGGGTAACTCGACGCTAGTACAACACCCTAAAGTGAAAAACTGGCTGGTTATTGGTATGAATGACAACACGGTATTAGGTGGTGTTCGCGCTACCGAAGGTCAGGGATTTAAAGCAGCAAACGTGATCGGCATTGGTATTAATGGTGTTGATGCGGTCAGTGAACTCTCTAAAACCAGCGCTACCGGATTCTTCGGTTCTCTGCTGCCATCACCAGATGTACACGGTTATAAAACGGTTTACATGATGAATGATTGGCTAACCAAAAACATAGAGCCGGTTAAATATACGGCTGTAACCGATGTCGTTTTATTAACTCGCGAGAACTACAAAGAGGAATTGGCTAAAAAAGGGCTATAAAACGTATTTTATAACTATCTCAATGCACAAGGATGTGTAGCTGAAAGATAAAAAGATACCCGCTTTTTTATCCGACTCTAACGTGATCAATATTTGAGAAAACACTATGCAGACTCAATTAGCGCCTTATTTAGAGTTTTGCCAAATTAGTAAAACCTTCCCTGGGGTTAAGGCATTACAAAATATCAGCTTTAGTTGTTATTCGGGACAAATCCATGCATTGATGGGAGAGAATGGTGCAGGGAAATCAACGCTGCTAAAAATATTAAGTGGCAACTATACCCCGACAGAAGGCGAAATAAAGGTTAAAGGAAAAACCGTTAAATTTAACGATACTATGGCGGCGCTAAATGAAGGCATTGCCATTATCTATCAGGAACTACACCTGATCCCTGAAATGACCGTGGCTGAAAATATCTATCTTGGGCAACTGCCCGCGAAAGGTGGCGTGGTTAATCGGACATTACTTAACTACGAAGCTAAAATTCAGTTAGAACATCTAGGATTGGATATCGACCCCGATACACCACTGAAGTATCTCTCCTTAGGTCAGTGGCAAATGGTTGAAATTGCCAAAGCGTTAGCCCGTAACGCCAAAATTATTGCCTTTGATGAGCCAACCAGCTCGCTATCAGCCCGTGAAATCGAACAGCTTTTCCGAGTCATTAAAGAGCTGCGTGCAGAAGGGCGCGTCATTATCTATGTTTCACACCGTATGGAAGAGGTTTTTGAATTAAGTGATGCTATCACCGTCTTTAAAGATGGCGGCTACGTTTGCACTTTTGACGATATCCCTAATTTAAAGAATAGTACGTTAGTGCAAGCGATGGTTGGGCGTGATATCGGCGATATATATGGTTATGAGCCTCGGCCATATGGGCCTGTTAGGCTAGAGCTTAAATCGGTTTTAGCCCCTGGCGTTAAAAAACCGGTCAATCTTCAGGTACGCCAAGGCGAAATTGTTGGCCTCTTCGGTCTGGTTGGTGCAGGAAGAAGTGAGCTACTCAAATCAATTTTTGGCGCCACAACTATTACTCAGGGTGCTATCGAGCTAGATGGTGTACCTCTGACAATAAAAACACCGATTCAGGCGATAGGTAACGGCATCATGCTGTGCCCGGAAGATCGTAAGTCCGAAGGTATTATTCCTATCCATTCTGTCCAAGATAACATCAATATCAGTGCGAGGCGCAAAACGCTAACAGGTGGTTGCTTAATTAACCATCGCTGGGAAAAAGAGAATGCAGCCAAACGAATCCAAGAGTTAAGTATAAAAACCCCCAGCGCGGCACAGTTAATAATGAACCTTTCCGGAGGAAATCAGCAAAAGGCCATCTTAGGGCGCTGGCTCTCTGAGGATATGAAGGTCATTTTGCTTGATGAGCCGACAAGAGGCATCGATGTTGGCGCAAAACATGAAATCTATCACGTCATTTATTCGCTGGCTAAGCAGGGAATTGCAGTTCTGTTTGCCTCCAGCGATCTCCCTGAAGTGATTGGATTAGCTGACCGTATTGTTGTTATGCGGGAAGGGTATTTTTCAGGAGAGCTTGAACATGGTGAAGCCACGGAAGAGAAGGCTTTAGGTTTGGCTATGCTCGATAAAACCCACGCTGATACCATCGCATAACTTATACAGAGGATAAAATATGTCATTTTCTGAATCTACGACACCAATGAAAGAGGCTCGATCGAGTAAAGCATCGTTGTCCCGTATTTGGGATAATTTTGGGATGGTGGTGGTCTTTTTAATACTCTTTATTGTTTGTGCGATTTTTGTGCCTAACTTTGCCTCGATGATAAACATGACTGGCTTAGGGTTGGCTATCTCTATGTCAGGCATGGTGGCGTGCGGCATGTTGTTTTGTTTGGCATCGGGTGATTTTGATCTCTCCATCGCCTCTGTCATTGCTTGTTCTGGCGTGACGACGGCAGTAGTCATGAATCAGACAGAGAGTGTGACGTTGGGTATTGCTGCTGGCCTCGCATTGGGGGTGGTGGTTGGCCTGATTAATGGTTTTATTATCGCTCGCCTCAAAATTAATGCGTTAATTACTACGCTGGCAACTATGCAGATTGTCCGGGGCCTTGCTTACATTATTTCTGATGGTAAGGCTGTAGGGATAGACGCAGAAGGATTCTACGAGCTTGGTTCAGCAATATTTCTTGGTATTCCATTGCCTATCTGGATGACGGTATTTTGCTTCGTACTCTTCGGTTTTCTGTTAAATAAAACGACGTTTGGCCGCAATACGTTAGCTGTCGGTGGCAATGAAGAGGCATCACGACTAGCCGGTGTTCCGGTGGTTAGAACTAAAATTATCATTTTTACGCTTTCCGGTTTAGTGTCTGCTGCTGCGGGTATTATTTTGGCTGCCAGAATGACGAGTGGCCAGCCAATGACAAGCGTTGGTTTTGAGATGACAGTTATCTCAGCCTGTGTGCTGGGCGGCGTATCGCTAAAAGGGGGAATTGGAAAAATATCCTATGTTATCTCTGGGGTGTTGATTTTAGGCACAGTGGAGAATGCGATGAACTTGATGAATATTTCGCCTTTCTCGCAGTATGTTGTCCGTGGTTTGATTTTGCTCGTAGCCGTGATTTTTGACCGTTATAAACAAATGGCAAAAACGACCGTCTAGCGTTTTTAGTAAGTGACTAGGGTTAGAACAAAGAGGCAGTATATCCATCCATATTGGCCTGCTTAGGATACATATGTACCAAAGAATAGAAACAGATACTCAGAGCAACCCTCTGTTACCAGGATATCGCTTTAAGTCCTATTTGGTAGCAGGGTTAACACCTATTGATGCGGGCCGAGAGCTAGATTTTTTTATCGATCGGCCCAAGGGAATGCGCGGCTATATTTTAAATTTAACGATCGAAGGGCAGGGTGAAATTTCCGACGGAACTCAAACCTTCCATTGTCATCCCGGTGATGTTCTCTTATTTCCACCAGATAAGCTGCACTATTATGGCAGAGCAAAAGAGAGTAGCTGCTGGCATCACCGCTGGATCTATTTCTGCCCACGAGCCTATTGGATTGACTGGTTAGAGTGGTACAGCCGTAAGCAGTTTATTGGCTATATCAGTTTGTCAAACTCACACGTATTTGATGAATTTGACGAGCTTTTCCACTCCATTGAACTAACGCAGCAATCAGGGAGGCGGCTGTCTGAAGAACTTTCTATGAATTTATTAGAACGTTTACTTCTGCGCTGTATGGAAGAAGACCCGAAAAATCCGCAGAAAATTATGGACCCAAGGATCATAGAGGCATGTCAGTTCATTACAAATAACATGTCTAATACGCTGAGCGTGGATGAAATAGCGCACCATGTTTGTTTATCGGCATCGCGCTTAACTCATCTGTTTCGTGAACAGGTAGGGATCAATATTTTGCGCTGGCGTGAAGACCAACGTGTGATGCGAGCAAAATTGCTGCTTCAGACAACACAGGATTCCATTGGTAATGTAGGCCGCCGGGTTGGTTATGATGATCAACTCTATTTCTCGCGAGTTTTCCGTAAGCACTCAGGCATTAGTCCAAGTGAATATAGAAGCCATCATAGTCATTTGAGTTATGCGGGGATAGAGTGAGCATAGGACGGATCACGACTTAATAAAAAGAGCCAAATAAATGGCTCTTTTTTAGTTTGATCAAGACTTGAATGATTAATCGTCTTCTGGGTCATCCAACTCAACAGGAGAGGCGTAGCCATCCGGTTTGATTGCCAGAAGGTCACATTTAAGATGGTCGATCACATGTTCAGCTGTGTTACCGATAAAGGCAGCTGAAATGCCTGTTCTACCAACGGTTCCGAGTACTACCACACCAGCATGAAGCTTTTCAGCAAGTTCAGGGATCACTTTTTCAGGCAATCCTTTTTCAATGTGTGTTAAGTGTTCTGAAATACCAAATTGCTGACGCAACGCCTTCATCGCAACAAGGTGTTGGCCACGAATGGCATCGTTATAAACACTAGGGTCAAAATCGGGTAATTCGATAGCAATATTGATTGGGGTTGAAGGATACGCGCCGACTAAATGAATTTCGGTTTGGTCTACCTGTTTTGCGATTTCTAGTGACTCCCGCACCAGTTTTTGGTTTAGCGGGTCATGGAACAACTCTTCGCTAGATAGATTAACTGCAACAATCGCTTTACCGCCGTCAGGCCAAGGCTGGTCTTTTACCATCCAGACTGGGCAAGGGCTTTTACGCAATAAGTGCCAGTCTGTTGGTGTAAAAATGACGGACTCTAATCTATCGTGCTGTCGAGCCATTTTTAATAACAAATCGTGACCATCAGCAATAACTTCTTGAATGATCGCTTCAAAAGGGCGGTTATGCCAAACCACCTTTATCTCGATAGGCACATTCTCATCAAGATAAAAACGGCACTGCTCTTTTATCCACGCAACACGTTGTGCAATAACGCTCTTACGCATGGCAACTCGCTCATCAGGAGAAAGCAGCGTTGTCATTTCATATGAGAAATCATAGATAGGAAGAAAAGCTTTAATTCGCCCCCCATTTCTCCGTACCAGATACACAGCTCTGCGTAATGCTGGTTGGTCATTTTGGTTGGGATCGATCGCTACCAAAAGGTTCTGATAGTTTGCCATAGTTCCTCCACATATCTGAGCAGCCTATTGTTTAAGAGTAAACCATCTACAGAAAAAGCACAGGAGAAAGGGATGCGTCGGATCAAGATTTTGATATAAACCTGACCCGACGGACTGAGTTTTAAACAGTTCTGGCGTTGCCTGCGAGAAGGGCGAGGGCATCAATATCTTGAATCGTGATGTATTTCCCTTTAACGCTGAGAATACTACTTTTTTGGAAACGCCCAAGCAGGCGACTAATGGTTTCTACCGTTAAACCGAGATAGTTGCCGATATCGCTTCTCGTCATCGTCAAACGAAATTCGCGTGGTGAGAAACCACGCTGGGCAAAACGGAGTGAAAGGTTATAGATAAATGCAGCGAGGCGCTCTTCAGCATTCTTTTTAGAAAGCAGAAGGATCATATCTTGATCGCCTTTGATCTCTGTACTCATCAAACGCATGATCTGTTGACGCAGGTTAGGCATTTTGCCAGAAAGGTCATCGAGCGTTTCGAAAGGAATTTCGCATACCATCGATGTCTCAAGAGCCTGAGCAAAACTAGGGTGCTCGTGAGTTCCAATAGCGTCAAAACCGACCAGATCGCCAGCCAAATGAAACGCCGTTATCTGCTCATCGCCTTGTTCTGTAATGGTATAGCTTTTAATCGTACCAGAGCGGATAGCATAGAGAGATTTAAGCTCATCACCTGCTTTAAAGAGGGCCTGACCTTTCTGAATAGGTTTTTTACGCTCAATAATATTGTCAAGCTGATCAAGCTCATGCTCATTTAAGGTAAAAGGAATACACAGCTGGCTGATACTACAATCCTGACAGTGGATCGCGCAACCACCAGACTGGATACGTCGTATTACTCTTTTTTCTGAGATCATAATAAGGCAGCTCAACAATAATTGATTTTAGTCAATTTTAACACCATTTCGCTCTAAGTAGTAAGCCCTGAAAGTTCATAGTGCATTTTGAGATATAAAAATAAACTTAATAAATTGTTTTTTAAAGACTTTAATTAATCCAAGAAATAACTGATCAGTCCGAATATCGATAAAAATGTTGCTCCTTTCCGTAATTTAATTACATCCGAATGCCTTGTTTTCTCTTTAGTTATCTCGCTTACATCCATTATTGACTTTAACTCAATTATCTTATGTCCCACATACGCTATTTCAATTCGGCAGTATCTGTACAATACGAGCATAAATTGCAAATAGGGCTAGCCCGCGAAGATATAAGCGAGATGACGATGAGTAATATTTTAATAATCAATGCAATGAAAAAATTTGCTCACTCAAATGGTGAGTTGAATTTAACGATGCACAATGTTGCTGCTGATTTCTTACGTGAAGCAGGGCATACAGTAAAAGATACCGTTATTGACCACGGTTATGTTGTCGAAGAAGAGATTGAGAAGTATCTCTGGGCAGATGTCATCATTTATCAGCAACCAGGTTGGTGGATGGGTAGCCCGTGGATTTTGAAGAAATATATCGATGAAGTATTTACTGAAGGCCACGGTCGTTTATATCAAAGCGATGGTCGTAGCCGATCTGATACATCACAAAAATATGGATCCGGTGGTTTAATCCAAGGTAAAAAATATATGCTTTCCTTAACGTGGAATGCACCTCAAGAAGCGTTTGATGATCCAAAGCAGTTTTTCGAAGGCGCAGGCATTGATGGAGTATATTTACCGTTTCATAAAGCGAACCAGTTTTTGGGAATGGAGCCATTACCGACATTTCTCTGTGTGGATGTTATGAAACAACCTAATGTTGAGCGTGATATTAAACGTTATCAAGCGCACCTAGCCGAAACATTAGCTTAATTATTTCCCTCGATAAAACGTCGACCATTAAACAATGGCCGGCGTTTTATGCTATCTAATCATCGGCTATGTGATGATGCACTAATAATTAAGGTGTCCTAATATGACGAATGAAAATTTATCCTGGTGTTGGCAATATCCCAGCGAACCTTCCTCTCTTATTCTTAAATCTGTTCAGCTACCCGAATTAAAAAATGATCAAGTATTGATCGCCAACCGTGTTATTGGCTTAAACCCCGTGGATTGGAAATTCATACAGCAGCCTGGTTCGTTATGGCAAATGGGGCATATTCCTGGCGTCGATGGCATGGGAACGGTTATCGCTGTTGGTGACAGTGTCACACACATCAAAATAGGCACCCGCGTTTGTTATCATACCAATCTGCTCACTCATGGTAGTTTTAGTCAACATACTCTCGTTTCTGCAAAGGCCATTATTCCCGTTCCGGATGGTGTAAGTGATGAGGCTGCAGCATCAATTCCTTGTCCTGGTTTAACGGCGTGGCAAGCGATGCGTAAATTACCTGAAATAAAGGGTAAAAGGATATTAGTTAACGGTGCAGGTGGGAGTGTGGGATCTTTTCTGACCCAATTACTTATTCAACATGGTGCGCAAGTTTATGCCACGGCAAGCCCTGCAAATCATAAAAGACTTAATCGATGGGGGGTTATTCACTCTTTCGATTATAGTGCGCCAAATTGGCAACAAACATTACGGGATATATTAGGCGAGCAATCTTTATATGCCGCATTTGATATGGTCAGCGGTGAACATGCAGCAACACTTGCACCACTATTAGGCTATTATGGGCACTTAGTTTGTGTGCAAGATCGCCTTACTCAACCTCCTATATCTCCTTTTACTACCTGTTTATCTCTGCACGAAATAGCACTTGGTGCAATACATCAACATGGTGACGATAAACAGTGGGCTGAATTAGTTCAAGCAGGGCAAAATTTATTAACATCTGTAATGACTGGGGAGCTATCTTTACCTGAGCTCAATATTGATCGTTTCGAAAACTTGCCTTATAGCCTACTGAAGTTAAAGCAGAATAATCGGGCAATAAAATATCTTATTACTCTCTAATATTATTAATAAGCTTCCGTTGTACCTTTTGTTGCTTAAAGAAGATTGATTTTTTATAGGGACATAGAGGTACAACTTTAATATCTAAATTATGGCTATCGTTGTTTAATAAATTGGAAAATAGAGATTACTCTGTATAAAATAGTTAAAGTAGTCCGTAATTAATCATAAGGGTGATACAAAACTATGTTAACTATTTTAAAGAATATTCGCCAATTGCGTGCAGCCTCCAGAGAATGCTCGTTGGAACATCTCGAAGATATTTTAGTAAAATTCGAACAAATTGTTAGTGAGCGTAAAACCGAGGAAGAGAATATCCAACGTGAAATTATCGCTAAACAAGCGATGTTAGAAAAATATCAGAAAATGTTATTAGATGATGGCATCGATCCACAAGATCTGTTCAATAGCATTAGCGCCTCATCACCTAAAAAGAAACGCGCAGTACGTCCAGCAAAGTATGAATATACTGATGAGAATGGCGAGCTGAAAACGTGGACAGGACAGGGCAGAACACCGTCTACTATCAAAAAAGCATTAGATGAAGGCCATTCCTTAAGCCAGTTTGAAATCAAGTAATCATGTATATTTGACTCTCGCCCCAGAATATATTTCTACATTACGTAGGTTTGGGGCGAGCCTTATTTCTTCCCGTTATACATGACTACGTGTTGATAAACGGCAGAATTTTTAGCACCAAAGAAACCGAAAGAATCGTTACTCTTTCTTTTGCCAATTATCGATCTGAATAACATTGCCATCTAATAATTCAGCATTATATCTAATATTATAACTTTGTTTGAAC
Source organism: Enterobacteriaceae bacterium B14 (assembly GCA_000307305.1). Lineage (GTDB taxonomy): Bacteria > Pseudomonadota > Gammaproteobacteria > Enterobacterales > Enterobacteriaceae > B14. The sequence goes on from DF158882.1 coordinate 775,204, forward strand.
TGATACAGTTCACTTGCCTCAATCTCCATATCAGTAAAGTAAAACAGTGCTAAACGAACATGATTATCGCTTAAATAAGGTGAGAGTCGTGCCCGTGTGAGAATACCACGCCAACGAATAAGGTTTTCTTCCGATGGATTAACAATGAAGACCTGATAAATAAAAAGAAGATAGGCTGCGTTTTCTAAATGTACGGCTGAACCACCAGACAGATAGTTTGTAAAATGCTGTTCATACTCCCGCCCCATATCGTTAGCCATAGACTCAACGACATCTGGTTTTAGATTCAATCGTGTACTTAATGCTTTATTGGCGTACCGATTATCTGATGTGAGAACACGAAAACCGACAATAAAAACAGCGACAAGTGCAAACAAGGCCAGCCAGATCATGAAATACCCGCGTTTAATGAACAGAAATAAGGCGTGCTGTATGGTAATGGTCGAGGGCTGTGGGGTAAATAGATTAATGAGAGACTTACATAGCCCTAACGGAGCTATGTAAGTAGAAGGTATCGTAATGGGTGAGCTGTGCTTATTTAAATGTGTAGGTATAAGGCGCTTCAATCCCTAGAGGTAACCCTAATCCCCACCATGCCAGCAGGAAGATAATCCAAGTAGTTAGGAAGATAACGGAGTAAGGGATCATGATAGAGATAACGGTACCAACCCCTGCATTCTTCACGTAGCGCTGGCAATATACGACGACCAGCGGAAAGAACACCATCAGAGGCGTAACAATGTTCGTGGTGGAGTCACCAACACGGTAGGCTGCCTGCGTCAGTTCTGGCGAGATACCTGCATGCATTAGCATAGGTACCAGTACAGGTGAGAGCAGTGCCCATTTAGCAGAGGCTGAACCCACAACCAAATTGATGCTGGCAATAGATAAAATGGCAATCACGATAGTTGCCCCTGCACCTAGCTCAATGGTCTTCAGGAATTCTGCACCCGCTAAAGCAACCAGTGTGCCCATGTTGGATTTTCCAAACACGAAGATAAAGAGCGCACAGAAGAACATCATGACAATGTAGCTGCTCATTTTACCCATCGTGGTGGACATCGCATCGATGACATCTTTGCTACGGCTAAAGCTTCGGGTCATAAAGCCGTATACTGCACCGGGGATCACGAAAAGCACAAAAATAATAGGAACAATAGATTTGGCCAGTGGAGAGGCATAAGAGGTTAAAGAACCTGTGCCCGGCTCACGCAATGTGGAGTCGGTAGGCCAAGCCCATAGGGTTAACGCGATAATGCCCGCCAACATCACCAGAGTAGAGACCCAAAACGCTTTATTTTCTTGAGCCGAGTAGCTACTCATGTCTTCTACTGCATCCATGTCTGAATCAATCTTTTGAGATTTCAAACGTGGTTCAACAATTTTATCCGTAACAAACCAGCCCACTAAAATAAGGAATACGGTAGAACCAATACCGAAGAACCAGTTACATAGCACATTGACGACATAACCATCATCAACAAGGCGGGCCGCAGTTTGGGTGAAAGATTGTAGAAGGGCATCGTTAGCGGTGGGTAGGATGTTGGCAGCAAAACCACCGGATACACCCGCAAATGCAGCAGCGATACCGGCGAGTGGATGACGGCCAGCAGCATAGAACAAAATACCACCAATCGGAATCACCAAGACGTATCCTGCATCAGCGCCAACATGGCTTATCATACTGACAAAAATTAGCATCGGTGTTAACAGGCGCTTTGGTGTGACTTGAAGTAGCTTTTTAAGGCCTGTATTGATAAAACCTGACTGTTCTGCCACACCGACACCTAACATCGCGACGAGAACAATGCCTAGCGGTGCAAAATGGGAAAAGGTCGTCACCATACTGGCGAGCAGATTCGCGAGTTCGTTACCGGAAAGCAGGTTTACGACTTTCGCTTGCTCTCCGGTTCTAGGATCGACGTAATCGAAGCCTACCTGCGCCAATACGGCAGAGAGCAACATAACAATAATCATGGCCCAAAAGAACATGACGGCGGGGTCGGGGAGTTTATTACCCACATACTCGATACTGTTTAGGAAGCGGTTAAGTACACCATTTCCTGAAGTGGATTTCTTGCTATCCGTTGTACTCATTATTGCTCCTGTCAGAAGTTTTCATTACAAAATGTGATTAAAAGAAATTTTTATCTGTTTTTTTGTTTTTATACGCTCAAATTATTTGTGGGTATTTAACATTGAAGTTGATTAGTGTGTCTAATCGGTTCGAGTGAGGTAATTGCTCGGATAAAGCGAATAGATGACAAAGGATTTCATCCCTTGTGATATTTTATTTGTGCAATTGCGCAATAATAGAGTAGGGACTAGCCTCACTCTTAGGTGGGATTATTGGATTATCTCCCATTTTCTGACAGGGATAAGCTATGATTACCAACAATTGTCAGAGTCCAATATATTCCTGTTTTTAAAGGAGACATCTTGAATAAACAATCCGCGTCAACTCATCTCACTGCAACAGAAGCGCTCGACAAACTAGAGACGCTATACACGGCAGCGCTCGCTTCACTGCGTGATGCGATTAGCCAATTTATAAAAGAGGGGACATTGCCGGATGAGAAGCTGCGGGTAGAGGGGCTATTTGCTTATCCGCAACTCTGTGTCACTTGGGATGGCGTAATTCAAAAATATATCAGAACGCGTGCTTATGGCCGATTTGCTCGACCAGGGCATTACAGCACGACCATTACCCGACCAGAGCTATTCAGAGGGTATCTGGCAGAGCAGTTATCGTTGTTGGAAAATGAGTATGGCGCAACCTTTGATGTGACACCGTCACAACAAGAGATCCCTTATCCATTTGTGATTGATGGCTCTGATCTCATTCTTGATCGTACGATGAGCGCAGGCATTGCCCAGCATTTTCCAACCACCGATTTAGCGAAGATTGATGACGGTATCACTGATGGTCGTATCAATACTGTAGAGCGTTATCCATTATCTCACTTCGATGCATTGCGTACCGATTTCTCCCTTGCTCGACTTAAACACTATATGGGAACGCCAGCCGAGCACGTACAGCCTTATATTCTCTTTACCAACTACAGCCGCTACGTTGACGAATTTGTTAGCTGGGCCTGCGAGCAACTTCTTGATCCTAATAGCCCTTATGAAGCACTTTCCTGTGCAGGGGGTAGCTATATTACGGCTGCAAACGCCGATCCGGAAAAAACCACCACTGACTTAGCATGGAAAAAACATCAGATGCCGGCCTATCATCTGATTGCGAAAAACGGTAAAGGTATTTCACTGGTTAACATCGGTGTCGGCCCTTCCAATGCTAAGACGATTTGCGATCATCTTGCCGTATTGAGGCCACATGCATGGCTGATGATTGGCCACTGCGGTGGCCTACGCGAAAGCCAAACGATTGGTGACTACGTTTTAGCTCATGCTTATCTGCGCGATGATCATGTTCTGGATGCCGTTCTACCGCCTGATATCCCAATCCCTAGTATTGCCGAGGTGCAACGCGCGCTGTATGACGCTACCAAATCCGTCAGCGGTATACCTGGTGAAGAGGTAAAACAGCGTTTGCGCACCGGAACGGTTGTCACCACAGACGATCGTAACTGGGAACTACGTTTCTCTGCCTCTGCTCTGCGTTTTAGCCTAAGTCGCGCCGTGGCTGTTGATATGGAAAGTGCCACAATTGCCGCTCAGGGTTACCGTTTTAGGGTGCCTTATGGCACGCTGCTTTGCGTTTCTGATAAGCCATTACATGGTGAAATTAAGCTACCAGGACAAGCGAATCACTTCTATGAAGGGGCAATTTCAGAACATTTGCAGATCGGTATCCGAGCAATAGATTTGCTACGAGCTGAAGGAGATCGGCTACATTCGCGTAAATTGCGTACCTTTAATGAACCACCTTTCCGATAAGATAAAGGTACTGATGGGGGGGCCATAAAACAGTTAATAACTCTATGGAGTTAGCTGTTATTATCAAATTCTAATAGCGTTCATTGAAAAAAAACACTCAAAGGAATCAATATGGAGATCGTCATTCGTAGTGCTAACAAGTCTGATGCAGCCATCATTTTTGACATGATTTATGAACTTGCTGTGTATGAGAAGGCACCTCATGAAGTTATCGCTACTCAATCAGACATTGAAGCATCATTGTTTGCTGCCGACTCTAAATCAGAGGCACTTATCTGTGAGGTGGATGGTACAGTGGCAGGCTATGCCGTTTTCTTCACCAGTTACTCGACGTGGCTGGGGCGCAACGGCATTTATCTGGAAGATCTCTATGTCACGCCTCATTTTCGCGGCATAAAAGCAGGAAAGAAACTGCTACAACACATTGCTCAGCTTGCGGTATCTAGAAAATGTGGGCGTCTGGAGTGGAGTGTACTTGATTGGAACCAACCAGCCATCGATTTCTACAAGAGTATTGGCGCACAACCACAGGACGAGTGGGTACGCTACAGATTAGAAGGCCGAACACTTTTAAACTTTGCTCAGTCTGAGACTGCCTGATTTTTAGGAGAACATATCTCAAGTAGGCAATCACGCAACCAACGGTGTGCTTGATCGGCATCCATTCTTGGGTGCCAAAGCATCGAAATAGTGATACTTGGGGTAGCAATGGGAAGGGGAAAACTGTACATGCCTGTACGCAAATTGGCAGTGTGACGCTCAGGGAGTGTCACGATTAAATCAGAGCCTCTCGTCAGTGCTAGCGCCGTCGAGAACCCCTCAACAAAAGAGGCAATGTTTCTTTCAAGGCCTATCTGCTGCAATACCTCATCAATTAACCCTCTATGCCCCTCTCTTCGTGATACCAGAATATGATCGCCGCTGGCATAACTTGCGGGCGTTATTTTGGCGTTACTCAGGGAATGGCCTTCTCGCACGACACCAATAAAACGGTCTTGGAATAGTGCCCGAGTTCGTAGCTCAGGGCTAGCGGTATTCCCCACCACGCCCGTTTCTAGATCAATGCTGCCATCTCGCAACAACACGCTCTCTTTATTGTGTTTCTGTAAAAAACGTAGCCGCACGTGAGGCGCTTCATGGCTGATTCGAGCAAGGAGCGCTGCGCCAAAATTTTCTACAAAACCATCGCTGGTTCTCAGCGTAAAGGTGCGAGTGAGCTGTTGAAGATTGAGCTTTTCTGCCGGGCGTAAAACAGCTTCCGCTTCGGTGACGAGCTTATTTATCTGTTCACGAAGTGCGAGTGCTCTTGGGGTGGGAACCAATGATCTTCCCGCTCTCACTAACAGCGGGTCACCCATTGTTTTACGTAGCCTTGCCAGTGCACGACTCATTGCTGATGGACTCAACTGTAACCGCTGTGCTGCGCGTGCAACACTGCCTTCTGCAAGCAGAACGTCTAGAGTGATTAAAAGATTCAGGTCAGGCTTAGTCATTTGCTAACAATAGCATGAATATCATATGGCGTTAAATGCACTAATAAGCTGCATTTGGTGCACCTTCCGCCATGTCTAACAATGAAATATGCTCCTCACAGAACTTTTTAGGAGTGATAAATATGAACAGCAAAGCTAGCGGCATAGACAAAAAGAGAGAGCAAAAAGAGGAGGTGGTTGTAGATTTAAATCCCATCCCCTCCGTTTGGTGGCGACTTACCGCACTTTCCCTATCCATGCTTATCTCATCACTGGGAACGAGCATTGCCAATGTAGGGTTGCCTACGCTAGCTCAGGTGTTCAACACCTCATTTCAGTCTGTTCAGTGGGTTGTTCTCTCTTATTTATTGGCTATCACGACGGTGACGATCGGAGTAGGTCGGTTGGGAGATATCATAAACAGGCGTCGATTACTATTAGTAGGAATAGCGTGGTTCACGACGGCTTCCTTGTTGTGCGGATTTTCTCCCTCGATTGGGTTTCTACTTGTAGGGCGCATCGCTCAGGGGTTGGGTGCTGCCATCATGATAACCATGACTATGGCGCTTGTTGGGGAAACCATAGGGAGAGAGAACACGGGCAGGGCGATGGGCCTGCTTGGTACTATGTCTGCAGTAGGGACAGCATTAGGGCCATCATTCGGTGGTGTTCTAATCTTCCATTTTGGCTGGCAATCTATTTTTATCATCACTATTCCCCTTGGGCTGCTGGCATTTATTCTTGTCTACCGTTATTTGCCTATAGCTAATGGTGCACCCAAAAAAGAGCGTGCCCGCTTTGATACGCTGGGGATGCTGTTTCTTGGCCTTACTCTCATACTCTACGCACTTTCCATGACTTTGGGACATGGCCACTTCAGCTCATTCAATGTGATATTGCTGCTGTGTGCCGTGTTTTCTGCGGTGGTATTTGTTTGGGTAGAACAAAGATCGGCTATTCCGCTTATCCAGTTCGCGATATTCAAGCACTCAGGGCTCAGCTCTGGGCTTATGATGAGCATACTGGTGACGACTTCAATGATGGCAACGCTCGTTGTCGGGCCTTTTTATCTCTCATATGCGCTAGCGTTAAGCACGAATAGTGTCGGATTAGTGATGTCTGCGGGGCCTTTTGTGGCTGCGATTGTTGGTGTACCTGCAGGGCATCTGGTGGATCGTATCGGTTCACATAAGATTGTTTGCTCTGGTCTGATTGGTATGGCTGCCGGTGCCTTTATCTTGTCTCAGATATCGGTCAATCAAGGCCTTTGGGGGTATGTTGCTCCTATTGTGCTTATCACCGCAGGTTATGCATTTTTTCAGGCAGGCAACAATACGGCACTGTTGCAAAATAGCGCCCTAGAAACCCGTGGCATGATTTCCGGTATGCTAAATCTTTCACGCAATCTTGGGTTGATCACCGGTGCATCGGCAATGGGAATGATTTTTACTTCTACTGCTGCAATCACGAATATCAGGTCTGCAAGTATAGAGGCCATTTCTTACGGCATGACATCCGTATTTTTAGTTGTCGGGTTCTTAGGCAGTGTAGCATTGGCCCTTGCTCTATTTGCCGACCGTTCCCATGATATAGCTTGAAGACAAAGAAAAGGCTCCATGATAAGGAGCCTTTGTATATGGGGTTTAGCCACTTAGGAAAGCAGGAATAAGTTAAGGATTTAGCTTATCCCTAGCTGTCTTAAAAGCGCGGTGGTGGCCGCAGCAGAGAGAATCACCACAATGAGCGGTAATTTCTTCCAAGCTAAAACACCGCCTACGATTACCCCGAACAAACGGGCAAATCCGGCATACTCTTGTCCCTCATATAGGGTCGCAATAGCCGCTACTGCCAGCAAAAGTGTTGTTGCTGAATCGGTGAGTAGGGAGCGGGCATCTTCAGAAAATGTCATGCGGCTTCCCAGCATAAAGCCAGTTAAACGCAGAAGATAAGTGCCACCCGCCAGAATAGCGATACCGATAATAATCAGGTGTAGTTCCATTATTTTGTTTTCCTTCTAATGAATAATCCCGCGAGTGAAAATAGAACGGGCATTCCAATGGGAACAAAAGGAACAGATAGGAGCGAAACCAGCGTACCGGAGATAGCAGACACCGACGTTTTAATATTTTTTAGTGAGGAGAGCGTCAACGCTAATAAAATAGTGGGGAATACGGCATCTAAACCAATGACATTAATATCGAGTATAAAATTGCCGATGACAGCACCAATCACAGTCCCCATAGGCCACGATATCGCGATCCCGATACCGCATAGCCAATATGCCGCTTTACGTTTTTCTAATGTTGGCTGAGAAAGGCCAAATACCACGCTTTCGTCATTCATGATATGGCAGCCAAAAAAGCGCGATAGATTATTTCCAACTAAGTCTTTAACCGCCATACCGAATGGCATATGACGGGCGTTCACTAGCAGGCCTGCTGCCGCTGCCGCTATCGGGCTGCCTCCACTGGCGACAATGCCAATGAAGAGGAACTCTGACGCCCCCGCGAGCACGGAAAGGGATAACACCAGAGGTACCCATAAAGGAAAACCATAGCCAGTAGCTAATGAGCCGTAGGAGACAGCTACAACGCCAACGGCCAGACAAACCAGAACAATGCCTTTAATGACATCGCTACCGAGTGAGGAAAATAGGGAGGGGGCCATTATTTATTAACCATAACGAACGAAAGTGCTATTATAATGAACGCATTCATAAATTTATTCAAGTCGAACGATCGTTCGATATAGAGATTGACAGAATATCATAATGACACAACCGATCAGCATTATCGCCAAGTCTCTTGTTCGCGAACGCCAAAGAGCAGGTCTTTCATTGGCAGAAGTCGCTCGCCGAGCTGGGATTGCCAAATCTACACTGTCACAGCTTGAGGCCGGTTATGGCAACCCTTGTTTAGAAACACTTTGGGCTCTGTGCCTAGCATTGGAGATTCCTTTCTCCTGCCTAATGGAGCCGCAACAGAGCCAGACTCAGGTCATCCGTAGAGGAGAAGGGCCCTCTGTTGCCTCTGAAATCGCGAATTATACTGCGGTACTTTTGGCAACATGCCCACCTGGGGGGCGGCGTGATATCTATCTGCTTACAACACAGCCAGGAGAAGAGCGCTTTTCTCCCCCACACACTGCCGGGTCGGTTGAACATATTATTATTGTTCAAGGGCGAGCTTTACTGGGGCTGATTGAAGACCCCGTCGAGCTAAGTGTTGGCGATTACATTTGCTATCCTGCCGATCGAGCTCACATATTTAAAGCGTTAACCCCAGACACACTGGCTGTACTTGTTTCGGAGCAGAATTGAGAGATAAAAACTGTGGTGGGTACGAAAGCCAAAATTAATCCCCTTATTTATTAGCGCCGTATTGTAATAACAAATTATCCACATTAGTCTTTAGCGGTTAATGATAGAGGCGCGAATTGTGATAAGTCAGTATGTCGAGCTTAGGCTAGCGACGACACATACTAAAAGGCACATTCGCCGAAATTCAGTTTCGGTCAGTCAATCGGTCTGAATTGGTTTTATATCGAACAGGTATAAAACTGTCATTGTTTTAATCTTTAACTAAAACAATGTTGCGCTATCTCCTTCAGTCGGTTCAACTTTCTTGTAAAGGGTAAATCTAACTGATCGTGAGAGGAGTGTTTCAGGATCTAGTTAAGTACCAATACGAGGTTGACCATTGAATAGTCTATTTAATTCAGTAAATCAGTTTTTTGCATTTATTGAACCCGTCTCCAATGCTATTTGGGATTTTCCGACCAATTACGCGTGGTATTCCAGCATTCCGCTGCTTGGGCAGTTTTCATTTCCTGTACTGTTGTTAGTCGGTATTGGGATCTATTTCTCGCTTAAAACCCGCATGATTCAGACGATGAGCTTCGTCAAAATCATTCGAATCATGTTAAGAAAACAGTCGTCAACCACAGGTATCAGCGCGCTTGCTTCGTTTATGCTGGGCTTGGCGATGCGGGCAGGGCCGGGAAATATTGTTGGTATTACTGGCGCCATCTCTGTCGGCGGCCCCGGCGCGCTATTTTGGATGTGGGTTGCCGCTTTTTTTGGTATGGCAACGGCATTTATGGAGTCGGTACTCGCCCAGTTGTTTAAAGAGAGAAAGGGGAATGAGTTTGTCGGTGGGCTGCCATTTTATGGCCGTAGAATTTTAGGTAACCGCCGTTTTGTCGGTTTGTTTCTCTCTTTTGCTTTTATTATCTACGCGCTTTTTAACGTTCCAGCACAAACCTTCAACGTATTTACCGCCGTTGGTACCATTGCTGATACTGTCAGTGGTTCCCACTTTACCCGCCAGTCACCGCTTTATTACGGTATTGCTCTGGTATTAATTGCGGCTAGTGCATTTATTATCCTCGGCGGTATTCGCCGTGTTATCGCATATACCGACGTATTAGTGCCACTGAAGGCAATACTTTTTTGTGGTATTTCTCTCGTTATCATTCTTATCAATTTCCCGCTTATTCCTTATTTCTTTCATGAAGTTGTTGTAGGCGCCTTTGCACCTCATGCCTTGTTCGGCGGTACGATTGGTGTTGCTCTTGCACAAGGGGTTAAACGTGGGCTGATGTCTAACGAGGCAGGACAAGGGACGATTACGATGGCTGCCGCTGTGGCAGACAACAACCACCCTTGTGAACAGGGCTTTGTACAAAGCCTTGGGGTTTTCTTCGATACGATGGTTATTTGTACCATGACGGGCTTTATCGTTGTAATGGCCCATGTCTGGACAGGAACAACAAGCGGGGTTGAGTGGGAATCATTGCGAGCGTCTAAAATCACCTTATATATGTCTTCTGTTCAAACGCTAGTTCCCGTCTTTGCTGCGAAAACAGTGACGGTAATTATGGCGGTTTGCTACGGCTTATTTGCCTTTACCACCTTGCTGGGCATGATCTCTTTTGCGGAAATTTCAGCAAACTTTATCTCTCGCTCTAAGCATTTCATCCTCTCTATTCGGATGTTAGGTTCACTGGTTTTTGTTCCGTTTGGCACATTAACGGTATTAGCAGGATTAGAGTTAAGTAATCTTTGGGCAATCTCGGATTTGATGAATATCTTGATGGTCTACCTCAATATTCCTCTGTTACTGCTTGGGGCTCCATTCGTTTATAAGGCGTTAGAGCATTATCGTAGAACGAATGGTGGAAAGTTTATTTCATCCACAATTGGTTTAGAAACCGATTATTGGGTGGCCGATAGACAGCAAGCGAAAGACGTTAAGGAAGAGACAACGACTCAAGAAGCACCTTTAGCTGGCAATAAAGCATAACTCTATTAGGTTGCCCATCATGGTCATGGTGGGCAACCTTTCTGTTTTTCCTCTCGCTTTTTATTTCATGCAATTTCGTTTATAGAAATCCCATTGAGTAAACGATCATTCACTATTGTTATTCAGGGTAAAACTCGTTAAATTGAGTAAATGATCATTTACTCAATTAATTCATTATGACAACTCGCCAACAAAAGAAAGCATCAACTCGCACTCAAATCCTAGAAACGGCAGCAAAGTGCTTTTCTGAAAAAGGATTCAGGGGAGCAGGGATGGCAGAATTAGCGGGCTCGGTAGGGATGAGTACCGGTAACCTCTATCGCTACTTTTCAGATAAAGAAGCGTTTATTTCAGCATTGGTCGAAGATGAAATGTCGGGTGCTATCAGTAAAATCAATGGGCTGGATAATACCCAATCACCCTTAGAAAACATTCTAGGGGTGATTAGCAGTTGTATATTCGACCCAGGTTATCCGATGGATCATCGTCTCTGGATAGAAATACTGGCGGAAACGGCAAGAAATGAGCGACTAAAAACCACGTTTAAATCCAACGATAGCTTGATGCGAACTGCATTCAAGCACCTCTTAAATGACGCGATAAAGAAGGGAATTATTGCTGATGATATTGACCCTGATGGTACTTCCATTTGGCTCTACGCCCTAGTTGATGGAATGATTGCCCGTACCGCAGTTGACCCCGATTTTGATTTTTCTATTCACATCGATCTATTCAAGAGATTGGTAACTAAAGCATTAACTAAATAATAAAGGGAGTTTATATGTCTAATAACACGCTCCGCCTTTTAATGCCTCAGTGGCAAGGTGGTAACAATGCTGCTTATCATTTTGGGGCGCAGTTGCTGTCTTGGCTAGCACCTGAACATCATGGTGTAACAGAAACCGTACCGGTTTCACCGCCCCAAGATATCTTAGAGGATGACAGTTTGGTTCTAGAGGAGGGGTTAGTTGCCAGAAGAGCGCTGCTTGAACAAATCGCCTCAGCAAAGACGATTATTCAGCAGCACCAACCTGAACGGATTGTCACCTTAGGCGGTGATTGTTTGGTGAGCCTAGCTCCTTTCGCTTATCTTAATCAGTATTATCAAGGTGATGTTGCTGTGTTATGGATAGATGCACATCCTGACCTTAATATTCCTCAGCACTTTTCCCACGGGCACGCCATGGTTCTAGGTAACTTACTGGGTGAAGGTGATCCAGATTTTGTTAAACACGTTGAACTTCCGTTCTTGGCTCGGCGGGTGATATATGCCGGTTTATCTGGTGGTGAACCTTATGAAATGGCAGAAATAGAGCGCTTAGGATTATCCTCCATATCGTCTGTTGAGCTGGTTGAAAGTACTGACCGTTTACTGAACTGGTTCCAAAACACGGGAGCTAAACATCTCGTTATCCACTTAGATTTGGATGTCCTCGATCCACACTGGTTTAGATCTCTGCTGTTTGCTCGGCCAGTGCCTGAAGGTGAAGTCGCTCTCCCTGGTGTTCCCCATGGAAAGCTGCGGATAGAAACGTTACTGAGTATGTTGGGCAGTCTTTCAAAAATCGCTGATATCGTGGGAATAACGATAGCTGAACATACACCATGGGATGCTATCGCCTTAAAGCAGATGCTAGAAAAATTACCGCTTATGCGGTAGGTTACGGACTGATAATTAAACGTACTATCTCAATTAGTGACAATATTAAACTCCCTGAAAAGGGAAAGTAACCGACAAAATTTTAGTATCTACTTTTACTGAAGCAGGAAGAAACTATTTTGTAAGACAGTCCATAAAGGTAGGTGTTTTTATTCATGGGGTATCTGTTGTTGAAGTTGGAGAGAGTGAAGGTAAAAGAGTGTTATCCAAGCCAGAAGTTCACCTTGCTAAAGAAGGATATTGTGGATAACTAAGCCTACGAATACTTAGAAAAACAGCATACAGGAAGGGATAATTTAGCTTCCTGTATGTGTTCCGCTAATGGTTTTATTGCTAATTATGCTGTCAATGCTTCCATCAATACCCGTACCTTAAAACCTTCTCGTACCAAACTAAAAATACACCGAGGATCTAGGCCAGATAGGGGTAATCTGTATAGCCTTGGGCACCAAGACCACCAAAGAACGTGCGGTGATCGCCCTCGTTCATTGGTGCTCCAAACTTCAAACGTTCAGTAAAATCTGGGTTAGCCAAAACCATCTGGCCATACGCCTCAAGGTCAGCAAGACCGGATGACACATCACTGCCGATTAAGTTACGTGCACGTCCCGGCCTATTAAGAATCAGCGTCTGCGACCAAAGTTTGCGCAAATCTTTCAATAGTGGCTCGTTACCTTGATCCATAAGGTGTAGATACGTTAGCCCCAATTTGTTGAGTTCAGCGACCAAATAACGGTATAGATCCGGCCCTTCTTCACCCTCATCAATACCCCACAATGTGCTACCAGGAGAGAGGCGAATCGCTGTCCGCTCAGCCCCAATCTCTTCTACAATCGCGGCGGCGATCTCTAGGGCGAAACGTGCTCGGTTCTCGATAGAACCGCCATACTCATCGGTTCGAGTGTTAGCACTTGGCGCAAAAAATTGCTGGATCAAATAAGCGTTGGCGCCATGGATTTCAACTCCGTCCGCACCTGCCTCAATAGCGCGACGTGCAGCAAAACGAAAATCAGCAATGGTTTGGCGAATATCTTCGCGGCTTAATGCTCTAGGGACAGGGACTTCCTGCATACCTTCAACAGTAAATATCTGTGCTCCCGGTGCGATAGCTGAGGGGGCAACACCTTGGCGATGATGGGGGGTATTGTCAGGATGTGACATCCGGCCCGCATGCATCATCTGAATAAAGATATGCCCGCCCTTATTGTGTACGGCTGAAGTAATCTTGCGCCATCCGGCTACGTGAGCATCGGTATAAATACCCGGCGTTGTTAGGTAGCCTTGAGCATCATCTGAAGGCTGAGTACCCTCAGCAACAATAAGACCGATGCTCGCACGTTGAGAATAATATTCTGCGGCTAATTGACCTGGGGTCCCGTCATGCTCTGCTCGGCTGCGCGTCATTGGTGCCATAACAAGACGATTAGATAGGGTGTTCATGCCAACCTTAATAGGGGTATATAACTGACTCATCATAAATTCCTTCTTTTTGTTGTTCGTCGGTGTAGAGAGATAACCGTTAATGTTTGTATGCCGCTATCATCGGTTAAAAACAAAATGGGATAAATAGGATAGAATGGAAATTATTATTCCATTTATGGGGCAATGGTATGGAACACTTAAATGATATGGCACTGTTTGTTGAAGTGGTGAAGGCGATGAGCTTTCGGCGAGCTTCAGAAGCAACAGGTGTACCTAATTCAACGCTTTCAAGACGTATCAGCGCATTAGAAAAAACGATAGGGTTGAGGCTGTTACATCGTACAACTCGGAAATTAGAGTTAACAGAATCAGGCCAAATCTACTACGAACGTTGCCGACGCATTGTGGAAGAGGCAAGGTTGGCGCATGAACAATTGGGGGATATATTGGCCCAGCCCAGCGGGCTTTTGAGAGCCTCTCTTCCTGTGGATTTCGCCATTAATTATATGGCTCCTCTATTAACGGAATTCGCCGCTCGCTACCCAGGCATTAATTTTGAATTCGACTTAACCTCACGTCTTGTTGACTTGGTGACCGAACCTTTCGATATCGCTATTCGAGTGGGGGAACTAAAAGACTCCAATTTAATCGCTCGTCAATTGGTGCAACTGCCTATGTATCTGTATGCCACCCCAAAATATATTGAAACGTCAGGTGAACTTTCTCACCCACAGAATCTTAACCAGCATGATTGTTTGGGTTTTCCAAAGAGTGGTCTATGGGTTTTTCATCATATCGAAACCGCAGAAGAGGTAGAGGCCACGGTAAACGGGCGATTTAAACTTAATAACCTTGGTATGGTTAAACGTTTGGCAATGTTTGACCAAGGCATTGTGCTCTTGCCGGAGGGCATGGTAGCTGAAGAGCTGGCGGAAGGGCGTTTGTGTCGAGTATTACCTGATTGGCGAGGGACAACTGTCTCAGTATACGCACTAACCGAGACGCGATTGCTGCCAGCGAAGACACAGCGTTTTATTGAGTTTTTAAGAGAACGATTAGAATAAAAGATATCATTAAAAATATGTGCTATCGAAAAAGGGGTTTAATAGAAAATTAAATTATATATTTATTAATGTGTTATATGAGGCGGGCTTATTGAAAACCGTTTCGTTTAACATTAATCTTTAGGTAATTTAGTCTGGGATACATTGGAGAATATCATGGATGAGAATATTAAATATGACATCGTATGGGACACCGAAGAGGCCGAAGTACTTGACCGTTTGGCCAGAGTGATATTAAAAGACAAGTCTATTTTATGGACGAACCTGTTAGTTCAAATAAAGGATAACCCTGAGATTTTTGAAGGCAATGACTTATATGATGTTTGGGAATACATTGAAGACGAAGAAGGTGATCTCAGTAATGGTCAACTCACGCGAATCTTCCTCAATTTGCTATATATCGAAAGCATTATTGAGCCTATCGATTGGAAAGGCGAAGACGAGGAAGGGCAACTTGCCCGTTTTGCAGCCAAGCGCGTCCAAGAATTAACTCAAAATGATACGCTAGCAGCGGAACTGGCAGTACAACTTTTAAGCTCAACAACAAATGATGAAATTGAAAAAGTGAGTGAAGATGGCGACAGTTATCTTGATCTGGTGTTTGAGCGTATTCAGCAACAGCTAAATGAGCTAGGTTTTGAAATTTCCAACTTCAATACTGGCTCAGACACATATACTATATTTGTTGTTTTAGCTGAGGATTATCAGCTTATTATGGATATTGATACCTCAGAGTTAACAGTGCAAAACTTCCTCGGGTAACTTACCTTGATATGGTTGGTTTTATGATAAGCCAACCATTAAAAATCACGCTTCACGCATACCGAACTGATGTCTCTGGCATATAGAACACTCGGTATTCTGTTTTGACCAAGCAAAAAATGGACGATGGCAGGTAGAACAGGTTATTTCCGTTATCTCCAACGATGTCACCGTACTCTCATTGTTCTCATCTATTTTGATAGCATGAGAAAAACAGATATCTTCGCAGCTTTTGCAGCCCGTACAATTCCGATGATTTAGGGTTATAGATTCATGCTCGAATCGAATGGCTTTCTCAGGGCAAACCCGCGAACAAGCCCCACATAAGAAGCATTGAGCGCGGTCTAAAACAATCTGATATTCACTCACATCTGGAAGCAGTGCTCTACGTCTTTTAACCCCCGCCGAGGCACTCCCTGTTTGACTCTGATTTTTGTCTATTTGTAGCCAACGGCGGCGAGCATTATCAATACCTGTAGAGGTGGGAGGGACGATAGTCCATCGCTCTTGTTTGAGTTGCTTGAGTCTGATATTTAATGCAGCTACTGCGATAACCCAATCCGAGTTGAGCGCCATGTCTAACTCCACGCCTCGAATGTGGTATTCAACATGCCACATCAGTAACTCATCCACGCTGGGTGCGGTTGTACTTAACGGCATAACCAGCAGGCCATTCCGATAATGTCGCCGTGGAAGCGAAAGCCCCTCTATGGCTCCCGTTGGGCAAGCAAACTGGCAGGCTCCACAGTTGATACAGGCTTCGATATCAAACCGTATCTTTCCCTCAACTAACGTGGCAGCGTCTACAGGGCATGCCTGTACGCAAGACTGACACTGGCTATGTTGAATTAAGTTCCTGACACAGGCTTGCCCAACCTGAAGAAGGGTTGGGCAAGCGTCGAGTGAAAAAAATTTCATTAGTTAGTTGATACTAAAGAAACTGAAACGCAAGAGCACTTCGGCGGCGATAACCAGCACGCTTCCCAGCACCAGCATTTTTTTGCTGATACGTGGAGCTCGCAGGCTCAGCGTTAATGCACCAACACCCACAATCAAGACTATCCAAGACGTTAATCTAAGATTGCTTAACTGCTGAAATGCACTTAACGGCTGGTGAGGGAAGGTGATTGCATCGCTATTCGATAGGCTAGCGAGATAGCCCATATAAAGCGGTTGTTCGACCAAACGACAGAGTGTGATCGCGATAACTAATCCCACCGCCGTTACAGCGACCTTTTTCACCTGTTCTGCTGGTAGGTTAGGGCGACTAGCAAATGACCATAGACAAACAACTGCACCCAGCCCTATGGTTGCACCATAGAACATCCAATAGGTGTTGGAATGCATCCATGTTACTACTGATGAGTGTACATAAATTGCACCCATGCAGAATACGTCGATGAGGCCCAGTAGCGTAGCAATGAGCAGCAAGACCGTCCAAACTCGCTTAGTAAGCAAAGCAATCAATGTCACCAACCCCAAAATACCCAGATAAAGGCTGGCAAAAATGATCTCCCGACTTAACCAAGAACTCTCAACGTGACGCAGTGCGTGGAATGCATTTAGTGGATACCCCAAGTGTGCCGTAGAAACCATTAAACCCAATGCACCCGCGATAAACGCGACCAACATTGCAGGCAGTGCATAACGGCACTTCTCTCTGATATCCATATGGTTACCAGCATATATCAGGCTAAGCGTGACAAACAACACGATACCCACTGAACATTGAACCAGCAGGGTGAAGATAATGAGCGGTAATTCATGCATGACTATTTACTCCCCTGTTTTGCACCTTGGTGCGGGTTAATGACCAGATTTGGATGAGTGATAGAGGAATCAGGTAAACCCTGCACATCGCTGGTATTACCATATTTCGCGCGAAGTTCATCAATAGGGCCAAATTTGATAGCCCCTAAAGGACAGGTTGCTACACAGATCGGTTGTTCACCTGCGGCCTGAAGGTCAATACAAAAATCACATTTTGACATCTGGCCTGTTGCTTGATTGAGCTGAGGCGCACCGTAAGGGCAAGACCAAGCACAATATCCACAGCCTACACATTTATCCGTATTCACTAATACAATGCCATCGCCTGGGCGTTTATGCATTGCAGTGGTAGGGCAGTTCTTCACACAAATAGGATCTTGGCAGTGGTTACAGGAGATAGATAAGGTATAGGCATAAACATTGTTATAAACACCACCGTGACCTGTAGGAGTAAAGCCGCCGCCTTTAACTTCATAAATACGGCGGAATCGACGGCCGACTTCAAGATTGTTTTTATCTTTACACGCCACCTGACAGGCTTTACAACCCGAACAGCGAGCTGAATCAATGTAGAAACCCATTTGACGGTTACTAACCGCTGCATAATCAATAAATTTACTCATGCTTTTGCAACCTCCACAAGCATGGTTTGATGGGAGTTGCCTTTTGCCAGCGCAGTGATCCGCGCAGAGCTCAGCACGTTGGCACAACCTGCTTGGTCAACACCATTTGCATCCGGCTGCCACCACGCGCCAGCTTGGAGAGCGACGACACCTGGCATAATGCGCTGAGTAACCTCCGCTGGAATACAGCTCACACCTCGGTCGTTATGGATGCGAACGCTGTCTCCCTGTGCAATATCCCGTTTTTGGGCATCTATCGGGTTAATCCACAATTTTTGCGTCTGGGCTTCTTGTAACCACGGATTTGCATATTGAGTAGAGTTAGCTCGGTTCTTACCTTTCCAAGTGATCAACTTTCCCCCCACAGTCAAATGTACTGCAAGTAGGGATAACGCGTTCTGAGAGGTGGGGGCTTTTAACGCCAACGTCTGAGGTTTTTTCTGTAGCATTAACAAATTTGACGCCGACAAGAGGGACTGCAGCCAGTGCGCTGCTAGCCTTTACAAAATGACGACGAGTGAACCCTGGTGAAGCATCACTATTATATTTATTAGTCATGACATTTACTCAAAAGAAATTATATTATCTATTTGATAAAGGCTCATTTCATTGAGAAAGGTCAATTAGCTCTACTTCTTTTGGGTTATCCAGAGTGACTAAATAGGTTTACAGCACGCGAAAGTGATGTAGTAAACCTATATAAGAATATTGTACTTACAAATGAACGGTAATTAATCCTATTGCCTTCATCTGATGTGATTTTAATCGCAAATAATTTTGATTGGATTTTACTCAAATCAAAGAGAGTTAGAGGCTACGCTTCATCATCAGATAATCGCCGAACACAACATCAGGCACCCAGCCATCACTTTTGTAAAATTCTAATGCTGGTACATTCTTGTGATACACGCCGAGCTTAATTATTTTGATATTTTCTTGCTGTGCTCAATTCAGGACCAGAGATACCTGGTTTATCGTCATTAGAAAAATTCCTCGGCTAGGGCAGCTCCGACTGGAGTTCTATCATTAAGTACCGCGATAATGCCTAGCATAAGGAGGGAAGAAGAGAGGCTTCATGTGTAGTTTATTTATCTTAATATTCAATTTAACATAATATACATTATGCGAACCATGGTGCGATTTGGTGGATAATGGCTCATTGGCCTTTGCATTGGGTCGTTTAGTGAGTTCTGGTTCATTGAATCAAACACCATGCCCTCAATAAGGTAACCCTAACTCTCCAATACACCACATGAGCGCTGGATGAGTTGTGATGTATGGGTTAAATAATTTTCGATATCCAAACTGCCCCTACAAGTGCTTGATATTTTTGATTTCGTGGTACATTCTGATGGTACGGTTATTTATAACCCCGAAAATATCGCAACCATTTGATTATTTTAAGGAAAATGGCATGAATTTTTTTAGTAAAACGTTAGGTGGGCTAAAAGGAAGTTATTATCTTCGTCATTTCATTTTTGGTGCAATAATTTCTGCATTCTTTATCTATATTTCACTACAAAGCCAGAGTGGTATAAAAGTAGAGAATATAATTTTCTTTATTATTAATGGCATACTTTACCCTTATGCAAGATTTGTTTACGAACAAATTATTGGTTTCATCATGGGTGAAAATATCTTTTTTATCAATGCAATAGTAATGCTAACAGTTAAGTTGATAACGATGGCCTTGTGTTGGGTATTTTCAATCTTCATCGCGCCATTTGGGCTAGCGTATCTCTATTATCATCACTCAAAGGCTGATAAACAATCTTGAAAAAGAATGACTATGGAAAGGGACATTCCATCCAACGATCAACTTCTGTTCTTACCAATAAGTCATCAGGCCAAAATGCCCTCTTGGATATTGATTAGCAAGAATAAGCTACGTAATCTCTTTTAGATTTAATTCTGGGAGCCATCCCTGCTCCTCTGTTTCTATGCTTTCACACCAAACCCAGCCATTAACTCTCTTAAGCCCAATGACATTATCGTGTTTCTTTACAGTGAGTTCTGATGCACTGTAATTTTCTTTAGCGACTCCAGAGCTTTCACTCGTAAATTCAATTATCTGTTTTGGAACCCAACCACTCAGACCATCAAATGAGCAAAAGAACCAATTATCCCAGCCTTCATCACCAACATATTTTTCGCCTACAACCAGAAAATCACCTGCAGAAAAATGAATGGGATTAGGATATTGAGTGGTATAGCTTTTAATCACAATAAACTGTTTTTTCATGATCTACCTCTATCTCTGAACCAATCTAAATGCCTGTGTTTACAAAAAACTATAAGACAGCGAAATGACCGTTACCGTAATCAACAAACTGCACCGCCGGGCTTTGCCAGCCGTGAGGTTTAATCGGATCAGGTCGTTCAATGACATCAAGTCGTTCGCCAGCATCACGTCGGTGGCCAGGTTCTGGCATCGGTACAGCGCTCAGTAATCGGCGGGTATACGGGTGTCGAGGATGGTGTAATACCTGATCACGTGGGCCATACTCAACAATACGGCCACCAAACATGACTGCAACTCGATGGCACAACCGCTCCACCACTGCCATATCATGCGAAATGAATAAATAGCTGAGCTTGAATTGTTCACGTAATGATTCTAATAACTCGAGCACTTGCGCCTGAACAGACACATCAAGAGCTGATACGGATTCATCAGCAATAATGACCTTCGGGTTTAATGCCAGCGCACGAGCAATACAAATGCGTTGACGTTGCCCCCCCGAAAATTGATGTGGGTAGCGAGTCATCACTTCACCCGGTAAACCCACCTGTTTTAGCAACTGCTCAACTCGCATTTTACGTTCTGCCGTGGGCATTTTTTCGTGGATGTAAAGAGGCTCTCCGACCAAGTCAAAAATCGTTTTTCGTGAGTTTAATGCTGCCGCAGGGTCTTGGAACACCATCTGAATTTCACGACGTATAGTCTGTAATTCATTGCCCTTTAAATCGCGTAATTCTTTACCCTCTAGTTGTGCGCTACCGGTAAAGTTAACCATGTTCATCAAAGCCTTACCGGTCGTTGATTTACCACAGCCACTTTCCCCGACAATACCCAACGTTTCCCCAGGAAAGAGATCGAAACTAACTTTATCGACTGCATAAATTTCACGGCGAGAAAACCCTTCGCGCCGAGTCGGAAAACGAACACTCAAATCACGGACGCGGAGCAGCGGTATTTTCTCTTCAACTTGTGATATAGGGGGTGCTTTTCCCAATACTGGCACTGAATTTAATAACGTGCGCGTATATTGAGCCTGTGGCGCATGGAATAATGCGTTAACTTCGGCGTGTTCTTCGACGCGACCTTGGTTCATCACCAGAACATCATCCGCCATTTCGGCTACAACCCCCATATCATGAGTAATCATGAGAATGCCGGTGTTATATCGCACCTGTAAATCACGCATCAATTCAAGAATTTGTGCTTGAATGGTTACATCCAGAGCCGTCGTCGGCTCATCTGCAATCAAGATGCGAGGTTGACATAACATCGCCATGGCAATCATAACTCTCTGGCGCATACCGCCAGAAAGTTCATTAGGATACTGACGTAGGCGTTTTTCTGGTTGGCTCATTTTTACTGCATCGAGCATCTCCAGAACACGGGCTTTGCGCCCTCTCCTATCCAGCTCTGCGTGGCGCCGCAGGCTCTCTCCCATTTGCTGGCCGATGGTCATCAAAGGATTAAGCGAGGTCATCGGTTCTTGGAAAATCATCCCAATATCTCTGCCACGCATTTGCTGACGCTGACGTTCACTTAGCGTCGTTAATTCCGTGTTATCAAAGATAATGGCGCCTTTCGGAATATGTGCATTACGTGGCAATAACCCCATTATCGCCAGTGATGTCAATGATTTACCACTTCCCGACTCCCCTGCAATACACAGCGTTTTTCCTGCATGTAGCGAGAAAGTGAGTTCATCCACCACACGACGGGAACCAAATTCGATAGTCAAACCTTCAACAGAAAGAAGGGAGTGAATAGCTTTCTGGGGCATCGTTGCTCCTTAATTGAACACAACTTTCGGAAAATAAAACGACACCACCCAATTAGGCATATCGACAATTTCACTGATACGAAGATCCCCGCAAACGGAACACAACATATAAGCCTCTTCTGCCTGCATACCGTGTTCACGACATAAAGCATCAATACAGTGGCTCAGCGCATCCCGTGCCGCAATCATTAGGTCTGGGCCCACACCAGTAAAAACATCATAGCCGCAACTATCAAGGTGATTAGTTACAGGGCCAGGGGTAGAAAAACGGGGGGAAGGCAAAGGCATATTTTTAACGACATCAAGGGTCACAGTGACATTCATAGCGCTTTCGATAGCCGTTCCACACACTTCACCGTCGCCCTGAGCTGCATGCGTATCCCCGATGGAGAACAGCGCACCTTCAACTTCGACAGGTAACCAAAGCGTACAACCCGCACTTAAGTCACGAATATCTAGGTTCCCTCCGGTACGGCGCGGTGGAACAATTGAATGCAGCCCAGGCTCCGCCAGCGCGACACCAATTGTCCCTGCGAAGGGTTTCAGTGGCACTCGCCCGTAACGACCAAACGCGCAAGGCGCTAACGTTGTTTTATCGTAGTGCCATAAGGTCAATGCTGGGTCTTTAAACTGATCGGCTAATAAACCAAAACCTGGGATATTGGCTGTCCAGCCGAATCCTGAAGGATCAAACGCATCAATGGTTATTTTAAGTGCGTCACCAGGCATCGCCCCATCAACGTAGATCGGCCCTGTGACGGGGTTGATCTTGTCAAATGGCAGGCTATTAATATCTAGGGCCGTAGAAGCGGCATGGATATGGCCGTTCGATGAATCAAGACATTCAAGATTCAGTGTACTGCCAGGGGTGACTTTCACCACCGGCTTATTCGCATTATCCCAACCAAAGTGATGGCTGGCATGATGAATGGTTTTAACTAGGCAATTTTGGCACATGATGATTCCCCTTTATTTTCAGCCAACACGATGGTTGTTTATATGTATAGGTACAAATTCTATTTCTTCCAGATGTGGTCGTAGTTCACTGGTACATGAACAGGGTCAACATACAGTGCTTCATTCCCGCCCATATCCGCAGAATGTACGGTAAAGCGTTTCTCGTTAAACACTGGAACCCATGGGGCATCATCCATTGCAGTCGTGAATATTTTGCGCCAGGTTTCGATACGTTCAGCCTGCTCTTCAGGTTTCACCATGCTGTCTGCTTTTACTGCTTCGGCATCAAGCGCTTTATTGCAATAACGTGCCCAGTTCCATCCCCCATCCGTTGCCCCAGCACAGCCGAGGATCGGGCCCCAGAAGTTAGATGGATCGGGGAAATCGGCAATCCACGCCATACCGCCAGACCACACCAACGGTGCCTGATCGGCAGAGCCAGCCGCCGCGATAACGTTTGCCTGAGCCAGTGATTTAATGGTCGCAGTGATCCCGATTTTCGCTAAATCTTGTTGGATAGATTGCGCGATACGCGGCTGTGGGTCGGTATTCATGACATACAGTTCTGTCGAGAATCCTTCTGGGAACCCCGCTTCCCCCAACAAGGCTTTTGCTTTGTCGACGTCATAGGCAAGGCCTTTGTAATTAACATCGTAGCCAGGCATTGATGGCGGCAGCGGTTGGTTTGCTGGGGCCGCACGGCCATTGATGATACGGACAATGCGGTCTTTGTTTATTGCCATGTTCACTGCTTGGCGAACCTTGAGATTATCAAACGGTTTTAGCGTGGTTTTCATCGTCAAATAACCGGTTTGTAGTTGATCGCCAGTTACCATCAGCCCTTTATATTTCGGTTCGTTGCGAAATTGCAGAAAACGAGCAGGCGGTACACCATCACCAGCAATATTAACTTCACCACGTTCGAGTCGCATTAATGCCACGCTCGGATCTTGGCCGATTTGGAAGGTGATCGAGTCAAGGTACGGAATACCTTTATGGTAGTAATTAGCATTCTTTTTGAAGACGATTTGCTGGCCTAACGTCCACTCACCCAGTTCAAATGCGCCCGTCCCTACAGGGTGTTTACCAAAATCAGCCCCCCACTTTTCAACTTCTTCACGGGGGACAACGGAGGAAAAGTTTATCGCCATTACGTGTAAGAACGTGGCATTAGGGGCGGAAAGCGTAATTTTTACTGTGCTGTCATCAGGTGTTTCAATGCCTGCTAAGGTCGTGGTTTTGCCTGCAGCCATTTCGTCATAACCCACAATACTGCTAAAGAACCCCGCGCCTGGGCTTTGCGTTTTCGGGTTCACGGCACGTTCCAGTGAGTATTTGACATCTGAGGCTATCATCTCGCGGCCATTATGGAACTTCACACCTTTGTGCAGGATGAACGTGTAGACCTTGCCATCATCAGAAATGGTGTAGCTTTCCGCCAGATCAGGTGTCAGCTCAGTCGTGCCTGGTTTGTAATCCATCAGACCATCAAACAGGCTTTTAATCATTGACCAGTTTTGCCAGTCATAACCGATTGCAGGGTCAAGCGTGGCAACATCACTCTGATAAGTCACAACTGCATTGCCGCCATGTTTCGCTTCATCTGCCAGTGCTGATGTCGAAGAAAACGCCATTGCAATGGCCAACACTAAAATACTTTTTTTCATAGTAAAGCCCCTATTACTGTTTTTTGATATCAATCCGCGGGTCAATCCACGGCAATACAAGGTCGGCAACCAAATTGCCGATAACAATAGCCACAGCGCAAACCGTGGTTACCCCTACAATGACTGGAATATCGACTTGCTGGATAGCTTGCCACGCGAGTTGCCCGATACCTGGCCAACCAAAGACGGACTCCACCACCACGAGGCCACCTAAAAATACGCCAATATCAATGCCAATCATGGGGATCAGAGGAAGAACAGCATTAGGTAAAACATGACGCAGTAGGATATGAGTACGGCTCAAGCCTTTTGCGCGTGCAGTACGGATATAATCCTCGTGCAGAACCTCAATCATCACGGAGCGCAGCATCCGCGAGTACCAGCCACTACCCAGAACACCCAGAGTTAAGGCCGGTAATGCCAGATGGCTAAACCCTCCGTACCCTCCCATTGGGAACCAGTCCAACACGACGGCAAAAACATAAAGAAATAGCATTGCGGCAATAAATTGCGGGGCGGAAACACCGATAAATGAAATGGCCATCAAGAATTTATCAATCGCCTTATCACGGTTGACTGCCGCCAGCGTGCCAAGCACTAAACCAATCAATACCTCACAGGCAATGCCAGCAGCCATCAACTGCAAAGAAGGCATAATGCGTGAACTGATAAGCTCGCTGACCTCGGTACGTTGCAGGTAAGAACGGCCTAAATCACCTTGTAGTAACCGTATCAAATAGTTGAAGTATTGCTGAAAGAATGGCTGATCTAGCCCCAATTGATGGCGAATACTGGCGACAACTTCAGGGGTAGCGCTACGTCCGGCAATTTGCCTCACCGGATCGGCTGGCAGCATAAAGAGCAACACGTAGCTGATGAGTGTGACGCCTAGTAAAATAAAGAACGCATGTAATAAACGGCGACTGATGAATAGCATTACAGGCTCCTTTTCAGTGTAGGGTCCAGCGCGTCACGCAGTGCGTCACCGAGAATATTGAACGAGAGGGACAACATGACGATGGCAGCGCCAGGGAAAAATACCAGCCATGGTGCCGTCGTAAACCAAGTCTGGCTTTCAAAAATAATATTGCCCCAACTTGGAACCGGTGGCTGAACCCCTACTCCGAGGAAACTTAATGTCGCCTCCAGCAACACGGTGGTTGAAATCCCAAGTGTTGACCACACCAGCACCGTAGGCACTAAGTGAGGCATCAAATGCACCCACAAAATACGAATATTACTGGCACCCAATGTACGTTCGACCGCGACGAAATCACGGGCACTTAATGACACCGTTTCGGCATAGATAACGCGGGCGATTTGCACCCAGTTCACCATTGCGATAACCAAAATAACGACCCATACACCGGGGTGGAAAATAGCCGCCAAGGCAATAGCCAAAAGTAACGCCGGGAAGGCCATCATCAAGTCAGTAAATCGCATTAACAATCCACCAATCTTCCCCTGAATAAAACCAGCGGTTAACCCCACCAACACACCGATGACAACAGCGATACCATTAGCAACCACCCCCACTAACAACGATGTCCGAGCACCATAAATCAGACGGGAAAAGAGGTCGCGCCCCAGCAAATCTGTCCCTAACCAGAAAACAGAGTCAGGAGGCATAGGCGCGCCTTCAAGGGATAGTCCTTCGAAAATCTGTTCATCCGGCGCGAAATGGACGAACCACGGGGCGAAGATAGCCATTGCCACAATAACGGTAATAAACAGCAGCGAGATCAGCAGTAATGGCCGTTGCAATAAACGCCGAAAACTCATCATCTGCTCCCCTTTTGTAAGATTGAGGTTTGCAATAGTATTTTTTCTGCCAGATCGGCCATTGTGAGATTGTTGGCCATCGCTTCACGGCGCAGCGTGTTCCATGCAGTCGATTCATCAATATGGTGAGCCACCATCAATGCAGCAATCGCTTGGCTAATTTGCGGCAAATGCGTCAGGCGCTGTTCAAGACGCTCGATAACCTCACTGTTTTGTTGAAGCTGTTGGCGAATGCCGGTTGCCATCATCAACGTGGTATAAATTGCACGCTGGTTGATGGGCTTCGACAGTAATGCTGTCGCACCGAGATTTAACGCCCGCTCAATCTGCGAAAGGGCTTCATGTGAGATAACGGCAATAATAGGCACTGCGTTATTGCGTAGTTGTTCAAGCGCTCGTGGGCTGGAGAATTCATCCACTTCGACCAGCACGGCAAACCAATCCAGAGAACTTAGTGCTGCATCCTCGTTGAGTATTTGCCACTGCCCTCCCATACGCGGCAGGCTTTTTTCCAATGCCGCCATTGTGCGTGACTCACAATCCATGAGTAAAAGTGGACGGCTGCTCAAATCAGGTGGGGAAAGACGGATCATTTTACTACCCTCAAAATCTGATGTTGTTTACCGGTTGAGTGTGAAAAAAGGCAGTGAAGATTTGTTGCTGTGAGATAAGGATCTGGCTCCAACAAACTTGTTTCTTTATGAATCAGTTGAAATTCATCGTGAACAAATTCGCCGATATAGCAAGGCAAACGGCTGTGGTTGTTATCGGATGAAACACTGATTTCGCCAAGCGGTGTCATGATGGGCCCTTGCCACAAGGCGGCTTTAATATCGTCCGGAGACGTGCTTCCGGCACGCATGACGCTGTGGGCAAATAACCAAATACCCAACATGTTACTGGTGTAGAAATGCGAAAATTGTTTCCAGCCATGAAGTACGTTTTGTCTGGCGCAGTATTCAGGTGCCGCAGCCGCAAAAAATGGCCCACAGGAAATCAGACGCAGCGAATGTAAACCACAGACTTCACCGGCTTCTGCTTCGGTCAAATTACAACTGAGGACAGGTAATGGCTGTTGGCGTGATTGGCAGGCGCGATTGAGTGCCCGTAAGAAAGCATATGAAGATTCGCCAACGAGGTTATTGAGAACAAAATGTGGGCGTTTTAGCAGAAGTTTAGTGACTATCTCATCGAATTCTAAATGGCCCAGTCCTAGGTATTTCTCACCTACGACTTCCCCTTTTGCATATCCCAGAGCTTCGATAGCGATGCGGTTACTTTCCCAGCCCCAAACATAGTTTGAACCAATCAAATAACCGTGCGAGCCAATATGTTCCAGTGCCCAGCGCAGCAAAGGTAGCAACGCTTGATTTGGGCAACTGTTCAGATAGATGACATTTTCACTGCTTTCGTAGCCTTCATACGGGGAACCATACCAAAGCAAAGAATTGTACTGTTCCAGCTCAGGAACCATCTCTTTACGGCTCGCGGAAGTAATCAGACCAAATAGATGAGAAACCCCGCTGGCGCTGAGTTCTTGTACCGCGTGGTTATATACAGCAAGATTATCCGCAGGGTCTATGTGCCTCACTCGCAATTGAAAATCCATTCTAGGTAAGGAATTCACTACATCTACCGCATGTAATACACCCATAAATGCATTTTTTGCGATATGCCTGTAGGTGCCATGAGTCGATGACACAACGCCAATCTCAATGATACGGCTCATACGGATTCCTCTGCATAAAAAAAGCCTTAATACCCTATGGGCATTAAGGCATCTTTACCTCGCTATATACTTTTTCAAGACTTATCGGAATGCTTTCCTGCTTGATCGTAATAAAGACTATGAAAGAATCGTGCCAATTTGCTAACACTCTAATTTAGAGACTTACTGCGGTGTAAAAAGCAAATGTTGCAAATTTGCATTATTTTTGCGCAGCAATATAGTGCACTGCACTATATTGCTGCATGCGTGAATTTATTGTTTATGAATTCAATGGTGCCGTGCTGATTGACACAGAACTTGGTCGCTTTGATAGGTATGCTGGGAAATGTGCTGAATCTCAAGCTTGGATGGATAGAGCTATTAATAACTTATAAAAAGTAATATAAAAAAGGTAGAACATTTAAAATAAAATATTAGATAACATAGCATAACAATCTACAAAATTAGAGAATATTATGATATTTATCTTATTTTTGCAGCATCTGTTTCGGCTCTGGCGACGGACATGATAGTCCCAGCGTTACCAATATTGCAAAAATCTTTTGGTACTGATTATTCAACTATAATAGGTGCAATGCTCTTCAATTTAACTCTTGGGGCATACTATCCAACGGCAAATTTTATCGCACTACAGATAAAAGGTAATAAGATAGGTGTAGCAGCCTCTATTACTGGATTTATTCAAACTGTAAGTGCAGGTACCATTAGCTTTTTTGCTGTAAAAATAACCACTTTAGGTATTAGTTTCGATAGAACTCTTGGCCTAAGCTGCCTAGTTTTAGCAATCACTTCCGTTTTAATTGTAGCTATGACAAAGAACTCTAAATGGGAAACTGGCAAAAAAGAAAAATCTATTAAATATCAATCAAGGGTGTTTAATGAGTATATCAATGAACTAGTAATAGTAAAAAGAGA
Organism: Enterobacteriaceae bacterium B14; assembly: GCA_000307305.1. GTDB lineage: Bacteria > Pseudomonadota > Gammaproteobacteria > Enterobacterales > Enterobacteriaceae > B14. The sequence goes on from DF158882.1 coordinate 804,249, forward strand.
TGGAAAGGAAATAACTCTAGATGATGGCAGGAAAATAATAGAATTTAGAACCTGAGTAAAAGCGGATCTATTTCCACAGTTTGAAAATACCCAACGGATTAAGGTCAAATTAAAAAGCCTGACTCCGGTAGAATATCGGAGTCAGGCTCTACACGCTGCTTAACTAAAGTGTCCCATTTTATGGGGTCACTTCAAAAAGCTGGGGCTTTTTATTGATTAGACTCTAATCAAATCTTAAACATTCACACCGTGCTGACTAGCCAGAGCACCTAGACCACCGGTAAAGCCTTGGCCTACAGCTTTAAACTTCCACTCGTTACCATGGCGATATAGCTCACCAAAGATCATTGCTGTTTCGGTCGATGCATCTTCAGACAAATCAAAACGAGCAATCTCAGTACCGTTATCGTTATTGTAAACGCGCATAAAGCTGTTGCTTACCATACCGAAGTTTTGTTTGCGGACGTCGGCATCATAGATAGTAACGGCAAAAACCATTTTCTTAACGTTGGCATCAACTTTAGTCAGGTCAATTTTTACCTGCTCATCATCGCCATCGCCTTCACCAGTACGGTTATCACCTTGGTGTTCAACACCGCCACACTGGCTTAACTTGTTGTTAAAGAAAATAAAATGGGAGTCGGAAAGCACTTTACCATCCTCTCCTACCATGAATACGGATGCATCAAGGTCAAATCCTTGTCCATCAGTAACACGGGCATCCCATCCCAAGCCAACCATGGCTATATTCATGGTCGGTGCTTCTTTAGTGAGGGATACGTTGCCGCCTTTTACAAGAGAAACTGCCATTTTTAAGCTCCTGCTTTAATTGTTATTGGGGCCGATTTACAGCCCCGAGAAAGATATTTTTTATTGGATCAAGATGCGTTAATACCGTACTCAGCACATACAGAGCCTAAGCCGCCTGCATAACCCTGCCCTACGGCACGGAATTTCCACTCACCACTGTGACGATATAGCTCACCAAACAACATTGCGGTCTCGGTGGATGCATCTTCTGTTAGATCATAACGTGCAACTTCAGCTTGATTGTCGTTATTGACCAAACGGATGAACGCACCAGATACTTGCCCGAAGCTCTGATGTCTCGCTGTCGCATCATGGATAGTGACGACAAAGACAATTTTTGCAACGTCTGCTGGAACCAGCTCTAGTTTAACAACCAGTGATTCATCATCACCGTCGCCTTCACCGGTACGGTTATCACCAGTGTGAGTAACGGAGCCGTCTGATGATTTCAGATTATTATAAAAAATGAAGTCAGCATCATTACGCACTTTACCGCTTTCGGTAAGCATGAATGCTGAAGCATCAAGGTCAAAATCTTGACCATCCGTTGAACGGGCGTCCCAACCAAGTCCGATCAGGACATTTTTCATCGATGGTGCAGCTTTGCTTAACGATACGTTGCCGCCTTTAGAAAGAGATACGCTCATTTTTATCCTCTATATAAATATGATGAAATGATAGATTGGAGGGATTATCCCTCCTTTTCCTCTGACTCTGGTTTTCCTGGGAATAGTGCACTAGCAATAACGCCTATGGCTAACACGATCAGTACCACATAGAGACTCGTGGTTGCTGAAATACTGTAGCCATGATGCCATATGTGATCTGTCGCGTTCAGACCAAGCTTAATAGCAATAAAGAACAGCAGAACAATAACGGCTTTTTCCAGATGTACCAGATATTGCTTCAGCGCCTCTAGTACAAAATACAGCGTACGTAGGCCGAGAATAGCAAACATCATTGCACTGTAAACGATTAATGGCTCGCGGCTGACGGCAATAATGGCCGGAACAGAGTCAAAAGCAAACATGACATCTGAAAGCTCAACGACAGCCACACAAAGCATTAATGGTGTTGCGTACATCGCCGCTTTTTTAGCGCGCCCGACAGTCACATCTTTGTTTTCTGGCTTAGCTAACTCTTGATCAACTTCTTTCTGTGTTAGCAAAAACGCATGGCCTGACAGCTTAGGCCAGATTGGGAAAAAGCGTTTTACCATACGGTATGCAAGGTGCTCTGAATAGTCCTCGACCTCATCATCATCGTCGCCGCTTTTAAGCATCATTACGGCAGTCCACGCTACGATGATAGCGAAAACGATCTCAACATATGGACCAAGAGAGAGCAGGCTGGTACCAATTACAACAAATATGCCTCTAAAGACAATGGCACCGATAATTCCCCAGTACAACACGCGATGACGATAGCGATCTGGAATATTAAACCAAGCGAATATCGCCATCATGACAAACAGGTTGTCAACGGACAGAACTTTTTCCAGCGCATAGCCTGTAACAAAGAGGCTTGCTACTTCAGCACCGTGATGAATATAAAGGAAGCCAGCAAACGCCAAAGCAACCATAATCCAGAAAACAGACCACAATGCCGCACTTTTTAAAGTGATTGGCTTATCATGACGGTGCATGAAAAGGTCAATAAAGATAGCACCAACTGAAAGAGCAATGAAAACAATGACAGTTTCGATTGGAAAGCCAATATTTGTAGATACCATTTTAAACCTTAATCAGGGGGAGATTTAGAGCCCGAACTCTGCCGGAGCAAAGCCCAGAGCAGTTATAATTTCACGCACGGCATTTTGCTCATCCTGATCAAAATCACCGTCACTTTTACCGACAGCAATACCAACACGAATAGCGAGTTGTGCAGCTTCTGGCTGATCTTTCAGTGCAAGGATATATTTCATTGTTTCGCCCTTCCCAATTTCGATATCGAAATCGAAGCTCGAAACAAGCTTATTGAAAAACTCAATAACTTCATTTGTATCAAAAACACTTAACTCAGCAGATGAACGCAGAAATCCCATCATTTTCTGCTTCTCTTCGGCGCTTACGCCATCGCTAGAAACCGCAATACGAGCACACACTGCAACCGTACCTTGCATAAACTTTTTGTTTTTAAAGCGACTAACTTGTTTAGTCAGCTCTTCACGGCCTGAATTAAGGGCACCTTTAACTTTGTTGAAAAAGCTCATAGATAAATCCTCTTTACTCTCTTTATTTTGAACCTTTCGTCCAGCGAAAGCCCCATCCAAATGCTTCATCCATATCTCGTTGCCCACTAAAAAATTGATTAATCCGTTCAACTTTAATAGTGCCATTTTCATTAACAAGGCGAGCAACAGCACAAAGCGTTTGTCTGTTATTCCCCTCAGTCATTCGAGTTTCGATTGGTGGCTGGTCTGGTACATGGATAGTGACAACACCATCTGTTTTATCCCAGCTAGGTACACCTTCATAGATGAAGGCAAAAATCAGTACTTCACGGATCGCCTGCCACTTCAAACCATTAATATGGATCCACTCTCCGCTGCTGTTATCTCCGGTCCGGTCATCGCCTTGAAGCTCAACATAAGGTTCACGATGATAGTTACCAAAGGTGTTGCCCAAAGCTTGAATAACGCCTTTAGTGCCATCTTGAAGCTCAATAAATGCGCCTAGATCAAGGTCAATCCCTTTGTTACCGAAGCCGAAAAAGCCACCAGATTTATTCTCTCGATGCCAATTCAAGTTGACTCGAATCTCACCAAAATCATCCCGTTTTGTCAGGCTGATGCTCGGTTTTTCTTTGGTTAGAGAAACTTTACTCAAGTTGATTTTATTGGGTGCCGGATTGGCTGTAGGCGTAGAGGGTGGTGCAACAGGTGGCGTTTGGGCCGGTGCAGCAACATCAACACCGAAATGCTCAGCCAGAGGCTGTAGGCCGCCATTGAATCCTTGAGCGATAAACCGGAACTTCCACTCACCGTTACGGCGATAGAGTTCCCCGAGGATTAATGCAGCTTCTTGCCGCCCTGCTATCTCCACGCTACCGCTAGCATGGACTTGGTTTGCATGTTCAACCTGAATTTTCAACTGCTGAAGATGTGCAATTGTCTGGTTATTATCACAGGTAACAGTGAACGCTATTTTTTCTACGTCCGGCTTTATGCGATTAAGGGAGACAACAAAGGTCGTATTGTTCCCTTCGGTAACCAAATTGATCGTGTTGTCATCATTGCGCGGCTGGCCATAGAAGCACATATCCGCGTCACCTTTAACTTTACCGCTGGCATATAAGCGGAAAGACGATGCATCAACCGAAGCGCCCGAAAGAATTTGGACTTGTAGCTCTTGTGATGGAACGGGGGCATTGCCCCCAGGGGTTAGATTCATCAGCGCACCACCACAGTGACAATTTCAGACATCATGTCATCAATCGTGCGACCACGGCAGGCATGACCATGTGCAGTGAAATCCCAGCTACCATTGTTGCGTTGTAGGGACGCTATAACAATACCGGTATGCGCACCCTGCTCTGTTAATTCATAACGAGCCAGCTCTTTATTCGCTTGATCGACAACGCGACAAAACGCGTTTTGAACGTCATTAAACGTTTGTCCACGGAAACTGTTTACCGTAAAGGCAAGGAACTCTACTTGGGTGGAAAGCTTCTCGAGGTTGACATGAATAACTTCATCATCACCATCACCTTCGCCAGTCAAATTATCGCCGCTGTGTACGACAGCTCCACATTTAGATTTCAGTTGTCGAAACCAGATCGTATCAAGTGCTTTTCCATTGCGATCCAGAAGAATGCAGCTCGCATCTAGATCGATGGAATCACCACCACCAAAAAGGCTGCCTAAAAACCCTTTCTTTTTAATCGGATCCCAGCCAAGGCCAAATGACAGCTGGCTCAGAGCAGAAGATTGTTTGCTAAGTGAAACAGTCTGATTTTTGCTTAATGAAACCATTTTCTTTCCTTTTAAGGTATGGGTTGGTGCAACATGAAGTGGATATAAAGAACGCGAATGAAAAAATCATATCATGATGAAGTACTTCGACAACATAATTTTTGTCAATTTACCTTTTAATATCAATATCTATATATTTTTAAATGATATTTTTTTATTTAAACTTACTCAAAAGTGACCTTTTTAGTGATTTAAGCTAAAAATTTTTTTGATGATAATCATTTGAACCAAAAAATCATAATATGATTGACATACTAAGGTTCAATACATAGACTCGTTAGGATTTACCTACCCTCTCCCCTCGGCATGGGAATGATATGCATGAATAAAAAAATCTGGATTATGGAAGGCTTATCCTCCCAAAGAGATATTCTTTCGGGTATCAACACGTTTTCTTTTGGTGGGCGTAAAAACAGCATCACAACATATGCCTCACACAGCAAAATGCGTAACGAGATCCTTTCTATCGCTGATCACGCGATTATCGAGCCGCAGGATGATAAAGAGCGTTTGTCCTTCATTCATCGCATCGTTGAGCTCACTGGTGTTGAGGCAATTCATGTCGGGCGTAACTGTCGCTGGTTTGAGGCTAATCGATCAGCGATAGAGAAATATGGTGTGTCTCTTACGACAGGAGCAACTAACACGGATACATTTGATATAGCAGACGATAAAGTCACTTTTGCCCAATTTATGGCGCAAAGCGGGCTTCCCGTGGTTCCTTCCGTTCGTGTTAACAGTTGGGATGAACTTCATACGCTGATAAAACAATCACCGTTTCCAGAGAATCAGATCTGCATCAAACCCGTTACAGGCATTTATGGTAAGGGTTTTTGGCGGCTTGACCCTAATGCAACCTATGATGCCCCGTTAAGCCATCCTGAAAATCGAAAGATAAACCCTGCCCAGTATCTCAGCGCACTAGGGGCCTGTGACACATTTGAGCCACTCGTCTTGATGCCTTATCTCCCCGGCCCTGAGTACTCTGTAGACATATTACTGAGTGAATGTGACATTCTTTCTGCCGTTGGGCGCAGAAAAGAAGGCGCTATTCAATATTTAGAAAACAGTGGTGAAGCTTTTGAGCTCGCCTGCGCCTGCGCTAAGGCAATGAAAGCCGATGGATTGGTCAATGTTCAAACACGCAACAATGACCAAGGTGTTCCTGTACTGCTCGAAATTAATCTTCGCCCTTCAGGTGGTATTGGCTATACGCGACATAGCGGCATTAATCTTCCTGGCTTGTTTGCCTCTCACAAACTTGATTTGCTCAGTGCAGATGACGTCAAAAATGAAACAGCACAGAGCTTTACACCAGTGGCAGTGAGATCAATCACGGATGTTTTGCACTACGAACTCGAACTCAAAAACCAACTTTCATGGATGCCTCTACCACATTAGAAGGCCTTTAGATGTTGTCCTCCTTATTATTTAACTGACGGTCATTAAGAGTTATTTATGGTTAACCCGCTCGAAGAAAATACCTATTGCCGAACATTGAGCACTGGAATGCTCAATGTGATGCGCAAAAACGGGATGCTTAAACTAGAGGAGCTCTTTGAAATTGCTGAAAGACGCAATCCCAAACGATCCTTTTTATTCGTGAGTAAAGTATTGGGCCGTCATATTCCTGTTTCACCTGCAGTCATGCGGGCGGTTTACTGCCAACTGGCCGATAAATTTCCGACAGAGCTAGAAGGGCCAGTTCTTTTTATTGGTATGGCAGAAACTGCTGTAGGGCTAGGTGCAGGTGTTTACGATGAGCTAAGAAAGCGCTTCCCAGACTCTGTTTATCTCACGTCAACCCGACATCCAGTTGAAGGCACCCTACTTTGTGAGTTTAAAGAGGCTCACAGCCATGCCACAGACCATCTGCTCTATTTACCTCATGATGCTGAAATGCGCCACCGAGTCATGAATGCCAAGACCGTGGTGCTGATTGATGACGAAGCCACAACGGGGAACACATTCGTTAATCTCCTTGCTGCCTTACAAAATGATGCCAAGCTGACCTGTCTTGAACACGTTGTTACCGTCACTTTGACAGATTGGAGTGAAGAGGCAGTGACAAATCGTTGCCCATTGCCTGTTAGTCACGTCTCCTTGGTTAACGGAAGCTGGTCTTGGGAACCGATTCCTGATGCGCCTTTACCTCAGATGCCCGAAGTGAATGTTACAGCGGCAGGGAAGTATAATGTTTCTGCGAAACAGACATGGGGTAGGCTTGGCATGATTGAACCGGCAAGAGATCTCTCTCCCGCTCACGCTGCTATTGCTGGCGAAAGACTACTTGTTTTAGGCAGCAGTGAATTTGTCTGGGAACCCTTCTTACTCGCAGAGCGTCTCCAGCAGAAAGGGGCTGATGTTAAATTCAGTTCCACGACGAGATCGCCGATTGCTATTGGGTTTGCTATTCAATCTGCCCTCTCTTTTTCTGATAATTACGGGCTAGGCATCCCTAACTATGCTTATAACATTGCCCATCAATCTTTTGATCGCATCCTGCTGTGTATTGAAACTCCACGGGAAAGTATCGATCCGGCGCTAATAACGGCGCTTGAAAAAATCGCACCATCAGTTGAGGTATTGGTTTATGAATAAGCCTGTAATTCTGTCAGATCTCGATGACACCCTATTCCAGACCAAAAGAAAGATGACCGATGAGCTAGGCACTAAACCTTTTCGTACCGGAGCACTAGACCCTAGCCAGACGCCACGTAGTTTCATGACAGAAGAGCAGTCGCTATTGGTGGATTGGCTACTGGAAAATGCAGACCTGATTCCGGTCACTGCAAGAGGAACCGATGAGATCAGCCGAGTAACAATCCCCTTTCGCTCTTGGTCGATAACTACTCACGGTGCCGTCATCCTGACACAAGAAGGCAAACCAGACAGCGAATGGCAAGCTCATATGCTCGCCAGTCTGGCACCTTATACGGAAAGGATCTTGTCCATGCAGCGTGCAATCACGGAATTAATGGAAGCTAGAGGGATCAACGCTTGGGTGAGAATTAATTATGAATATGGCACGACGCCTGTCTACATGGTAATGAAGCACCGAGACAGCACTCGTATAGATGAGTTGTACTCTGTTGCAGACGAAGCGGAGCGCCTTCTCTCACCCACTGGCTTTTACATGCACCGGAACGGCAACAACGTAGCATGGTTGCCAGACCCTGTAGAAAAAGGGCTGGCTGTATCGTGGTTGCTGAAAAAACTTAAAGCCGAGCGCGGCGTTTTCCCTGTGATTGGTCTTGGCGATAGCTTGAGCGATCATCGTTTTATGAAGCTATGTACTTGGTTTGGTATGCCACACCAAAGCCAGTTTGCCGAAGCAATCAATCACAAAATTTTTGGAAAATGATGCTGGGAACTAAATTGTCGGAGATAAATAATATGCAGGATTACTCCCCTTTTTCAGGCTCTTATCGGGCTGAAGATATCCACTTTTTGCTAAAACCAGTGAATATTGAAATGACACCTGTTGATGTCAAAGAGGCGTTAATTCAGTCAGGGAAGAAACACTATTCTGACATGCTTAGCCAAGAGCCTGCACCGACATCATGGCATCTAGATCTATTCCATCGATCTCTTGAACTCAGTGCTACTCGTATGGCAACGGAAGTTCTTCAACTTGCTCATGAGCTGATAAAAAAGTTCGAAGATAAACCGATCGTCTTGGTAAGTCTGGTTCGCGCAGGTGTGCCTTTGGGGGTCATGCTGCACCAAGCATTACGGGATCTGGGCAAGGTCTCCCATCATTATGGAATCAGCATTATTCGCGATCGAGGAATCGATAACACTGCGCTGACGTGGATAGAATCCCAGCATGGTACCGAAGGGATCGTGTTTGTTGATGGATGGACAGGGAAAGGTGCGATTACGGGGGAGCTGATTAAATCGCTGAAAGATAGACTAGGTTACCCAAGCGAGCCCCGTTTAGTTGTGCTTGCCGACCCTTGTGGTCGAGCATGGCTTTCAGCCAGCGATAATGACTGGCTTATTCCTTTCGGGATTATGGGCGCACCTGTCTCAGGCCTTATTTCCCGATCTATCTGGTCAGCAGATGGCCTACACGGTTGCGTCCGTTGCGATCACCTCCATTCTTATGAATGTAGCCAAATGCTCGTAGACAAAGTTGCCGAAACTCGCAGAGCACTAACGGCTGTTAGCTCGCTGATTCAAGATAAAAACGATAAAAAACGCTTACAAGACACTAGTGAACGGGTCATTAATCACCTAGCTAACAAATATTCGATAGATAGCATAAATCGAATTAAACCGGGCATAGCAGAAGCCACACGTGCCGTTTTACGCCGCGTGCCTGACCATGTTTTAGTGAAATCTATAGATGACCCTGATGTGGCTTTACTGGTTAATCTCGTGCAAGACAAAGGCATCACTGTCACTGAGGTGGGCGATGAAATTGGGCAATACAGGGCTGTAACTATCATTAAGAAGGTACTCTGATGAATACACGACTATCTCCATGGAATCTTGGTGCAACACTCTATATGCCAGCTACGCGCACCGATATTTTATCCGTCATGCTCAATGGCAAGATTCCAGGCCTGAGATCGCTGGTTATTTGCCTTGAAGACTCTATTAGTGAAAGTGACATTCCGCTGGCTCGTAGCAATCTAGAAACGCTTTGCCGCGAGTTGGCCAAAGCAAAATTGGCTCATGGCAATCGCGAGTGGCCACTCGTTTTCATACGCCCACGGCACTTACCTATGGCGCAGTGGATCGTATCAAACATAGATCTAAGCCCAGTTGATGGGTTTGTTATACCCAAATTTACACACGCTTCATTAGATGCTTGGTGGAACCTTATTCAAGAGACTCACCTTTGCATGATGCCAACGTTGGAGACGGAGGAAGTCTTTGATGTTGTGCAGATGAGAGAGCTTGCGACTACGCTAGAATCTCACCCATGCCATAACCGCATCATTGCTATCCGAATTGGTGGGAATGATTTGATGAATATCATTTCGTTACGCCGATCGCGAGATCTGACACTCTATGATGGCCCAATGGGTTATGTGATTAAAATGCTTGTTTCTGTCTTCTCCCCTCGTGATTTTGCATTGACTGCTCCCGTTTGCGAGCATATTGATGACAGTGAAATCATGAGCAAAGAGCTAGCACTCGATATCGCACATGGGCTAGTGGGTAAAACAGCTATTCACCCTAACCAGATCAAAACGATTGAACAGGCGCTGATGGTATCACCCGCAGAGCACTCCGATGCTTTGCGTATACTTAATTCGTCACAGGCTGTTTTTAAATCTCAGGGAGCGATGTGCGAACCGGCCACACACAAACGTTGGGCCTCAGCAATACTGGCCCGAGCCCACTATTTTGGAATGACAAGTGAGCATTCAATTAGAACAGCTTTCGTATGATAATTCATTGATTGTAAAATATTACCTCGGAAATTATCTTCCTAGCTATACTCTAAAACGGCTTTTTTATCGGCTCTAAGACGCCAGTAAATTGAATAAAAGTGATGAGAATGATAGAAGCTTTAATAGATAAGATAGGTTTTAACTGAGATGCAACTAAATACTAAACAGACACGTATATTTAAACTTGCAGGTATCCTAGGAACAGGCAAACCAGTACCCGCGACTCAGATTATAGACCTGCTCGCTTGTTCTGAGCCAACGCTCACGAGAGCATTAAAAGAGCTAAGAGAGTCTTATTCCGCTGAAATCAAGTACAGCAAATCTGCACATGCCTATCAGCTAGTAATGAGAGGACTTTTAGATAAAAAAACGCTTAAGCGTATGTCCGAAGAACTCACTCTATCTTCTAACGCTGGAGTAAAAACAGAAACTCTGGGGCATAAAGTCACTCTGGATAAGAATAAAAAAACGTCAGTATCCCTTTCCTTACGCATGACGATGGTGAGAAAACTAGATCGCTTGGCTCGTCTTACGGGTACATCAAGAAGTGAATCTGTCGAATTATTAGCAGAACAATACATTGATGAGTTTATTGCGAAAATACAGCGTCAAAAATAGTCTGCTAAAAATATTACTTAACCTTGTCGTCTTGAATAACTGACAGCCACCTATTCTTTATCGGTGGCTGTCAAATTCAACCCTAGCAATTAATTACAAAATAATACTTCACAGTTTCCAATAATCATTTTTTCGCCGAGATTCATTTCTTGTTTTGTACCTGCTTTCAGGTCATTTAAAAAACAGTGACCATTCTCAAACATAATAAAAGAGATCTCTTTATCTATCGCGATCCCTTTTGCTTTAAGCAATATACCCATATCAGCTGAATAACCGATGTGGATAGGGTCTTTACCAAGAGTAAGCGTATATTGGTTAATATTTTTCGCCATTTTTCAAAGTATTAGTCGCGCTATGACGAGAAGGTGCACACCAAGAACCTATAACACGGGTTTTATCAAGCCTATTACCGCTTAAAATTGTGGGATACGTTCAAAACCTAAACGGCAATCTACGCCTGACACCAAACCAAAAAGAGAACCTCGGTTCAAGAACAGTATGCAGGCATAGTTTCTAAACCAACTACCAATCAATCCCTTTCTGAGCCTGAATTCCCTCATCAAATGCATGTTTCACGGGCCGTAGCTCGCTCACTGTATCGGCCAACTCAAGAATTTCTCTGTGGCAGGCTCGTCCGGTAATAATCACACTTTGGTTTATGGGACGATTTTTCAGCGCTGTCAGAATCTCATCTAACTCTAAATAACCGTAGGGCACCATATATGTCAGCTCATCCAATACCACTAAATCGACTGATGGGTCTGACAACATATTCTTGCCCTTCTGCCATACGCGTTGAGCTTCGCGAGTATCCGTCTCTTTATCCTGTGTATTCCAAGTAAAGCCTGTTGCCATAACATGAAATTCAGCTCCATTTCTCTCTAGCAGATTGCGCTCTCCGTTCTCCCATATCCCTTTAATAAACTGGATCACACCAACTTTCATATTGTGTCCAATAGCCCTAGCAGCGGTGCCAAATGCCGCCGTAGACTTACCTTTACCATTCCCTGTAAACACAATAAGAATACCGCCCGTCTTCGTTGCAGCCGCCACTCGCCCCTCAACACGCTCTTTAATCTTCTGCTGTCGCTGTTGTTGTTGATCGCATCTGCCTTCGACCATGATGTTGTTCCTCAATGTTGAAATAGGGTTATTGCTGACAACTAGAGCACGCCTTCGCGGCTATTTGATCAAAGAAAGAGTTGCCTTTGTCATCGACTAAAATAAATGCAGGGAAGTTTTTCACTTCCATTTTCCAGACAGCTTCCATGCCCAGTTCTGGATACTCTATGCACTCAAGGCGCTCAATATATTCTTGAGCCAATATGGCCGCGGAGCCGCCAATGCTGCCCAAATAAAAACCACCGTGTTTGTGACAAGCCTCTGTCACTTGTTGGCTGCGGTTACCCTTTGCCAACATCACCATACTACCGCCGTGAGACTGCAGTAAATCAACATATGGATCCATACGGCTGCCTGTGGTTGGCCCCATAGAACCAGAGATCAACTCTTCTGGTTTCTTTGCCGGCCCGGCGTAATAAACAGGGTGATCTTTCATATAGCTTGGTAATGTTTCGCCACGGTCTAAGCGCTCTTTCAGTTTGGCGTGCACAATATCGCGAGCCACAATCAGTGGGCCATTGAGCGATACGCGAGTAGCAACTGGATAGCCAGAGAGCAGCTTTAAAATATCGTCCATTGGCTGATTAAGGTCGATATCGACGACCGTCCCTTCGCTATCGTTGCGCAGGTGCTCTGGAATATACTTTTCTGGGTGACGCTCCAGTTTCTCTAACCATATCCCCTGCTTGTTGATCTTGCCTTTAATATTGCGATCGGAAGAGCAAGATATCGCCATACCGATAGGGCAAGAACCGCCATGACGAGGAAGGCGAATCACTCGGACATCATGCACCAAGTATTTACCGCCAAACTGAGCACCTAAGCCGAGCTTGCAGGATGCCTCCAACAGCGCTTGCTCCAGCTCTTTATCGCGGAAAGCCTGACCGTATTGATTACCTTCGGTTGGCAGATTGTCATAATATTTGGTCGACGCGAGCTTCGCTGTTTTGAGGTTCATCTCCGCAGATGTCCCACCCACCACAAACGCGACGTGATATGGCGGGCAAGCCGCAGTTCCTAGGCTTTTGATTTTCTCTGTCAAAAAGGATTTCAGCGCCTTAGGCTCCAGAATCGCTTTTGTTTCTTGATACAACGCCGCCTTATTCGCCGAGCCACCGCCTTTATTCACAAACAAAAAGTGATACTCGCCGCCTTCAGTAGCAAAAATATCAATTTGTCCTGGCAAATTAGTGCCGGTGTTAACCTCGGTGTACATATCCAACGCTGCATTTTGCGAATAACGCAGGTTATTGTTCTTAAAAGTGTTATAGATACCGAGAGAGAGCGCCGCCGCATCATCCGAACCCGTCCAAACCCGCTGTCCCTTTTTCGCCACAATGGTCGATGTACCCGTATCTTGGCAGTTTGGCAAAATGCCTTTAGCGGATATTTCTGCGTTACGTAATAGCTGTAACGCGACATATTTATCGTTTTCGCTGGCCTCTGGGTCACTAAGAATATGACCAACTTGCTGCTGATGGGCAGGGCGTAAGAAAAAAGAGGCATCATGAATCGCCTGCTGGGCTATCAGCGTCAGCGCTTCTGGTTCTATTTTTAATATCTTCTGCCCATCAAACATTAAAGTAGAAACATACTTATCGCTCAGTAAATAATATTCAGTATCATCCTCAGAAAGAGGGAAAGGCTCTTGGTAAAAAAAAACGTTATTCGACATTATTTATCACTCAGTTAACAAAATGAAATAAAGCGGAAAAACAGTGTGACTTTTTGTTTTCTAAAATTACCGATAACCAACTTAAATATAAAATGGTCTTAGATAATCATAAAAAATATATTACTAGCTAAAATAAAACGCAAATGATCTATAAACAACAATTGATGAATGTTTGTAAATAACTTTAAAGCAAAATAAACGTGAATTAGATATTCTATTTATCAATGCGTTAATAAAAAGTACGTTTCAACGATCTGAGAAATACATTATAAGGAGATAAATAGTAGCAATAAAGTTAATTATCTTTGTTCTCGATAGCTTTTTCGTGCTTTAACAAGGTCACAGATTTCTTCCAAAGAGCCACTGAGTAAGAATTGAGTTGAGCTAGGGTAGTCGTCTAGTTCCTCTAAAATATCTATTATTGGTTGGTTAAGATCGATATTTACCACCGTTTTATTATTCTGAGAACTTTCTCCTGCATTAACTGACATGTAATCCCCCTCTTTATGAGGCTCAAGTGAAAATAAAATTTCAATTAAAAATAAGTATCCACTTTATCGTTACTCTGAATAATTATTTCCATCACTCTTATAACTCAATAGAAATAATATTATTTATTTTTTTATTTCAATTAGAATATTTCCCTTTGGATAGTTCATGTACCCATTGGCTAAATTTCTGCAAGCTCTGTAGCCCTTTATTCCCTTCTTTATAAGTCAGAACAAAATGATTACCCGTACTCATAGGCAAATCACAAGGAATGACCATCTCCCCGTTATCTAGCTCATGTTGAATAGCAAAACGAGGCAACAACGCAACCCCAAGATTAGATCGCACTGCGGAAATAAGCATCGAGAGCAGATCAAAACGCGGCCCCATACGAACGGCATGGTTGTTCACGCCAGATAAAGCAAACCAGTCATACCAAGCATCCAACCGCGTTGTTTGGTGAAGTAGCGTAAATTCACCCAATAATGCCTCAGCACTCATCACTTTCTGCTCGTCTCGCCATAGCATCCGGCTACATACCGGAACCAGTTCTTCTTCAAATAAAGACTCATATTCTGTCCAAGGACTACAGAAATCTTCGCGCATAATCGCCGCGTCGTATCTCAGGTTAAGAAAATCGGCCGGTGTGGTCAGTGCGGTTAGGTTAAGCACGATCCCTGGGTACTGCTCGCAAAAATGATTGAGATTAGGAATGAGCCAATGAGTACTCAGCGTTGGCGTTACCGCCAGTTCCAGCACCTGTTGAGAAGAGTGATAGGACATAATACTTTGCGTTCCTCTCTCAAGCTGTTCTAACGTCTCCTTGACTAGCCCCAGATAAAAACGCCCCGCATCATTAAGGAATATTCGCTTACGGACATGATGAAACAATGAAACATTCAAGAACTCTTCCAATGCAGTGATTTGCCGGAAAACCGCGCTTTGTGTTAACGCCAATTTCTCAGCCGCACGCGTATAACTTTCATACTGGGCAACGGCCTCAAATGTAACCAGTAAATCTGTTTTAGGAATTTTACATCTCATGTCAATCCACCAATTATTTTTATTGTGTTATCAGTTAATGCCTTCACTCATTCGAGCTATAGGATGACGGGTTATGATGGAAGTAAACTAAAGCCACTCTCTGCTTGTAATCCCATATTGGAATACATGGCACAAGCCGCACTCACCACAGACATAGCGATGGCTGCCCCGCTTCCCTCTCCGAGGCGTAAATCAAGATAGAGATAAGGTGTTAAGTTAAGATGTTGCAAAGCCAGCATAGCGCCTTTTTCCGCTGAAAAATGCGAGGGAATACAATATTCTCGCGCTTGTGGTGCGATTTGATAGGCTGCTAATGCAGAAGCATAAGAAAGAAAACCATCAAGGATCACCGGCACCCCACAGGCCGCCGCGCCAAGAATCACGCCCGTCATTCCCACCAAATCAAAACCACCGACTTTAGCCAATACATCAAGGCCATCATCGGGGTTAGGCTGATTAATCTTAATGGCTTGGCGAACAATGCTCTCTTTATGCTGAAGCCGCTCTTTCGGTAAATTCGCCCCGATTCCCACCGTTTCATGAGGATCACGACCTGTTATTACACTGACTATCGCGGAGGCAGGTGTCGTATTGGCGATTCCCAACTCACCGACACCAAAGACCGAAATCCCTTGAGCGACACGCCGTTGGACAAGCTGGGCGCTGGCTAATAGCAGTTGCTCTGCTTGTTGCCGAGTCATGGCTGGCCCCTGCGCAATATTGCCGCAGCCTCTGGCTATCTTTAGAGACAACAAGTTATCAATAGGATCACTGTCAATACCGATATCGACCGGCAACACGCGGGTATGACTGCTTTTCGCTAATACACAAACCCCCGTTAAACCTCGTTGCATATTGCGAGCTTGGATTGCCGTCACGCTCTTTGGCGTAATGGCAACCCCTTCATCGAATACGCCGTGATCGGCGCACATCACCACAATCTCTTTCTGCAAATCCTGTAAGCCACTTAACCCTGGCATACCTTGAAGCTGAATTGCCAGTGCCTCTAATCTGCCCAAGCTACCAGGAGGTTTTACCAAGCTATCAATATGCTGGGTGGCATGCTGCATCTTGTCTCTGTTAAGTGGTTTTATTGAATGGATAAGTGACTCTAAGGTTTTCATTTTATGACATTTCCTTTCCCTGTTAATACCAAAGCAGCGACAGTAGAAAGACCATTTCACCTAGCTCTTCCGAGGCACCGAGCGTATCCCCCGTTTGACCATCAAGATGATGGCGAAAATAGCCAGCAAGCCCATAAATAGCGATCAACGTAACGCCAATCGCTAACAGCCCGCGTACACCGCCGATGGCCCCAATCAACGCTGTACCAGATAGTAGGGTTACGGCTGTTTCACGCCCTGTCACCTGACCGATGTAGATATTGCCCATTCCTTCTCCCTCACGGGAATAGCGCTGTCTATACATCAATAACACCATGGCTGTACGCCCTGCGATGGGCGCGCATACCAACATGGTGAACAGATAAAATAAGGTATTATCACTCAGTTCCACGACGGCCAGCGTCTTAATCACAAGACAGAAAACCAGTGCTAGCCCCCCATGAGTGCCAAGGCGGCTATCACACATAATTTCCAACATACGTTCTCGGTTGCGGGCAGAAAAAATGCCGTCACAGGTATCCGCCAACCCGTCTAAATGGAAGCCGCCTGTTAACAGTGCCAACACCAGAACATAGCTAATCGCGCCGATATAGGGGTTACCGCTCAAGGTAATACCGACAGAAACTGCTGCCGCAATGACCCCAAGCACCAAACCGATGATGGGAAAACAGGGTATCCCGCGACCAAACTGTCTAAAATCAACGGGCTCTGCCCATTTTGCGGGTACCGGAATTCGGGTAATGAATTGTAGCGTTGCCCAAAACATCGCAGGTTTCATTTGAGCTTCACTCCAATACCGGATACTACCATCCAGACTTCATCCGCCGCTGCCGCTAGCCTCTGATTGGCCCGTCCGGCGATATCGACAAAATGTCGTGATAGCCGATTTTCTGGCACGATCCCCATACCTAGCTCATTGGTAACAAGATAGACAGGAGACTCGCTCTGTTGACATGCGTCGATCACATCGGTGATTTGCTGCTCGACAAAGGTCTCCAGAGGTGCGAAATCTAGCGTTTCCGGTGGCTCACCATGGGATGCATCAAACAGCAAATGGGCTATCATGGTGGTGATACACTCCAGCATCACCCCTTCGTCTATTTTTCCCTGTTGGCGAATGACCTCACCAAGATTCAGGTACCCTTCCCACGTCCGCCAATGAGACGGTCTATCTGCCTGATGACGAGCTACTCTCTGCGCCATTTCGCTGTCCATTATCACCGAGGTCGCGATATACAGCACTTGCTGGCACTGCACGGCCGCCATCTTCTCGGTAAAAGCACTTTTGCCACTGCGTGCGCCACCTGTCACCAAAATCATGATTTAGTCTCCCGATGCTGTTGCATAAGGCGATAGATTCTCGCTATATCGAGATGCTCACGCATACTGGCGGCTAAGATATTGAACTGCTGCTCTTTGTGCAGAGCATAATCGAAGCTGTCGTCCTCTAGCGGCAGCATCCCTTTGCGAATACGCAGCTGGTTAAGCAGTGGTCGAGTGACGTTATTTCTGTCGAAAATGCCGTGTAGATAGCTCCCCATTACCGACCCGCTATGATTCACTGCCCCGTCTAACCAAGCTTGCTTCTGACCATTGCGTAAACGCATCTCGGCAAAGGGAAGCGCTTTATCGCCAAGTACGGAGACCCCCATATGAATTTCATAGCCAGAAACTGTCTGTTGAGCACATGGCGCAAATAGGCCGGGCAAATGGTGCGATGTCACACCTTCCACCTGAGCGGTATGCTTTGTGGTTTCGAAATGAGTGTCCACATCCAGCAGTCCCAAACCCGACATATGGCTCAAGCTTGATTCCACACCGTCCAAGATTTGATTGCCCAGCATCTGATAACCGCCACAAATCCCGATGATGGGCGTTCCAGCCTGATGCGCGGCGATAATAGCTTTATCGAATCCTAATGAATTCAGCCAGCTCAAATCTCCCAGCGTATTTTTACTACCAGGCAGAATAATCAAATCAGCACCTTTAAGCTGCTGTGGTTCAGAGACATAGCGCAAGCGAACATCCGGCTGTGCGGCTAAGGCGTTAAAATCGGTAAAATTGGCAATACGGGGAAGCTGGATCACGGCAATATCTATCGCGGCCTCAGCTTTACCGTGGTACTTCCCAACCTGTAAAGCCACACCATCTTCATCTTCTAGATCCAGATTAAGCCAAGGTAATACCCCAAGTACCGGAACTTGGGTCAACGTCTCTATCTGGGTAATACCCGGTCTAAGTAGCGCAATATCACCGCGAAACTTATTGATGATGACGCCTTTGACTCTCGCCCTCTCCTCTGGCTCAAGCAGTGCCAGCGTGCCATAAATAGACGCAAATACGCCGCCGCGATCAATATCCGCCACCAGAATCACGGGGGCATCGGCAAGCTTTGCCATCCCCATGTTCACAATGTCACGATCGCGAAGATTGATCTCTGCGGGGCTTCCAGCTCCTTCCAGCACCATAATGTCAGTCTCAGAGGCCAAACTGGTGTACACCTCCTGGATTTGCTGCTGCAACTGAGGTTTATAGCGGTGATACTCTGCGGCATCCATATGGCAAGCGACGGAACCCATGATAATGACCTGAGCCTTACTATCACTGGTCGGCTTAAGCAACACAGGGTTCATGCGAACATCGGGTTTAATGCCAGCGGCCTCTGCCTGAAAGATCTGCGCTCTGCCCATCTCTTTCCCATCGGCAGTAATACCGGAGTTAAGCGCCATATTTTGTGATTTGAAGGGAATACATCGGTGACCATCCTGAGAAAAAAGGCGACAGAATCCGGCGACCAGTACACTTTTACCCACATCGGAAGCGGTTCCTTGAATCATCAGAGATAGGCTCATAATATTTCCTCTCCATTTTGTTCATGATTCTCTGGTACAGATGCTGTACGCAGAAGGGAAAACAGAGCTTGCTCGGTCTTACATAAGGGCAAACCCGTTTCACTATGTAATTTCACTAACCAAGGCTGCTCAAGCCCCGCTTTTTCGAGCATCTCTTTCTGGACAAAAACGGTCTCCGGAGTACCGGAACCCACAATCTCCCCTTCAGACAGCACATAGACGCCATCGCAAATTTGGTAGATAAGGTCGATATCATGGCTGGAAATAATGATGCGTTTGCCCTGTGCAACAATGTTCGAAATGATGTCGATCATCTGCTTTCGCCCAGAAGGATCGAGCCCTGCGGTAGGCTCATCCAGCAGTAGGTAGTCAGACTCCATCACGAGAGCGCCAGCAATGGCGACCCGTTTCTTCTGCCCAAAACTCAAATATTGGATTGGTTTATGGCGAAAGTGCTCCGCCCCTACCATTTGCAGTGCATATTCAGTTCTGCGTTGAACCTCGTCCTCATCCATGCCGAGGTTGCGTAGGCTAAAAGCAATGTCGCTCTCTACATCGGTATAAAAAATCTGCTGGTCTGGGTCTTGAAAGACGGTGACAACTCGCTGGCGTAAGGCTCTTAACGCTTTTTGGCCGTACTCTAGCGGCTCCTCATCCCACCAAACTTCCCCTTCCTGCGGGCGTAAAATGCCGGAGAGATTCATAAACAGCGTAGATTTCCCACAGCCGTTAGCACCGATAATCCCGGTCACGTTGTATTGGCTAAAATCCAACGTGAGATTTCTCAGTGCGGGAGAGTCGGGGTAGCTAAAACTTAATATTCTCGTTGCTAACATGCTTTCGGCTGTCATGACTGTCATAAATGAAAATCACCCTGATAAAGTTTGAGCTCTAACGCCATCGACATCTGTTGATAACGCCTCATCACCCGCGAAAACAGCATACTGACCAACATCCCCATAGAGCGATAACTCGTGCGCAATGAGACATAGCCAAACCGTAGGGACTGGGCTTGATAAATTGCCGTTGCCTCTTCAGCAAAAATCGAGATAAAGCGCCATGTGAGTAATATTTGCTCAATCAGCAGATGGGGAACCCGGCAAAACTTGAGCAGCTTAATAAGTTGCTCAAAAGGCGTATTCAGCATCAACCAGAAGGTTGCTGCCAAAGAAGCAAGACTGCGCCAAAATGTCTGGTTTGCCGTCTGTAACCCTTGTGGATCAATGCCTACGAAGTAATGCCCTATTTGATATCCCAACAGCAAGCTATCAGGCTGGGTCGACACAGAAAGAACAATAGCGACTAGCCCAATGGATAAAAAACCGATAGGGATCATCATCCATTTGAGATAGCTCATTAGCCGGACACGTAACAGATAACAGGTAAACAGCGCCAACCCCATCAGCAGCAACGCCTGCCCCAGGGGGGGAAGCGTCATCGCTAGCGTCATAAAGACCAAGTACAGAGCAAACTTCACTCTGGGGTCTTTACGACACCAGCGACTCTGGTAGCTCAGCTTATCTATACTGAGCATTGCTTTTACTAGCGTTATCGCTATCTTTGCGAGTGCGGCGATAGTAGCCAAGAATATAGAAGATCACCGCCGTACCTAGGCTTCCCTGTAGCGTAAACAGCAAGCTTTCAATTTCGCCACTGGCAGGTTCATATAGCGATTCAAACCAAGGCTCATAGCTGGGCGCGATTAGCATGATCTGATCCTCTGCCTCACCATCAGCACCGCCAAACTCGCCACCGTGATCAATAAAGAAAGGAACAATAAATATTGCCGCAAGCAATACCAGTAATACTAAGGTCTTATTCATTATTTAAAACTCCATGCGTGAACGAGATCTCTTTTAGCCAATTGGTCATAGATGAGAACGGTTAATAACCCTTCGGCAATAGCGATAGGTACTTGGGTAAGGCAGAAGATGCTCATAAATTTAACCATCGCCGCCCACATGCCCATCTGTGGATCGGGAAAAGCAGCACCGAGCTGAATAGAGGTAACGGTATAAGTGACAATATCGGCGAAGAAGGCGCAGAGAAAAACCGCGACGTCTTTCCGCATCCTTGCTTTATTAGCGAGACGCCAGACCAGATAACCCACCATCGGGCCAATGACCGCCATCGACATCGCATTTGCCCCTAACGTCGTGATACCGCCATGTGCCAGCATTAACGCCTGAAACAGCAGCACAATGGTACCCAACACCGCGACCACTGAAGGGCCAAACAGAATAACGGCTAAAGCCACACCCGTCGGATGCGAACAGCTTCCGGTCACGGATGGAATTTTTAACGCCGAAAGCACAAAAATGAACGCACAGCAGAGCGCCAGTAATACCTTTTGGTTGCTGTCTTCCTGCACAATCTGCCGCAATCTCACCATCCCTGTAGCCAGAAACGGCAGAAAAATCACCCACCAGAGAATGGCCCACATCGGCGGCAAAAACCCTTCCATAATGTGCATTGCAAAGGCATCTTGAGGGGCAGTAATCAAAAGCACGCCAATTGCCATGCCGGAGAACGAAAACCTCGTTAACTTCTGTTGCAGACCTATTTTCTTCATAGCCTTTTGTTGCATAACTACCTCGATGTATCCCAGTTTTTATTCATTAAGATGGTTGAGAAATAAGGGAGTTTTTGCTCATACCTCAATTCGTCAAGGTGACGCCAGCACTGCTCACTAGGGAGCGTGGCATCTGCCATCAGGAGCGAATGATCCAGTAAATCAAGCCGCTGAAGCAGCGTGCGTACCTGTTCTATTCGCCCATACACTTTCATTAGCACCACACAATCGTGATTGCGCAGTGCTTGCTCTAATTCATCTTCAGGGGCAGTACAGGAGACGACGGCTAACGTCTGGGTTTCCATCGCCAGCGGCATCACGCTGCGGGAAGCAATCGCGGAAAAAGAGGTGACGCCTGGTATAATTTCCAGCCACGGCTGTCGGCCGATGCGTTCCAAGAGAGAAACCCAAGTGCTAAACAGCATGGAATCACCCAATGTGATAAAGCCGACTTTATGACCTTTAGCCACCTCTTCCTTCAGTGCCTCTGCGACCTCATCCCACACTGCTTCTTTATCCGAAAGGTCAGCCTGCATTAAAAAGTGGTAGGTGCGGATCTCGGTATTCGGTGAGATGTACTCTTCAACAATGGTATGAGCGAGGCTCTGTGCACCCTTCTTTCCCGCTGGTGCGTAAAGCACATCCAGATCGGCAATAACGCGCGCGCCGCGCACCGTAATTAAATCGCTGGCACCGGGGCCGACACCAATGGCGTACAGTTTGCCCGCCATCATGCCGCCACCTCATCAAGCTCATCCAAAGCCGCTTTCAGATGATTAACAAACATCTGACGAACAAGGCGGTTCTCCCCTAAACCCTGTAGCCAAGGTACGGCACAGACCCCTGCTTCTTCTAATTGAGTTTTCCATGAGTCCTCTTCATCAGAGGCCATATCATTAATAGCGTGATCCCCCGCCACTAACATCAGCGGCATCAGGTGAACCTTGCTCACTTTTTTGGCAGTTAATTCTTTGATAATGAGATCGATTCCAGGGTAGCTTTCCACCGCGCCAACTCTTATCGGAAACCCTCGCCCTACCAGTAAATGGTCTAGGCAGGCATAGGATGAGAACGCATGGTGAGTCGCACCGTGGCCCATAAATACGGCGTATTCGTTTTCGTCGAGTTCAGGTAACTGATGCTGTATTGCCACAATAAGTTGCTGATAGTCGTCAAAATGACTCAAAAGAGGTGCTCCCAAGACTAGGCGTTTGAAGTACGGGCGGAATTTCTCAATTTCACGAACAATTTTTTCGTACTCGTCGCCTTTAATGACATGCAGCGATTGGATGGCGACATCCTCGTAGCCTAATTCAAGCAGCTTACTCAGCGCCTGACAGGGCGTATCGATCTTTAGCCCATCCCGCTGCTCTAATTTGCGAATAATCATGCCTGAGGTGAACGCACGAAACAGGTCTCTGTCACCAAAGGCATCCGCCAATTGCTGCTCGCAAGCTTCAATATTCTTTTTCCGAGTTTCGGGATAACTCGTACCAAAGCTGATGGCTAACAATGCTTTTTTCATTACTTATTCCTGATAGATTTGCTGTGCTAAAAACCGAGCCATCTCTGCCAGCCCGCTGACTTTAATGATGTCATTTGTGACAACGTCACCTGAAATCAGAATGTCTGGACGGCAAACGATGATGCAAGGGATGCCCAGAGTCAGGCAGGGTTCAACCTTCTGTTTAAAGCCCCCTTGAGCGCCAGACTCTTTGGTTATCACCATGTCAGCTCGGCAAAACTGATACATCGCCAAGTTAAATTCGGCGCTAAAAGGCCCTTTCAGGGCAAATATTTGATCGACCGTCAGGCCGCAGGCTTCACATAGCGCCAAAACATCTGCTGTCGGCAATACCCGTGCCATCACCGTCATGTCAGAAAGTTGTTTGACGTAATCTGCTAATTGTTTACTGCCAGTGGTGAGCAACACCCGCTTACCTAACTGCTTCGCTAAGTGACACGCTTGGTCGATGGTCGATACGCGATGAATTAACGGATGGGATACTTCATCAATTTCACTCGTTCTCTCGTAGCGAATAAGTGAAATTCCCAATCGCTTGCAAGCCTGAAAGATATTCTGACTGAGCAGCTCGGCATAAGGGTGAGAGGCGTCGATCACCTGCTTCACCCTTTTCTGCTGCAAATAATCACTCATCTGATCCACATCCATCCGGCCACAGACAATCTCACCTTTTAGTCCACCGGCCTGCTGAACACCTGCCGTGCTGGCGACGGACAGACGATAACCTGTCCCAGCCTCATCCAGCATTTGGCAGATCTGGCGGGCATCGCTGGTACCGCCAAAGACATGGATAAGTGACGTTGTCACAGTTTATATCCCCTCGGTGTGATCATAAGGCCTTCACTGATATAGGTAGACTGGTTACCTACAATCACAAGGCTCGTCATATCGACTTGGCTGAACTCCATTTCTCCAAAGGTGGTGACCCATTTTTCCTGCTTTTTTCGCCCCGCAGCTTTCACAACACCCACTGGCCTATCGGCAGAGATCCACGGTGCCATAAGCTCGAACGCCTTTGCTAAATGTCCTTCACGGCCACGGCTGCGCGGGTTGTAAAAACAGATAACAAAGTCGGCCTCAGCAGCCGCTTTGACCCGACGTTCGATCACGGCCCACGGCGTTAATAGGTCACTCAGGCTGATATGGCAGAAGTCATGCATTAGCGGTGCACCTAACAGCGCAGCGGCAGCAATGCTGGCGGTAATACCCGGGACTAAACGAACTTCGATCTCATACTTCTGTTTCGCCACAATCTCTAAAATCAGCCCTGCCATACCGTAGATACCAGCATCACCACTGCATACCATCGCTACGTTCTTGCCTTGAGCTGCTAGATCTATGGCTAACTGACAGCGCTCAATTTCTTTGCACATGCCGGTTTTTATCACTTCTTTGTCACCAACTAGCGGTTTAACCAAATGGGTATACGTCTTATAACCGACGACAACTTCGGCCTCTTCCAACGCAGCAATCGCTTCCTGCGTCATCATGGCTTCACTTCCTGGGCCAATACCAATTACCGTTAACATTGCTGCGTTACTCCTAAAGTCATGGTGACACCCTGCTGTTTCAGAGTGCGCCCTACCAGATGGCCATCGCTTAATAGCCAAGCAACCGGCTGTGATACACAGCCGATACCGATGGTCTTGCGCACAAAATCAGAGTTGGGGAAATGGTGTTCAAATTCGGCAATTTCATGAATAGAAAAGGTCTGAAAAGGCACGTTGCGCTCTAGCGAGAGCTGGATCAGTGCCACTTCATCTTTCTTTAACTCCACACTGCCAATGGTTTTTAATGAGAGAGGATCGAAATCGTTCTCGGTTAGCTGGGTAGTTAATATTTGAGCCAGCAGTGTAGGATCAACACCGCGACGGCAGCCAATCCCCACAACGACTCTGCGTGGTACCAGTTTGAAAACAGGAATATTGAGCATCGGCGTTGCCTGTTGATAGCTGACGTACACCAAGGCATCCAGCTCAGGCAAGCCTCTCAGATCGTCAACGGTGATAAACCCTTTGGTGTCATAGCGCGCTTTTTCCGCCGCCAATGCCGGATGCCACCAGATACCGACTTTCTTGCCGCTCACCAACATCTGGTTAACGGTTTTCACGCTGTGGCGAAAATCGGCAATGCTGCCGTCAACCTGCTGCGCCAGCATATCGAGAGAGGCTATCTGATTAACGTCCGTTGCAGTGGTGATAACCGCCTGCCCACCAAGAATGTCAGCGATCTGCCGCGCTAGCGCATTAGCCCCACCGATATGACCAGACAGCAAACTGATAGCAAATTGTCCCTGTTCGTCTAATACCACTACCGCCGCATCACTCAGCTTGTCGTTAATAACAGGAGCCAATGCCCGTACAGTAATGCCAGTAGCCCCGATGACAATTAACTGTTTATAGTGGCCGAACGCCTGCCGGAGTGAGTTAGCAAAGCTTTGGTTAAATGGCGCAAATCCTGCCGTTATCAGCGCGATACTCGTAAAACAGTCCATCGCTAAATGAGGCTGTAAACGCTGAGCCAGCACCACTCCGCCTGGTGTTAGGCAAAACAGCGCGATGTGGTTTTCTACCCCACTGAGTTCTACGCTACTCACCGCTATGGCACGGCAATCAGGCCTGACGATACTCATGGCTGAATCCTGCGTCATAGAGTTTGGAGTAGTGATACTCATCGCCCAAGAAGGGGCCAACCAAAATCAGCGCTGTCTTGCCAATGCCGGCTTCTTTTACTTGTGCGGCGATATCTTGCAGCGTGCCGCGAACAATTTGGCAGTCATCCCACGTCGCCTTGTAAACAACGGCAACAGGCGTCTCTTCTGGGTAGCCACCGCTAGTGAGTTGCTTCACTACACCAGAAATATTTTGCACGGAGAGGAAAATGGCCATGGACGTTTGGTGTGCGGCAAAAGAGGCTATGCTCTCTTTGGGTGGCATTGGGGTACGGCCTTCGATACGCGTAATGATCAAGCTCTGAGACACTTCAGGAACCGTATACTCCACACCAAGCTGTGCTGCCGCGCCAAGAAATGAACTCACACCCGGAACGGAGACAAAACCGATGCCATATGAGCTCAGTACTTCCCCCTGCTCACGTATGGAACCATAGAGAGAGAGATCCCCAGTCTGTAGACGTACAACCAATTTGCCCGCGTTAACGCTCTCGATCATCAAATCGGTGATCTCCTGCAATGTCATTCCCGCGCTGTCATAACATTCGGTATGGGTCTGGCAGTAGGTCAGTAGCTCTTTATTGATTAGCGAACCGGCATAAATCACGATTTGAGCATGCTGCAGTAAGCGGTAGCCCTTTAAGGTGATCAACGTCTTATCCCCCGGCCCAGCGCCAACGAACCACACTTTGCCAGTATCAAAATCAAGATGTTCAGTCACAACACGTCTCCTTTAGACAGGAAATGAGATAAGCGGGGTTATTGGGTTTGAAATAGTGTCCCTGCCCCAGAGAGGTCAACGACCCCACTTGAATTTCACAGCCGTCAAGCTGGGTAACTGCACAGTTTTGGAGATAAGCCAGCGCCTTGGTCAGGTTCTCAAGCAGAATGAAACTCATCACCAGACGCCCGCCCGTTGAGAGATGCGCCAGTGACCAATCAATCAACTCTGTCAATTGCCCACCGCTACCGCCAATAAAAATGGCATCAACGATTTTATCGATGGGCTGTGGCGCCATACCCGGAATGATCTGCACGTTATGGCAGCCGAAGTTCTGGCAATTTTCTGCAATCAAGCCCAATGCATCTTGATTACGCTCAATAGCTAAGATCTCTAATTTAGGGTGGCGCAAGGCTGCCTCAATGGAGATGCTGCCCGTACCTGCCCCCACATCGATCAGGCTTTTAGCATGGCCTAGCGCTAATCTTTCCAGTGCCAACAGCCTTACTGCCTCTTTGGTCATTGGGACGCGATGCCCACGTAAAAACAGCTCATCGTTCATTGAGGATCACCACTACGTTGATGTCATACATGTCATCGCCAGACGCTACGTGTTCGGGTTTCAGAATGGTAATCCGTTGGTTGCTCTGCGACAGATTTTCACCAATCACGAGCAAGCGCCGCTGCCCGCGAGCCAGAATTTCATCGGCAATTTTTCGAGGCCCGATCACCTTATCCGTCACCATGCCAATCTTAGGATGAGCAAGGAGCCAGTCGAAATCGGGGCTGCGCCCGTGGCTGCTGGTGAGATAGATATCGTTCATGTCTTGTTGGATTTGAGCGCACAAATATTGCAACGCACTGATACCGGGAATAATGCGTACCTGCTCAGGAGGGAAAGAGGCTGATATTCGTTTACCGATGCCATAGAACAAGGGATCGCCAGAGGCCAACACAACCACTTGCTGATAACGGCGCTGCTCAAGCCATACCATCAGTTGGTCGATATCCGCATCGAGCTTTTTCTTCTCCCCATAAAAATGGGGATAGAGCGCCAGATGGCGTGCACCACCGACAAGAATCTCGGCCTGCGCTACCGCTTGCCTCGCTGCCGCAGTTTGATACTCTGCCGCACCGGGGCCTATTCCTACGACGGTAATCATGGGAATGCCTCTTTAATCTGTTCAACCGGACGATTACTTCCCAGAACCTGCTCATCGAAAGAGAACATCACTGCATCGCAATGGGGTTTGTTGTCGGAGAAACGCAACATTTGGTCGACACGGAAACAGATTTTGCGGGCGATCTGGTCATAGACAGCCTGCCAGCCGCGTTCGTTAATCAGCTCAATAGCGGCTTCGGTGGTGTCACATTGGTCGACAGCCTGTAGCAATTCGAAAGGTGCCCCCAGCAGGGCAAGATGAGAGATCAGCGTTTCCATTCTGCCATCGGCTATATGGCTATGGGTGTGGAAGATACCGGCGGCAATTTTTACCAACTTACCGGGATGCCCCACCAAAACAACATGGCGAAAACCGAGGCGAACCACCTCTTGCAACATGTAACCGACAAAGTTGCTCATCGTGACCACGTAGTCAGCGCTGATATTCATCTGCTGGCTGACAAAACGTTCGCCATGATTGCCGGGCACCAGAATAATTTTCTCTAACCCGTTGGCGCGTTTCATTTCTAACTCAATCGACAAAGAACGTTTCCAGCTCTCTTCTGACATGGGCGTAACAATGCCGCTGGTGCCAATAATCGAAATTCCGCCGTGAATACCTAACCTATCGTTGTAGGTTTTCTTCGCGCGCACTTCTCCTTCAGGGGCAGTGATGAGAATATCTGCGCCACGATGAGGGCCAATCACCTCTCGAACCGCCTGTTCTATGGTCTGCCTTGGGGTTTTGTTGATAGCAGCACAACCGATGGGTAAGCCGATACCATTGCGGCTCACTCGCCCTACACCTTCGCCACCATCGAGATTAATAATTCCGCTGTCATTGAGCTGCACCTTGGCATAAATCAGCATGCCGTGAGTGGCATCAATATCGTCACCACCATCTTTGCGGATTGCCGCCGATGCCTGTTGACCTTCCACCAGGGGATACTCGACGTTTAAAAACAGCGTCACACCAGAAGGTGTCACAATAGAGACGTGATTAATCACCTGCTGGCGCATCGCCATTAAAGCGGCAACCCGTGCCGCTGCCGTAGCGCAAGAACCGGTTGTGTATCCTTTACGCAGTGCTTTGCCTTTATGCCAGACCACGCCCAGACCATCAGCCAATTGCTCAGACGGGTTCATACGTTCTCCGGCATCTGATAAAGAATGGCGTTGATGATCGCAGCGGCAACGTTACTGCCACCCTTTCGGCCTTTCGCCGCAATACAGCGCAAGCCACTGCTAATCAGCGCATCTTTTGACTCCTCTGCACCAACAAAACCAACAGGAACACCGATGACCGCAATCGGGCTGCTTTGATTCTCCATCACGTCATGTTCCATTAGCCGAAACAGTGCAGTCGGTGCATTGCCAAAGACAAAGATTTTTTCTCCTGACTCCTGCATGGCGATATCAACAGCCGCCATAGAGCGTGTGATCTGCTGCTGCTTTGCTATCTGCACCACTCTGGGGTCGCTGATATAGCAACGGCACTGGCTACCGTATTGAGCCAGCCGCGTTTTATTGATGCCAGAGAGCGCCATTGTTGTGTCGGTATATAAGGTCGCGCCCCGCAGGATACCCTCGCGGATCGTGCTCAATACCTCTGGGGAGAAGTGAAGAATATCCAACCAGTCGAAATCTGCCGTGGTGTGGATAACACGTTTGATGACCGCCTCATGCTCTCGATCGATAAAACGGTACTCAGGACGTGTCTCCTGAATAAGGTCACTGATAATACAAAAACTGTTCTTTTCAATCTTGCCGGGATTTTGAATGTAATCCATGAGATTTTTACTCTTATATCATCACGTTAAATAGGCTCTGTAATAACGCAAACAGCGATAGCGCTATCACCGACGCAGTCATCATCAGTTGGGTCGTCGTTGAAATATCTTCAAGGGTGATTTCGCGCCTCGCTTCACCTATCCACGGTTTTTCAATCCGTTGTTCAAAGTAGATGCTTGAGCCTCCAAGGCGAATCCCCAATGCGCCCGCGACGGTGGCTTCAGGCCAGCCGCTGTTGGGGCTTTTATGTTGGTAGCGATCTCGCCAACCGATATGTAGAGCCTGACGGTAATTCAGTTTCAGCCAGCACGCGGCTAAGACCAGCAGTAGCCAGCTCAAGCGAGCGGGGAACCAATTGGCCACATCGTCCATCCGTGCAGAGAACATGCCGATAGCCTGAAATTTGGGGGTTTTGTACCCCACCATCGAGTCCAGCGTATTCACGGCTTTATAGGCCATTGCGAGCGGCGCGCCGCCCAACATGAGGAAGAACAGGGGTGAGATAACGCCATCGACCGTGTTTTCTGCCACGGTTTCTGTGGTGGCTTGAGCAATTTGGTGTGGCTCTAATTGGCAAGTATTACGCCCTACAATCCATGAGAGCTTCTCTCGGCTCTCGGCCAAATCCTCTTTCTTCAATGCTCGATAAACCAGATGGGCCGCATCACTCAGGCTGCGAGTCGCCAGCGTGGTGTAGATCATCCAGACTTCAACGATGCACCCCAGCCAGAATTGAATGCCGAAAGCCAGCCGGAGCAACCAAAAACTCACTAGCCAACTGGCGCCAACGACGACGATCCACAGCGCTGCGCCGCCCAGTTTTAAACTGAACTCGGTATGACATAGGCTGCGGATCACCTTTTCTGTCTGGCTTATAAGCCAGCCAATCCAGTGGATCGGGTGAGGCCAGTGATGAGGATCACCCAGTTTTAGATCCAGCATGAATGCAGTTAGCCAGAGGAGCACACTCATAGATGCTCCCGAGCGATCTTAAGCCAGCGGTGAAGTAAACCGGGGCGTTGAGCGAAATGGACGTGGAGATAACTGGCTAACGTATTGCAGCTCTGATAGCCGCCCTGCCAGTTTTTTTCGACAACGCCATCTCGCCGTTTTGTCATGTCAAAAACAGGGGAAAGCTCGGACGTAAAGTCTGAATAGTGGAATTCATGCCCACGCAGCGTCTCACCTTTTTCAGCTAAAATGGTGTCGCTATTCGCCGTCGCTTCGCTATAACCAAAACGCGTCAGCCGTTTCCCCATATGGCTGTTACCTGCAATCAGCCCAACCATGGGATGGGTTATTCCATCGGCATCCGTTAAGGTTTCCCCTAAATACATCAGCCCGCCGCATTCGGCATAAATAGGAATCCCTTTCTGATGGGCTTGCTGTAATGAGCGATGCATGGCGGTATTGGTGGCAAGCTGTTGAGCATAGATTTCTGGATAGCCGCCGCCGATATAGACCATTTGGCATTCCGGCAACTGTTTATCGGCAAGCGGGCTAAATCGTTTGATAACGACACCTGATTTTTCCAGCAGAGCTAAGTTATCGGGATAATAGAAGTTAAAGGCTTGGTCTTCGGCAAGCGCCAGTGTTAGCCCTTGCCCTAACCCCGCCTCAATCAACCCTTCTGCATTGCCGAGCGGTAACTGAGATAGGCGCGTAAGCGCCAGTAATGTATCCAGCTCAACAGTTGATTCAATCTGCTCTGCTAAGGCTTGCCAACACGGTTCATAGTTTTGTTTCTGTTCATAGGCAGAGTGAAGGCCAAGATGACGTGATGAGAGTTCGATATTTGGCATCACGGGAAGCCTTCCCAGCACAGGGATCTGGCAGTGTTGTTCGATGGCCTGTTTTAACAGCTGATAATGGCTATCGCTGTTAACGCGGTTTATTAGCACGCCAGCAATATTGACTGAAGGATCAAACGTTTTAAAACCCATCACTGTTGCCGCAATCGATGTTGATACGCCTTTTCCATCGACCAAGAGAATAACGGGACATCCTAGCTGCTTCGCCATTGCCGCACTGCTGCAATAGTCTGACGCGGTACCGAAGCCATCATACAGCCCCATCACTCCTTCAATCACCGCGATGTCTTTATCAGCGACACACTGATTAAACAAACCATTAAGAATAGAAGCAGGCAACATAAAGGCATCGAGGTTGCGACTAGCAACACCTGTTACTGCGGTATGCCAGCTGCTATCGAGATAATCGGGGCCAATCTTGAAAGGCTGTATGCGCATCTGACGAGCCATTAACGCGCGCATAAGACCCAGCGTCATGGTGGTTTTCCCACATCCGCTTGAGGTTCCTGCTATAACAAATGCATATTTCTGCTGCTGTTGCATACCCTTTCCTAACATGTCATTGCCCCCTCGACCCGATCATTCTTTTGGGGGTAATTGTTATTCCTGTGTAAAAAAACAGGCGAAATCCAGTGATAAGCTATGTTATTCACTAAGATGAATCTGGTTATTTAATTAATACAGATGACACACAAAAATCTTTAGATTTAAAAACCTAAAATTAACAGATTAAATAAAAATCAAAGCCAATAAACATATTTACAACTATCTCTATCTGATGTCTTTTATAAATTATAATCATTATTCCGGTTTATTTTAAAATACACAATTCGCATTATGTAAAAATACCTATATTCTTTTTTTGTGACCACCCTCATAAATATGTATAGCAACTAAAAATGTTGTACATGAAAATGTGCTCAAAAGGATTTTAAATCATATCTGAAATAATTTAATGTATAGCAATAATCATTTTAATTATAGGTAAAACAAAACAACCAATTGAATTTAATGAAATTTAGTTTGTTTATTTTATGGAAAAATAATTCATTACCTATCTAAATAAGGTCATTCCTTAAAATGATTAATTTATGAGATCGAAATCAAATTTATTATTTCTTCATTAATGGATAATGCGCGAACATTTTAAATGCACAATTCATTTCTTTTATATAAAAACAATATTTTATTTTGACGTTAAATTAACCCTTCATCTCTTAAGTCATAAAGGTAGACTAATGAATAAAGGAAAAGTGTGGCTGGTTGGTGCTGGCCCTGGGGAAGCTTCTTTAATTACTGTAAAAGGATTACATTGTATTCGTGAAGCAGATGTTATTGTCCATGACCGTTTAGTTAACCCCGAACTTATCGCGCAAGCACCCGTTGATTGCAATATCATCGACGTAGGTAAAACCCCAAACCGCCATTTGGTTCCTCAAGACCAGATTAACCAAATTCTAATTGATCATGCCCTCTCTGGAAAAAATGTCGTGCGTCTAAAAGGCGGTGATCCTTATGTTTTTGGCCGAGGTGGTGAAGAGGCAGAAAGCCTGTCTCAACAGCATATCCCTTTCGAAATCGTCCCAGGGATCAGTTCATCGATTGGCGGCCTCGCTTACGCAGGGATTCCTGTTACCCACCGTGATTATGCTTCTAGCTTTCACGTGGTGACGGGGCATCTTTGTCAGGGTAATGAGCCACAGAATTGGCATGCATTGGCTCAAATAGAAGGCACATTGGTCATTTTGATGGGGATGGCTCGTCAAGATGAGATCTGTCAGCGGCTTATCGAGGGCGGAAAATCTGCCGATACACCAGCGGCTGCCGTCATGTATGCCAGCCAGCAACGCCAAAGAATCGCAAAAGGTACACTGTCGACCTTACAACATGAGATAGAACGTGAAAAAATAGAGGCTCCTGCTTTAATCGTCATTGGTAAAGTGGTGAATTTAAGCGATGTGCTCTCCTTTATATCAACGCGGGTTGATATCTCACTTGAGCCTCTACTACAGACAGCGATATAGCAATATTAAGAGATGCAAGATGACTGACACAATGAGCGAACACGGTGGAAATACAGTAGAAGTCGCCCAGCAAATGGGGATCTCAGCTGAGGAGCTTATTGATTTCAGTGCCAATATTAATCCGCTGGGTGCACCAGAGCGGGTTAAAGAGGTTATCAAGGCGCACCTTTCCTGCATTGAGAAATACCCTGACGTCGAATATCGACATTTGCACCGTACTTTAGCTGATGCCCATGGCTGCAAAGCCTCGCAAATCTTAGCTGGTAATGGGGCAACAGAATTAATCTACTCCGTTGTCCGTTATTTGAAACCAACCCGAGCGGTGTTACTTACCCCAGGGTTTGCCGAGTATCGCCGTGCATTGCAGCAGTCTCAAGTTGAGATCTTCGATTATTCTCTGTTAGAAGAGCAAGGGTTTCAGCCTGACTCTGGCTTGCTTGACATGCTGGCGGAGGTAAAACCCGATTGTCTGTTTGTTGCTACCCCCAATAACCCGACCGGATTAATGCCCGATGCATCATTCATGCTCGCGCTGGTGGGGTATTGTGAGCGACATAGCATCGCATTAATCATTGATGAAGCTTTTATCGACTTTTTACCTGATGTTGAAGGGTTAATTTCACAGGTAGCGCATACTCAACACCTCTATATTTTACGATCCCTCACTAAGTTCTTCGCGATTCCCGGTTTGCGCCTTGGCTATATGGTAAGCGGCGATATCGAAGGGATGGCATGGATGAAGACCCAGCGAGAGCCTTGGTCGATCAATGCATTTGCCGCTTTAGCGGGTGAAGTACTATTAGATGATGACGCTTATATTGCCGCGACTCACCGCTGGTTGAAGGAACAACGACATTATCTCTATCAACATCTTTGCGAATTTGCCGAACTTAAGGTCTGGCAACCCACGGCGAATTATCTGTTTTTTCGCTGCAACAAGTCTGGTTTTGATTTGCAAAAGGCCTTGCTGGGATACCGTATCCTCATTCGTCACTGTAAAAATTACCCAGGGTTAAATGCAGATTATTATCGTGTCGCTGTACGAAGTGAAGCGGATAATCAGGCTTTGATTCATGCACTGAGCAAGGCTTTTTCTCATGGCTGAAGCCCGTTGCCCTGCCTCCTGTGGGGAGTTGATTCAAGGGTGGATACTCGGCGGAGAAAAACTGATCTCCTGCCCTATTAACTGGTATAGCCATGTTTCCATCACCGAAGGAAAACCCTTGCCATCTGAACGCCCTCGTATGCGTCAAATGGTTAACCTTATACTCAATGCTTTTGGTGAACCCACTGATCTCACCAAGGGTTTGTGCATAGAGTTAGAATCCACGATTCCCGTTGCTAAAGGGCTTGCTAGCAGCACAGCGGATATTGCCGCTACGGCAAAAGCAACCGCTGCACTATTAGGCCAATCACTGAGCCATGAGGTAATTGCCCAGCTATGTGTCAAATTAGAACCTACAGACAGTACCCTCTTTGACTGCCTTACTCTGTTTGATCATCAAACAGCCCAGACTCAGGTCACTTTTCAATGGAAGCCCGATCTCGATATCCTACTGTTGGAAAGCCCGCTGAACCTGCTGACTGAAGATTATCATCGGCTCGATCGTCATTCATTGCTTATAGAGCAAGCCGATAAGCTAGATGCCTCTCTGCGGCAATTTCAGTTAGCCGATGCACAGCAGGACTACTATCGATTAGGTGAGGCAGCCACTTTAAGCGCGATAGCCTGCCAGCCTATTCTCCCTAAGCCACTATTTCAGCCACTTCTGGATCTTGTCGAACATACAGGTATCTATGGCCTTAACGTTGCCCACAGCGGCAGTGTTATCGGTCTTTTGTTAGACCGCCGTTTACACGATGTCGATTACCTTTATTGGGCGCTCAGCCAAGCTCCGTTTGTTCAACACTACCCACACCTTCATCTGGTCAAAATGGCTTCTGGCGGCGTGTCTTAATCAAGGAGAAAGGCGATGGATTTAATGCCCATATTCTGCAATCTGCAACAAAAGCGATGCCTGATTGTAGGTGGAGGCCGTATTGCCGCTCACAAAGCACAAAGGTTATTAAAAGCCAAAGCAGAGCTAGTCATTGTGTCACTAGATTTTAATGATGAACTGCTGGCGCTAGGGGAAATGCCCAATGTCACACTTGTCCACGCCTGCTTTGATGAATGTTGGTTGGAGGGTTGTTGGTTAGCTGTGGCGGCAACAGATAACGCAGAAGTGAATCAGCATGTTTATGAATGCGCTACACAGCGGCAAATATTTTGTAATGTGGTCGATAATCCCCACAGCACCTCTTTTATTACGCCTGCGGTTATTGACCACTCCCCGATTCTGATCGCCATGACGACGGGTGGTAATGCCCCCGTTCTTAGCCGCCTGCTACGCCAACAAATTGAATCTCATCTCTCTGTGTCATCACTGCCTCCGTTGGCGCAACTTGCGGGCTACCTCCGCAACCGAGTAAAAAACCACTTTCAAACGACGTCAGAGAAGCAGCAGTTCTGGTTGAGTTTCTTTACTGACCCTCGACTTATCAACGCCGTTGAACATCAAGATACATTAGCGATTAATCTGCATATTAAACGATTAATGGATGAAACCAATGGTGTCGTCTTATCAAACAGTCAGATTAAATAATGTGAGCTATTTAATATAATTCAGAAAAAACAAAATTAATATGCTTGGTGAGTCACGAAAACGAAATTATTTTTTCAACGAAAAGAATTTAAAATAAGACAATAATTAATTCATCAAATATTCAATATGAGTCACACAAGCAATATAAATAAAAGCGTTACTTTTATCATGCCGAACATAGTAAATACCATTATAAACAAACAATGAATAAATTTTAAATAGATCACATTATTGATAATGATATATTCTTATATCACTTTGTTAAATTAATGTTTTCTCTGTTACCACAAAAATAAACACCAGAAATATCATATAGATACTTTGTTTTATTTAAAATAAAAACAGCCATTTATTATTCCAGTATAATTTTCAAGACTTTCTGAAAATATATCATTTGTGTTTATTCTATAGGGAAAGCACATTGTTAAACCATAAACAATCGTATCAATATTGCTTATTAGATTAGCGGTTAAATTTATGCTGATAGATTATAAAAAGGCATTGACTTATATCGGCAAGAATTCTCTTAATTAAATTTCAATCAAATTAAATGTATTAACTCCATATAGAGGGCTTAACATGCAAAATCCAACGATTGTTATGGGCGTGATTGGCGCTGATTGTCATGCTGTCGGTAATAAAGTATTAGACCGTGTTTTCACTATGCATAACTTTAATGTTATCAATCTCGGCGTCATGGTCAGCCAAGATGAATATATCGATGCGGCGATAGAAACAGGTGCTGAAGCTATCGTCGTTTCCTCTATTTACGGACATGGCGATATCGACTGTATGGGAATGCGCGAGCGTTGCATAGAGCGCGGCATTGGCAGTATCCCGATGTTTGTTGGCGGAAACTTGGTAATTGGTAAGCATGATTTTTCAGAGACAGAAGCCAAATTCAAAGAAATGGGTTTTCAGCGCGTCTTCGCACCCGATACAGACCTTGAAATGGTCTGTTCCCTCATGAAAAACGATATAGAGCAGGCTGCTGCCGCAAAACTCTCCGCTGAGTTAGAGCTTTGCGCTGAGGGCCTGCAATGATCAGTGTCTCTATCGATATCGGCTCCACTTGGACAAAGGGAGCCGTCTTTGAGATAGAAAACGAGATAGGGAGAGAGGGTAGTGAAGCCTCGGTGAAATTGAAAAGCTGCGCCCTATCCCCCACCACGCCTCATCATCTGGCGGAAGGCTTCTTTTCGGTTCTCAACAAAATACTGGACGTTTCAGATGCTCGCCCACTGTTAGCATCTGGCGAAGTCAGCCTTGATTACTCCTCCTCTGCAAAAGGAGGGTTAGCCGTGGCAGCGTTGGGCCTAGTGCCCAATATTACGCTGGAATCGGCAACCGTTGCCGCCCATTCGGCAGGCGCCAAAGTATCACAGCACTTCGCTTATAGACTGAATAAGTCCGATATCAAAGCACTTGAAACGGCTCCTCCCGATATCCTGCTGTTTACGGGAGGCACTGACGGTGGTGACTGTGGCCATGGTTTAGCTAATGCCAAGCTGTTAGCGCAGTCTGATCTCGACTGCTCCATTATCTATGCCGGAAATCGCGATCTTCGGGATGAGATACAGGACATTCTCAGCCATAAAGATCTCACTGCCGTCGATAATGTGCTGCCGAGTCTCGATAACCCCAACCCGTTTGGCGCTCGTAAGGCTATCTGTGACATTTTCCTGCGCAAAATCGTGAAAGGAAAAGGGTTAGATACCCTTGTTGAACAGACAGGGGAAGAACCAATGCCAACCCCCTACTCGGTTTTCGAGCTGGTGCATCAGATCCGTGAAACGATTCCTGGATGGGAAGACTTCATGCTGATCGATATGGGAGGCGCGACAACGGACGTTTACTCCTGCTGCAATAACACTGTGTTGCCAGATACCGTGATGCATGGGCTGCCTGAACCCGTGGTAAAGAGAACGGTTGAGGGGGATTTGGGGATGCGTGTTTCTGCCGTTATTGCCGGTGAAACAGGTGCACAAATGGTGGCTCACCACTTTTCTCAACAACGCCCTTTGATCGACGAATTTCACCAATACCTGAAATACATCACCGCTAACCCTGGCTACCTGCCACAGACCGATCAAGAAAAGGTGTTCGATCACTTGCTTGCGGGCATCTGTATTGGGCATGCCACAGAACGCCATGCCGGAACCAAAGTGCAGGTTTGTACCTGTTCTGGAAATATCGATTTGCAGGTTGGCCGTGATTTAAGCCGTATCAGAAAAGTGGTGGGTACTGGGGGCTGGTTATCCAGAGCTGATGAATTCGATATTTATAACTGGCTGAAATACAGACCATTAAATGATGATGGAAAGCAGGTGCTATTGCCCGATCAGTTTGAGTATTACAGAGATACGCAAGGTTTATTCCCTCTGCTAGCCAATGTCGCACGCCGTTTTCCAAAAGCAGCAGCGCAGACTGGTGTTCAAATTTTAAATAGATAAAAGATTGGAGCCATGATGGAACTCAGAAATAAAAAGCTTAAGTTAGATGATTTTATGTCAGAACGTGACCACGTTTTGCAGACTTGGCATACCGGTAAAGATATCACCCATTTCGAAGACGGCGTGAAATATCAGCAGGCGATCCCTGAATCAAAGAACTTTGCTAAAAAACTGTTTGAGGCCGATCGCGATGGTATCACGCTCAGCCAACCACGCGCCGGTGTTGCATTGATCAATGAGCACATCGAACTGTTAAAAATCTTGCAGGAAGAGTGTGACTTATTGCCAACCACAATTGATGCCTATACCCGTCTTAATCGCTATGAAGAAGCCGCTATAGGTATTGAGAGATCGATTGAAGCCGGTACTTCTAAACTCAATGGCATGCCTGTCGTTAACCACGGCGTTGGAGCGTGCCGCAGTATCACTGAAGCGCTCTCTAAGCCGCTACAGATCCGCCACGGCACACCAGATGCACGTCTGCTCGGTGAAATCTCAATGGCGAGTGGATTTACCAGTTATGAAGGCGGTGGTATCTCCTACAACATCCCTTATGCCAAGCGGGTCACGCTAGAGAAATCTATCCGCGACTGGCAATACTGCGATCGTATGGTTGGCCTGTACGAAGAGCATGGTATCCGCATTAACCGTGAGCCTTTTGGCCCGCTGACTGGGACGCTAATCCCGCCATTTATCTCTCACGCTGTCGCCATTATCGAAGGTTTATTGGCGTTGGAACAAGGGGTGAAATCTATCACTGTAGGCTATGGCCAAGTGGGTAACTTAACGCAGGATATCGCGGCAATTAAATCGCTACGCGAGCTATCTCACGAATACTTCAAAGCCAATGGCTATGAGCATTACGAGCTAAGCACCGTATTCCACCAGTGGATGGGCGGTTTTCCTGAAGATGAGTCCCGCGCCTCTGCCGTGATCTCTTGGGGTGCAGCCGTTGCTGGTATGGCGGGTGCAACCAAAGTGATTACCAAAAGTCCTCATGAGGCCTACGGTATCCCAACCGCAGCAGCGAATGCTCAGGGCTTAAGAGCTTCTAATCAGATGCTGAACATGGTTCGTGACCAGAAGTTTCCTGAATGCCCAACAGTCGATCGCGAAGTAGAACTGATCAAACGAGAAGTGCATGCAGTGATGAAAAAAGTGCTTGAGCTAGGTGAAGGCGACCTTGCTATAGGTACTGTGCGTGCTTTTGAAGCAGGCGTACTGGATATTCCGTTCGCACCGTCAAACTGTAACTCCGGGAAGATGATGCCGATTCGCGATAACAACGGGGCCATCCGTGTTTTCGATGCAGGTGCCGTCCCTCTACCGAAAGATATTCTAGATTTGCATCAAGGGTTCATTAGCGAACGCGCCAAAGAAGAAGGCCGTCAGCCTTCATTCCAAATGATTATTGATGATATTAACGCCATATCCCACAGTAAATTAATAGGAAGACCAGCATGAAAATCAAACACGCGCTCTTTACCGCAGGCAACTCATCCTTCTATTTCGACGATCAACAAGCCATTAAAAATGGCGCAGCGTTAGATGGGTTTGTTTACCGAGGCGAAACCGTAACAGAAGGGTTTACCTCTATTCGCCAAGCGGGCGAATGTGTCTCCGTTCAACTTGTTTTGGATAATGGATCTATCGCTGTGGGTGACTGTGCAGCGGTGCAATACTCTGGCGCGGGCGGCCGTGACCCACTGTTTTTGGCAGAGAACTTTGTTCCCTTCCTTGAAAAACATATTAAACCCCTGCTGGAAGGACTAAGTATTGATGAGTTTCGCAGCAATGCCCAATTTTTCGATACCTTAGAGATTGAAGGCAAATTGCTTCATACCGCAATCCGTTATGGTTTGTCTCAGGCGCTGCTAGATGCCACAGCATTGGCAACGGGCCGTTTGAAAGCCGAAGTAGTATGCGCTGAGTGGTCGCTACCAACCATTGCAGATCCTATTCCTCTGTTCGGTCAGAGCGGTGATGACCGCTATATCGCTGTCGATAAGATGATTATCAAAGGCGTTGACGTTCTGCCACACGGCCTGATCAATAACGTTGAGCAGAAACTGGGGCATCAAGGTGAGAAGCTACGCGAGTATGTGAGCTGGTTGGCAAAGCGCGTCAGTGAGCTGCGCGTTGACCCTAACTATAAGCCGAATCTACACATTGATGTGTATGGCACTATTGGTCTTATCTTCGATAAAGACCCAGTACGCTGCGCTGAGTATATTGCCAGCCTGCAAGAACAAGCCGGTGAGTTAGATCTCTATATTGAAGGGCCGATTGATGCGGGGAATAAACCAGATCAAATAAGGTTATTAACCGAGATCACTAACCATCTGGAAAAGCTGGGTTCTAACGTCAAAATTGTGGCTGATGAATGGTGTAACACCTATCAAGACATCGTTGATTTTACCGATGCAAAGAGCTGCCATATGGTGCAGATTAAAACCCCAGATCTAGGCAGTATCCACAATATCGT
Organism: Enterobacteriaceae bacterium B14; assembly: GCA_000307305.1. Taxonomy (GTDB): domain Bacteria; phylum Pseudomonadota; class Gammaproteobacteria; order Enterobacterales; family Enterobacteriaceae; genus B14. Next base: position 845,224 of record DF158882.1, read on the forward strand.
TGATGCCGTTCTCTACTGTAATAAGAATGGAATGGAGGCCTATCAGGGCGGAACCTGTAACGAAACCGATGTTAGCGCGCGCACTTGTGTTCACGTTGCTATCGCGTCTCGCCCTATGCGGATGCTGATTAAACCAGGTATGGGTTTCGATGAAGGGTTAAATATTGTGTTTAACGAGATGTCACGCACCCTCGCTCAACTGAAGGCTAAAAGGTAGAGATATGTCTAAAACATTTAAAATTCTCTCTCCAACAGCCATTCTGGGATATGGCTTTCCCGAAGAGAGCTTTATGAAAGCGATGGCTGAGTCCCCAGACTTAATTGCCGTCGATGCTGGCTCGTCCGATCCCGGTCCTCACTATCTGGGTGCAGGTAAACCTTTCACCGACCGTGCCGGGGTAAAACGCGACTTGCGTTACATGATTACGGCTGGGGTGAAAAGCAATATTCCTGTGGTCATTGGTACTGCGGGAGGATCCGGTGCTGCGCCACACGTGGCATGGTGCCGCCAGATTATTCTGGAGATCGCAGCAGAAGAGAAACTCAGCTTTACTATGGCGGTGATCCCTGCGGATATCGATAAGGCAACCGTACACCAAGCGCTGGACAACGGTAAGATTCAATCATTGGATTTTGTGCCTGAGTTAACCCACAGCATTATCGATGAAACCACTCATATCGTCGCACAAATGGGGATTGAACCTTTTCAGGAGGCACTGGAAGCAGGTGCTCAAGTCGTGTTAGGTGGTAGAGCTTATGATCCAGCCTGTTTTGCTGCCCTACCTATTCTAAAAGGTTTTGATGAAGGCTTAGCGCTGCACTGCGGTAAGATCTTAGAGTGTGCGGCGATTGCTGCAACACCGGGCTCTGGTTCTGACTGCGCGATGGGTATTCTGGATGAGACAGGTTTCACCCTGAAAACCTTTACCGAGAAACGCCAGTTTACCGAAACTTCTGCGGCGGCTCATACCTTATATGAGAAATCAGATCCGTACTTCCTGCCCGGCCCTGGCGGTGTGCTGAATCTAAAAAACTGTCGCTTTGAAGATGTCGGCCATGGTCAGGTGCGGGTCAGCGGCTCAAAACATGAAGACACGCCTTATACCGTTAAACTGGAAGGTGCGCGCCCTGTCGGTTATCGCACACTGACAATCGCGGGAACACGTGACGCCATCATGATTGCCGGTATTGATAACATTTTGGTAGAAGTGCGTAAGAGCGTAGAGAAAAACCTGAGTATTAACCCTGACGATGTGAAAATTAATTTCCATCTATACGGCAAGAATGGCGTGATGGGAGCCATGGAGCCTGAGCCAGATACCACATCTTATGAACTGGGGATTTTACTCGATGTTGTGGCCCCGACTCAGGAGATCGCCGACAGTATCTGTTCACTGGCACGTTCGACCCTTCTTCATTATGGCTATGAAGGCAGGATTGCCACTGCGGGTAACTTAGCGTTTCCTTTCTCTCCTTCTGATATTCGTGTGGGGCTAGTTTATGAATTCTCCATCTATCACTTGATGGAATATACACCGGATATCGCATTTAAATTCTATCTTGAAAATGTGACGCCAGAAGGAGTTGTTGAATGAAAAGGTCAATAAGAGAGTTGGCTCACGTAGTGAGGTCTAAAAATGCAGGGCCTTATGAATTAGTGCTGGATATTTTATTTAAAGACCGTGAAATATATTCCAGCGTTAAGAGAACGGAAGCCTTTAATAAAAACCTTATCGCCAGCTTATATAATATTAAACCTGAGATGATTCACAATATCGTCTGGTTTGATCCTGCAAATGCTGTGAAGGTTGTGATGCCTCGCACTATTGTTTCCGGTGCTATTGGTGACACCGATGTTTATGGTGCTCAGCAACATGCACCCTTGCTTAATATTGAGTTTGATATTTAGTTTTATTTTAAATAGACACATAATTTCCAAAGTTCATCGGTGCATGGCTTATCAGTGATGCATGGCTTTGCACCGCTTTATATAAAATAAAAGGTACTGTTTTTCTTATAGTTACAACGATTATTTAATGGAGCATTTAAATGCGTTGTTATTTAAATAACAATGTGGAGAAGTACTTCATATAGATAATCATTCAATAATTTTAGAAAAATCATACTGACCTACTTATAAATGGAATCATTATGAAATCAAATAAATTGACCACAATGATTGTGCTAGGTTTAATCGCAGGCATCATCGTAGGGTTTTCACTCAATAGTTTTGCCCCACCCGAAATAGCCTCTACTTACGCGAAAGAAATATCTATTTTTACCGATATCTTTTTACGTCTCATTAAAATGATTATCGCCCCGTTAATTATCTCAACGTTAGTCGTTGGTATTGCCAAGATGGGGGATGCTAAAACCCTCGGGCGGGTGTTTTCAAAAACGTTGCTTCTCTTTATCCTTGCCGCGTTTATGTCTATTTTACTCGGGTTAGTTGTGGTTAACCTGCTACAGCCCGGTGTTGGTATTAACTTTGTTTCAGAAACCGGTGCCACAGTAGCAGGCATCGAACCTGTTCCATTCTCATTTAAAGTTTTTGTAGCTCATGCAATCCCTACCAGTATTGTTGATGCAATGGCCCGTAACGAGATCCTACAAATTGTTGTGTTCTCGATATTTATGGGGATTAGCCTGGCGGCGATTGGAGAAGAAAAGGCACGCCCGATTGTATCGGTGCTGGAGTCCCTTGTTCATTTGATGCTGAAACTGACCGGTTATGTGATGCTGTTTGCTCCCTTGACAGTTTTTGCCGCTATCTCTGCCATGATATCCGAACGCGGTTTATCCGTACTGGTAAGCGCGGGTATCTTTATGGCTGAGTTCTATTTCACCCTCAGCCTGCTGTGGGTGATTCTGATCGGCTGCTGCGTACTTATGATTGGTCGCTGTACATTTAGATTGATTAAAGGCATTACTGAACCGGCTCTGCTTGCGTTTACGACATCAAGCTCCGAAGCAGCGTTTCCCGGCACACTTGAGGGTCTAGAAAAATTTGGTGTATCAAACAAGATTGCCAGTTTCGTGCTACCTATCGGTTACTCATTTAACCTTGTCGGCTCAATGGCATACTGCTCATTTGCCGTTATCTTTATCGCTCAGGCCTGCAATATCGAACTAAGCATGGGTGAGCAAATTACTATGCTGCTTATCTTGATGCTGACCTCTAAAGGGATGGCAGGTGTGCCTAGAGCCTCACTTGTTGTTATTGCTGCTACCTTGAATCAGTTCAATATCCCTGAAGCAGGTTTGATTTTGCTGATGGGGGTCGACCCTTTCTTAGATATGGGCCGTTCAGCCACTAACGTGATGAGTAATGCTATCGGTTCCGCACTGGTAGGTCGTTGGGAGGGTGAACATTATGGTGAAGGTTGCCGTGGTACAGCGAAAATTATTACCCCAGAAGACGATACTCAAGAACAATTTATTCTGGAAGCAGAAGCAAAATAGGTTATATCGCTCTGTTATAGCAGGTGATTAAAACAGAAGGCCACGCTATTTATAGCCGTGGCCTTCTGTTCTTTTCATGTCATCATCGATCGAATGAGTTGATGGCTAAATCAGCACCTCTACCTTGTGGTTCTCGCTATCGTCCCGTATCGGAATTAATCCATCATGCAATAATTGACCATCTATCGATACTTGATAATCGCCCTCACCCCGCCGCACCTTAATCTGGTACTGGCTACTTCCTTGCTGGTACGTCAATGTGATCTGTGGCCAATCCTTTGGTAGGTGTGTTTTAATCGAGATAAATTCACCGTGGCGTTTTATACCTAGTAGTGACTCAGTAATCAGGCGATAAGTCCAACCTGCTGACCCCGTATACCAACTCCAGCCACCACGGCCGATGTGTGGCTCTACCGCATAAATATCGGCAGATATTACATAGGGTTCAACTTTGTAGCGATGAGCATCTTCTGTATCTAAGCTGTGATTAATAGGGTTAATCATGAACATCAGCTGCCACGCCCGCTCTGTATCGCCCATTTCTGCGAAGGCCATCACTGCCCAGATAGCACCGTGGGTGTATTGCCCTCCATTTTCACGGACACCAGGGAGATAACCACGAATATATCCAGGATTTGGGCCATTGCCATTAAATGGCGGTGTAAGCAGCTTAATGAGTCCACCCTCGCTATCAACCAGATGTTTATTCAGTGATTGCATAGCTTGTTGGCTGTATTGCTCTTCGCCTGCACCCGATAAGACAGACCAGCTTTGCGCAATAGCATCAATCTGGCACTCATTGGCTGTATGGCTCCCTAATGGCTCACCGTTATCAAAATAACCCCGACGATACCATTCACCATCCCACGCATTTTTGTTCAGGTTTTGTTTGAGGGTTTCTGCATGGTTACGGTAATTCCTTGCTTTTTCAGTCTGATGTGTTTTTTCACACAGATTGGCATAGCGCTGTAGCACGGTGTATAAAAAGAACCCAAGCCACACACTTTCGCCCTGCCCTTGTAAACCCACCAAGTTCATCCCATCGTTCCAGTCACCGGCTCCCATAAGCGGTAAACCATGAGCACCGAAAATTAGAGCATGTTCTATCGCTCTTTCTCCGTGTTGATAGAGTGTTTCAATAACAGGACTTAAGCTCGGTTGTTCGTAGAAAGACTCTTCACCGGGCGCTAGTTGTCGAGCCGTAATATAACCAACCTGATTATCCAAAATGGATATATCACCCGTCACCTCAACATAATGGCAAATGGCTAACGGCAACCAGAGGTAGTCATCGGAACAACGGGTTCTCACACCATTACCTTGCGGCGGATGCCACCAGTGTTGAACATCCCCCTCAATAAACTGTCGTGATGCACAGAGCAAAATCTGCTCTTTCATCCTCTCAGGTGCGGCATGGGTTAGTGATAATGAGTCTTGTAATTGATCTCGGAACCCAAAGGCACCGCCGGATTGATAATACCCACTGCGTGCCAGAATACGACAGGCCAGCGTTTGATAGATAAGCCATCCGTTAGTCAATAAATTCACTGACGTATCAGGGGTTTGAACCTGTATTTTGTCTAGCACTTGGTGCCAGTATTGATGGATGTTATCTAATTCACTGCGAGCGACGGCATCATTAAGAAATTGGGCAATTAAGCCCTCTGCTTGCGATACATCCTCGCCCACCCCCATAGCAAAAACCAAAGTACGCTGATCACCATCAATTAAAGTGGTTGCAGACTGAACGGCGCCACAAGGGTCTAATCCTGCTCCAGTATTATCTGATAACCGACGGAGGTTCATGACGTCAGGTTTGGCATGTGAACCGTTGCGCCCCAAGAACTCTCGACGATCGCCGCTGATTGAACAATGAGGCCCAGTGACAGCAAAGAAGGCCGTCCGTTCAGCACCATTGCTTCCGTAGTGGTTAGTCGCTAATACACCACAGCCGTTTTTTACCTGCGCAGCTTGAGTCACAATGTGCATCGATGATTTAGCACGCAAATCGGCAAGTACCCATTCAACATAGCCAGTAGCAGAAAGCTGACGTGTACGCCCAGAGTTGTTGGTTAGCGTTAAAATAAACAGCTTCACAGGGGCATGCTCTGCAACAAAAACGGTTAATTCACTATCAACTCCCGTTTCACGATGTTCAAAGACACTGTAACCAAAACCGTGTCGAGTCTGATAATACCCCTTACCACGAACAGGCAATGGCATTGGTGACCAAACATCACCGCTCTCCTCATCACGTAAGTAGAACTGTTCACCGCTGCTGTCACTAACCGGGTCGTTCTCCCACGGCGTTAAACGATACTCATGAGCATTTTCATACCAAGTATAAGCTTGGCCGCTTTCAGAGATGACAGTGCCGAAATGCGCATTGGCTATCACATTTGACCACGGTGCTGGCGTGTTCACCTTGTCATTCAAGATGATGTGGTACTCTCTGCCATCTTCAGAAAAACCGCCTAATCCGTTAAAGAGAGTGAGTTTTCCTGTGTCAGGTACGAAAGGTATATGCGTGTTCTTTTCAATATTAGAGACTGGTGTCAGTGGCTTTTGAAGAGAAGTGGCTCCCTGCATGCGCTGATTGAGCTGTTCAACGATGCTTCCGCCTCTGTCATCAAGAACTATGCACGCGACGCTCATCAGCAATGTGCGATCTTCGGCGGTCATATGCTCACTGTTTCGCACAAAGATTCCACCGGGCTTATCAATTTTATTGGACTCAGTACCCTCTGCAATAAGCCCAGTGATCCGGTTCTGTAACTCTTGCTGGTATCCACCCATATCCGTATTGATGATAACAAAGTCTACCGATAGACCTTTTTGCCGCCAGTAGCTGTGGGCTTGAATAAGCTTCGATACCATCGCAATGTTGTCACCGCTGCTCACGAATAACAGGACGATCGGTAAATCACCGGAAATAGCATAGCCCCATAGCCCTGATTGCCCCCGACGATTGCGAGTAATGACCTGCATATCAGCTCGCAGCTCTTGCGTTGGAAAGACTATCCCACTCGCGAGGCGGTTAAACAGATTGGCGTCATTCTCATTGACATTGAGTTGTCGTAATACGATCTGGCTATGCGACCACGCGAGTTCGAATACACGATCGGCAATATGGCGATCGCGGTATTTCTCCAGTAATGTCACACTGCTGCTACGCTCTTCGGTAATACCGTAGATCATATCGATGGACACCGGTACACCCGGTTGCAATTGTATCCGTTGGCGAATGCTGACAATAGGATCAAGCACTGCACCAAATGTGTTGGATAACGGGCCGCCGTGCTGTAATGCCTGTGGATTCGTTGTATTCAGTCCACGTCCAATAAATTTGGCGCGGTCTGTTTCAAAGGAGACATCTCTTCCATTCACCCGAGAATGTACCACCACCATATGGAACAGCCATGGACATGACTCGTCCACCTCTCGTGGTCTACGGTGGCATAGAATCGCCTCCTGCTCAGGGATAAGTTCCGTTTGAACAAATAGATTACTGAAAGCAGGATGAGCGAGGTCATTCGCCGCGGGCGCCAGTACAATTTCCGCATACGTCGTAATCTCAATAACCCGTGGTTTACGGCCTCGATGGGTTAACGTCATACGACGTAGTTCAACGTCATCTTCTGGTGAAATGACAATTTGAGTTTGTACATTTAATTGCCCATCAGTGCGTTTAAATTCCGCGCCTGAATCCGCAAAGACGACATGATAATTCTCCGGCTCATTACCGATGGGTTGCCAAGTATTACTCCATACTTCGCCTGTTTCTGGATCGCTTAAATAGCAGAAAGTGCCTCGGTTATCGCATGTTGCATCCTCGCGCCAACGCGTTAACGCCAGATTATTCCAACGGCTATAACTGCCTCCGGCCTGCGTCAACATCAGATGATAGTTGGTGTTAGACAAGAGCTGAACTTCAGGGATCACGCTGTCGACATTGGTGAACTCGCGTGTTTCATGGTGCGCGGGTTTTAACGTGCCATTATGAGACTCAAAGTAGCGACGTGGGCTATAAAGCTCGACAGAGTCAGGCACTCTCTCTTGCAATAACAGACGCGCTGATTGGAATGATGGGGTTGAAGCAAAGCGCTGAACCATCGGTGCGTCGAGCAGAAGGTGTGATAGAGCAAGAAAACTCATACCCTGATGATGGGCCATATAAGAACGAATAATGACGTAAAGCTGCCCTCTAGCCAGCCGTGAGGCGGTATAGTCTAATGCCTCATAAAAGCCGTATTGGCCTCTCGCACCATTTCGTTCTAACTCTAGTAAGTTTTCATAAGCTTTATGAGGGGCAACCATTAATGCCAGTAAAGAGGCATATGGGGCGATAACCATGTCATCACCTAACCCTCGGCGAAGGCCAAGCCCAGGGACACCGAACGCATGGTATTGGTAGTTCTGATTCACATCAAAGGCGTAATAACCTGATTCTGATATTCCCCAAGGGACCCCTTTTTCTTTACCCCACGCAATTTGGCGATCGACCGCTGATTTACACATTTGTACCATCAACGTTCCGGGGTAATCAGGCATAACCAACTGAGGCATCAGATACTCAAACATCGAGCCACTCCAAGACATCAGCGCAGGCTCTTTATCGATCACGGTAAACAGCCTTCCTAGGGCAAACCAACTCTTAGTGGGAAGCTGGTTTTTCGCAATAGCAAAGAAGTTAGTGAGCCGGATTTCTGACGGCAACAAATCATAACTTCCGCTATCCATCGTATTTGATTCGCAGTTATAGCCGACAGAAAGAAGACTCGTAACGCGGTTATAGAGAAAACTGAAATCCATATTGGCATGGTCGGTTAACCGCTGCTCAAGTTCAGACAAAATGGATAGCCGTTGGCGTGCTAGATGCATCGCCGTCTGCTGTTGTTCTGAGCCTGATTTTCTCGATTGAGCCAGCCACATTAGCGAAGGTAATGTTTCGGTGAGCTCCTCTTCTTTTATCCAACCTAATAACTCTGACCATTCCTGACAGACGCTTACTAGCTGTGTATGTAGAGTTTCCGCCCAACGATTTACTAGGAGATCTTTGTCGTTGGCTCGCTCTTTAAGATTGAGCGTTAACGTTTGTATAGCACTGAGTGTTTGCAGTGCCTGATAAGGCGGCAATGTCTGAGCTAATGCCCACTCTTTACGGATTTTTCTCAATGTTCCTGGCGCACCGTTTTGCCATCTGTTCTCCAAGATCCGTAATGTATCGTCTAGCCCAGCCATCACACTTGAAAGGCAGAAAACGGGTTGAGTTCTCATTGTGATAAACCCCGAGCGCAGTGTTATCAGATGCCCTGCCATATTGCCGCTGTCAACGCTGGAAATGTAGCGAGGATTGAGTGGCTTTAGCGTTTGAGTATCGTACCAGTTGTACAAATGCCCTCTAAAGTGCTCCATTTTATCCAAGGTATCCAATGTCATTAGCGTGCGATGCAATACCTCACTCTGGGTGATATAACCGAAATCCCATGCAGTAAGATTTGCCAATAATGACAACCCGATATTCGTTGGTGAGGTACGGTGTGCAATAACAGGCTCTGGTATTTCTTGATAGTTATCCGGTGGAAGCCAATTTTCTTTCTCCGTCACGAAGGTATCGAAAAACGACCAGATTTCACGGCTGCTTTGGCGTAAGAATCTTCGTTGTTTAAACGTCACTTCCACGTTTTTCCTGCGAGGTTCTCTACTTATCCAGCAAAGCAGATAAGGTGCTAGAAACCATAGAACACCGAGTGGTATCGCCACTATTTGTAAGTGTGGGTTAAATTTCGCCGTTAATAGAACCAATGCGATGGCGGATATTGGGTTCACCAACATCGCGCGATAAAAGTGTATTGGCGAGGTTGCCGAATAACGACTTTCACTCACGTTGCTTTGTTCAAAGCTTGTCCATTCATGTAAATGGCGTTTACTGATGTTTAGCCGCCAGAGTGTCACGATAACCGCACGCAAAGAATTTACGCTTTCATACGGTAAAGTGGCTAAATTCAGGCCAATTTTTGCAAGGCGTTTCAGCGCACCTTTAAGCACAATCATTAGGTGTGTCATCAAAGGCCGTCGCCGAGGCTTACTAACCAAATCCTGTAGCAACGCGAGTAGTGTAGGAAACAAGATAGCAATAGCGATAACCACTAACCAAAACAGTGGGTTAGCTACCCATGCTAGCGTACTAAATAAGATGATGAATAAACTGGCTGACACCAAACTACGGCGCAGGTTATCAAACAGTTTCCAAATAGAAAGAACGCTGAGTGTATTAGGCCCACGTGTTCCATCTTCTCGGCGGACGCGTCTTCTTAGCCAGTTTAATAACTGCCAATCACCGCGGATCCAGCGGGTACGTCGGGCCATATCGACCAGATAGTTTGCCGGATATTGTTCATACAGCAGAACATCACTCAAAAAACCTGAACGGGCATAGCACCCTTCGAGAAGATCGTGACTTAGCACCAGATTTTCTGGGCACATTCCTTCATTGGCACGAGTAAACATATCGACATCGTAAATGCCTTTACCAACAAAAGAGCCTTCGCCAAACAGGTCTTGATAGATATCTGATGACATCAATGAGTAAGGATCATTGCCCGGAACACTGCTGCATATTGCAGCGTAGAGCGCTTGACCATAACGAGGGATCTCTTCTGCAAGGCGAGGCTGTAAAATTGAGTATCCATCGATAACCCGATGTTGTTGCTCGTCATATACTGGGCGATTGAGTGGGTGTGCCATGGCAGCGATCATTTTATGGGCAGTATCACGAGGAAGTACTGTGTCACTATCCAGTGTGATGACATACTTGATGTTATCCAGCGTTCTGCTCTCACTGCCTACCACGGTACTAAATTTATTATCTAACTGGCGCAACCAGCAATTTAATGCGTAAAGCTTACCGCGTTTACGCTCATAGCCCATCCAGACGCCCTGCTGTTCATTCCACTCATGATTGCGGTGAAGTAAGAAAAACAAAGCATCATTATTCTTAGGATAACGGCGATTAAGGCGATGGATATGCTGACTGGCATACATAAGCAATTCTGAATGCTCAGGCATGGTTTTCTTTTCTGAATCACAAAAATCCGTCAGCAAAACAAAGTATAGATTTTCTGAGGTGTTCCCTAAGTAGCAAACCTCAAGACTACCAATTAATTTATCAATGCTGCTACGGCTGCTTAATAAGCAAGGTATAGCAATAACGGCTCGGCTATCAGCAGGAATGCCTGATGAAAAATCAAGCCTTGGTAAGGGTTTCGGCGTCCTAGATCGAGTGATTTCCTCGCTAACCAAGTTCATAACAAACTGGCTAATCACTAACATGACTGGAATAGCGAGTAACCATAACGGCCATGTCATACCCGATGTGTATGTCTGTAGTAGAACATAAGCCGTAAAAAAGACCGCCGGTAGAGCCAAGCTGCCGAACCAAGTCAGTAAGGGGTATCGATTAAACGTATTAACCACCCGAACCCATAATGAGTAACGAACGTTGAGATTTTCCTCTAAAACTGAACGTCCCTTATCTATCAGATAGTAACCTACATGGCTTTCTCTGCTTCCTTCTGGCGCACTTTGCGCTAAGAGTAATAGGCTTTTGGCAACATCAATTTCGCTGTTATGACAGTTGCGTGCGATGACCTCAATACTATGACGGTAGTAATCTCTCGTATCAAAATGCATAGTCGAATAGACCTGCATAGGGTCTTGTTTCAACACCTGTTCTACGTGGCTCATACTTTCAGCAAAATCAGCCCAATTGGTTTCACTCAGTTGTCTTAAACCAGAAATACTGTTACTGACAGAAAGTTGGTTCGCGGCAAGTTGCTGGTTAAAGCGATAAATTAGCGTGTCACTGGTGATACCAACCTCAGAGAGGCGTTGTTCAACCCACGTTAACGGCAGCGCCAGCATGTTGCCATGCCCATTCAAACGGCGAACCAGCTCAGCAACAAATGCACTTGTTCTTGGAGGATTAGAGCGAGCCATATCTGCAATAACGATGATCAAATTGGCAGGGTCTTCCTCGGCACAATTCAATAATTTAGTTACCCAGCTATCTGCCAGATTTCGCTCTTTTTGAGATTCTGCGATCTCAATGCTCACACGCCTTAGATTTTCTATGATGGCCAAACGTAACATGCCAGGTAAAGCCCATAACTCACCCAATGTAAGGGGAGTAACTTCCTGATAAGCAGAGATATATCGCATCAAGCTTTTAACATCGCAGCGACCGTCACCGTGAGAAATTGCCTCAATAGCGATGTCATAAATACGAGGGCAATTGTACGGTGCAACTAACTGCGGTAACCCTTTGCCGAAGTTTTTTGGCAAATGGTGCCGCACGACACGAATTTGCTCTTCAATTAGATAAAAGTTATCTAATAACCACTCCCCTGCGGGAGTAATACTCGCTTTATCTCCATTGCTAAGAATATGGCAGCTATTGGTTAATACAATTTCATTTTCTGCAAGCCGATTTAATAAGTAATAAGGTGTTTTTCCATGCGAAATTTTGTGTGAGCGCGCAAGTTTCTGCCCATAGCGCTCCATCTGATCTACGGAGAATAGTTCAGCTTTTATTGCCACATCAGGCCGACCGTCTTGAAATTTAGATGATTCTTTTGAAGAAAGTAGGGATGGAAATTTACTTTTAAACCAAAGCATTAAGTCTAGTTTCACGTAAACTCTCCTTGAATAAGCAGACGCAAAAGGCAGTCAACAAAAACTGTAGAAAAAGCACGCTTATTGATGAGTCGAAGATGGGTGGAAAGTCTTTACGGAATTGTTACTTTTAAATAGCAACCTATGCAATATAGCAAAGTCCTTTACTAGATGCTCACAGATTAAACAATTTGTATGTAGGTTAGCCGGTTTAATACTTAAGGAAGGATTCTATGATGAGTGCTTGTGGGACGATAAATGATACGTTCTAAGAGGCTGTTATCCCTTTCAACGCCACGCTCTTATTACACAGAGTGTGGCGTTGCATAGCGATCAATTAGCATAATGGGTAATTAATTATGCTAAATTTTACTAAATCTAGCGTTTTGCTAAATGCAATCGACCATACTCATCTGCAGTCAAGATAGCGGCGTACACTTTATCTGCCGTTACTTCGAATGGCATGTTATGAATGGTTTCACCTTCTGCACATGATGATTCGGCAACAATACGGATTTTAGCTTCTATGTCTTCCGTAATTCCCAACTCTTTTAATGTGATAGGCAGACCAATTTGTGCACAGAATTCACAAATTTTATTTAACTGCTTTGTGGACGCATTTTCTAAAATTAGCTGAACCAGCGTACCAAAAGCGACTTTCTCGCCATGATACATATGGTGTGCATCGGGAATGGCAGTGAGCCCATTATGGATAGCATGTGCTGCCGCCAAGCCGCCACTCTCAAAACCGATACCGCTCAGATAGGTGTTGGCTTCAACGACACGCTCCACCGCTTCTGTCACCACATTCTTCTCAACCGCAATCATTGCCTTGCGCCCTTCTTCCAGCAGCGTGTCGAAACAGAGGCTTGCCAGACTTAGCGCGGCTTCCGTTGATACCCCGCCGGCCATGGTAACGGCACAGCTTGTCTTGCAGGCATTCGCTTCAAAGTAAGTTGCTAGTGCATCACCTATCCCTGCGGCTAATAGGCGAGCTGGTGCTCCTGCAATAATCTTGGTATCCACCAAAACAATGTTTGGGTTACTTGGTAATAAAAGATAGGTTTCGAACTCCCCTTGGTCGGTATAAACGACGGATAAGGCGCTACAAGGTGCATCTGTTGAGGCGATCGTTGGTGCAATAATCACAGGCTGTTTCATATGAAACGCCATGGCTTTGGCGGTATCTAAGGTTTTACCACCACCGATACCGATAACGCCCTTGCACCCTTCTTTGCGAGATAGCTCGATTAAGCGATTGATTTCATTCTGTGAACATTCACCGTTGAACTTGGCGATGGCATATCCAACGTTGTGCTCATTAAAGCTTTTGGTGAGGATGGCTTCTGTCAGCCCTAAAACAAAGGCATCACCTAGTACTAAAAACTTGTCTGCCAATGGGCTGGCATACTGACCAATGCGAGCAATAACATCAGCACCTTGAATGTACTTACCTGGTGATTGAATGATCTTATCCATAAGTTACTCCTTATATTTTTAAACTGTTGTTCCAAAATATAAGCTAACTATGGAATTTTTGATTGATTGATATCAATTTAAGTTTCGTATGAAAGGTGGAATCAAAAAAAATATTTTAACAAATTGATATTATTATTTTTTTGTTTCGTAACACTCATTATTCTGGTCACGTATTCAATCCGGTGATCATCTAATATGCTCCCTGTTTTTATCAGGATGG
>DF158882.1:859922-861670 GCA_000307305.1 Enterobacteriaceae bacterium B14
CGTGAACATTATCTAAAATAAATTCGTTCAACGCATTGAATAAACTACAAAAATTCTTATTTCCTAGTGTTTATAATGTACATCGTCATGCTATTCTAGATTTTAGCGCCATTGATCAAATGGCGTTTTTTTATCAGTAAACTCTATCTTCCCAGAAGCTATATCCTGACGTACCGGCCATCTTATGGCTCCACACAATACTCTCATATTTCAACAAAGCCTTTTCATACGGCATATTGTTATTATCATTTATAGAATGAGGGTATGTCGCTGAAAGCTCAACAAGCATGCATTTGAATACTTTTATTTCATAAAATAATTCTAGATAGCCTGACGGACTCGTTCTGTAGCAAGTAAACACGCCTTCCAATAATTCGTTCTCAGAAATTGCCACACCTAAGAGAGGTGAAGATTTATCTATTGGTTTGATAAATTGAATAGGGTGGTGATCTGAGTTTTGCTCTCTGGTAATGGTGTGGTTTAAGGACAGTATTTGAATTTGGTCTTCATGGCCTACTTGATATCTATTTCCGATAGACACGGGGGTAGAGCAACCAGCAGAGATCAGACCTTGCTTCTTACCTGTTAGTGATAAATACGTTATGTATGACATATAAAACAGCATTCCTTTGTTATGTTTAGTATGAACCAATGTTTATTTATTCTTTTTCCTTTTTGGAAGGAATGGACGGATGAAAAAAATAAAAATGGCGACAATGAATGTTATTGAAAACCACCAATCAGGGATTATTAGTGCAATGATGAAACCAAGAGCGATAATGAATAAAGCGGGTAATTCAGTTGAAATAATATCATCCCATAGGCTTTTAAAAGCCCATTTAAACCATTTTGTAATTGTGTTCATTTAGTTCATCAACTCTATGATTATTGATATGACATCATCTTCACTACGCTTTCTTCTTAGCCCAATCACTGCATAAGACAATTTAGGCTCTATAACAAAATACAGCATTTCTAGCTTTCTACTGTATAGCGCCCAATAATAAGATTGGGCTTGCTCTCTTAAGCCTGCTTGCGGCTCTTGCTGCCTCTTAAACTCGCCCATAGGTTTGCAGAACGGTTAATATACCTGCCGTTGATTTGGCGATTTTTTTCTTTATATCTGAATTTAATAACAGTGAGTAACATACTGCGTCTGATATAGCTAAAGCCATTGCTTGCTTTGTTGTTTTTGACGTTGCTATTTTTGCGGATGCTCCTAATAATTTGATGTAAATTCTTCCTGTTGCTTTCTCATCTTGGCCTTTGAATAATTCATTAATGAACACCTCGGTCATTTCACTGACTACATTTTCACCCTCAGCTAACCTCAGCATAGCTAAATATAATCTATAGTCCTCATGGTTTATTTGTGCGTTAACATCTTCATACCCATCAAAAAAGTAAGAGGTTCGCCACAGTAAGCGCTTGGCTCCCATTCCTATTGAATCTAACGTGCTTTCTACCACATCTCCGAGTGCAACCGCTGTCTTATCTACATGCAAAGCTAAACGCCTATCGGCCTCCAACTTCATTTGCATATATCGGTTTATATGATCGACCATATCCAGTGCCGTCCTTGTCTATTGATAAATAGCAATAAACACCAATTTAACAAATTTAGCTCTAAATGACAGATAAATTGGGTCGCGTATTCAATCTGGTGATCATCTGATATGCTCACCGTTTTTATCAGGATGATCTAGATGGCAAAGGTTGATGTGAAGTGCCCATTTTGTCAGCAAGGG
>DF158882.1:863679-864752 GCA_000307305.1 Enterobacteriaceae bacterium B14
GGAACAACCTGACGCTAAGAACCCGAATTAAGCGGCTGGCTCGAAAAACAATCTGCTTCTCACGCTCGGTTGAGGTGCACGAAAAGGTCATCGGGGCATTTATTGAAAAATACATGTTCTACTAATTGGAGTCACTACCGATTTTGGTTTATGAACCATTGCATTCATTTAAATTTGACTTTTTTATTAACCTACCAGAGATATGTCTACATTCTTGAGGATATCTTTTATCTTTTAGTATATTTCCCAATGCTAAAACAAATGGGTTAAGCTCATTTCCTGGCATATATTCCAACCAGTTTAAAGCTAGCTTTAACCAATATTCAGATCCTTCATTTATAGCTGATTTTAATAGTCTTTCATACGGAAATTTTTCACCAAGTATACTTTTAATCGTAGATAGGGGCATTTCTAATAATGGGTATACTGCCCAAAAGCTCGAATCAGAAGTAAGTGATAAAGTATTAGCATTAGACGAAACCATCCAATAGCTGTCATTCATATAATAGATATCACTCCCATTTTTCATAGTGTATCTTTTTCTTTTTTCTCCATGTTTACTTACCCCACTCTAAATGTTTAATTTCAATACCATACTCTTTCATTTTCGAAGTAAATTTAAGCCTAAGCTCAGGTGTCCAGCGAAGACCATAGTGGCCACTGAACTCATCTGTAAGAATATTACCGTCTTTATCCCTTTTAAACATCCCGCCAAGAATTTCTAATCTATCTGACTTGATTGCTTGAGCTAGCTGTTCATGAGGCGAATATCCTATAATGGGTATTTTAGGCCGCCCAACTGCAAAAATATCTGTTTTAGGATCATAAACAAACTCGATCATTCTACCGTCTCGAATATGATTGCTTGGATAATAATTTTGAACTGCACTAGAGGATATTGATTTAGGCTCGAGCCCTAATACACCAGGCATTGGTCCTGAGCCATTCCATAACGGCTGATCAATATTGGCTGATATGCCCTCAAAACCAGTAGATGTTTGATTAAACAACCCTAATGGGTCCATCCAATTAATCGGGTTTAGACAATATTGATACCCGTTAAATCCCCCCAG
>DF158882.1:865245-866443 GCA_000307305.1 Enterobacteriaceae bacterium B14
TCCTGGCAGTTGTGGGTTGCCTGCACTATCAAATTCGAAGCGTTCGAATAGGCCGCCGTGGCTCTGGTTGTGGGTTTGAGCATCGCTCGCGGTATTAACCGCACTCAGTTGCCCTGTGGCGGTGTAGCTAAAGCGTTTGGCCTGATGGCCTTGGATATCACTTAACTCACCGTCACGCTGATAGCCGTAGGTTTGCGACCAGAGCAGCAGCGAATCATCGTCACTGATACCCGGTTGGCTGAGTTTATGCTGATGCAGCCGGCCGATGCGGTCGTATTGATAGTGGTTGATGAGACCGTTAGCCTGCCGCCTTTCCACTTCTTGCCCTTGGGGATTATGCCCAAAACCAACTAACGGTTGCTCATTGAGGGTCATCCCTTTGAGCTGGCTGTCCTGATAGTGATAATCGAGCCACTGCCCATCCGGCAATTTGGTGCCGCTTAAATGCCCTGTACTCTCATCGTAGCGATGGCGGATGGTCACCCAGTCTTGATGCTCGGCGATAAGCCTGCCGCCGAGGTCGTACTCCCATGCCATCGGGCAAGTATCATCATGAAGCGCGTTCAGTTGCCCGAAGGGGTCGTAGCCATATTCCACCGTCTTGCCATCCGGCAGGGTTTTGAAACGCAGGCGTCCCATCGGGTCACGTTGGTAGCGGGTGATATAAGGTTCACTGTCGTGCTCATCGCCGTATTCACACTTTTCAATGAGTTGACCATTCAGGTCATAGGCGTAAGTGGTTTTTATGCCATCAAAGCCGATTTCTTCATTCAGTAACCCGCTGGCGGTGTAGCCTAGACGGTAGATTTCCCCTTTGCTGTTCTCTATCTCACTGACTTGAAGATGCACATTGTCATAGCGGTAACGCAGGCTTGAACCATCGGGCAGGTGTTTGGTGGTCAGAAGATGCAGAGGGACGGCGTATTCATAGCGGGTTTCACGACCTAACTCATCTATTGCACTGGTCACTTTGCCATAGGCGTTATAGCGGTAGTGTCGAGTGCTGCCATCAGGCAGGGTGACTTTGGTCGGGCGTTGCAGTGCATCCCTGACTAACTGAGTCAGATTGCCTTTGCTGTCTTGAATGTGGCTCGGTTGGGTATTGAAACCTTGATAAGCGTAGCGCTGCTCTTCGCCTAAGGTATCTCGCACCTTGTGCAGGCGACCGCTGGCATCCCATTCATAGTGCCGGGTGTTA
>DF158882.1:867494-1282562 GCA_000307305.1 Enterobacteriaceae bacterium B14
CTCAGGGAACGGTGTGGTCAGCCCTTCGTGGTCACGCCAGAATACCTTGCCATCATCAAAGTGCAGTTCATGGCTCAGGCTATGCCGCCAGCCGTAACCAAGCCCGTTCTGGTGCTCAACGCTGCTGGAGGTGTAAATACGTTGCCAGAGAAAGGGCAGGAAGCCCGGTAGCGTCGCATCCGTCAAGGCCAGAAACTCTTCGCCGGTGGCAAGTGAAATCGGGTCGGCACTCTGTTTATTGCTGCTCCCTGCACTGCCCTTTTTGCCACCGTTGTAGCTCATTGAGCTAACGTCTTGATTGCCCCAAGAGACAGATAAGGTGGTGCTGGGGGTACCTAGATTTTCCACGGAGACCAAATTACTCAGGTCTTTGCCATCGACGGAGAGATTTTGTCGTTTGCTGGCATTGATAATGGTTTGCCCCGCCTTGGCCCACTTCTCCGAGAACTCAGAGTGCGCATCAGTGTGTTTGAGTACTGCACTGAAGAGGCGCTGAATGGCGAGGTATTTATTGGGGATAGCCATAAATCATCCGTTCCTTGGACGAGTGAAAGAGAGATAAATATACCACTATCAAACTGATTAAAAACAGTTTATTTCATATCAAGACAGCTATAGATGGCGACAAAACAGGATGATTTTGGGGGCCATACCTAAAATCAACCATGCCATTTTTATATTCAAACTTGTATTTTACAGAATAATCGCATAATTATAGATTTTGTAATGTCACCACTTGGCAAATAGTGCCTTCACAATTAGTTTCAATAGTTGGTGCGTGTATATTTCACTCAACCTTAGGTGTGTTTGAGATGGGCACACAGCTAAAACATAAAAGAGATGAACGATGAAAAGATTACCATTAGCCGCTGTACTCCTATTTATCGCAGGTTGGAATACACCCGTTTTGGCTCAGAGTTGCGGCCAAGGCAGCATCTGTATTAATGCGGATAGAGGCGATGATGCTCTGTCTAGGCAAATAGCCCAAGAGCGTAAAGAGGAATGGGCAGAAACCCGGAGTTTACGCCAGAAGCAAAATAAACGAATAGAGAAAGAGTTCGATAAAGCAGATAAAGCTATCGATAACCAAGAGAACTGCGAAACAAGCGCTGATCTTAACGCTTATTGGGAGCCTAATACCCGTCGCTGTTTAGATCGCAACACCGGTCGCCCTCTTTAAACATTTGATGAATACATAATAAAAAACCGCGATTTTCGCGGTTTTTTATTATGAATACCCTACTCGCTTTCTATAACCCGACTGTCTGTTAAGATTTTATGAGCAGCTGTGACTCTTGCTGGAATGGGGTAGTTTTTATTCGCCAAAATCACAATGCCGACTTTCTGGGCTGGAATAAACGCAACATAAGCCGCAAAGCCATTGGTTGACCCTGTCTTATTTATCCATACATCTTGCTGTGGTGATAAGGGTGGGTTGATTTGAGTCGCTGGCGTGTTCCCGTAGCTCATCGTGTCAGAATTACCCGCTAATAGTCTCTTTAATGTGACGGGGTATGCGTATTGCTCCCATATCAAGTCCTGAGTTAATTCACCCGATGTAAAGTATCCCGTATGGGTGTTATCTATTGCTCTGTGTAGATTTTCTTTGGTTTTAATCAGATACATATTTGCGTCAATAAACTGAATAATATCGGCTGTACTTGTCTTCACACCATAGGCTTCATCGGCTAAAACGCCAGGGTTTACTCTTACCGGCTCATCTTTTTTATTGTAGCCCTGAGCATAGAGAGGCATTTTCTCTACTGGTACGTTGATATAGCTGTTTTTCATGCCTAGGTCGGCAAATAAACCTTTCTCCATCGCCTCGTTAAAAGGCTTGTTCATGCTTTTTGCCGCAATCATTCCTAGCAGCCCAATGCTGACATTAGAGTAGGCCCTGTGCGTTCCTGCCGCATCTTTCGGTTCCCAGCGTTGTAAGTAGGACATTAACTGTGTCATATCGTTAATGTCATCGGGCACTTGCAGCGGCAAGCCACCTGCCGTATGAGTCCCTAAATTAATGAGGGTGATGTTATCGAAGTGGCTTCCCTGTAAAGCAGGAAGATATTGGCTCGTTTTGTCAGAGAGCGAAAGGTTGCCGTTCTCTTGGGCATAAGAGGCGAGTGTCGCAGTAAACGTTTTACTAATTGAGCCGATTTCAAACAACGTATTGCTCGTAATAGGCTGTTTCGTTGCCTTTGACTCGAGACCATAGTTATAGAAATAGCGCTTACCGTTAATAGTCACTGCCACAGCGACTCCCGGAATAGCGTACTCCTGCATCATCGGGCGAATAGTGCTGTCGATGACCTCTTGTAATTGATCAGTACTTTTCGTGGCATAACCCGCAGTCGAGAAACATAGGGCCGCGATAGGGATCAGTTTTAATAGATTCAGCATGATGTAATCTTTTCGTTTAGGGGGTGAATATTTTTTCTCAATCAGCATCTAAAGCCACTTCCGGCATTCCCGGGCGGCTTTTCGCAGGTATGTACCAAGAGGCTGCTAGCGTGAAGAGTGAAACGAGCGCAGACACAATAAAAACTAAGTGCAGTGAAGATGCTACATTTTGTGTAATCCAGCCTAGCTGTTCTGTGGTGAACTGAGCCTTTCTTTCTGCTCCCATTAAGAGCTGAACCGGATCTATGATATCCGGTAAACGATAGTTTAAAGAGAGATTTAGCGTTGCACCTAAAATTGCCGTGCCTACGGCAGAGCCTAGCTGTCGGGTAAACATGGTCGATGCCGTAGCAATACCGCGGACATGATAAGGCGCCGCGTTTTGCACAGAAACAAGGAAAGTAGTATTACACATGCCTAAGCCCGCACCAATTAAGAATGATGCCACTCTAGCCCAATATAAACCGCTACTCGGAGTGATCAGCAATAGTACTAAACTACCACCGACTAACAGTAAGGCTCCTATAGTGGCTGTTGTTCTGTAGGATGTTGCTCTCATCACTCGTCCACTCAGCGTGCTCGCAATAGGCCAGCCGATGGACATTAGCGCCAACGTCATCCCCGCTTCAAGCGGAGATCCCCCCATAACACCTTGAATGAAAGTAGGTAGGAAGGCGCTAATACCCATCATTGCTGCACCGATGGTAAGCCCGCCGATATTTCCCGCGACGATAATTCTGCTACGCCACAGTTCTAGAGGGAAAAGTGGCTCCGCTACGGATTTTTCCTGTTTTATCAGAAGATAAATCGTCATTAACGCAAGCATGAGTAGCGGTATCACCCACCATCCCAGCACTTCAGCTTGTAGTAACGCTAACAATAGCGCTACTACTGAGATGGCTAAATATCCTGTGCCTAAAATATCCAATGAGTGTTTACGTCTGGTGTGAGACTCCGGCAGATAGCGAGCCAAAAGCAGCATCGCCAAAATACCGATAGGCACATTGACCCAAAAAATCAGTGCCCAGTTAAAATGCTGGACGATAAATGCCCCCATCAGTGGGCCAATAATGGCAGATACACCCCAGACGCTAGCAAGATAGCCTTGTACTCTTGGGCGCTCTTCCGATGAATAGATATCGGCAATGATCGTTGCCGCAACAGGGGTGATAGCCCCTGCCCCCACCCCCTGAAGTGCGCGAAACCCAATGAGCCACCACATGTTAGGAGAGAAACCGCATAACACAGAACCAAGGAGAAAAAGCGAGGCACCAATAAAGAAAATTCTCTTTCTGCCATAAAGATCGGCTAATCGCCCATAAATGGGCACGCTGATAGATTGGGTAAGTAAATAGGCGGCAAAAACCCAGCCAAGTAAGGAGAACCCACCAAGGTCTGCAATAATCGTAGGCATCGCAGTTGCGACGATAGTGACTTCAATCGCAGCCATAAACATAGCTAACATACAGGCTATTAAAATAATTGGCCTTCTAAGCAACTTAGACTGGCATTCTGGTGCGTTGATGTTTTTTGTCATAGTTGGAACGAAGCGATGATTAACTCGTCATTTTTTGAGTATAACAAGTTAATGCGAAGCCTTTGGTAAAACCAATGAAATGAATGGCGTTTTGCACTGGCCGTCATGTTTTATAACGGCCCGCCATAGGGATTATTTTAGCGCAGAAAGATTAATATAACCGGAGAGATCGCGCTGTTCAGGTCTGAGCAAATAGGGAAGCTCCCCTAACTGTGGTGCGGGTAACTTTTGGCGCAATGCATCTAATGTCTCGGCGTAGTGAGCAAGACCTGGGTTTATACGATTAGCTACCCAGCCAGCAAATGTCAGGCCATCATTGAGTATGGCCTGCGCCGTTAGTATTGCATGATTGATACAACCCAGTTTTATTCCAACTACCAAAATAACCGGAAGTTGTTCCTGAACTACCCATTCAGAAAACGGGCGCAGATCGCTCATTAAGACCCTAAAACCCCCGGTTCCCTCGACAATCACTCTCGTCGCTTTTTGCTCTAGATTGTGTAACCCACTAGAAAGTAAGGCGTAGTTTAGTTGTTCCCCAGTATAAGCATTGATGATCTCTTCTTCTAATGGGATAGGATTTATCTCTTCATAAGGAAGCGCTAAATTTGAGGAGGATTGGAGTATTAATGCATCTTTATTTCTTAAACCCTCGTCAGTTTTCTGGCTACTGACTGCAATAGGCTTATACCCAATAGCCGTTTCACCTTCATTTGCCATTGCCTGTAATAACGCACGGGAAACAACAGTTTTTCCAACTTCGGTATCAGTACCGGTGACAAAAAAACGCTTCAACATAAAAAGTAGCTCCGGGACAGTGATGTCAGAAAATAAGATGGGTTTGAGTAGAATTTAATAAATACGATATGAATGGAAAAAGTCTAGGCTAACGCCATCTATAAGAGCTTGCGTTAGCGCAATGTTTTGTCCGTCAGTGAAACTATTTATGTTTGATATAGGTAGGAGAATCTTTTATTTACTCAATTCGGGGGAGTAATGCTTTCTTTTCAATCATCTGCATCTATCGTATTTATTCGCAAAAACAGACGATGAAATAAGCACGTAATTTACTTTGTGGTTACTCTGATATTTTCTCTTTACGCATGGCATCCCGAAGTTCGCTGGGAGTAATACCGAAGTGTTTTGTAAAACGGGCGGAAAAACGCGAGGCTGAAGTATAACCATTGCGGTAGGCAATACCCCCGATTGTCCGGTGGCTACTTTGTAGTTCATAAAGTGCTTTACCCATCCTTACGTTCTCTAAAATTTTGCGGAAACTTTGTTCTTCAGAATTCAATCGACGCCTAAACGTTGAACTGCCCATATGCAACCGAGCAGCCACTTCATCGACAGTCCAATCTTTAGTTAAATCTAATAAGAGTATCTGCTGAACCTGAACAGATAAGGGATCATAGCGATCCTGAAAGAATAGGCCGCTATTTCCAGAAAGATGTAACGCTAATAAAACGCCTTCTAGTTGGTGTTCTTGGAGTCTTTGAGGTGCATTACTCTTTAGTGACTCTATCAAGCCATTCCACATCCACTTAAGGTCACCATGAAACGGAATACAAAGTGATGCAGATTCAACAGGTGTCGAAGGTTTTGGGTTTTTCTCTTTAAATTGCTGCAATAGACCGTTAGGAATATAAACCATATCTGAGACATATTTTCCCTGATGCGGTGTATTTGCGATGTCGATTTCAGCACCGCCGGGAAATAAAATGAGGGATTCCGTCGATGCCACTTCGCAATATTCCCCCCATTGTACCGTTTTCGTTCCTTGGCGAACTCGGCAAAGCGCAGGCGTAAACAGTTTAACCCTATGCAGCGCATGCGCGCTGCGGGCCATAATCACCTGAATCGTTAACTTTTGTTCAAAATAGTTTATTAATTTCATCTTACCGACCGTAAACGGCGTCTAAATCTGCGGTAGCTAATACATTCGCATTCAGCATAAATCCAGCCAGCGCGCCACTAGACTCATTATCTATCGGCAACTGTGCTGTTTTTAATGCCCAAATCGTAAAACGATAGCGATGAGGAGAAGCACCTTCTGGTGGGCATGCACCACCAAACCCTGCATATCCATAGTCATTACGACCTTGGACTGCCCCTTTTGGTAAAAGCATATTGTTACGATCCCCCGCATTCGCCGGAAGTGCTTGTACATTTGCCGGTATATTCACCATCGTCCAATGCCACCACCCACTGCCTGTTGGCGCATCAGGATCATACACTGTTACCGCAAAACTTAGAGTACCCGGAGGTGGATTCTTCCAAGATAGCTGCGGAGAAATGTTTTTTCCACTACAGCCGAATCCATTAAATACATGAGAATCGCCCAATGCTTTACCCTGTGCGATATCCTCACTTTGCAAGACGAAAGTTTGAGCATATGCACTTACCGAGCATAACGTAAGAACCAGGCCGATAATGTTTTTCTTCATATGTCATCTCCAATGAATCAATAATAGATAGAGAGGAGAGAGTAACGAATATAGATCAGCAACAGTGTGCTGAAATGCTCTTTGTCTATGCCAAAACGATCACTAGAATAAAATACGCCACACCATCGGCCTATCTATCCCTGCAGCAACTTCACCAATAACGAGCCGTTATACAGCGCATCTTTGACCAACGCAGCGCCTGGCATAGTGCCACTGTTATGGAACTGGGTTGAATTGATTTGCAGATGCTCAGTGTAGGTTGGAATAGATTGTTGCTTAATACAGGCGAGAATAGCGGGATATAAAATCTCTGCAGCTTGGTTGAGGGGGGAACCGACAAGAATCTTTTCTGGATTAAAGATATTCACCATCATTGCAACGATACGGCCTACGTTATGGCCAACAGTCATGATGACATCTTTCGCTAACAAGTCCCCCTGTAGTGCCGCTGCACACAGTGTGTCAATTGAGAGTTCCTGACCGAGTAAGAGCGAATTCGGCGAGTGATTCAGGCGATCTTGAGTTAGCTCAAGAATACTTTCAATGCTAGCAACGGTTTCTAAGCAGCCATGATTTCCGCAGTAGCAACGTTTCCCATAGGCTTCGACTTGTGTGTGTCCTATCTCAATGACACTACTCGTTCCTGCATGGAGGATCTTACTGTTGGTTATCACCCCTGCCCCTACGTTATGGTCAATCACGACCTGAATAACGTTTTTACTGCCTTTTGATGCACCAAATAGGGCCTCAGCCATTGTCCACGCACTGATGTCATGCTGTAAAAAAACGGGTAGCCCCGTGAGGTTAGCGATGGCATCCGAGAGAGGAAGCTCTTCATCGTCATAAAATGGCATTCGATGGACTATCCCCTTAACCGCATCAATGATGCCAGGGAGAGTCACCGCTATCGCGGTAAGCCGTTCTAACTTAGCCTGATGGCGGGTGAAAAACTGATTAATCTCAGAGAGAAGCCTTTCTAATAGAGGTAATTCATGGATGGCAGGTAGAGAGAGTTGTTCTTCGACAACAATTTTACTGCTGAGATCCCGTAGCGCTATAGTCAAAGAGCCGGGATTCATTCTGATAGCAAGATAGTGCCAAGCTTCCGTATCCAGAATTAAACCGATAGCTGGGCGACCACGGTTACTCGTTTCTTCAAATTCAGTCTCTTGCACCAGATGAGCTTCAACTAGCTCTCTAACAATTTTGGTAATACTGGCAGGCGCGAGCTGGGCACGTTTAGAGAGTTCTATACGTGAGATAGGGCCATGGAGATCGATTAACCGATATACGGCTCCGGCGTTGACCTGCTTGATTTGATCAATATGACCAGGTTGCCCACCAACGATCACAAACATCGCTCCTATAATTATTTTCACACTATAAAATAACGTTGAGTGCCATGGTGGAGCTTTTCCCGTATTCCGTCAACTGTTTGATTCTAGATGTGATTAAGTAGGTAAAAATGAACTATTTTTTCACCACTATGAAACGAAATACCTTCGTATTTCTATTTATCATCCAGTCTCAGTTGCATGGCACAGCGCCTCTCGCGGGGGAGACCATAAACGCTCTCACAGGCAAAGACATTTTGTAGATGCGTGGATAACACCGTTTCACTCACGATATGAAACCCCTGCTTTTCATAAAAAGGTCGATTCCAAGCAATATCGGTAAATGTCGTTAGTGTGATAGCCGATAAGCCCTGCTGTTTCGCCGCCTTAATCGTGTGTTGTATTAACCTATGGCCAATGCCCTGACATTGAAACGGTTGCGCTACGGATAACTCCCAAATATGAAGTATCGCCCCTTGCACTTCCGCGTTTAGAAAACCGACAGGATTATCCTGTTTGTCCACAGCAACAATGGAATACCCTTCTGCAATGAGTTTTAGATGGTCGTTTACTGACTGAACATCATCTTCGGCAATCCATGCTAGGTCCGGTATCGCTAAAAAAACCAAACTGGCTGATCTCTCAATAGCGGGAAGTTTGGGGGCATCTTTCGGGTGAGTTACTCTAATTTTGTACATTCTTTCTCGTCATCCTTGGTTTAAACGCCAGTCATCAAATTGGCTAACGCCTGAGCAGCGGGAGAAAGTGCGCGATAACGGTGCTGAACCAACCACAACTCTGTGGCAGCATCAGGCTCATTTAATGGCAGATACTTAACACCATCGACCCTTACTCGCTGGAAGGAGGCTGGCAATATTGAGATGCCAATACCCGATGAGACAAGCCCGATAATCGTGATCGCCTCACCAACTTCCTGAGTGATATAAGGTGTGACTCCAGCCTGTTTTAGCAGTTGTAATATTTGACCGTACAAGGCGGTACCTACTTCTCTTGCAAAGAAAACGAAAGGCTCTGAGGCAAGAGCAGCAAAGGTGAGTTGCTCTTGCGGTAGTCGCGTTAACGGGTGATGCTCATTGACAACAGCCACGAGTGGCTCCCGTAACAAAACCTGATGTTTTAACGAGGGAGGAAGCCGAGTATTACGCATAACACCCAGCTCTAGAGTGCCTTCTAGTAGAGGTTCCAACTGCTGATTTGTATTGACCTCACTCATCCGAATATGAACGTTGGGGTAGATTTGCCTAAAAGCTTGCAGGCTATTAGAGATGATTCGGACAAAAGGCGCTGAAGAAGTAAAACCAACGGCAAATTCCCCTAACTCTCCACGGTGAGTTCTTGCTGCTTTGTCGCTAGCTTGTTCCACACTGGCTAATATTTGATAAGTATCTTTTAGGAAAGAGTCACCTGCATGAGTGAGCCTAACATTTCTGTTATCTCTATCGAAAAGCCTTGCGGATATGCACTCTTCAAGAATTTGTATCTGCTGGCTTAATGGGGGCTGGGAGATATTTAACCGCTCTGCCGCTCGCCCAAAATGCAGT
Organism: Enterobacteriaceae bacterium B14; assembly: GCA_000307305.1. Taxonomy (GTDB): domain Bacteria; phylum Pseudomonadota; class Gammaproteobacteria; order Enterobacterales; family Enterobacteriaceae; genus B14. Next base: position 876,775 of record DF158882.1, read on the forward strand.
TCTTCGGCAACAGCAACAAAGTAACGCAAGTGGCGTAATTCTATGTTCATGGGTTCTCTCCACAGAGGGATTGATACTTATTACATATCATTTGATTCTATTAATATATTAGACAGCAAAGTCGCAACATCCTATTCTTTTCATATTGCTAAATCTTTTTTGCTTCAAAGGTTCCCGTGGCTGCTTCTTCGCATACCGTGATCGATAACTCTATTCCTCTGGATGTAGAGGAGCAGAGTGTCTCACCACCGCTCGTTAAAACCACAGAAACCATCCGCTCAAGTAGAGTTAAATCACCCTTTATTGAACGTGGCTCTTCACAGTTTACCAATGTAACTCTCGCGCTGTTTTTCGCAGGGCTTGCCACTTTCGCCTTGCTGTACTGTGTTCAGCCCATCTTACCCGTTCTTTCCAGCGATTTCGGTATTTCCCCCGCGAGCAGCAGCCTTTCACTTTCTGTATCTACCGCTATGCTCGCCTTTGGGCTGATGTTTACTGGCCCACTCTCTGATGCAATTGGGCGTAAGGCCGTCATGTCTGTTGCCCTTGCTTTGGCTGCGGTGTGTACCATCATCTGCGCATTTATGAGTAGCTGGCATGGAATCTTGATAATGAGGGCGTTGATTGGGCTTTCATTAAGCGGTGTTGCTGCTGTTGCCATGACCTATTTAAGTGAAGAAATCAGTCCTCAGTTTGTCGCCTTTTCTATGGGGCTTTATATCAGCGGTAACTCAATTGGAGGGATGAGCGGAAGGCTAGTCACTGGCGTATTAACGGATTTTTTCTCTTGGCGAGTCGCTATTGGTTCTCTTGGCCTATTCGCTCTGATAGCTGCGTTTACATTTTGGCGAATCTTGCCTGCCTCGCGTCATTTTAGAGCGACATCATTAAGGCCGCGCACTTTACTGATCAATTTTCGCCTGCACTGGCATGATAGAGGGTTGCCTCTGTTATTTGCTGAAGGGTTTCTGTTGATGGGGTCCTTCGTCACTCTGTTTAACTATATTGGTTATCGCCTACTTGCTGAGCCCTATTTTCTCAGCCAAGCCATGGTAGGGATTCTTTCCGTTGTTTATCTGACGGGAACATATAGCTCTCCTAAAGCGGGGTCGTTGATTAACCGTTTTGGTCGAGGCGCAGTCCTTATTACTGCAGTCACAATTATGCTGTCAGGGTTATTGATAACGGGGTTTTCCAATATCTGGGTTATTCTTTTTGGTATGACGCTCTTTGCTGGCGGTTTTTTTGCAGCACATACGGTAACAAGTAGCTGGATAGGACACCGAGCGCGCCGTGCTAAAGGGCAAGCTTCTTCTCTTTATCTGCTTTGTTATTACGGTGGTTCTAGCATTGCTGGAACACTTGGCGGCGTCTTTTGGAAGAACTTTGGCTGGAATGGCATCCTCCTCTTCCTTGGAACAATGCTAGTGATTGCGTTGTTTATTGGTCGATATCTTCACCGTCTCCCTGAATCGGTAAAGAGGCCGATATAATGAAATGCGTGGAAATCCCTCCTTCTACGCTTATCTCCCCCTCGCCTTGTTAAGCGATGAAAGTTACTCGATCTTACAGATGTACTTCTCTTTATAATAAACCCAATGTATGTTGTAACTAAAATGGAGGGGATATGAATAAATATGACGCGATTGATAAGCTGAATAATGTATTTTCTGAATTAGAACAACATATTAAAGAATTTTGCTCACAGTTGCAGCAGACTGATTTGCTCTCTGCTGCCGTCTTTTCCCTGCCCGAAATAGAGAAAGGCAATGAAAATGCGCCAATTAGCCAAATTGAGGTCACTCCTTATCAGGATGAGGAGGCTTTAGCGCTTGGTTTACAACACTTTCAACGTCTTTTTATGCATCATAATGAGCATAAAACCAGTACTAAATCTGCTGTTCGTTTACCCGGTGTGCTTTGTTTTCAGGTATCTGGGGCGAAATATGTTGCTCTGAATCAGGCAATAATAGAGATCAACCGGCTTAAAGCAGAATTAGAGCATACGATTACCGTCGAATCTGGCCTTCCTCCCGAGCAGCGCTTTGAATTTGTACATGACCGATTACACGGATTAATCACGTTAAACGCCTATCGTTCCTTGGTACTGCTGACTAACCCCTCCTCTGTTCGTTTTGGATGGGCGAATAAAAACATCATTAAAAATGTAAAAGCAGAAGAGATACTACAACAACTAGAGAAAAGCCTTGATGCTGGGCGTTCGGTTCCACCTTTTAGTCGAGAAGTGTGGGCCGATATGGTGAGTAGCGAAATGGAGGAAATTCGGCGCTTACCCTCGTATGCTCGGCTGAAGATAAAGAGGCCGGTAAAAGTTCAGCCTATCGCTCGCGTATGGTACAGCGAGATACAGAAACAAGTGCAGCATCCCTGCCCCATGCCTCTTATTGCTCTTTGTACAGATGGCACGCCTAAAATCGGGGAGCTTGCTGATTATAATGTCGAAACCATACAGCATAAACATAAGCCCAAAGCTCAGCCTTTACGGCTCATTATTGAGCGATTACATCTATATAGTGATGTGTGATTTTTATTCAGATGTTCCACTTAATAAAAATCGGCCTGATTGAGCTGTAACAATCAGGCCGATTTAATTTGCTTATTGAGTGACAGTGTCACTCAAATGCTTATTTCTTCATACTTCCAACCATATCTTCTGGACGAACCCACTCATCAAACTGAGCTTCGGTCAAATACCCTAAGCTAAGAGCGGATGCTTTCAGTGTTAGCCCCTCTTTATGCGCTTTTTTCGCAATTTCGGCTGATTTATCATAGCCAATATGCGTGTTCAGCGCTGTAACTAACATGAGTGACTCATTTAGCAGTTGGGAGATACGGTCGCGGTTTGGTTCAATACCGATAGCGCAGTGTTCGTTGAAGCTATTCATTCCATCTGCCAGCAAGCGAATAGATTGCAGGAAGTTGTCGATCACCATTGGGCGGAAAACGTTCAACTCGAAGTTACCCGAGGCGCCACCAATATTGATAGCAACATCATTACCCATAACTTGAGCACATAGCATAGTCATGGCTTCGCACTGCGTTGGGTTGACCTTACCCGGCATAATTGAACTGCCTGGCTCGTTCTCAGGAATAGCGATCTCACCGATGCCACAACGAGGGCCAGAGGCCAGCCAACGAACATCATTGGCAATTTTCATCATTGATGCAGCTAAGCCTTTCAATGCTCCGTGAGCATGAACCAGTGCATCCGTTGTCGCCAATGCTTCAAACTTGTTTGGTGCAGTTATAAACGGTTGCCCCGTCAATTCTGCTAACTCTTTAGCAACACGCACCGCATATTCCGGGTGGGTATTCAACCCCGTACCTACCGCAGTACCACCCAGAGCCAATTCGCTGAGGTGAGGAATAGCGTGTTCAATATGCTTTAGGTTGTGCTCAAGCATGGCGACCCAGCCTGAGATCTCCTGGCCTAACGTTAACGGTGTGGCATCTTGTAAATGTGTACGGCCAATTTTGACGATATCCTTGAACGCTTCCGCTTTAGCAGTCAGTGTTTTATGTAGCACTTTTAATTCAGGGATAAGATGCTCACGAACAGCAATCACTGCCGCAACATGCATTGCTGTTGGGAAGACGTCGTTCGAGCTTTGGCTTTTGTTCACATCATCATTCGGATGAACTAAGCGGTTGTTACCTCTTTCACCACCTAATAGCTCACTGCCACGGTTTGCCAACACTTCATTCATATTCATGTTGGTTTGTGTGCCAGAACCCGTCTGCCAAATTGCCAGAGGAAACTCATTGCTATGCTTATCCGCTAAAACTTCATCTGCTGCCTTAATAATGGCGTTGCCTTTGTCTTCTGCTAATAAGCCTAATGACATATTAACGCTGGCAGCAGCACGCTTAACTTGAGCTAATGCGTGAATCAACGCGGTAGGCATTTTCTCTTGAGAAATGCGAAAGTGCTCTAACGAGCGTTGAGTTTGAGCACCCCACAGACTATCTGCAGGAACTTCGATCGGTCCCATTGAGTCTTTCTCAATGCGCATGGCAACCATGACTTACTCCTTTAGCACTATTATCAACGATGTATAAAAGATAGGTGAATGACTTCTCAGTCATTATAACTACTTCATTTTTACGCCAAAATCGGCATACCATAGCAAAAATGAAGCAACTTTGTTTTAAATGTTAAATCAAATCATCTAAAAAGTTACATCGCATCATCTCATATCTCACCATCGGGTTTTGAGAGCTAACCGAGCTTTTCTTCTTTCAGTTTTAAGAACAGATAGTGTCAAAACGTAACTTAATGTTGGTAAATCGTTACATAACACGCCACAATAGCGACTCAAATTTAACCATTAATCCAATCCCCAAATTTATGGGTCCTCTATAGAAGGATGAGCAAAGCAATGAAGAAATCTCTAGTCGCTGTAAGTATTGTTATTGCCATTGGCGCTGTTTGGGTCGGTGGTTCTTGGTATACCGGGAAAATAATCGAAACAGAAAAAGATCGCCTTATTTCTAATGCTAACGCTAAGCTGGCAGAACAATATCCGGCCTTTGGCCTGAAACTTGCTTTGACTGATTTTAAACGCGGTCTATTCAGCAGCTCAGCTAAATACACTCTTACAACATCTCATAAAGATTACTCTGACTATAAGCTATCTTTTGTAGATACGATTTATCATGGTCCATTCCCTCTTTCACAAGTGATGAAGTTTAACCTTGTGCCGCGTATGGCCAGTATCTCCACAACACTAGAGAAACCATCTGAAAACGATCCTGTTTTTGCAATAACTAACGGTGCACCGCCATTTAGTGCGCAAACTAATGTCAGCTACAGCAAAAATTTTGATACCTCGGTTAAAATTTCACCCATAAATTATCAAAATGACAAGGTCTCTATCGACACAGGTAATGCACTGTTAGATATGTCATTTACTAATGGGCAAAAAGATTCCACCGGTGACTTATCCATTGGCAATATCTCTATTGTTGACAAGGAAGAAAACACGGTAATTGTTTTCAGTGATAACGTGATTAGCAGCGAGCTTAATGACAGCAATCTTGGTTTTAGCTTGGGCCACCAAAAGTGGGTATCTAAAAACTTCTCTATCGGGAAACAGGGTAACAGCAGTAAAGTTTTCTCTATTGATAACTTTGTTACCGATGTAACTCTCGCCGAAGCAACACCTAAATCATTAAATGTCGATGTCAGTTATTCTTTTGATGCGTTAAATATACTGAGCAAAAACTTTGGTTCTGGTCAGTTTGCTATCAATTTTAAGAAGCTGGATGCTAAGAGCATTCAAAACTACATTGACGAAGTCAATAAATTGAATAAAGAAATGCTTGAGAATAATGGGGATTTCATCTCTGATGAGTATCAAGCTGAAACGATGAGTGTCGCCGAAAAAACTGCACTATCGCTGTTACAACATAATCCTGAAATCAGTATCGCCCCACTTTCGCTAAAGAATGATAAAGGCGAGAGTACGTACACACTGGATATTAAATTCCAGCCTGAGGCAACTGCAGCAAACAACGATAAAATTCCTGAAGTATTTCGTATTTTCAAAGATATAAAAATGAATTTGACGCTCTCAAAACCGATGGTCACTGAACTTATGACCCAAAGCTTAGAGCTGAAAGACAGTTTATCTCGAGAAGAAGCAGCACAAATGGCTGAGTCAGAACTTGCGAAAGCCTTAAGTATGATTGGGCTGTTGAACCTAGTCACTATCGAAGACAAAAAAATCACAATGAATTTCAACTACGCCGATGGCATGATCGAGCTTAACAAGAGCAAGTTCGAAGCCAGTACACTGATACAGCAAATGAGTATGCTGATGGGCCTTGGCGGTGGTATAAATTTGGACGAATATGATGATAGTGATGACAGCAATGAAGGTGAAGACTCTCCTGCACTAACGCCGGATGTGCCTGCTGATTCAGAGGCTACAGAAGAATAAGCGTTTTATTATTTCGATACGCTATTTGAGATCATCACAACACCCCTTCTGGGGTGTTGTTTTTTATTAGGCTATTTTCTTCTCCTGTTGCACTTGCATCTTCTTCGCATAACGTTGAGCTAGCACAGCACACACCATTAATTGAATTTGATGAAAAAGCATCAGAGGCAATACCATAATACCGACGCTGGCTACGGGGAAAAGTACGTTCGCCATTGGAATACCATTCGCTAGGCTCTTTTTTGACCCACAAAAGACGATAGTGATTTCATCTTCTGTGCTAAATCCGAATCGACGAGCAACATAAGTATTCACCACAAGGACTATCGTTAATAGCACGACACTTACGGCAATAATAATCGCCAGATCAACCACGTTGACTTTGTGCCAAAGCCCTTCTACAACCGCTGCGCTGAATGCGGTATAGACCACCAGAAGTATTGAGGATCGGTCAGTCATATTGATTAATTTTTTGTGCCTCTCAACCCAACCTGCAATCAGCGGACGGGATAAATGCCCAACAATGAACGGCACCATGAGTTGCAGAATAATGGAGCCAATAGCATGTAATGTATCGGTTTGCCCCCCTTGGGTATGCATTAATAACCCAACTAATATCGGGGAAAGAAATATGCCTAAAATACTCGATGCTGAGGCACTACAGACCGCTGCTGCCACATTACCACCGGCTAATGAAGTGTAAGCAATAGCTGATTGCACCGTAGCAGGAAGTGCACATAAATAGAGAAAACCCAGGTAAATTTCCGGGGGCATTACACGGGGTACACCAAAACTCATGGCGATACCTAATAAAGGGAAGAGTAAAAAGGTACTCAAAAATATAACGATATGAAGACGCCAATGCCTCATACCTGCAAAGATAGCTGCTCGTGAAAGTTTGGCACCATGCATAAAAAAGAGTAACGCAATGGCGGCTGTCGTGAGATGTCCAAGAACGGTTTTTGTTATGCCTTCGGCAGGAAACAGCGAAGCCACAATGACAACGACAATTAATATCAGTAAAAAGCGATCAATACGTACACTTCGTAACCAAGACATCTTTAACATTCCTTTCCGACAGGCCATTAGGCAACATCAGTATGGCTGCCTAATACGTACGCAAAATAAATGGATGGAGGGTAATAAAAGCAGGCTATTTCATATCATCGCGTGATCACGCGCTAACCAATAGCACGTTCAATATTAAAACTGTTATTCGTTTTTTTCCTATTCCCTTCGTAAAAATAGCACAATTTGAACATATTGATTTTTGCCTTTTCCAATATGAATTGTGGGAATAGTCGGTGGGTACTAGATGGGAGGATGAGGAAGTTTGGTTATATCGCCACCAACTTTAAGGTGGCGATCATCATTTTATGCAGGGGATTTTATCCCTTTTTTTTATCTACCAGCACACGTTCAACGGTGTCGACAATGGCTTGAGTTTGAGGATCTATTTCAATATTCACCACACTACCCAAGCGCTTACTTCCTAGCGTCGTTCGTTCTAGCGTTTCTGGTATTAAAAATACGCAGAATTTGTTCTTCAAAACATCCCCTATCGTCAAGCTAATGCCATCAATACCGATATAACCTTTATGAAGGACATACTTCATCACATTTTCGGGCATGCTAAACCAGATTTGCCGGTTGTTTTCTGACTGCAGAATTTTAACAATTTCCGCAGTACAAACGATATGACCAGACATTTGATGCCCGCCAATCTCATCGCCAAATTTTGCTGCCCGCTCAAGATTAACCCGATCACCAAGCGCTAATTGCCCAAGGTTTGTCACCCTCAGCGTCTCTTTCATTAAATCAAAACTGATTTTGTCACCGTTAATTTCCGTCACCGTCAAGCAACAACCGTTATGCGCAACAGAAGCACCCAATTCCAGATGGGGTAATAGCTCAGGGGGAAGTTGCAATACATGAGTGCGGAAATTAGATTTTTCATCGACGGCAATCAATGGAGCCGTTCCTTGCACAATACCGGTAAACATACGGCAGGCCTCTTTTAGATAGTACGATGCTAATTATATTCTCTTTTCAGTTTGCCCCATTACATAAAAAAACGAAAATCTTTATTCGATATTGGGGTGATTCTGCTGTGTTATCCCCCATTGATTGGATAAGCAAGGTGAAACAGGTACAATCGCGCCTTCATTTATTCTACTGTTATCTCCGCATTTATTTGTGGTGATATCTTATTCGCTCAAAAATTAAAAGGTGCATACGTGCAGAAATACCGCCTTGAGGCGCGTAGCTTACTCGCCTTGGCTATTCCCGTAATTATTGCTCAGGTTTCACAAACGGCGATGGGTGTTGTCGATACCATCATGGCTGGCGCTGTTAACGCGGTAGAAATGTCCGCTGTTGCCGTAGGAACATCTATTTGGATGCCTGCAATTCTGTTTGGTCACGGTTTGCTGTTAGCAATGACCCCCATTATTGCTCAATATAATGGCTCAGGACGACGCGACAAAATTGCCCATTTAGTACGACAAGGGTATTGGCTGGCACTGTTCGTATCCTTACTGATTATTGCCGTTTTGTATTTCAGTAAACATATTATTGGCCAAATGCATAATATCGACCCAGTTCTTGCGGAGAAAGCCGTCGGCTATCTGCATGCTTTAATGTGGGGTGCGCCTGGCTATCTGTTATATCAAACACTGAGAAATCAGTGCGAAGGCTTATCAAAAACCAAACCAGGGATGATTATTGGTTTTATTGGCCTACTGGTTAATATTCCTATTAACTATGTCTTTATTTACGGAAAACTCGGAATGCCTGCCTTAGGTGGTATAGGGTGTGGTGTGGCCACAGCATCCGTATATTGGGTCATGTTTTTCCTCATGCGTTGGTATATAAAACGCGCACCAGCACAACGAGATATTACGAAAGCCCAACATTTCGAAGGCCCTAAAAAAGAGACCATTGGCCGGATGATTGGCCTTGGCCTTCCTGTTGCCTTAGCTCTGTTTTTTGAGGTCACCCTCTTTGCCGTTGTCGCTTTGTTAGTATCACCATTAGGCATTATTGCTGTTGCAGGGCATCAGATAGCCCTCAACTTCAGCTCGCTAATGTTCGTCCTCCCTCTCTCTTTTGGTGTCGCTGCAACCATTCGGGTGGGATATCGTCTTGGTCAGGGTTCAACGGAAGATGCACGCGTCGCTGCCTATACTAGCCTTGTCGTAGGGTTTGGGGTTTCTATTCTCACCGCGCTGTTTACTATTTTATTCCGTGAACAAATTGCCCTGCTCTACAACAAAGACCCAATGGTCATTATCATGGCAACACATCTTATGTTGCTGGCAGGGATATATCAGTGTTCTGACTCCATACAAGTTATTGGTAGTGGCGTGCTGCGTGGTTATAAAGACACGGGTTCTATCTTCTTTATTACCTTTATCGCTTACTGGTTACTTGGACTGCCTTCCGGTTATATTCTGGCATTGACCGATTGGGTTGTTCCGCCTATGGGGCCTAGCGGATTTTGGATAGGCTTTATTATTGGGCTAACTTCGGCTGCCATTATGCTCATGATAAGAATGCGATGGTTGCAAAAACAGCCTACTGATATGATCCTTACGCGCGCTACGCGTTAAGACATCGTCATCATCAAGATGAAACCCACCATGCGGAGCGTTGATTTTTTCAGCGCTCTGCACATAACGTCAACAATTGAACCCATTCCACCGCAAAAAACGATTTTATCCCTTGCTAGTCAGCGCCTTCATCGTTAATATTCGACTCCGCTGCTAGCCGTAATAGCAGCAACTTTAATTATTTATAATGCGTTCTTAGCTCAGTTGGTTAGAGCACCACCTTGACATGGTGGGGGTCGATGGTTCGAGTCCATTAGAACGCACCATAAATTGTTAAAATAACAGAATTAAGTTGTGCGTCCGTAGCTCAGTTGGTTAGAGCACCACCTTGACATGGTGGGGGTCGGTGGTTCGAGTCCACTCGGACGCACCATACTTTAAAAGCCAGCCTTAAAGGCTGGCTTTTTTATTTGTGAATAAAAGTTTAGTTATAAGTTTAGTTATTTAATAAGCAGGCTATCATTTTTCCACTTTATCCGTTTTAAAACATCTTTTCGGTTTTTTTCCTGAGTTTTACCCTCTATAATGAAAGCCGTCATTTATGTTGAATGGTTTCAGCAAATTGTTTTATAGCGATTTAAACTCATTATCACATCGAACGTCTTACTTCTGTAAGGCTTCTCTACGCTTTGACAATATGCAAGTTTTCATTCTAACTCTCTTCCTGTCACCTATCCTTATGAAGACACAATGCTCGAAGACAGGATCTTATTCCCCTGCTGAAGAGACCCCTCTTCAGTTTAAAACTCGTTTATTCATTCAAAACTTACAGAAAACACCACTATGAAAAAGACCAAAATTGTTTGTACCATCGGCCCAAAAACCGAATCAGAAGAAGTATTAGGTAAGCTGTTAGATGCTGGCATGAACGTAATGCGTCTAAATTTTTCGCATGGTGATTATGAAGAACATGGCCAACGTATTAAGAACCTAAGGGCTATTACCGCAAAAACCGGTAAACAAGCGGCTATTCTTCTGGATACAAAAGGCCCAGAAATCCGCACCATGAAACTTGAAGGTGGTAAAGACGTTACTCTCGTTGCCGGCCAATCATTCACTTTCACTACCGATGGCAGTGTTGTGGGTAATACCGAGCGTGTTGCTGTCACCTACACCGGTTTCCCTGCCGATCTTTCTGTTGGTAACACTGTTCTAGTTGATGACGGTCTTATCGGGATGGAAGTCACTGCAATTAAAGGTAACGAAGTTATCTGTAAAGTATTGAACGCTGGCGACCTGGGTGAAAATAAAGGCGTTAACCTGCCAGGTGTTTCTATCCAATTACCTGCTCTGGCTGAGAAAGACAAAAACGACTTAATCTTTGGCTGCGAGCAAGGCGTTGATTTTGTTGCCGCATCATTTATCCGTAAGCGTTCTGACGTTGAAGAGATCCGCGCTCACCTGAATGCCCACGGTGGCGAGAATATTCAAATTATCTCTAAAATTGAGAACCAAGAAGGCCTGAATAACTTTGATGAAATTCTGGCCGCATCAGACGGCATCATGGTTGCTCGTGGTGATTTGGGTGTAGAGATCCCGGTTGAAGAAGTTATCTTCGCTCAGAAGATGATGATTGATAAATGTAACCGTGCTCGTAAAGTTGTCATTACTGCAACTCAGATGCTGGACTCCATGATCAAAAACCCACGCCCTACCCGCGCTGAAGCTGGTGACGTGGCTAACGCCATTCTCGATGGCACCGATGCAGTAATGCTTTCTGGTGAAAGCGCTAAAGGTAAATATCCTTTAGAAGCTGTGACTATCATGGCAACGATTTGTGAGCGCACAGACCGCATCATGCCTTGCCGTATTGATGGCCTAAATGATCAGCCTAAACTACGTATCACCGAGGCCGTATGCCGTGGTGCCGTTGAAACAGCACAAAAACTGGATGCGCCGTTGATCGTTGTCGCAACTCATGGTGGTAAATCTGCTCGTGCAGTACGTAAATACTTCCCAACAGCTGAGATTTTGGCGCTGACGACTAATGAAGTGACAGCACGTCAGCTTCTGTTGACGAAAGGCGTGAGAACCCAATTAGTGAAAGAATTTGCTTCAACTGACGATTTCTATCGCATCGGTAAAGAGGCAGCGCTAGCAAGTGGTTTAGCCAATAAGGGCCAGATCATTGTTATGGTTTCTGGTGCCCTCGTATCAAGCGGTACGACTAATACCTCGTCTGTACATGCATTGTAATTTCTAATTTATTTTATCTTTAAGTCGCCGCTATTTTGTGGCGACTTTTTTAAATTATTATCAATAAGATAGAATTTTTCTTGTCTATAAATAAACCCTAGATTACATTCACTAATTGTTCTATTAGCTAACATCTTTACGCAATAAACCCTATAAAAAACAAGGAATTTCTCCAAGTTACAACATAACCTCCTCTAAAATACCCCCACCAAAAACCTCGTTTTAAGTAAAAACTTTCACAAAATATAGAAAGATGATGTTTCTTTAAGCGAAAAGAATGATATTAAGCATTATTAGATTAAAAATTTATTCTCATTCGAAAATAGTTTGTGTAATACTTGTAGCGCTACATGGAGATTAACTCAATCTAGAGGGTTTTAAAATGAATCGTACTAAACTGGTACTTGGTGCTGTAATTCTTGCTTCCACACTATTAGCTGGTTGTTCTAGCAGCTCTAAAATTGACCAACTGTCTTCTGACGTTCAAACCCTGAACTCCAAGGTTGATCAACTGAGCAACGACGTTAACGCTATGCGTTCTGACGTTCAAGCTGCAAAAGATGATGCAGCTCGCGCTAACCAGCGTTTAGATAATATGGCTCGCGGTTACAAGAAATAATATTTCTTTTTAGCGATGCTAAAATGGCGCACATTGTGCGCCATTTTTTTATTCATGATTTATCTCATCTATTTTCAAATGAGACATCACATCTCCAACATTATCACTTAGTGTTTAATAATATACATAGTACGGCTATACGCAGTATCTTCAGGGTTATTTATTGGATAGCCTTTTACCCACGGTTTAATCAATCTGCTATTAGTGTATTGGTAAATGGGCGCAATGGGTGCTTGTTGCTGAATAATATCTTCTGCGTGATTATAAATATCGTTACGTTTATTATTATCACTCAGCTGCCGAGCTGAGGCTAATAATCGGTCATATTCGGGAGATTTAAATTGCGAAATATTTCCTGCATGTGATGACGTTAATAACGTAAGAAACGTTGATGCTTCATTATAATCCCCTACCCAAGATGCCCGTACAACATCAAATTGCCCGGTATTACGGCTATGGATATACGTTTTCCACTCTTGATTAGTGAGTTTTACACTAACACCTAACTTCTTTTTCCACATTGATGCGACAGCGATAGCAATCTTTTCGTGGTTTTCTGATGTGTTATATAACAGCGAAATATGCAGTGGTTTCTCAGGGCTATAACCTGCAGCTTCGATCAGCGACTTGGCTAATGCATCGCGCTCACTTTGGGACATTGCTTGATACTTTCCAATAGTAGGTTTGAACCAAGATGTGACATCAGGAGTAAAATGCCATGCTGGTTTCTCACCTGTTCCTAAAACCTTCTCAGTAATGATCTGACGATCTATTGCAAGAGAGAGTGCTAATCTGACACGTCCGTCGTTTAAAGGCGCTCGCTGGGTATTAAAGGCATAATAATAAGTACCTAGCTGATCAGGCGTATAAACTTGGCCAGGTAGTATCTCTTGTAGGCGTTTATACATATTTTTCGGAAAGGATTCAGTTATATCAATATCATTCGCCTGATAGCGTTTTGTTGCCGTTGATTCTTGATTGATAGGAATAAATGTCACCTTTGTCAGTACTGTATTTTTGTTATCCCAGTAATACTCATTAGGAACCAAGACCAGTTTCTCATTTACCACCCGCCCCTGTAATCGAAATGCACCATTGCCGACAATATTCTCTGGCTTCGTCCATGCCAGACCGTTCTTTTCAACGGTCGCCTTATGTACGGGATACAAACTAAAACTGGTCATCAAGTTAAGAAAATAAGGAACCGTATGGTTCAGTGTAACTTGCAAAGTATGGTCATCAATAGCCTTTACTTTAAGCGATTGGGGAGATGCCTTCCCAGCCAGAATATCTTCTGCCATTCCGATCTCGGCTAACTTAGCAAACCACGAAAATGAAGAGGTATTCTTAGGGTCAACTAAGCGCTGCCAGCTATAAACGAAATCACCTGCAGTAACAGAATCACCATTCGACCAGCGCGCGTCTTTACGTAGATGAAAGGTATAGACGTTATCTTTTTGCTCCCAGCGCTCAGCAACACCAGGAATAACATTCCCCTTTTCATCCTGATTAAGCAACCCCTCAAACAAATCGCGAGCAACTTGGATCTCTGGCAAACCAACAGCCTGAATAGGGTCTAATGATGAGGGTTCATCTTTAATATGGCGGACAATCTCCTGAACCTTTGCAAGCTGAGTCCCTGCAGGAATAGTTGCCGCAAATGCCCCATTGAATAAAACTACACAACTTAAAGTACCTAATATCATTTTTATATGTGACATGCTGATAGCCTTGAGTACAGAAATAGGATAACCGACTGACTTACAAAATATTAACACAAGAATGCAATCTGGGTAGGATGGGAAATAAGAGGCTTGCCACTATCATGCCACGTAATATTTGAAACACATATCCTTAACAAAAATTGGTGTCAAAGGACTTATTAGTGGCATACACTGATTCAAGCTTAACCCCAAAAGGAAATAAAGATGACACAGTCCGTCCATTTTCAAGGTAACCTCGTCTCCGTATCAGGAAAGCTTCCACAAGTGGGAGATAAAGCGAAAGCCTTTACTTTAGTTGCTAAAGACTTATCCGATGTATCTTTAAGCCAGTATGCTGGAAAACGTAAAATTCTGAATATTTTCCCTAGTATTGATACCGGTGTCTGCGCGACTTCCGTGCGTAAGTTTAATCAATTGGCAGGTAATGCAGATAATACGATTGTGTTATGCATTTCATCAGACCTTCCTTTTGCCCAATCTCGTTTTTGTGGAGCTGAAGGCCTAAATAATGTTGTGACTCTCTCTACACTGCGTGGTCAGGATTTTAAATCAAACTACGGTGTGGAAATCACTTCAAGTGGTTTAGCAGGACTAACAGCTCGTGCGGTTATTGTTTTGGATGAGAACGACAACGTCCTTCATAGTGAGTTAGTTAATGAAATCACTAATGAGCCGGACTATGATGCAGCGCTGGCATCACTGAAATAAGCCATATCGAATTTACGGGTGTGTTTAGACACCCGTAAATTTAGCACTATTCTTCTACTTCTATGTGCTCCGAATCAGCAACAGATACTCTACGCACACTAAGCCCATACTCCCGCAGTTTATTCGCAATTGCCGTATGAGAGACACCCAGTCTTTTAGCTAATTTACGTGAACTTGGGTATTCGCGGTAAAGCCGAGTCAATACTGAACGTTCAAAGCGCTTGCTAATATCATCCAGTGAGCCGTTCAATGCCTCATCACCCATCGTCATTTCCGCAGTAAACTCAGGTAATACAATATCCTGTGGGCGCAGCTCATTACCATCTAGCTGAGCCAAAGCACGATAGAGTGTATTCTTTAACTGCCTAACATTGCCAGGCCAAGCGTACTGGCAAAGGAACGCGTTTAGTTCGGGTACCAATTTCGGCCTCGGTAATCCCTGTTCATTGGCAATATGCTCAATAAACTGTCCGGCTAGAGGTAAAATATCCTGCAAACGCTCTCGAAGAGGTGGAATATTCAGTGTTAGAACGTTCAGCCGGTAATAGAGGTCTTCTCTAAAGATGCCCTTCTTTACCAGTTCAGTGAGATTCTTTTGCGTTGCACAGATAACTCGAACATCGACATGAACCTCATGCTCTTCACCAACTCGGCGAAATGTTCCATCATTGAGAAAACGCAGAAGTTTAGTTTGCATACTCGCCGACATCTCACCAATCTCATCCAGTAAGACTGAGCCTCCGTTTGCTTGCTCGAAAAAACCTTTCTTGCCTTCGATGGCATTAGGATAAGCACCTGGTGCATGGCCAAATAGCTCACTTTCCACAACGTCATCAGGAAGTGCTGCGCAGTTGAGTGCAAGAAATGTCTTATCTCTCCGATGGCTACTAAGGTGACACGCTCTCGCAAGTACGTCCTTCCCTGTCCCCGTATCACCGACAATTAACAACGGCGCATCAAGTACCGCTAACTTGCGAGCCTGTTCGACCACCAGCTTCATTTTTGGACTAATCGCGACGATATGGCTAAAAGCACGGTCATCCGCATGAGAAAGAGATTGTAACTGGCGGCCAAGGCGAATCGTCGATTTTAGTAAAGCGACCGCCCCAACGGGTTGTAATTCCTCAGCAAGATAGATAGGCGTTATCTCCATCAAATAATCTTGCCCACGTAAAGCAATCCGTTCCGAATGAGACGTGACCTTGTCACGTTCAATCCAGCGTTGAAAATTAAATCCAGAGATTAAATTGCTGAGTAAATGCTGAGAAACTGTGTCTTCTGTAATATTAAAGAGCCTATTAGCAGCTTGGTTTGCTAAAACGACTTTACCTTTTAGGTCAATAGACAATACAGGTTCAGGCAGCGATTCCAGTAACGCCCACATAGCATGATGTTCACGTTCTGAAGGCATAAAAGAGACTGTTTTGACATCCATCACACCCGTGATCCGTCGGATATCGAACATGAGTTGTCGGAAAATATCGAAATCCAACTCAGAAAAATTGAGATAAATCAGACCAACGGGATCAATTTCAATCCCACGGAGATCGATGCTACGAGATACCAGCAAATCCAGTAATTCGCGGGTTAAACCTAATCGATCTTCACATAAAACTTCTAAGCGCATTTGCTGACCAGCTCAATGAGTCCTGTAGGAGGAAACTGGGTTAATGATACCCTGTCATACCAGCAGGCAGAAGCCCCGTGTCACAAAAAGTTGACACCTACCCCTTCACTGAATATGACGACATTTCTAAATACTGACTTATTATTAGCATCAATAGTAAGTACCGACGAGTTTCACTG
This sequence comes from Enterobacteriaceae bacterium B14, assembly GCA_000307305.1. Classification (GTDB taxonomy): domain Bacteria; phylum Pseudomonadota; class Gammaproteobacteria; order Enterobacterales; family Enterobacteriaceae; genus B14. The sequence goes on from DF158882.1 coordinate 893,402, forward strand.
AAACAAATAACAACTGTAATCAGAAATTGACAGTTGTCAGAGGAGAGTCTGTGATAACCACTAGGCAAGCACAAAAACAAGATTACCCACAAATTTTGGCACTGCAGAAAGAGAACACACCAAAGAACTTAAGTGACGAGCAGAAAAAACAAGGCTTTATTGTCTCCGCTATGGACGAAAAATTGCTAGATAGCATCAACCAAAAATTAGGAGTGTTAGTCGCCTGCGAGGGAGAATACGTGGTTGGTTTTGTCTGCCTATCTGCAACAAATCAACAACCTAGACCAAGAATTATTGATGTACTACTAGAACAGTTACAGCAGGTACGGCTTTTTGGAGAAAACATTGTAGAGGAAAATGCATTTTTGTATGGCCCCGTCTGCATAGCTGCCCACTATCGGGGAAGAGGTATTCTGCATTTGCTGTTCAGTGCAGTGAAACTGCATCTTGCGGACCATTACGCTGTAGGTCATAACACAACAGGCTTAGCCTTCATCAACAGTAACAATCCGCATTCATTAAACGCTCATATTCACGGGTTAGGTATGACTGACGTCTTGGTCTTCTCCTTTGCCGGAGAAGAGTATCATCTTGTTGTTTTCACTCTTTCTTGAAGAGGATTAATCACTTTTTCTTTACGCGCTATGAACGGTGTTTCATCAATAACCACTTCTTGCTGTGATACTGATGCCGTGCTTTTGTTTTTAGACGCGACATGGCTCAATGCCCGATGAACAATCCGCTCTGCCCCCCAAGCCACCAAAAGGCGCAAAGGCCGACGGCTAATACCTTTGACCAGAAAACCGCCCACGGCCGCCGGTGCATATAACAAGGCGAAAGGTAATAATACCGTACCTAGTTTTTTAATCTTAGGCATTGCTGTACGAGTCAATGCATGAACCTTCATGGCGTTCTCCTGTCTGAATCAACGGCAACAATCATCACTAATTAGAGCTGGCTAAACTTACTTCGAGTACGATAAGTATCAGAGGTAACATAACGCTCTAACTCACGTAATCGTTTTTCATTGTTCGCAAATTCATTTTCCATCAATATAAACGTCTGGCGCGAAGACATTTCGCGATTGCCATCATTCACATCATATTCCAGCGGCTTAAGCATAAATGCCAAAATGGCGTAGGCCAATATAGTAAAAACAAACAACCCGCAGAACAGTGCAAGTACAGCAAGCAAACGAACGACGATCAATGGTACATCAAAAGAGTGGGAGATACCGGCACATACACCAGATATCATGCCCTGCTCAGGCATACGGTATAACTTACGTGTCATCATATTGATTACCTCCAGTTTGGCTGCTCCGTATCTAAGATAGATTCCAATACCTGAATACGTTCACGCATCTGTTGTGCCTCGCGGCTCAACTGAATCAACCGCTGCCGCTCCTGCGTACTTAATTCGCCACGCCCCGTTTTATTACCGTAATAGTGCATAAACAACCAAATCGGTACGATAAAAATGACAAATATTGTCATAGGGATCGCAAATAATCCCATTAGAATCCAGCCCATTAGCTTCCCTTATTTTCTGTCTCCTGTGTCAAAGGAGATACTGGTTTATAAAATTGCGTCTATCTCTCTTACCTAATGGGCTCAAAGAGCCCACGGTATTTAGCATTCAGCTTCATAGAGCGAGTTGTTTTACTCGCTCTCTTTTTTACCGAGCTTAACTTTTAATTCTTCTAGCTGACGTGAGATTTCATCATCTGCTTTTAGCTCTGCAAATTGCTGATTAACACTTTGCTGCTTGCCCAGACCAAAACTTTCTGCTTCTGCTTCCATATGGTCGATACGGCGTTCAAACTGTTCAAAGCGAGCCATTGCTTCATCAATCTTGCCGCTGTCTAACTGGCGACGTACATCACGGGATGATTCTGCCGCTTTGTGACGTAAGGTCAATGATTGCTGACGTGCACGCGTTTCAATCAATTTATTTTCTAACTCACCAATCTCTTTTTGTACACGGTTTAGCGTCTCTTCAACAACATCAACTTCACGTTGTAAAACAGCCAATAAATCGGCAACTTTTTGCTTTTCAATAAGCGCGAGGCGAGCCAGATCTTCTTTACCACGTACTAATGCCAGTTCTGCTTTATCCTGCCATTCGTTCAGTTGAACGTCACCTTGAGTGATTCGGCGCTGAAGCTGCTTTTTCTCTGCCAGTGCACGTGCTGAGTTTGAACGTACTTCCACCAACGTATCTTCCATTTCCTGAATCATCAGGCGAACCATCTTCTGCGGATCTTCTGCTTTATCCAGCAGGGAATTGATATTGGCGTTTACGATATCTGCAAAACGAGAAAAAATACCCATAATTAACATCCTCTTTTTCTTCATAATGGCATTCGTTGATGCCCGACACGTAGATATATATCAAGATGCGTGCCAACTTTTAATTAAAAATAACACAATGAAATATAAAGATTTTTTTATTTTGTTGCTCATATGCATTAAACATGATGTGATGAATAAAACCAACTAGTGGTGAAAATAACGAACACACTATGGATAACTTACATAACAACGACGGCATATTAGGTGAAGCAAACTCTTTTTTAGAGATGTTAGAGCAAGTCTCTCAGCTTGCCCCGCTCAATAAACCGGTATTAGTCATTGGTGAACGCGGTACGGGGAAAGAACTCATTGCTCGACGGCTACATTATCTCTCAAAGCGTTGGGAAGGCCCGTTTATTTCGCTTAACTGTGCTGCACTCAGCGAAACCTTACTCGACTCTGAACTATTCGGCCATGAAGCAGGTGCATTTACCGGTGCACAGCGCCGCCATTTAGGCCGTTTTGAGCGAGCCGATGGTGGCACACTCTTTCTGGATGAATTAGCAACAGCACCTATGCTCGTTCAGGAGAAATTACTTCGTGTTATCGAGTACGGCCACCTTGAGCGCGTAGGCGGCACCCAGCCCCTTCACGTTGATGTTCGACTCGTGTGTGCAACCAACGCCGACCTTCCCTCACTCGCTGCCGAAGGAAAGTTTCGCGCAGACTTGCTCGACAGATTAGCTTTCGACGTAGTGCAACTCCCTCCCTTACGCCACAGGAAACAAGACATCATGCTGATGTCCGAACACTTTGCCGTTCAGATGAGCAGAGAATTGGGGTTTCCATTGTTCTCTGGTTTCACCGCCCATGCGCGCCAAACACTATTAGACTACTCATGGCCAGGAAACATCCGCGAGTTAAAGAACGTGGTCGAACGCTCCGTTTATCGGCACAACGATGTAGAGCAACCACTGGATAACATCATCCTTAATCCCTTCACCTCCTTGGCACTTCCCTCTCTTGCCAACCCGACAACATCGTCAGCGGCACTAGATACTGAAGAACGCCCTATCGCCTTTCCGCTCGATCTAAAAACATGGCTAGCAGAGAAAGAAAAAAGTGCCATCGAACAGGCACTCAATAAAGCTCGCTTCAATCAACGTAGGGCCGCAGAACTGCTCGGATTAACCTATCATCAACTAAGGGGGATCCTGCGAAAGTACGGTATTGATGTAGGCCCAGAAGCCGAAAGTGGAACGCCATTGTAGTGTAGTGACATAGTTATACGGCGCATTTTTCAGCAGACGCTCTCGATGCAATTGGGGAGTCGCGCAGAGTGCGTTACACTGTGCATAATCTTCTCGAATCAATTTATGCGTGGTCTAAGACCGTTTATGCGTTTGATTAAAGCTCTCGGGTTCTCACTTGGCATGATGGCGTCATCCAGTCTTGTCTTTGCCGACACTGCCCCAGTGACCCCTGCTAATAATGAAACACCAAGGCCCGCAGACATACGTCAAAGCGGTTTTGTATACTGCGTGAGCGGTATCCTTAATACCTTCAACCCTCAAATGGCAAGTAGTGGGTTAACCGTCGATACACTAGCAGTACAGCTTTATGACCGCCTTCTGGATGTCGACCCTTACACCTACCTATTGATCCCAGAAATTGCTCAACGCTGGGAGGTTCAAGATGGTGGCGCAACCTATGTTTTTCACCTGAGAAAAGATATCCCATTCCAAACCACCGACTGGTTTACGCCCACTCGAAAACTGAATGCCGACGATGTTGTCTTCAGTTTTCGACGTATCTTTGATGCGCAAAGCCCCTACCATGAGGTGAATGGGGGTAACTATCCCTATTTCGATAGCCTTGATTTTGTCAGAAGCGTTGAGAGCGTAAAAAAACTAGACGAGTACACAGTAGAGATCCGATTAACCAAACCAGATGCATCATTCCTCTGGCATATGGCAACTCACTATGCCCCAGTCCTCTCCTCTGAATATGCTGATCTTTTAACTCAGCGCGGTGAACAGGAACAGATTGACCGCCTGCCTATCGGCACAGGGCCTTATAGACTCAGTGAGTATAAAGCGGGGCAGTTTATCCGCTTAGCACGTAACGACGCATACTGGAAAGGTATGCCAAGAATGCCACAGGTGGTGATAGACCTTGGTGCGGGGGGCACAGGTCGTTTATCCAAGCTCCTTACTGGAGAGTGTGATGTTCTCGCCTATCCTGCGGCAAGCCAGCTCTCGATTCTACGAGATGACCCTCGTCTTCGCCTGACACAGCGCCCGGGGATGAATATCGCTTATCTGGCCTTTAACACCCGCAAGCCACCGCTTAACGATCTGCGCGTACGCCAAGCGATTTCTCTCTCCATCAATAACCCACGCCTAATGCAGTCCATTTACTATGGTTCCGCTGAAACAGCGACCTCTTTACTCCCAAGAGCATCATGGGCCTACGATCGTGAAGCGCAGATTAGCGAGTACAACCCACAAAAAGCGAAGGAACTGCTAAAGGCCGCAGGTATTGACAAACTCAATCTGCATTTATGGGTGCCTAACGCCTCACAAGCCTACAACCCCAGCCCATTAAAAATGGCAGAACTGATACAAGCAGACCTAGCACAGATAGGAATAAAAGTGACCATCGTTCAGGTTGAGGGACGTTTTCAAGAGGAGCGTTTAAGTGATATGAACCACGAGTTGACATTGACGGGTTGGGCTACCGATAGCAACGATCCAGATAGCTTCTTCCGCCCTCTATTAAGCTGTGCCGCCATTGCCTCACAAACTAACTATGCACACTGGTGTAATGATCAATTTGACGATTTACTACAAAATGCACTGCGCTCCCAGCAGTTAGCTCAACGGGATGAGTATTACCAAGAAGCACAAAAAATCTTGGCTCGAGAGCTACCCATACTACCGCTGGCTTCATCGTTACGCTTGCAGGCAAACCGCTATGACATTAAAGGCTTGGTTTTAAGCCCGTTCGGCAACGCCTCATTCGCTGGCGTTTATCGTGAACTACCAGAAAAAGCGCCCGAAGCGCCGAAGGGTAAACCATGATTATTTTTACGCTGCGCCGCCTGCTTCTGCTGCTAATTACGCTATTTATGCTCTCGCTAGTGAGTTTTAGCCTCTCCTATTATACGCCACACGGCCCTCTGGCTGGTGCTAACGTCTGGGATGCCTACTCTTTCTACATCACCAATCTGGTGAAAGGCGACCTCGGCTTCTCTAGCATTAATGGTCAGCCGATTCTGGGCCAGTTAAAAGATGTATTCCCTGCCACAATGGAACTGTGCGTTATCTCTTTCTTACTAGCGCTCATTATTGGTATTCCTTTCGGTATTATCGCTGGTGTCACGCAAGGCAGATTGCCGGATATCGCAATAAGCTCTGTTGCACTGCTCGGTTTCTCCATCCCTGTATTCTGGCTTGCGTTGTTATTAATGCTGTTTTTCTCTCTGCATCTTGGCTGGCTACCTGTTTCTGGTCGCATCGACCTGCTCTATGAGGTAAAACCCGTGACAGGGTTAGCGCTGGTTGATGCTTGGTTATCTGACTCCCCCTACCGTAATGAGATGATGTGGAGTACCCTTCGCCACATGATCCTCCCTATCGTTGCGCTGAGTATTGCCCCTGCAACCGAAGTCATTCGGTTGATGAAAAACAGCACCACCGATATTTACGAGAAAAACTTTATCAAAGCCGCTGCTACCCGTGGGTTATCAAGATTCACCATTATTCGTCGTCATCTCCTGCACAACGCATTACCGCCGATTATTTCTAAACTTGGCCTACAGTTTTCCAGCATGTTAACGCTGGCGATGATTACAGAAATGGTCTTTAGCTGGCCGGGAATAGGCCGCTGGCTGATAACAGCTATCCGCCAGCAGGATTATGCCGCTCTATCTGCAGGCGTAATGGTGGTGGGTGCACTGGTTCTCACTGTTAACGTTCTTTCCGATATTTTCGGTGCACTAACTAATCCGCTAAAGCATAAGGAGTGGTATGCCTTACGATAGCGTTTATCGCGAAAAGCATGTCCCAGGTACCCTAAAAAATACGTGGAGCGCTTTACGCAATGACACCTTAGCGATGATTGGCTTTTACGGCGTCTTAGCTCTGCTGATTCTCTGCCTAGTAGGTGATTGGCTTGCGCCTTATGCACTTGATCAGCAATTTCTCGGCTACCAGCTTCTGCCGCCTTCTTGGTCGCACTACGGTAATGTCTCATTCTTTCTAGGAACAGACGATCTTGGCCGCGATATAATGAGCCGTTTGCTCAGTGGTGTTGCGCCAACGTTTGGCTCTGCGTTGTTGGTTACGACTGGGGCTGTTTTTCTTGGTATTGTGCTGGGGATTTTCGCGGGGATCACTCACGGTTTGCGCTCAGCCATTCTTAATCATATTTTAGACACCTTGCTCTCTATCCCTTCACTGCTGTTGGCTATTATCGTCGTGGCCTTTATTGGGCCTAGACTCGAACATGCCATGCTCGCCGTCTGGCTTGCCATCCTTCCTCATATTGTTCGCTCCGTCTATCAAGCGGTTCATGATGAGTTAGATAAAGAGTATGTCATTGCTGCCCGCTTAGATGGCGCAACCACTTGGGATATTCTGCGTGATGCCGTACTGCCTAATATCTCCCCGCTATTAGCCACTGAGTTTACCCGCTCACTGTCTATGGCTATTCTTGATATTGCCGCACTCGGTTTTCTCGATCTCGGTGCACAGCTCCCCTCTCCTGAATGGGGCGCGATGCTAGGGGACTCATTAGACTTGGTGTACGTGGCACCTTGGAGTGTCATGCTACCCGGTGGCGCCATTTTGATTAGCGTCCTCCTTGTTAATATTCTAGGCGATGGTGTACGTCGCGCTATTCTTGCGGAGACCGAGTAATGCCTTTACTGGATATTCGCAATCTAACGATTGAACTACTGACCCCTGAAGGGCCAATCAAAGCCGTTGAGCGCGTCAGTCTAACGCTGAATGAGGGCGAAATACGCGGTCTGGTGGGTGAATCCGGCTCAGGCAAAAGCCTTATCGCCAAAGCAATCTGCGGCGTCAATAAAGACAACTGGCGTGTTACTGCCGATCGCTTTCGCTTAGATGATGTCGATCTCCTTAAACTCTCCCCTCGCCAGCGTAGAAAAATCGTTGGGCACAATATCTCCATGATCTTTCAGGAGCCTCAATCCTGTCTTGACCCTTCCGAGAATATTGGCAGACAGGTTATTCAGGCGATCCCTGGTTGGACCTATAAAGGCCATTGGTGGCAGCGATTCCACTGGCGTAAACGCAGAGCAATCGAACTGTTGCATCGCGTAGGGATTAAAGATCACAAAGATATTATGCGCAGCTATCCGTATGAGTTAACGGAGGGTGAGTGCCAAAAAGTGATGATCGCTATCGCACTGGCCAACCAACCAAGGCTGCTGATTGCCGATGAGCCCACCAACTCAATGGAACCTACCACGCAGGCGCAGATCTTCCGCCTGCTAGCAAGAATGAATCAAAACAACAACACCAGCATTCTGCTTATCAGCCATGATTTGCAAATGATGAGTAAATGGTCACATAAAATCAATGTGATGTACTGTGGGCAGACGGTAGAAAGCGGGCCTAGTGAAGACCTTCTGGTACAGCCGCACCACCCTTATACTCAGGCGTTGATTCGCTCGATGCCTGACTTTGGTCGCGCCTTACCCTTTAAGAGTCGGTTGAACACCATGACAGGCGTTATTCCGTCCCTAGAACATCTGCCAATGGGGTGTCGTCTCGGCCCCCGTTGCCCTTACGCCCAGAAGAAGTGCATCGAAACACCTCGTCTACGTAATATTAAAGGCCATGAGTTCGCCTGCCACTTTCCGTTGAATCTAGAGGAGCAGCCTCAATGAAAACGCTGCTGGAAGTCCGCAACCTCTCGAAAGTGTTCCGCTATCGCACAGGCCTGTTTCGCCCCGGTTATTTAGAGGCCGTTAAGCCCATCAGCTTCACCCTGCGTGAAAAACAGACTATGGCGATTATCGGTGAAAATGGGTCAGGTAAATCGACACTGGCTAAGATGATCTCCGGCATGACAGAGCCAACATCAGGAGAGATTCTGATCGACGATCACAAGCTGGAGTACGGTGACTATGGCTATCGCAGCCAGCGGATCAGAATGATATTTCAGGATCCTAGCACCTCACTGAACCCCCGCCAACGTATTGGGCAGTTGCTGGAAGCTCCACTAAAATTGAATACAGCGCTGAGTATTCACGAACGTGAGCAGCGAATTAACCAAACGCTACGGCAGGTTGGCTTATTACCTGACCACGCTTACTACTATCCCTATATGCTCGCGGCAGGACAAAAACAGCGTATCGCCTTAGCCAGAGCCTTAATTCTGCAACCGCAGATCATTATTGCCGATGAAGCACTGGCGTCATTAGATATGTCGATGCGCTCTCAGATCATTAATCTCATGCTGGAGTTACAGGAGACCCACGGGATCTCCTATATCTACGTCACTCAGCATTTAGGAATGATGAAACACATCAGTGATCAGGTTTTGGTTATGCAAAATGGTGAAGTGGTTGAACGTGGGAATACCGCGGAAGTGCTCGCCTCGCCATTACACGATTTAACTCGACGTTTAATCACCAGTCACTTTGGTGAATCGCTCACAGCGGATGCATGGCGTGTTGATGGTAATTAAGGCGACTGCTCGGAGCAGAAAGACAAAATACGCATCAACGCCGATAGCGTGTTAGAATTCATCCGTTTGTTTTACAGTTACTATGACTACAAGGATTATTGCTATGGGTTTTCTTACCGGTAAACGCATTCTGATTACTGGCGTTGCCAGCAACCGCTCTATCGCTTTCGGTATTGCTCAGGCTATGCACCGTGAAGGGGCTGAGCTGGCTTTCACTTATCAAAACGAAAAATTAAAATCACGCGTTGAAGGCTTTGCCGCAGAATTAGGCTCTAACATCGTTCTCCCTTGCGATGTGGCAGAAGACGCTAGCATTGAATCACTGTTCAGCGAACTGGTTAAAGTCTGGCCTAAATTCGACGGTTTTGTTCACTCCATCGGTTTCGCTCCTGGCGATCAGTTAGATGGCGATTATGTGAATGCCGTTACCCGTGAAGGCTTTAAAATCGCTCATGACATTAGCTCATACAGCTTCGTTGCTATGGCGAAAGCCTGCCGCAGTATGCTAAACCCAGATTCTGCGCTGTTGACCCTCTCCTATTTGGGTGCAGAGCGCGCCATCCCTAACTACAACGTAATGGGTCTGGCTAAAGCGTCTCTGGAAGCGAACGTCCGTTACATGGCTAACGCAATGGGTCCTGAAGGTGTGCGTGTTAACGCAATTTCTGCTGGCCCTATCCGTACACTTGCAGCTTCTGGCATTAAAGATTTCAGAAAAATGCTGGCTCACTGCGAAGCCGTTACCCCAATTCGTCGCGTTGTGACGATTGAAGACGTGGGCAACAGTGCTGCCTTCTTATGCTCTAACTTATCTGCTGGTGTTTCCGGTGAAGTCCTTCACGTTGACGGTGGCTTTAGCATCGCGGCGATGAACGAGTTAGAACTAAGCTAATTCTGTTTTAACATTCAAACGACACCCCACAAATGTGGGGTGTCGTTTTATTAGAAAACTACTTACATCACCTACAAAATCTACTCGCTGGAATCACCGGAATATATGTTTCAAGACAATCCGCTGCTCGCGCAGCTAAAACAGCAACTTCACTCACAAACGCCGCGAGTTGAAGGCCTTGTCAAGGGTACCGAGAAAGGTTTTGGTTTCCTTGAAGTTGATTCACAAACCAGTTATTTCATCCCTCCTCCGTATATGAAAAAAGTGATGCATGGCGACCGTGTCATTGCCTCACTGAATACAGAAAAAGAGCGTGAAGTCGCCGAACCTGAATCATTAGTGGAACCTTTCTTATCCCGTTTTGTTGGACGCATACAGAAAAAGCCTAACGATGCGAGATTGTCTATTATTCCTGATCACCCTTTGCTGAGAGATGCCATTCAGGCGCGCCCAATAGCAGGCATCGAGTACGATTTCCAACAAGGCGATTGGGTTATCGGCGAAATGCGCCGACATCCATTAAAAGGCGATAAAGCATTTTATGCGGATATCACAGAAGTTATCACCAATGCTGATGACCATTTTGCACCTTGGTGGGTAACCCTCTCACGTCATCAACTTGAGAAAGAAGCGCCTACGGATGACGTGCCAGAAATGCTGGACGAACACCTAGACCGTCAGGATTTAACTGCGCTAGATTTTGTGACTATAGACAGTGCCAGCACCGAAGATATGGATGATGCGCTGTTTGTCACCGAGAATCCAGACGGGACACTGAAGCTGACCATCGCTATCGCCGATCCGACTGCTTACGTCGCAGAAGGCACCCCGCTTGACCTCACTGCACGCCACCGTGCCTTTACCAACTATCTGCCCGGCTTCAATATTCCGATGCTACCGCGAGAGCTATCGGATAATCTTTGTTCGCTGCATCCAAATCAGCGCCGCCCTGCACTCGTTTGCAGCGTGACAGTGAATACAGATGGTAAGCTAGAGAATGACATTCAGTTCTATTCTGCTTGGCTTGAGTCAAAAGCGAAGCTCGTTTACGAAGAAGTTTCCGACTGGCTGGAAGGCCAGGGTAACTGGCAGCCGCCAAGCGAAACCATCGAACGTCAAATCCGCCTTCTACATAAAGTCTCTACCCTACGTAGCCAATGGCGAGATCAGAATGCGTTAGTCTTTAAAGATCGCCCTGATTATCGCTTTATACTGGATGATAAAGGTAATGTGCTTGAGATCGTTACTGAGCCTCGCCGTACAGCAAACCGTATTGTAGAAGAGTGCATGATCGCCGCTAACGTCTGTGCAGCGATTACGCTGCGTGACGACCTTGGCTATGGTATTTACAACGTTCATATGGGCTTTGACCCAGCACACATCGAGCAAGCCGTTGCAGCACTACAAGCAAATGGTGTTGAATGCAATGCAGAGACGCTGTTAACACTAAAAGGCTTCTGCGAGTTACGCCGTCATCTTGATGCCCAACCGACCCAGTTTCTTGATAGCCGTGTTCGTCGCTATCAATCTTTCGCGGAAATTAGCACAAAACCAGGCCCACACTTTGGCTTAGGCTTAGAAGCTTATGCAACGTGGACATCACCGATTCGTAAATATGGCGATATGGTCAACCATCGTTTGCTGAAAGCGATGATTGCGGGCAAAGAGACTGTGGAACCCTCTTCTGATATGACCCAACAACTGGTTGACCGCCGTCGTTTTAACCGTATGGCAGAGCGCGATGTGGGGGATTGGTTATATGCACGTTATCTGCAGGATAAGGCGGATAGCACGACTCGCCATCCTACTGAAATCATTGATATCTCACGTGGTGGTATGCGTGTGAGGCTGCTTGATATTGGTGCAGTGGCCTTTATTCCTGCTCCGTTTATTCACGCGGTGCGTGATGAACTTGTATGTAGCCAAGAGACGGGAACTGTGCAGATAAAAGGTGAGGTTGTTTATCGGCAAGGGGATTCGTTGGATGTGGTGGTGAGTGAGGTGCGGTTGGAGACGCGGGGAGTTATTGCGAGGCCGGCGGCTTAGGTTTTAGTGGTGTTTTCTCGATTTGGTGAAAGGTTTAGGTAGCGGGTTGATTACCGTATTTCCATATTGCACTTTCACCCGCTCCCAACCAAAGGGGTGTAGTGGTCAAGTCATTTTGGCCACACGTTAAGAGGTGGTTTGGTAACAATACTCTGACTTATTCGGTGTTAAGCCACCATTGTAATCATGAGGCCGAAACGCGTTGTAATAACCTATTATGTAGTCCACTACTTCTCGTTTCAGGCCATTCAAACTGCTGTACCCCGCATTAGGGATCCATTCTGTTTTCAAACTTCGGAAAAATCTCTCCATTGGGCTGTTATCCCAACAGTTCCCTTTTCGACTAACAAACTTCACGTTTTTAAGTTATTTTTTATGGCGATATTGACACAAAAATAACTTTCTCTATCTATGAATTTTACTAAGCACAATGCGTCCATTGACTATTTTTCAAATAAAAACACAAAAGAAGATTGACTTATACCGCTCGTTCCATTTAACTAGTACACGAGTTCAGGCAAATATTTTATTGAGATAGAAAATGACAAAGACAACACACACAAATAAAACAATTAGCTGGTGGCGCACTCTCCCTCGCGGGTAGAGTCATCGCACATTTCAGCAACCCTGATTTAGCCGAAACTCCAAGCCCGCTTTCAACAGCGGGCTTTTTCATGAGTAAGATTTCGAAAACGGTGGATACAGAACATGACCAATAAACCAAAACTACAACTTATCTCGGTGGACGCCTGTTATCAGGACGACCCAACAGCTGTTTTCCACCAACTTTGTGGCGCAAGCCCAGCAACACTGTTGCTGGAATCCGCAGAAATCACCAGCAAGCAGAATTTAAAAAGCCTACTGATCATTGATAGTGCACTACGCATTACTGCCTTAGGACAACAAGTTACCCTACAGGCACTCACACTTAACGGTACGGCACTCTTAAGCCATCTGGATGCTGTTATTCCTGACAGTGTGCATATTGAGGTTCACCCTAACTCACGCATTTTACACTTCCCGCACAATACACAGTTGCAAGATGAAGATTCCCGATTAAAGGCGGTCTCTGTTTTCGATTCATTGCGCTTGCTTCTTAAGCTGGTCGATGTTCCCGATACCGAACGCGAAGGAATGCTACTAGGCGGCCTTTTTGCTTACGATTTAGTCGCGGGGTTCGAAGCTCTACCTGAGTTGGAATCCCCTCAGCGCTGCCCTGATTTTTGCTTCTATCTAGCAGAAACACTTCTAGTCCTCGATCACCAAAGCCGCCATGCTCGCTTGCAAGCCAGTCTATTTACCCCTATCGCCGCTGAGTATACCCGTCTTGAGCAACGCTTAGCCCAGCTACAACAACAGATGAAACAAATTCCTACTCCGATTGTTGCTCCAGCAATAGAGGATATGGCTTTAAGCTGCGATCAAGATGATGCTGAATTTAGGCAAGTGGTTATCCAGATGCAGCAATCGATTCGTAAGGGTGATATCTTTCAGGTCGTGCCTTCTCGCCGTTTCAGCCTGCCCTGCCCAGCACCACTAGCCGCTTACCGTACTCTGAAGCAACATAACCCAAGCCCTTATATGTTCTTTATGCAGGACAGTGAGTTTTCACTGTTTGGCGCCTCTCCCGAAAGCGCATTGAAGTACGAAGCCAGCAGCCGTCAGATCGAAATCTACCCTATTGCAGGTACCCGCCCGCGAGGCCGCTATGCAGATGGTTCTCTTAATCAAGACTTGGATAGCCGCATTGAGCTAGAAATGCGTACCGACCATAAAGAGCTCGCAGAGCATTTGATGTTGGTTGATTTAGCCCGCAACGATTTAGCGAGAATCTGCGAAGCAGGCAGCCGCCACGTTGCCGACCTGACTAAAGTTGATCGCTACTCCTTCGTGATGCACTTAGTCTCCCGCGTTATCGGCACTCTACGTGCTGACTTAGATGTGCTACACGCTTATCAAGCCTGTATGAATATGGGCACGCTAAGCGGCGCACCTAAAGTTCGTGCTATGCAGTTGATTGCAGAGGCCGAAGGCAAACGTCGTGGTAGCTATGGCGGGGCCGTTGGTTACTTAACGGCAAACGGCGATCTGGATACCTGTATTGTGATTCGTTCAGCTTACGTTGAAGATGGGATTGCTACCGTACAAGCGGGTGCAGGTGTGGTTTTAGATTCAGACCCGCAGGCTGAGGCTGACGAAACACGAAATAAAGCCCGTGCCGTACTTCGCGCTATCGCCACCGCTCATCAGGCTAAGGAGATTTTCTAATGGCCGATATTCTGTTACTCGATAATATCGATTCCTTTACCTATAACTTGGTAGACCAATTACGCTCTGGCGGGCACCGCGTTGTGATTTATCGCAATAACTTCCCCGTAGAGACAATTCGTGAACGGTTAAGCGAGATGAAACAGCCGATTTTGATGCTGTCACCTGGCCCAGGAACGCCCTCTCAGGCAGGATGTATGCCGGAGCTACTAAACACACTGCGCGGTCAGTTGCCTATCATCGGTATTTGCCTTGGGCATCAAGCCATCGTCGAATCCTACGGCGGTATTGTCGGCCAAGCGGGTGAGATACTGCACGGTAAAGCATCACCTATTACTCATGACGGAAAAGAGATGTTTGCAGGGTTGCCTTCCCCACTCCCTGTTGCCCGTTATCACTCCTTAGTTGGCAGCGATATTCCAGCAGGGCTTACCGTCAACGCCACCTATAACGACATGGTGATGGCTGTGCGCCACGATGCCGATCGTATTTGCGGCTTCCAGTTTCACCCAGAATCCATACTCACCACGCAGGGCGCTCGTTTACTAGAACAAACACTCGCTTGGGCTTTGGTATAAGGAGAACATCATGCAATCTATTTTAGAAAAACTTTACCGAGCCGAACCACTAACACAGCAAGAGAGTCAACGCCTTTTTAGCGACATCATTAAAGGTGAGTTAGAGCCAAGTCAGCTTGCAGCAGCGCTGATTAGTATGAAAATTCGCGGCGAAACACCAGAGGAGATTGCAGGGGCAGCAACCGCTCTGCTTGCCGATGCCCAGCCTTTCCCTCGCCCAGATTATGATTTTGCCGATATCGTCGGAACTGGAGGCGATGGCTCTAACAGCATTAATATTTCTACCGCCAGCGCATTTGTTGCTGCCGCGTGTGGGCTAAAAATTGCCAAGCATGGTAACCGTAGCGTATCCAGTCGTTCTGGTTCGTCAGATTTGCTCTCGGCCTTCGGCATCAAGCTGGATTTGGATGCAGAAACATCGCGTAAGGCACTGGACGATTTAGGCGTATGCTTTCTTTTCGCGCCGCAATATCACACTGGTTTTCGCCATGCGATGCCTGTGCGTCAACAGCTCAAAACTCGCACACTGTTTAACGTACTTGGCCCATTAATTAACCCAGCTCACCCGCCTTTAGCTCTGATTGGCGTGTATAGCCCAGAACTGGTTCTGCCTATTGCTGAAACATTAAAAGTACTAGGCTATCGCCGTGCTGCCGTAGTTCACGGTGGAGGAATGGATGAGGTCGCTATTCACGCACCAACGCAAGTTGCCGAGCTGAATGAGGGAAAAATCGAAAGCTATCAGCTCACCAGTGAGGATTTTGGCCTGCCAAGTTATCCGATTGAGTCATTATTAGGTGGATCGCCAGAAGAAAATCGTGACATCCTCGCTCGCTTATTACAAGGTAAGGGCGATGCTGCGCACGATGCTGCTGTTGCTGCTAACGTTGCGATGCTGCTCAAGTTATTTGGTCATGAAGATCTGCGCAGTAATGCAAAGCAGGCTTTAGATGTTATTCACAGTGGGAAAGCCTACGAGTGTGTCACCGCTCTGGCAGCCAGAGGATAGAGTAATGCAGGAAACCGTATTAACGCGCATCGTTCGCGACAAAGCCATCTGGGTTGCTGAGCGCCAACAGCGCCAGCCTCTGGAGACGTTTAAACAAGATATAGTACCGAGCACTCGCCGTTTTTATGATGCTCTGGCTGGTGATAAAACTCACTTTATCCTTGAGTGCAAAAAAGCGTCTCCGTCGAAAGGCTTAATCCGAGACGATTTTAACCCAACGGCAATTGCCAAAGTATATCGCCATTATGCCTCGGCAATTTCAGTGTTAACGGACGAGAAGTATTTCCAGGGTAATTTCGATTATTTAAAACTCGTTAGCGCAGAGACTCACCAGCCTATCCTGTGCAAAGATTTTATTATCGATCCTTATCAGATCTATCTGGCACGCTATCATCAAGCCGATGCCATCTTATTGATGCTGTCAGTCTTAGATGATGAGCAATATCGTCAATTAGCGGAGGTAGCGCATAGCCTAAATATGGGCGTGTTGACCGAGGTCAGCAACGAATCAGAACGTGATCGTGCTATTGATCTAAAAGCAAAAGTCGTCGGTATTAACAATCGCGATTTGCGGGATCTCTCTATCGACTTAAACAGAACGCGCCAGTTAGCCGCAGGGCTGCCAAAAGATGTGCGTATTATCAGCGAGTCGGGCATCAATACTTACCGGCAAGTACGCAACCTTAGCCAGTTTGCCAATGCTTTTCTGATTGGCAGTGCACTGATGGCAGAACAGAGTCTTGAAGCAGCGGTTCGCCGTGTCACATTAGGTGAAAACAAGGTTTGCGGGCTAACCCGCCCAGAAGATGCCGCATCGGCTTATCAGGCTGGCGCAATCTATGGCGGGCTGATTTTTGTTGGTACCTCACCACGCTATGTGGATATTGCACAGGCACGCAAAGTCATATCAGGCGCACCGCTAAAATGGGTTGGCGTATTTCGCAATGCAAAAGTAGAGACACTCTGCCTCACGGCGAAAAACCTCGCCCTCAATGCAGTTCAGCTACATGGTGAGGAAGACCAGGCTTATATCACGGCACTACGCGAGCACCTTCCAGCACAGTGCCAAATTTGGAAAGCAGTCAGCGTGGCAGGTGTTCGCCCTGAACTTAAACTTGAGCATGTCGATCGCTACGTTCTCGATAATGGTGCTGGTGGCAGCGGACAAACATTTGACTGGTCGGTTTTAGCCAATATTGATTTAAGCAAGGTGTTACTGGCAGGTGGATTAAACGCCAGTAATGTCGAACAGGCGGCAAAACTCGGCTGTGCCGGATTAGATTTTAACTCCGGAGTAGAAAGCGAGCCTGGCATTAAAGACCGCCAGCGTTTAGCAGACGTTTTTACACTGTTAAGACAGTATTAACCCAGATACGCCCTGAGCGCAGCACAACAAGTACAACAGATATCACCAGAATTAATGACGGGAGATGTATTACTCATCTACTCGCCCAACATTAACGGACTGACAGGAAACGGTAATGACTCTACTTAATCCCTACTTTGGCGAATTTGGCGGTATGTACGTACCACAAATTTTAATGCCAGCACTGCAACAGCTCGAAGAGGCTTTTGTTAATGCTCAGCGTGACCCTGAATTCCAACGTGAATTTCAGGATCTACTAAAAAATTATGCCGGACGACCTACTGCGCTAACACTGTGCCGTAATCTCACCGCCGGTACAAAAACGAAGCTCTACCTAAAGCGTGAAGACCTACTGCACGGCGGCGCGCACAAAACCAATCAGGTGCTTGGGCAGGCATTGCTTGCCAAAAGAATGGGCAAAACTGAAATTATTGCAGAGACCGGTGCAGGGCAACATGGTGTTGCAACGGCATTAGCCTGCGCACTGCTGGGACTGAAGTGCCGAGTGTATATGGGGGCAAAAGATGCCGATCGCCAATCGCCAAACGTCTTCCGTATGCAGTTAATGGGTGCAGAAGTGATTCGTGTTAATAGCGGTTCTGCAACTTTGAAAGACGCCTGCAACGAAGCCCTACGTGATTGGTCTGGTAGCTATGATACCGCGCACTATCTGCTCGGTACCGCAGCCGGTCCCCATCCATACCCTACCATCGTGCGCGAGTTCCAACGCATGATTGGTGAAGAGACGAAAGCACAGCTATCTGACCGTGAAGGCAAGCTGCCTGATGCCGTTCTGGCATGTGTCGGTGGCGGCTCTAATGCTATCGGTATGTTCGCCGATTTCATCGATAATGAGAGTGTTAGACTTATCGGAATCGAACCTGCTGGGTTAGGCATTGAAACTGGGCAACATGGCGCACCGCTAAAGCATGGCCGCATCGGCATCTACTTTGGGATGAAAGCGCCAATGATGCAGACTAGCGAAGGCCAAATCGAAGAGTCTTACTCCGTTTCTGCGGGTCTGGACTTCCCTTCTGTCGGCCCTCAACATGCTTACTTAAATAGTGTGGGCCGTGCCGAGTATGTCTCTATTACCGACGACGAAGCTCTGGATGCCTTTAAGCAGCTCTCGCGTCACGAAGGGATTATTCCTGCACTAGAATCCTCACACGCTTTAGCTCATGCCTTAAAAATGATTAAAGCCAAGCCAGAAAAAGAGCAAATTTTAGTCGTCAACTTATCTGGTCGCGGCGATAAAGATATTTTCACCGTCCACGATATATTGAAAGCCAGAGGGGAAATCTGATGCAACGCTATCAACAACTGTTCGCTCGTCTGGCGGAAAAAAACGAAGGCGCATTTGTGCCCTTCGTGTCACTAGGTGACCCTTCACCAGAGCTTTCACTACAAATTATCGACGCGCTCATTGCCGGTGGTGCCGATGCGCTAGAGCTAGGCATTCCCTTCTCTGACCCTTTAGCTGATGGTCCAACCATCCAAAATGCTAACTTGCGGGCGTTTAATTCTGGTGTCACACCAACATTGTGTTTTGAGCTACTCGCCACCATCAGAAAGAAATACCCTGAGATCCCGATCGGTCTACTGATGTATGCCAATCTGGTGTTTCATAACGGTCTCGATCAATTCTATGAGCACTGCGCTCAAGTAGGTGTAGATTCAGTTCTGATCGCCGATGTCCCTTATGAAGAGTCCCAGCCTTTCCGTACTGCGGCAGCGCGTAGCAATATTGCCCCCATCTTTATCTGCCCGCCAAATGCAGATGAAAATCTCATCAAGAATATTGCGGCACATGGTCAGGGTTATACCTACCTGCTTTCCCGCGCGGGCGTGACAGGGACAGAAAGCCGCGCTCAAAACCCGCTGACACACTTGGTTAGCATGTTAACCAAACATAATGCGCCTCCTGCCATACAAGGTTTTGGTATCTCCGAACCTCAACAGGTAAAAGAGACATTAGCCGCGGGTGCTGCAGGAGCAATATCGGGTTCTGCCATCGTGAAAATCATTGAACAGAACCATCAAAACCCTGCTCAAATGCTGGATAAACTGACGTCGTTTGTCAGCACGATGAAAGCTGCAACACGCAAGTAGTGTTCAACGGCTTATAAATTAAATACTGTTAAGTAAAAAACCGCTTAATCAATAAAGTGATTAAGCGGTTTAAATAAATAGGTTGCCTGAAGAGGCTAAAAATACGCTTCTGTTCCAAAAATCCCTCAGATTCACCTCTTACTATCGCTATTTAATTTGTGTAATTCACCATTTTGCACAACACTTTAATGTGTTGAACGTCATTACCTCATACTGCAGAGTTCATTAATCTCACCTGTAATAACAGGCATAAACTCAGTAAGTCACTATTTCCACTCTAATTAATTTGATTGTTAATCAATCAGGAGTACTTATGAGATTACTAAAAAAAGCATCTTTTATCGCCCTTACTCTAACAACTATGTTGGCAGTAGCAGCCTGTGCGCCAACGCAAAAAAAGGAAAGTACAGGGGGGTATATTGACGATACAGTGATCACTACCAAGGTAAAATCATCCCTTCTGGCAGATAAGTCGATTAAGTCAACAGAGATTAGCGTCGAAACCTTTAAAGGCAGAGTTCAGTTAAGTGGCTTTGTCACTTCCGCCACAGCGGCAAATAAAGCCGTTGAAATAACACGTGATGTACCCGGTGTACGTGCGGTTAGTAATAACTTGCTTGTGAAATAGCCACTTCACTTTTTAACTGTACGTAAAAAACGAGGGCGCTTAACAATAAGCGCCCTCGTCATATTCTGGTGTCTGTTACAAGTAATGTGCTGCGTTTGTTACCATATTAGAAACGATAGCCAACACCAAACATAAATCCAACTGGGTCAACTCTCACGTCTACTTTCTCTTCTACACCAGCCACTTTAAATTTAGCTTCGGTATCGATATCCATCCACCAAACTGACGCGTTCAACAACCAATTTTCATCCAAGTTGTAGTCTAAACCAGCTTGTGCAGCAACGCCCCAAGAGTCTTTTAGGCTTAGATTGCTCAGTCCTGCACTCTTACCGTTATCGTTAAACTTCTCACTGAAGAACATTGTGTAGTTAACACCAACGCCTAAATAAGGACGAAGAGCATCTTCTTTAGAACCGAAATACCACTGAGCCATTAACGATGGTGGTAAATGTTTAATGCTACCGATATCACCACCGATTGCATTTCCACTCAGGCTAACTTTGTGCTCGAAAGGTGTTGCACCTAACAGTTCAACACCAAAGTTATCCGTCACCATATAACCTAGAGTAAAACCTAACTGGGTGTTGTTATCCACGCGAAGTGAACCAATAGCAGCACTACCTAATACTTTATCTGAGTTCTCATTAGGTCTAACTGTAATCGATCCACCACGTACGATGAAATCTCCCGCTTCATGTGCACTCGCCAAAACAGGAGAAAGCGCAGCGGCAATAAGGCAGACTAAGGGCAGCTTCTTCATTATCCATTCCTTTATTATGGTTTATAAAACTCGCGTAATATAACCACTTTTGCGTAACCATGACCATACGAGGATCACATCTTTTAGAGGTAATTTGGTTTAATTGCTTATATGCCACATATTCTTTTCTTTTATCCCTCACTTAAATTGATTTAAATCAAAAATATTCTTTCCATAAAAAAATTATTCACATTGAAATTTGATCTAAGAGGGTGTCTTAATAAAAAGTTATTAGCTGAATTTTATATAAGGAGCTGGCTGTGCCTATATTTTGCACTTTATGGCTAGCTGTCCAAAGAGAAGCGACAAGATCCACCAGAGCGGCGTGCTACAGATTTATATCCATAAACAATAGGGTGCAACAGAAAGAGAGAACAGGTTACAATCACGCATTAAAGAGTGCCTGTTCAGGCAAAATGCCTTTTACTTTGATACGCCAAGGAGACTTCATGCCCATCACGGCAAACTCATTATACCGTGACAGTTTTAACTTTATGCGTAACCAATTGGTTAGCATTTCGATCTTATCACTGTTGATAGCCTTCATCTCAATTATACTGGCACAGGCATTTAGCCCCGAAATTACCGTTCAGGACTTAACCAACTTAGAAGCAAATATGGCCGGGGGAGCTAACCCCGACCTGGTTCAGCAACAAAGTAACCAGTTGCTAGGGAAATTAGTCCCACCTCTGTTAATTAGTATTGTTACCACCGCCCTGTTTGCCGGTAGCTTATTATCATTAATTCAATTGACGTCCCAAGGGCATCGCGTTAGTGCGCTGCGTGCATTAGGTGCTTCAGCCCCAATGCTGCCTCGCCTATTGCTTCTTTTTACCCTCTCGATTCTGCTCGCTGTTATCGGGGCAATGCTCTTTTTTATCCCAGGGGTCATTATCGCCATCTTACTTAGCATGGCTCCCATTGTTTTAATGGTAGAGAAAAACGATATCTTTGCTGCCTTTAAACAGAGCTACAAGCTCGTCATATCAAATTTAGGTTTAATTCTGCCTATCCTGCTTTTTTGGGCAGCTGCAAAACTGTTTATTTTCTTTATTGCATTAAAAGTTGGCGCGCTTTCGACTGCAGTGACCGTCACCGTTATGGCTGCCCTGAGTAATTTAGTAACAGCTTTCGTTCTGGTTTATCTTTTCCGACTTTACACCCAATTACGGAAGTAATATTTCTCCCCTCTTTTCACCGAGAGGGGATATATCCCCATTTCCCCGCTATTTCCATAAATAAATCTGAAGTAACGCCATGTTCAACTTTCCATATTCACGTCGACTATTCCCTCTTAGCGGGATGATGCCGCTTTGAGTTCAGGATCAACGATACTGTATATTTTATTTCCAAACGGTGATGCCAATAGTTTCTCTATCTCTATCGCGATATCACTACGGTTAACAAAACCGTGTACTTCCTGCTGCACATAGAGTTTTGCTCTGTTTGTCGGCTCACCATTAAGCAAACCACCTGGGCGCAGAATGCAGTAATCGAGTTTGCTGGTTTGCAGCCAGCTTTCTGCCAATGATTTTTCCCGCACGGCCTGCCCAAATGCCGCTTTAGAGCGTTCGGATAGGGTCGGCCAGCTATCGCCACACCCAAGCGATGTCACCATTAACATGCGTGAAATACCGTTTTTCTCTGCGCAGTCGATGATGGTTCGGTGTGCCAAATAATCTTTGCTACCGCCCATTGTCGAAATAATAATAGCCTCACTCCCCGCCAGCTGACAGGCGCTGTTTACCACGTGTTCATCGCTGGCATCTCCCTGAATAACCCGTACACCACTCTCTTTTAATCGCTGAACATCTTCATCTTGGCGAATAACCGCAATAACGGGTTGCCCACGCTTAATGGCCTGCTGCAACAACCAAGCGCCTGTTCCTTTCGATGCCCCAAAAATCAACCATGTACTCATTCGTTTTGATCCTATTGTTGAACGTGCTGTCGAGCATTCAGTTTAGCCGCTAGTTTCTGAAAGGCAGTGACTTGCTTTGCCAATAGTTAACGTTGTCACCGTTCCCCACTCCGTCACTTCATCCCAGACCGTATCGAATTTATTCCCACCAACCAACGTACACACGGCTAATGCATCAACTACCTCAAGCAGAGATACCTGATAACTAAAAACCAATAAAAGGATATGCCGCTTTCTGTTTACCCTATCTCTTGTACACTCTCTTTGCTCTGAATAAACTTCAGCGCCAAATAGAGGTCAGGTATCAGCAGTAGCTCATTGTCTACCGCACCACTACCGCGATTGTCATTAAACCAACGGGTCAGTTCTGTTCTGCGCCCTGCCAGAACTAGCGCAATATTTCTGCTACGTAAATCTCGCTTCAGCTCATCGATTGCCGCCAGCACGCTGATATCGGCATGCGTAAAGCTGGCGACTGCATCAATCACTACCCAACGAGGCTCAAACGGCATTCCGTCCACAAGATTGAGAATTCGCCGTTTAAAATAGGCAACGTTGAAATAGGTCAACGGGGAGTTGAAACGGTACATCATCACCCCCGGAACAGGCTCTACATTGGAACCATTACCCAGCGAATGAATCATCCCCTCTTCATTGACCCCCAGAAGCTGCTCCGTTGGACGAAAGACGGTTCTTAAAAATTGCAACAGCCCAACCATCACAGCCAGACCAATACCGGGAAGCACCCCAATAAGCAGTACGCCTAGGAAGGTGATCAGTGCCAGACGAAACGCCGGAGGATTACGTTTTCTTAGCTGCCATATCCCCTTGATATCCAAAAGAGACCAAGAGGCGTACATCAATACAATACCCAGTGCGGCAACAGGTATGTACTGCAATGGCTTAGTAAAAAAGAGAAGCACGATAGCGATAGCTACTGCGGCAATCACAGAGACTAGCTGGCTTTTTCCACCATTTGCATCGTTAACGGCCGTGCGAGAATCCGCACCGCTAATGGCGAAACCTTGGGAAAGGCCCGAGACAATGTTCACGATCCCCAATGCCCTAAACTCTGCATCTGCGTTAACTTCATAGCCATTTTTCGCAGCAAAGCTTCGTGCCGTCAGCATCATGCTCACAAAGCTAATCAGAGCTAAGTTCAATGCAGGGATGACCAAATCCCTCATGAGCCCCGGCTGAAACGTAGGCCATTTAACGATTGGTAAGCCGCCATTGAACCCACCAATCAACGCTAAACCTCTCGCTGAAAGATCAAATCCCCAACAGACAATAACAGCCAAAACAATAGCAATCAGTGGTGCGGGCCAGTTGGGCCTGATCTTTTTAATCAGCATCAGCGTGACTAGCGTCATCAGTGAGATACCAAGTGTCAGCGGATCACTATGTAAAAGATTTTTAGGCAGAGAAAGAATTCGTTCAATAAGCTGCGATGATGTAGGAGTGAAACCACTAATTTTACCAAGTTGATCGACCATGATAGTGATAGCAACACCGTTCAATAACCCAGAAAGAATGGGTCGAGAAAGGAGATCGGCTATCGCTCCTAATCGAAAACGGCTAGCAATCAAACACCAAGCACCCATCATCAGTGTCATCATGATGGTCAGTTGCCAGTGCCGCTCTGGGTCGCCTAGCGCCAACGGTGTAACAACAGCGGCAATCACAGCACACGTTGCAGCATCTGGCCCGACGATCAATTGGCGGGATGAGCCGAATAACGCATAGGCGATCATGGGTAAGATACAGGAGTAAAGGCCGACAATTGCGCTAACACCCGCCAACTCGGCATACGCAATCGCAACAGGCAAAGCGACAGCTGCCACCGATAAGCCCGCTCGAAAATCAGGTTTTAGCCAACTTCGGTTATAAGTACGTAAATTTACCAGTCCGGGCATCCAACGCCCTAAATCATTCCACTGCATGTTTATTCATCCGATGTTCTTGTACATTAATAATGCAAGTTGCAGACATATTGGCTACCACTCAAATTATGATGTATCTATATATCCAGCATCAAGGCAGCAAAAGAGAGACACAATGTCTCTCTTTAATCCCGATGAACTTATCGTAATAAGTGACCTGGGCAAGGCCCATAGAGAGGCCGAGTAGTAAGCACAACTAACGTAGAAACGACGTCACGTATGACGGGTATATACCCAAAATCGTTCGATTTGCTTGAAGGCGGCGACGCAGTGAATCCTTCGGAGCTTACATAAGTAAGTGACCCAGGTGAGCGAACACAAGCAGCTTGAAGTATTAAGGGTATGCACACTTATTTACATTGGGTTGAGTATAATGCCTTCTACGCGATCAATACTCTTTAATCTGTTCTTTACACAGTAGTATTTCAGGCAGATATAGAAAGCGTCAGGTTCTATCCACCAGCACGATCGGGTATAGTCTGTCGCATACTGACATATGGATTAATCTATGAAGCAACTTCTCGACTTTATACCAATTATCATCTTTTTTATTTTCTATAAAACTTACGATATTTTTACTGCGACGGGTGCGATGATTATCGCGACCGGCATAGCATTAGGCCTGAGCTATTTGCTGTATCGCAAGATAGAGAAGATGACACTAATCACCTTCGCGCTGGTGCTCGTCTTTGGTTCTCTTACTATGATTTTCCACAGCGATGCGTTTATTAAGTGGAAAGTAACCGTTCTTTACTCTCTCTTTGCTATAGCCTTACTCTTTAGTCAATTTGTTCTCAAGAAGACACTTATCCAACGTATGTTGGGCAAAGAGTTGACACTCCCCGATTCGGTATGGAGCAGTCTCAATCTCTCTTGGGCGCTCTTCTTTCTTGCCTGTGGCCTCATTAATATCTACGTTGCATTTTGGCTACCACAGGATGTCTGGGTTAATTTTAAAGTATTTGGTTTAACCGCGATGACACTGGTTTTCACCCTTGTCAGTGGTGTTTATATCTATCGCCATATGCCAGAAGACCAGAAAACACCTAAAGACGATTAATATTTACGGCCTGAGAAGTTCTTATTTCTTAGATGGCTCTCAGGCCTCCTCCCCACCATGGAAATTAACACTCCTTTAAAGCAAATAATCATCACATGAATACACTATCTTCTCAGCCAACCGGAGAGTTGGTTTTACGTACGTTAGCCATGCCAGCAGATACCAACGCCAACGGCGATATCTTTGGCGGTTGGATTATGTCCCAGATGGATATCGGGGGTGCTATTTTAGCGAAAGAGATAGCGGAAGGCCGAGTGGTGACCGTTGCTGTTAACGGTATTACTTTTTTAAAGCCGGTTGCCGTAGGCGATGTGGTTTGCTGTTATGCACGCTGTATACAGACTGGGCGAAGTTCCCTCACTATCAAGATAGAAGTCTGGGTTAAGAAAGTTTCCAGTGCCCCAGTAGGGCAGCGCTATTGTGTCACTGAAGCGATTTTTACCTATGTGGCTGTCAATGAAGAAAGTAAGCCACGCCAGCTTCCTGCAGGGAAAATCAATCTTAAGTTAGAGGAATCGGCGTAACTCGCTCCGCTCATTACGCACTTTTACGCGAGTAGCCTTCTTAAATAGGTATTATCAGAAATAGAAATAATCAGGGCGGGAAAGCATTCACCTTTCCTGCCCTGACTTTTATTACCGTCTTCGTCAATATCGTGATAATCGAAGCTTAGAGTTGTACGCTGCCATCAATGTTGAACACGATGGTAACAGTCAGCCCTTTTCCCTCTTTCGCCTCGTAGCGCCACTTACGCATCGCTTGCTTCACTTCTCGTTCAAACATATTTTTCGGCGTTGCAGACAATATCTCGACATTACTGACGCGGCCATCGCTGTCTACGTCAAATTTCACTTTTACTCGACCTTCTATGCCCAGCGCTCTCGCTCTGTCTGGGTATTGAGGCTGAACACGGCTACGTGGCTTAGGTGATCCACCCGTTGGTGTGCCTGCCGCTGTGGCTGTCGCATTGGTATTTGAGCTTCTCACATTCGAGGCCACCGTATTGGGTGATGGCGTTGCAAACGGATCTGCATTTGTACTCGGCTTCACATTAGGTTTTGTATTAACTGTTTTTGTTGGTTCTACTCGCTCACGTTTCACTTCAGTTTTTGGCTTAGGCTTCGGTTTAGGCTGCTCTTTTTTAACAGGAATCGGCTTTGGCTTAGGCGTCGGTTTTGGTGGCGGAGGAGGAGGTGGTGGTGGCTCAGGTTCTGGAATAGGTTCTGGTTCTACTGGTGTCGGCTCTGGTTCTGGCTGAGCAGGTGCTACGGCGGGTGCTGCACTGGCTGCGGGTTCAGCGGCGAATGCATCCATATTAATCATAACGACATCAAGTGGCGCCTCTACTTCTGGTTCGATCAACGCAGAATTATTGTGGGCGGAGGCATATAGGACACCTGTAATCAAAATAGCATGTAAGCCTAGCGAGATCGTTACTGGCCAGGACAGCTTTCGGGTTTTAAAAAATGATTTTATTATCAATGTTTTTGGCACGATATCAGCTATATTGAGAGTGTTACTTCATCCATAGTTGCATTTTAAATGCAAATAGCAATCATAATCAATAACAGATTCCAACAATCTGACTGGCCTCTCATTAAATCTGCGCCTTTTAACCAATACACCTCATAAAAAAAACCAAAAACAAACAATTGATGATTTATCCAGCTTTTAGATAGCTAGTTTGCTCAATATTATTAATTTTGTTTATTGAATATCAGTAATAATCATATGAAACAATATGTTGAAATGAATTATCACAGTGAGGTAAATATTAATAAAAATATCAATATATTTATCATTTTAATATCATTTATTAAAACAAAATATCGTTATGATAATAAAGATGACTAACACCACATAATAGAAATAATCTTTTCTATAAAGTAGTGAAACGCTATTTTTATTATATTTCATCTCTATGCTCTGATATATAATCAGTGCTGCAATCAACAAAGGGAGACATGATGATGCTTGCTCATACAAATATAAAAGACAATAGCAAACTCAACTTTGAGGAGATCCCCACCCAAGGGCTGGAAGGCGTACCCCTCCGCAGAGCGCGGATCCAGGGAGGATGGCTGGTGGCCTTGTCTACCGATGGCCCAGGAATGCTTTGCTTTATTCCAGACCAATATCATCTGTGGAATGGCCGTGATTTCTCTCTATCTAACCAATAAGGATTAATTAAGGAAACGTACAGTGTGATAAATATACTTCAATGATAATGACAACATGATTTTATATACGGCTGTATTACATATTATTTTAATTTTATTTTTCACTATCCCCAGCCACTTAATCTCTAAGCGCCTGGGGAGCCATTTCACCATCGTTTTCACTGACGCATCGTAATACGCCTATAACCACTCGTAAGCAACACTATAAAGCAGCGATCGATGATGCTGTATTCTCTTTAAGCTTCGAATTACATAGATATGTCGGTTTCTACTAGACTGTTGCTCTAACCAACGGCTGCGTCGTAGCCGCTTTTGTCGCTGCATACGCCAGCGGCTCACCTCTGTTCTACTGCGTTGCATGGTTGTTCTTCCACTTTTAAGGTGGCGCTATTATGCTCCTATTTTTAATGAAGAGCATATATCCCTTGATAAATTGATATGGTAAACGCTTTCTTTTTCCCCTCTTTAATTGGACCATATCCCCTTAAAATAGCTCGAATTGATAAGCCATAGTGTAAGAAAAAAATTCCACACTGAATAAACTGTGCGTACACTCCCTTATAACATCTAGAGAATGGAATTTTCTTTGATATGACAACCTTTTATGCAGTGCTTAGTTGGGTCTCTTTATTCGGTTATTGGTTACTTATCGCGGGGGTAACACTTCGCATATTAATTAAGCGCCGTACCGTCCCTTCTGCTATGGCATGGCTCTGCGTTATTTTTATCCTCCCTTTGGTGGGCGTTTTTGCCTATCTTTTGTTTGGGGAACTACATCTAGGCAAAAAGCGAGCGGAACGCGCCAAAGAGATGTGGCCCTCAACTGCACGGTGGTTTAATGAACTAAAAGAGTGCAGCAATATCTTCACTACATCCAACAGCACCGTTGCCGCCCCCCTTTTCCAACTTTGTGAACACCGCCACGGTATCCCCGGTATACGTGGCAATCAGCTTCAGCTATTGACAACGACTGAAGATACGCTGAAAACCATGATCAATGATATTAACCTTGCACGTAATAATATTGAGATGGTTTTCTATATCTGGCAGACGGGCGGATTAGTGGATAACGTCGCAGAAGCACTCATGGCAGCAGCACGACGCGGTGTACATTGCCGGCTTCTTCTCGATTCTGCTGGTAGCCAAGCTTTCTTTCGTGGTACTTACCCAGAAATGATGCGTAAATCGGGCATCGAAGTAGTAGAAGCATTAAAAGTGAATGTGTTCCGTGTATTCCTACGTCGCATGGATCTCCGCCAGCACCGTAAGGTTGTGCTGATCGATAATCATATTGCCTACACAGGCAGTATGAATATGGTCGACCCTCGCTTCTTTAAACAAAGCTCTGGTGTTGGGCAGTGGATAGATCTTATGGCACGCGTACAAGGACCTGTTGCTGCTATGGCTGGCGCGATATATGCATGTGATTGGGAGCTGGAAACAGGCAAACGCATCATGCCTCAGCCACCACAAAACAGCATTTTACCTTTTGAAGAGGAAACGGGACACACACTACAAATCATTGCCTCTGGCCCTGGATTCCCAGAAGAGATGATACATCAGGCATTGCTAACAGCGGTTTACTCTTCTCGTGAAGAGCTGATTATGACAACGCCCTATTTTGTGCCCAGCGATGACCTATTGCACGCCATCTGCACCGCAGCGCTGAGAGGCGTGGATGTCAGTCTTATCGTGCCAAAGAAAAATGACTCTTTGATGGTGGGCTGGGCCAGCCGAGCATTCTTTAGTGAGCTGCTGCAAGCTGGCGTTAAAATCTATCAGTTTGAAAACGGATTACTGCATACCAAGAGTGTGCTGGTTGATGGTCAACTCAGTCTCGTCGGTACGGTTAATCTGGATATGCGTAGCCTATGGCTTAATTTCGAAATTACAATGGTCATTGATGATGATGGCTTTGGTGCCGATCTGGCACATGTGCAAAATGATTATATTGCTCGCTCTACTCCGATGGATCTCAACGTATGGATTAAGCGCCCAATGTGGCAACGAATCATCGAGAGACTGTTCTATTTCTTCAGCCCACTGTTGTAATACTGTTTCCGGCTGATATTCTATCAAAATGCCAGTTATGCTACGTTTATCCGCCCTCATTAGAATGGTGGGCCACGCATACTGATAACGTTTAACTTTCGACAACGAGTCTTTTTTATGGATCTGAATAACCGCCTTACTGAAGAAGAAGCTCTCGACCAAGCCTATGATATTTTTTTAGAGTTAGCTGCGGATAACCTCGATCCTGCTGATATTCTGCTCTTCAATCTGCAATTTGAAGAACGTGGTGGTGCAGAGCTCTTTGATCCGGGTGAAGATTGGGCTGAACACGTTGATTTCGACTTAAACCCAGATTTCTACGCTGAAGTCGTGATTGGCCTAGCCGAAGATGATGAGAGTGAGATTAATGACATTTTCGCCAGAGTCCTAATTTGCCGTGAAAAAGCGCATAAATTCTGCCATATTCTGTGGAAGATCTAAGAAAACCATAGAGTAAAAAAATAAGAATGTTATAAAAAGCAGATCCCAGTGCATAGCTAGGATCTGCTTTTTTATGCTGTCATGAACACTGAATTTGCATCACAGTGGATCAATCTTCAAACATGAGACGGCATGTTTAAAACTCCCTTCCAACAACGGGCGAGTCACTGAACACCCAGGTCCTGCAACGGGGCAACGGGTTGAAAATACACACCCCGATGGAGGGTTAATCGGAGAAGGCAACTCCCCTTCCAACAGTTGAATCTCTTTTTGTTTCTCTTTATCAGGATCAGGCACGGGAACTGCTGACATCAATGCTTTGGTATAAGGGTGCTGAGGGTTCTGATACAGCTCATCATAAGAACCTAATTCAACCGCATGGCCCAAATACATCACCAATACCCGATCCGAGATATGTTTTACTACAGCGAGGTCGTGGGCAATAAAAATCATAGAAAGCCCCATCTCTCGTTGGATTTTCTGCAAGAGATTGACAACCTGTGCCTGAATAGAGACATCTAAAGCCGATACAGGCTCGTCACAGATAAGCAGTTTCGGTTCTAATATGAGCGCTCTCGCGATACCAATACGCTGGCACTGACCTCCTGAAAACTCATGAGGATAGCGGTTAATAAGGTTGGGCAATAACCCCACCTTCATCATGATATTTTCTACCTTTTCTTTCCTCTCTCTTGATGAAAGCTCAGGATGATAGGCTTTAAGCGGTTCAGCAATAATCTCACCAATGGTCATTCTTGGATTTAGAGAAGCTAGCGGGTCCTGAAATATCATCTGGATATCGCTGCGTTTATCTCGCCACTCTTTATCCGTTAATCCCTGTAGCTCCTGCCCTAGCCATGCCACCCGCCCAGAGGTTACTTTTACCAACCCGATAATCGCTCTAGCAAAGGTTGATTTGCCACAGCCCGACTCTCCCACGACACCCAACGTTTCACCTTCGTAAAGCCTTATGGTCACACCATCAACCGCTTTGAGGGTTTTTGCTGGTTGCCAGAACCAATCTTTTTGCTCCTTGATGGAGAAGTGAACTTTGAGATCCTCTATTTCAAGCAGTACTTTTTTCTCATTCATTGCAGCTCCTCCACAGCTTTAAAGCAGGCTCTTAGCTGCCCATCCCCAAATTTTGAGAGTGAGGGTGTGGTTTGACAAACATCCATCGCGTACATACAGCGAGGCTGAAACGGACAACCCGCAGGCAATCTTAATAAATTCGGTGGATTGCCTGGAATGGTCATCAGGTCACCGTCTTCAACATCCAGACGAGGAACTGCACCGAGTAGCCCGATAGAGTAAGGATGTGTGGGATGGTAGAAAAGATCGCGTGCGTTGCCATACTCCATTGTACGCCCCGCGTACATCACTAAGACCTTGTCGCAGATACCGGCGACCACACCTAAATCATGAGTGATCAAGATAATCGAGGTATCGAACGCCTGTTTTAGCTCATTAAGCAGCGTCATAATCTGCGCCTGAACCGTCACGTCTAGTGCCGTTGTTGGCTCATCGGCGATCAGTAATTTGGGTTGGCATAGCAACGCCATGGCAATCATCACTCTTTGGCGCATTCCACCTGAAAACTCATGGGGATACATTCGCATACGCTTACGCGCTTCTGGCATTTTCACTGCATCCAACATGCGTACCGACTCTTCGAAGGCCTGCGATTTACTCATCTGTTTATGCAGGATCAACACCTCCATCAGTTGCTCGCCCACACGCATATAAGGGTTGAGTGATGTCATGGGGTCTTGGAAGATCATGGCAATTTTTTCTGCCCGTAGACGGTTCAGCTTTGACTCAGGCAAGTTAAGAATCTCCTGCCCATTAAACTTAGCGGAGCCCGTAATACGCCCGTTCGAGGCCAGTAATCCCATCAGCGCAAAAGCTGTTTGAGATTTCCCTGAACCTGATTCACCCACAATCCCTAACGTTTCTCCCGGCTTAAGAGTGAAATTCAAGTTATTTACGGCAGTGACATCTCCATCTGGCGTCGAAAAAGCAACACGTAAATCTTGAACCTCTAACAGTGGTACCGCATCTGAGCGTTGAGTATTTTCTGCTGTCTTTGTCATTTCAATGCGCCTCAGCGGTCTTTCGGATCGAGAGCATCACGCAGCCCATCGCCGATAAAATTAAAACAAAATAGAGTAATAACTAAGAACAGCGCAGGGAAAATAAGTAGCCAAGGTGACACTTCCATCGACTTAGCTCCGTCACTTAGCAATGCCCCCCAACTGCTTAATGGCTCTTGCGTGCCCAACCCTAAAAAGCTGAGGAAAGACTCAAACAAGATCATCCCAGGTACCAGTAAAGACGCATAAACAACGACCACACCAAGAACGTTGGGAACGATATGGCGTAAAATAATGCCGCGCGTAGACACACCGCACACTAATGCGGCCTCGATAAACTCTTTACGTTTTAAGCTCAGGGTTTGTCCACGGACAATACGTGCCATATCCAGCCACGAAACCATACCAATCGCTGCAAAAATTAAGAGAATGTTCTGCCCGAAAAAGGTCACAAGCAGGATTACGAAGAACATAAAAGGAAACGAGTTAAGGATTTCGAGCAGACGCATCATCACGGAGTCAGTCTTTCCACCTATGTAGCCCGAAAAAGAGCCATACAGCGTACCGAAAATCACGGCGATAAATGCTGCCGATAACCCGACCATCAGAGAGATACGCCCACCTATCGCAACACGAACCAGCAGATCTCTCCCCGATGAATCGGTACCCAAATAGTGTCCAGACTCAAAATCTGGCGGCGATGAAATCATGTTCCAGTCAGTATCATCGAAAGGAAAAGGCGATAGCATCGGTGCAAAAATCACAAACAGCGTGATCAGTAGTAGTGTGATCAAACTAATAATCGCCGCATGGTTATGAATGAAGCGACGGCGAGCATCCTGCCATAAGCTACGCCCTTCGATATCCAGCTTTTCACTGAATGCCTCCACGGCCTCACTTCTATCTTTACTTAACATCATGAGTCGCACTCCAGGCTAATAGCGAATTTTAGGATCGATAACGGCATAGAGCACATCGACAACCGCATTAAACAAGATGGTTAATGCACCAACCAATATCGTTAAACTCAGCACCAAAGAGTAATCACGATTTAGTGCTCCATTAACAAATAACTGCCCTATTCCCGGCAAATTAAAAATCGTTTCAATCACCATGGAGCCGGTAATAATGCCGACAAACGCTGGTGCCATATAAGAAAGGACAGGAAGCAGAGCAGGCTTTAGCGCATGACGAAAAACGATTTTTCGCATTGGCAGCCCTTTTGCTCTGGCAGTGCGAATAAAATTGGAGTGCAACACCTCAATCATAGAGCCACGAGTAATACGCGCGATACTCGCAATATAGGAGAGAGATAAGGCAATCATTGGCAGTAAAATAAATTTTAGCTCTCCCCCATTCCAGCCACCTCCGGGCAACCAATGCAGCGTAATCGCAAAGATAAAGACTAATAATGGTGCAACAACAAAGCTTGGAATAACGACCCCTGTCATGGCAAAACCCATGACCATATAATCCCACCTTGTATTCTGTTTCAGTGCTGCAACAACACCAGCACTCACACCGAGAACCACGGCAAAAATAAAGGCACACAGGCCGAGCTTGGCCGAAGTAGGAAATGAACTCGCCACCAATTCATTTACTGAATAATCTTTATATTTGAAGGATGGGCCGAAATCACCCTGCGCCAGTTGCCCTAAATAGTTGAAATATTGCTTATAAAGAGGGTCATTGAGGTGATATTTCGCCTCAATATTTGCCATGACCTCTGGCGGTAAATTCCGCTCACCAGTAAAGGGGCTGCCGGGGGCCAAGCGCATCATAAAGAAAGAGATCGTGATTAAAATCAGCAGCGTTGGGATTGCTTCTAGTACGCGGCGAAGTATAAATTTTAGCATGTGTGTTTTATATCCTTACTCGTCTCTACTCACAGCCGAACCATGCCCAGAGGCACAGTTCGGCTACAGCTCATCAATGCTTAATAATGTAGAGATCTTTCACATAGACCTTATCTAGTGGGTTAGTTTCGCTATATCCCCCTACATAAGGCTTCACCAACCGAGCATTAACATAGTGGTATACCGGCACTAGAACAGAATCGGTATCGATCAATGCTTCTGCTTTTTGGTAAATCGCCGCTCTTTCATCCTCACTCTTCGCCGTTAATGTACTTGCCATTAATGCATCGAACGCTTTGCTCTTATAAAAGAATCGGTTATTACTGCTGTTTGACATCAGCGTGTTCAGGAAGGAAGAAGGCTCGTTGTAATCCGCACACCACGCTGCACGGGCGATCTGATGCTGACCCAAGCGACGGCTTTCCAAGAACGTTTTCCACTCTTGGTTCTCAAGCTTGATCTTTACCATGCCTCCTAGGTTTTTACGCCAGATAGATTCGGCTGCAATAGCCAATTTTTGGTGTAGATCGGAGGTGTTGTATAAAAAGCTAAGTTCCATTGGCTTCTCTTTGGAATAACCCGCTTCCTGTAACAACTTTTGCGCGGCTTGGTTACGCTGCTCTTGAGTCCAAGATGCCCATTCAGGGTTTTTCAGCCCCGTGATGCCATCAGTATAAGGAGGCGTAAAGTTAAAGGCAGGTAAGTCGCCTTGGTTTTTGACCTTATTCGCGATGATGTCGCGGTCTAGCGCATATTTCAGCGCCGTGCGCACCCGCACATCGGTGAGCGGTGCCTTCTCATTATTTAGCTCATAGAAGTAGGTACACAAATAGGGGCTAACGCGAACTTCGGTAGGGATCTCTTTTTTCATTTTCTGGAACAGCTCAATAGGCATGCTGTTATATGTCATGTCTATTTCACCGCTACGATAGCGGTTAACGTCTGTCACTTCAGAGGCAATTGGCAGGTAGGTTACTTTATTGATGATGGTTTTTTTATTGTCCCAATATTCTGGATTGCGCTCTAATTCAATTTTTTCATTAACAACCCAATTCTTCAGTTTATAAGCACCATTGCCAACCCAGTTTGCAGGCTGAGTCCACTTCTCGCCATATTTTTCAATAGCACCTTTATTAACGGGCATCATCGAGGTATGGAAAAGCATCTTATAAAAATAGGGAACTGGCTCAGTTAATGTCACTTGAAACGTATAGTCATCTAAGGCTTTTACACCCAGCGTTTCAGGCTTTTTCTTTCCAGCAATAATGTCACTGATATTTTCAATTTGTGCATACTCCAAATAGCTCGCATAAGGCGATGCTGTCGCAGGAGTAGCAAGACGCTGCCAGCTGTAAACAAAATCACCCGCCGTGACAGGTTCACCGTTAGACCACTTAGCATCTTTTCTCAGATGAAATGTCCAAACTTTGGAATCTTTATTCTCCCAACTTTCCGCAATGGCAGGAATGGCTTTCCCGTCCTTATCGCTAGCAACTAATCCCTCTAATAGATCGGCAAGCACATTACTTTCAGGCACCCCTTCGGTTTTATGTGGGTCTAGCGATGCCACTTCTGAGGCATTATTTCGAACCAATTCTTGTTTATCTGCAAGCTGTACACCTGCTGGAACATTTGCTGCAATGGCTGGCCCGACAGCCAATATAGAAAGAATTGCTGCCGTTAGTGCATTAATCGGTTTAATTACGGTCATATTTGCAGTACTCCTGTCTAGAATAACTCACTGATTCATTAAACAATGCTCATATTTTTAAGATGAGTGTCGCATTTTAGTGGGGTAATATTTATTTCATGTGTGACTTAAAAATATAAAATAATTAGCTACCAATATTAAATATTGCTGGGTAACTTCTTCAGAAAATTAGCAAAAGAAAAACAACTTAGCTTATCTTTTTTGAAGTAATTGTTAACTATAGCCATATTTTTTTAATAAAACATAGCGCTAATGAAGATGGAAAGTAAATAAATATACTGAACTCACCTACGTCAGGATAAAGGAAGGCTTGTTTAAGAAGTTAATACTTAAGAGAGCTAAGAGGTGTACAGAGGCCATGCTTAAGATATATGCATGGCCTCTGTAAAATTTGCAGGACAAAGCAGACCGTCATTCTGACCTATTGTGTGAATGATTCCGCCGTTAAACGTTCATTCAAGATAACAACCTAATGACAAAGAACGACGTTTAAAGCAACCCAGGGAAAAGCGCTTTAATCCCCGTCACAATGAATTCAATACCCAGAGCCATAAGCAATAGCCCCATAATTCGGGTAATAACGTTAATTCCCGTTTGCCCTAATAGACGAACAAGCAATGGCGCAGCCCGAAATAGCAGCCAGCAACAAAGAGCAAATAAAGCAACTGCGATAGAGAAGCCTAGTAACTCCCCCCAACTGTTATAGCGCGAGCTCCAAACAATCGTCGAACTGATTGCACCAGGGCCGGCCATCAAAGGTAATGCTAGGGGTACAACACCGATACTCTCTTTAATCGCTGTTTCTGATTTCTCTTGTTTATTTTGCTTATCCTCACCCAATTTTCCGCTAATCATCGACATGGCAATGGTTACCACTAAGATGCCACCCGCTATACGGAACGAATCAATTGAGATACCGAAGATTTGCAAGATTGAATCCCCAAGAAACAGGGAGAT
Source organism: Enterobacteriaceae bacterium B14 (assembly GCA_000307305.1). Lineage (GTDB taxonomy): Bacteria > Pseudomonadota > Gammaproteobacteria > Enterobacterales > Enterobacteriaceae > B14. The sequence goes on from DF158882.1 coordinate 930,292, forward strand.
CCATAAGATAATAGCGACGGAGAGGTTAGCGGTTAGATTGGTTTTATTACGTACAACTTCTGCTTGATAGCTGGTCATACTAATAAACACAGGTAAGATCCCTACAGGGTTAACCAACGCAAATAACCCAACAAAAAATTTAATGTAACCAGAAAAATCCAGCACTGATTGTCCCACAAATACCTCTCCATAATCGTACCAGTCGCCTGTTATAAGTCGCTTTATCAGACATCGGCGTTTGTTGGCGCTAATGTAATTCAATCAATATAAATAATCCATCTGCTTCTTTAGCTCTCGCTGTCAATCTGTTAGATGAACTCATTCCTAATAAATAATTACGTCATTAATACATATCGTCCTTAATCGTTTTTGGTCACACAAATGATAACGGCTCTCAAAAACAGCATGCTGAATGGTGTCAGCTTGCTATTTTTGTGATGAGGCTCACATAAGTCATCCTCATTTGTCGGTAAGCTGGCCCCAACTTAAATAGAGAGATCGCTTACCCCTATTAGCACGATTGATATGTGGTAACGCAGCGAGACTTTTTTCGTAATTGAGTCACCAAAGCACGAGCAGTTTCCCCTATCTATACTTGGTTGGTTGATTTACTAAAAAAGTTTAACATTTATCAGGAGAGCATCATGGCTGTAACAAATGTCGCTGAACTCAACGAACTCGTTGCTCGAGTCAAAAGGGCCCAGCGTGAATTCGCCAACTACACTCAAGAACAAGTTGATAAAATATTCCGCGCTGCTGCTCTAGCTGCTGCAGATGCTCGTATCCCACTGGCTAAATTAGCCGTTGAAGAGTCAGGTATGGGGATCGTGGAAGATAAAGTGATTAAAAACCACTTTGCTTCCGAGTATATCTACAACGCATATAAAGATGAAAAGACCTGTGGCATCCTGTCAGAAGATGAAACGTTCGGTACCATCACTATTGCAGAACCTACGGGTATCATCTGCGGTATCGTACCGACAACTAACCCAACATCTACTGCTATCTTTAAAGCGCTAATCAGCCTAAAAACCCGTAACGGTATTATTTTCTCTCCGCACCCTCGTGCAAAAAATGCGACCAATAAAGCGGCAGATATTGTTCTACAGGCTGCCATTGCTGCAGGCGCACCTAAAGATATTATCGGCTGGATTGATGAGCCTTCTGTTGAACTCTCCAACCAATTAATGCACCACCCAGACCTGAACTTAATTCTAGCAACGGGTGGCCCAGGCATGGTTAAAGCGGCTTACAGTTCAGGCAAGCCTGCTATCGGCGTAGGTGCTGGTAATACCCCTGTCGTTATCGATGATACGGCAGACATCAAGCGTGCAGTTGCTTCTATCCTCATGTCTAAAACTTTCGATAACGGGGTTATCTGCGCCTCTGAGCAATCCGTCATCGTCGTTGATGAAGTCTATGATGCCGTTCGTGAACGTTTCTCTACCCATGGTGGTTACTTACTGAAAGGCAAAGAACTGAAAGCCGTTCAGGATATCATCCTTAAAAATGGTGGCTTGAACGCCGCTATTGTTGGCCAACCTGCAACTAAAATTGCCGAGATGGCAGGCATCAAAGTACCTAACGGTACAAAAGTGCTGATTGGTGAAGTGAGCGTAACCGACGAATCTGAGCCATTTGCTCATGAAAAACTGTCCCCTACTCTCGCAATGTACCGTGCCAAGAATTTTGAAGATGCGGTAGATAAAGCAGAGAAGCTAGTTACCATGGGAGGCATCGGCCATACTTCATGTCTGTACACCGACCAAGATAACCAAACTGCGCGCGTTAACTACTTTGGCGACAAAATGAAAACGGCACGGATTCTGATTAACACCCCTGCATCGCAAGGTGGTATTGGCGATCTGTACAACTTTAAACTCGCGCCTTCACTTACCTTAGGCTGTGGCTCATGGGGTGGTAACTCTATTTCAGAAAACGTAGGTCCAAAACACCTGATCAACAAGAAGACCGTTGCGAAGCGAGCAGAAAATATGTTGTGGCATAAACTCCCTAAATCTATTTACTTCCGCCGTGGTTCTCTGCCAATTGCATTAGAAGAAGTGGCAACTGATGGTGCTAAACGTGCCTTTATCGTTACTGACCGTTTCTTATTCAATAATGGTTATGCAGACCAAATCACCCGTGTTCTGAAAACTCACGGTATCGAAACAGAAGTATTCTTCGAAGTCGAAGCTGACCCAACACTGAGTATTGTTCGCAAGGGCGCAGAACAAATGCACTCTTTCAAACCAGATGTCATTATCGCTCTGGGTGGTGGTTCTCCAATGGATGCGGCGAAAATTATGTGGGTAATGTATGAGCACCCAGAAACGCATTTTGAAGAGTTAGCGCTACGCTTTATGGATATTCGTAAACGTATTCATAAGTTCCCGAAAATGGGCGTGAAAGCGAAAATGATCGCAGTAACGACCACGTCAGGAACTGGTTCAGAAGTCACACCATTTGCAGTTGTAACAGATGATGCAACGGGTCAGAAATACCCATTGGCTGACTACGCATTAACACCAGATATGGCGATTGTAGATGCTAATTTAGTGATGAATATGCCGAAGTCACTGTGCGCATTTGGTGGCCTTGATGCTGTTACTCATGCTCTGGAAGCCTATGTCTCTGTATTAGCGAATGAATACTCTGATGGCCAAGCTCTGCAAGCGCTTAAACTGCTGAAAGAGTATCTGCCAGCCAGTTACAAAGACGGCGCTAAAAACCCAGTGGCTCGTGAGCGCGTACACAATGCAGCAACCATTGCAGGTATTGCTTTCGCTAACGCCTTCTTGGGTGTGTGCCACTCAATGGCCCATAAACTGGGATCCGAGTTTCACATTCCACATGGTTTAGCAAATGCGCTATTGATCTCAAATGTTATCCGCTACAACGCTAACGATAACCCAACTAAACAGACTGCATTCAGCCAATATGACCGCCCTCAAGCACGCCGTCGTTATGCTGAAATCGCCGACCATCTTGGTTTGGGTGCACCAGGAGATCGTACTGCACAGAAGATTACAAAACTGCTAGCTTGGTTAGATAGCATTAAGGCTGAATTAGGTATTCCTACTTCTATCCGCGAAGCCGGTGTTCAGGAAGCTGACTTCCTTGCTAAAGTCGATAAACTTTCTGAGGATGCTTTCGATGATCAATGTACAGGTGCTAACCCACGCTACCCGTTAATCGCTGAATTGAAGCAAATTCTTCTGGATACCTACTACGGCCGCGAATATAACGAAGACGATGCGCAGGTTTCTGAAGATAAAGCTGCTGATAAAGCGAAAAAATCGAAGTAAGAACGTCCCCTTCTCCACTGCGATGGATGCATGGAGAGGAGAAGAATGGTAGGTAAGCGTTATTAAAATGCGGGTCAGTTACCCAACTGAACCGCATTTTTTATGTGATGGGATAACCTTTTACCATACTCAAATCTGTCTAAGCTCGAAGATATCACACGATGAAACTTATTCGCATTATGAAAAGTCATTGAGAAATAAGTTGTTTTATTAATTTATTTCTCAATAAATGATATGCCAGATAAAAGAAGAACATATTAAAAATCTCCCTTTTTATATGATAAACAGAAGTTTTTTATGTAAATAAACCTCTCTATTTTCTATCTAACATATTGAAAAAACATCTTTTAATAAAATTTTACGCTGTATTGAAAACATCTTAGAACAATATGAATACCCTCTATTCTTATCTATAAGATGACGTTTTCACCATATTGAACCAAATTTGCCGTTCTTTTCATTTGAAACATAATATACCTAAGCGCTATACCCCATATAAAATATGGCTATCTGTACATTTCTCATTATTGTTTTGTTACCTAATTAGACATATTGATAAAGTCACTTCTCTTATTATCATAATTGAACATTCCGTCTTCTTTATTTATCTCATAAATATCGCCTCCATTTTCACTGCTGATTTTTGTGTTTCCTCATAAAATCATTACTCTGCTATTATAAGTTCACTTAAATATTCATTTAAAATGGCATTCTTTACTCTTAAAAGAGATTTGGCTATTGCAGAAAACAAATTAGCACTCTATTATTACCTTAATTAACACCACTAATATAACTTGAGATTAGGCAAATGAGTGAAGCTTTAAAGATTCTGAATAACATCCGTACACTGCGTGCTCAAGCTAGAGAATGCAGTTTGGATATGTTAGAAGAAATGTTAGAAAAGTTAGAAATGGTTGTCGTAGAGCGTCGTGAAGAAGAGAACCAAGCTCAAGCCGAAATCGAAGAGCGTACTCGTAAACTTCAACAATACCGTGAAATGCTTATTGCTGACGGTATCGACCCTAATGAGTTAATGCAAACACTAGCCTCTGCTAAAACAGCAAGTAATAAGGCTAAGCGTGCAGCTCGTCCTGCCAAATATGAATATAAAGATGAGAATGGTGAGATGAGAACTTGGACAGGCCAAGGCCGTACTCCAGCAGTCATCAAAAAGGCAATTGAAGAACAAGGTAAATCTTTAGACGATTTCCTACTTTAATTACTTTTCATAGACATACATTAAATGCCCCTTATCTTATAAAGGGGCATTTTTTATTATCATTCCTACATATCTTCAATGCCATAGCCCTACCTGTTGCTAAATAAATCTGTATTTTCCATATAAGACTTTCCTTATATCACTTACCCCTTAATCTCATAAGGCTTCTGTTTATTACATACTCCTTATATAAACTGAATACCTACTAAATAAACATGGATGATAACTCTATACTCTAAAGAAGTAGATCATGGAGGCTTAATGGTAGACGTTAAAGCTGGGGGACATTCTTTGAGCCTTTAGCACCATCTAAAATGGATAGTGCCAAGGTATATATCGAATAGACTTATTTTTAATCTTTTTTTAGAAAAACACGAATGTAATACGTTTATTTTTTAGTGTTACAGATATATTGCTGTAGCCATTGATTGAACTCATTACCTAATGTTGGGTGCCTTAAACCATATTCAACGAAAGCCTGCATATATCCCATCTTGTTACCGCAGTCATGACTACGTCCTTTGATATGATAAGCATCAACAGGTTTACCCTGTTTGATTAGCATAGCGATGGCATCCGTAAGCTGAATTTCCTCTCCTGCCCCTGGTTTTGTCTGCGCTAACAACGGCCAAATATCCGCAGACAACACATAGCGTCCAACAATAGATAAATCTGAAGGGGCTTCATCGCGTTTTGGTTTTTCAACAACGCCCTGCATCAAAACACTGTCACCTGGCGATAATGTTTGTCCACCACAATCGACTACGCCATAGCTAGAGACGTTTTCATGAGGTACTGGCTCAACCATAATCTGGCTATGGCCACTCTCACTGAAGCGCTGCAACATTTCACTTAGGTTATCGCGTTTAAGGTCTGATGTATGTTCATCGAGGATAACGTCAGGCAGCACGATGGCCACAGGCTCATCGCCAATCAAGGGATAGGCACACATAATGGCGTGGCCTAAACCTTTCGCCAGCCCCTGACGAACATGCATGATAGTGACATGTTTAGGGCAAATTGCCTGAACCTCTTCTAATAACTGACGTTTCACTCGTTTTTCAAGAATTGCTTCAAGTTCGAAACTGGTATCAAAGTGGTTTTCAATAGAGTTTTTTGAAGAGTGAGTAACCAGCGCTATTTCAGTAATTCCCGCGCTGATACATTCATTAACAACAAACTGAATTAGCGGTTTATCAACCAGAGGTAACATTTCCTTAGGTATCGCTTTTGTTGCCGGTAGCATCCTTGTCCCCAGCCCTGCAACAGGAATAACCGCTTTCCGAACTTGGGCATATTTAGCAGACATATAAATTCTCTCTCTTCAAATTACTTTTAATGCAGTGTTTACTGCTGATATTGAGATAGCCCGTATAGTATATCAGTTTGATGGGTGCTTGAGAGGCCGAAATCCTATAACCAGTCACATGAAATGCCCTATCATCCAATTTCATTGATCCTTATCATTAGATGATGAATATATTGCGTGTTAATTAGTCAATCGCGACTAAATGATGTGTTTCTGGTGATAACATTAGCCTCAACTTTCCCCCATTTCCCCAAACTTGGCATTGAAAACTCGCACAGCCTTGGCTAATTTGGTTTACATGAAGTGAATCTAGTGTACCTAGTGGCACACCATTATTTAGCCGAATCTGCTGTTTCTCTGTGATCAAATTGGCATGTAATCCTGCAGAAACGAGTAACAGATGTTTTTGCTGAGTTTGATAATAGCCTGCCAATATTGGGAACTGCCCTTCTAAATTCGCTTGCCGAAATAGCTGATTAACCTTTCTCAAAATTGTCGGCATCTGGGGTAAACGGTGCTCTTGTCCCGCTAAATGTTCCTGTAAAATACTGTTAAACAGCGCACGCAATAGGAGTGCAGCAAGGACTCCATTATTCCCCGCCCGAGTAACATCTAAACAATAAAAACCAAGTTCACGTTCAGATAATGCTGCAATATCAAATACTAATCCAATTTCCTCCACGCTCGTTAACTGTCGATAGTTAATACGATAGTGGGCCAAGTTTTGGTTAATAGGAGGCTGTAATTGCTTTAACAACATGACCGCTTGTTCAGGGCTATGGCAAAGTGACTGCCAGTCCTGAAGAAACTCGACCTCTTCTATGGCTTGAGACGTAAACATCTGAGGATAGAGGCAGGTTAATATGCTATCTCTTAAGCGTGTTAAATCATCAATTGGCTTTAGTAATACATCTTGCACACCTAAACGCATCACTTTAGCCACATCGGTAATATCTTCCGTTGCCGAGATGACTAAAGTCGGGATCTGATATCCCTCTGATTGCAGTTGTTCCATTAATGCAATGCCGTTCATTTCAGGCATAAATAAATCACATAACATGACATCAGGCCGCCGTTGGTGAATAAGCGATAATGCAATCGCACCGTTCGTCGCCTCACCTACTGTTGCCCCTAGCGTCTGTAAATAACCTGATAAAATACAACGAAAAACCGCATCATCTTCGACGACCAAAATATACTTACCGTCCAACGGTTGTCCCATATTTGGTCTCCCCATATATCCTCATTATTACGTTAGTCTGGTCCATGGCGTTAAGTTATGCTCACAAAAGTGCGTTATTTATTTTTATTGAAGAAACTGCTGCAATGTTCCCTTTACCCTTTCTACAGCCAGCCGTCCAGCCACAATGGCTTCTTTCGCTCTATGAAAATCAAGTATAGAGATATGAGGACAACAAGGTTGGATAATAATATCCGCAGGGTTATTTATTAACATATTGTTTTTTAAGCCTCGCTCTAAAACCTCAATAGAGGTCACCATAACCTCTAAGGTCGAAGGTGGGGCGGCGGCGCGTCTTGCCACTAGACGAGCAATATGCTGTTGAATATCAGTCCGTAATGCCTTGGATTGGAGAGATTCGGACTCTATCGGAGAACCATCCTGGTGTGTAATCAGGTCTGTTCCAAAAAAATTTACGTCATGCTGCAAATCAACAGCAATAACTCTGTCTGCCCCCATCGAACGGGCGAGAGAAACAGGGAGAGGATTTACAACTGCCCCATCGACTAGCCACCTATCCCCAACTTCAACCGGAGAAAAGAGCCCAGGAATACTGCAAGAGGCGCGAATGGCCTGCCGGATATTACCCTCAGCCAACCACACTTCTTCTCCGTCGCTTAAGTTCGTCGCTACGGCGGAAAATTTTGTATGGCACTCTTCAATATTCTCTATTTTCAGAATCTCAGATACTTTATTGAAAATACGATTACCTTTTAAAAAACCACCTCGATGCCAAGAGAGATCCAGCATTTTCAACACATCCCAATACCCAAAAGAGCGGACCCACTCCTCAAACTCAGGCAACTTATTACACGCATACGCTGCCCCAACCAATGAACCGGCAGAACATCCAGCAACAATATCTATTTTTATACCTAACTCTTCTAATGCATTGATAACACCAATATGTGCCCAGCCTCTAGCAGCACCCGAGCCTAACGCCAGCCCTATTTTTTTGTGTTCCATTCCTATACTCCGTAGAGAGTCCATTGACTTCTTCTGATACTTAATTATGTTACTGTTTGAAAATTCGTATGGATATTTGGAGCTATTTTGTCTGAACTTTGTTCTTGCTGTAGTGGTTTAAATGCATCTGAGTGCTGTTTGCCCTATCTCAACGGTGAGCAATTAGCACCAACACCACTCGCGTTGATGCGTTCACGCTATTCAGCCTATGTACATCATGATGTCGATTATCTCATCGCGACTTGGGCTACAGAGTGCCGAGCTGAAGAGTGGCGACAAAATATTATAGAGAGTTTTAAAAATACGGAGTGGTGCGGATTACATATTGTGACAACAGCCGAAGGAAAAAATGCCGACGAAGGCTTTGTTGAATTTATTGCACGCTTTATCGAAACCGAGCAGACACAAGAAACTATCATGCATGAACGTTCACGATTCTTACGTCAGGATGGCAGATGGTTTTATAAAGAGGGCATAACACCTCAAGTTGGCCGCAACGATCCCTGTCCATGTGGCTCAGGGAAGAAATATAAGAAATGTTGTAGCCAATAACGATAAAAAATTTAGTAGGTTGCTCATCGCATAACAACAGTACAGGAAGCTCTACAATCATGAATCTAGATGTCCAACGGAAAGTACTACGGACTATTTGCCCTGATGCAAAAGGTCTTATTTCCAAGATCACCAATATTTGCTACAAGCATCAACTCAATATCGTGCAAAACAGCGAATTCGTCGATCACCATACTAGCCAGTTTTTTATGCGAACGGAGCTTGAAGGTCGTTTCAATGACGAAACACTTATGGCCGACCTCAATGACGCATTACCCGAGCACTCTGTGTGTGAACTTCATTCTACAGGTAAGCAAAAAATCGTCATTCTGGTAACGAAAGAAGCTCACTGTCTTGGCGACCTGCTTATGAAAAGTGCTTATGGTGGCTTAGATGTTGAAATTGCGGCAGTCATCGGTAATCACGATACGTTGAAAACCTTGGTTGAACGCTTTGATATCCCATTCCATTTGGTTAGCCATGATGACCTTACTCGGGATGAACACGACCGCCAGATGATCGCACAGATTAACCACTACCAGCCTGACTTCGTGGTTTTAGCAAAATATATGCGTATTCTGACACCTAATTTTGTGCAGCATTACCCTAATCAGGTGATCAATATTCACCACTCCTTCCTACCCGCTTTCATCGGTGCCAAACCCTACCATCAAGCCTATACGCGAGGGGTGAAGATCATCGGCGCTACTGCCCATTTCGTGAATGATAATTTGGATGAAGGGCCAATTATCATGCAAGACGTTATCCACGTTGACCACACCTACTCAGCTGAAGATATGATGAGGGCAGGACGCGACGTTGAGAAAAATGTCCTCAGCGGCGCATTATTTGAGGTGTTATCGCAGCGTGTTTTTGTTTACGGCAACCGTACTGTCATCTTGTAATAATAAGCCGTCGAAGCTACTTTGTTTATATACTCATCATCACGCATAAAAAAACGGCAACCGGCTGTTTTCCGCTGTTAAATACTTTACAGAGGCGTTTCATTTGATATGATGCGCCCGCTTGTTAGCCGCGCTCGGCGCTGACGAGTTTCATTAACAATGGTGGGGTTCCCGAGCGGCCAAAGGGAGCAGACTGTAAATCTGCCGTCATCGACTTCGAAGGTTCGAATCCTTCCCCCACCACCATTTAATATATCCCGCACAACCTAATAATTTCCCCAATATATCCAACTTCCCATTTAGGAGAAGGACGAGAACCTTCGACCAAGGTTCGACAAACTCGGTACGAGTTTGAGCAACGCTTTAGCGTTGACCCGTAGGGCGAGGAGCATAGCGACGAGTAATCCTTCCCCCACCACCATTTAATATATCCCGCACAGCCTAATAATTTCCCCAATATATCCAACTCCCCATTTAGGGGAAGGACGAGAACCTTCGACTAAGGTTCGACAAACTCGGTACGAGTTTGAGCAACGCTTTAGCGTTGACCCGCATTTCTGCACCGTCGGTATACCCTCTCTAGTCCCCCCTTACTCTTTTTTATCCTCCACCTTGTATAGCTAACATTAAAATATAGGTCTAAATTTGATACTCTCTTTGTGATAGAACTGCGTTAGCTCACATCAAAATCTAAAAAGCGAATGTCTAATGATTTCAAGAAAAATTCAAAATATCTGTGTTTTTTGTGGTGCAAGTGAAGGAAACGGCCCTGCTTATCGTGAAAAAGCTCAACAACTTGGCTATGAAATTGCCCAGCAAGGCCGCCGTTTAATCTATGGCGGTGGCAACCGTGGATTAATGGGAACAGTGGCAAATGCTGTCATGGAGGCCGGCGGAGAGGCTATTGGCATTATCCCGCAAAAACTGGTTGATGCAGAAACGGCTCACCGTGGCCTCACCAAATTAGAAATTGTCCCAGATATGCACACCCGTAAGGCCAGAATGAGTGAATTAGCTGACTGCTTTATCGCTTTACCTGGCGGTATCGGGACATTCGAAGAACTATTTGAAGTATGGACGTGGGGGCAAATTGGCTATCACAGCAAACCCGTCGGCCTGCTTGAAGTAAATAACTTCTATCAACCACTAAACACCTTTCTCCGCCAAGTCGCTAACGAAGGTTTTATCCGCCCTGAATATCTAGATACGCTACATTTGAGTGATAACCCTGTATCACTACTTAACCAATTTGACAATTATCAACCAAAGCACCTAGACCGCTGGGCTAAATAGTTCACTCAACAACCATTAGTGTTATGAGACATTCTCATTTGAGGAGTGTTACTATCTTCACTCTATGCAATAACAAAACAGCAATAAGGGCCTACAAGACGCCATGAAGTTTATCTCTTTTAATATTAATGGACTACGCGCAAGACCTCACCAGCTTCAGGCTATTATTGAGCAGCACCAACCTGACGTTATTGGCCTGCAAGAAACGAAAGTTCACGATGATATGTTCCCTTTAGAAGAGGTAAGCCAGTATGGCTATCACGTCTTTTACCACGGGCAAAAAGGTCATTATGGTGTCGCCTTGCTAACAAAAGAGAAGCCTATTGCCGTACGCCGTGGTTTCCCTACCGATGAAGAGGATGCACAGCGCCGAATCATCATGGCAGATATTGCCACAGCACAAGGTACCTTAACGGTGATCAATGGCTATTTCCCACAAGGTGAAAGCCGTGACCATCCAACCAAGTTCCCTGCGAAAGCCCGTTTCTATCAAGATTTGCAACTCTATCTTGAGCAAAGCCTTTCTGCCGATGCGCCGGTTATCGTGATGGGTGATGTTAATATCAGCCCCACAGATAACGACATCGGTATCGGCGAAGATAGCCGCAAACGTTGGTTACGCACAGGCAAATGCTCTTTCTTGCCTGAAGAGCGTGAATGGATGCAACGTCTGCAAAACTGGGGGCTTATTGATACCTTCCGCCAAGCTAATGCAGAATGCAACGATCGCTTCTCATGGTTTGACTATCGCTCCCGCGGGTTTGATGAAAACCGGGGCCTGCGTATTGACCTTATTCTGGCCAGCGCCCCTCTCGCCAAACTCTGCACATCGACAGGGATCGATTACGATATTCGCGCCATGGAAAAACCTTCCGACCATGCCCCAATCTGGGCAGAGTTTTCAATTTAGCGTTCACTCTAGCGCTGCCAAGCCTCCCTATTTCATTGGGAGGCTACTTCAGTTCATAAGCCATCATTATTTGAAATGGAATCCATGCAAAAAACAATTGAGGTTGTCGCTGCAATTATCGAGTGCTCCGGCAAGATCTTATTAGCCCAGAGAAGTTCTGGCAGTGAACTCAGTGGCTACTGGGAGTTTCCCGGAGGAAAGGTGGAAACAGGAGAGACTCAATCAGAAGCGTTACGCAGAGAGCTAAGAGAAGAGCTCTCGATTGATGCTCAGATAGGCGACTATATTGCCTCTAGTGAACTAGCTCTGTCTGAAAAGCATATTGTGTTACACGCGTGGCAAGTTCAGGCTTTTACTGGCGAGCTGACATTGCATCGGTGCCACGCTCAGCTCGCATGGGTCACACCGAAACAAGCCTTTCACTATCCACTCGCCCCAGCAGATATTCCCCTGCTCGAAGCCTATATTGCACAAAAATCGCTATAACTGATGTGTTCAACACACCAAACATAGAAAGGCTAGTCACCCCACTACGCTTGGTGTGCTGCTTCTGCTATTTAGTTGCCTTAGGCTTCGTTTTTGCCTTAGGTTTTCGTACTTTCTTCGGCTCCGGTGGTGCAGCGGCTTGCAAACCACGAAACGATTGCGGGGGCCTGCTTGTTTTAGCCTGTCGGATCAGATCGTGCAGAGTTCCTTCCAATGGATGCATGAAATCCTGATACCTGCACTGTTTCTCGCTGATTTGGGTCAGCGTCGACTCCCAATGCGCCGTCATATCTGGGTGTGCTGCAATATCAGGTAGAGCATGGATTAACGCCCTTCCCGCATCGCTGGAATGAATATTCCGTCCCTTCTTGTATAAGAACGTTCGTCTAAACAATAGCTCGATAATCCCTGCTCGGGTCGCTTCTGTCCCTAGCCCATCCGTGGCCCGCAGAATTTTTTTAAGATCTTTATCCTGCACAAAGCGAGCGATCCCCGTCATGGCAGAAAGCAAACTTGCATCGGTAAATGGCCGTGGTGGCTGAGTCTGCCGCTCAACCACTTCACCTCGTTCACAGAGCAGAGTGTCATCTTTGGCAACGACGGGCAGCGGTGTGCCATCGTTCTCCTCGTCACGCTCTTTGCTACCTAATAGCGTACGCCAACCTGCTTCAGCCAGAAAACGCGCCTTAGCGATGAACTTACCACCTTCAATATCCAGTTCAATGACACATTTGCGAAACATCGCATCTGGGCAAAACTGCATGAGGTACTGCCGAGCAACAAGGCCGTAAACGTTTTGCTCATTCTCCGTTAGATTGATCTTATTGCTACGAGCGGTAGGAATAATGGCATGGTGAGCATCGACTTTTTTATCGTCCCAACAGCGGTTACGCCGTTCTGAGTCCACAATCTCCTGCGGGTAGAGAGCTGGCTGATGCGCCCCAATAGCATTCAAGACGGCATGACGCCCGATAAAATGCTCTTCGGGAAGATAGCGGCAATCTGAGCGGGGATACGTAATCAGTTTATGTGTTTCATACAACCGCTGGCAGACATCTAACACGTTTTGCGCGCTCAAGCCAAAACGCTTAGCCGCTTCAATCTGTAATGCAGAGAGAGAGTAAGGCAAAGGGGCAACATCAGACTCGCGTTTATCGTTATACGACGTCACGATAGCGGGTTTACCACCAATTCGATTCACCACGTGGTCTGCTAAAGGGCGGTGTAATAAGCGCCCTTCCTCATCCTGATAAGGTTCACAGGATTCACTTGGCTGCCACTGAGCGACAAAGCGCTCATCATTCGGCGTGACAATATGCGCTTTTACTTCGAAGTAATCTTTCGGCACGAAGTTTTCGATCTCTTCATCACGCCGAACCACCAGCCCGAGCACTGGCGTCTGCACCCTTCCCACAGAGAGCACGCCGTTATAACCTGCATTGCGCCCTAAAATAGTATAAGCGCGGGTCATATTGATGCCATACAACCAATCGGCACGAGATCTCGCCAATGCAGAAACACATAAAGGCACGAACTCTCGATTCTCTCTCAGCCGTTCTACGGCTCGCTCCACAGCCTGGGGGTTGAGATCATTAATCAGGCAGCGCTGCACATTTTTGCGTTTCTCTGGCGCTAGCTCTAAGTAATCTAGCACTTCATCCACCAGAAGTTGCCCTTCGCGATCGGGGTCACCTGCATGAATGACTTCATCGGCCTGAAGTAACAAGCCTTTAATGACATTCAGCTGTTTAGCGACAGAATCACGCGGCTTGAGTTTCCACTTTTCGGGGATAATAGGGAGATCAGCTAAAGACCAGCGTGCATAACGACTATCGTATGCATCTGGCTCTGCTTGCTCTAATAAGTGCCCGATGCACCATGTCACCACCTGTCCTTGCCCACAGGAAATATAGCCATCTCCTCGGTTATGTGGTTTGGGCAAAATATCGGCAATAGCGCGGGCAAGGCTAGGTTTTTCGGCAATAAACAGTCGCATTATTCACCGCTAGATAATAAATAATCTCTAACCTCGGCGTAGTCGCCACGAAAAACGATGCGGTCTGCTTTTTTACTCAATTGATAGGTATACATTGGGTCGTAATAGTCTTTTAGCAACGGGATCAACCAATCTAAATGTTTGTCACTTTTGTTGGTACTTAGATGCGTCTGTAGTGCATCATCCATAACCCTCGCCAATTCTTGATAACGCTCCATCCCTAAACGTTTGCGAATGGCGTACATGCCATGACGTAGGTACTCGGCAAATGCCGCCCACCCTTGTTCTTTACCGTAGCAGCGTTCAAATTCAACTCGCATCAGGTCAACATACTCTTCATGTAACCGTGTAACACGTACATCGAAAGGGTCGTCAATAACGGCGACAGGTGCCGTTTGCATACTGTCGTAGATATCCAGAGGAACATGGTTAGAACCAATCGTCCTCCCTTCATCCTCCAATACCCAGTGATGGGTACCCTCTTCCTGCTTTTTCAATAAGATAATGGCTAACCGATTCTCAAAATCAATTTGTGACGTTTGCTGAACGAGGGTTCTGCCAAACGAAGAGCCGCGGTGATGAGCGGCACCTTCTAAATCAATACCGCCTTTTATTTCGCGTACTAATCGTGTTTTACCGCTGCCAGTATTACCACCGATCAGTGTAATAGGCTCACTGGCAGCCTGCTGATTTACACCTAACAGAAAGGTACGTAGTGCTTTATAGCCCCCTTCTATCAGCGGATAATCCAGCCCTTCAGCATGCAACCACTCTTGAACTAAATGCGAGCGTAGCCCACCACGAAAACAGTAAATATAGCCATTGGGATTTTTCAGGCACGCTTCCCTCCATAGCGCCATCCGTGCCTCTCTAACCTCACCATAAACAAGCTGGTGCCCCAATGCTAATGCAGCTTCTTGCCCTTCCTGTTTGTAGCTAATCCCAACAGCCTCACGCTCGCTATCTAGCATTAATGGAAGATTAGCGGAGGTAGGAAAGGCGCCCTGTTTAAATTCAATGGGTGCACGAACATCAATAAGAGGCGTATCAGAGAGCAGTATCTTTCGATAATCGACACCGTCAGGACGCACGGTTAAAAGGCTACCAGACATTAACGAACCTCTATAATGGCTTGCCCTTCACGCGGGGTGTGTAACTCACCAATCGCACTCAGTGTCAGGCCATGTTCAGCGGCAACGGCTTTTACTGCCTCTTCAGCTTCAGGTAGAACGGCAATAAGCAAACCACCGGACGTCTGCGGGTCACACAGCAACTTACGCTGTAACTCCGTCATTTCCCCTACGAGATGGCCGTAGCTTTCAAAGTTACGCCCCGTACCACCTGGCACACAACCCTGATCAATATAGCTTTCAACCTCTGGCAATCTCGGGATTTCATCAAACCAAACTGTTGCCTGTAGATCAGAACCAAGACAGATTTCACTCAAATGGCCCAAAAGACCAAACCCCGTTACATCCGTCATAGCAGTAACTCCTTCGATATCTGCCAGACTTGCTCCGGGCTTATTCAGTTGGCACATGGTTGCTGTTGCGACACCTTGATGTTCAGGTTTGAGCAGACTCTTCTTCTCTGCTGTAGTCAGCACACCAATCCCTAACGGCTTGGTTAAAAAGAGCTTACAGCCTGCTTTTGCTGCGCTGTTTTTCTTCACTCGTTCAGTGGGAACAATACCTGTTACAGCGAGACCAAAAATCGGTTCAGGGGCATCGATTGAGTGCCCACCAGCCAGTGAAATACCGGCATCGCGACAAACAGCACGCCCGCCTTCAATCACTTGTTGAGCGATCTCTGGTGCCAGTTTATCAACCGGCCACCCCAGAATCGCGATAGCCATAATAGGCTTACCGCCCATCGCATAAATATCACTGATCGCATTGGTTGCAGCGATACGCCCAAAATCGAACGGATCATCAACGATGGGCATAAAGAAATCGGTGGTACTAATAATGCCAACACCGTTGCCAATATCATAAACCGCTGCATCATCACGGGTTTCATTACCGACTAACAGATGAGGATCAACAAACTTCGCCTGCTCACTATGCAAAATCGTTTCCAATACTTTGGGAGATATCTTGCAGCCACAACCTGCGCCATGACTATATTGAGTGAGCCTTACCGACGTATTCGCCATAATGAATTCCTCTTGCTTTGCCACCCAGCAGGACGCTAAACGGCACATGCCTGTAATAAAACCGATATCGAATCCCATATAGTACCCCGCTAAACCCACCTTGATAAGCAGAGAAAAATAATCCGGCAAAGCACCCACAGAGAAAAACGGCCAAATCAGCAACTCTCTCAAACAGCAATAAGAAAACATCACCCAAAAACATAAGAATACAAACAACCCAACCCCGCCCCACGAACCAAACACCCAAAACATAAAAATGTAATACGGCCAACCTCACTTAACGAGCATTAAAAATTGCGCCGAAGTATCTCCGCAGATAGGGATAATCGCACACGACGTGCGATTGAGGTGGGCATGAGCCATGGATGGCGAATCCCGCCGACCCGCAATCGGAGGAGATGCTGAGGGAAGCTGCGAAGCAACCGCAATTTTGCGTACAGAGTGCACTAAAAGCCCGGATTCTTAAGGGGCGGCGGCCCCTTAAGTCGGGAGCGGCTGAAAGAGCTATATGGAAATACGGAGACAAAACCGCTACCGAAACCTTTCACCCATCTCAAAAAATATCGAAAATATCAAAAATACCCAACAAACTCCCCCAACTCCCCAGCCTTCACCCTCACAGGCTTCACTTGAGGCGTCCCCAAATACAAGAACCCTACGATCTCGTCCTCGTCCCGACACCCAAACGCCTCTCGCACCAACTCATGCTCCGTCAACGGCCCCGAGCGCCAGATCCCCCCAAACCCTTGAGCAACCGCCGCCATCTGCATCGCCTGCACCGCACACCCAGCAGACACTACTTGCTCCCAGATCGGCACCTTCGGATGCTCAGTACAATGCGCCACAATCGTAATAATCTGCGGAGCCCTAAACGGTGCCATTCTCGCTTTCTCCAATGCTTCTTCATCCCCACCATTGGCAAGCACCGCACTCTCCAGCAACTGGCTAAAACGTTTTAACCCTTCACCTTCAATAACAATAAAACGCCAAGGCTTTAATGTGCCATGGTCAGGCGCACGCATAGCGGCGTGAAAAATATTGTCCAGTGCTTCCCCTGAAGGGGCTGGCTCAGCCAGTCTTGATACAGAACGACGTTGAAGTAATAGCTCTAAAGCATCCATGGTTTTCTCCATCTGAAATTTTACGCCAAGTTAACATAGCTTGATGTATTGTTACAGTTGCAGAAAATAGATACACCATCCGTTTTTCAATTGTTGGCTTTTTTGGAGTAGCCCTTTAGGATAAAGCCATAAATTAAGAGTTATCTGGAGTCGGCATGCGCGCAATTTGGAGATTATTCACCGGGTTTTTCCGTGTGATATGGAGAACACTCAATTTTATCAGAGAGTTTATTTTAAACTTATTTGTTCTATTAGTAATTTGTATCATCGGCCTGTTCTATTTTCAGTCTCAGCCAAAAAATGTTGAGCAAGAAAAAGGCGCATTACTAGTCGATCTAAGCGGTGTCATTGTTGATACCCCGAAAGTAAACAGCCATCTTGGGGCATTAAGTAAAAGCCTGCTTGGTTCGTCTGATTCACGTATGCAGGAAACCTCCCTTTTCGACGTGGTCGAGACGCTACGCCAAGCGAAGAAAGACCCTAAAATTACCGGTATCGTATTAACCTTGAATGATTTTATCGGTGCCGACCAGCCATCATTAAGCTATATAGGCAAAGCGCTAAAAGAGTTTCGGGATGCAGGAAAACCGATTTATGCGATAGGTGATAGTTACAGCCAGAGCCAATATTATCTTGCGAGCTTCGCCAACAAAATCTATCTCTCGCCTCAAGGCGCTGTCGAACAACGTGGTTTGGCAACCAACGGGCTTTATTTCAAATCCATGTTGGATAAATTGAAAGTCTCCACCCATATTTTCCGTGTCGGAACCTATAAGTCTGCGGTGGAACCTTATCTTCGAGATAGTATGTCGCCCGAGGCATACGCTGCCGATAGCCGCTGGCTGGGTGGATTATGGTCCAACTATACTGAAACCGTGGCCAAAAATCGTAAATCAACGCCGGATAAGCTTTACCCAGATGCGAAAGAGATGATTGCCAAACTCACTGCCAGTGATGGCAATATGGCCCACTATGCCCTGAAAAATAATCTGGTCGATAGTTTAGTGACCCGAGCGGATGTCGAAAAGCTGATGGTTAAACAGTTTGGCTGGGACAGTGCGACTCAGTCATTTAACAATATCAGCATTTATGATTACTCCCCACAGCCAGAAGTAACACAACCTGACGGCGATAAAATTGCCGTTATCTTCGCTAATGGCGCGATTATCGACGGAGAACAGACTCCAGGTATGGTCGGTGCCGACAGTACCGCAGAGGAAATCAGGCTTGCTCGCCTCGATCCTTTCGTCAAAGCCGTTGTTTTTCGAGTCAATAGCCCAGGCGGAAGTGTTACTGCATCAGAAACGATCCGTGACGAGCTGCTCGCCCTGCGTAAAACAGGCAAGCCTTTAGTTGTCTCTATGGGGGGGGTAGCGGCGTCTGGGGGTTACTGGGTTTCAACACCTGCGAACTATATTATTGCTAGCCCAAGTACGCTCACTGGTTCTATCGGTATTTTCGGAATGGTGTCCACCTTTGAGAATTCACTAGATTATATTGGCGTACATACCGATGGCGTGGCAACCTCACCATTAGCGGATATATCGCCAACGAAACAGCTCCCCGAAGAGTTCTCTCAACTCATGCAAATGAGTATTGAAAGTGGCTATAAACGCTTCTTATCAATTGTTTCAGAATCCCGTCACAAAACACCAGAGCAGATCGACAGCATTGCCCAAGGCCGGGTATGGCTAGGAAGCGATGCTAAAGATAACGGTTTAGTCGATCAGTTGGGCGATTTTGATGATGCAGTGAAGAAAGCCGCCGAACTAGCAAAAGTAAAAGACTATCAGTTGGATTGGTATCTCACCGAACCTAGTCTCTTCGATTCGCTATTCAACGAACTCTCTGCATCCGTGGTTGCATCATTACCGGAATCTTTACAGGTACTGATGCCATCACCGCTTATCGAGATGGCGAAGGCACTTAAACAGCAGCCAGGGGTATTTAGCGAGCTTAACGACCCACAAAATCGTTACGCTATCTGTTTCTCTTGCTCAAATATTCGCTAATTACTCTCTTTTTTGCTCTATTTTCTAGCCCGGTGAATCACCGGGCTTTTTTTCCTCCGCTATCAATCTATAATTCACGCTATCTTAAGTGTCAGAGATAATTCTCATGAAAAAGAGGTCTATTTACGTCTCCTATACGGGTGGCACTATCGGGATGCAACGTTCAGCACATGGCTACATTCCTGTTTCTGGTCACCTACAGCGGCAATTAGCACTCATGCCTGAATTCCACCGCCAAGAGATGCCCGACTTCACTATCCACGAATACCATCCTCTGATTGACTCTTCAGACATGTCCCCTACCGACTGGCAAACTATTGCGAGTGATATAGAGGCTAACTACGATTTATATGACGGGTTTGTTATCTTGCACGGTACAGATACGATGGCATACACCGCATCTGCACTTTCATTTATGTTAGAGAATTTGAACAAACCCGTGATTGTCACCGGCTCACAAATACCCTTAGCTGAGTTGCGATCCGATGGGCAAACAAACTTGCTCAATGCGCTCTATTTAGCGGCGAACTACCCGATTAATGAAGTCAGCCTGTTTTTCAATAACAAACTGTATCGGGGTAACCGTTCAACTAAAGCTCACGCTGATGGCTTCGATGCTTTCGCTTCGCCTAACTTTCCTATGTTGCTCGAAGCAGGCATACACATTAAGCACATCACCCCACTGACTGAGCTTACGCATACTGGCCCCTTAATAGTGCATGACATAAGCCCTCAGCCTATTGGTGTCATTACCCTCTACCCTGGGATTTCAGCAGAAGTTGTCGCCAATTTCCTTCGCCAGCCGGTAAAAGCTCTCATTCTTCGCTCCTATGGCATAGGCAACGCTCCACAAAAAGAAGATTTGTTGAGTGAATTAAAACTCGCTTCCGAGCGCGGAATTATCGTCATTAATCTAACCCAATGTTTCTCTGGGCAGGTAAATATGGGCGGTTATGCGACGGGCAATGCGCTGGCTAATGCTGGCGTTATTGGTGGTTCAGATATGACCTTAGAAGCCGCTCTGACTAAACTACATTACTTATTAAGCGCAGACCTTTCACCTGAAGAGGTGCGCCAAAGAATGCAGCAGAATTTACGCGGCGAACTTACCGAATAAAATATATAGAGTAAACGCCTATTCTGATAGGCAGGCTTTGAGGAAAGCATGATGAACTCAGCACTATTACTTATTGATTTACAAAATGACTTTTGCCAGAACGGCTCTCTTGCCGTTCCTGAAGGGGATAGTGTTATTGATGTTGCTAATCAGGCTATCACGCTCTTTCAAAAAAGAAAGTTACCTATCGTTGCCAGCCAAGACTGGCACCCTGCAGAACACCGCAGCTTCGCCGCTAACTCTGGTACTCAAGTAGGCCAAATTGGCATGCTGAACGATCTGCCACAAGTCTGGTGGCCGGTACATTGTGTACAAGAGACGATTGGCGCAGAGTTTCATCCCAAACTCCATCAGTCCGCTGTTACCAAAATTGTCCGTAAAGGCCAACAAATCGATGTAGATAGCTATAGTGCTTTTTTCGATAATGGTAGACGGATAAAAACCGAGCTAGATGATTGGCTAAAAGAGAATCATGTGACACGGCTATTTGTGATGGGGCTGGCAACAGATTACTGCGTAAAATTTACTGTGCTGGATGCGCTGGCGTTAAATTATGATGTGACAGTGATCATCGATGGCTGCCGTGGGGTCAATCTCCAGCCACAGGACAGTTCCAATGCCCTACAGGTGATGGCAGACAAAGGCGCAAAATTTATTATGGTGAAACAAGTATCCACGGCGTTATAACAACGACAATCGGCTGGTGCCGGCTGCACCAGCTCTCTTTCTACCCTACGACGTTCCCAATACTTAACCCTGCTTGATAGGGATCTCAAGCTCTGACAAAAACTGCTGTTTAAGCTCTTGCTTGCTCTTTAGCGTAATTTGCCCGTCAGTACCTATCGTCATATGTTCGGGGTTGTCATTATGTCTTGCTTGCCAGAGCATGACAGCTTGTAGGCTATACGCTTTCTGCTCGTTAGTTAGCGCAACGCCATCAGGCCATTTACCTAACTCAACAGCCGTCACCAAACGCTGGTAAATCTCCGGCGTCATCGCCTCAACAATCTCTTCGGCCTGCATGACCTTCGCTCCTTTTGTGCTTTTTTTGTATTGTTCGACAAAAAGCTGAATCGTTTCTGTTAAGATAGTTTAATCGTGCTAATAAACTAGCCTAATGTACTGCTACCAGACTCATCGTCGATAAAATTCAACGAAGCAGAATTGACGCAGTAACGCTCTCCAGTGGTCGGTGGACCATCGGGAAACACATGCCCAAGATGGGCATCACAGTGTGCACACCGGATCTCGACTCGGTGCATATTATGAGAATAATCATCAATATAGCGAATAGCATCAGGGCTGACTGGGGCATCAAAACTCGGCCAACCACAGCCAGAATCGAACTTGCTATCGGAGACAAATAATAGAGTGTTGCAGCAGATACAGCGATATGTTCCTTCACGCTTGTTGTGTAGAAGTTTGCCGCTGAAAGGCGCTTCGGTACCCCGTTCTTGGGTTACGTAATGCTGCACTTCGTTTAACGGTTTTTGTTCAGAATCTGAGGCTCTATCCATGGTATTACTCTATCCCTCTTTTACGGCGTGTGTGGATGAGTGCGAATGGTGTCGATAATAACAAAAAATTAACAACATCTCAGCCGATTTTCCTCTAAACTATAGGCCGTATTGACTGATTTGCCTAAGTTTTGTGACGCAGTTCACAAATAGTGCTGAGGTCAGCTTTTTATCAGATATTTCCTCCCATTATTAGGATGAAGTATCACGTGTTAGGAAGCGTGCAATTACTGCAAAAAAAAACAGACTGAGTTTTGACTTTTCGCAATAATTGACACGATTCCGCTTGACGGCTGGCAAGGTTTTTGTAATTTTACAACCAACCTTTTATTCACTAATCAATAGCTGGTGGAATATATGACTATCAAAGTAGGTATCAACGGTTTTGGCCGTATCGGACGTATCGTTTTTCGTGCTGCTCAAGAGCGCTCTGACATTGAAATCGTTGCAATCAACGACCTGTTAGATGCTGAGTACATGGCATACATGCTGAAGTATGACTCTACTCACGGCCGTTTCAACGGTACCGTAGAAGTTAAAGATGGCAATCTGGTTGTAAACGGTAAAACAATTCGTGTTACCGCTGAAAGAGACCCAGCTAACCTGAAGTGGAATGAAGTTAAGGTTGACGTTGTTGCTGAAGCAACTGGCCTATTCCTGACCGACGAAACTGCACGTAAGCACATCACTGCTGGCGCGAAAAAAGTTGTTCTGACTGGTCCTTCTAAAGATGACACCCCAATGTTCGTAATGGGCGTCAACGACAGCAAATATGCTGGCCAAGATATCGTATCTAACGCATCTTGTACCACTAACTGCTTAGCGCCTTTAGCTAAAGTACTGAACGACAATTTCGGTATCGTTGAAGCACTGATGACCACTGTTCATGCAACTACCGCTACTCAAAAAACTGTTGATGGCCCATCTCATAAAGATTGGCGCGGCGGCCGCGGTGCATCTCAGAACATCATCCCTTCTTCTACTGGTGCGGCTAAAGCTGTAGGTAAAGTTATCCCTGAGCTGAACGGTAAACTGACTGGTATGGCGTTCCGCGTTCCTACCCCTAACGTTTCTGTTGTTGACCTGACTGCTCGTATCGAGAAGAAAGCAACTTACAAAGAAATCTGTGAAGCAATGAAAGCCGCTTCACAAGGCGAGCTGAAAGGCATCCTGGGTTATACCGAAGATGACGTTGTTTCTACCGATTTCAACGGTGAAGTTTGCACTTCAGTATTCGATGCCAAAGCAGGTATCGCTCTGAACGACAACTTTGTAAAACTCGTTTCTTGGTATGACAACGAAACTGGCTATTCTCACAAAGTTCTAGACCTGATTGCTCGTATCTCTAAGTAATTAGCAATGAGTAATTAATATTAAGGGTGGCTTTTAGCCGCCCTTTTTTATTACCTCTGTCTTATGTTATTTACTGGTTTTTAATGACAATATTCTAGCCTTACCCTTAATGCTAAGGGGCCGCTTTTACTATTCGGATACCAATCAAATGACAAATATCTTTGCTCTACCGATTACTGAAAAAATCAGCTCTGTATTATCCCTTCGCCAATTAGATCAGCTTACTGCTGTCGTTATTGATCACCCAAAAGTGCGCGCAGCTATCTCGCTACAAGGCGCACACTTATTAGCATGGCAACCTGAAGGCGAACAGCCTGTTATTTGGCTCAGTGAAACCACAGCATTTACGCCACAGGTGGCTATTCGCGGTGGTGTACCTATTTGCTGGCCATGGTTTGGCAAGATTGCCACACCGTCTCACGGGTTCGCTCGAATTCTACCTTGGGAGCTTACTGCACACGATGAAGATGCCTCTGGTGTCATACTCACTTTTACACTAAAAGAGTCCGCAGAAACCAAGAAGCATTGGCCACATGATTTCACGCTGCTCGCTCGTTTCAAGCTAGGTGAAACCTGTGAAATTGAGCTTGAATCCCACGGTGATTATCAAGCTACCGCTGCGCTGCATACCTATTTCCAAATTGGCGATATCAGCCAGATTAAAATCAGTGGATTAGGCGGGCCATTCATCGATAAAGTCGCAGGTAATGAATCTACTCAATCTGAGGATTTAACCTTTAATGGTCAAACCGACCGCGTCTATACTCATCCAGAACACAGCTCACTCATCGTAGACCCTTCATTACGACGCACTATCGAAGTTCACCATCACCATCATAGCGATGTCGTGGCTTGGAACCCCGGAGAAGAAATTGCTCAGACCTTAGCAGACATGCCTGATAACGGTTATCAGACAATGGTTTGCGTTGAAACGGCACGAGTTAGCCAACCGTTGGTGGCTACCGCGGAATCACCATCAAGGCTCTCAGTAACGATACGTAGCCGTAAACATAGTTAAGTATAAATAGGGGGCACAGTGTGATTGCTCGCCCCTGTTTTTGGTGATTAATTCCTGAGGGATATTGTGCACTGGCATCTATTACATTAATCAGATTTATCAAATGGTTTAATAAGATTAACCTAAGTACAATCTGCTCTATATTCCGTAGCCAAAATAACCATTAACGAAAGATTCTATTTTTATGCTTATAAAGACACTACTGCGTACTAGCCTATTATGTTCAACCCTATTTTGGTGCGCCGTTTCTACCTCTTTTGCAGGCGACCCTGGCCCATACCGCTTGGCTTTTTTAGATATCTCTGAAGAACCCTATCAAGATGGGCAAAAAATGGTGATAGAACTGCGTAAAATGTCCTCCCCTTCACCCGATTGGAAGGCATGCTTTCTCTGCAATGCAGATGATGACTCCAACGTTGGCGTCATTTATCTCTATTCCGTACCTGTCGGGTTATCTATTGAAGACGTACGTAAAGCTGTAAATGGAGATAGCGTAGCAAAACGTAAAATGCAGACGGTTTTGTATAAATTCGCAGATCACCAGGATATGCCCATTGATGGGCTATTAGCCTATGAGCACAAAGAAGGCGTAGTAAACATTTACACGATGGACAGGAAGATTGGTTCAAAGTTAAGTGTAGAAAGTAAGCCTATAAAAACGAAGTTACTGCACTCAAGCTTAGATAAGATGTTAGAAAGTGCGGCTCAAAAGTTAAAACGTGATATTTAATTTATCGCTGCAGGGCATTTCAGCCAATGAGATCCCCTGCGGCAATTCATCACTAGAACGTATACGTCACGCCACTTATCAACATTCCAGCGTATGATTTATCAACCATCGGGCTGTCCTTCACTTCGCTGTCTAAGCGAGTGTAACGCCCGGAGAAAAATGCATTCCACTCTTTATTAATGGAATAGTTCGCCGCCAGCTCCACATAAGGTGACCAACTCTCATCTGCATCATACTTACTTAAGCCACTGCGGAGAGATTCTGCTCGGCTAATACCGTAATAGTATTGGTTTTGGTTTTCGCTAGACCAGTTCACACCCAATCCGGGTGTCACGCTAAAATCACCAACATGAAAAGTGTAGAGGTAAGCCAAATCAGCCGTTGCACCATTACTGTTATTCAACGTATCCCCTGCCAACGCAGCGCGGATCTTACCCCACTCTTCTTCGTGTTGATAAGCAATACCCGCCATCAGGGTTGAGCGTCGTTTATCCAAGCTCTTCATTGCTAAGCTGTCACTATCGCTCGGGTCATAATGCAATGGAGAATAGAACACCATTGCAGAAAGCTTATTTGAGTCATCATTCCACAAATAATAGCCTGCGGTTAGGCTGTGAACATAAAAGCTGTCGCTGTCATAATTTATGATAGGGGCAGGATAGACACGATCTTGGCCGCTCTTATAAGGGCTTGGTGTCACCAATACCCCAGCGCCTAGAGATAATGTGCCTGCCACCGAAGCATGAGCAAATAGCCCTGCCATTAACGCGAGGCTGAATGTAGATAATTTCATTTAAAATAGACCTTTGTTTTTAATAAACCACCAGCCGCGAATTGTAGAACGGATGCCTTCGTTACGATTAACGCTTCATGCTACATAATTTTTCAAAAAAATAACCAGACTTACACTTTCTCTATGACAGAAAAATGTCACTCTCACGCCTTTGCCTACACGTACCATCGCGCTTCTCTCTTATGCCCCTAAAACGCCTTAAAAAACGCGAAGTTATTTTTCGTGTAAATTTAATCAGAGATGAGGAAATTATTCAGATGCCAACTAAGCTTGATCTTATGAGGCCGTTGTTAGGTAAGCAGATGTCTCTCAAATCTGTTCGCTTCAAAACATTTACTGAAACGATAGATGAGAAAAAATGACTCAACCGCACGGCCTCTTAAGGGGATTCATACTCTAAATCTTATTTTTCCTTATCACTGTGCGTACTAAAGAAGGACGGGCATACCTATGAACATTTTTGATCACTATCGCCAGCGTTATGAAGCTGCCAAGGATGAAGAGTTCACACTGCCAGAATTTCTTGCCATTTGCAGACAAGATCGCAGTGCTTATGCTAATGCGGCAGAACGACTCCTGATGGCTATCGGTGAGCCTGTGATGATCGATACCGCATTAGACCCCCGTCTATCAAGGCTCTTCTCGAATCGAGTGGTCGCTCGCTATCCTGCATTTGAAGAGTTTTATGGGATGGAAGATGCCATTGAACAGATCGTCTCATACCTTAAACATGCGGCCCAAGGGCTGGAAGAGAAGAAACAGATCCTCTATTTACTGGGCCCTGTGGGCGGTGGTAAATCCTCACTGGCTGAGCGCCTGAAAGCGCTGATGCAACGTGTCCCTATTTATGTACTGAGCGCAAATGGAGAGCGCAGCCCTGTTAACGACAGCCCTCTATGTCTGTTCAATCCGGCTGAAGACGGCGGCATTCTGGAAAAAGAGTACGCTATTCCACAGCGTTATATCGGCACCGTAATGTCACCTTGGGCGGCAAAACGCCTGCACGACTTTGGCGGCGACATTACTCAATTCCGAGTTGTGAAGGTGTGGCCATCTATTCTTGAGCAAATTGCCATTGCTAAGACCGAGCCCGGTGATGAGAACAACCAAGACATCTCCGCACTGGTCGGCAAGGTTGATATTAGAAAATTGGAGCACTTCGCCCAGAACGACCCTGACGCATACGGTTATTCTGGCGCGCTGTGCCGTGCTAACCAAGGGCTGATGGAGTTCGTGGAGATGTTTAAAGCACCGATTAAAGTGCTACATCCTCTTCTCACTGCAACTCAGGAAGGCAACTATAACGGTACTGAGGGGATCTCTGCCCTGCCGTTCAGCGGGATTATTCTGGCTCACTCGAACGAATCCGAGTGGGTACAGTTCCGTAATAACAAAAACAATGAAGCCTTCCTAGACCGTGTTTACATCGTCAAGGTACCTTACTGCCTGCGTGTCTCCGAAGAGATGCGAATCTACGAGAAACTGTTGAATAACAGTGAACTCACCCATGCGCCTTGTGCTCCGGGAACGTTGGAAACACTGGCTCGCTTCTCTATCCTGTCTCGCTTGAGAGACCCAGAGAACTCTAGCATTTACTCTAAGATGCGGGTCTATGATGGAGAGAGCTTGAAAGACACCGATCCTAAAGCGAAATCGTACCAAGAGTATCGTGATTACGCAGGTGTTGATGAGGGTATGAACGGCCTTTCTACCCGTTTTTCATTTAAGATTCTATCCCGCGTATTCAACTTCGACCACGTCGAAGTCGCAGCGAACCCGGTTCATCTGTTCTATGTATTAGAGCAGCAAATCGAGCGTGAGCAGTTCCCACAAGAGCTGGCAGAGAAATATCTGGAGCATCTGAAAGGCCATTTAATCCCTAAATACGTTGAATTTATCGGTAAAGAGATTCAGACCGCTTACTTAGAGTCTTACTCTGAATATGGCCAGAATATCTTCGATCGCTATGTCACCTACGCCGATTTCTGGATTCAAGATCAAGAGTACCGTGATCCGGAAACTGGACAACTTTTTGACCGCGAAGCCTTAAATGCCGAGCTAGAAAAAATTGAAAAACCGGCGGGGATCAGTAATCCGAAAGATTTCCGTAACGAAATAGTCAACTTCGTTCTACGCGCCCGTGCAGGCCACAATGGGCATAATCCTAACTGGACCAGCTACGAAAAATTGCGCACAGTCATTGAGAAAAAGATGTTCTCCAATACAGAGGAGCTCTTACCGGTTATCTCATTTAATGCAAAAACCTCAACGGATGAGCAGAAAAAACATGATGATTTTGTCGACCGTATGATGGAGAAAGGCTATACCCGCAAACAAGTTCGCTTATTGTGCGAATGGTATCTGCGAGTGAGAAAATCTTCATAACAGTTGTTTGACCTGAGACGTTTATTATCGGAGTAAGGGCCTGCGAAAGTAGGCTCTTAAGATATATAACAACGGGTTGTTGGCAAGATCGTTGGGGGAATATTATGACGTATTTCATCGATCGGAGGCTAAACGGTAAAAACAAGAGTGCGGTTAACCGCCAGCGTTTCTTGCGCCGTTATAAGTCACAAATAAAGCAGTCTATTTCCGACGCGATAAATAAACGCTCGGTGACTGACGTAGAGAGTGGCGAATCCGTTTCCATTCCCACTGAAGATATTAATGAGCCATTCTTCCAGCAAGGGCAAGGAGGACACCGTAATCGTGTTCATCCGGGTAACGATCAGTTTATTCAAAACGATCGCGTCGAACGCCCTCAAGGCGGTGGCGGAAGTGGTGGTGCTGGAGAAGGCCAAGCCAGCCAAGATGGCGAAGGAAGCGATGAGTTCGTTTTTCAGATATCGAAAGATGAGTATCTGGATTTACTGTTTGAAGACTTAGCGTTGCCGAATCTGCGCAAAACGCAGTATCAGCAGCTTACAGAGTTTAAAACTCACCGAGCAGGCTATTCTGCAAACGGCGTACCTGCCAATATCAGCATTGTCCGCTCGCTGCGAAACTCCCTCGCTCGTCGCACGGCGATGACAGCGGGTAAACGTAGAGAGTTAGGTTCACTAGAAGAAGAGTTAGCCCTGCTGCAAAATAGTGAACCAGCTCAACTGCTAGAAGAAGATAGACTACGCAAAGAGATTTTAGAGCTACGTCAGAAAATCGAGAAAGTACCCTTTATTGACACCTTCGATTTGCGCTATCGCAACTACGAACGCCGCCCAGAGCCATCAAGCAAAGCGGTCATGTTCTGCCTAATGGATGTGTCAGGCTCGATGGATCAAGCAACCAAAGATATGGCGAAACGCTTTTATATATTGCTGTATCT
Source organism: Enterobacteriaceae bacterium B14 (assembly GCA_000307305.1). Lineage (GTDB taxonomy): Bacteria > Pseudomonadota > Gammaproteobacteria > Enterobacterales > Enterobacteriaceae > B14. The sequence continues at coordinate 959,614 of DF158882.1, forward strand.
GTTTTTGAGCCGCACTTATAAAAACGTAGATGTGGTGTACATTCGCCACCATACACAGGCAAAAGAAGTCGGTGAGCAAGAGTTCTTCTACTCGCAAGAAACCGGGGGGACGATTGTCTCCAGTGCCCTGAAATTGATGGATGAGATAGTCAAAGAGCGCTACAACCCAGCACAATGGAATATCTATGCGGCTCAGGCATCGGATGGCGATAACTGGGCAGATGACTCACCGCTCTGCTACGACTTACTCGCCCAAAAATTACTGCCGGTTGTGAGGTATTACTGCTACATCGAGATCACTCGCCGGGCTCATCAAACCTTGTGGCGGCAGTATGAAAGCCTGCAAGAGAAGTTTGAAAACTTTACGATGCAGCCAATACGCGAACAAGAGGATATCTATCCGGTATTCCGCGAGCTGTTTCACACTAAAGTTTAGCCTTCACGCGCCAGTGATACTTTCACTGGCGCTTTCCTTTGTACCGATGCGGATAACGCCCGCTCATCCAAAAATTACGACGTAAAAAATAGATTAATAATAGGGTCAGGTAGTTAGCGACCTCGCTATCTTGAACTACGCTTTTAATATGGTCGCGCATTGCACGCGTTCATATCCATATCATAAGGGGATGCGCTGATGGCAATTAAAATACAAGAGCCTACAAAAGCAGTCGAAAAGTTAAGTGATGGACCAGACTGGACCTTTCCGTTGCTACAAGAGTATCTGGAAGAAATCAACCGTGTCGCTCACCACTATCGGCTGGAAACCTACCCTCATCAAATCGAAATCATTACCGCCGAACAGATGATGGATGCCTATTCCAGCGTTGGGATGCCGATCAACTACACCCACTGGTCGTTTGGTAAAAAGTTCATTGAGACAGAGCAACTCTATAAACATGGGCAACAAGGATTAGCCTATGAAATTGTGATTAACTCAAACCCCTGTATCGCCTACTTAATGGAAGAGAACACTATCACCATGCAGGCACTGGTTATGGCTCATGCCTGCTACGGCCATAACTCTTTCTTTAAGAATAACTATCTATTCCGTAGCTGGACAGATGCCAGCTCTATTGTCGATTACCTTCTTTTTGCTCGGCACTATATTAGCGAATGCGAAGAGCGCTACGGTGTAGATGAGGTTGAGAAGCTTCTCGATTCCTGCCACGCGTTGATGAATTACGGCGTAGACCGCTATAAACGCCCACAGAAAATCTCACTGGAAGAGGAGAAAGCACGCCAAAAATCTAGAGAGGAGTACCTACAGAGTCAGGTTAATTCTCTCTGGCGTACCTTGCCGAAACGAGAATTAGAAAGTAAAGAGCAGGTATCCCGTTTCCCTAGCGAGCCTCAAGAAAACATTCTCTACTTCTTAGAGAAGAATGCCCCTCTGCTGGAACCTTGGCAGCGTGAGATTTTGCGGATTGTACGCAAAGTTAGCCAATATTTTTATCCGCAAAAACAGACTCAGGTCATGAACGAAGGCTGGGCGACGTTTTGGCACTACACCATCCTGAATCATCTGTACGATGAGGGCAAAGTGACAGATCGCTTTATGCTGGAATTTTTGCATAGCCACACCAATGTAGTGAGCCAACCAGCTTATAACAGCCCCTATTACAGTGGCATAAACCCTTATGCTCTAGGGTTTGCCATGTTTCAAGATATCAAGCGTATCTGCCAAGAACCGACAGAAGAGGATTACCGTTGGTTCCCCGATATTGCAGGATCAAACTGGCTAGATACTCTGCATTTTGCAATGAGAGACTTTAAAGATGAGAGCTTTATTAGCCAGTTCTTATCGCCAAAAGTCATGCGAGATTTTCGGTTGTTTAACGTCATGGATGATGACAGCAATAACTATCTAGAGATTACTGCAATTCACAATGATGAAGGTTATCAAGCGCTGAGAGAGCAACTCTCTGCTCAATATAATCTGAGCAATATCGAACCCAATATTCAGGTATGGGATGTCGATGTACGCGGCGATCGTTCACTAAAATTAAGATATGTCCCCCATCAACGAGCACCACTAGGCAATAGCCGCCGAGAAGTACTGAAACATCTACATCGTCTATGGGGGTTTGATGTTTATCTAGAACAATTGAATGCAGAAGGCAATGTCGAGTTGCTAGAGCGCTGCCCTCACCGCCCTAGCGGGTTATAATTTGATTGCCGATGGATATATTGATGCACTCCATCGGCAATATTCCCCTCTAATAAATGAGATATAAAAAATCCATTTTAAGATTATTCTCAAATAAGCCGACACATACTCATCGTCGTATCTTCATTGATTTTATAATTTATACTTTTTATTATATTTATTAATTCAATTACATTGAAAAATACTTAAAATAAATTAAATTGATTTCTTTTACCTTAACGATAAGAAATATTTTACTCATTGATTTACCTTAATTCCAAGAAATAGTTTCACCCATAAACAGTACAACCCTTCTTCTGTTTCTGCCTTTTTAGCATTTGAAATCTATGCACAGCTACACCATGATTTACATAAGAAAAACTGGCGCGCCTAGTAAACTTGAACTACGCTTTTGATGATGAAAAGTTATTTTCTGCACTCGTGGTTTTTTATACAGCATAGTTTTGATGACATGCTAACACTGCCATTATTTATGCATACTTCTACTTGGTTATTTAATTTTGCGTTGGAAATGTAATTTTTCTTCTAATACAACATTCGACTCAATGATGACCGGTTCCTTTTTATAAAAAATCGAAAGGAGCCTTTATTACATTACCATCAAAGTCATTGGAGCGGTGGCAATAAAATGAAACTCAAATCTCTTATTTATAAGTGATTAAAATGGCTGATTCTAAAGTCAAATAATGAGTGTAGCTAGTGCCATACCATTTCAACGACAAAGAGCATGTCACTATCAATAAGGATGACATTATGCGTTATAAGCTTTTGGCTATGCTATGCGGTGCGAGTTTATTTACTGTGGGTAATGCGCAAGCAACTGGGCAAGTTTCTGGCCAGCTAGGCGTGCAAATTACAATTGGTGCGGGCTGCGAAGTCAACGGCGGTACAACCACTGGTTCAGTTAACAACTTCGGTACCCTCAACTTTGGTTCATACCCTCTGTTAAACAATACCATCGTTGCTCAATCGACAGGTGCCTCTGGTGCACTTGCGGTTAACTGTACCACGGGTACGTTATATACCGTCGCACTGAATAGCGGTGCAAATGCAGCAGGTAACCAACGCCGTATGGCGGGTGGAACGGCTGAGTTTATCAACTATCAGCTGTACCAGGATGCTTCTCGCTCAACGATCTGGGGCAACGGCGCAAACGGCGGTACCGTATATAACGGTACTGGTACAGGTTCAGACGAACCGTTGGTTGTTTACGGACAAGTGCTACAGCAAACAACACCGAGTGAAGGAACATACGCCGATACAGTTATCGTTACCGTTGCATTTTAAATATAAAAATAACAGCAATTGTCTAAGAGTCTACTCGGCAAACAGTAGCAAGGTAGGCTCTTAATCATTTTTATACCCTCACGTCTTCGTATGACAGAGTGGCTCGCGAAGCGATTAGCACCCTAGTCATACAACGTATATCGGGTATCGTTTTTTATATGGATAAAGAGATGAATAGAGCCCCCTCTCTCAGAGAGATATCGACTATTTCAGCCTGTCTGATTGGGTTCTCTTATCCTGTATCTACCTACGCTGTCACGAAAAACGCCACAATCAATCTTGTCGTCACCGTTGTTAACTCCTGTGAAGCAGGTGTGGGAGAAACCAACCCTAGCTTTGGTACGTTGAATTTTGGCTCCGCTTACTCATTAAAAACGCCGATTACCGTCACCGGACAAAGTAATGCAGGCGCAATACGCGTGAAATGTACCACAGGCCTGCCTTACAAAGTCGTACTCGGGCCAGGGCAAAGTGGCAACATCAATAACCGCTTAATGCGGGTAAATGGTGTGGGTGCGTCTATCGCTTACAACTTATATACCAACGCTAGCCACAGTGTCATTTGGGATAACCTAATAGGCATAACTCAATCCGCTACCGGCAATGATGACTATCTGCCTGTCTATGGCCTAATCAGCGCTCAAACGACACCTGCAATAGGCTTATATACCGATGCAGTTCAAGTGACGGTGAGTTGGTGATCGCCATGACTATTTATTACGCTTTTTCTCACCCATATAAACCCTTACTGCACTTTGCTGCCCTAACGCTGCTGCTTGGCTTCGCAAGGCCATTGTTTGCAGATTCTGGTGCCAACGAACTCAGTAAATCCGCTTCGTTTCAAGTAAAAGCAGTGATAGCCAATGGCTGCATTGTTGGTTCATCTGGCACTGACACTACAACATTCGGCTCAATGAACTTCGGTACAGTAAATACCTTAGCCACGAAGGTATCCCTTACCTCCACACCAAACTCTGGCTCTGTAGTCTTAAAATGCACATTAGGCACCCCGCTTATCATTGGATTAGATGCGGGATTAAATGCAGGCGGTTCTATCAGCGGGGGACGCTTTTTACAGCAATCAGGAGGAGCAACAAAATTACGTTACCAGCTCTTTCAAAACGCTAATTTTAGTACTGCATGGGGAAGTGGCGCCAACGGCGGCAACGCCATGAATGTGACAGCAACTGGCGTTGTTACCGAATATAAGGTCTATGCCAATCTCTACGCTGCCACAACCGCACCCGCAGCTGGCACTTATAACGATACCGTCACGGTCATTATTACCTATTAGAAATAGTAAGAGAGAAAACTTATGCGCTGGATAGCCCTAACTGCATTAAGCAGTTCACTTATTTTAAATACGGCTTACGCCCAAACCGCTGTTCTGATTTGGCCTATTGACCCAGTGATTGAACACGATCAAAAAGCCAGTGCACTCTGGTTACAGAATCAGGATAAAAACACGATCTACTTGCAGGTCCGAGTCCAAAAGTGGATGCAAAATCAAGGTGAAGAGTTATATGTTGAACAGAATGATGTGATGCCAAGCCCACCTATTTTGCTGCTAGAGCCGGGGAAAAAACAGCTTATTCGTCTAGTAAAAACGAAAGATACTCCCGCTAATCAAGAGCAAGCCTATCGCATTTTTGTTGATGAAATCCCAAGGCCAGATGTCAAAGAAGAAAAAACAGAGCCAATGGGGCTGAAATTTCAAATGCGCTACTCCATACCTCTATTTGTCAGCGGCGAGGGTATTTGGACCAAAAAGAATCCTGAGAAAAACCGTGACATATCAACTGCATCACAACCTAATCTGTCGTACAGCATCATGCAGAAAAGCGGCAAAAACTGGATACAAATTACTAATCAGGGCAATGTTCATGCACGACTATCCCAACTTACCTTTGTGAACGGAGGCCAATCTAAATCGGCGATCCCTGGCCTGCTCGGCTATGTCTTACCTGGCGCACAAATGTCTTGGCAGCTTCCTGACGGAGCCAGTACTGGTGCAAATTGGCAAGCCAAGGTGAAAATTAACGATAACGAACAAACTCAACAGTTAACCTATCGTTAATTGAGAGCGGGTACGAATATGCCTTTTCCTGGACGCAGAACAAGAATATCTTGTCTATTGGGTATGTTATTGAGCTCTGGTTACGCCTCATTTGGTCTTACTGCTGAGGAACCATTGCCTGTTACCATGCCCGATGCCCTTCTGTACTTGGAATTAGTCGTTAACGGGCAAACCACTAAACAAGTGGTGCCCGTTAACTATGAAAAAGGGCATTACATCATTAGCGCTGAAGATTTTAGCCAGCTAAAACTGCCGGTCACTGCTCCCCCAAAACAGCCTGTTACCCTCGATACGTTAGATAACATTACTGTTAGCTACGATAGCAACAACCAGCGACTGCTATTACAAGTGCCTTCCGAATGGTTACCTAATCAAGAGATTGGTGGTGACGGTGGTACGCCTGCGATCGCTAAAGCCATGAGTAGCCTAGGGTTTATCTTTAACTACGATATCTATGCAAATCAGCCAGCAAAAAGAAAGGACAACGGCTATGTAGCTGCGTGGAACGAACAACGTTTATTTGGCGAATATGGCACGCTGAGTAATACCGGAACGTATCGCGAATCGCTAAATGCCCAAGACCGTAAAAATAGCAAACAGGGCTACCTCCGTTACGACACGCAGTGGCGCTATGACGATGAAGAAAAAATTATTAGCTATACCGCGGGTGATTTAATCACAGGTTCTCTTGCATGGAGCAGCGCTGTGCGCATGGCGGGTTTCCAACTGGCCAGAAATTTCACCACGCGCCCCGACCTTGTCACGTATCCACTGCCACAATTTTCTGGCCAGGCCGCCATTCCCAGCAGCGTCGATCTCTTTATTAATAACTATCGAGCCAGTAGCGCAAACGTTGATCCCGGCCCTTTCACCTTTAACACCGTTCCCTATATTAATGGTGCAGGTGAAGCGACCGTGGTAACAACCGATGCTCTAGGCAAAAAAGTCACTACTACCGTGCCATTTTATGTTGCCAATACCCTGTTAAAAAGACAGCTGTTTGATTACAGCCTCTCCGTTGGCACACTACGCAAAGATTACGGTATCCGCTCTAGCCATTACGGGAATGGCGCGGCCTCCGCAGTTGCACGTTATGGCCTCACGAACTGGCTCACCATAGAAGGCAGGGCTGAAGGCACCAATAAACTCGCGGCTGGAGGCACTGGTCTTGATGTTCAATTAGGTCATTTAGGGATATTAAATGCCTCTTATACCCGTAGCCGAAACAGCAACAGCAGCGAAAGCCTCCAAATAGATGAGAATGATGATGCAAATGAGGCAACCACCGTGACTAAAAATGGTGGCTCAGGCGATCAGGTGACCTTCGGATATAGCTATGCGTCTGGCTCTTTTAGCGTTAATGCAAGTAGGTCATTACGCAGCAATCATTTTAGTGACCTCTCCACTTACGACCAATCCGGCCGTTACGGAATACAGCGCCGTTCCGATCAACTCACCGGCAGCCTCTCTTTGGGCGAATATGGCTCTCTAGGGGCAGGCTATTTTGATGTGAGAGATAACGCGAACCAGCGCACACGGCTCGTTAACTTGTCTTATAGTTTCAATTTTTGGAAAGACATCAGTTTTTACGCCTCGGCTAACCGTGAAATCGGTGCTAGTGGCATGAATGCGATGCTTCTACTCTCTATGCCTTTAGGCTCAAGTGGAACGGTGAGCGCCAGCAGGACAAGGGATACAGAGAACAAATGGAGTAATCGGCTCGCCTATAGCCGTTCAGTCCCCAGCGATGGTGGTCTTGGCGTGAATCTGGTCTATGGCGATGGAACGGCGCCTTATCGCCAAGCTGATATCGCATGGCGCACACAAAAGATAGAAACCCGAGCGGGTATCTACGGTAACGATGGTAGCTATACACATTGGGCAGAAGCACTAGGCTCGTTTGTGGTGATGGATTCGAGTTTTTATGCCACCAATCAAATAGGAGATGCCTTCGTACTTATTTCTACCGATGGCTATGCGGATATTCCCGTAAGTTATGAGAACCAACTTATCGGTAAGACCGATACAAACGGGCATCTATTGCTCCCTTCTGTTACCTCCTACTACAAAGCCAATATTGAAATTAACCCTCTTAATCTGCCAGAGAATGTCAGTGTCAGTAACGTTAATCAAAGCCCAGTTATCAAGGGAAAAAGCGGTTATCTCGTCAAGTTCCCCGTCAAAGAGGTTAATTCCGTCAGCTTTAGCTTATTAGGCGCAGATGGGAACCCAATACAAAAAGGTAGTCTTGTGCAGAGTAACGGCCATGTCATTGCTTATGTCGGCTGGGATGGTTATGTGTATCTGGAAAATAGCGAGAAAGAGAATACGCTGACGGTCATTCGAGCCGACGACAATCAGCGTTGTCAGGTATCGTTCACTTTGCCTTCAACCAAAGGCATACAGCAACTCAATGCTCAGCGCTGTATCAACATACAATAGTTAAGGAGTACACATAATGCCTGCAATTCAAAAAGGAAGGTCACTTCACTATTGTGCATTCTATTTTCTGCTACTTATGCTATTCAGCTCATCCTCTTGGGCCGATTGCACCTTCACTGACGGTACAACTGCATTGCCAAGTAGCAGCTCATTTACGGTTAGAACGACGCCATTGCAAGCACAAGGAGCCAGCGGAGCACATTGTTCGGGAACAATTGCAGGGTTGCTTTCGCAATCTGAGTTATCAGTAAAAATCGCTTCAACGAACAACGCATTAAATCTTAAAAACGATGATAACTCTGGTGATTCGATTCCTTATCTAATTTATCCAGACTCATCGTATCAGACCCCCTATACCATTGGGGCTAAGTATGACTACTCTAACTCTCAACTCATCTCTCTTTTTCCTACATCTGATGCCCAAATTCCGGTTTATATCAGAACAACAATAGGTGCAAATGTTCGTTCAGGAACCTATAGAGATACGATCAATTTTTTATGGACCTATAAGTTTTGTACCATTGCTATTCTAAATATTTGCATTGGTTTAGGAACAAGCTCATTCTCGGGGACAGATAAACCCAGCAAAACCAACATTACACTGATTGTTAACAAAGATTGCCAATTAACTACCCCTGCCACCGTTGATTTCGGTACTCAAGCCTTCGTCGCACAATTTAATCCCCTCACCAGAAATATCACGATTAGTTGCACGAAAACCGAAGGGTATAACGTTTACTTCACTAATGGTGATAACTATCTCACGCCATGGAAACGCATGAAGAATGGGATTAACTTTTTGCAATATCAGCTTTACCAGTCCAATGGGACAACAATTATGGACAGCAGCAACAAGGTCGTTATGTCCGGCACGGGTGATACACAGACGATCCCCTATCAGGCGATTATTAATCCAACACAGCCCGAAGTTCCTCAAGGAACTTATACGGATAATGTGAGTGTGACGGTGGAGTATTGAGGAGTGTTGGGTATCTCTTCTCTCATGAAGGACATGGCTAAAGATCTACTTACCCACGTCTAGCGAAGAGACACATACGATTCTGTCTAGTTTGCTTGCAAGGATAAAAAACCATAATGACCTCCGACAAATACTGTATTTGTCGGAGGTGTCAAACAAGTCAGCGTTTTGGCTTTATCCGTTATTTAGTGAAAAACCGATACATTTTTACGATGCTGAAATACGCAATGAAAAAACAGAACGCGGTATACAGAAGTGCTTCTAACGGATTGTGAGGGCCAGCCTTTAAACCAAGGGCACCAAATACAGCGACAAGTGAAAACTTCAACATCTGCTCAGAACCACACAATGCAAGAGTGTTCTTTCCAAGTATTAGTAACGGACTCAGATTATAATTTTTTGCTTTAAACTCAAGATACTTTGCCAAAAATATATTTGGTATGAAAAGTAAAAATGCTGCGAAAAAGAAGCAAAAATACTGCATTTCTAATGACGGTAATCCTTTGTAGAAACTAAAAGTTCCTTTGAAATAGCATACGACGAAGTAAAGCGTAGAGACGACACATACAAAACCTAATACACATTTTTTAAGTAGAGTATCGAACACTAGCCACTTTTTAGTTAATGGCTCTCCCAATAACGCTCCAACAGAAAAGAAAACTAAAAAATATGCTGCGCTATCAATATTCCAAAAAAGAGTCGGAATCCCCTTACCAAACCAAACTGGACTCAATGAGTAAATGATCAAAGATATAATAAAGATAATAAGTTTGGATGATATTAATCTATTGAGAACATAGTAGTAGACGAAGACAACAAATAAACAAGGGAAAAACCACAATGTAGCAAGGGGTGTGTTATTCCTGACACCAGAAATACTCACCTCTATCATTTTCATTACATTATTTATTGAATGCTGATCTTTTATTGTAAGAAAAACTATTCCTATAACGGAAAAAACCGCATAAGGAATCATGATTCTTTTAAAAGATCGAATTGTTAATGACAACACATCTGAATTTGATTTAGGTGACTTAACCATCAATCCAGAAATGAAGAAAAACATAGGGACATGAAATGTGAATACAAATGGATATAACTTACCCGCAGCCTGACCAAAATGACCAAGATAGATATAAAACATACCTATAAACCTAAGATAATCAACCCAGTCATATCTATCTTTCATTTTTTCCATCATAAACTCTAATACATAAAAAATATTTAAATAGTATACATTAGACTTACCAATGAGAGAATTTATTGTTTTTCATTCATAAAAGTATCAATAACGATATATCGATACTTTACTTAGCAATATTTATTCAAATGTATCTCACGTAACTCATTTATCAATACAAATAACTTGTAAAACCTCGTGTCTCCACCGATTAATATGGTGGAGTAAAGACTCTGAAACGCCACTTTGCTTTCATACCACGCATGTCAAAAGAGAAACAGAAACCTTGTTACTCACTATCCGCTACTGGTGCACTATAAAACCCAACTGTAAAACTTACTGAAATTCTCCGCCGTAATCCGTACCATACACGCCATACTGACAATATATTGCTTACTGCCCGCGAGTGCGATGTCCCCTCTCGTGCCGCCATTCGAACAAAAGTGATTGAAAATGACTGACAAACAAGACCTTACAAGCAAACAACAATACAACCTGAATAAATTACAGAAACGCATACGACGTAATGTAGGGGAAGCTATCGCCGACTTTAATATGATTGAAGATGGTGATCGAATTATGGTTTGCTTGTCCGGCGGCAAAGACAGCTACACCATGCTGGAAATTTTGCGCAGTCTGCAAAAAAGTGCCCCTATCAGTTTTAGCTTAGTCGCGGTTAATCTCGATCAAAAACAGCCCGGTTTTCCCGAAGATATCTTGCCTGCTTATCTCGATACGCTGGGGGTTGAGTATAAAATTGTCGAAGAGAACACTTATGGTATCGTCAAAGAAAAAATCCCTGAGGGAAAAACGACCTGTTCTCTCTGCTCACGCTTGCGTAGGGGGATTCTCTACCGTACTGCAACTGAGCTAGGCGCAACAAAAATAGCCTTGGGCCATCATCGCGATGACATTTTACAGACTCTGTTTTTAAATATGTTTTACGGTGGAAAACTAAAAGGGATGCCACCTAAATTGATGAGCGACGATGGCAAACACATCGTTATCCGCCCTCTAGCCTACTGCCGCGAAAAAGATATCGAGCGTTTTGCCGAAGCCAAAGCCTTTCCTATCATCCCTTGTAACCTGTGTGGCTCACAACCGAACCTGCAACGCCAAGTCGTTAAAGAGATGATCCGTGACTGGGATAAGCGCTATCCGGGCAGAGTTGAAACCATGTTTACGGCAATGCAAAATGTGGTTCCCTCACACCTGTGTGATGCCGCCCTTTTTGATTTTAAAGCGCTGCACCACGGTTCCGATATCATTGACGGCGGTGATTTAGCATTTGATAGAGAAGAGATCCCTTCACAACCCATTGGTTGGCAACCAGAAGATGCAGATGAAATAGCATTTTCAACATTGGATCGTTTAGACGTTATTGAAGTGAAATAGCGGTTGTCTTTTTTAACGCAATTCATGTTCTCTAAAGCATAGCGATAAAAAAATGCCGACATAGTGTCGGCATATAAAAAATCAATAGTACTGCATGATTTTCAAAAAGAAAGTAAGACAATATGGAGTATGGCGTCCATTGCGAGATGCCACATTCACCTGCCATCGCATGATGCCCTACCTCATTTTGGTAAACTATGACAGGGTTCAAAGTTATTAGGATTCCCTCTCTTTTTTCTTATCCTAAGAGGTTACTTTTTCCTTTACCTACAACCAGTTACTTCGTTTTAACCACCATGCAACTGCACCAACCAACAATAATAACAGTACACAGAATATCGTGAAGCCTAGCGGAGAGCTATTTCCTGGTATTCCTCCAAGGTTGACACCAAAAAGCCCCGTTAAGAAAGTCATTGGCAAGAACAGCATTGCTAATAGCGACATCGTGTAAGTGCGGCGGTTTAATGAATCCGCCATTAGCGAGGTGATTTCATCCGCTAATATTGCTGTTCTGGCAATGCTGGCATCGAGATCGTCCAGCCCTCTCCCTAATCTGTCTGCAATATCCTGCATTCGTCTGCGCTCATCATCCCCCATCCAAGGATAGCGCTCGCTAGCAATTCGAGAAAAAACATCTCGCTGAGGTGCCATATAGCGACGAATCACGATCAACTGTTTTCTCAGCAGCGCCATTTCCCCTCGTTCAGGAATGGTCTGTTCGAGAAGGTTATCTTCCATATCAATAATTCTATCGTGTAGTTCTTCGATAAATTCACTGGCGTGATCGGTCAACGCATCGCAGATTTGTACTAACCAGTCTCCCGCATTCAGTGGGCCAGTGTTGGACTTCAGGTCTGTTAAAACCTCATCGATGGCATAAACTTTACGGTGGCGAGTAGAGATAATCAGCTTGTCCGTCATATAAACACGGATGGTAACTAGCTGATCTGGGCGGTTTTTTTGGTCGAAGTTAATACTTCGTAATGTGATAATTGCTGCATCGCCAAGGCGCGTTACCCGCGGTCTCTGGCTTTCACCGGCCATGGCATCTCGGACAGTATCTGGCAACAACGGCGTGCTTCTAATCCATTGCTCACTTTGTGTATGTGCATAATCAAGATGCAACCAACAAGGTGCGTGACAATCAATTTTTGTATCAAACTCAATTGGATGTGACCCACCTTTGCCATCCAACTGCAAAGAGTAGACTGCATCTTCAACTTGAAGCTCTTTTCCCTCAATGAAATCCATGAAATAACCCCGCACTTCATTGATGTCTTTATTTTCAAGCTGCTAACAGGTTAATAAACTACTGTCATGCAGCCTGAAATCTATTAGGTAAAATATTTTTTTGTTCCAACCCATCACCGCAGGCAAAACAACGTTTAACGAATGATTGCAGTGGTTAAACGAGAGCTACAACTCATTCGCCCCCGCTCATCAAAAATATCGATCTGCCATACCTGTTGGCTCCGCCCGAGATGCAGTGCACGACATACACCTCGAACAACCCCTTCATGTACCGCGCGGAGATGATTGGCGTTAACCTCCAATCCTACCACTCTCTCATCGCCTTCGCTGCACAGATAACCCGCAACCGAGCCTAAGGTTTCAGAGAGAACAACGGAGGCTCCACCGTGCAATAGGCCAAAAGGCTGTCTTGTACGATTATCGACAGGCAGCGTTGCTTCAATGGTGTCATCCGTTATCGCGGTGAAAATAATCCCCACATGCCCAACCATGCACCCTTCTGACATTTGATTGAGCATATCTAACGTCGCTTTACGTTTCCAAATCATTGCAGTACCTCAAGAAGCGCCTGTAAGGGGTGCCGTAATGGTTGCCCTTCGACCCGTTTTACCTGACTACGGCAGGAGTATCCCGTCGTCAAGCAACGATGCAGAGGCCGTGAACGAATATCCTGCTGCCAGGATAAAGCATAGATACCTAGTGAATTTTGGCTATTTTTCACTTCATGACCATAAGTGCCCGCCATTCCGCAGCAGCCAACACTGACTGGCTCTAATACCGCACCAAAGTGAGTGAAGATTTTCTGCCACTGTTGATTGCTTGTCGGCAGCGCCGTCGTCTCAGTACAGTGACCAAATAGGAACCAAGGCTCACCCTTTTTCTCTTGCTCCGGTAACATTGGTAATCGGTTAATTAACCACTCATGAACCAGTTGCACACTAAAATCACCCCGCTTATCGCCCAGTACCTCACGGTACTCATCGCGATAACAGAGCACTAAGGCCGGATCAACGCCCACCATCGGTATGCCAAGTCGTGCTATACGGTTAAGAAAATCCGCCGTACTCTGCGCCGTCTTCGCAAAACGGTTCAGAAAGCCTTTTATATGCAGTGCCTTTCCATTTGGTGAGAACGGTAGCAGTACCGGTTTTAGCCCCAGCTTATCGGCTAATCGCACAAAATCGGCCACCACCCGTGCATCATAGTAGCTGGTAAACGGATCTTGCACGATGAGCAAATACGGCTCACGCTCGGTCGTTGTCAACTGCTCTAACTGCTCTAGTGTTGTGGCGCTGCTGTGGTGCCCAACTAATTCCTGTTTCAACGTCGGGCTTGAAAGCAGAGGCAGGTCTACCATGCCGATCGTTTTTTCACTCAGTTTTTGCAGCACTGGTTGTCGTAAGAAGAAATTAAACATCTTTGGCGCTTTCGCCATAAGAGGCGCATAGCTTTCGACCCCAGCAACTAGATAATCCCTTGCAGGTCTTGGATAACGGGAGTGATAGAGTTGTAAAAAACGAGAACGGAAACCTGGCACATCAATTTTTATCGGACATTGAGTAGAGCACGCTTTACAAGCTAAACAGCCAGACATCGCCTCCTTCACTTCGTGTGAAAAATCATATTCGCCACGGTTTGCTCGCCAGCCATTACGCACTCGCTTAACCAAATGGGTCAGAGAGAGCGTCTTTTCCGGTAATGTCTTTTCCAGTTCGATAGGGTCAATGCCCTGTTCTGCTAATAATCTTAACCACTCTCGAACGAGCGTTGCTCGGCCTTTTGGCGAATGAATACGATTACCCGATACCTTCATTGAGGGGCACATTGGGCTGCGGGCATCAAAATTGAAACAGAGCCCATTACCATTGCAATCCATAGCACCACGAAATGACGTTCTGACCGAAAGCGGGATTTGGCGATCGAACGTACCGCGCTTTTCTGCATCCACTCTCATCATCGGTTCATCAACACCCGCAGGAGAGCATATCTTGCCGGGGTTAAGGCGGTTAAGAGGATCAAATACCGCTTTAATGACGCGCAATTCGTGGTAAAGAACATCACCGAAGAACGAAGGGCTGTATTCTGCTCTGAACCCTTTTCCGTGTTCGCCCCACAGTAAGCCACCATATTTTGCCGTCAGCGCCACTACTTGGTCAGAAATCTCTTTCATTAGCAGTTCTTGCTGGGGGTCGCACATATCCAATGCCGGACGGACATGCAGAACACCGGCATCAACATGCCCAAACATTCCATAAGGGAGGTGATAGCTGTCCAGCAGTGCTCTGAACTCAGCAATATAATCAGCCAGATGTTGCGGCGGTACGCAGGTATCTTCAGCAAACGGAATAGGCTTAGCCTGATCTTTACTGTTGCCTAGCAAGCCGACAGCCTTTTTACGCATGGCATAGATGCGTTCAATCTGAGGTAGGTCGGCACAAATTTGGTAGCCGATAATGCCCGATTGACCTTCCTGCATCAGCGTATCCAGGCGCTCGCAGAGGTAATCCGTTCGCTGATCTATCAGTTCACGCCCATCTCCAGCAAACTCGACAATGTTTAGGCCCTGCATATCTTTATCTGGGACATCCGTGATCAACTCGCTGACGGAGTGCCAAACGATGTCCTCACGTGCAAGATTCAGGACTTTGGAGTCGACGGTTTCCACAGATAGCGCGTTAGCTTCCACCATAAAAGGCGCATTACGCAGTGCAGAATTGAAGGAGTCATACTTGACGTTAACTAATCGGCGCACTTTTGGCAGCGGTGTAATGTCTAGCGTCGCCTCCGCTACAAAGGCAAGTGTGCCTTCTGAGCCAGTAATAATACGGGTCAGGTCGAAAGTTTGGAGATCGTCGCTGAATACATGCCGTAAATCGTACCCCGTTAGGAAGCGGTTAAGTTTAGGGAATTTCTCTAATATCAATTCGCGCTTATCACGACAGCCGTTCAGCACGGTTCGGTATATCCGCCCTTCAGTGCTGCTTTGTTGAGCTATCTGCTCGGCTAACGCAACGGGCATGGCGCGCGTATCAAGAATATCACCACCTAATGTGACCGCACGCACGCTCAATACGTGATCAGAGGTTTTACCGTATACCAGCGACCCTTGCCCAGACGCATCCGTATTAATCATGCCGCCAAGTGTGGCTCTATTACTGGTGGACAATTCAGGCGAGAAGAAATAACCGTGCGGTTTTAAATACTGGTTCAATTGGTCTTTAATAACACCCGCTTCAACGCGTACCCAACCCTCTTCGAGGTTAAGCTCAAGAATACGGTTCATGTAACGAGAGGTATCTACCACAATTCCACTGTTAAGCGATTGTCCGTTGGTTCCCGTTCCTCCCCCCCTTGGCGCAAAACGCAGTGAGAGGAAACGTTCTTCATCGGCGATTCTTGCAGCCAAAACAATATCGCTGGTTGAACGTGGAAAAATAATAGCTTGAGGTAACAGTTGATACACGCTGTTGTCCGTCGCCATTGTAAGACGATCTGCGTAACCCGTTGCCATATCACCCGTAAATCCGTGTTGCTTCAATGCTTCTAAATATTCAACCACCAGCGGAACGACGCCAGGAGATTGAGAAAGTAGTGGGATCATTGTTATCTGACTCTGTTTATAATGAATTTTGAGTATATACCGAAAGTAATTGATGTTGCATTACGGTAACAAAGGATTGGTCCATTCATCTGAGATGAGCTGAAAATGAAGGTAATAACGGCAGAGTCACGCAAATGATAAAAACATTGATGCCCGTTCAGGAACAGCCTTCGGAGCATCAATAATAGGTTCGCGAATATATTAAGTTACAGTGTCACGCCAGATTTAAAGATAGCTAACTCACGAATGTTATTCACTTCATTACGAGCAGGAGCACCATTAGCGATTTGGCAAAGTAGCAAGAAGAGCGCCTCAAGCTGCTGCTGCATCGTGACTTCTTCTTGCAATATCTTTCCTGCGTCAAAATCGATCCAGTGCTTTTTACGCATAGCTAGGTCACTGTTAGTGGCAATTTTGACTGTTGGGACAAATCCACCATAAGGGGTGCCACGCCCTGTCGTAAAGAGAACTATGTGGCAACCCGCCCCCGCTAACGCGCTGGTTGCAACAGCATCATTTCCCGGTGCACTGAGAAGATTTAAACCTTTTTTACTTAAGCGAGCACCATAAGGTAAGACATCGACCACTCGGCTCAGCCCTGCCTTTTGCGTACAACCTAAGGACTTCTCTTCTAATGTCGTAATCCCCCCGGCTTTATTTCCCGGAGACGGATTCTCATAAATCGGTTGGTTATGGGCGATGAAATATTGCTTAAACTCATTCACCATTGCGACAGTCTTACTGAATGTCTCTTCATTTTGGCAGTGGCTCATCAAAATGTGCTCTGCACCAAACATCTCAGGCACTTCAGTTAACACTGTCGTCCCACCATGCCGAATAGTTTGGTCTGAAAACACCCCTAATAGTGGGTTTGCCGTAATCCCAGAGAAACCATCAGAGCCACCACATTCTAGGCCAAATCGTAACTCGCTAAACTTCCCCGGTGTTCTCTGGTCATAGCGCATGGCTTCATATAACTGGTGTAATAGCCTCACCCCCTCTTCAATTTCATCATCGCATTTTTGGCTGATCATAAATGCCGTACGCTGCGGATCGTAATCACCTAACGTGGACTCAAATTCGCCTATCTGATTATTTTCGCAGCCTAGCCCAACGACTAATACAGCCCCTGCATGCGGATGATGAGCCATATTCTGTAGTTGTGTTCGCGTATTTTGATGGTCTTGCCCCAACTGAGAACAGCCATATGGGTGAGTAAAGAGATGAACACCATCGATGTCCGTTGCCCCTTTCGTCTCCTGCAAGAAACGCTGCAATATTTGCTGTGCAATACCATTAACGCAGCCTACGGTAGGTAAAATCCAGATCTCGTTACGAATCGCGACATCGCCATTTTCTCTGCGATAGAGTGATACCGGATAGTCATCAAACCACTGCGGGATGTCATTAAAATGTGGCTGATACTGATAGTTATCAATTTCACCAAGGCCCGTCACCAGATTATGCGAATGGACATGCTCCCCTGAGTGAATGTCATGGCGTGCATGCCCTATTGGGTGACCGTATTTAACGACTGTCTCCCCCTCTGCAATCTCTCTTAGTGCAAACTTATGCCCTAGAACAATGTCCTGCTTTAGGGTGAAACTCTTACCCTCGATTTGCAACTGCTCACCTGCAGCCAAGTCACTCAGCGCAACAGCGACACTGTCTTGCTGATGAATCCTCATAAAACGTTGCATATTCACGCTGTTACCCTTGGTTATCTAATCATTGGTCTGCCATAAAAGGCTAGGACAGACGGTTTACCAATTAAAAAAACAAAAAACTCCACCATAAACTTATCATACCAATTAAGCTAAGGCGTAGTATGTGATCATTAAAAAAACTGACTCACTTTGACCAATCACAATCACAATCACAATCACAAACAACCATTACCCTTTAATAACAATGAATAAATAAATCTATTTTTATAATAACCACATCATGATTGGTATATTGTGATGCTTATCAATTTTATTATTGGTATGACAAGATAACATTATTTTCACTTTGAGTGGCTTACTACTTCCTAGTAAAAATATGCTCTCACTCATTGTGTTAACGATTTCATACGGAATCCTTCTGTATCTGTTTCAACACTAGGGATATCACCAAAAGACGTCACTCCATTTTTGAGGCAATAGAATATGGTAATAAAAACAAAAGGTAAGGTTCGTTTTCACATCGCCGTCCTGATGCTTATGGCGACAGTGGTCAACTATCTTGACCGTACCGTTATGTCTGCAGCTGCGCCTGTTATAGAAAAGGATCTTCAACTCAGTGCTGAAGCTATGGGTTGGATCATGTCTGCCTTCTTCTTTAGCTACGCACTCTTCCAAATTCCTTCCGGATTTTTGGCTGACCGCATAGGCCAGAGAAAAACACTCGCGGTATCTGTTATTTGGTGGTCACTCGCAACAATGGCAACTGGCCTAGCCAGAACCCCTCTCGCCTTTATCTCTGCTCGTATTGTTATGGGTGTTGGTGAAGCCGGTGCTTATCCATGCAACAGTGGCATAACAGCGAAGTGGTTCCCCGATCGTGAGCGCGGACGTGTCACCGCACTCTTCGATAGCGGCTCTAAATTTGGTACCGCGTTTGCCATGCCAATCGTCGTTTGGGCGATTGCCACTTGGGGATGGCACGCTGCCTTCTATATTTGTGGTGGATTGGGTTTGCTATGGTCAATTTGGTGGCTAGCGGTCTACCGTGATCCAGAAGACCACCCCACTATTACTCAAGAAGAGTTGAACTACATTCGTGACGGGCAGGCGAAAAAAGAAGGAATTGATAAGACGATGCCGATGAAGTGGTATCAGCTCTTTGGCTACCGAAACGTTATCGCCATGTGTTCCGGCTTCTTCATGCTGAACTACGCCATCTTCTTCTTTATCACTTGGTTCCCTAGCTACTTGATGAATGAGCGTGGTATGAGCTTGGCAGAAATGGGGTTTGCCGCAATGTTACCTCCATTAGCAGGGATTTTGGGCCAATATCTGGGTGGGTGGTTTACTGACTTTATGTATAGCAAAACCAATAACCTCAATATGGCACGTAAAATCAACCTCGTTGGTGGGATGTTGTTAGCAACCAGTATTACTTTTGCAGGCTTGGTAGATTCCACTGCCGTCATGTTAGGCCTGCTGTGCCTTTCTTATGCTGCATTAGCTTTTGCAGCATCAGCACTGTGGTGTTTACCGGGTGATATCGCACCTCGTAACATGACATCCCTGTTAGGCGGTATGCAGAATGCGGTAGCCAACTGCGGTGGTATTCTTGGCCCCATCGTCACTGGCTATATTATCTCTAGCACGGGTTCTTTCGTTCCGGCGTTGGTTGTGTCAGGCGGAGCCTGCTTGCTCGGCGCCTGTATCTACATGTTTGTTCTGAAAGATATCAAACCTATCGTTGTAGAAGATAAACCCGCAGCATAATAAGTCCGATTTAATGACCGAATAAAGTGTCAGCACTCTGCGAAGAAGCTGCCACTTTATTTTTTAACTCATTTCCTAGAATGATGACCCATTGTGTAACCAAATGATAAGATTTATTTTTACAGCGATAGTAGGAAAACAGATATACTTCTGATTTACGCCGTTTTCTACATGGAGAATTATTGGTGGAAGTCAATGAGTCCTCCCGAATGTATCAGCAAATTGCTGCTGAGCTTAAAAAGCGTTTAGAGCAAAAAATTTACCGTATCGGTGATAAATTGCCTGCGGAACGTCTTCTTTCTGAGGAGATGAACGTGAGTCGAACCGTTGTTCGAGAGGCTATCATCATGCTGGAAGTCGAAGGTTACGTCGATGTACGCAAAGGCTCTGGTATCCATGTCATCGCCAATCAACCGAAAAAGCCCCCTGAAACAGCCTCAGCGTTAGAATTCATCCACTTTGGCCCTTTTGAACTGCTACAGGCTCGTCAACTTATCGAGTGTAATATTGCTGAATTAGCAGCGACGCTGGTGACTCGTCAAGATATCGTAGAGTTAGTCAATATTCAGAAAAAAGCACAGAAAGAAGATCGCTTTCGTGATTCTGAATGGGACTATCAGTTCCACGTCAAGATTGCAGGAATCACCCATAATAATGCGCTGATTAGCATTGTTGAGAAAATGTGGGGACAGCGTTTACAGAACCCCTATTGGATAAAACTGCATGAACATATTGAACTAGACTCTATTCGAAGTTGGTGTGACGACCACGATAAGATCTTACAAGCATTAATGGATAAAAAACCATCCGAAGCTAAGCTAGCTATGTGGCAGCATTTAGAAAACACTAAACAGATGCTGTTTGATGCCACAGCCAATGATTTTGAGTTTAATGCTGACCGTTTTATGTTTGCTGAAAATCCTCAGATTTACAGGGAATTTTCACCACTGAAAAAATAAGGCGAAAAATAAAGTATATTGTATTAACCCTCCTTTAACGCAGGGTTAATATTTATTGCTACTGCCGTATTTCACTCTATTTTGACCTTTCATACCCCAAACGAGATTCACTTGATGACTGATTCAGCACATAGAACAGACTTACCCAAACTCATATTCGGTACGCTGTTTCTGACCATATTGATTGTTGCTAGTTTTTGGGTTGTACAACCCTTCATATTAGGGTTTGCCTGGGCCAGTATGGTTGTGATTGCAACCTGGCCTCTCCTGTTACGTTTACAGGATCTCTTATGGGGAAAAAGAGCTTTAGCCGTTACAGTAATGACTTTATTACTGATACTGCTGTTTGTGATACCTATCGCCCTGCTCGTAAATAGCATGATCGATAATAGCGCACCTTTATTAAAGTGGGCTAGCACACCAACAAATTGGAAGATCCCACAGCTTAATTGGCTTCAAGACGTTCCCGTCGTTGGTGAAAATATCTATAAATCATGGCATTCAATGATCGCTGATGGTGGCACGACGCTTCTTGCTAAAGTTCAGCCGTATATTGGGCAAACCAGTACTTGGTTCGTTGCTCAGGCAGCTCATCTTGGCCATTTTGTTATTCACTGTGCCTTGATGGTGCTCTTTAGCATTATTCTTTATAGCCGTGGGGAACAAGTTGCAGCAGGCATTCGTCATTTTGCTGTTAGGCTGGCAAAATCCCGTGGGGATAATGCTGTGATTCTTGCTGCACAAGCTATTCGCGCCGTTGCATTAGGTGTGGTTGTTACCGCCCTTGTTCAATCTATTCTAGGTGGGATCGGCCTCTCTATCGCTGGTATTCCTTATGCCACGCTATTGACTGTGTTGATGTTTATTTGCTGCGTTGCTCAATTAGGCCCGTTACTGGTACTTATCCCAGCCATTATCTGGCTCTACTGGTCAGGTGATGCAACATGGGGAACCATTTTATTAGTATGGAGCTGTATTGTAGGGACTTTGGATAACTTCCTTAGACCATTCCTAATAAGAATGGGGGCGGACCTTCCACTCTTATTAATACTGTCTGGTGTTATTGGTGGCTTGCTGGCATTTGGCATGATAGGACTCTTTATTGGCCCTGTTGTTCTTGCTGTTTCTTACCGATTACTTTCTGCATGGATTAATGAAGCCCCACAACCCGTTGCAGAAGAAAGTATTATAGAAGATAAGCAACTATAGCCTTAATATATTATTATACACTAAGTGGCTGATATATTGGTTTAACTACGCCAGCCACTGTTTTATCCCTACCATCATGAACACATGGAAAAGCACTTTTTCACTATATTCATATTCTTAATATCTATTTTTTAGTTACCATTGTAATAATCACAAAGAATTACTTTATATATAGCACAATAAAATCTTTTCCTTTATTTATTATGACAATATAAAATTGATATATTGTTTCATAATTTTTTTAACGGAAACTAAGATAAGTGAAATATTTATTTAATTGCCATCAATCTATTGAGTAAAGTTTCCTTTGTTTACTTATGCTGATTCGTGTAACATACATAATTAATACATTAATTCCATTCAGTGTTTGAAATTTATTGTTGTGACGGTATTAAAATTATTCAAATGTCATCTAGTGATAAGCGATAAACTTACCTTTAGCTTTTAACATAACAACTAAATAACTTAAATAATAGACACTGAATAAACCAGTTGCTGTGTGTAGTCTTTGCCCATTTAATTATGGGCTTTTTTTTAGCTAACGTTTGCTATGGCTATTTTTTAATCTACTCGTGTATTTATATAGGCAAAAATATAGCGGCATTACACCGCTATATTACATTCTATATATCTTATTTAGACAAACTCATCCAAGTTTTAACAACTGTATCAGGATTCAAAGAAAGGCTGTCTATTCCTTGTTCCATTAACCAAGCTGCGAAATCCTCGTGGTCAGAAGGCCCTTGCCCACAAATACCAACGTATTTACCCTGTTTCTTCGCCGCTTTAATTGCCATTGATAATAAACTTTTAACTGCCTCATTACGCTCGTCAAATAGCTCTGAAACTACGCCAGAATCTCTATCTAAACCTAACGTAAGCTGGGTCATATCATTAGAACCAATGGAGAACCCATCAAAGTATTCTAAGAATTGATCGGCGAGTAAAGCATTCGATGGAATTTCACACATCATAATAATCTTAAGATCATTCTCTCCGCGTTTTAATCCCTCTTTGCCTAATTGGTCTATAACTGCCTCTGCCTGAGCAACGGTTCTAACGAATGGAATCATGATTTCAACGTTCGTTAGGCCCATCGTATTACGCACACGCTTTACAGCCTCACATTCAAGAGCAAAACAGTCTTTGAAGCTTTCAGAGACATAACGGCCTGCACCACGAAAGCCCAGCATTGGGTTCTCTTCATGCGGTTCATATATGTCACCACCAACCAGATTAGCGTATTCATTTGATTTAAAATCAGATAACCGAACGATTACACGCTTTGGCCAGAATGCCGCCGCCAGTGTCGCAATCCCCTCTGTTAAACGGGCAATATAGTATTCAACCGGGCTTTCATAGCCCTGAATCATGCCTTTAATCTGTTGCTTCAGCTCTTCGCTCTGGCGATCAAACTCCAACAGCGCTTTAGGGTGAACGCCAATCATACGGTTAATAATGAATTCTAACCGCGCTAGACCAACGCCTTCATTCGGTAAACGAGCAAAGTCGAAAGCGCGATCAGGGTTACCTATGTTCATCATGATCTTTAGTGGTAACTTAGGCAGCTCTTCAATTTCAGAACTTTGAATATTGAAATCAAGCAGGTCTTGATAGATAAACCCTGTGTCACCCTCAGCACAAGAGACCGTCACTTTCTGGCCTTCATACAGCTTCTCTGTTGCATCACCACAACCAACCACCGCTGGAATACCTAATTCACGAGCAATAATGGCAGCATGACAAGTACGACCACCACGGTTAGTGACAATCGCCGATGCCTTCTTCATGATCGGTTCCCAGTCAGGGTCGGTCATGTCGGTAACCAGAACATCACCAGGCTGAATACGCCCCATCTCACTGATGTTATGAATAACTTTAACTTCACCAGCACCAATACGGTGACCAATCGCTCTGCCTTCCACCAACACATGACCACGTGAGTTGAGCTGATAACGCTCCATCACTTGTTCATTAGAACGCACAGTCTCTGGGCGAGCCTGAACAATATAAAGTTTGTTATTATGCCCATCTTTTGCCCACTCAATATCCATTGGGCGGCCATAGTGTTTCTCGATGAGCAAAGCCTGATGAGCC
The DNA here is from genome assembly GCA_000307305.1 of Enterobacteriaceae bacterium B14. Lineage (GTDB taxonomy): Bacteria > Pseudomonadota > Gammaproteobacteria > Enterobacterales > Enterobacteriaceae > B14. The sequence continues at coordinate 983,695 of DF158882.1, forward strand.
AGTTGCTGAACTTCATCATCCGTTAAGCTGAAACGGGTACTTCTCTGCTTATCCACATCTTGAATACGTACTTGTTTACCGTGTTCTTTACTATCGGCATAAACCATCTCTATCTTCTTCGAGCCCATGGTGCGGCGCACGATAGCAGGCTTGCCATTCAATAGCGTTGGCTTATGAACATAAAACTCATCTGGATTAACTGCGCCCTGTACCACCATCTCGCCCAGACCATAAGCAGAGGTGATGAAAACCACCTGATCAAAGCCTGATTCTGTATCGATGGTAAACATGACGCCGGAAGAGGCAAGATCGGAACGCACCATCCGCTGAATACCTGCGGATAAAGCGACACCGTAGTGTTCGTATCCTTGGTGGACACGGTAAGAGATGGCTCTATCATTGAACAGAGAAGCAAAAACATGCTTCACCGCAACCATAACCGCGTCAATTCCCTGAACGTTTAGGAATGTTTCCTGTTGTCCAGCAAAAGAGGCATCAGGCATATCTTCGGCTGTTGCTGAAGAGCGCACAGCGAAAGAGGCATCTTTTTCCCCTTCTGACAACTGTTGATAAGCATCGCGAATCGCTTCTTCTAGCTCTGGCTGGAAAGGTGTTTCTACAATCCATTGGCGAATCTGAGCACCTACTTTCGTGAGCTGATCAAGGTCGTCAATATCAGTTTTCTCCAACAGGGCATAAATACGTTTATTAACGCCGCTTTGCTCCAAGAAGTCATTAAATGCCTGAGCGGTAGTGGCAAAACCGTTGGGCACGGCAACGCCCAGTTCTGAGAGATTCGTTATCATCTCACCCAAAGAGGCATTTTTGCCTCCAACTCGGTCAACATCATGCATACCTAGCTGGTTGTACCAAAGTACATTACGCAGGTCACCACCATTATTGGACATTGAAACAATCCTTTTTATATTCAGAAAGGTACATTAAAAAAATTGTTATTGCTGAGGCATCAGCTTAAACAGACTAGCATAATGTTTACATCAAGAGACAAAGGTGAATCGATCAACCTAACCTATTTTTATTATTCATCTCGATTGTCTATCATTACCTCTTTAGCAATAGCAAAAAACATCTAAAAAAACCACATAAAAAAAGTGTTCACTTAATTTAAACGGCTAATATATATACATTTTCAAATTAAATAATTTCCACTCTTTTCATTATGGGATAAATAAGTATCAATCAAACGCATTAATGATAAAGATATGATCGTGCTATCATTCATTGCTTAGTAGATTATTAATTGCAATGATAATGCCACTAAAGATAATAACTAAATATTATTACCCTGTTTGATAAAATCTTAAATTAAATGCAAGAACGTAATATTCTTATCTACTGTAAAAGATAACTCACTAAGCACCCAAATATCATGAAATAAGGAAATGAGCGTGGAAAGAACTGTATTCTATATATCTGACGGTACCGCGATTACAGCCGAAGTACTTGGACATGCCGTAATGTCTCAATTTCCTGTTATCGTGAACTCATTCACTCTTCCATTTGTTGAAAGCATTGAGCGAGCTAATGAGATACGATTGAGGATAGATGCGATTTATCTAGAGTCTGGTGTCCGCCCTCTGGTTTTCTACTCTATTCTTTCCCCTGAAATACGAGATATCATCAAACAGAGCTCCGGTTTTTGTCAGGACATTGTTCAATCTCTCGTTGCCCCACTACAGCATGAGCTAGGAATTGCCCCAAGCCCAGAGGCGCACAGAACTCACGGATTAACCCCCAGTAACCTGTCCAAATACGACGCACGAATCGCCGCAATTGACTATACCCTTGCCCATGACGACGGTATTTCTATGCGCAATCTGGATCAGGCTCAAGCAATTTTGCTCGGCGTATCACGTTGTGGCAAAACACCCACTAGCCTTTACCTTGCCATGCAGTTTGGTATCCGAGCGGCAAACTACCCATTTACCTCGGATGATATGGATAACTTAGTGTTGCCTCCGGTATTAAAACCGCTTCAGAACCGTTTATTTGGCTTAACAATTGACCCTGAGCGGCTGTCCGCTATTCGCCAAGAGCGAATGGAGAACAGCCGTTATGCCTCTATTCGCCAGTGTCGAATGGAACTGGCTGAAGTAGAAGCACTTTATCGCAAACACAATATTCAATACCTGAATACAACCAACCACTCTGTTGAAGAGATCGCGGTAAAACTGATGGAAGTTTTAGGGCTTCGTCGTCAATGAACTAGGTTTACCACCCAATAACCCTTCGTTTTCCTCTAGGCTGTTATTTCAAACAGCCTTTTCTTCTGATAACGGTAGGCAGAAATCTCTTTTTTCGATATTGTGATATCCATCACTTCCCGGCAATTCCTGTCGTCGCGAAGAACAGAATCAGAGATATCACATTATGTCCAAAACAGATGAACTCCGCACGGTCCCCATCGAAAGTCTCATTACGCCACAAGACCTGGCTGACAAGTTTCCTATTTCACCGGAAATTGTCGATACGATCACCCAATCCCGTAAGCGAATAGAAGCCATTTTAGACGGCACAGACCCTCGTCTGTTGGTGATTGTTGGACCTTGTTCTATTCATGATATTGATGCGGCACTCGATTACGCGACCCGCCTTAGCGTGTTACGTGAGCGTTATCAAGATCGTTTAGAAATTGTGATGCGTACCTATTTTGAAAAGCCTCGCACCGTCGTTGGCTGGAAAGGGTTAATTTCCGATCCTGAGCTTAACGGTAGCTATAAGGTGAATCACGGTATTCAACTCGCAAGAGCGCTTCTGATTAAAGTTAATCAAATGGGCTTACCAACGGCAACTGAGTTTTTGGATATGGTGATCGGGCAATATATTGCCGATCTTGTGAGTTGGGGGGCAATTGGTGCAAGAACCACTGAGAGCCAGATCCACCGAGAAATGGCTTCCGCGCTCTCCTGCCCTGTTGGTTTTAAAAATGGAACCGATGGCAATATCCGTATTGCTATTGATGCAATACGGGCATCACGCGCTGGGCATATGTTTCTTTCGCCGGATAAGAATGGCCAGATGACCATTTACCAAACCAGTGGAAATCCTCACGGCCACATTATTATGCGTGGAGGAAAGCAGCCAAACTATCATGCAACGGATATCGCAACAGCCTGCGATAGCCTGAGAGAGTTCGACTTGCCTGAACATTTGGTGATTGATTTCAGCCATGGCAACTGCCAGAAACTGCATCGCCGTCAATTAGATGTCTGTGACAATATCTGTGAGCAGATTTTGGCCGGATCACAGGCTATCGTAGGTGTTATGGCTGAGAGCTTTATCATGGAAGGCACACAGAAAATCGTTGCAGACCAACCGCTGACCTACGGCCAATCTATCACCGACCCATGCCTGAGCTGGGCCGATACAGAGCTTTTGTTAGATAAGCTGGCAAATGCGGTAAATAGCCGGTTCTAAAAGATGAAGAACCCGTAGCCAGTCCTATCTTCTTCTGGTCGGATACGGGTTTCACTTACTTAACTCGAACAGGATATTTCCAGCTTCTTTCCCCATTCTGGCGGTAATTGGGCTAAGTCATCGAACTCTGGTGCTTCATCAAAAGGATTTAATAAAGCTTGATGTAGACGTGCTAACCCACTGACATCATCCTTCTCCGCTTTTTCTATCGCTTCCTGAGCCAAATAGTTACGTAAAATACGCTTAGGGTTATGTGCCAACATATTCATTCGTCTTGCTTCTTCGCTTAGCTCTTCTCTTTTGAGACGCTGTTGGTAGTGTTTTAGCCAAGTATCAAAACGGGAACGATCGATAAATTCATCACGTAATTGGCAAATTGGGCTATTTAGCTCCACCTCACTTAGCAGCCTAAATGTTCTGGTGTAATCTCGGCTTTCTTGCTCCATTAGCGTAAATAACTCCACCAGCAGTGAGTTATCATTCTCTTCTGTACGCGCTAATCCGAGCTTATTCCTCATATTCTGTCCATATGCCGCCATCAACTCCGGTTCATAGGCATCTAAACAACGTTGTAACTGCTCAGGAGATAACAGCGTAGAGAGTGCTTGAGCCAGACGATGTAAATTCCAATAGGCTGCAGAGGGCTGGTTATCGAAGGCATAGCGCCCTTGGTGATCGGAGTGATTGCAGATAAAGTCCGGCTTGTAATCGTCAAGAAAACCATAAGGGCCAAAATCAATGGTCAGGCCCAGAATCGACATATTATCGGTATTCATTACACCATGAGAGAAACCTACTGCCTGCCAATCTGCCATTAATCTTGCGGTGCGCTTCACAACATCTGTAAACCACTGCTGGTAGCGATCGCTTTCATTTTGCAATTCAGGCCAATGGTGTTCAATAACGTAGTCTGCCAGCATCTTGACTTGTGACTGCTGCTGGCGATAGTAAAAGTGCTCAAAATGCCCGAAGCGAATATGGCTTTCTGCCACTCTTAATAACATCGAGCCTCTTTCTGGCTGTTCGCGAAAAACAGGCTGATCACTGGTCGTTATTGTTAATGCTCGCGTTGTGGGGATTTTTAATGCATGCAGTGCTTCTGAAGCTAAAAACTCACGAATGGAAGAGCGTAATACAGAGTGACCATCACCCATACGGGAATAAGGTGTTTTTCCTGCCCCTTTCAGATGCCAATCATATTTGCGCCCATCGCTTAACGTTTGCTCTCCAAGCAAGATCCCTCTTCCATCGCCAAGCTGGCCAGCCCAAATGCCAAATTGATGACCGCTGTATACTTGGGCCAGAGGAGCCATACCCGGCAATATTGTTTCACCGTTCCACACACGGGATTTATCGCCCTCAAACCATGTGCTATCTAGTCCTAACATCTGTGCTAGAGGTTCACTGTGATAGAGCAGCCGAGCCCCATTTAACGGCGTCGGCATGAGTTCGGTATAGAATCCTGGAAGCTGGCGGTGGTAAGTATTATCAAATTGCAGCATAGTTCCTCCCTTTTCCACCAGTGTATGCCGAGTCGGCAAGAAATAACACGGAGTAATGGGAGGGCTATTTTATGGCTTTATTGCTCAAATCCGTCTGTCTCTAACTCCCTTTATCTCTAACGTTACTCGATTACTAACGCACAACCTGCGACAGCCACTGCGTCAGTTCTCTGATTTCTGCCTGTTGCTGTGGGTAAATAGACATAAGCTTAAGACAAGCCTCACGTATTGCTACCTGCCGATAGCTGACACCACGCAGTGTTTCAGTTAGTGCTTCTAATGGCCCAGGATTGAGACTGTCAGTAAATACCTGTGCACGGCTGATAAGCCCGTGTTCAACATCAAAATGCAATTCGATGCTGCCCCAAGCAAACCGTTGCTCCAGTAAATGTGAAAATGCCGGTGCTTGCCCAAAATTCCACTCCCAACTGCTCTGCTTCGCAAACTGTTCAGCGAAACCTGGTAAATCAGGTATAATTTGCGGAGAAATTATTTCTGGCATAGCTGAATCTTGGTAATAATCAAAAAAGGCGTCCTGTATCGCCTTACTGACTATGGCATGGTTAATATCAGGGTAAAGTTCGATAAGATTCGCCACTCTAGAACGCACTGATGTTATGCCTTTAGACTCCAATTTTTTCGAGTCTGGGTTCAGATAATCGGCTAAACGGCTTAAATTAGTATTTAAAAGCAGTGTGCCGTGATGAAACCCTCGGTCTTTCGTTTCTCGATAAGCTGAACCAGATATTTTTCTTAGGCCATCTTCCATCATTACTTCAAGATCGTTACGCCCTGATACAGCGGCGGTGATATCCAGAGAACGAAGCGCAGTTAGAATAATTTGCGTAGAGATCGATTTATCATATTCCGGTTTCCCTGCCATGTAGGTAAAACAGGTATTGCCGAGATCATGAAAAACAGCACCACCACCGCTACTCCTACGTGCCAAACGGATGTTATCTCTCTCCATCTGCCGTGTATTGCATTCTTTCCACGGATTTTGAGCTCGCCCGATAACAACTGTCTCAGCATTACGCCATAGAAAAAGTACTCGCTGAGTTGTTGGCATTTGCCGAAAAATACACTCTTCAACAGCAAGATTGAACCAAGGGTCGTAAGAGTCTGAAATAAAAAGCCTAAGTGAGCTCATAATTATCTATTGCCATCAAAGATGCTGCCATTATTAAAGCTAATGAGTAATTATACTGGGAGTAAAAGTAATATATCCAATATATTTCACACCACAGAGATACTCGAAGATATGTTAAATTTTATAGCCGCCGTGCCTGCCAATATACCTGTTTCCAATATACGTTATTGAGCGATGAACGTATTACGCCACGGCTCGTGGAGGCATGAATAAATTTTTGGTCTGTATCATAAATACCAACGTGTAAACCATCACGGCCGCTTCCTGTTTTAAAGAAAACTAAATCACCTGGCCGCAGTTCACTACGGGAAACTTTCGAACCTAAAGATGTTTGTTCACGAGTTGTTCGGGGTAATTGAATATTAAAGCGATCTCGAAATGTTCTGAAAACGAAGCCGGAGCAATCAACACCGCTTCGTTCCAAACCACCATAGCGATAAGGTGCACCGCTCCATTGACGTAACTGATCTTTAAGATTGGCAACGACAACAATAGGATCGGATAATTTGCCCTTTGGAGCAGGAGAATGGCTGCTACAACCACTCAAAATTAAGCAGCCTAATAAGGCCAAAAGACTTATTCGCATATTATCCCTTAACGTTGTTATTACCCGGCTAATATAATGAATCTTGATTAAGCATACTCGAAAAATCAAAAGTGGCTCGTTTCATCAGTAAATAGTAATATTTATTTACGATATTCTTTCTTTCACCACAATTAAATTTCGTTTCCCTAATTGGTAAGTTTGAAATTCAACACCAAATAATGGCCCTAGTTTTTCTGGCTGCATTATTTCTTCTGCTACTCCCGTATTAATCACAACACCTTCTGATAAAAGCAAAACATCATCAGCATAATGTAATGTGTGATTAAGGTCATGCCCGCTACAAATAACGGTTCGACCTTCTTTGCATAGCAGAGTAATTAATTCATCCAGTGCAGCCTGTTGCCCAATATCTAAACTGTTCATAGGTTCATCTAATAATAACAATTTACTATCCGAATTAAGCGTTGGCCAAACTTGTAGAAAAGCAGCGGCAAGGCGCACTCTTTGCCATTCACCGCCGGAGAGCGCAGTTAAGGACCGTGAAAGTTTATCGGATAATCCAAGAATATCCGCAAGAAAGGAAACAACAGACTCACATTCCTGAGGTGTACCTGAATGGGGTTGGTGTAGCGCTAAATATTGAAATATTGGCATCAAAACACCCGGCGTTTGTTGTTGGCAAAGATAACCACGTAACCGCGCTAGCTCTTTTCCCGATATTGTTTCTATATTGCATCCATCAAGAAAAACGGTACCACCACCATGCAACATTCCTGCAATCCGAGCTAATAACGTGCTTTTCCCCGAGCCATTAGGCCCAATGAGATGAATTAAACGTCCAGCATAAATATTTGTACTGAAAGGCAGTAGACGTGTGCCCACAGAGATATCTTTCAGCTTTAAAATAGGACTATTTTCATCGGACATTTTATCGGTAATAACCATTACTGTATTTCACCCCGCTTCAGCAGCATCCAGATAAAGAGTGGTGCACCAAATGTTGCCGTTACGATACCTATAGGCAGTTCAGCAGAATTCATAGCAATACGCGCCAGTAAATCTGCCAGTAATAATATTGCCGCTCCGGCTAATGCACAGCTAGGTAATAATGTACGATGATCGGTTATTCCTATTAGCCGTAACATATGTGGAATAATCAAACCCACAAAGCTAATGACTCCCGCTAATGCAACGCTAATCCCAACAATCCATCCCACAATAAAGACCAGAATATTTCGCCAGAACTTAATGGGTAACCCTAATTGACGTGCTTGGCTCTCACCTAATGCTAATAAATTAAGTACCCTACCTTGTAGGCATAGCCAGATGAGTGCAGGAAATAGAGCACCCACTAACCATTTATGTCGCCAATCTATCCCGCTGAATCCCCCCATTAGCCAATACATGAGCTGGCGAAGATCTAAACTAGAGCTGAAATAGACTGCCCATGACATGAGGGCGCTACAAATGATACTGATAGCAACGCCAATCAGTAATAACCGCGCATTGGTGATGCTATGAAACCGAGCAAATGAGAGAAGCAAAAAAGTGATAAACAGAGCACCCAGAATAGCCGCTAAGCTTAGAAACCAAATAGGGAGCAAACCTTGCCCTAGTAAGATCGTCATCACTAAAGCAACACCTGCACCATTGGCTACACCAAGCAAGCCTGGTTCGGCGAGTGGGTTATCGAATAGCGCCTGCATTACGGCACCAGCACTGGCTAACCCAGCACCAACAACAACAACCGCCAACGTTCTCGGCAAACGAAGCTGCCAGACAAAAAGCTCTGCTTCCGGCTCAAACCATTGGGTTGGCCAAATCCAGACATCTCCAGCACACAGACTCAATAAAAGAGCAACCGCCAGTATGAGCACTAAACACACTATTCGATAATGATCACGGCGTCTCTGATGCTCTTGTAGGAAGGAAAATGAGTCTTGTTTATGCATGAGATCTCTATGTTTCAACTCAGTGGTTTACCAGTGGGTAATAGAAATAGTGTCGCTTATCACCACAAAAAAAAGAAAGAAAAAATCCGGGAACAGAATTCTGCCCCGGATTTTTTTATTGTATACCCTGTAAATGGGGTAAGTAGCATGATGCCCTTTCACCCCATAAATGTCTTACTCTTTTGGCGTCGTGTTTTCTACCCGGCTTTTTAATTTCTGACCTGGGCGGAAAGTCACTACACGGCGAGCCGTAATAGGTATATCTTCCCCAGTCTTCGGGTTACGACCCGGACGCTGGTTTTTATCTCTCAAGTCAAAATTTCCAAAACCAGAAAGCTTGACTTGCTCCCCATTCTCCAGAGCTCGACGGACTTCCTCAAAGAATAACTCTACGAGATCTTTTGCATCCCGTTTGCTAAGACCGAGCTTTTCAAACAAGTGTTCAGACATTTCAGCTTTAGTTAGCGCCATGGTTCAATCCCTCAAGGATGCTTGGAATCGCTCTTTCAACGCCTCTACGCATTTTGCAACCGTAGCGGCAATCTCATCTTCTTCTAGTGTACGGGTTGTATCTTGCAACACTAGGCTGATCGCTAAGCTCTTATATCCCTCAGCAACACCCTTACCTCGATACACGTCAAATAAGTTTACGCCAACCACCTGATTTACGCCAACTTTCTTACACACTGCCAAAACATCCTCTGCAGGGACATTCTCAGCGACAACAATTGCAATATCACGACGGTTTGCAGGGAAGCGTGAAATATCCTGAGATTGAGGAATGACGCGGTCTGCAAGCCTGTTCCATAACAATTCAAAGACGATTGTTCTGCCATTTAGATCCAGCTTTCTTTCCGCTTCTGGATGTACCACACCGATAAAACCGATGCGTTCACCGCATAAATAAATTGCTGCACTTTGTCCTGGATGCAGTGCAGGATTCATTTCAGCCTTAAATTGCACGTCATTTAGCTTGCCCGTTAACTCAAGAATCGCTTCAAGATCACCCTTCATATCGAAGAAATCGACTGGGCTACGTTCAATGCTCCAATGCTCGTCGCTCTTATTGCCGGTAATTACCCCTGCCAGCATTAGCTCTTGTCGGATACCAAATTCTGCGTCAGCATCAGGAACAAAACGCAAACCGCTTTCGAACAGACGCACGCGAGGCTGTTGACGATTCTGGTTATATACCACAGCATCTAGCAGACCGGTCCACAGCGATAAACGCATAGCAGACATATCAGCCGAAATAGGACTAGGCAGAATTAACGCTTCTTCTTCAGGATGAAGAATATTTTGGTGTTTAGGGTCAACAAAGCTATAGGTAATTGCTTCTTGATAGCCGCGATCGACCAGTAAGTTTCTAACCCGCTTTAATGGCAGAGCAGCCTCACGGTGCTTGGTCATGACCAAATCAGCACGCATTGGGACGTTAGGAATGTTGTTATAACCGTAAATACGGCCAACTTCTTCGATGAGATCCTCTTCAATCTCCATATCGAAACGCCAGCTCGGTGCAATGGCACTCCAACATTCATCACCCTGGATCACCGTACAACCAAGACGATTTAGAATATCGGTAACCTGAGCATCGCTAACGTGATGGCCCAGTAAGCTATCTAGCTTAGTACGACGTAGCGTGATAGTTGCACGTTTTGGCAATTCAGCCTCGGTTGTCACATCAATGACAGGCCCTGCGTCACCACCACAGATATCAAGCAGTAAACGAGTCGCTCGCTCCATTGCTTTATGTTGTAGCGCAGGATCAACACCACGCTCGTAACGATGAGAGGCATCCGTATGAAGACCATGTCGACGAGCACGCCCAGTAATCGCCAATGGGTTGAAATAGGCACACTCCAGCAAAACATCCTGAGTGTTTGTATTCACACCAGAGTGTTCACCGCCGAAGATCCCCCCCATCGCCAATGCTTTTTGGGTATCCGCAATCACCAGAGTATCAGCAGAAAATGTTGCTTCATTGCCATCTAGCAGAGTGAGTTTTTCGCCCTCTTTTGCCATACGCACGATAATTCCACCTTCGATTTTAGACAGATCGAAAGCGTGCATCGGCTGGCCTAGTTCAAGCAGAACGTAGTTAGTCACATCAACAACCGCATCAATGGAGCGGATACCACAGCGGCGAAGTTTCTCTCTCATCCAGAGCGGTGTAGGTGCAGCAACATTGATACCCTTGACCACTCGCCCTAAATAGCGCGGGCAAGCCTGTGGTGCTTCAACGTTGATCGGGAATGTATCCTGAATAGTCGCAGTAACTGGAGACATGTCCGGTTCTTGCAACGGTAAGCTATTCAATACACCAACATCTCTTGCTACACCGATAATACCCAGACAATCGGCACGGTTTGGCGTAACGCTAATTTCGATAGTTTTATCATCGAGCTTAAGGTATTCACGAATATCCATGCCGATTGGGGCATCTTGAGGCAACTCAAGAATACCGTCTTGATCGTCAGAAATCGCCAGCTCTGAAGTTGAACACAGCATACCTTCTGAAGGCTCACCGCGTAGCTTTGCCGCTTTGATTTTAAAATCACCCGGTAATACCGCGCCAACGGTCGCACAGGCCACTTTCAACCCTAAACGGCAATTGGGTGCACCGCACACGATATCAAGTAAGCGATCGCCGCCCACATCAACTTTGGTTACTCGTAACTTGTCTGCATTAGGGTGTTGCCCACACTCAACTACATGACCAACAACAACCCCTGTAAATTCACCTGCGACAGTTTCGATACCATCAACTTCCAAGCCAGCCATCGTAATTTGTTCAGATAGCGCATCGCTATCAATTGCCGGGCTTACCCATTCGCGTAACCAGATTTCACTGAATTTCATGTGATAACTCCCGACTTATTTAAACTGTTTAAGAAAACGCAGATCGTTTTCGAAGAAAGCACGTAAATCCGTGACACCGTAACGTAGCATCGTTAAGCGTTCCATTCCCATGCCAAAAGCAAAGCCGGAGAATTCTTCTGGATCGATACCTACATTGCGTAATACGTTAGGGTGCACCATGCCACAGCCTAATACTTCAAGCCATTTGCCATTTTTACCCATTACATCAACTTCAGCTGAAGGTTCTGTAAATGGGAAATAAGATGGACGGAAGCGCACTTGCATCTCTGCTTCAAAGAAGTTATTCAGAAATTCGTGAATTGTCGCTTTCAGATTGGTAAAGCTGATATCGCGATCGACAATCAACCCTTCCATCTGATGGAACATCGGGGTATGAGTTTGGTCGTAGTCATTACGGTAAACACGGCCTGGGACGATAATACGAATTGGTGGTTTCTGTGCCTCCATCGTACGAATTTGTACACCCGACGTTTGTGTCCGCAGCAAACGCTGCGCATCAAACCAGAATGTATCGTGGTCGGCACGAGCAGGATGGTGGGCAGGGATATTTAGCGCATCAAAGTTATAGTATGAACTTTCAATTTCAGGGCCACTTTCTACTGAAAAGCCTAATTCACCAAAAAAGGTTTCCATTCTTTCAATAGTGCGAGTAACTGGATGTAGCCCACCGTTTTCAATACGGCGGCCCGGCAGTGACACATCAATAGTTTCATCAGCCAGCCTTGCGTTCAATACTGCTGCTTCTAGCATTGCCTTGCGCGTATTTAGCGCATCTTGTACTTCTTGTTTGGCAACGTTGATGACTTGGCCTGCTGCTGGGCGCTCTTCTGCTGGCAGATCGCGCAGCGACGTCATTTGGAGCGTCAAGTGCCCTTTCTTACCCAAATACTCCACGCGAACCAAATCTAACGTGGCAATATCCTGAGCATCTTCTATGGCTGCCTTAGCATTGGCAACCAGCTCTGCGAGATGTGGCATTGCTATCCTCTTTTCCAGCCAAATGGCCCGATTGTTATGAGTTAATAAAGTAAATTGTTTATTCTAACAGTTACTTAGCCTTTTACTCTTTTTTCACTGCACAGGCAAATAACTATCATGATTAAGACAAAAACAAAAAAGCCTCCGCAGTGGAGGCTTTTGGCGTTATTTCCGTTTCTTCTCTTACGCACAAGCCCCCTGAAATCAGGTGCTAAAGTAAAAGAAGAAACGGAAAATCACGATTGCCATGGTATATAACCCTACTAATCAAATTGAGATGCATTGATAAAATGAATTACACTGAATATCAATTGACTGAACATTTATCCAGATAAATCAAAGAGGGAGTAATACTCCCTCTTCTTTTTACTTACGCCAGAGCTGATTTCGCTTTTTCAACTAGCGCGCTAAATGCGGCTTTGTCGAATACTGCGATGTCAGCTAGGATCTTACGGTCGATTTCAACAGAAGCCTTTTTCAGACCATTGATGAAGCGGCTATAAGACAGTCCGTTTTGGCGAGCTGCTGCGTTGATACGAGCAATCCACAGTTGACGGAACTGACGCTTGCGCTGACGACGGTCACGGTATGCGTATTGACCAGCTTTGATAACAGCCTGGAATGCAACACGATAAACACGTGAACGGGCACCGTAGTAACCTTTCGCCTGCTTTAAAATTTTCTTGTGACGTGCACGTGCAATTACACCACGTTTTACGCGAGCCATATGCTCTCTCCTATCGTCTTAATCTGATTAAAATTTATGCGTACGGTAAACATGCAACCACTAGGCCCAGATCCCCTTTGGAGACCATACCTTTTGGACGCAGATGACGTTTACGCTTAGTCGCTTTTTTGGTCAGAATATGACGCAGGTTAGCGTGCTTACGCTTAAAACCACCAGAAGCAGTTTTTTTGAAGCGCTTTGCAGCACCGCGTACTGTTTTGATCTTTGGCATAAAATATTATTCCACTTCGCATTGTTAAAATTACGAATCAGCTAGGCGAATAAAAACCATATAGTGTTAACACCATATGGCTTTTATTACTTGTATGCCTTACTGTTTCTTCTTAGGAGCGAGCACCATTATCATCTGACGGCCTTCAATCCTTGTTGGAAAGGATTCAACAACTGCCAGTTCTGCCAGATCGTCTCTCACGCGGTTAAGCACTTCGATACCAATCTGTTGGTGCGCCATTTCACGCCCACGGAATCGCAGGGTGATTTTAGCTTTATCGCCATCTTCCAGAAAGCGAATCAGGTTGCGTAGTTTGACCTGATAGTCGCCATCATCTGTACCAGGTCGGAATTTAATTTCCTTAACCTGAACAACTTTTTGTTTCTTCTTCTGCTCTTTGGTGGCCTTACTCTTCTCATAGAGGAATTTGCCGTAATCCATGATTCGGCAAACTGGCGGTTCGGCATTTGGACTGATTTCGACTAAATCGACACCCACTTCCTCTGCTTTCTCAAGAGCTTCACTCAAACTGACGATGCCAAGTTGCTCGCCTTCAACGCCTGTTAGGCGAACTTCTTGTGCGCGAATTTCTCTGTTAATGCGATTAGGACGCGCCGGTTGAACTCGTTTTCCGCCTTTAATACTCTATTCCTCCAGTTGTTGAAGACTACGGCTGCGAATCTCGTTATGCAGCTTTTCGATCACGTCATTTATGTCCATGGTTCCCAAATCGTTTCCACGGCGGGTACGAACAGCAACTTTGCCTGCTTCGACCTCTTTATCGCCACAAACGAACATATATGGGACACGACGTAAAGTGTGCTCGCGGATTTTAAATCCAATCTTCTCATTTCTCAAGTCTGCTTTTGCGCGAATGCCAGCGTCTTGCAATTTTCTGGTTAATTCATCGACATAATCAGACTGACTATCGGTGATATTCATCACCACGACTTGTACCGGTGCTAACCAAGTTGGATAGAAACCTGCATACTCTTCTGTCAGGATGCCAATAAAGCGCTCCATTGACCCAAGAATAGCTCGGTGAATCATTACCGGGACCTGACGTTCGTTGCTTTCACCTACATAAGATGCGCTTAAACGACCCGGTAAGGAAAAGTCGAGCTGAACAGTACCACACTGCCAAGCACGATCCAAACAATCATGTAAAGTAAACTCAATTTTAGGGCCATAAAACGCCCCTTCTCCTGGTTGAAGATCGAATGGTATACCATTCTCTTCCAATGCAGAGGCAAGGTCATTTTCTGCACGAGTCCATAAGTCATCAGAACCAATTCGCTTTTCAGGGCGAGTCGATAGCTTAACGACAATTTTCTCGAAACCAAATGTGCTGTACATATCGTAAACCATCTTGATACAGCTATTTACTTCAGAACGGACTTGATCTTCGGTACAGAAGATATGAGCATCATCTTGAGTAAAACCGCGTACACGCATTAAGCCGTGCAGCGAGCCTGATGGTTCATTACGATGACAGCTACCAAATTCCGCCATTCTTAATGGCAGATCACGGTAAGATTTCAGACCTTGGTTAAAAATCTGCACATGTCCAGGACAGTTCATTGGCTTGATGCAGTACTCACGATTTTCGGAAGATGTGGTAAACATGTGTTCACCATAGTTTTCCCAGTGTCCTGTTTTCTCCCACAGAACACGGTCCATCATGAATGGGCCCTTAACTTCTTGATACTGATATTCTTTCAACTTCATACGGACAAAAGCTTCTAACTCACGGAAAATAGTCCAGCCATCGTTGTGCCAGAACACCATACCCGGAGCTTCTTCCTGCATATGATACAAATCAAGTTGCTTACCAATCTTACGGTGGTCGCGTTTAGCAGCTTCCTCAAGGCGTTGTAAATACGCATTGAGTTGTTTCTTATCTGCCCATGCAGTGCCGTAAATACGTTGCAGCATCTTATTGTTGCTGTCGCCACGCCAATACGCACCAGACATTTTTTGTAATTTGAAATGGTGGCAGAAACGCATATTAGGCACGTGTGGGCCACGGCACATATCAATATATTCTTCATGGTGGTACAGGCCGGGCTGATCATCACGGCTAACATTCTCTTCAAGAATGGCCATTTTGTAGATCTCGCCACGCGCCGCGAACGTATCGTGCGCTTCCTGCCAGCTCACTTTTTTCTTGATGACGTCGTAATCTTTATCCGCCAGTTCGTGCATCCGTTTCTCTAGCAGATCTAAATCTTCCTGAGTCAACGTGCGATCGAGATCAACGTCATAGTAAAAACCGTTGTCGATAACAGGACCAATGGCCATTTTTGTGTCCGGCCAAAGCTGTTTGATTGCGTGTCCTAATAAGTGTGCACAAGAGTGACGAAGAATTTCTAAGCCCTCTTCATCTTTTGCCGTAATAATCGACAGCGTTGCGTCACTTTCAATTGGATCGACAGCATCTACCAGCTCACCGTTAACTCGCCCAGCAATGGTTGCTTTTGCTAAACCTGGGCCGATGTCACGAGCGACATCTAATGCAGAAACGGTGTGATCATATTGACGTTGGCTTCCATCTGGAAGCGTAATAACAGGCATGGTATTTCCTTAATCTACAGTGGTGGCCCACACGACAGACCACATATAGTAAAAATGTTGTTTTTAAGTTCAGTGAGTGGCGTATTAAATCAAGCCTACAATTGCCAGATTAGTACGCACTTGGGACTCTAATAATAGAGAGCTACAGGTAAGCCCATAGCACAACCAACCATGCTATCACTCAATGCAACGTTGATAAATACCTCGCAGCAATTCATCAGAATAGTAAAATTAGGATCTGCACATCTATTCTTCCCATCTCTAAGCTCATTTTATTGCTGTTATCACCCAGTTACATCGATAGCATACCTACCCCTTTTTGAAGAATAAATAACCAACGTATAGCATTGTGGGCTATTCTAAAACTGCATGATGTTCCAATAGGAATAAGAAGATTTATGTGAGCATAAGCTGCATCATCACAGTTTTGCCACACTACACGTGCTAACGTGCTCTTGATATACAGAAAGCCCGCTCATCTGAAGTCATCTTGCCAACAGAAAGGGGTGAACCATGCTGCAATCCGTTACACATCTTCTCAGTGAATATTTTGATGCCAGCTATGACATTAAAGAGAAAACCGAGCTCCCAGGAGGAGATATTCACCACGCTTACTGGATTAGTAATGGTGAACATCAGGTTTTTATAAAATATAACTCTCGTGAGCACTTACCTGTATTTTCAGCCGAAGCGGAACAACTAGCCTTACTCTCTCGGACAAAAACAGTAAGAGTGCCAAACGTTTATGGCCTAGGTTCATCTAGAGATAACAGCTTTTTATTATTGGAGTTTCTTCCACAAAAAGCGCTAGATGCTCATAGCGCTTACTGTTTAGGCCAGCAAATCGCACATTTACACCAGTGGGTAGGCCAACCACAATTCGGTCTAGACTTCGATAATGACCTTAATACCTCTCCACAACCTAATAGCTGGCAGAAACGTTGGAGCAGCTTCTTTGCAGAGCAAAGAATTGGCTGGCAATTACAGCTTGCCGCAGAGAAAGGAATAAATTTCGGGAGTATTGATGAGATTGTTGAACGTATTCAGAAAAAATTGAACTCGCATCAACCTCAGCCATCGCTATTGCACGGTGATCTATGGCCAGCAAACTGTGGTTCAACCTCAACGGGTCCGGTCGTATTCGACCCTGCGTGTTACTGGGGGGATAGAGAGTGTGACCTTGCAATGCTTCCGCTTCACGCCCACCTTCCAGCCCAGATCTATGATGGCTATCAAAGCATCTGGCCCCTGCCTGTCGGATTCATTAAGCGTCAGCCTATCTATCAGCTCTATTATCTTTTGAACCGCTGTAATCTCTTCGGTGGTGAGCATTTACCGATAGCACAACATGCATTGGAACACGTTCTTATCGTTGATTAATGATTATGTTAGCCATAAAAAAACCCGGGCTAGCCGGGTTTTTATGTACCTTACATCAAAACAACTACCAGCCAAGAAAGTCGATAGCAAAATAACCAATAATGATAAAGATGACCGGTAATATATAAAGCAAAAAGTATTGACGGAATATCGTGATTTTAGGCAATACGATCCCTTCTTCTAGCTCTTCGAAGGTACGCCCATCTTCACCTTTCGCTCTTTCTAAGATCATCTGATCTTCTAGCCCTTCTTTAATATGAGTAACTTGGCGCGACATTCTCGAACCAGAAGCATTCAGTGCCATACCAACAAATATCAAGAAGTAGATGATATAAAAGCCAATATTATTAGAGCTCATCCCTGTTCCCAAACTCGGTACTGGAGAACCGTTCCAAAATCCATCAAGAAATGGCGTATTAAAGCGAGCTACGTCAATCATAAGACGCACAATATCCGCCAGTACAGCGCCAATACCTTTAGAAACAGCGTTCACTTGCGCCGCAGCGAAACCCAGTATAGATATTATCGTGGATAACAATGCTGGGATGAACACAATCCATCCAATAATCCGTTTAATCACTGCCACACGTCCTGCTTGTTGATAGGTCATGCAATCCTCTTCGTAATACTGTTTTTAGTTGTGATATATCATTATAGCTGGGTCATTTAACATTCTAGCTATCGAACCCTATTTAAGAACGCTGTCTTGCCTCAAACGGTTCACATCATGTCAGAATAATAGTCGTAATCCAATGTAGTCAGCGTACTTACCTCAAAATAAGCGATAAAATAGCCATCATTTTTATCTTTTATTCACCCTCATCCTCCTTGCCAAAAAAACATAACATAATAATTAAAAAATAATGCATCATCATGGAATAGTGTGTGATTCGTTAAACAACACATTGCGTGGCAATGTCACTACTTCTTTTTATGTTTGATTACCTGTAATATCCATGGATAAATAAACAGTAAATAAGCGTACTCATATGACAGCAGAAGGACATCTAACTTTTTCCGTTGCTTGTATTGTTTTTGCTAAGAAAGCAGGACTTACTACAGCCCTCGCTCAGGGGGAGTGGTGGCAGATTGTGCCTGCAGCCCTGTTAACCTCTTTATTACCCGATATAGACCATCCTAGTTCTCTACTTGGTCGAAGAATAAAAATTATCTCTTTACCTATAGCCAAAATATTTGGCCACCGCGGCTTCACTCATAGCTTTCTTGCTGTCGTGCTCTGCGTTATTGCACTAAATATCACGCTTCCCCAAACAGCAGTCATCCCTACCGATATACTGCATGCCATGATTATTGGTTATCTAAGCCATTTGCTTGCTGATGCCCTTACTCCTGCAGGCGTACCTTTCTTTTGGCCTTATAAAAAACGCTTCTCGATTCCTCTACTAAGGCCTCAAAAGCAGAATCATATCGAGCGATTTTTCTGCCTGACTTTAGTTATGTGCGCGTTATACTGGCCCAATACTTAGCAGAAAAGTGAAAGCTAGGCATAGAAATTGTTCATTTATTCAGCCTAATAGCTAAAGTTTATATTTAATCGTATTTAGCTCTAAAGATCGTTATAAAGCACCTGTTAACATGCGCGCAGAAAGCATATGAAATATTGGAGATAATTGGGGATGAATTTATTTATTGCTCTAAACGTACTAGCCTTTCTAGTACTACTCTATTTGCTGGCGAAAACCAGTAAACCCCACTGGAGTCTGTCTAAAAAGGTCGTTATTGGTTTATTCGTCGGGGTGGCATTTGGTCTAGTACTGCAGTTGGTATACCACTCGCCAGAAAACCAGTCTGTTATTAGTGAATCCGTTAAATGGTTCAATATCGTCGGTAATGGCTATGTTCGCCTGTTACAAATGATTGTGATGCCGTTAGTCTTCATCTCAATTCTTAGCGCGGTTGCCAAACTTCATAACGCCTCGTCATTAGGGAAAATCAGCTTTTTAACGATTGGTACCCTACTCTTCACCACCATGATTTCAGCCATTGTGGGCATTTTTGTCACCCTGTTTTTCAGCAAGTATTTCAACCTCTCTGCTGCTGGGCTTCTCAGTGGGCCACAGGAAATGGACAGGCTGAACACCATCAATACGAGCTTGCTCGACAAGGTTTCTGACCTCAGCGTGCCAGATATGGTCCTTGGGTTTATTCCGAAAAACCCATTCAATGCGCTAGCAGACTTAAATACAACCGCTATCATCAGCGTCGTTATTTTTGCCGTATTCCTCGGTATTGCCGCGATCCAATTATTGAAAGATGACGAAACAAAAGGCAAACGTGTTCTGAGTGCAATCGATACATTGCAATCATTAGTCATGAAGCTTGTTCGTCTGGTAATGAAGTTGACACCATATGGCGTCATGGCACTTATGACGAAAGTCGTTGCTGGTTCTAACCTGAAAGATATTCTGAATCTTGGCACCTTCATTGTTGCTTCATATGTCGGGTTAGCCATCATCTTCGGTGTTCATGCACTGTTACTCAGCTCAACTGGCATTAATCCTGTTCGGTTCTTCAAAAAGGTATGGCCTGTACTTACCTTCGCCTTTACCAGTCGCTCCAGCGCAGCAAGCATTCCACTAAATGTTGAAGCACAGACACTGCGTATTGGTGTACCAGAATCGATCGCTAGTTTCTCTGCCTCTTTCGGAGCTACTATCGGCCAGAATGGCTGCGCAGGTATTTATCCTGCCATGCTTGCCGTTATGGTCGCGCCAACCATTGGTATTAATCCATTAGACCCAATGTGGATAGCGACTTTGGTCGGTATCGTTACGCTCAGTTCGATCGGCGTTGCGGGAGTGGGTGGTGGTGCAACATTTGCTGCATTAATCGTTCTTCCAATGATGGGGCTACCTATTGAGTTAGTCGCACTACTCGTCAGTATCGAACCACTCATTGATATGGGCCGTACTGCATTAAACGTTAGCGGCTCAATGACCGCAGGGGTTGTAACCAGCCAGTTATTAGGGCAAACGAATAAAGAAATATTCGCTGCTGATGATGACAAAGAATTAGTACCTCAATAAATAGCAGCACGTTAAAATCAAAAAAGCAGCCTAGGCTGCTTTTTTTTATGCGACTTTGTCGATTAAAAAGGATAGTCGTGATAGCCAATTCTCTCTGAAATTGCTCTAGCTGATTTATGCAACATATCAACGTATTCGTCTTTTTTATCTTCTGAGAAACGAATGGTTGGGAAAGAAAGGCTTAATCCAGCAATCACAAAACCAAAACGGTCAAATACAGGCACGGCAATACAACGTATCCCCTCTTCCTGCTCTTCGTTATCCTCGCCGTACCCTTGTTGATGGATAGCAGCCAGTTGGCTGATTAGCTTGTCTTTGCTCTCGACGGTATTTGATGTGATTTTGATGAATTCGATACGTTCCAGAATTTCACGAACATCATTTTTATCCATCCACGCCAGCAATACTTTACCAATTGCAGTGGTATGAAGTGGATTACGGCGCCCAACGCGAGAATACATACGCAGGCTATACATCGAGTCAATCTTATGAATATAGATAATGCTATCTTCATCAAACGATCCTAAATGGATGGTTTCTTTGGTCAGTTTTGAGAGTTCTCTCATCTGTATGTCCGCAATTCGGACCAAATCGGCATTTGGTAGTGATTTCGCACCAAGTTCGAAAAGCTTTAGCGTTAGAGAATACTTTTCTGAATCACTTTCCTGGGACACATAACCTAATGATTTCATCGTTTGTAGAAAACGATAAACGGTGCTTTTAGACATCAAGACGCGTTGTGAAAGGTCTGTGATCCCTACTTCTTGCTCTTCGCCCAAAGCTTGTAGAATCCCAAAAACCTTCAGCACAGATGAAACAGCATCTGGTTGTTTATCTAACTCTGTTATCGCCATATCTGATGATTACTCAGCTGTTTTTTGTTAAAAAAAGAGATGCTCTTTTTTAGTATAAGGTTAAGCAGGAAATGATAGCAACGTACATGCCATTTATTGATACGGAATCTTTCAGAGATGAATCACTATTATTAATCATAATAATCACCTACATATTGCTTATTATTCAATAAATTAGAAACTCACATCCATAAGAATCAGGTTTTAGCACAATGGGATCATACATAAAGTAGATTACGCAAATATTATTTATTCCTATCTTTGACTTAGCCCATGATTCGCACGACTTAGGCTATGGCATAATTACCCGATTCGGCGGTACCTGCACAGTAACCGATGACATTAAACTCCAAATTAGGCAGCGAGATGACTCAAATTTCACAGCAATCTACAACGCAAGACGCAAACGTTTACGCTACAACAACCAAGCTAGAATCTATCATCAAGATTGGTGAGAAACTTGGCATATCAGAACAGCACCTTACTCCTTATGGTCAATATGCCGCAAAAGTCGATCTCGCGCTTATCAATCGTGATAGCAGCAAAGGTAAGCTGGTACTGGTTTCCAGTATTACCCCCACGCCTCTTGGTGAAGGTAAAACGGTAACGACGATTGGTTTAAGCCAAGGGCTAAATAAAATCGGCAAAAATGCAATAGCCTGTATCCGCCAACCCAGTTTAGGCCCAGTGTTTGGTGTTAAAGGCGGTGCAGCAGGTGGCGGCAAAGCTCAAGTATTACCCATGGAAAAACTCAATCTTCACCTGACAGGCGATATTCACGCTATCAGTGCTGCACATAATTTAGCATCAGCCGCGTTAGATGCTCGCCTTTATCATGAAGAACGACTGGGTGATGAGTTCACTACACAAACCGGCCTCCCTCGCTTAAATATCGACCCTGAAAGAATCTTATGGAAGCGTGTTATTGACCATAATGATCGCGCCTTACGTAATATCACCGTCGGTGTTGGTGGTGGTTTAAACGGCGTTGAACGTCAAGATGGTTTTGATATCGCCGCAGCATCTGAGCTTATGGCCATTCTGGCTTTATCCGAAAGTTTGCAAGATATGCGCCAGCGGATCGGACGTACTCTTTTAGCCTACGATCGCCAAGGACTACCCATTACTGCCGAGCAATTAGGGGTTGCTGGTGCCATGACCGTTCTGATGAAAGACGCGATTCAACCCACATTAATGCAGACCAGCGAAAATACGCCAGTTCTCATCCATGCAGGCCCGTTTGCCAATATCGCTCACGGCAACTCCTCCGTGTTAGCCGATCATATTGGGCTTCAACTCGCTGACTATGTTGTTACCGAAGCGGGTTTTGGTTCAGATATGGGCATGGAGAAGTTCTTCAACATCAAGCATCGCCAGTCCGGCATTACCCCTTCCTGTATCGTTTTGGTGGCAACATTGCGTAGCCTTAAGGCTAACAGTGGCAAGTTTGATATCAAACCAGGGCAATCCCTTCCACCTGAAATTACAGGTTGCAACCTAGACCTTCTCGCCTTGGGAAGTGCAAACCTAGGCTGGCACATTGCCAATGCTAAACAGTATGGATTACCCGTTATTGTTGCTATCAACCGCTTCCCTCAAGACGATGAGCGTGAAATTGCCTACATCCGTGACTTTGCGCTTAGCGCAGGGGCATTAGCAACAGAAATCAGCGATGCCTTTGCCTTAGGCGGTGAAGGTACAGCAACGCTAGCTGAGCAGGTCGTGAAAGCCTGTGAAATCGGCGGGAACGTCACACTGCCTTATCCTAGCGAAATGCCATTGTCTGAGAAGCTACAAACGATGGCTCGTCGCGGCTATGGTGCGTCAGAGGCCACATTAACGGAAAAGGCTCAAGCAGAACTCAAAGAGCTGGAAGCATTAGGGTATGGGCATTTACCGCTCTGCATGGCGAAAACGCCTCTCTCTATCAGTGCTGATCCAAAGCTAAAGAATGTCCCAACGGGTTTTACTCTCCCTATCTCATCGCTGAAAGTCTCCGCAGGGGCGGGGTTTATTCGCGCCTATGCCGGAGAAATCATGACAATGCCAGGTTTAGGTACCCTACCTGCTTATCGTCATATTGATATTGATGAAAATGGGGAAATTTGCGGCCTCAGCTAACCAGGCTCGATACCATTGCATAAAGAGCAATGTAGCAACTTGGGTACATTCCGCGATAACACCGTTTAAATCCATACATTGATGTTATATTATGCGACCCCGATGATGAAATCGGGGTTTCTCTTTCTATCGATGATTACCTGTACTTACCATTGCCTATGCTTATTACAAAGTGTATTAAAGAGAATTAGCCTTACCTACGGCTAATATTTATCAATGGTGTGAAACCACATAACTAGGTTGAATATGCCCCAAGCACAGCGTTTTCCTCAACTCAATGGTTTATTGATACTGCCATTGGTTTATATGATATTCGCCTTGCTCGGCGCCACATTGATGATCGTTTTATTGTCTATGACGCTGCTGGTTCAAGGGGACTCAGAGTGGTTATTAACCGGGGTATTATCACTGCTCAATGCGGTGATAATGTGGGGGTTCACGCTTTGGGTTATTGTGCTATTTTTTAAGCAATCTCGGCGCTTTGTAAAAGCCTTTATCATTTGGCTGATGGTAATGGTTCTTTTAGCAGTAAAAAGCTTTATGTTCAGCCCTATATCAGATCAATTAGCCCTCTATTATTTAGGCATTACGCTGTTGCCTACTGCGCTTTTTGTTCCTTATATAAAGCGTTCTGAATACGCAAAAGCTGTTTTTACACGCCCCTGAAAAATAAAAGATCTTTGAGTTTTTAGCCTACTCTTCATAACTCATGAGGATAGCGCTATCAGACCGTAATAACCCTGCTATCGGTGGGTTGTCGACATCACCATAAATACCGATAATGCAGCAGCCTTACAGAGTTTAGGATTTAAATGAGCGAATACCTATTGTTGTTAGTCGGCACTGTTCTGGTTAATAACTTTGTACTAGTTAAATTTCTTGGCTTATGCCCCTTTATGGGCGTTTCTAAAAAATTAGAAACGGCAATTGGCATGGGCTTAGCGACGACATTTGTATTAACACTCGCCTCCATCTGCGCATGGCTGATTAATACCTATATTCTTCTACCGCTAGGGTTGATCTATCTGCGGACACTCGCCTTTATTCTGGTTATCGCCGTTGTTGTCCAATTTACTGAGCTTGTTGTACGTAAAACCAGCCCTGTCCTTTATCGATTGCTAGGCATTTTTCTCCCTTTAATCACGACGAACTGTGCCGTACTAGGTGTCGCTCTGCTCAATGTGAATTTATCCCATAACTTTTTGCAATCTACTGTTTACGGTTTTAGTGCCGCCGCAGGTTTTTCTCTGGTTATGGTTCTGTTTGCAGCAATAAGAGAACGTATCGCTGTCGCTGATGTTCCAGCTCCGTTTAAAGGCTCCTCTATCGCACTCATTACTGCTGGTTTGATGTCCTTAGCCTTTATGGGCTTTACTGGGCTGGTGAAATTCTAATGACCTCCTCATTATGGGTAGCCATAGCAGCGCTGAGCCTATTGGCTTTAGTCTCTGGGGTTTTATTGGGTTTTGCTGCACGCCGTTTCGCTGTTGATGCCGACCCCATCGTAGAAAAAGTGGAAGCACTACTGCCACAGAGCCAGTGTGGGCAGTGTGGTTATCCGGGCTGCCGCCCCTATGCCGAAGCGGTTACAGGTAGCGGAGAAAAAATCAACAAATGCGCCCCCGGTGGCGAACAAGTCATGTTAAAGCTGGCTGATCTACTGGGGATTGAACCCCAACCCCTCGATGAAGGCGCGGTTGAAGCCCCTATCAGGAAAGTTGCCTACATTGATGAAGCAAATTGCATTGGTTGCACCAAGTGTATTCAAGCCTGCCCTGTCGACGCCATCGTTGGAGCGACCCGAGCCATGCACACAGTCATTGCAGAACAATGTACGGGCTGTGACCTGTGTGTTTCACCTTGCCCCACCGACTGTATTGAAATGCGCCCGATTAAACTCACTACTGCAAACTGGAAGTGGGACCTGAAAACGATTCCGATTCATACCATTGAAACCACGCCTTTCGCTGCGAAACCGACAGAGAAAACTTATGTTGAGGTAAAACAACATGTTTAATTTTCTGTCCAATCTCAAGTCAGCACTCTTTAAACAGGCGCGTTTATGGGACTTCAACGGGGGGATCCACCCGCCTGAAATGAAGTCGCAAACCAATATGATCCCCCTTCGTCGCCCAGCGATGCCGGAACACTTTATTGTGCCCTTGCAGCAGCATTTAGGCCCAGAAGGTGAATTATTAGTGGCGGCTGGCGATAAGGTTCTCAAAGGGCAACCGATGACAATAGGGCGCGGTCGTGTATTACCTGTGCATTCACCAACCTCTGGCACGATTCTCTCAATAGCGCCTCATACGACAGCACATCCATCTGGTCTGCCAGAGTTATGTATCGACATTACGCCAGACGGTAAAGATACATGGTATCCACTGCATCCTATTGATGATTACCACAGCACATCTCCTCTTGAATTGCTTGAGCGTATCCATAATGCAGGTATTGCAGGGCTAGGCGGTGCAGGTTTTCCAACCGCATCTAAGCTGTATGGCGGCCTAGAAAAGATCAATACGCTAATCATTAATGCCGCAGAGTGTGAGCCTTACATCACTGCTGATGACCGACTGATGCAAGAGTATGCCGAAGAGATACTGGAAGGTTGCCGTATTCTTGCCCATATCCTAAAACCGGAACAGATTCTTATCGGCATTGAGGATAATAAACCTCAAGCAATAGACGCTCTGCGCCAGGCTTTAGCACCCCACAATGATATGGTGCTGCGGGTTATTCCTACTAAGTATCCATCGGGTGGCGCAAAGCAGCTCACAAAAATACTGACCGGACGTGAAGTCCCTTTTGGTCAACACTCCGCCTCCATCGGTATTCTGATGCAGAACGTGGGAACCGCATTTGCTATTAAACGTGCCATCATTAACGGTGAGCCGTTGATTGAGCGTGTCGTTACCTTAACTGGGGATGCGCTGAAGAAACCTGGCAATGTATGGGCTAGATTAGGCACACCCGTTGCTCACCTGTTACGTGAGGCCCGTTTTGCCCCACAATCCAAACCTGTCGTGATTATGGGGGGGCCTTTAATGGGCTTCACTCTGCCACAGTTGGATGTCCCTATTGTAAAAATCAGCAACTGCATTCTTGTTCCCTCTGATACAGAGCTTGCACCTACCGAAGATGAGCAATCTTGTATCCGATGCAGCCAATGTGTTGATGCATGCCCAGCGGGTTTACTGCCCCAACAGCTTCACTGGTTCAGTAAAGGGAAGGAGCACGAGAAAGCGCGCCAGCACCATATTTTCGACTGTATAGAGTGCGGTGCTTGTGCCTATGTCTGCCCAAGCAATATTCCCTTAGTACAATATTACCGGCAGGAAAAAGCAGAAATATGGGCCTTAGATAAAGAAGAGGCTCAAGCTCAGAATGCCAAGAATCGCTTTGAGGCAAAGCAAGCTCGAATGGAACGAGAAAAACTCGCCCGCCAAGAGCGCCATAAACAAGCCACGACACAAATTTCGACTACTGATTTAGACGAAATACAGGCAGCTTTAGCTCGTGTTCAGCAACAAAAACAGGCAGCCCCTACCGCTATTACATCGCTGACACCGCTGGATGATGGACAAAATCCTCGCAATGAGGCTATCGCTGCACGTGAAGCACGCAAAGCTCTAGCTCGGCAGAGGAAGGCTGAAATAGGTTTAGGTAAAGACGCTGAGCCAGAAACAGTAACCGACCCAAGAAAAGCCGCGCTAGATGCCGCTATCGCCAGAGCTAAAGCGAAGAAAACCGCAGCGGTGGAAGCAACTGATTCTGTCAAGACCTCTCAGCCCAACAGTGATGACCCGAAAAAAGCAGCCATTGCTGCCGCCATTGCTCGCGTTAAAGCTAAAAAGCGGCGGCGGAAGCGACTGATTATGTCGAGACCTCTCAGCCCAACAGCGATGACCCGAAAAAAGCAGCCGTTGCTGCCGCTATTGCTCGCGTTAAAGCTAAAAAAGCGGCGGCGGAAGCGACTGATTCTGTCGAGACCTCTCAGCCCAACAGTGATGACCCGAAAAAAGCAGCCGTTGCTGCCGCTATTGCTCGCGTTAAAGCTAAAAAGGCGGCGGCGGAAGCGACTGATTCTATCGAGACCTCTCAGCCCAACAGTGATGACCCGAAAAAAGCAGCCGTTGCTGCCGCTATTGCTCACATTAAAGCCAAAAAGGCTACGGCGGTGGAAGAGACGCTCTCTGTCGATATAACACCATCCAATACGGATAGTGATTCGAAAACTGAAGAACAACAGCTAACGGACAACATGACGCAGTTAGACCCCAAAAAAGCGGCTATTGCCGCTGCAATCGCCAGAGTTAAGGCGCGTAAAGCAGCCCAATCTCAACAGATGTCTTTCGAGGAATAGATGTTCTTTAGAATCGCCAGTTCCCCATACACACATAATCACCAGCAAACCAATAAAATCATGTTATTGGTGATACTTGCCTGCATCCCCGGCATCATCGCTCAATGGTTTTTCTTCGGTTACGGAAATTTAGTGCAGATCGCGATCGCCGCGGTCACTGCAACACTTGCTGAGGCTGCGGTATTAAAGCTAAGACAGCAACCAGTGCTTAGCCGGATAAAAGATAATTCAGCCTTGTTAACTGCCGTATTATTGGGCATTAGTTTACCTTCACTCGCGCCTTGGTGGATGATCATCATGGCAACGCTGTTCGCTATCATCATCTCGAAACAGTTATACGGTGGATTAGGCCAAAATCCCTTTAACCCAGCGATGGTTGGCTATGTCGTTTTGCTGATTTCCTTTCCTGTTCAGATGACAAGTTGGTTGCCTCCTCACGCCCTACAAGCAATATCTATTGATTTCACTGATACGCTCAGTGTGATCTTTACTGGATATACGCCTCAAGGATATGACGTTCATCAGCTACTTCTGAATGCAGACGGCATTAGCCAAGCAACACCGTTAGATACCTTCAAAACAGCTATTCGTAGTGGTGAAAACGTACATCAAGCTCTCAACCACCCTATCTTTGGTGAGTTTGCTGGTGTTGGCTGGCTTTGGATTAATGCCAGCTTTTTGCTCGGTGGCTTATTCTTGTTATGGCGAAAAACTATCCACTGGCAAATCCCCGTCAGTTTTCTTGCTGCACTCATGGTGGCGGCAACGCTTAGCTGGTTAGTGACACCAGAGCTTGCTGCGCCACCACTGTTACATCTGTTTTCTGGTGCAACCATGCTCGGAGCCTTTTTTATTGCAACCGATCCGGTGACAGCTTCAACAACACCTCGTGGTCGGTTGATCTTTGGTGCTCTCATTGGTGGTCTGGTGTGGGTGATTCGAACTCAAGGGGGCTACCCTGATGGTGTCGCTTTTGCTGTGCTACTGGCAAATATTACTGTCCCCTTGATTGACCATTACACTCAGCCCCGCGCTTATGGACACAAATGATGAGTATGCTAAAAACGATGCGGAAACATGGCGTCACGCTGGCTGTATTTGCTGCATTTGCCACCGGCCTGACTGCCGTTGTTAACGCTTTGACCGAGCCAACCATCGCTCATCAAGCGGCATTACAACAAAAAACATTGTTAGATCAGGTGCTTCCTCCTACCCTATATGACAATGAGATGCAGTCTGAATGCTATATCGTGACGGACTCAATGCTAGGCAACACATTGCCACACCGGCTTTATCTTGCTCGAAAAAGTAACGAGCCTATCGCAGCCGCAGTAGAAAGTACTGCACCCGATGGTTATTCTGGAGCAATCCAGTTGCTTGTTGGTGCAGATTTTGAAGGCAATGTTCTGGGTGTCCGCGTGACAGCTCATCATGAAACACCGGGGCTTGGTGATAAAATTGATCTTCGCTTGTCTGATTGGATAACCCGTTTTTCTGGCCAGCGCGTGGAAAATGAATCAGACCCTCGCTGGGCAGTCAAAAAAGAGGGGGGAATGTTCGATCAATTCACTGGCGCAACCATAACACCGCGGGCGGTCGTAAAAGAAGTAAAACAGACTGCGCTCTATCTCATGAAAAATCAGCAACAGATCGCTAAGTTACCCCGTTGTCAGGAGGCAGGATGAGTGAAACCAAAACGCTGTTCGTTCAGGGCCTATGGAAGAATAACTCGGCATTGGTTCAGTTATTAGGGCTATGCCCTCTTCTCGCGGTTTCATCTACAGCGACGAATGCTCTCGGGCTAGGGTTAGCCACCACCTTGGTTTTAGTCTGTACGAATACGGCAGTTTCTGCCCTGCGTCGCTGGGTTCCTAGCGAAATCCGCATCCCTATTTATGTCATGATCATTGCCTCTGTTGTTTCTACCGTACAGATGCTGATTAACGCCTATGCATTTGGGTTATATCAATCTCTAGGCATTTTTATCCCGCTCATCGTGACTAACTGTATTGTTATTGGCCGTGCTGAAGCCTATGCGGCTAAAAACCCCGTTCTTCCCTCTGCTATCGATGGATTAGCGATGGGGCTTGGTTCAACTTGTGCACTGTTTGTTCTTGGCTCACTACGTGAAATTGCAGGCAATGGAACACTGTTTGATGGCGCAGACCTGCTGCTGGGTGCTTGGGCTAAAGGGCTAAGAATGGAAGTTATGCATTTGGATAATGCATTTCTTCTCGCCATTCTACCGCCAGGTGCCTTCCTTGGTTTAGGGTTTATGCTAGCGGGTAAATATGTCATTGATGAACGGATGAAGACAAAAACTGCTCGCCAAACAGCACAGGTAAAGGACAATCAAACGGAAACGGCAGGAAGCATTTAATTATGAATAAAGCTAAGCGAGTTGAAATTCTCCAACGACTGCGTGATAACAACCCAAAGCCTACGACGGAACTGGTATTCACATCGCCATTTGAGTTGCTTATTTCTGTCCTGCTTTCCGCACAAGCCACCGATGTTAGCGTTAACAAGGCAACAGCAAAACTTTACCCCGTGGCAAATACCCCAGCGACTCTACTCGCTTTAGGCGTTGATGGGGTCAAAGAGTACATTAAGACCATTGGGCTTTATAACGGCAAAGCAGAGAACATTATTAAGACCTGCCGGATTCTGCTAGAACAACATGCTGGAGACGTTCCCGAAGATAGAGCGGCATTAGAGGCTCTTCCCGGCGTAGGTCGTAAAACAGCCAACGTGGTTTTAAATACGGCGTTTGGATGGCCAACTATCGCTGTTGATACTCATATTTTTCGCGTTTGCAATCGCACACATTTTGCCCCTGGGAAAAACGTCGATCAGGTCGAAGATAAACTGCTGAAAGTCGTCCCTGATGAATTTAAGTTGGATTGCCACCATTGGCTTATACTGCACGGTCGTTATACCTGTGTGGCCCGCAAACCCCGCTGTGGTTCCTGTATTATTGAAGATCTTTGTGAATATAAAGAAAAAGTCTATCCAGAAAGCTAATTCATTAAAAAAAGGAATAATAAGCGATTAATATTCACTCTATGCATCGGCACTATTTGGTGTAGAGTTCGGTGGGTTATATCGCTTAGGCTATTTTCCGTACTTCACTTATTTTATTTCTGCTAAAACTCTTGAGAAATACCTTCCCATATATCTGCTCACTGAAATATCAACTTTATTAACAAGAAACCCCAAAACATCAACAAGGTTAATTTTTTGTTTTGCTTGTGTTGCATAAAGAAACACCAGAAAATACCCAATATATTGAATATACTACAAAAATATAATTTTACTTTTATAATAAATGCTTGTTATCGGAATAATGAAGATGAAGATATATTGCGCAGTGCTTTTCACCTAATCCAAAATTTAATATTAGTAACAATCTCAGTGTGCAAATAATAAGCTAGTCTTGTTATATGTAACAAATTATGTGAAACCTATTGCCTATGTAAGCAATATCAGGAACATTACTCCTAAGAAAACTAATAACAACGCAAAATAGGTACATTCCCCATGTACCACTTTTTGCATTTTTTATATTGATCTAAGGCACCCCCGCTTTATAGCAATATAGTAAAAAACTAGAGGTTTTAAAGTGTCTGCATCAAACAACAACACAAAACAGGATGACGTTAGTCTTAATGCATTTAAGCAACCTAAGGCTTTCTATCTGATATTCTCTATTGAACTCTGGGAGCGATTCGGTTTCTATGGCCTCCAGGGTATCATTGCTATTTATCTAGTTAACCAACTAGGCCTCACTGAAGCTCAATCATTCACCTTGTTCGCCTCGTTCAGCGCACTGGTTTATGGTTTTGTGGCGATTGGTGGCTGGTTAGGCGATAAAGTTCTCGGGACTAAACGTGTCATTGTTCTGGGCGCTATCGTTTTGGCAATTGGTTATGCCATGGTCGCTTATTCAGGACATCAGGTTGTCATGGTTTATTTAGGTATGGCAACTATCGCCGTTGGTAATGGTTTGTTTAAAGCCAATCCCTCCTCCCTGCTCTCTACCTGTTATGCCAAAGATGACCCACGTTTGGACGGTGCATTCACTATGTACTATATGTCCATTAACATTGGCTCTTTTATCTCCATGATTGCAACGCCTTGGCTAGCAGACCAGTATGGTTGGAGCGTAGCTTTCAGCCTCAGCGTGATCGGCATGTTTATTACGATTGTTAACTTCATGTTCTGTCGGAAATGGGTTAATAAGTATGGTTCCAAGCCTGACTTTGAACCATTAAATATCTCTAAACTACTTGGTGTTATTGCTGGTATCGTTGTTTTGGTTGGCATTTCTTATTGGCTTTTACACAACCCTGTTTATGCTCGTTGGGCTTTAGGTGTCATCTCCGTTGGCATTATTGTTATCTTTGCTAAAGAGACATTTGCCCTACAAGGTGCAGAGAGAAGAAAGATGATCGTCGCATTTATCCTAATGCTGCAAGCAATCATCTTTTTTGTTCTTTATAGCCAGATGCCAACCTCCCTTAACTTCTTTGCTATCCACAACGTTGAACACTCTCTTTTTGGCATCAATGTTAACCCTGCACAATATCAAGCGCTGAACCCATTCTGGATTATGCTAGCAAGCCCAATCCTTGCTGCACTTTATAATAAGATGGGCGATACCCTGCCAATGCCTCATAAATTTGCTATTGGTATGCTGCTATGTTCCGGTGCGTTTCTAGTTCTACCGCTAGGGGCTAAGTTCGCTAACGAAGCGGGGATTGTTTCCGTCAACTGGCTGATACTCTGCTACGCACTGCAAAGCATTGGTGAGCTAATGATTTCAGGCTTAGGTTTAGCCATGGTTGCACAGTTGGTTCCTCAGCGCCTGATGGGCTTTATCATGGGGGCTTGGTTCTTGACCAGCGCGTCTGCGGCCCTTATCGCTGGTTACGTTGCTAACCTCACGGCTGTTTCACCTGATGAAGTTAAAAACCCACTGGCATCATTAGAAGTTTATAGCCACGTCTTCATGCAAATCGGCATTGTGACCGGTGTGATTGCTATTCTGATGTTCATCGCTGCACCGAAACTGTACAGAATGACATTAGAAAATACAGGCGATAAAGCGTTAGAAAAAGCAACTGCTTAAAATATACCGCTTTATACAGGTAGTTATTCCCCTAACGGCGCTTCAAAAGCGTCGTTTTTCAATGCGTGCTATCTTAATCAAACATGTGATGGCGCAGCCTTATCTCTATGCTAATCTCCTAGTCACCTGTCTACCTATCCCAACAGGTCCTATAGTTAGGATAAACGGCTGCAAAGCATTTTCTGTGAATAAACCAAGGAGAGTACAATGAAACTGTTTTATACATCGGGTGCCTGTTCTCTATCCCCTCATATTGTTCTACGTGAAGCTGGTCTGGATTTCAGTATAGAGAAGGTCGATTTGGCGACAAAAAAAACGGAACACGGCGAGGATTTCCTGAAAGTTAACCCTAAGGGGCAAGTTCCTACCTTACTCTTGGATGACGGTTCAGTATTGACTGAAGGTGTAGCGATTATCCAATACATCGCAGATCAGGTACCAGATCGTAACCTTATAGCTCCAAGCGGAACAATGGCGCGTTATCATACAATTGAGTGGCTGAACTACATTGCGACAGAGCTGCATAAAGGCTTTAGCCCTCTGTTTAACTCACAAACTCCACCTGAATATAAAACTATCGCTCGTCAAAAACTGGAAAAACAATTTCAGTATGTTAATTCCGTTTTAGAGAACCAGCATTTTGTTTTAGGCAGCCATTTCAGTATTGCTGATGCTTATCTGTTTAATATCATGAGTTGGGCTATCGCATTACAGATTGACCTAAGTGCCTATCCTGCGATCACAGATTATCTTAAACGTATTTCTGAGCGCCCTGCAGTTAGTGCTGCATTAAAAGCCGAAGGTCTAATCGGATAAATACCGAGAAGGCATAAGAAGATACAATGAATAGAGGGCTGGATATTTTCCAGCCCTCTATGAATAACTAAATTATCTATTTTTATTTTTTTAATGAGTCACTAAGCTATTTTAATGGCTTTGAATTCATGTCCTGGTTTTACTATTCTATCTTGAGCTGCAACCACTTGAAGTTCATATTCACCCATCTGCTGAGTCGTTACCATCACATCATAAACCGCAGCCGTAACATGTTCTAATGCATCTAGTAGGCTCTTACCTGCTAACAGGTCGACTAGTAATAACCCACTGGTTAAGTCACCTACGCCAACAGGTTGACGGTCAGCAAACTCAACTAATGGCCGAGTGATATGCCAAGCTTCCTCTGCCGTCACCAATAACATTTCAAAGCTATTTGGGTTATATCCCGCACGGCTGAGGTGTTTCACTAGCACCACTTTAGGCCCTTTCTCACATAAGAAACGAGCTGCGCTCAACGCTTCATCAACATTATTGACGTCTCGACCACTCAGCTGTTCTAACTCAAGCAAATTAGGTGCAATAATATCGCTACAAGGCAGTGCTTCTTGGCAGAAAAACTCGGCTACACCGGGGGCAACAATACACCCTTTCTCTGGATGCCCCATGACCGGATCACAGAAATACCATGCGTTGGGATTGGCTGCTTTTACCTGCTTTACCACATCGAGTATACGCGCCCCTTGTTCAGGGGAGCCGATATAGCCACTCAGTACAGCGTCACAGCGTTGTAATTGGTTTATATCGGCAATGCCCTGCACAATCTCCGTTAGATGACTAGCGGGCATGACACAGCCTGTCCAGCGACCATACTGGGTATGATTGGAGAACTGCACAGTATTCAGAGGCCAAACGTTAGCGCCCATCCGGCGCATAGGAAACTCAGCCGCACTGTTCCCTGCATGGCCAAATACAACGTGAGATTGAATGGAAAGAATATTTTTCATGATTCGACCTTAAAAATCAGGGGGACATTTCGCCCCCCTGTTTGAATCCTTAGTAATTATTTCCAGCAAATTAGGCAGTAATGCTTTTTGCCGCGGCGAAGTAACGTATAACGATTGAATAAGCGGTCTGCATCACTAAAAGCATATTCCGCATCAGATTGCTTCTCGCCGTTAATAGTCACAGCATTAGAACCAATCATCGTTCTGGCTTGGCCTCTTGATGGGACAAGCTCGGCATTCACCAGCGCTTGTTGAAGATCGGCATCTCTTTCTAGCTCAATGCTCGGCATACCATCTTGGGCAAGCTGGGCAAAGTCTGCTTCTGTCAGCGCATCCAAGGTTCCTGCAAATAAGTTCTCGGTAATACGTTTAGCTGCTGCCAAACCTGCTTCACCGTGTACCATTTTCGTCACTAACTCAGCTAATACATACTGAGCACGCGGGGCTTTACCGCTATTTTTGTCTTCTTCTTCCAATGCATCAATCTCTACAATATCCATGAAAGTGAAAAACTTAAGGAAGCGATATACGTCTGAATCAGCGGTATTAATCCAGAATTGGTAGAATTTGTAAGGGCTGGTTTTTTTAGGATCTAACCAAACTGCACCACCTTCAGTCTTACCAAACTTGGTGCCATCTGATTTAGTAATTAATGGTACTGTCAGGCCATATACCTGATTCTGATGCAGGCGGCGGGTAAGGTCGATACCTGACGTAATATTCCCCCACTGATCGGAACCACCGATTTGTAACTCAACGCCAAGCTCTTTATTCAGAGAAGCAAAATCGTAGCCTTGAAGCAGATTGTAGGAAAATTCGGTAAAAGAGATACCACTATCGTCACGGTTTAGTCTCTGTTTAACGGCTTCTTTGTTAATCATTGCGTTAACAGAGAAGTGTTTTCCGATATCACGCAGAAAGGTTAAGACATCCATCTTGCCAAACCAGTCATAGTTGTTGGCTGTAATGGCACTGTTGGTTCCGCAGTCAAAATCAAGGAAAGGTGATACTTGAGATCTGATTTTACTTACCCACTCAGATACCGTTTCTGCGGTATTCAGTTTGCGCTCAGCGGCTTTGAAGCTAGGATCACCTATCATCCCTGTTGCCCCGCCAACTAACGCAACAGGCTTATGCCCCGCTAATTGGAAACGTTTTAGGCATAGCAGAGGAACTAGATGTCCCAAGTGCAAGCTATCAGCGGTAGGATCGAACCCGCAATAGAGTGCAATAGGCCCTTGCGCCAGTCGCTCTGCTAACGCATCCTCATCCGTAACCTGGGCAATGAGGCCCCGCTCTTGCAGTTGTTTAATCAAGTTGCTGCTTGCCATTAAAGACTCCAATAAATATTAGCCACGAATAACTTTCGTGTGTTACCGCACAGCACGCGGATATGTATATAAGCAAAAAGAGATATAGGATATACGTTTGCCCAGTAGGAGCGCCAGACCTTGATCCGATAATTTCACAGTTTATGGCGCTAAACGATCAATTTTCCACGACTGACCATCGCGTTGATATATAAAGCGGTCGTGCAAGCGATTTTCACCACCTTGCCAAAATTCAACTGACTGAATCGTGACTCTAAATCCCCCCCAAAAACTAGGAAGAGGCACCTCACCTTGCATAAATTTCTGCTTAAGTTCGAGGAACTTGCTCTCAAGTACACCACGAGTGGAAATTCGGGAAGATTGTTGAGAAACCCAAGCTGCAATTTGACTATCTTTTGGTCGGCTATGGAAATATTTCATCACATCAACCATCGAAAGGCGTTCAGCTTTTCCTAAAACGATAACTTGTCTATCAAGCATATGCCAAGGAAACAATAAACTAATATGTTGATTATGTTCTAATTGCTTCGCCTTGCGACTACCGAGATTGGTGTAAAAAACCATTCCTTGATTATCGTAATGTTTTAACAAAACGATGCGTTGATAGGGTTGCCCATGTTCATCAACCGTCGCTACACACATCGCGGTAGGGTCGGGGATCTTTGCTTCACAAGCTTGCTTTAACCAGTGCTCAAAAAGATCTAATGGGTTCTCCGTAAGGTCACGACGGCGTAGCCCACCACGGACATATTCACGCCTTGAATCAGCAACATCAAATTCAGATTTTTCACTATTATCGGTCATATAATATACGCACGGATAGATGAGCTATTGTCAGCAGGTAAGAACATTCTGCCCCCTGCACGTTAAAATCTCAAATGGGAAAAACTAAGCACGGTTCACCCTTGGTGAATGACGGGGTAGATTGCCCCTAAGATCGTTTCCTCTCGTGCCCCTGTCACTGAAGGCATGTTCCCCGGTAAGCCGGAGAGCGTTCTGGCAGCCAACCAAGCAAAAGCCAGCGCTTCCATATCATCACCGCTAATACCATATTTGTCTGTTGAGGTGACTTCTGTCCCTGGAAGCAAAGCAGAAAGGCGCACCATAACCAGTGGATTCCTGGCACCACCACCACATACCAGCAGCCTCTCGCAGCCACCAGCGAGCAATACTTGGTCGGCAACGGTAACCGCAGTTAACTCTGCTAATGTTGCCTGTACATCTTCTAGAGGAATCGGTGAGAACTTAGTGAGCTGCTTCTCAAGCCAGCCAAAGTTAAAATACTCGCGCCCCGTGCTTTTCGGGGGTATTAACTTAAAATAGGGATCAGAAAGCATTTGGTGTAGAAGATCGGGGTGGACTCGTCCTTGAGATGCCCACTGCGCATCACGATCAAAACCTTTCCCCTTTTGTCGCCAAATCCAAGCATCCATAAGCATATTTCCTGGGCCAGTATCAAATCCCCGCACAGGTAAACCCGGTAACAGTAGAGACAGGTTCGCTATCCCTCCAATATTTAAGACCATCCTTCTCTCGGCTGGATGAGCGAGTAATGCATGATGAAATGCAGGAACCAGTGGTGCACCTTGGCCACCTAACGCCATATCCCTACGGCGAAAATCGCCCACCGTTGTGATTCCCGTCATTGCGGCAATCCGGTTATTGTCGCCAATCTGGAGAGTAAAAGGGGTATCTCCTGTTGGCTCGTGCCATACCGTTTGCCCATGGCAACCTATCCCCACAACGTCCTTCGGCGAAACGCCTGCGTTGCTCAGCATAATCTGTATTGCTTCAGCAAATAGAGTGCCTAACTGAGAATCAAGACCACCAATGAATGACAGTGTTGTTTCTTGTCCTTGGCATATGGATAAAATCTTTTTCTTCAACTCAATGGGCATTGGGTGAGAATAGCTTGCCTGCTGCGCTACAGTATTTTTATCAATTGCAGCAAGAACAACATCTATCCCATCTAAACTGGTACCCGACATAACACCGATGTATCGGCCTGACCTCATTACAATGCCCCTTTCGTTTGTGCCTTTTTGAATTCACATTCATTGAATACAAGCTTTAATACAAGCTTTAATACAAGCTTTAATACAAGCAATGATGAAATATGTGATATGTCATTGTACCAAAACCTGCCTCTGCACGGCTGGAGGTCGAAAACCTATCCCATAACCCACACTTACTTTATCCATCTTAGTGGGAGAGAGAAACCGACAATCGCACATCATGTATATATCGTTTTATCCCAATCCGTGCATACTGACTACCGTTATAGCTTTTATTTAAATGTTGTTAACTTAGGAAATCAATTTTAATAATTTGAATTGTTTTGTTGCTTTTATTAGGTTATCTACACGGCAGTTATCTCTTGTTCATTTAAACAATTGATAATACGCTTGTATAGCTAACGAATTGCCCATTATGTGCATATACTGTTAAGAATGGGCTTTACTACACCATAAATTTTCCGTAGCACGGCTACCAAATAGAACAAGTATCGCTGACTTGGCGATAATGGAAGGAGTTAATATGAAACGTTTAATCGTAATGGCTTTTGCAGGAATGGCTTTGGTTGGCTGTGCGAATACAGACCCATATTCTGGTGACGTTTACAGCAGTGACCAAGCAAAAGAAGTGCAATCTGTTACTTATGGTACGTTGATTTCAGCACGCCCAGTAAAAATTCAGGCTGGTGAGAATAACAGTGTGATTGGCTCTCTTGGCGGTGCAGTTCTTGGTGGTATCGTAGGTAATACCGTTGGTGGTGGTACTGGTAAAGTATTAGCAACAGCAGCAGGTGCTCTTGCTGGTGGTGTGGCAGGTAATGCCATCGAAGGCAAAGCAAACCAGACGAATGCAGTAGAGCTCGAAATTCGTAAAGACAGCGGCGAAACTATCGTTGTTGTTCAAAAAGCTGACATAAGCCAATTCAGCGCTGGTCAGCGTCTACGCATTGTAAGCAGCGGAAGTAAAACGACTGTTTCTCCACGATAAATTGAGAAATAACGGTCTGACTGACTAAAGCAGAACCGGAGACGATTGTCTCCGGTTTTATTTCTTTGCTGAGTAATCTAAAAAGTGGTATCAATAATTTTTTATTGTTTATTTTGCAAAATATTTATGTTCTTCTCCAATCGACTAATGAAATTCACCAGCTGTGACACCTCTTCGGGTGTAAAACCACCTAGAATCTCATTTCGCGTTCCGACAATAACATTATTGACTTGTTGAATAATAGATGACGCTTCTGGCGTTAATGAAATACGTTTAGCACGTCTGTCATTGATACAAACCTGACGAGCAATAAGCCCCTTTTCTTCTAACTGATCCAAAGTACGAACCAAAGATGGTTGTTCAATGCCAATGGCTTTAGCTAATTGAATTTGTGACTGCTCTGGTGGTAACTGGTCAATGTTATATAAAGTTACCCAGTGTGTCTGAGTCATACCCAAAGGCTTTAGTCGCAGATCAATTAGCGCTCGCCAAACACGAACTAGTCGCGCCAAATCTGAACCTAGTGTTGATTCCAAGTGCCCTCCTAAATTTTATTCGCACATTACATTTATGTTATTAATCACCATTATATTAAGGCGATATATACCGAGCTAAATCACTCCCTGAGTGTCTATTTGCTAATATTCATTCCAGATAAAAATAACGAAATGGTCAGAAAAACAGTACAAAACGTTAATAAACCATGAATCCAGAAATAAAATTAACCCATAACTAACATATAGATAACAACCTAAACACTTCCTTATATACTGATACGGCATCTCTGTATCAGCTTAGATATTAGACTTTGTATTATGCACAATTACACCGTCGTAAACATTAAATATAATTGATTATTCAATGTAGAAAATATCAAATTCAATAAAACTGTTAAACGATTGCGTCAGTTTATAGCAAAAAAACTAAGAATCGATTAATTACGAACAAATTATTTACAGATAATTCTTTGAATTTATTAGAAATGGACAAACAAAGTCTCTCTATAGACCGAGCCTAATGACTCGAAATATGATTCAAAGACTAAATGATAGAATCTTCTGTTCATACCGTAGCATTAGATTTGTTAATTTAAATGTGCTTGTTAAAACAACAACAAAAGCTTTTACATTTTACATATCTAGCCATATATCTAGATGAGAACATCCCATCTAGATAACATTGATTAAATCCATAAAACATAATTAAATATTCTTACTTAATTACGCCACAAGCGATTCTTGCACCGCCACCGCCTAAAGGCGCGGGATCATCTGAATGATTATCCCCACCAACATGAACCATCAATGAACGCCCTTTTATCTCATCCAGTGTTTTTATACGGGGAGCAAGAACCGGTGACTGAATCATCTCTTCGCTACTCATATAAAGAGCGGGTAAATCGCCTAAATGTCCATCAGCATATGGTCCTAAATGCTTGCTACTCTGCAATGGGTCCAGATGCCCTCCAGCAGCCAATGCCGCCCCTGGTTTTCCCTCTTTTTCTGCGACATCACAACTTGCATTTTCATGCACATGGAAGCCATGCACACCTGCCGATAATTTTTTAAGTTCTGGTGAAAAAAGCAGACCGTAAGGGGTTTCACTGACAATAATACGGCCTACACTTTCCCCAACTCCCTGTGAACTCACTAGATTCATAGGAACATCTAGTGATGCCGCATTAACACCAAAACAAGCGAATATACTCGCCGTTGCAATAAAACACTTTTTCATCTTAACTCCTTGATTATTTTTTTAAATGAAGTCTTTTTCCTAATAACTCCCCTACATTACCACTTCGTGTAATAAAGAATGAATGAAGAAATATATGGTCAGACCTCATTAGTGAGAATAGCCTTATGGAACATCGTAACCTAAGGCAGCTTTGCGAATACGAAACCAATGTTGACGAGAGAGTTTGAGGTTTAAAGCCTTCCAAGATGCTGTAACGCGCTCTATCTTGCCTGAACCTATCACTGGCAGTGGCTGGGAAGGCAACATCATGATCCAGGCATAAACAACTTGCTCAATACTCTCTGCATTAACCTCTTCAGCTATCGTTGCCAACTCACTACGTAATGCACCACATTCAGGATCATTAAATAACTGCCCGCCCCCTAAACATGACCACGCCATAGGTTTAATACGCAACTGCTGACAGTGATCGAGTGTTCCGTTCAAAATTGCTTTTTGAAAGAGTGGAGATATTTCTAATTGATTAGTCACCAAAGCGAAAGGAAGGCGGGACTGTAGTAATTGGAATTGCTCAATAGTGAAATTTGATACACCGAAATAGCGTACCTTTCCTTGCTTATGTAGCTCGGTAAACGCAGCAGCGACTTCATCCGCATCCATCAATGGGTCAGGTCTATGTATAAGCAGCAAATCAAGATAATCGGTATGTATATTTTTTAACGACTGCTCGGCACTC
Source organism: Enterobacteriaceae bacterium B14 (assembly GCA_000307305.1). Lineage (GTDB taxonomy): Bacteria > Pseudomonadota > Gammaproteobacteria > Enterobacterales > Enterobacteriaceae > B14. The sequence goes on from DF158882.1 coordinate 1,025,123, forward strand.
TGAACAATATGCTGCCGAGTCGTATCATAATGGCCAATGACATTACCTTCTTTTGCTAACGTCGATATACCGCATTTAGTGACAATCTCAAGCTCCTGCCGTACTGCTGGCTTTAACCTGACAGCATCGCCAAATGCTTTTTCGCAGAGATAACCACCATAAATATCGGCATGGTCAACGGTAGTAATCCCTAAGTCCTGATGTTGTTGAATAAAGGTGAGCAATTGTTGTGGCGACATATTCCACTCCATTAGCCGCCAATAGCCACAAGCCATACGTGAAAAATGAGGGCCTTGGGGGGATATCTGAATACGATTTTCCATGTTGATACCTTTAAAACGAGAGGTGTATAGAATGAAATGTAAAACGCTAATATCAGGACAGAGATAAAATAGATACAAAGAAATATCGCGCTAAATCACTAAAAGAGGGATGGTTGTTGAAAGGTCTCATCATCATCGCTTTTGGCCTGTTTGCTATACCGCATAAAACGTAGCCGACAAAGTCTGAGTACATCCCGTTTTTCCGTATCACTCATCTTCATCCATCCAAATCGCTCTTCTCTGTTACGCATACAACCACGACAAAAACCCCGAGCATCGGCCTGGCATATTCCCCGACAAGGGCTTGGGATTTCAAAAAACTCTAACTGTTGAGGCATAATCTCACTCTCTAAAATTCATCTTTTAAACCAATGCGCTCCAGATAATGAATACAGCTATCGATCACGGTGATATGAAAAATAATCTCGTAAGCAGTGTAAAGTCTGTTTCACTTTTTCGGGGACATCTCTTCCAAGCGTCAAGGCATGTAAGTGCGAAGGTTTAGGGCGCCATTCAGGTAAAACAATCAGCAGCTCCCCTTTTAAAAGATAGTGCGATATCTCGTGTAGTGGCTGTACTGATAACCCCATCCCCGCAGAGGTAAAGTCCCGTAATACATTCATACTGCTGCTTAAGACCTGACTTTCCACTTTTAATTTAACGTCATCTCCCTGCTGATTAATTAAGGTTAGCTGATAATGATGACCGGAACCGATGTTATTAATCCAACGATGTCGAGCAAGGTCTTGTACGTTTTCAGGGACACCATACTGATTAAGATAACGTGGCGATGCACAAATCACCATAGGCCATTCAGCCAGAGAGTGGGCAATCATATTAGAATCAGCCAACTGCCTGTTAACTCGCAATGCAATATCGACACGCTGTTCTATCATATCAACCACTTCATCGTTGGCCAGAATGGACAGCGTTAGCTTGGGGTGTGCCAATAATAAAGGTGACATTGCTTGGGCCAACAGTGTCCCCCCTATCCCGACGGTTGTCGCAATACGTAACTCACCAACAAGCGTATCTCTTAAGTCTGCTAGCCTAAGTTCAGCCCGCCTTGCTTCTGCTAACATCGCTTCACAGCCGGGGTAGAATGCTTGTCCAGCCTCTGTTAATGCTAAATTGCGCGTTGAGCGATGCAGCAGTTTTACACCCAGCTCTTTTTCAAGAGAACGTAGGTGTTGGCTAACTGCCGATGCCGTCATTCCCAATCGCCGGGAGGCCCCACTAAGAGAGCCTTCTTCAACAACATTGGCAAAGATAGCCATTCGATTTAATTTATTCATTTATTATGAAGTTGTTCTTAAAAAACCAGGGATAAATATGGCACTTATTTATCTTATTGTTAATACACAATCTGCAAATAAGGCTCTCTTTCTTTCTCATTTCACAAAATACCTCGGATAGCGTTCAGCAAACTCTCACCGAGCACAAGCTACCGATATCGACTACTATTTCATTCTGGGCCTTATGCTATGCATTGAACTAATAGATGGTGAACTCGATGAACATAGCCAGACAATTTTAAAGTTTTACTTAATAAAGAATGTTTGATTTGGGGACTTATCAATATCATTCGCAAGGGCTAAAGTTCTCTTATCAACTGTCGATCACGATATGTAGAAAACGGTGATCGAAAGAAATATCGAATAATTACCCCAATAGAGGAAAGAATATTATGAAATTAGCCATTATCGGTGCTACAGGTTTTGTTGGTCGTCAGTTAGTGACAGAAGCGCTCTCCAGAGGCCATCACGTCACTGCCATTGCACGCCATGAGAAAGATTTACCTAAAGAAGATAACCTGACGTTAGCACTAGGAGACATTGCCGATGAGCAGTGGCTACAGCAACAGCTCGCACCTCAAGAGGTAATTATCAGCGCATTCAACCCTGGTTGGGCAGAAGATAATTTATATGAAAAATTCATTCGCGGTAGTAAGCACATTTTGCACGCTGTCGAAGCCGCAAATAAAAAGCGATTACTCGTTGTAGGTGGTGCAGGCAGCCTTGAAGTTGCCCCTGGCGTGGAACTGGTTGATACCCCGCAGTTCCCAGACGCTATTCGTGCTGGAGCTAAAGGTGCCCGTGACCTTCGTAATATTCTACGTGATGAAAGCAACCTTGAATGGACCTTCATCTCTCCACCAGCCATGCTAGAGCCGGGTAAACGCACCGGACATTTCCGTTTTGGAACAACCCAATTATTAATGGATGGCGATGCGCCCGCTAAAATATCAGTTGAAGATCTGGCTGTTGCAATCATTAACGAAGCAGAAAAACCCGAACATATCCGCCAACAGTTTACCGTGGCGAACTAATACATAAGATTCGTTCTCTGTTAGAAAAATTTAATATGCTGTTAAGGTTGTCTTAAGATTCAGAAAGTAAACTCAGCGGCGAATTACGATAATTTGGAGCTAATGACCGCTGATGTTTACTCAACTCTTTAAAATACGCACAAATAGTGTGGCATTTATCGTTAGTGTTTCACTGTTTTTTACTCTATTCCAAAATGCTTATGTCTCCTATAAAGCGTGGAGTATCATCACAACACAAACACTTAATGACCTGCTTTTTCTTCTAACCATACCCATGGTGCTATTTTGTGCTTTAAATATTACTTTCAGCTTTCTACTTATTCCCTATCTTCGTAAGCCTATTATTATTGCCTTGATATTCATTTATGCAGCAATCAATTATTTTATGTTTAACCACAATATCCTTATCAATAAGGATCTGATTCAGCATATTTTTGAAACAACATCTTCAGACATGCCTACCCTAAACACACCTAACATGATGATGTGGATATTTTCTTTAGCTGCTATTCCTGCCTTAATCATTCTGTTTACCAAGATTTCAGTTATCCAGCCTTGGTGGTATGGATTAGGCATGCGAATGGCTAATATCCTATTCTCAACACTTCTTATTCTATTAATGACTACGTTATTTTATAAAGACTATGCAGCTATGTTTCACGATAATAAAAGTATCGTAAAACTGATACTACCGAGCAATTATATTAAGGAAAGTATCAGCCAATTAAATCAGCACAGTGAAGTTGCCAATTTGTCACTTAATAAAATGAATGCAAATATATAAAAAGAGCATTCTCTCCCTTCCCTTCATATCCATTTTTATGTCCCTCTCTTGACATAGACCGACTGGTCTATTAGTTTGTGTGAATGAAAACGAAAACCTCAAGTTACAACACATCAAATGATACCCGTGAACACATCATCGACGTGGGGACAGCGCTAAGCCTAAGTTTAGGGTTTAATGCTATGGGGTTGAGTGAACTGCTAAAAACCGCAGAAACACCAAAAGGCTCGTTTTATCACTATTTCCGCTCAAAAGAAGCGTTTGGTGAGGCCATGCTTAGCCGCTATTTTGAGCGTTATGACCAAGACATGGTTAGCCTGTTTAATCAACCTAACTTAGATTATAAACAGAGTGTGATGAGCTACTTCTCTGCTGGGATCGCAAGCAATAGTTGTAGTGAAAACTATGGGAATTGCTTGGTTGTCAAACTTTCAGCGGAAGTTTGCGATCTCTCTGAAACAATGCGTCACGCTTTACAACAAGGAACCGAACGCATTATTCGACGCCTAGCTGAGACAATTGCTTTAGGCCAAAATGACGGTTCTATTTCAAACCGCATTACCCCCGCAATTCTAGCAGATACCTTTTATTCTCTCTGGATTGGTGCTGCGCTACGAACAAAGATCACCCACTCCACACAGCCTTTAGTATCGGCTATGGAAAGTATCGAAAGAACGCTGGCTCACTAGCTTTTTTTAATTAAATAGCGTGAGTTTTTTATACATTTACTAGATGACTGGTCTACTAATAGGATGATATATGAGCAACGATGTGCTATTTACCCCTCTAACTGTTGGCGATGTAACATTACCGAATCGTATCTTTATGGCGCCATTAACACGCTTACGTAGCATTGAGCCTGGAGATATTCCTACCCCATTGATGGCTGAATACTATTCTCAGCGAGCAGATGCAGGCCTGATAATTAGCGAAGCAACCCAAGTCTCTTTCCAAGCAAAAGGTTATGCTGGTGCACCCGGTATACATACAGATGAACAACGCGATGCTTGGCGTAAAATCACCCATGCCGTCCATGAGAAAAAGGGGCACATAGCCGTCCAGCTCTGGCATGTTGGCCGTATTTCACACACCAGCCTCCAACCAGATCAGCAAGCGCCTGTCGCACCTTCTGCTATTGCTGCTGATACAAGAACAACCGTCCGTAACGATGCCGGTGAATGGGTACGCGTACCTTGCTCCACTCCTCGAGCCCTAGAATTGAACGAAATACCGGGGATTGTCGCTGATTTCCGCCACGCTACCGCGAATGCTCATGAAGCAGGCTTTGATTTCATCGAATTACATGCTGCACACGGCTATTTGTTACACCAATTCTTATCCCCCGCATCTAATCAGCGTACAGACAGTTACGGAGGCAATATTGTTAACCGAGCACGCCTGACGTTAGAGGTTGTTGATGCTGCTATCGCCGAATGGGATGCTAAACGCATTGGTATCCGTATATCTCCAATGGGGCCTTTCAATGGCCTTGATAACGGTGAAGATCAAGAAGAAGCGGCACTGTATCTTGTCGAAGAGCTAAATAAACGCCATATCGCTTATCTGCACCTCTCAGAACCAGATTGGGCCGGAGGTAAACCTTATACTGAAGCATTCCGTTGCGCCATCCGTGAGCGTTTTAAAGGCACTATCATTGGTGCAGGGGCTTATACACCAGAAAAAGCAGCATCCTTGATCGAAAAAGGATTAATCGATGCGGTCGCCTTTGGTCGCAGCTACATATCTAACCCTGACCTGACTACACGAATCCGTAAAAATGCACCATTAAATGAGCCTCATCTTGAAACATTTTATGGCGGCAATCAGGTAGGTTATACCGACTATCCAACAATAGGTTAATTCATCTCATTGATAACAGAGGCCAATATTGGCCTCTGTTTAATTCTACCCTTCTATTAATTCACCTCTTCCCACTATCACACTGCATTGGATTCACGATGCAACTAAACGTATACTTCGCTATCCATATGAGTTGCGCGCACCTCGGGTTAGGGTCAGTACTCACAAAACAGATACGGAAAACATCATGCGTCTACTTCACACAATGCTTCGCGTTGGCAATTTACAACGCTCTATCGATTTCTATACCAACGTTCTTGGCATGCGCCTACTGCGTAGTAGCGAGAATACCGAATATAAATACTCTTTGGCTTTCGTTGGATATAGTGATGAAGATGAAGGTTCGGTGATTGAGCTAACCTATAACTGGGGTGTTGACAGTTATGAGATGGGCAGTGCATTTGGCCATTTAGCTCTTGGCGTTGATGATGTTGCAGCAACGTGCGAGCAAATTCGTAAAGACGGCGGTAAAGTGACGCGTGAAGCTGGCCCAGTCAAAGGCGGTAACACCATCATTGCTTTCGTTGAAGACCCTGACGGCTATAAAATCGAACTCATTGAGAATGCATACGCGAATTCTGGCTTAGGCCACTAATTCTTTGCGGCACGGCAACTTTCGTGCCGCATATCAATACACCCGTAGTTCCCCCGTTTTACATTACTTTTTTTTTACTGGTACGCACGTTAATACTTTAAATAGGCAGACATGGCTGAAAATACTGCTCCGAACTCTTTAAGTGGCCGTTTCCGCGGGTTTTATCCCGTTGTTATTGATGTCGAAACGGCTGGCTTTAATGCCCAAACAAATGCATTGCTTGAAATTGCAGCAATAACGGTTCGAATGGATGAAGATGGTTGGCTGATCCCCGACCAAAAGTTACATTTCCACATTGAACCCTTTGAAGGTTCAATATTAGAACCCGATGCTTTAGCATTTAACGGCATTGACCCCTCAAATCCATTGCGGGGAGCCGTCAGCGAATATGATGCATTGCATGCAATTTTTAAGATGATCCGCAATGGAATCAAAGATCAAGGTTGCAGCAGAGCCATCATCGTTGCCCACAATGCCGCATTTGACCATGGTTTTCTCATGGCAGCAGCAGAGCGTTGCAGCTTGAAACGCAACCCATTTCACCCTTTTGCAACCTTTGATACCGCTGCGCTTAGCGGTTTAACCTTAGGCCAAACTGTTTTGGCTAAAGCCTGTATTACAGCAGGTATTGAATTCGACAATTCACAAGCACACTCAGCACTCTATGATACCGAGCGAACGACAGAGTTGTTTTGTGAGATTGTTAATCGCTGGAAACGCCTTGGTGGCTGGCCGCTGCCTATTGCAGATGAGCAATCTGCCCTGATAGAGACAAAAGCTGTTCAAGTATGAGTTTTATACTGACTAAGACGGATACGGCGAATATACGGTCACAGCATTGAGCGCCATACTATTGAGAGAATGACGAGCTGCCAGAAGCAGCCCGTTTATTACGATTGAAAACCCTATTCTGCATCATCCGCTGTTTTATATTTAGCAGCGGTTTCTTTAATCAGTGGCATAAGTTCTCCGCGCTGATACATTTCCATGATGATATCGCAGCCGCCAATCAACTCACCGTCAACCCACAGCTGTGGGAACGTCGGCCAGTTAGCGTATTTAGGCAGTTCTGAGCGAATATCTGGATTTTGTAATATATCCACATAGGCGAATGGCTCACCGCAGGCTGATAACACCTGCACCGCTTGGGCAGAAAAACCACAACTAGGCAGTTTTGGTGATCCTTTCATATAGAGAAGGATCGGGTTTTCAGCGATCTGGCGCTGAATTTTTTCTAATGTACTCATATTATTGCTTCCTTAAAACCAGTGTAGTGTCTACAACGTGGACTTATCTGCATTGTACCGACAGCCGCATACGGAAGAAAATGCTAATTTTTGAAGGGTTATTCTAACAATAGACTTCATTACGAAAGTTGCTAATCAAATAATTTATTTATATCAATAAATTTTAAAATAAAAACAGGTAATTAGAACAATAGGGGTATTAAAAAAAAGAATAAATTCATGCTCAAAAAACGCTAAAAAAAGAAATATTCATCTTATGAAAGATAATAAAACACCAGCAACTATCACAATATTTACCTTTAGTCACAAATTGCAGGGATATCTTGATAATCATATCTGTTCTAAAACGAAACTTTTGTTGATACTATCACTCATCTTTTTTCATTCTATACACTTCAATCATGTATGAAGGGTATCTTTACTAGGGCTGGTAGCGATACGATGCGGTTACTATTTACGCTGATTGTTTTGGTTTTCACACACTTCTCTGCTACTCAGGCGTTGGCGGCACCGACTGTTCAAAACTCTTCGACAAAACACAAAAAAACAGCCACGGCCAAAGCGAAGACAGATAAGCCAAACAGCACTAAAAACAGTGTAAAAAAAACTAGCTCGTTAAAAAAAACCACCGTTACTAAACGCCTTCCTAAGACAAAATTAGAAAAAGCACAACAAGCAAAAACCAAATCTGAATTACGCCGACAGACACGTATCGCTCTGATGGCTCGTCATAAGAAGACATTTAAAGATTTAACACCATACGAACGCACTCTGCTCGCAACAAACAAATCCATTTCTCTTGAAGAGAGAATGCGCCTTGGTTCTGAAATTCCATCTAACAGTAAATCATCTCTACCTAAAAAACGCTATCAACACGTAAAACAAGCGGCAATGAATACGCTAATGCAACAGTTAGGCAAGCCGTATCGCTGGGGCGGCGCATCACCTCAAACGGGTTTTGATTGCAGTGGATTGGTTTATTACGCGTTTCGTGACCTATTAAGCATTGACCTGCCCCGCACTGCAAATGAGATGTATCATTTAAGAGATGCCGCGCCAGTAAGAAAAGAACATCTTGAAAAAGGTGATTTGGTCTTCTTCCGCATCAATAACCGCGGTGCAGCAGACCATGTTGGGGTTTATGTGGGTGATAATCGTTTTATTCAGTCACCGCGCACAGGCCGTGATATCCAGATTAGTTCATTAAGTGATAATTATTGGCAAAATCACTATGTCGGTGCACGTAGAGTAATCACAGAACATACTGTTCGATAACGATAACGCGTTATTTTTTATAGTAACTTCACTACCACTTTCTTGATGCTAACTTGCTTGTTTAGGCAAGTTAGCGTTTCATATCTGAGCCCTTTTATCTCTGAAAGAGACCGAACAGTGGCTTATCCCATCTCAAGTATTGGCGCTTTCTATCGCCTTATCGACTATAATCTTTAGCTTGACGCAAATGATGTGGATAACCGTTGACCGCTCAGTAGCAAAAAAAGCCAAAAGGTTTTGTGGGATACATTAAAGCTTTAAATAAAGCAAAAACTTGCTAAAATCCCACCATAACAACTGAACAACATTTATACCACGTATAGGTATCCTAACCTTTCAGTTCCGATATGAACTGAAAGCGCTATTCATAATTACAAAATATGTATCGATAAGGAGAGAGCAATGTCTTTTGAATTACCCGCACTTCCATACGGAAAAAACGATCTAGAACCGCACATCTCTGCTGAAACCTTAGACTATCACTACGGTAAGCACCACAATACTTATGTTGTTAACCTAAATAATTTGGTCAAAGGCACCGAGTTTGAAGGCAAAACACTAGAAGAGATCGTCAAGACTTCTAACGGTGGCATCTTCAATAATGCGGCTCAAGTTTGGAACCATACTTTCTACTGGAACTGCTTAGCACCTAATGGCGGCGGTGAGCCAACAGGCGCTGTTGCTGATGCACTGACTAAAGCATTTGGTTCTGTTGCTGCATTTAAAGAGCAACTAACTGACTCAGCTATTAAGAACTTTGGTTCTGGCTGGACTTGGCTGGTTAAAAAGGCAGATGGCAAGCTAGCTATCGTTAACACTTCCAATGCAGCAAACCCAATGACTGATGGTGACAAGCCACTGCTGACTGTTGATGTGTGGGAACACGCTTACTACATCGACTATCGCAATGCGCGTCCTAAATATCTGGAAAACTTCTGGGCTCTGGTTAACTGGGAATTTTTGGCTAAGAACTTAGCTTAATATCCCTATCAATCTCATAAAAAGTGAGGTTGAGCGAGCAATAATAAAGGCGGATAAATCCGCCTTTTTCATACCGTTATCTCTACCGACAAGCATCCATCAAGTCTCAATCTCTTTAATCGCTGTTTTACTCTTACCAATTGTCATCGTTGCGCCTATCGAGGCGACGATAATACATAGCAGCGCAGCCCACTGCCCTGTCGTCAGTGCTTCATGCAAGAAAATATACCCAAATAAAGCAGCGAGAGCAGGTTCGACGCTCATCAACGTACCAAACGTTTGAGAAGGCAGACGCGTTAACGCCACAATTTCCAAACCATAAGGCAAAGCTGAAGAAAAAATTCCCACCAATAAGGCGATAGGCAGTATTGACGGAGAGAACATGGCGGTTCCTGCATGATAAAAACCAATAGGGAAAATGATACTGGCAGCAACCAACGTCCCTAAAGCTACTGAAGCAGAACCACTCGCTGAACCGGCCCTCTTACCAAATATAATATAAAGAGCCCAGCATACCCCAGCAGACAACGCTAACATGGCGCCTTTAGGGTCCACATTTTCAATGCTATCGCCTATCGGTAATAAGAGATAGAGGCCTAATACAGCAAGCCCAATCCAAAAAAAATCAACGACCTTGCGTGAAGATAGCATGGCTACGGCTAAAGGCCCCGTAAACTCTAACGCAACTGCAATACCTAGTGGGATTGTTTTAATTGCCATATAAAATGTCAAATTCATAAATCCCAGAGCAACGCCATACACAATGATTGAACGCCATGCTCTTAATGGAACCCGATTACGCCACGGCCTAAATACAGCAAGTAAGATCAGTGAAGAAAAACCCAGTCTTAGTGCTGTTACGCCTTCAGGGCCAATTAATGGAAACAGTGTTTTAGCCAGTGTTGCACTAGACTGGATGGAAACCATTGAAATAATTAAAAGAAAAACAGGAAACAACATTGAACGCGATGACTGACCTAGTTGCGGCATCGTCTACCCTTATATCTCTTTATCATTTTTAGACATTATGTTTGCTCAATAAAAAAGGCGGTGTATCACACCGCCCTCATCTGTGGCTTATCGCTAAACTGATCAGTTCATAACTGCAATACTGGCATAAATGACAATAAAGCATAATGCACACATTGTAGTACCTAGCGCCATTTTAAGATCTGTAGACATAATTGCTCCTTTCTACGTATGATTATTGGTGACAAAAACAGTACTGCTTAATTTGTGGTTATTTTCCCATAAATCTTGATAGAAATCTTGTTATGATGACGCACTTCGGATAACTCGTTTGCTACCTTTGCTTCTTATCCTGAGATAATCGAGTACTCAGAACATTATTTTTAAATAGTGTGAAGTTAACGAATTTTAGCGCTTGTACAGCAAACCACTTTAAATAAACGATTACAGATTATAATTTGTAAGCTCAGGAGTTACTTTTTTCATGGCAACAATTAAAGATGTAGCGAAACGCGCTGGCGTTTCTACTACCACTGTTTCGCACGTCATTAATAAAACGCGTTTTGTTGCAGAAGAAACGAAAGCTTCAGTATGGCTAGCTATCAAAGAACTGAGTTACTCCCCTAGTGCGGTTGCCCGTAGCCTTAAAGTAAACCACACTAAATCCATTGGCCTTTTAGCAACCTCCAGTGAATCCCCCTACTTTGCAGAGATTATTCAATCAATAGAGAGTTGCTGCTATGCGAAAGGCTACACTCTGATCCTTTGTAATACTTATAACGACTTAGAAAAGCAGCAAGCGTACATCTCCATGTTGGCACAAAAGCGCGTCGATGGTTTACTCGTCATGTGCTCAGAATACCCTGAGGCTCTGCTTGAACTGCTAGAAGGTTACCGCTCAATCCCAATGGTTGTAATGGATTGGGGTATTCCCCGAAGAGATTTTACTGATTCAATTCAAGATAATGCTGAGCTTGGTGGTTATATGGCAACTCGTTATCTTATAGAGCGCGGACACAGAGATATTGGCGCCATTACAGGCCAATTAGCAAAAAATACGGGTGGTGGCCGACATAGGGGCTTTCTTCGCGCAATGGAAGAAGCAAAAATTGCCGTGCATGATGAATGGATCGTTCTCGGTGATTTTGAACCCGAGTCTGGCTATCATGCCATGCATCAAATTTTGGCCCAAAAGCAGCGCCCTACCGCAATATTTTGCGGTGGCGATATTATGGCAATGGGCGCGATTTGTGCAGCAGATGAGATGGGGTTACGCGTTCCACATGATATTTCGGTGATCGGTTATGACAATGTCCGAAATGCGCGCTATTTCACGCCTGCATTAACAACCATCCACCAACCGAAAGAGCGTTTAGGTGCAATGGCCATTGATATGTTGCTGGATAAAATAATCAATAAACGAGAAGCCCCTCAAACAATTGAAGTGCGGCCTCAGTTGGTCGAGCGTCGCTCCGTTGCCGATGGCCCATTCATTGATTATCGACGCTAAGTGATCAAGGAAGGATACCTTGCGCTGGCTCTCTATCTTTCCCTTAGTATTAGCTCTTGCTGGCCTACTCCCTATGTTGGCCGGTCTTGGTGGGATTGCCCTTCCTGCATTTTATTCTGAAACAACGGCCCAGTTATCCTTAGAGTATTGGAGAAACCTTTTTGCATGGCCAGGCCTAGCTGAATCATTAGCTCTTTCACTTTTTTCATCGATTTTCTCTACGATTATCGCGCTTATTTTAGGGATAAACTTAGCTGGCATTGCCTACTGCACGCCACAATGGCGACGGTGGCTTTCACCTGCCTCCGCACTCTTGGCTATTCCCCATGCGGCTTGGGGAGCAGGGTTAGTACTGCTGCTTGCGCCCAGTGGCTGGCTTCTCCGCTTATTTTCACCTTGGCTGACAGGGCTACAACGTCCCCCAGATTGGCTCTTGATCAATGACCCTTACGCCATCAGCCTAACTCTAGCTATTGCTCTGAAAGAGATACCTTTTATTCTCCTTATGGTACTTAGCATCGCAAAACCGTTAAATATCGATCGGCAATTACAAATCATCTGTAGCTTAGGTTATTCGCCACTGGATGGTTGGCATAAAGTGATTGTTCCTCAGCTTTTGCCACAGTTACGACTCCCTATCTATGCTTTACTCGCTTATAGTCTTTCCATCGTTGATATATCACTGCTTATTGGCCCAAGCCGACCACCTACATTCGCTCTATTAATATGGCAATGGCTGACTGACCCTCAATTATTAATGCAGGGGCACGCTGCAGCAGGTGCATTACTACTTCTTAGTGTGACACTCTTATTAATGTGTATATATCGCTTAAGTGAAACGCTTTGGCTCGCAATAAACAAAATGCGCTTTACGGGGAATCGAAAAGTACGGCGAGCATGGTCAATGCCAATATGGATAGTAGGCCTGCTGATAACGCTGGGGGCATATCTCACGCTTATGCTATGGTCGATTGCTCAACGCTGGCGTTTCCCTTCAACCTTACCTGAGAAGATAAGCCTCGATACATGGTTGCAGACGATAGGAACGCTTAAAGCACCTCTTCTCGATACGGTGTTCATTGCTGCTATCGCCATTTTTATGAGTCTTATTCTTGTCCTCGGTATCCTCGAGTGGCAAAAGAGATATAACCGCAATATCCCTGTTTTTTTACTTCTTTCACCTCTCTTACTCCCGCAACTCAGCCTGATGTTTGGCCTGCAAGTTATGGCAGCAAGATTTAACTTATTAGGCCATTTTGGCTTATTAGTTTGGGGGCATATTCTCTTTATATTTCCCTATATTTATTTAAGCCTGCGTGGTGCTTGGGAAAGCTATGACGAGCGGTTAACACAAATTGGCATTTCTCTTGGTAAAAATCACTGGCAATTATTCTGGCATATAAAATTACCACTACTTTCGCACCCCATATGTACTGCCGCTGCGTTAGGTTTTGCTGTCAGCTTAGGTTTATATTTGCCAACGCTAGCGTTAGGTGCAGGTAGAGTTTCAACACTCGCCACAGAGACAGTAGCCTATGCCAGCGGGATTGACCGGAAACTTGCTGCGGTTAGCGCACTATGGCAGACCTTGCTACCCTTAATCGTGTTTATCAGCTTAACGCGTCGTACTTATACTCATAAATATGCAGCAGCTCGCTCACGCTAAATATCTCATCGAACTAAGGGGAAAACTTATGAATCAATTTACAGAGAAGAGAACACGTGCTTAACTCCCCCGCCGCTCTACATATCAACACATTGACGCTTTCAGTAAATGGGGAAGCGCTGTTGGGCCCTCTTACTTTCGATGTTAACGCAGGGGAGATATTAACGCTGATGGGGGCTAGTGGATGTGGCAAATCAAGTCTACTTGCGGCGATTGCAGGACACCTCCCCCCTTCTTTCCAAGTTAATGGTGAGTGTTGGCTAGGCAATAACAACCTTCTGCTCCAAACAGCACAGCAGAGACGTATCGGATTGCTTTTTCAGGATGACTTACTCTTTCCTCACTTAACTGTCGAAGAAAATCTTCTGTTTGCTCTTCCTGCCGAAACTCCAAATCGTAAACAAAAAGTACGTCAATCTCTTGAAAAGATATCCATGCATGAGCTTATCAGCCGCTATCCTCATGCACTTTCGGGTGGACAAAAAGCACGAATCGGGCTATTACGAACTCTGCTCTCAGTACCGAAAGCATTAGCACTTGATGAGCCTTTTGCAAAGTTGGATAAACCCTTACGCCGCGATTTTAAAGCTTGGGCGTTTAAACATATTCAAGAAGCCAATATTCCAGCTCTGTTAGTCACCCACGATGAAGAAGATGCGCCTATAGGTGGCAAGATATTGCGTCTGACATAGATTAGCGTGACAAAAAACAAATAGATTTAAATTAACCTATCTATAGACCCAAAATAAAAAGCCCCACGGACTTACCCATGGGGCCATCAAAATAAACTAAATAGCTTACTTAATGTATTCACCAGAACGAAGAGCTTCAATTCTCTTATCTAACGGTGGGTGAGACATAAATAACTCACTGAATGTTTTTGATTTGCCGTTGATGCAAAATGCCATCATCGAGCCTTCTTCCTGAGGCTCATAGCTAGTTTTCAGACGCTGTAATGCCGCTATCATTTTCTCTTTACCAACTAATTTAGCTGAGCCTGCATCTGCATAGAATTCACGGTGTCTAGAGAACCACATGGTGATGATGCTTGCCAGAAAACCGAACGCCAGCTCAAGAACCATGGATACTGCCATATAGATCATAGGATTGCCTGACCCAGAGCTTTCTCCATTACGGTTCGATGACAAGAAGCCTGATGCAACTTGTGCCAATAAGCGAGAAATAAAAATAACAAAGGTATTCACTACGCCCTGTAACAGAGTCATTGTCACCATATCGCCATTAGCTACGTGGCTAATTTCATGGCCAATAACTGCCTCTGCTTCATCCTGACTCATGTTTTGTAGCAGGCCGCTACTCACAGCGACTAAGGCCGCATTACGACGAGCACCGGTGGCGAAAGCATTTATGTCTGGTGCGTTATAAATTGCGACCTGTGGCATTGCAATGCCTGCTTGCTGAGATTGTCTTCTCACTGTTTCTAAAAGCCAGCGTTCCGTTGAGTTACCAGGCTGTTCAATGACCTGCCCACCCACAGAACGTAAAGCCATCCATTTAGATAGCAACAAAGAGATAAAAGAACCACCAAAACCAAAGACTAAGGCCATCACCATGAGGCCTTGAACACTCTGGGATTGAATTCCTGTTAAACTAAGTATTAACCCGAAAACCAACATAACTGCCAAGTTGGTCAATAGAAATAGTCCAATCCGCATCATAGATTTAAATGCTCCTCATTATTACCGATTGCTTACCACACCTATAAGATATGGACAGTTATATCAGTTTCAATGTTTATTCATTTTTGTCTTCCACAAAAAGTTTAAATTTACATTTTTATGGAGGGCATATCGTAGCACTCAGACTCTAACTAATTCGTTTAAAACCCAAAGAAGGATAGTGTTTAAGTAGATAGAGTCGCAAATAATTACAACTTATGTTATCGGTAGCCTAAAATATAGCGCGTATATTTATCATCTCTTGTTTTGTTTTGCCCATTAAAGCAAAAAGAAAGGCGTACATAATATTGCACGCCTTTCTCTCACCAGAACCTAACTACTCACATCAGATTATTTAGCCGGACCCGCTTGGTCTGGCGCTTTTTTAAGTCCTTCCAACTTAGCTAAATCGCTCGCGATATGTACTGTTTCATCTAAATAAGGATCAGTACCCTTATAATCCTTTGGCAGATCTGCTATCGCTTTAAGTAAAGGCTTACCTTCACGTTTTAGACGGTCGTTAACTCGGGTCAAACGTAAAGCATCATCTTCATTATTCTCTTTTTCTCTATCGGCATAGTTCAGAGAAATAATATAGCGCTTATCTTTATTCGCCTTATCTCGAGCAATATCCTGAGCAATAAACTGAAACTCTGGATCCTTGAGGATACGATCGTTATAAGCCTTAGTTAATGTTGGTAGATAAGATTTAACTTCATCAAAATTCGTATAACTTGCCGCTGGAATGCTATCCCATGGAAGCGCGTTATCTTCAAAGCTTTCACCTGTATCAGCAGGATCAACACCTGTCGGCATCACAATATCTGGGCTAACGCCTTTGCGTTGAGTGCTCCCGCCATTAATGCGATAGAACTTTTGAATCGTATATTGAACTGAACCTAAAGCAGGCCAATCCGCGCTCAACATCTGATCATAAATTCGATTTAATGAGCGATATTGTTGAACAGTACCTTTACCGAAAGTTGGCTCCCCAACAATCAGTGCTCTGCCGTAATCTTGCATTGCTGCGGCAAAAATTTCTGATGCTGAAGCACTGAAGCGATCCACAAGAACAATCAGCGGTCCTTTGTAGAATACGACATCGTCGGTGTCACGGTCCTCACGAATTTTTCCATTATTGTCACGAATCTGTACCACAGGCCCACTAGGAATAAAGAGGCCAGACAGTGATACAGCTTCGGTTAGTGCACCGCCGCCATTGCTACGTAAATCCACAATAATGCTGCTTACTTTCTGTTTTTCCAGTTTCTGCAACTGTACTTTGACATCATCAGTCAGGCCGACATAAAAACCAGGAATATCTAAGACCCCTATTTTTTCTTTGCCTACCGTTTTGACTGACATTTTTACAGCGCGATCTTCCAGGCGAATACGCTCACGCGTTAATGTGACAGTGCGTGTTTTCGTTCCCTTGCCTGCAGGTAGAATCTCTAGGCGTACTTTACTGCCCTTCGGCCCTTTGATTAACGCGACAACGTCATCTAAACGCCATCCAATCACATCAATCATTGGCTTGTTCGTTTGCCCAACACCAACAATACGGTCACCAACAGATAATGCTTTACTCTTAGATGCTGGGCCACCGGGCACTAAAGAGTTGATCAGCGTGTAATCTTCATCCATTTGTAGGACTGCACCAATACCTTCCAGAGATAAACTCATTTCAGTATTAAATTGTTCAGTACTACGCGGGGAGAGATAGTTTGTGTGAGGGTCAATTTCACGCGCAAAGGCGTTCATAAACAGTTGGAAAACATCCTCACTATTCGTTTGAGTCAATCGCTTAATGGCGAACTGATAACGCTTCGTCAGAACATCTTTAATCTCTTTATCTGTCTTACCCGTAAGCTTCAGGTTTAATTCATCGTACTTCACTTTTGCAGCCCAAAGCTGGTTTAGCTCTTCGACGCTTTTAGGCCACGGTGCTTTCGCGCGGTCAAGGTCGATAGTATCCTTGCCAGTAAAATCCATCGGCTGATTAAGTAAAGATAAAGCATACTGGTAACGCTCAAATCGACGCTTCTGGGCCAGATTATAAATGGCGTAGGCAGTGTCTAACTTGCCCGACTTCAGCTCATCGTCTAATCCTGTTTTCTTATCAGCAAATTGCTGAACATCAGACTCAAGCAATACATTATGGCTAAAATCTAATGAGTTAAGATAACGAGTAAATATCTTCTCAGAGAATGCATCATCAAGAGAAAATTGACGGTAGTGAGAACGAGTAAAACGCGCCGTCACACGCTCACTAATAGTGGCGTGCTGAGCTTCTTGCTTTAATTGTGGCAATTGATCTATACGGTAGACATTGTCACTACCGTAACTAATGCCACACCATAGCAAGCTAGCGGCAGCCGTTAATCTGCTGAGTCTATTCATGCCTTATCTGGCCTCCGGAATCAGAACTGTAAATGCTCTGCGCGCACAATCATCGCCAGACCAGTAGAAAGCTGAACTCGAGCACCATCTTTCGAAACTTCCAGAATCGTCGCTTCAATTGAGCTTTGCCCTGCTTTCACACGCACATCTTGCCCAACACGAAGTTGAGTAATATCGGTAACAGCCTGACGAGGTTTCTGTGTTTCACTCTTTGGATGGGCTTTACGTTGCTGCTCAGGAGAGGTAGAAATAACCGGAGTTGATGGTTTCTTCGGTGCTTGTCGTTCGCGTGAATGATTTGCTTTTTTTGCCGCTGGACGAGGTCGACGCTCTGTAACCGTTTCTCCAGCTTCACGTTTTTGGACTTGTTGAGCAGCTCTATGAGCTTGAACACGAGCTTTCGCTTCTTCCAGCTGTTTACGCGCATGTTCCACGTGTTCTGCTTCAAGTTCGCCACATGAATTACCATCTAAATCGACACGCTGTGCACCCGTCTTAACGCCATACAAATAACGCCAGCTTGAAGTGTAAAGGCGCAGAGCCGAGCGGAGCTGTGTTTTACTTAGACTCTCGTCATTTGGTAAACGTTCTACCAAGTCTTTGAAAATGCCGATCTTAAGCGGACGTGCTTCACCTTCGGCAATAAAACAAAGCGGAAAACGCTCTGCCAGATATGCGATAACTTCTTTGCTACTATTCAACTTAGGTTGGTTTTCCATGAAATTTCCTGATTACAACGGGTTTGCCAATCAGTACAGGCATAAAGCAGGCGACATTATAGTGTCACCATTGGCAAAAGCCACGTTATACGTATGCAACATCATACAGATGTGGCACATTTTGTACTATTACTTAACTCAAGTTGGCGCCCGAGAATATCCGATACCGCCTTAAGCCCGATTTCGTCATCTAGATCGAAGCGATTATAGACGGTACTATCAATATCTAATACCCCAATAATCGAACCAGATACCGTTAATGGTAATACAATTTCTGAATTACTCGCACTATCGCAAGCAATATGCCCAGGAAACGCATGTACATCAGCAATACGCTGTACTGAATTCTGAGCGACAGCAGTACCGCACACACCGCGCCCTACCGGTATCCTGACACAAGCAACCTTTCCTTGGAAAGGTCCTAAAATTAGGGTGTCATTCTCTAACAGATAAAACCCAACCCAGTTAATATCCTCAATACGCTCATTAAGAAGTGCACTGGCATTCGCTAATGCAGCGATACGATTGGGCTCTCCCTCAATTAATGCCCCAAGATCACGAGCCAATTCCGCATAAAAATCTTTTTTAGACATAAGAAAACCATAACGTAATAAACAAAAAATACTCACCAGTCACAGTGAGATATACATAACTGCAAATTCAATGGCGCAATAAATCGTTCAGATCGTTTTAGCACTCAGGCCAAGGATACAATTTTATAACAAAAAATAGCAACGACGCCAAGCCTTGCCAATCGGGTCAGCCATGCAGCAAGAGCTTGTTCTCTCTATACATGAAGAGATTAACTCTCAAGTATAGAAAGGCATCTAGCACTATCGTCTCTTCAATAAAATATGAATAAAATTAATTTATTAACAGAGGTAATTATTGCAATGACTATCTATGGTTTTCAATAAAGAAATAACCAATGAACTCAATTAATTGAATTTAAAATATAAAAAAGCTCATCCATTAAAAAGAAATACAAAGATATAAAACAAAATATTTCTTAACATATAAGTAGAAAGAGTGGCAAAAATTGAAACATTCACTACGCTTATAAAGCAAGACTTCACAGTCTTCATAAATGCCAACTTTTAGCGCACGGCTCTCTCCCAAGAGCCATTTCCCTAGACCGAATATAGGAATCGTATTCGGTCTCTTTTTTTAGAATGTTGCCTTCTAGCGTATCAATTGCATATAGAGTGCATTAACACCCTTTCTATTATCTCTTTTGCCATAAACAGCATTAAAAGCATCTGACCACACTAACTGACCTGATTCATTTTTTACGACCAAATCATCTAGGCTTTCAACGGGGATAAATCGTTGGATATCTTTTAAGGCATCTTTTCGCGTTTTCGTCACGGTAATTTGATACTTCTTTAAGAAGTTTACCTGGCTTCCTTCTGCCAATAGTTGAGGAAGTGCCGTTACTCTCACACTATCAGTGTTCGTTCTGATAAAACTGGCATAAATACCTAAAATAACCGCCCTCTTACTGATAATCAGTTGAGTTTCTGGTAAATCTTCCTCAAAGACAAAAGGCGATAATTGAATACTAGGGAGCCCGCCACTATCTAAAGAAAATAAAGTATGGGCATCCACTTTATAACCACTCAATGATTCAACAGCTTCGATCAACCTTGGTGGTGGTGGTGGGAGTGCTTTCTTAGTTTTAGTACCAGCGGCATAAGCGAGACATGCTGTCGTCATTAAGCACATCAACATAAAATATTTAATTAGCCGAATCATATATAACAACTATCCTTAGTGATTTTTTGGCCAAAAGAGAAGTTCTACTTTATACCCGTCATACTTCTGTCATAAAAGCGATATATTGCCATTTCTATCAAAATACCTGTTTCCATACTCAAAATATGAGATTGCTCTCATTATTATTCAGGAATTGATATTTTTATATTAGGCTAATTGATTTTAATGCGCTGTAACTTAAAGGATAAATTATATGGAATTCATAGAAATCGATATCATAGAAAAACTCAAATACGGCACAATACGTCAATAGTGACAGTAACTATTTCACCAATGTTCTTTTGATAAAATACCAAAATATAATTGTTCAAACGTAAAAAAACCGCCTATTGGCGGTTAATGAATTTCTTGCACTAAATTTTAT
The DNA here is from genome assembly GCA_000307305.1 of Enterobacteriaceae bacterium B14. Classification (GTDB taxonomy): domain Bacteria; phylum Pseudomonadota; class Gammaproteobacteria; order Enterobacterales; family Enterobacteriaceae; genus B14. The sequence goes on from DF158882.1 coordinate 1,045,600, forward strand.
TATACTAATAATAAATGGTGCCCGGAGCGAGACTTGAACTCGCATGGCGTTGCCGCCGAGGGATTTTAAATCCCTTGTGTCTACCGATTTCACCATCCGGGCATACAACTTTGGAGGCGCGTCCCGGAGTCGAACCGAGGTTCACGGATTTGCAATCCGCTGCATAGCCACTCTGCCAACGCGCCAAAAAACTTTAAACATTTAACTTCCAGCTTCATGTAAGCCATCTACCTGAAACTAAATTTGGAGCGGGAAACGAGACTCGAACTCGCGACCCCGACCTTGGCAAGGTCGTGCTCTACCAACTGAGCTATTCCCGCACTCATCGAACTTACTGATTTAAACTATCTTTTGGCGAATCACTCTCGCCTTGGATGCGATGCATTCTACTTATCTGGCGTATTGAGTCAATAAATTTATCTATAAAGTGCGTTCGTTTGCTGCTTTTTACAACGCTTCGCTCACGGCGCCAGCAAATCATGGCGTGCAGCACTCAAATACTGAAACATTGACCAAAAAGTTAAGACTGTTGCGATATACAAAGTCACATAGCCAGCAAATTCAATATATATATTAGGATTCCACAGAAGAGCAACCAAAGAGAGCATCTGTGAAGCTGTCTTGACCTTACCAACCCAAGAAACAGCAACATTACTGCGCTTTCCTATTCCTGCCATCCACTCTCTTAAGGCAGAAATAATAATTTCTCGAGCAATCATCGTTGCAGCAGGCAGAGTCACCCACCAAACATCATTGGACTCAACGACTAATACCAGAGCAGTTGCAACCATTACTTTATCAACAACAGGATCAAGAAAAGCCCCGAAACGGGTCATTTGTTTCCATCGTCTCGCTAAAAAACCATCAAACCAGTCCGTAGCTGCAGCGACAACAAATATGGCTGCACATAACGTAGGTGCCCATGTAAACGGCAGATAAAATGCCAATACAAAGAATGGGATGAGCACAACTCGAAATAAGGTAAGCAAAGTCGGTATATTGAATTGCATAGTAATGTAGCTGCTGAAGAGAACACTATTGCTATGTTGCTACATTGTCCTCAGCGTTTCAATGCATTAAAGATTTTTTCTGCTAAAGCCTGTGAAATACCTGGCACTTTCGCTATTTCATCCGGACTAGCATTCATCAATGGTTGCAGGCCACCCATAAATTTTAATAGCATTTGTCTACGTTTTGGGCCAATACCTTCAATATGCTCTAGAGCACTGGTTGATTTTACTTTAGCCCTGCGCTGCCTATGACCCGAGATAGCATGATTATGAGATTCATCACGAATATGTTGGATAACATGCAAAGCTGGAGAGTCTGAAGCCAGAGATACCCCATCCCCTTCAGGAACAAAAAACAGCGTTTCCAAACCTGCTTTTCTATCCGCACCTTTCGCAACACCAATCAATAAGGGTTTATGCTTATCCCAAGGAACGTCTAATTCATTAAAAACATCTATTGCCTGACGAAGCTGCCCTTTACCACCATCAATAAAGATGACATCAGGAATTTTATCTTCATCTAGCGCTTTACCATAACGTCGTCTTAAAACTTGGTTCATTGCAGCATAATCATCACCGGGCGTAATACCTGAAATGTTATAACGTCGATACTCTGATTTAAAAGGTCCATCACCATTGAATACAACGCATGATGCAACTGTTTGCTCCCCCATTGTATGACTGATATCAAAACACTCCATTCGATATATTTCAGGGAGCTTCAGTACCTCTGCTAGCGCAGTCATTCGCTGATGAATCGTGGATTGTTGAGATAACTTAGTCCGTAATGCGGTCTGAGCGTTAGTCTTAGCTAACTTTAAGTATCGAGCTCGGTCCCCTCGGGGGTTACTCTGAATTTGAATTTTTCTTCCTGCCAGCTCAGATAGTGATTCAGAGAGCAGTTGATTCTCAGGCAAAGTATAATCAAGCAATATTTCTGTGGGCAATGTACGCATCTGGTTGCCCTGCAAATAGAACTGCCCGATAAAAGTTTGTACAACTTCACTGAGTTCTGTGCCACTAGGGACCTTAGGATAATAACTTCGGCTACCTAACACCTTGCCCTGACGAATGAACAGTACATGCAAACAGGCCATCCCGGATTCAAAGTCCACACCAATAACATCAAGGTCGTTGCTATCACCTGTAACAAATTGCCTTTCCGTTACACGGCGCACGGCTTGAATTTGATCACGAATACGGGCCGCCTCTTCAAAACGAAGTTCTCGGCTAGCCTCTTCCATTCGAGCCACTAAGTTACTCACAACAAGTTGGTCCTTTCCTTCAAGAAACATTCGAGCGTAATCAACTTGCCGCTGATATTCATCCTCACTGACTAATCCCTTAACGCAAGGCCCGAGACAGCGTCCAATTTGATATTGCAAGCAAGGTCTAGATCGATTGCTATATACACTATTTTCACATTGCCTAATAGGAAATAACTTCTGCATTAATATTAATGTTTCACGAACGGCAGTTGAGTTAGGAAAGGGGCCAAAATATTCACCTTTGGCATGTTTAGCACCACGATGAATAGTAATTCGAGGATGAGTATCTGAGCTTAGAAAAATGAGTGGGTAAGATTTATCGTCTCTTAACAAGACGTTATAGCGAGGCTGGTAAAGTTTTATATAGTTATGTTCAAGTAATAACGCTTCTGTCTCGGTATGAGTAACAGTAACATCGATTTGATGAATATTTTTTACTAAAACTTCTGTCTTCCGGCTTGATACGTTTTGCCGAAAATAACTTGATAGGCGTTTTTTAAGATCTTTTGCTTTACCTACATATATAACTACGCCTTCAGCGTCATACATCCTATAGACGCCGGGCTGGCTAGTTACTAACTTTAGAAATTCTTGTGAATCAAACAATTACTCACTCTCGTTCAACTTATCCGCTTTAAACAGTCCATGTCGGATCGCCAGATGTGTGAGCTCTACATCACCACTAATGTTCAACTTACTGAACATTCGATAACGATAGCTATTCACCGTTTTAGGACTCAGATTCAAATGCTCTGAGATTTCATTTACTTTCTGCCCTTTTGTGATCATTAACATGATCTGCAATTCTCTTTCGGAAAGAGAACTGAAAGGTGACTCTGTCTGTGGTTCCAACTGGCTTAATGCCATCTGTTGAGCTATGTCAGATGCTATATAACGCTGGCCGGTAAAAACAGTACGGATCGCGTTAATCATCTCTTGTGGCGCAGCACCTTTACTTAGGTAACCCGCGGCACCAGCCTGCATAACTTTAGCTGGTAACGGATTCTCAGTATGAATTGTCAGCATGATGACTTTTATATCCGGAGAATAACGCAAGATCTTACGCGTAGCCTCTAAACCACCAATACCGGGCATGTTCATGTCCATCAAAATAACATCTACATTATTACTACGACACCATTTTACGGCATCCTCGCCGCACTGAGCCTCGCCTGCAACCTTGAGGCCCTTGACGTCTTCAAGAATGCGTCGAATCCCTGCGCGCACCAATTCGTGGTCATCAACAAGAAGAACGCTAATCAACGAAAATTCTCCAAAGCATAGAGGGGGACATCATCATGTTCAAAAAACCCTGAGATGCTTATGTTAAACCCATGGGGCAATAAAGCCAATAAGGTAGATAAAACGGCAATTAAAATAAATACTGTTGCCTTTAAATATTATCATTACCATCACTACACAGAACTATTAGCTTCAATGAAGCTAAAATAAATCGAACCACGCTAATTTTTACATAGAGTTTATATCAACACAATCAGAAACAAGCTATCTTGTTGTTATATAATAAAATCATGGCTTTTCCTGCACTTTATACGAATAGATTATTTAATATCTACTATTAATTGTTTATCTATTTACTGGTCTCATTCGACCTTACAGATGAATAACATTTGCTTATTAATATGCGTATCCATGCATAATTATGTAATCAGTTTATCATTCGTACAGTACCCAGTGATTAAGAATACTCCGCTAATGTGATAAATATTCAGTAAGAATAAAAAATTGATTAAAAAAATTCACTTCCTACTGCCTAGCTTTAGCCCAAATACTTAATAAAGCCTAATAACCTCTTACCGATACCTACGAATATTTAACTTTAAAACAAGCCAAAGCGCGCACGTCATTGAGATCGTACAAGGCGACATTTAACGACTCGCAAAGCGAGACTCAAAAGCTAGAGCCTTTTTTGCTTTATATTTGCACACTTCCATTATTTTATCATCAAAAAAACTGAGCTGCATAAAATCCAGCAAATTATAATAGCCTTAAATATATCACTATAATTCATTTCGCGGTTAATTAAGTGAGACTTGCGTTTCATTAGATGAACTGATGATTTTTTATGTTTATAGAATTCTCAACTCGCTTTTATAAAAAATAGTTAATATCAAATAATTATAATTACCACTACAATTAGTAGTATAATTAATCCACTGCTAATTCTCCTACTCACTTTCTAACCCAAAAACCTTTGTTGTTGAATAGACTCAATTTAGCGACTCCTACCTTATGTGTACAAGCAGAAATAATCAAAGTTCACTAATGATATAAAAAATTAAATTTTTTGCGCAAAAAGATTAAAATAAACAAAAAACTGCACACGAGAAGCATGAAACACCAAAAATTAAAGGTTAATTTTTAGCCTGAATTTGTATTGCATTCGTAATTGATTGTTTTTATTGATAATAATCGTCACGAAATATTTGCATTCAAAAAAGCGAGACTCATGTAACAAAAAATGGCTCATTAGTAGATCTTTAATTGCAAAAGGCGTAAAACGTTTCGTCATATTTTGACACAGAATTACATGATCAAAATAACAATAAAGAAGCCGCCTTATAGAGTGGCTCTGTTATATGTGCGTTTTTTAATTATTTAACACCCAGAGCGAAAATGGCATTGATATGGTCTCATTTGAGGTCACAATGTTATGTTTTTATTCGTTCTGTTTTTAACCACCAAGGGAAGCTACCAAGTTCCGAGCGCTTTTTTAAAGCCCTCCGAAATGGTGGCTTTTTTTATTGGGAAAAAACCATTAGCTAGTCAGTCTACACAATAAAAGGTATTTCAATATGAGTAAGGATAATTCCAGCAGTGTCGCTCCTAAAGAGCGGATCAATATCAAATATGTTCCAGCTACCGGTGGGCAAGTTGCCGAAGTTGAACTTCCTCTTAATCTGCTCGTTGTTGGCGATCTCAAAGGAACTCGTGAAGATACACCTATTGAAGAACGTCAGGTTGTTTCTATCGATAAAAACAATTTTTCCTCAGTAATGAGCGAAGCGGGCATCAACTTAAGCTTCAACGTTCCAAATCGTCTTGAGGGAAAAGAAGGCGAAGAGATACATGTCGAACTACCAGTTAAAACATTAAGCGATTTCTCGCCAGACCGCATTGCACAGCAAGTTCCTGAGTTAAATAAACTTCTGGAATTACGCGAAGCGTTAGTTGCCCTGAAAGGTCCTTTAGGCAACATTCCTGCGTTCCGTTCTCGCCTGCAAGACCTTCTTAGCAATGATGAAGCTCGTGAGCAACTGCTCAAAGAGCTAGAAATGATTGACCAAAAATAATCCCCGTGAACATAAGACACAGAGAAGGAATGCATTATATGTCTTTGAACCAAGAAGAACTGGTTGTCGGTTCTGAATCCGCAACGGGTTCTACTTCCCTACTTGATGAAATCATGTCTCAGGCGCGCTTAACGCCAGAGAATGATGGCTACGATATTGCTAGGAGTGGCGTTGCTGCTTTTATTACAAATATCTTAAACACCGGTACCAGAGATGAGCCAATCAACAAAATCTTAGTCGATAAGATGATCGTTGAGTTGGATAAAAAACTTAGTGTACAAATGGATGAAATCCTTCACGCAGAAAAATTTCGCGAAATGGAGTCATCTTGGCGTTCACTAAAACTACTAGTTGACCGCACTGATTTCCGCGAAAACATCAAAATCAACATCATTCATGCAACTAAAGAAGAGCTGCTAGAAGATTTCGAGTATTCACCTGAAATTATCCAGTCTGGTTTCTATAAACACGTCTACTCGACAGGCTATGGCCAGTTCGGTGGTGAACCAGTTGCTTCTGTCATCGGTAACTACGCGTTCAGTAACAGCTCTCCAGACATGAAACTGTTGCAATATGTCAGCGCGGTAGGTGCGATGGCACATGCCCCATTCCTATCATCTGTTTCACCGAAGTTCTTTGGTTTGGAGAGTTTTACCGAGCTGCCAACGATCAAAGAATTAAAAGCGCTGTTTGAAGGCCCTGCCTACACGAAATGGCGCTCACTACGTGAATCAGAAGACTCACGTTACCTTGGCCTAACAGCACCTCGTTTTCTGCTACGTCTTCCGTACTCAGACACAGAAAACCCGATCAAAAACTTCAACTATCATGAAGATATTACCGCTAACCACGACCACTATCTGTGGGGTAACACGGCATATCTGCTAGCAGCCAACTTAACAGACAGTTTCGCTCAATATCGCTGGTGTCCGAATATTATCGGCCCTCAGAGCGGTGGTGCAGTGAAAGACCTGCCAGTTCATCTCTACGAAGAAATGGGCCAACTGCAGGCTAAAATTCCGACAGAAATTTTAATTACTGACCGTCGTGAATTTGAACTAGCCGAAGAAGGCTTGATCACACTGACCATGCGTAAAGGCAGTGATAATGCAGCATTCTTCTCTGCTAACTCTGTACAGAAACCAAAAGTATTCCCTAACACTCGCGAAGGTAAGATTGCTGAAACCAACTATAAGTTGGGCACACAGCTGCCTTACATGTTCATCATCAATCGTTTGGCCCACTACATCAAAGTTCTACAACGTGAGCAAATCGGTTCTTGGAAAGAGCGTGGCGACCTTGAGCGTGAACTGAATACTTGGTTGAAACAGTACATTGCCGATCAAGAAAACCCACCATCTGAAGTTCGTAGCCGTCGTCCGCTTCGTGCCGCAAAAATTGAAGTTTTGGATGTTGAAGGCGATCCAGGCTGGTACCAAGTTGCCATGTCAGTACGACCACACTTCAAATACATGGGCGCTAGCTTTGAGCTATCTCTCGTTGGTCGTTTAGACAAGGAATAATCAGCAATGGCAGCGCTGTTAAATTGGGACCGAGGGGGGTCCGCCAGCCTGTTTGAGCGTATCCAAGGGAAGAGCTCTCGTAGCTCTTCCTCTGGTGCCCAAGCTCTGGATTTGGTTAATTCGATAAAAAGACACCTGAGTAAAGTGCTCAATGCTCGCCCGGGTGAGTCTCAGAGCTCAATGATGCTTGGGGTTATCGACCTCAACGATGCAACTATGGGCACGGCAGACCTTAATTCCAAGGTCAAAAATGCTATCGAAACGTGCATTGTGACTTATGAACCAAGGATAACGTCTGTTTTTGTTGAGGCAGGTAGTAACACGGATGACCCGTTGACCCTCTACTTCACTGTGACCGTCAACGTTCTCCTTGATGAAGAAGAAGAGACACTGGCATTTAATATTCAATTGGATAGCAATCGCCACTATCGTTTGGACTAACGGTTATCATGCAGCAAAGCATAGTTATGTCAGGAGACACCTCTAGTAAGCGCCCTATTAGAGGTTTTTTCAGGGAAGATGTTCCTGTTACTCCATTTACTCAATTAATAGCGTATTTCACTGGGTTCAGATACTCAGCGGGATGGGTTTTGTCGCGCCCCCTACCTATAAAGCTAACAAAAATAGCTGGGACGCCCTTCGAGTGCTCGCACTCTATTTCCGATGAGACAGCCGCTATAGCGTCTATTGCTAAAAGTACCGCTGCCTATTTTTATCAATGGATTCATAAGCTCATTAACACCTTACGGACAGAGCTAAACATCACTACTTATGTTCAGGAGTATGCACATGGATAAACAACAACCTACGCTGTCGTTACGTGTTCTGAACAGCAACAAATTAGAAAGCGGTAAAGCGGCCAGCTGCATGTTTGATACACAAGGCGGAATGCTAGGCAGCAACGAAAATAATACATGGGCTGTTCAGGATCTAGAAGGTAGCATCAGCGCCTCACATATCCGCCTAGAATGGCGTGATGGTGCATTTTGTATTTTGGTTCTTTCTACGCCTATTCGCATCAACAATTCAGCACTCAGCGGTAGCAATGGCTACACCCGATTACAGCAAGGCGACAGCATCGAACTCGGTAACTTGCAGATAAAAGTTCACATCGGAATGAATTCGTCAGACCTGATTGATCCCTTGACTGTTTCACCGGAATCACTGGTGTCGAGTTACAGCAACCCATTGGATGCCATGTTCGATGGTGTAAAAAATTCACACCATAGCGACGAAGAGCAGTACTCCACTCTGGCTCCGACTGTTGCACAGCCGTCCAGCCAAGACCCTCTTCGCGTATTAGAAACCGAGAGTTTAACCACGCTTGATGACAACTTACTGTCGAATAATGGCGCCTCTCTTTTGAAAAAAGGGCGTTACCGTAGCCCAACATTCTCTTCACCACTTTCAGATGCCGCCAAGGATAATGCGATGGATAAAGATTTTATCGATCTCCCAGAAATAAACACTCAATACGATATTGATAGTCATCTTAATGAGTACAACACACCTGACGAAAGTGAAACTTTGCGTGCTGCACGTATGGATAAGCGTTATGTCGCCATTTCGCCACTCATGCGCGGAATGGACTCATCCCTTCCCCTTAGCAACACGCAAGAAGCAAATGAATTTTTGGAAGAAGTTGGCAAAACATTGCGTGCCGCAGTAAAAGGACTTCTTGAATTACATCAAGTTCAAAATGGCTTGTCTGATAAGCACTTACGTCCTATCGAAGATAACCCTCTTCGTTTGAATATGGATTATGACACGACCCTCAGTGTTCTTTTCGCCGATCAGAAAAGCCCTGTTCATTTAGCGGCACCCGCAGCAGTAGCAGAAAGCTTACACAATATGCGTTTGCACCATGAGGCCAATCGTACCGCGATCACCCATGCTCTCAGCGCCATGTTAGATGCATTTTCTCCACAGTCTCTTCTACGTCGCTTTGCCAATTATCGCCGCAGTAGTGAGCGTAGCGAGATGGACTCCTCTTGGGCTTGGGAAATGTACCGCAACTACTATGACGAATTAGAGTCTAGCCGCCAACAAGGGCTAGAAAAGCTGTTTTGGGAAGTTTATGACCAAGCCTATGACCTTGACTTACGCCGCCGTCAGCGGGAGAGCGAAAAATGATATTGCGTCGTAGAGGCCTAGCAGCCCTATCTCTATGTTGCATATTTCTACTTTCTAGCTGCACGACAGTAAAAAAAGTGGGTCAAGTCATTATGGACCCAGACACCCCCGTAGGCAGCACGGCTGAACAACCAACTTCAATTACGTTGTCGATATTGGCAGAGCCAGATGTTAACCAAAATGAGAGTGGTGATCCTTCCCCGATAGAAGTGCAAGTCATCTATTTAAGTGAAGAATCCAAACTTTTGGCTGCGGATTACGACTTACTTAATGGTGAATATGACTTGAGTGAGATCTTGGGGAAAAACTACATCGATCATCAGGACTACACCATCGTACCGGGGCAATACAAACCATTGCCGCCGATAAAAATAGACGAAAAGAGTCGGTATATCGGCGTCATCGCACACTACTCTGACGCTAACCAAACGGAATGGAAGAAAGTGCTTCGCATTGATGGCCTTGGCCATAAGTACCGAGTATTGGTACACGTTAGGGCCACCGAAATTGAGCTTAAAAAGGAAGATGAATAATCATGCCAACTAAAAACCGCATTATCTGGCGCGAGGGTTTGTTTGTAAAACCTCAACATTTTCAACAACAACAGCGCCACAATGATTTTGTGTTGCACCATCGTGTTTCGGCATTAAGGGATTATGGTTACGGTTTACATACATTAGAACTTAACCATGAGTTATTAAAGCTTGGACGTATTGGTCTTACCTCTGCGACAGGGATATTCCCTGACGCACAGTTTTTGATATCCCGCACCAAGACTGCACCCCCTCGCCTATTGATGTTTTAAATCTAAATGATTCGGCTAGCCGTGACATTTATCTTGCCTTGCCAATGCAAAGCGACTCAATTCTAGAGATTAATTCTCCACACTCCCAAGAAGTACACGCGACTCGTTACAATGAGTACATCGCGGATGTACGCGATTTACACACCTTGGGCGGTGATGCTAGCCACCTTATAGTGGCACAATTGGCGCCGCGTTTAATGCAAGGCTCCGATGACCTCAGCGCTTATACCACTCTGCCGATTTGTCGCATTAAAGAGAAACGTTCAGACGGTGCGTTGGTTTTGGATAACGATTTTATTCCTACCTGTACTGCAATAAATGTATCCCCTGTTCTCAAAACATTTATGGATGAGATTGCAGGCACTATCGCGGAACGTGCAAAACTCCTCTCTCAACGCATTGGTTCTCCAGGCCAGCAAGGGATCGCTGACGTTGCCGAATTCATGATGCTGCAGCTGTTTAACCGTGCACGTCCGCTATTTTTGCATTTGTCTTATCAATCGACGTTGCATCCAGAGGCATTTTATAACTACCTCTCCCAAACTTGCGGCGAACTAATGACCTTTACGGATGAGTCCCGTCTGGCGGGAAATTTCCCTGTCTATAACCATGACGATTTGACGGCGAGTTTCCACCCGTTAATGCTCGCGATGCGTCAAGCACTGAGCACCGTTCTGACACCTCGCGCGATATCGATTCAATTGAGGCAACAATCTCACGGCATCCTCACTGCAAGTATTAATGACAGCGAACTCCTTCGTACTGCGGATTTCGTGCTGGCTATTCGAGCACAGATCCCACAAGAGCAATTACGCCGTCAATTCGTTCAACAGACCAAAGTCACCTCGTTGGACAAAATTCGCGATTTGGTCAGCGTGCAGCTACCCGGTGTACCTCTCGTTGCACTATCAGCCGCTCCGCGTCAGTTGCCATACCACTCAGGCTATACCTATTTTATGTTGGATAGCAAAAGCAGTGAGTGGAAGGAGATTCAAAAGAATAACGCTATTGCATTCCACGTTTCAGGCGAATTCCCTGAGCTTGATATGCAGTTCTGGGCGATCAGGAGCAGCTAAGCATGAGCGAAATGACGCCACACGATATCGCACCAATGCACTTGGAACACACTGGCGAAACACATCGCCAGTACCACCTTCCACTACGTGGTGACAGCCTCAATCCCATGATTGATGCGGCTACACCACTACTTGGTATGGTGCTACGCCTAAGAGATATGACAAATCAAGAGCTGCCACAGCAGCTATATCAACAAGTTGTCACTGATATTCGGGCGATTGAGCAATTACTTCAAACTCAAGGTTATGAACCTGGTGCCATCGTCTCTTTTCGTTATGTGCTGTGTACCTTTATCGATGAAGTTGCCATGGGTCACGGGTGGAATTCTCAAAACGGCTGGTTGCAGCAATCACTGTTAGTACATTTCCATAATGAAAGCTGGGGCGGTGAAAAAGTCTATGTGTTGCTAGAACGCCTAATGGGTGAGTCAGATCGCTATCAACACCTTTTAGAATTTATCTACTTGTCCTTTTGTCTCGGTTTTCGTGGTCGTTACAAAGTGACCAATCAAGGCAGTGATGAATTCGGTCGAATTTTTCGCCGTCTGCATAACCGACTGCTGCAAATGCGCGGTGAACCACCAGCCACTTATTTATATGTAGATAAAGGTAGCGCGTCTAATCGCTATCGTCTGGTTGGTCGTTTAACCATTAAACATTTGTTTCTTGGTGGTATAGGTCTTTTGGTTTTGGTGTATCTCACCTACCTTCTGCGTCTCAATGGCCAGACTCAAGACATACTGCAACAGCTTAATAAACTATTAAATTAGGAGAGACCCGATGATCCGTATTGACCTGCCCGCACTGGTGAGTCGTCTTCATCCTATCGGTCGTCATATATTAGAGACCGCAGCAGCGAATTGCGTCAGCCAACAGCAAGCTGAAATTACTGTGCCTCAAGTCTTGCTACAGATGCTCAACACACCACTGAGTGATGTTCGCGTCATTTTGAGCAAAGCAGAAATAGACCTTGATGCGCTAAAACTACAGTTGGACGATAGCCAAAACCATGCCCAAGCCTACCCACAATCCTATCCTAGCTTCTCCCCTCTTCTAGTTGAGTGGTTACAGGATAGCTGGCTGTTAGCATCCACTGAATTGCAACATACACAACTGCGTAGTGGTGCATTATTAATCACCTTATTACAAAGCCCTCAGCGCTACCTTTCGCTTCAGGCATCTCGCCTACTGGCCCCTGTTAATCGAGAGTTAGTGAGTCAAAATTTCACGCAATGGACAGCGGAATCAGCGGAATCCGACGTTCAAACAAATACAGCAGGCAGTGGTGGCCCAGCGGCTAACGATGCAAGCTTATTAGCCCGTTATGCCAGCAATATGACAGAACAGGCCCGTAACGGTCGTCTCGATCCTGTTCTTTGCCGCGATGAAGAAATTGATCTGATGATCGATATCCTCTGCAGGCGTCGTAAAAACAATCCCATTGTTGTTGGCGAGGCAGGTGTAGGTAAAAGTGCCCTTATCGAAGGGTTAGCGTTGCGTATTATCGCCGATCAAGTACCAGAAAAACTTCGTGGTACAGAGCTGATGACGCTGGACTTAGGGGCTCTGCAAGCAGGCGCTGCCGTCAAAGGTGAATTTGAGAAACGTTTCAAAGGCATCATGTCTGAAGTGAGCCAATCCCCAACGCCTATCATCTTATTTATTGATGAAGCACACACCTTGATTGGTGCAGGAAATCAGCAAGGTGGGCTAGATGTCTCTAATCTGCTGAAACCCGCTTTGGCGCGTGGTGAACTGAAAACTATCGCCGCAACAACGTGGAGCGAATATAAGAAATATTTCGAGAAAGATGCTGCACTTTCACGCCGTTTTCAGCTCGTTAAAGTTTCAGAGCCAACCGCCGCAGAGGCCACAATTATTATGCGTGGCTTACGCAGCGTTTATGAGCAGGCCCACGGCGTTTTAATTGATGATGAAGCGCTACAGGCCTCAGCATTATTAAGCGATCGCTACCTTTCTGGTCGTCAACTGCCGGACAAAGCAATCGACGTACTGGATACAGCTTGCGCACGTGTTGCCATTAATCTGACATCACCACCGCGCCAAATCTCAGCGCTAAAAAACCAACTGCATGAATACAATACGGAGATTCAGCTTCTAGAACGTGAGAAGCGCATTGGTCTTAAGCATGATATCGAACGCTTAAATGCTCTCCACCAGCAATGTGAAAATGCTCAACGCTCTTTGGAAGAGATTGATGCAAGTTGGCAGCAACAACAACAACTGGTACAGAAGATCATTGGGTTACGCAGCCAGCTATTAGAGCAAGAAGAGATTGCAACCGAAGAGCAAACGGTTGAACTTCGCCAACTGGGTGCTGAATTAGAGGCACTGCAAAAACAACAGACGCTAGTTTCTGCACACGTTGATAAAACACAAATCGCATCTGTCATCGCAGAGTGGACCGGTGTTCCCCTTAACCGCCTGTCACAAAGTGAACTCGCGGTGGTTGCCGATCTGCCCTCTTATCTCTCTAGCGAAATCAAAGGCCAAAATACGGCGATTGAATATCTGCACCGCCACCTGTTAACCGCTCGGGCTGATCTACGTCGTCCGGGGCGCCCAATGGGAGCCTTCCTTCTAGTTGGGCCAAGCGGAGTCGGTAAAACTGAAACCGTGCTACAACTAGCAGATTTATTATTCGGTGGTCGTCAGTATCTGACCACCATCAATATGTCTGAATTTCAGGAAAAGCACACCGTTTCCCGCCTGATCGGTTCACCTCCAGGATATGTTGGCTATGGAGAAGGCGGTGTTCTAACCGAGGCTATCCGTCAGAAACCTTACTCTGTCGTTTTGCTAGATGAAGTAGAAAAAGCACACCCTGATGTGCTGAACCTCTTCTATCAAGCTTTCGATAAAGGTGAGCTCGCAGATGGTGAGGGCAGAATTATCGACTGTAAGAATATTGTCTTCTTCCTAACATCTAATCTAGGTTATCAAACCATTGTGGATAATGCGGATACGCCTGAGCTGATTAACGATCGCCTCTATCCAGAGCTGGCTGACTTTTTCAAACCAGCTCTCCTCGCCCGTATGGAAGTCATCCCTTATCTGCCGCTAAACCGTGACACCTTGCTAACTATCGTTAATGGCAAGCTGCAACGTCTGGATAAGTTACTTCGTCAGCGCTTTAACGCTGAAGTCATTATTGAGCCTGAAGTCTCTGAGGAAATATTGCAACGGGCAACTCGTGCGGAGAATGGCGCAAGGATGCTCGAATCCATCATTGATGGTGCCATGCTCCCGCCAGTGTCACTCTTGCTTCTGAAGAGGCTCGCCGCAGATGAACCGATTAACCGTATTCGTTTTGCCATAGAAAACAATACGTTTGTTGCAGAAGTTGAGGGTGACGCATGAGACAAAGGTTAAGAAACGCGCTTCAGTTATTAGAGCAAGAAAATGTGGAGCAGCTCGTTAACCAGTTTTTACTGGTTAACTATCAACGCCCACGCTTTGATGCCTTGTTCGTTGCGCTGCTTAACCCGCCAGAAAATAGGCTGGAGTGTCATTTCCAGCCTATCACTCCCGATCACTCTGGTGTGAAATTTGTCCCCTCATATTTAGGCAGTGATGACTTCAGTCATCCCCTATCTCAGGTCTTACTGAGTGGCGAAACCAGTATTTGGAGAACATTAAACCGCGGCGCCAGAATCGAACACTTGGAGTTTCAGCGATTTGTACAGAACTTACCTCACGAATGTGGGTTATATGCGCTACCGCTATTTAATCAACAAAATAAAGTGTGTGGCGTTGTTGCACTGTTTGCTGAACATATTGATGAATTTATCAGCTCTGACGGCATGTTTTCGGTCTATTTTCAGACCTTTCAATACCGGATGCGCCATTTATATGAAATAGAACATCTACATTCTCAGTTACATCAAGTACGCGAAGTGCTGGGGAGTTTAAAAGTTCGTCAAAACCAGTTAGATACATTGATCAGTGCCATGAGTTCCAGTGAACCCAAAGTACAGTCAGGTCTGACAAAAGAGTTACATGAAATAACCGACCTGCCAAAAGCATTGGATATGTACGAATTCTCTATTTTACAACAGCGCCTCAATCTTTATGGCTCTGACAGGCAACGAATGGCAGACAGTTTAAATATTGCCAAACGTTCTCTTGATTACAAATTGACAAAATACAAGGGATTGGAATGAAGATTGCGTTCTACGCCACCAGCCTACTCTTACTGACAGCAGGGTTTAGCCCCGTAAGTTGGGCTAATGAAGACAGTGCCCGATTACAAGAACGGCTTGATATTTTTGCTAAATGCCGCAGCGAAAGCTCAGCATTAGTACGCCTAGATTGTTATGACCAAGCTTGGCAACCTAGTACAGGTAGTACCCTGATTAACAAAATTATGTTGAAAGTTGTCACTACAGGTAAAGCATGGCAAAGAGCGATGGACCAAGAGAAGCTACGGACTGAGCACTCGACGGCGTTCCTACAAAAAGTGGAGGAAGGGGATAACCCTGTCGTTATTCTCACCACACCCGCGATTGGTCGCCAGCCACCACGCCCTGTACTGATGCTGAGCTGTGTCGATAACATCACTCGACTGCAAATTGCACTGCTCTCACCGATTAAAGAGAGCGATAGCATCATTACGCTAAAAACAGACCGTACAACGTTCACCGCTCACTGGTTTGTCCGTGAAAATGGTTATGTCTTGGAGTCCAGCCGAGGCCTGCCAGGTATTGAAGAGATTAAACGGTTATTTAATGCCCAAACCTTATCCATTCAATCATCTAGCGGCGTGCTTAACGGTCTGACATTTAATATTTCACAGCTGTCGCAGACCATTAAACCTCTGCAAGCAGCTTGTCATTGGTGAGGTCTCAATGGACTTTATAGCACAGCACCCGTGGCGTGAATTATTGCTAAAACCCCTATCGCCTGAAGCGATTAGGGAGCCATTGGCAGACGATCACCCTCAGTGGGAATTCATTGATGGCGAAATGGTCAAGCTTGGCTCTTTGGCCCATAGCCAGCTTGATATTCCAGATATTCAAAATCGCGCTATGAATATACTCTCGCAAGAGAGTAAAGATTGCCGTCTACTTGCACATCTACTCCGCACGCTACAACACAGTGGAAAACCTGTAGAGATTTTGATCGCCATTGCATTATTGGCTGATTATGCTGACCATTTTTGGCCTATCTCTTGGCCAAATAACAGCGTACATAAGCGCAGATTAACTCAGCAAATATTAAAACGCTTCGGCGGCGTATCCTCTTCCTTTACTGAACAGGCATCCTCGACTGAACGAGAAGAGGCCGTTGCCCAATTTTCGCGACTGCTAAAAACATGGCAAGAGAGCGAGCCTACTTTAGTAAAAGAGATCGAAGACCTACTGGTGAGTTATCAACGCCAACCTTCACGCGTCGATGATGTACAAAACGCACCATCCTCGTCAGTCAGTACAAGCGGTTCTTACGCTTCAACAACGACGACAACCCCTTCGGCAATACCTTCAGCAATACCGTTAGAGAGTGTTGAAGTCGATAGCAGTAATGACAGAGCTTGGCGGCATACCCTTCTTAAAGTGTCGGAATTGCTATGTGAGCGCCAACCAGAAATGGCAATAGGTTACCGTTTACGCCGTTATGCTATCTGGAATGGCATTACCTCTGCGCCGCAAGCACAGCCTGATGGTCGGACACCATTAGCTGCCGTCTCTGCCGATCGCGTTACTGATTATTTGGCATCGCTGCCTAATGCCAACATTGCACTTTGGCGGCAAATCGAACAAAGCGTCACCGTTGCCCCTTATTGGCTAGATGGGCACCACCTTTCAGCTCAAGTGGCTGTGCGGCTAAATTACCCAGAGGTTGCTGACGCCATACGTGATGAGTTAAGCCAACTTCTAAATCGCGTCCCTACGCTAAAAACGCTTTATTTTACTGACCGTACACCGTTTCTTTCTCCAGAAACGGCAATTTGGCTAGAACAAGCGAGTAAAGATAGCGGCACTTCAACCAACGTTAACGCACTCAACCAAGAGCAAGACAACGATGACATTTGGCAGTGCTATCAAGAGCAAGGCCTAGAAGCTGCGCTTCATGCCCTTGAACAACGTCAACAGCAGCAACATGAGCCAAGAGACCGCTTTTATAGCCAGCTACTCAGTGCACAGCTACTTGAAAGTGCTGGTTTTAACTCTCTCGCACATCAGGGATATTTATCCCTTCTGTTATCAGGGCAATCACTCTCGTTAACGGATTGGGAACCTTCTCTCTTTAACTTGCTGGCGGAAAAAATCCCCAGCCAGAAAAAATAATAAACCACGGATAGGAACAGGAGTCTCCGTTAATGAAGCTGCCATCGATATTTAGTCAATTACGGCCAGCAATACCTCGCTTCAAGGCGTCAGTACCTGTGCTGATCGCCCTTCTGTGGTGTTTCGCACTTTTCTGGGTTTGGTGGTACGGGCCAAAATGGGAAGTGGTTGAGATAAAACCACTAGAAACATCAGTGAGTCGCTGGTTAGTCACCGCGCTCTTAGTACTGATTGCATTAAGTGTTTTGACTTGGCGTATTATGAAAAAACTGCGCCAACTTGAGCTAATGCAACTGAAATCAGCTAAAGAAGAAAATGACCCTGTCAGTACTGATATTAATTATCAGGATAGCTACCTATCTCACTGGCTGATAAAACTGCAACAACATTTAAATACACCAAGCTTTCTCTATCGTCTTCCGTGGTATTTAATTATCGGCTCAGAGCAAAGTGGCAAAACAACCTTGCTCAAAGAGAGTTGCAAACTAACAACGCTTTACACGCCTGAAATGCTGAAAGGTGAAGAGTCAGCTAAGCTCATGCTTAACTGCTGGGTTGGTGAGCAAGCCATTATTTTTGATCCTAATGGCAAACTGATCACTCAACCTGACTATGGAAATACAGATAAACCACAGCTCTTTCAGCGTCTGTGGAATCACCTCTTTGATTGGCTAAATGAGCATCGCCGTCGCCAGCCACTCAACGGTATTATCGTCACCGTCGATATTCATCAACTACTCACATTTACCAAAGAGCAGCGGGAAACTTACACTGCAACCCTGCAACAGCGCCTGCATGATATTGGCCAAATGACGCATAGCCATTTGCCGGTCTATATCATCTTAACAAAGCTGGATCGTCTATATGGCTTCGAGGCCATGTATCAAACTCTGGATAAAAACCAGCGCGACCAAATTTTAGGAACAACTTTTAGCTTAAATAGCCTGAATCCTGATAGCTGGCATGCTGAATTAGAGACATTCTGGCAACAGTGGATGACTCAACTAAACGGTGCGCTACCTGACATGATGCTAAATGATGTTGACGTTGGGCAACGTAGCCAACTGTTTAGCTTTACCCGCCAGATGCAGGGGGCCAGAACAGCCATTGAGCAACTGGTTGAGGATGTCTTGTTCAATGGTGACCAAGAACGCCATATGCTACGCGGGATCTATCTCACTTCAGCCCAACAACGTGGGCAAATGGATGACCTTTTTGTTCAATCCGCTGCTGCCCAATACCGTCTTGGTTCACAGGCCTACCCGACGTGGCAATCAGGCAAAACATTCCCATTTTTTACTAAAGCGTTATTTAGCAAAGTCATATTCGCTGAGCCTAATTTAGCGAGTGAAAATACGGCGTGGTTAAAAAACTCCAAACAGAAAATAATGATATTTTCCTGTATTGGTGCCGCTTGTGCCCTTGCTCTGCTGGGTGGTTGGCACTATTACTACAATCAAAACTATCAGGCTGGGCAAAAGGTTCTGGTTCAGGCAAGAACCTTCTTGGATATCCCACCACCGGTAGGCAGTGACTTTTATGGCGATTTGCAATTACCGCTACTCAATCCTATTCGAGAAGCCACTCTGGCTTATGGTAATTATCGTGATCGTAACCGCGTATTTGCTGATTTAGGTTTATATCAGGGCTACCGTATCGGGCCTTATGTAGAGAGTACTTATCTACAGTTATTAGAGCAGCGTTACCTGCCAGCATTGATGGATGGCCTGCTAGATAAACTAAAGAAAGCACCGTCTAACAGTGAAGAAAAACTCGAGATCTTACGCATCATGCGTATGTTGGATGACGCCAGTGGTCGTAATAAGCCCGTCGTTGAGCAATATATGCGTGATCGCTGGAGTACCCAATTTACGGGCCAGCGCATCATCCAAGAGCAGTTGATGGGGCATTTAGATTACGCGCTACAGCATACAGATTGGAATAAAGAACGCCTTAATAACGATCAGGCCGCTATCAAGAGCTATGTTCCCTATGCTCAACCGATTAAAGAAGCGCAGATAGAGTTAAGCAAACTGCCTATTTATCAGCGTGTTTATCAAAATTTGAAGGTTAAAGCACTCGAGGTTTTACCGCCAGATTTAAATATGCGCGATCAGGTGGGGGCAAGTTTTGACTCTATCTTCGTCGCTAGCGATGAAAAATTGCTCTTCATTCCACAGTTCCTGACCCGCAACGGTTTGGTGAACTATTTTGTGAAGCAAAACGATCATCTGGTTGAACTCACTGCAATGGATAGCTGGGTATTGAACCTGTCGAAAAATATCCAATACAGTGAAGCCGATCGCCAAGAGATCCAACGCAAAATTACCGAGCTCTATCTCAGTGATTACACAGCAACATGGCGTGCAGCGATCAATAACCTAGAAGTCATGCCATTTAATGACATGCCTCAGGCTATTGCAGGCATTGAGCAGGTCATCAGCGGTGAACAACCATTCCGCCGTGCACTGCAAACTCTGCGTGATAATAGCTATACGCCTGTATTGCCTGCCGACGTAAAAGGTAAAGAACTGGAAGAGTCGATGAACCAGCCGGTATATAAGCTGCTGGTTAATATCAACCGCACCTTCTCACCTCAAACCAGTACGCTGACAGAGAATGGAGAGCAAACGAGCATCCTGCAAGGGGTATATCAGAAGCTTACCGACCTGCATCGCTATCTGTTAGCTATTCAAAACTCGCCTGTTCCGGGCAAGGCGGCGCTGAAAGCAGTTCAATTGCGTTTGGACCAAAACAGCAGCGATCCAATATTTGAAGTACAACAGTTGGCGAAGAACCTCCCTGAACCACTTAACCGCTGGGTTGGTGGATTAGCAGAACAGGCATGGCGTGTTGTGATGATGGAAGCAATTCACTCTCTGGAGCTTGAGTGGAATGAGAAAGTCGTCAAACAGTACCAAACCTATTTGGCAGGTCGCTATCCATTCGATCCTTCTTCCAAACAGGATGTTCCTCTTAGCGAGTTCGAACGTTTCTTTGCACCAAATGGAACGATTGATAGCTTCTATCAGCAGAACCTGAAGCAGTTTGTAGAAAATAATTTGGCAAGCGGCGCTGAAGGCCAAACGCTGATCCGTGAAGATGTTTTGCAACAGTTGGCCTTAGCGAAGAAAATTCGTGAGACTTTCTTCAATGCACAAAACGGGTTAGGCACTCAGTTTGCTATCGAACCATTCGAACTATCGGCTAATAAACGCCGCAGTGTCCTGAACCTTGATGGACAACTGATGGATTACACCCATGGCCGCAGTTCTCTGGTTCATCTGGTATGGCCGAACTCGATGCGTGAAGGCGTTGAAAGTAAGTTCACTCTTGTGCCAAATGAGGCGAATAAATCACCTCGCAGCAAAGCGTTTACTGGCCCATGGGCTCAACTTCGTCTCATCAATTCGGGCCAATTGACCAACGTGAAGAACGGTTCATTTGATGTTCGTTTCGAAATAGACGGTGGCTATATGACTTATCGTATCCACGTTGACGAAGCGGATAATCCATTCGCTGGTGGCTTATTTAGTCGATTTGTCTTACCAGAAACACTCTATTAATACGATGAAATACTGCCCGGTACCTATGTACCGGGCCCTTTCTCAGGCTTTAAGGATACCCATCTTGTGAGTGAACATCAGATTATTCATACCGGTGCCGATCCTCGCCGTTGGCCCGAATTTTCGGCATTACGTGAAGAAATAAATAAGCTAAGCCACCCCGCTCGCCCTGAAGTCAACTGGCGTTTAATCGAATCGCTCTCTCTTTCACTTTTTCGAACTAACGGCGTTGACCTGCAAACTGCGGCTTATTACACCTTAGCCAGAACCCATCTTGGTGGATTAAGTGGTTTTACAGAAGGGTGTGAAATGATGGCCAGTTTAATCTCTAATCAGTGGAATGAACTGTGGCCAGAGCAACTTCACGCCAGAGGAGAAATGCTGGAGTGGTTTAATGCGCGGGTTGGGAACTATATCCGGCACTTTTCCTATAAAACGGAAGATTTGAGGATGGTTTACCGCGCTGAACGCGCACTAAAGGCAATAACGGATAAGCTTGAGCAAGTTGAGCTAAAGCGGATGCCTCGCATCGAGAATTTGCTCTACTTTGTACAGAGTACGGCTCAAAAGCTGGATAAATCGCTAGAGGATGAGAAAGCAGCACAAGAGAAAGAGTCTCAAATGCCACCGCTTGTTTTTATCCCAACGAAACAAACTGACTCTGTCACGCCTCCGCCTGCTGAAATATCGCTAGAAGAACAAAAAGTGACTACGGCGCTACTACCCGAACCTCTTATGCCATTGCCCTCCCCTACACCTCCGCCACCTTTACCGCCAACGGAAGAGATTAAGGCAGAGAATAACGTAGTGGATGATGTGGATACGGTAAATAACTCGGTAGACCAACCAGTAAATAGCACAGTTGATAGCCCGGTTAATAAAACAGAACCCAAGCCTGCAAGCCGCTGGGGGATTTGGTCCGGTTTAGCTTTGGGGATAGTCATGAGCATAGGCGCTGCTGCACTATATTATCAGTTTGCAATAAAACCTGACCTTAACCAGCTGAATGTAATACAAAAAGAGTTTAACGAATCGCCAAAAGCATGGATGGCTAACCCGCTATTAGCCACCTATCAACAACAGATGAATCTACTCACAGAACACGGCCCTTTAGATAATCTAAATACGGCAGGGAAAATCAGTGCAATAGCTAAAAAAGAGTGGCCTGACGATCTCCAGCAACAGCTTGGGACTAAGCACTGGCAACAGTTACTTCAAGCTCGTGCAGGTAGTGGCGCACCATCTGATAACTACTATCAGGCCAAACAGCAGGTTCAACAGCTTTCAGACCGTTTACTGCAATTGGAACAACAGAAAGGCAGTGTCACTATCTCTTATCTGAAAAGTGCAATTTATGGCATTCAGCAAAAACTGGATGGCGATGTACCTTTAGAGGAGTTGCTACGTCAACTGGCCCTTTCTCATGCGGAAGGCACAGAAGCTGACCCTGCACTGTTAAAGCAGATAGATGATCGCTTCAATACGCTATTAAGCCGCTATTACCAAACGAAGGGTACCGCTCAGTAAACTCTATTCAAATAGGCAAATAGCGTCATCTCATGTTGTTAACGTAAAAAATAGGCCGCTATGTCGCGGCCTATTTTCATTTACGCTTTATCAAGATTGATTAGCCGTATGCATTTAATGTCCGCTGGCACAGCTCTGAGCGAACACAATCCTGTTGATTGAAATAAATCATCTCCACGAGATCATCGTTTTGAAAACGGTCTAACGCATCAACCAAACCCGAGCGTGTGTGTTTAGGCAAGTCACACTGTGTTACGTCGCCATTCACCACAACCGTGACGTTTTCACCTAATCGTGTCAGGAACATCTTCATCTGATTGATCGTCACGTTTTGCGCCTCATCCAGAATGATGAACGCATTTTCAAACGTTCTCCCCCTCATATAAGCAAAAGGAGCAATCTCCACTTTTCCTATCTCGGGTCGTAAACAGTATTGTAGAAATGAAGCGCCAAGACGCCGTTTAAGGATGTCATAAACGGGCCTGAAATAAGGTGCGAACTTCTCTGAAATATCCCCCGGCAAAAAGCCGAGATCCTCATCTGCCTGTAAAACGGGGCGTGTCACAATAATTCTATCGATCTCTTTATTGATAAGCGCTTCAGCAGCCTTGGCTGTGCTGATAAACGTTTTACCGCAACCCGCTTCACCAGTGGCAATAATAAGCTGCTTACGTTCTATCGCTAAGAGATAGTGGGCCTGCGCTTCTGTTCTGGCCTCAACAGGTGTGGCGTCTCGATTTTCACGAGCCATTCCTATTGATTCAATCCCCCCCATCTGCACTAAAGAAGTGATTTTGTCTTCTTCCCGCTGACGTTGGTTACGCACATCTCTTTTAACCACACGCTTCGCTTCTCTGCGTGCACGGATCGCTACTTTTTGCTTACCCATAGTATGGCTCCTTTACGGCTTACTTTTTGCTCCCCTTAACCAAATGGTTCGGGGAAATGAGTATCCAAAACGGCCTTCATTACGGAAGTTATTGGCGAACAGTGTAAGTACAGTTATTGGGCATGATGATACCTTTGTAAACGAACAATCATTTGAAAGCATCCTGCCAATGTTGCTGGCCCGTCCCCTCACGAGCAAATAGCGATGAGATATTGATGACATTGTCTTGCCGAATAGAGGAAACAGGAAAAGTTCAGATAACACGTTGCTATTCAGTCCAATAGAAGGATGAATTAAGGTGTCGTACAGAGAGTAAACTGGGGCTGATTTTGCGGTGAAGAGGCCATCCCCGTGGTGACGGGATAAAAAGGTAAGTAGATCATTTTCTCGATACAACTTAACCAAAGGCCCTCCAATACATCTGGGTGACTTTGTGACGATAAGAAACAGAATGCTTCTCTGTGCCTATCATCCGTTCATAGAATGACTTAATGCCTTGCTACCTAACTATTCTTGAAATAGTCCTCTTTTTTAAAAATAGTTCGCTTTTTAAAAAAGAGAAAATAATTTTGATGCAAAAAACGGTTAATCACGTGATAAAACAACCGCTATTAACTTAATACGTTAATAATATTTATTATATTAAGCACTTATCAAGTAATAAAAATTTGTTCATAAAAATGGCCCCTTTTCTTGAGGAGCCATTTTATACCCAAAACAAGATAGCGAATTACGCCTCTTTCACTGGTTTAACCTGAATAGATTTAAATTCCGCTTCAGCATCATTAAAACGTTGAGTCATCGTTTTTGACGGTGCTTTACCCATTAAGCTCACCACCACAATACCAATGCTGGCAAAAATAAATCCTGGGATAATTTCATACAAGTTAAACAACTCATAGTGCTTCCATACAACAACGGTGACTGCACCAATGACCATGCCAGCCAGTGCGCCATTACGTGTCATACGTGACCAAACAACGGATAAGAGGACAACAGGGCCAAATGCCGCGCCGAAACCGGCCCATGCATAGCTCACTAAGCCCAAGACGCGGTTGTTTGGATTATAAGCCATCACAATAGCGATAAGTGCCACCAGCAGAACCATCATACGACCAACCCATACCAGCTCTTTTTGTGAGGCATTTTTTCGGAAGAAGGCTTTATAAAGATCTTCTGTGATGGCGCTAGAGCAAACCAATAACTGGCAACTTAGCGTACTCATCACCGCCGCTAAAATAGCAGACAGCAGCACACCTGCGATCCATGGATTAAAGAGGATTTTAGCCAGTTCAATAAACACTCTCTCACTGTTAGCGCCTACGGCACCGGCAAGCTCAGGATGTGTAGAAAAATAAGCGATCCCGAAGAAGCCCACTGCAACAGCCCCCCCCAGACAAAGCACCATCCACGTCATACTGATACAGCGCGCACTGCGGATAGTGTGATGTGATTCTGCCGCCATGAAGCGAGCGAGAATATGTGGCTGCCCAAAATAACCTAAACCCCAGCCCAATAAAGAGAGGATGGCAATGATATTCAAGCCCTTAAACATATCCATATTCGATGCATTTTGTGCAGCGATAGTAATGAGCGACGTGTCAATGCCACCGATAGCGAGAATAACGATCACTGGCGTTAAAATCAGGGCAAAAATCATTAAACTGGCCTGCACCGTATCCGTCCAGCTTACAGCAAGAAACCCCCCAATGAAGGTATAAAGAATGGTTGCCGCAGCCCCTGCCCAAAGGGCAGTTTCATAGCTTAAGCCAAAGGTACTTTCAAACAAGCGCGCGCCTGCAACAATGCCGGAAGCACAATAGATAGTGAAGAAAACCAGAATAACAATAGCGGAAATCACTCGTAAAACTTTGCTGTTGTCTTCAAAGCGGCTACTAAAATAGTCCGGTAGCGTTAGCGCATTATTATTCACTTCGGTATGAACGCGTAAACGCCCTGCCACTAGCTTCCAGTTTAAATAAGCACCAAGTGTCAGACCTATAGCGATCCAGCTCTCAGAGATCCCTGCCAGAAATATTGCCCCTGGCAACCCCATCAACAACCAGCCGCTCATGTCGGATGCACCAGCAGAAAGTGCCGTCACAACACTCCCTAAACGACGTCCCCCAAGAATATAATCATCAAAGTTTTTTGTTGATTGATAAGCAAGTAGCCCTATCACCACCATACCTACAATATAAACAATGAACGTTACTAGCATTGGCATGCTTGCATTCATACTTCGCTCTCCATGCTACATTTTATTTATTATTGAATTTGTGCCCAATTAGGACAAAACGACCCCTGCCACCTAATCCTAAGTGGACAACATGATTCACATTTTTCTAGAAAATACGTCCAAACTCCATTTCAATTCAGCTGTAGTAAAAATAGCTGAGTGACAATAGCTGCTCTCATCCGTGACTGTATCTGGCGGGCCATATTAGGAGGAGATACAATCAAATCGCAATACATTTAACAAAATGATCACAAAAATGCATCACGCATCACAATTAGAGTAATTAAGTAATCGTTATGGCAATACAGAACTGCAACCAAGTATCACTTTTTAAAAATCATTATTTTCATATGAATCAATTGAATATAAATAGCATACTATTTGAAGCATCCTCCTTTCAAGGTGAAAATCAGACCTTCTTCACAAAACAGGTACAACCGGTCTTTAACAAGGTGTTACCTAGTTGCAACAATGCAGAAACACGCGATATGCTCTAGCAATGTCATATTGATGACACTACTTGATAGGAGCATTGCAGAATGGGCACGACAACCATGGGCGTAAAGCTAGACGAAGCCACACGTGAGCGTATTAAAACTGCAGCACAAAAAATAGATCGCACCCCTCACTGGCTTATTAAACAGGCTATCTTCAACTACTTAACTCATCTGGATGAAAACACTGTCTTGCCTGAGTTATCTAAAAATGCCAAAGATGGTGCGCTAGAAAGCGATGAAATCGGCACGCCACTACATGACGAAACCTATCAGCCTTTCCTCGAGTTTGCGGAGAGCGTTCAACCGCAATCCGTCAATCGAGCCATTGTGACCTCTGCTTATCGCCGCCCTGAAACCGATGTGATTCCTGTGCTATTAGATCAAGCTCGCCTTGCACCTGATGTTGCCGATGCAACACATAAGCTAGCTTATAAATTAGCAGAGCAGTTACGTAACCAAAAAAGTGCCAGCGGTCGCGCGGGTATTGTACAAGGTCTGTTGCAGGAGTTCTCTCTCTCCTCACAGGAAGGTGTCGCTTTGATGTGTCTGGCGGAAGCCCTGCTTCGTATTCCAGATAAAGCCACCCGTGATACACTGATTCGAGACAAGATCAGTACGGGTAATTGGCACTCTCATATTGGCCATAGCCCATCGCTGTTTGTGAATGCGGCAACATGGGGCTTATTGCTGACAGGAAAGCTAGTCTCGACACATAACGAATCCAATCTGTCGACGTCCCTTAACCGGATTATTGGTAAAAGTGGTGAACCGCTGATCCGCAAGGGCGTTGATATGGCAATGCGCTTGATGGGTGAGCAATTCGTTACCGGAGAGACGATTGCAGAAGCACTTGCTAACGCACGTAAACATGAAGAAAAGGGCTTCCGCTACTCCTACGACATGTTAGGAGAAGCTGCGCTGACAGAAGAAGATGCACAGAGCTATCTCGTGTCTTATCAGCAAGCAATACATGCCATTGGCAAGGCATCCAACGGCAGAGGAATTTATGAAGGCCCAGGGATCTCCATCAAGCTCTCTGCCCTGCATCCCCGTTATAGCCGTGCACAATACGAACGCACGTTCGATGAGCTATATCCTCGCCTGCTGTCACTCACCCTGCTTGCCCGCAGCTATGATATTGGTTTGAATATTGATGCCGAAGAAGCAGACCGTCTGGAAATCTCTCTCGACCTTCTAGAGCGCCTCTGTTTTGAACCTCAGCTTGAAGGCTGGAATGGGATTGGTTTTGTCGTGCAGGCTTATCAAAAACGCTGCCCTTTCGTTATTGATACCATCATTGATATTGCACAGCGCAGCGGCCATCGTCTGATGATCCGATTAGTGAAAGGCGCTTATTGGGACAGTGAAATCAAACGTGCCCAAGTAGATGGCTTAGAAGGCTATCCGGTCTATACCCGTAAAGTGTACACCGATGTCTCTTACCTAGCCTGTGCTCGTAAATTACTGGCAGCAACGAAGGCTATCTATCCTCAATTTGCAACGCATAATGCGCATACACTCTCTGCTATTTATCATATGGCAGGCCAGAATTACTATCCCGGTCAGTATGAGTTCCAATGTTTGCATGGTATGGGGGAACCCCTCTATGAGCGCGTCGTCGGTAAAGTCTCTGACGGTAAGCTAAATCGCCCTTGCCGGATTTATGCGCCAGTAGGAACGCATGAAACACTCTTAGCCTATCTGGTTCGCCGCTTATTAGAAAATGGCGCCAATACCTCTTTCGTAAACCGAATTGCCGACCTGACCCTGCCTCTGGATGAATTGGTCGCTGACCCAGTGAAAGCTGTTGAAGCATTAGCGGAGCAAGAAGGCACCCTTGGGCTTCCTCACCCACGCATTCCATTACCTCGTGACCTGTACGGTGATGAGCGCCTAAATTCGAGCGGTTTAGACTTGTCTAACGAACAACGTTTAGCATCACTTTCCAGCGCACTGTTGAGCAGCGCCAGCCATGTTTATTCTGCTGCCCCAGTGATTAATGGTGAGGTTGCTGGGGATGCTGTAACCGGTGAATCTATCGCCGTTATCAACCCTGCAGAGCCTCGCGATACCGTTGGTTTTGTTCGCGAAGCAACGGCAGAAGAAGTTGAGCTGGCTCTCGATAGCTCAATTAATGCCGCATCACTCTGGTTTGCTACACCACCGGAGCAACGCGCCGCTATTTTAGACCGCGCAGCACAGCTAATGGAGAACCAATTACAAAGCCTATTGGGTCTGTTAGTCCGTGAAGCAGGTAAAACCTTTAATAACGCCATTTCTGAAGTGCGTGAGGCCGTCGATTTCATGCGCTATTACGCCGCTCAGGCTCGCCATGATTTTGCTAACGACACTCATCGCCCGCTTGGAACGGTGGTTTGTATCAGCCCGTGGAACTTCCCTCTGGCCATTTTTAGCGGTCAGGTAACTGCTGCTCTGGCGGCAGGTAACAGTGTTATCGCTAAACCAGCCGAACAAACACCTTTGATTGCGGCACAAGCCATACAAATTCTTTTAGACGCTGGCGTCCCTCTTGGAGTAATACAGCTCCTACCGGGCCACGGAGAAACCGTCGGTGCACAATTAGTTGGTGATGAACGTGTACGTGGTGTGATGTTTACTGGCTCCACCGAGGTCGCTAGCCTGCTACAAAGAAACATTGCAGGCAGATTAGATCACCTCGGGCGCCCAACACCGCTGATTGCAGAAACGGGCGGATTGAATGCCATGATCGTTGACTCTTCTGCACTGACTGAACAGGTCGTTACCGATGTGGTTGCCTCTGCCTTTGATAGCGCAGGACAGCGCTGTTCCGCACTAAGGATTCTGTGTATTCAGAATGATGTCGCTGATGCCACTATCGAAATGCTGAAAGGCGCAATGGCTCAGTGCAGAATGGGGAACCCTGAACGTTTATCTACAGATATTGGCCCAGTAATTGATGATGAGGCTAAAACGGGTATCGAAAATCATATTCAGGCGATGTTGGCGAAAGGCAAAACCGTTTATCAGGCTGCCTTTACCCACCCTGAAGATGAACAGGATTGGAACCGTGGCACTTTTGTTAAACCAACACTTATTGAGCTAGACAGTTTCGACGAGCTGAAGAAAGAAGTTTTTGGCCCTGTTTTGCATATTGTTCGCTATGAGCGTAAAGAACTGGACTCTCTGATCGAGAAAATTAATGCGTCTGGCTATGGTTTGACACTGGGTATTCATACTCGTATTGATGAGACGATTGCCCGTATTACGGATAACGCACACGTCGGTAATATGTACGTGAACCGTAATATCGTTGGTGCTGTCGTTGGTGTTCAGCCATTCGGCGGCGAAGGCCTCTCTGGTACAGGGCCAAAAGCAGGTGGGCCGCTGTATCTATACCGTCTCTTGAACAGCCGACCTGCCAATGCTGTTAGTAAAACACTCTCTCGTAATGATGTCTGCCGACCACTGGATAACTCCGCACGGAAGACGCTGATCGAGCCCTTTAACGCATTACAGGCATGGATGGAAAAAGAGGCATCAGCAGAGTTGGTTAAAGAGTGTCAGGTCTTTGCGACAGAAGCCCAATCTGGCACCGAGCGTCTGTTACCAGGACCAACGGGTGAACGTAACTCTTATGCCCTGCTGCCAAGACACCGCGTGTTATGTATTGCCGATGAAGAGAGCGATGTTCTACGCCAGTTAGCCGCAGTGTTGTCTGTTGGCTGCCAGATATTGCTCCCTGATGTTGAACTGCAAAAGGCGCTTTACAAGCGTTTGCCAAAACAAGTACAGCAACAAATTAGTTTTGGCAGCGACTGGGAAAAGGCTGAGACGGTTTATGATGCAGTGATTTATCACGGTGACTCTGATCAGTTGAAAACGCTATGCCAGCAAGTGTCTGTTCGCTCGGGGGCGATTATCTCCGTACAAGGATTTGCTCGCGGTGAAAGTAATATTCTATTAGAACGTTTGCTGGTGGAGCGCTCGCTGAGTGTGAACACCGCAGCCGCAGGTGGTAACGCCAGTTTGATGACCATTGGCTAATAAACGGTAAGCCAATATCCCAAAACAGAGAGGCTATGTTTAAGCCTCTCTGTTTTTCCGTTAACGCAGCACAACTTCATATTAATTTCACATCAAACATCAATACTCGTTATCACTATATTGCTGTGAAAAGGGCCTTTTATAATGTTGGCTATCCTACGTTTAACAATTGGTTTATTTCTACCAACGATCTTAGGTGTTCTATGCCTTGTTATTCCCTTTAACATGACAAAGTACCTATTTAGTATTGAGCTATGGGCAGTCGCTTGTCTCCTCATGCTTATTCCTTCAATTCTGTACACTATGCTCATGGAGTTTGTCATTAACCCTCGGATTAAAAAGCACAGTGATGCTATCTTCAGTAGCGCAGGCCTCGGTCTGATTTTGTCAATGCCATTTGCCTTGATATCACTGATACCTCCAGTTATGTCTCTTCCAACTGGCACTATCGTGGGATTAATTGTGGGTGTTATTCTGCGTTTTTTATATTGGAAAGGGCAAAAAAAAGATCAGCAGATTCAATCCATTGCCTCTAAGTAGCTATGCATCAGTTCCGTCAATGCAAAACCAAGCAAATTTTCGCCTTGCCACCGTTTTGGATCTTGAGCTTCTGAAGTATCCGCTGATAATCCGATACCCCATACTTTATCGTATGGGCTCGCCTCAACCAGTACTCGATTTTTAGCTGATAGAAGAAATGCTTTAAGCTCGGGGTGGGTATCAAATTTTAGGCGATTAGCCTGTAGCACGATCGTATATTTCTTTTCGTCCCACCGCTGTTCGTTAAATCCTAAAACCTTCCTTCCTAGCAGCTTTGCTTGATTTGGGTGATTGGTTGCCAATATTGCCGCTGCCGCAGATTCATCTCCAAATAATCGTGCTTTTTGCACCATCATATAATGCTCTGCTGTCTTATAAATATCCCCATTCTCACTAAACTCAGCAGGAAACCATTGGCTAAAACAGGACTTGTCCACAATGCCTTTTTGTTTAGGCGTATGCCCCCAGAAAAAAAGATACTTGATGTCCGTAATTTTGTTCTGAACGAGCAACATTTCACGAGTAAGCACGTCTTAACTCCATTTAATCTCGTCGATAAAAACAGAGTGTATATGCATCAGGGGCGGATTGAAAAACAAGATTTTTTGGGTCTAGGATTGATACTGATACCAGCAACGATTTAACGCCCAGAGATAAATTTATCAAGAAACTGGCGAGTACGCTGATGCTGAGGATGGCTAAATAGCGCTTTTGCTTCACCTTCCTCAACGATTTTGCCTTTATCCATAAAGATGACTCTGTTTGCAACATCGCGGGCGAAACTCATCTCATGAGTCACAATGACCATTGTTCTACGCTCGTTAGCTAAAGCGCGAATCGTGTTTAGTACTTCGCCCACTAATTCTGGATCAAGTGCCGATGTTGGCTCATCAAACAAAATAACTTCTGGTTGCATGGCAAGTGCTCTAGCGATAGCAACACGCTGTTGCTGCCCACCGGATAATCTGCTCGGATAAGTATTTTCTTTGCCACTCAGCCCTACTTTTCCCAATAATTCATGCCCTAACTGCTCAGCATCTTGTTTTTTAACACCTTTAACGATAATAGGACCTTCAGTAATATTCTCCAGAACTGTGCGATGTGGAAAAAGATTAAAATTTTGAAAAACAAAACCCACCTGCTGCCGTAACTGCCTGATCGCCGTTTTTTGTGAGCTTAGCGACTTGCTGGCATCAACGGTAATATTCCCTACCTGAATCAGGCCAGCATCGGGCTTTTCAAGCAGATTCATACAGCGCAGCAAGGTCGTTTTACCCGACCCGCTAGGCCCAATAATCGCGACAACTTCACCAACGTTAACCGTAAGATTGATGCCATGTAAGACTGGCTGCCCATTAAATATCTTCGTTACCTTACTCACCTGAATGGTACTCACGAGGTCACTCCTGATTCTGCTTATTAACTTGGGCTTCCAGATAGTTTTGCAGTGCGGTTAGAACAGTTGCCATCATCCAGTAGATCAGTGAGGCCGCTAGATACATGGTGAAGACCTCAAAAGTGCGTGAGGTAATAAGCTGTGCTTGACGAAATAGTTCAGGTACCTGAATTGTGGCAGCCAGAGACGTGTCTTTTACCAACCCAATAAAGCTATTGCCCAGTGGGGGTAATGCTGTACGCGCGGCCTGCGGCAAGATCACCCTGCGCATGGTCTGCCAAGGCGTCATCCCGATACTGGAGGCCGCTTCCCACTGCCCTTTCTCAATAGATGAGATAGCTGCTCGTAACGTTTCAGAGGTATATGCCGCTGTATTGAGCGATAAACCAATAAGCGCGGCGGTCATTGGCTCTAAGCTGATACCAAACTGCGGCAATCCGTAGTAGATCATAAACAGCTGGGCGATCAGCGGTGTTCCCCGAAAGAGAGAAACATAAAATCGAGCCAGTAAGGTGAAAGGCCAAAAAAGGGAGAGCCGCATCAATGCCAGAACAAAGCCGAGGAGCAAGCCAAAGAACATGCCCCCCAAACTCAGTTCAAGCGTAAAAATGGCACCTTTAAGGAGAAATGGTGCTGAATCCAGCACCAGTTGAAAGCTCTCTTGCATTATTTGCTAACATCCGCGCCAAACCACTTATTGGAGATCTTTGCCAAAGACCCGTCTTCACGCATTTCTTCTATCGCTTTATTAATAGCCGCTAATAACTCAGGGTTGCCTTTTCGCAGCGCTACCCCAGCTTCTTGGCGTGAAAATGCGTCACCAGCAACAACCAAGTCGCCCTTCGTTTTTGTCGAAAGATCTAAGGCAGCCAATCGGTCGACCAAAATCACATCGATTCGCCCTACTCTCAGATCCTGATATTTTGTAGGGTCATCGTCATAAGTACGTACAACTGCATCGGGAACATTCGCAGTGAGCCATTGCTCATAGTTTGTCCCTAAACCTACACCCACTTTTTTCCCCTTCAGGCTGTTGGCGTCTTTATATTCTCCCTCATTCCCTTTTTTCACTAATGCCTGAATGCCGGACACCGTATAAGGGGTTGAGAAGTCGTATTTTTTCTCTCTTTCTGGGGAGATAGTGACCTGATTAATCACAACATCAATACGCTTTGATTCTAGTGATGCCAGCATTCCATCCCATTTTGTCGGTTTTAAATCAGCTTTTACACCGAGCCGTTTAGCTAAATCCTCTGCTAAATCCACTTCAAAACCAGCCAAGTTGCCGTTTTGATCTTGAAAGCTGAATGGTGGGTATGTCCCTTCAAGCCCTATCACAAGTTTTTTGCTCTGTTGCACTTTTTCTAACAAGTTGTCAGCCGCATAGACTGTCGTTGTTTGTAATCCAGAGATAAAAAGTGTTGCTAAAAGACCTAGGGCAAAGCGGCGACGCAATATAGAAAAACGCATAATCACCTCATTTATTTTAAATCAGTAAGATAGATATCAAATCTATCAGTCGCTCATAACGATAAAACAATATAAAAAGATAAATATAGTACAAATTGGAATAAGTGTTCTATTTATCAAAACTATTCACTTAGCATATTAAGGCTATATAGATAGGATAGTGGGTAAATAAAATAACAGGTGCTTTTTATCACATTGATCTGTAGAGAGAAAAAAAACAAAAGATACGCCACAGTATTTCAGCTCACACTTAAGCCATAGCTGATGCTTGACCCTATTGCATTTGACTAAGACACTATTTTTATTAAGGGATATAAACTGAAACGAGTAAAAGTAGCATATAGATAATGTTTATCGCTTCTACTCGAAGAAATGAGCTGATATTCACACACAAATGAGAGGGAAATACGGATTATTATGGAAAGACTGCCACTGTTTTAAGTAAGCCCTATAGATGGATAACAACGGTAAATAGTTATTTCATTTTATTTCTTTGATTAAAGATAGTTTCAGTTCACCGCTCTAATTCCGATTAAACCTGAACACCCAATGATGGGAACATCACACCAATATTTATATCAATAGAGATGTTTCGCTATTTTATTTATTGATGTAAAAAGACTTCTCTTTATATTCACATATTCGATATTGAGCTTTATTCTCATTATCAGCACGCAAAAAAATATTCGATATATTACTTTTATATAAATCAAGCGTAGACTGGAACAGAAAAATTTGGCCTATTCATACATTGAATATCTAAATGTACCTGAACAGGATAAGGAGTAATCCACAATGTTAAAAGCACATATCGCATGGGAAGGGTTGGCGCAAAACGTTATCGAATGGCGCCGCCAAATGCATCGTCATCCAGAATTGTCACATACCGAATATTGGACAACTCAATTTCTGTATAAAACCCTATCCTCTTTTCCAAATATTGACGTTTTAACACCAGCACCAACTGGCGTTATTGGGATACTGAAAGGCAATTTGCCGGGAAAAACCATCGCTTTTAGAGCTGATATCGATGCATTGCCCGTTCTTGAAAAAAATGAAACCACTTACTCTTCTGAATATGCTGGTGTTATGCATGCTTGTGGGCATGATGCACACAGCGCTATGTTACTGGGCGTGGCCAGTATCTTGTCTGAATACCAAGACCAACTGAAAGGTAACATTATTTTTATCTTTCAACGCGGCGAAGAGATGTCTCCTGGAGGGGCCAAGGAGCTGGTTGAATCTGGTGTGTTGGACCAAGTCGATATGTTCTTTGGGTTGCACTTGCTACCTGCATTAGAGTCTGGCGTCATTCAAATTAAAAAAGGTATAGCAACAGCCAATAGAGACACCTTCAATATCAAAATTTCAGGTAAGGGAGGACACAGTTCAATGCCTCACCTTTCTATTGACCCAACCGTCGCTGCCGCCGATGTTGTGATGGCGCTTCAAACTATCGTCGCTAGAGAGATTGACCCGCGTGATTCAGCCGTTATTTCCGTATGCAGTTTGCTTTCAGGGGATGGAACAACGGCCAGATTACCTGATGAGGCGACTCTTTGTGGCACAACACGAACATTCACCGCCGATGTCCGCGCTCATATAAAAGAGGCGATGGAAAGAGTATGTACCTATACTTCAAAATCACACCGCTGTACTGCTGATGTGAAATTTGATGAGTGGGATTACTCTGCCATTATAAATGATCCCGACCTTTGTGATTTAGCCGCTCAAGCAGCTAAAGATTATCTCGGAGATGCTTTTTTTTGCTTCACGGAATCTCCCATGTCAGTTGGGGAGGATTTTTCTGAGTACCAAGCCATTGCCCCCGTCTGCTTCGCTTGGCTTGGTGTTGCCCAACCAAGTACTGAGAATCCACCACTGCATAATGCATGCTTCGCCCCAGATGAAGCAGCGTTCATTCACGGCGTTAAATACTCCATTGCCCTTGCAGAAATGCTCGTTATGTAAGTTAACCGTTAAGGAAAATACCGCTGTATTCTCAGCATTTATAGCGATGTATTTGCTTTCATCGCCTAAGCCAACTCATCATTATCAGCTTTTATTATTTAGACATTAGGATTCGACCATTTTATCATTTGGGTATCCCTTCAAGGTGCTATTTCAAGCCTGCCGTCTACCCATATGCCATACATTAGGAGTGACTATGTTTAACTTCGATTATTACAATCCTACCCACGTGCTATTCGGCAACAGCCGTATTAACGATATAGGCAAACATATACCTCAAAATGCAAGAGTCTTGGTGACTTATGGTGGGGGAAGTGCGAAAAAATTCGGTACGTTAGACGAAGTAAAAACAGCTTTAGGTCATCGTTATGTCGCTGAGTTTAGTGGGATTGAACCTAACCCTCACCTCGATACTTTGATGAAAGCCGTCGCTTTAGTGAAAGAGCATAATATTGATTTTTTACTTGCTGTTGGCGGAGGCTCCGTTGTTGATGGAACAAAATTTATTGCCGCAGCAAGTGAATGGGATGGTGATATTTGGGATATGTGGTCTAAACGGTTGCCAATACAATCCGCACTCCCTATGGGCTGTGTATTAACTCTCCCTGCGACGGGCTCAGAAACTAACGGTACAGCTGTGGTGACCAATACTCAGCTAGGCGCAAAAATGGGGTATAACAGCCCTCTGCTCTTTCCACTGTTTGCGGTTTTAGATCCGACAAAATCCTATACTTTACCTAAGCGCCAAGTATCCAACGGGGTTGTCGATGCCTTCGTACATGTCATCGAACAATATTTGACCTACCCTGTTTACAACAAAGTACAAGACCGCTTTGCTGAGGGATTACTGCTAACGCTTATTGAGGAAGGCCCCAAAGCGCTAACATCCACTGATAACTATGACGTTTGCGCCAGCGTTATGTGGAGTGCGACATTGGCTCTCAATGGGTTAATCGGAGTTGGCGTTCCACAAGACTGGGCGACACATCGTATCGGCCATCAGCTTACCGCTCTCTATAATCTTGACCATGCTCAGACATTAGCCATTTTACTTCCTTCACTGTTGCATGTTCAAAAAGAAACCAAACGTATTAAATTACTTCAGTATGCTGAACGGGTGTGGGATATATCCGGAGGAAGCGATGTCGAAAAAATAAATTTAGCCATAACAAAAACGCGGGATTTCTTTGAAGATATGGGCGTCAAAAGTCGCTTAAGTGCTTATGGTATAAGTGAAGATGCGATCGATAAAGTTATCAGTAACCTCAAGCGTTTTAATATGATTCCTCTTGGAGAACATCAAGACATTGATGAACTTAAACTTAGAAAAATCCTAAGCTTAAGTTATTAATGGATGAGCCAGCAGAGATAGACAGTAAATAAACTTATATTTGTTCTTGTCGATTCTCTGCTCACATATTACTATCTGACAGTTATTCTAATATATCCGTATATTGTAAGTTAAAGATGTATTGGCTACGCTTGTTTAAACGGATGACATTACTAATGTAAGGGGTTCGGGACTCAATTTTTAGTCACTTTCTATAACTCAATTTATTCAGGTATAATTGGTTTTTATCTGGCTTTGCCCCAAAGATTACTAAAAAATTAGATTGGTATTCGACTGTATACCTAACATATCGTTTGATAAGCTAATTTTTTGTTACAACACCAGCAACAAAACGCCTTTCATAGGGCATCTATAATTATTGATAAATAGGTAATAACTAATAAATCATGAGCGACTTAGATTATTTAATGATGTTCCGTAAATGCTCTAACCTAGACAGCCTTGAAAAGTTATATGACAAATTAAATTACTCCATCACTGA
The DNA here is from genome assembly GCA_000307305.1 of Enterobacteriaceae bacterium B14. GTDB lineage: Bacteria > Pseudomonadota > Gammaproteobacteria > Enterobacterales > Enterobacteriaceae > B14. Next base: position 1,082,990 of record DF158882.1, read on the forward strand.
TAATAATTTAATGTCTAATATGTATCGTGCAGCCGACCACCGAAGAGCAGAGCTCGTTGCAGGTAAGCTGTTTGATTTGGGTAAAGTCCCAAAGTCTATCTGGTCACGAGTTATATAAACAAATCAGCCACTTATGATTTATATTGTTATTTATAATTCATTCTAACAGTGGCTTTTATTTTCACCCCAGAAATATTCCACGAAAATAATTAGCATTATTATCTCTTGGCTTTTCTTATCTTATTTCCTACTAAAATGCTATAAATATTATCCCTCTCAAAATAATTATGTCATTACTCATTTCGTAGGTATCCCCAATCATAAAATTGATGTTCATCGTATTAATATCTCAAAAAGAGTTATAACCTCATCTATACGATACATTCATCTCTATTATTCGTAATTACTTTATGATTCTCATAGTGAAATACTCTGGAATAAACTGTAAATAAATCCCCCATCTTTCGGGGGAGATAATTGATACATTTAGTCTCAACTTAATATCACTGTGAGGTATATCCTCCGTCTACTAGCAATGTTGTTCCATTAACAAAAGAGGCGTCATTACTGGCAAGGAAAAGAACAACCTTTGCAACTTCCTCCGGCGTACCTAAACGCCCTTGAGGATGTAAATCCACCAATTTCTGTTTTGCTTCAGGAGATAATGCTTTTAGTAATGGCGTATCAATATAACCAGGGCAAACCGCATTAACACGAATGCCCGATTTAGCATAATCAATCGCTAGACTTTGTGTTAGTAGCTTCACGCCACCTTTTGCAGCAGCGTATGATGTCACCCCACCTTTACCAACATGACTATGAATCGAGCCGCAGTTAACAACAACTCCGCCTGATTTTTGGGCCAACATCTGTTCTATTGCATACTTATCAGATAAAAAGACCCCTGTAAGATTGATATCTATCGTGCTTTGCCAATCCGACAGCGTTAATTTTACACCTGGGTTATCCTTAGCGATGCCTGCATTTGCGAACATAACGTCAAGGTGCCCAAAATGTTCAACCGTTTTTGAAATTAACGCTTTGATATCATTTTCATTTGTTACATTCGTTTTAACAAACAGACATTCATGACCGAGCGTATTGAGCTCATCGGCTAAATCCTGTCCAGTAGGGGAAAAATCAGCGATAACCGTTTTGGCACCTTCATTGGCAAAAGCACGCACTGTTGCCGCACCTATGCCACTAGCCCCACCAGTAACAATCACAACCTGCTTCAAAAATCTCATTACTCTCACCTCGTGTAGCTGTTATGAAATAACCTGCTTTCAAGGTACCGCGAGTAACATTACTAACCTTGTCATTTTGAGCTTTTATAAATCCCCATCACTTGGACAATATGGGGATTTATCATCTGATTTAATGCGTATTTGCTGTACCGAATTCGTATAGTAAAAATTTGTCTAATACAACTCTGCAACAATAGGCTTTTTATCATATCCCTGTATCACTAATTAGCTTTTTTAATACAGTATTAGCAGGGTTTTCCTTTTGTATACTTTTGATAAAACGACCCCATGTCCGCTCTATTTTTGATTCAGCAAACAGTCTCATATAAGTCGCAATAGGAAATAACGTTGAGTTACCAATATTGTCAACGATAACCAGATCGCCAAAATGCTCATCACGCTTCTGATATAGAATGTTTTTTGATTTTATTGCCATCGTAATAATACGGTCATCCAATAGCGCCTGTTTCAACTTTGGTAACGCAATGGACAACCCAGCCAAATGGCTCTGGGTTAAGGCTTCAGATGCAAGGTATGCCTCAAGTGTTTTAGAGGTCTTACCATCAAAATCTCTGACCAAATCAAAAATGTATCCTGTACCAAAATTAGTTTCCTCAGTACCATAATATTGAGGAATTGCCTTCCAAGAATCTAACCGTTTTTGCAAATGTTCGTAATAACCCACTTCGCGTTTGGTTTCAGCCACACCGCCTGGATCATAAATAACTTTAATACACATATTTGGATTCTGCGGATGGATAAAGCACTCTCTGTGCAGTCCTTTTCCAATCATATCTGCCTTGGACAGCTCTAACATAATATCCCTCTTACTATCGATTATTCATACGCAACCACACGGTATTACACCACAAAATGTGGCTCTAACACGAAGCCATAATGAATGGCTATCACTTGCCTACCTATCATTTTTACCGGGCCACTAGTAATAATTCAGGCTACCAACGATAAAAATTAACCAATGCAGTTTGTAATGTTGATATTTACACTCTTTTTGCCATTATTGTCGAGTAATGCGATACGTACACACGACACTTTTTCGAACCCTGTGTAGCATCTTATTAGTATAAGTAAATTTTATGGCGGTTGCCTTTTGGCCGTTACTCAAATAGCCAACCTATGAGCACTCTTATGATTAAGTGGCCTTGGCATATTCATAATGCAAAAGTCGACTCCACAGATTTATGGATGAAGGCATCATCCATTCCACTTCTATCGCCACTCACACCACTAGAAAAGAGCCGCCTAATCGCTTTAGCCGAACAATTTATTGCTAGTAAGCGTATTGTTCCTCTGCAAGGTGTTTTAATCGATGACATTATGCATGCCCGCATTGCCTTGCTTTTTTCCCTTCCTATTCTTGAGTTTGATATCCAGTGGCTAGACACGTTCCATGAGGTACTACTCTATCCAGCCCCTTTCATCGTTAATGATGAGTGGCAAGATGACATGGGCCTCGTTCATACAGGAAAAATGGTTCAGTCAGGGCAAAGCTGGGAGCAAGGGCCCATCGTATTAAATTGGTTAGATATTCAGGACTCTTTTGATCTTTCAGGCTTTAACCTGATTATCCATGAAACTGCACATAAGCTAGATATGCGAAACGGTGGCCATGCTACAGGCGTTCCTCCAATTCCACTACGTGAGGTTGCCTGTTGGGAAAAAGCAATACGGGATGCGATGGATAATATTCAAAATGAAAGTGATTTAGTCGGTGAAGATAACACCAGTGTAGATGCTTATGCGGCAACTGAGCCCTCAGAATGTTTTGCCGTACTCTCTGAGTATTTTTTCAGTGCTCCTGATTTGCTTGCCGCTAGGTTTCCTGACATTTATCGGCATTTCAAATCATTTTACAGACAAGACCCTCTTCAACGTTTACTTAATTGGGAGAGACATAGGGAAAGCATGTCTAAATAATCTCTCTATTTATCCATGATGCCTCTGATTTTCCCTTTTATATCTACTATTGCTCATATACCGAACACTTAAATTATAAATAGTAATTAGCCGTTGACACCCGATCATGGTATGGATATTATGCGCCCGTTCTCGCGATTCCTCTGTAGTTCAGTCGGTAGAACGGCGGACTGTTAATCCGTATGTCACTGGTTCGAGTCCAGTCAGAGGAGCCAAATTAAGTGTTTTAGGCAGTTTGGATGAGTTCAAGCAATACCTAAAATAAAAAGTATTTTGATTATTAAAAGAGCTGCTTATATAGCAGCTCTTTTGCATTCTACTGGTCTGTATTTGTTCCCACCGCATTCTGAGCGGCCCTTTCTAAAAAACGTCCCTGTCAAATAATCCATATCGTTCATTGCATTCAGTGCAAAACATCACTCGTGACCAGCGATCTCTCGCGGATGATAAGGGGCTTCTAGAATAGTAATTTCTTCGGCCGTTAGCTTCACAGCTAAAGATGCAATCGCATCATCAAGATGGTGTGGTTTCGACGCACCAATAATCGATGATGTAATCCCTGGGCGGCTATTTACCCATGCTAACGCTACATGTGCGGGCGCAATATTACGAGCTAAAGCTACTTGCTCAACAGCAGCAACAATTGCATCTTCTTGTGCCTGATGGTTATACCAACCATGTGCTGGCGTGTCGGTAGTTGCACGGGTCGTCTGATTTTTTCTTGAACCTGTTAGAACGCCTCTAGCAAGCGGAGACCAAGGCGTTACTGCGATCCCCATTTCTCTGCACAGAGGTAACATTTCTCTCTCTTCTTCTCGATAGATTAAGTTGTAATGGTTTTGCATAGAGACAAACTTTGCCAAACCATTTTGCTCCTGTAGCGACAACATACGCATAAATTGCCATGCGTACATTGATGAAGCACCAATATAGCGAGCCTTACCGGAACGAACTACCGTATCTAGCGCTTCGATAGTCTCTTCAATAGGTGTCTCAGGATCAAAGCGGTGAATAATATAAAGATCGAGATAGTCTGTTCCCAGTCTCTTCAGTGAAGCATCTATACTTTTTAGGATATGCTTGCGAGATAGCCCCTTATCATTAGGTTTATCTCCCATAGGATTAAATACCTTGCTCGCAATAACGACATCATCCCGTGGTACCATATTTAACAGCGTATTACCCAATACCTCCTCACTTGCCCCTAGTGAATACATATCTGCGGTATCAAAGAAGTTAATACCAAGATCGAGCGCTTTTTTGATAAAAGGTCGAGTCGCCTGTTCATCTAAAACCCATTCACGCCACTTAGGGCTGCCATATGTCATACACCCAAGGCAAATAGGCGAAACTTTCATACCGGTAGAACCAAAACGTACATATTCCATCACTTTTTCCTTTTCTTATCAGTGAGTAAAATACCATGGTAGGCATCAATTTTTTTATCTAGAGCCAACAAACACTGTTCTAACTCTGCAACATGGCGCCGAACTTTTTCTCTGTGTTCGACCAAAATCGTCCTACGATGCTCTTCTGTTCCTTCCCCTTGAGCAATCAGCTCTGCATAAGCCAACATGTTCTGTAGCGTCATGCCCGTCATTTTTAATCTGCCAAGAAATTCAATTCTGTCTAGAATTGATTCATCATAGTTACGCCGCCCCGATACATCGCGAGAAATATGAGGAAGTAAACCAATACGCTCGTAATAACGAAGCGTATGTATACTCAATCCAGAGCGTTTAGCCAGTGTACCAATCTTCATAATGAAACCTTTTACTAGTGGCTGAAAACATCCTAATTGCTAGAGTTAACTCTAGGTCAAGAAAAAAGAGGCATTTTTCAGATTTAGGTAGAATAAGGAGGCTCAACACTACCATTTCCATTTTTCTTGAGGGTACAACAACCCTATATGAAAACGTCTCTATAAATGGTTTATTAAATGAGCAAAGAAAACAGATAACACTTTGAATTGTTGAATATATCGGCAAAAGAATCGATTTTAAAATCAAATTATTGACAGACCTTTCCCCTCTATATAATATGCGCCTCGTTCAAACGATTCCTCTGTAGTTCAGTCGGTAGAACGGCGGACTGTTAATCCGTATGTCACTGGTTCAAGTCCAGTCAGAGGAGCCAAATTAAAAAAGGCAGGTGTCATTGACATCTGCCTTTTTACTTTTCTAATCTTCCTCATATTCGTCTTCTCTCAAGAAGAATTTCTCGAAATCATATCCTTTCACTATCAAAGCGATTGTCGTTAAATAGAATACGGATTTACTGGATAAATCGTCTGTTACAGCTCAATCTCAAATGTAAGAAAAAATAATTCTTCAATCGACAATCTTTTATTCATGGTGATAATAGTTAGAGTTTACGGAGTAATTTTCTCAGGGTAGGTAAGGATGTCGCAGTACCGCATTCGATTTCACTCAGCCAAACCAATTCATGCAGAACGAATTTATCAAACGCTTCAGTGAAGTATTACAAACAAAACCTTGCGTTAAAGATTGTTTGAAGCGTTTGCTTTAATAGAAAACTGGCATACGGTATATAAGAAAAGCACCTATTCAACTCTCCCGGAAATATACCGTCATCTAAAGCCCATTTAGGCTATACATCAAGGCGTTTGATTATTAGCCCTTTACCCTCTTCTCTCACAATATCTAACGTTTTTCTACTCGGGTGCTGAGCGATACATAATTCACCAAACATCACCGTTTCGTAGCCAAGTCCCTTATTTATCAGATTCATTAACTGGTTACGTTTCCCTCTCATTCCGACCATATAATCGCCCCAAACTTCAAATAAAATAGGAATGATCTGTGGAGTAATCTCCCGCCAAAACAGCACTCTGTTATTGTCATTTGGCAGACGAACACATCTTAGCTATAAGCTGATGTGTTGCCGAATGCCACTCAGAATAATCTGAATGAAGGAATGAAATAACGTTTCAAATAATAATTGATGACTATATATCCTTCAAACAGTTGGTATTGTTTTAACATCAACATCACACTAATTGAGTGAATTGAGCACGAAACCATCAAACAAACGCTCTTTTACTTTTTCACTTTGACAGAGCCCAAACATCCAGATAATATTCGCCTCGTTCACACGATTCCTCTGTAGTTCAGTCGGTAGAACGGCGGACTGTTAATCCGTATGTCACTGGTTCAAGTCCAGTCAGAGGAGCCAAATTAGAAAAGCCTGCTTATAGCAGGCTTTTTGCTGTTCTCACTGATCTAGTCTGAGCGCATAAAAATGGAGCCTTTCGGCTCCATTTTTATAATACTAAGCTTCTTCTTACCTCGATGGGCTTATTTTACTTCACCCATCGTTTTCAATTTCTTAGAAAGCTCGCGGCGTTCTTTAGACAAATCAGCATTCTTGATAATGTAATCATCAACGCGATCTTCATAGTCACTACGCATATTCGCAATAATGCCCTGTATATCGTCAATGCTCATACCTGGTTTGATATATTCGCTCAGATTGTCGAGTAACAGCACGCGTTTTTGGTTATCGCGAATTTTCTTCTCATTATCAACGATTTCGCGCTGAAGTTTATTCTTACGGCGAAACATGCGTACAAACTCCAGCACGTTTTGGAAGGAAGGTTTATTCACGTTTTCCATCTTAATACCCTTGCTAATTGATAAAATTCGGTCTTTTGGCAAAGCACAACGAAGTGTAATTCATCTCTGCCTTGATGCTTCATTCCTCTAAGATAGCGCGTCCCTACCTGCAGGTACACTAACAATTCAGCAGATTTCTAGTTTTGCGTTATTTGACAACATTCTCGATGAAGTAATGAGCCTCTGCAAGCTGAATCGTTTCCAATCTGCGTATTATCTGATTTATGCCAATATAAAACGTCATCGCTAATTAACGCTTTTGAGTATTAGATCAAAACAACAAGTGATAGTGCAGATTAAAACACACAAAAAATCCGTAACCTCTGAGAGAGGTCACGGATTTTTAAATGGCTACAAACGTGTGTTCAACACGTCTTAGCTAAAGAGACTAATATTTAATCCAACCATTCAGTATGGAATACGCCCTCTTTATCCGTGCGTTTGTAAGTATGTGCACCAAAGTAATCACGCTGAGCTTGAATTAAGTTTGCAGGAAGAACAGCAGAACGATAGCTGTCATAATATGCAATTGCAGCCGAGAAGGTTGGCGTTGGAATACCATGTTGTACAGCGTAGGCAACAACATCTCTCAGAGCCTGCTGATACGCATCCACGGTTTCCTTGAAGTATGGTGCGAGTAACAGGTTAGCTATGTTGCTATTCTCTGCATAAACATCCGTGATCTTCTGCAAGAACTGAGCACGAATAATACAACCCGCACGGAACAGTTTAGCGATTTCACCGTAGTTGAGGTTCCAGTTGTTCTCCTCAGATGCCGCTTTCAGTTGAGCAAAACCTTGTGCATAAGACACTATCTTACCCAGATATAATGCACGGCGAACTTTCTCGATAAACTCAGCTTTATCACCGGTGTAAACTTTAGCTTCTGGGCCAGTAAGAACTTTAGATGCCGCAACACGCTCTGTTTTCAACGCTGACAAGAAACGAGCAAAGACGGACTCGGTAATCAAAGATAGAGGAACACCGAGGTCGAGCGAGCTTTGACTCGTCCATTTACCCGTACCTTTTTGTGCAGCTTCATCCAGAATAACGTCAACCAGATATTTACCTTCATCATCCTTTTTACGGAAAATGTCTTTGGTGATATCAATCAGGTAACTATCTAATTCCCCTTTATTCCACTCTGCGAAAGTATCTGCTAATTCTTCATTACTCAGATTCAGAGCACCTTTCAAAAGCGAGTAGGCTTCAGCAATAAGCTGCATATCACCATACTCAATGCCATTGTGAACCATCTTCACGTAGTGGCCAGCACCATCAGCACCGATATAAGCAACACAAGCTTCATCGCCCGCTTTCGCAGCAATTTTCTCTAAGATTGGAGCTACCAGCTCATAGGCTTCTTTCTGTCCTCCTGGCATGATAGATGGCCCTTTTAAAGCCCCCTCTTCACCACCAGAAACGCCTGTTCCAATAAAGTTGAAACCTAATGCAGAAAGCTCACGGTTACGACGAATAGTATCTTTATAGTAGGTGTTACCACCATCAATCAAAATATCGCCTTTCTCAAGATAAGGTTTAAGTGAGTCAATTGTCTTATCCGTTGCTTCACCCGCCTTCACCATTAACAATATACGACGAGGTTTTTCCAGTGAGCCAACAAATTCTTCAACGCTATAGCTAGGTATCAACTTCTTACCTGGATTCTCAGCAATAACTTCATCTGTCTTATCGCTAGAACGGTTGAAGATTGAAACACTGTAACCATGACTTTCAATATTCAGCGCTAAATTACGGCCCATTACAGCCATACCGACAACACCAATCTGTTGCTTTGACATAGGAACTCCAATTTGATGGTGACACCCTGCATTGCCAGAAAGATGCAATACAAGCAGTGATATGCTTGATATGGTAACGCAGCTTTAGGTTATCGGATAGTGATTGGTGTGATAGGTAGAGTTATTCGTTGAAAAAGCTAGCAAATAAATATAGTGAGTGGCTCTGCTGGGGTATATCTATTGATTGGGAGTGAATGTCTATAATACAAAAAACCCGCCGGAGCGGGTTTCTAGTATTCGTTTCTTGCCAAATTACAGGGCGCGAACGTTTACTGCAGCAGGACCTTTCTGGCCATTCTCAACATCAAACTCAACGGCTTGGCCATCGGCTAACGTTTTGAAACCGCTACCTTGGATAGCAGAGAAATGAACAAACAGATCTTTGCTACCATCTTCAGGAGTAATGAAGCCAAAACCTTTGTTTTCGTTGAAAAACTTAACAGTACCTTTCATCTAACACTTTACCTTGCTTTATAAAAGACTCGCCCCAAGCGGGTCTTTGAATCTCATCATGCAAAATAGCATAATAACTGTTGGAATAACATACCATTTAATCGGTGTAGAGTCAATCATCGAACGATAGAAAATATAGCCCATATTAAACTATTAATGCTAACAAACCATGCACAGCCTACAATCTGTGATAACTCATAGATATCGCTTCGCTGTAATACCTTGTATAAAAATTATCGTAACAATAGCTAATAAAAATCAACAGTATACTTATGAGGCTAAGGTAAGTCATATAATAATACCGCTACAGTATCCCTTTCCCCTACACCGTAATCCAAGATCCACATCAATCAACTAAAACAGGCCTCACCGAAGCCACGCTTAATTTTTATCTTATATCCCCTTCAGAAAATAGATATAAGGAAAATTGAATATAACTAGACAAGCTTATAGCCACATAATGGCCATAGTATTACTTACCAAAACCAAATCAATTTTGTTATGACATTTAGGCTGCTAATTGTCTTAATTTATTATGAGCAAGAACACTTACGAATTATTGGAGTACTCTAAGTTCTTAATTTCATCTAATGGTAATATTTTTAATCGTTCATCACTCATGAAATCAACGTTAATATCATCCAGATTTACGAAATAAACGTTATAACCTAACATATGATACGAGTAGGCCAACGTTGAATATCTAGAAAATACAAAATCCGGATTGCTTGGCGTATCACTTATCTCTAGATAATTATCATAACGTTCATACTCATATGTATCCCTAGGATGCCTAAGGTGATAAATTTTATATTTGACACCACTATGAGATAAAACACTAACTAACTCACTAAAGACCATGGCATTATATTGAGGCAATTTATCCTGACCAATATATAGAATAGATAAATTATCACCTTCTATTTTAAAACCACTTTCAATTCTAGATGAATCTATAGATTTAGTTAGTTCAAACTCTTCACAGTTATAGAAAGTTTTAAAAGTATCTTCTGAACTCTTATATTGAATAAAAATTTTATCTGCATGGAACTTAGGTAAGCCCTTTAAAGAAGCTACAGCCCCATGTTGGTATATATACAATATTATACTTTTTTCCTTGGCTAAATTTGCAATAGTACATACGTACCTATCATAATGTCCAGATATACAAACCTTGGTTACGCCTGTTTTATCAAATAACGCGAGAAAAAAAGCTCGTTCAAAAGCAATGATAAATGAGAATGACATCCCATTAACTGTTCTATTCTTATAAGCCTGTTTAAATATACTGATGATAGTCATTGATTCAATAACATTAATAATATCATTTCTTTGTAGTGGAGAGCTTATGGTCTTAATGTTTTTAGAACCTGTATTTGCCTCTAGAACTCTATTATGAAGTGGTGACCAGCTTAAAAGGAGACTATTATCTTTAGGGCCTGCTTTATTTATAGATTTATTAGAATAGGATAAGAGAGCACATATTACATACTCGATGATATATTTGACTGCCAATAGAAACTGCCTTACCCCAGATAATTTCGTGAGATTCTCTCGTTGTAATACTTTATTAAGTTGAGCTTGTTGCTGATATAACATGAATATACCTTATAGCAATAGGAATAAGCGAAATGGTTATGACTAAAAATATACTTTTTATATTAAATAATGAAATGTCTTTTTTTATAAGCAAAAAGTATACTAAATATGCAACATAGGTTGCAGCAGCCACACCAAGTATATTACCTTGCCAAGAAAAGAAAAAGAAAAAAGAACACTTACGACCGAGGTGGTTAATGTAGTTCTTGTAATGAAAATAGATTTTTTATGATAGAAATGAATAGCTGAACAGTAATGATATAAGCACAAGAAGAATAATGATGCATATACGATGCTGAAGATATTCAAAAGAACATCATCAAATTTCAAAATTATCGTTATAAAAGAATATAATACAACAAAAGAAATTATATATAGTAAAGAAGATAAAAGTATAAACTTCGAAAACATTTTTTTACTAATAAAAAGCGAATGGTTTCTCACACACCACTCAGGTAATACAATTGCCAGAACACTAATCAAGAGCATAAATATTGATGCATATGAGTATGCTAGCGAATATTGACCAAGGATGCTATCCGAAAAGAAAATCTTAACGAAATATCTATCACTGGATGACATAATCCATTGAGATAAGCTATGTGGAATTAATACAAGCCCAAACATCACAAACACTTTATTTTCAATAAAGAATCGCTTCGCTTTAATTAAATCAACGTACTTTAGATTTCTAATAAAACTATCTTGGCAAAATAAGAAAATCACTGAACAAAAATTTGCTAAAGATAATAAAGCACAAAAAAAGATAATACTCGTCATGTATTCATTTTTCAAAAAATTCACTGTGGCGAGAATTAATAAAAAAATGAAAGATTTAATTAAGGTCGCAAGAAAATATGTCCTAGATCCATAATAAAACCTAGCTCTCGTCAGTAGCATCATCAATAGTGATTCGCTAAATACATATAGATAAATATAACTGCGATTTATATCAACTAACAAACAAAAAAGAAGACCCAAAAAGAGAAAGCATAACATATAGCTGCAATATTTTTCTAGAAACTCTCGAGAGTCAAGAAATTCTCTCGAAATTACCACAGATATATTCAATGTTATTATCGGAACTAGTAATTGAGATGTTATTATGATTAAAGAGAAAAAACCAAAATCAGATAAGTTTAAAAAATATCCGGCCAAAGGTAGGAGAATAAAGACTACTCCTCTATTAAGGGCAACAGATAATCCATACAATATAAATTGTTTAATATTCACATAAATACCGTTTTTTTATTAAATGCGAACTATAGCTTATATAAATAATAGATATAAAAATTAATATTGCCGATGGTGTAAAATACCCGGAGCCTCTTAACAAGAAATACATAGAACTCATTAGCAGTACAGAGCTGAAAAATTTAGATTTGACATCTTTAACTCTAAAGTTGGAAAAACCCAAATAGATAGTATATATAAAAAAACATAACCCAAAAAATCCAAATTCGACAGCTAGTTTTGATATAAATAATCCACCGTCATATTTATTTGAGTCTGTATTACCATCTCTTAGTGAGCCAATTATCTCTACCATTTCACCGCGGCTATTGAGATAGCCCATGTTCTGAATTCCATAGCCAAGACCATAGCTATCACGCAATGCTATAAATCCTTGTTCATATCCAGAAATCAAAGTTAACACTGAAGTATTTGTTGAACCATCAGATATATTCAGTCTCTGTGTATAATAATTTAAGCGCTCTTCACTAATAGTACTGATCATCACCGAATATAATAAACCGAATATGACAGGAATTAACAGGATTGTTTTCAACCTCATGAAATTCATAATAATGGCAATAACTATGCCACTAATTAATGTTAGATTCTCTACTGCTAGAGAAATCAATATTAGTGGAATAAAAAAAAGTATATTTGCTTTTTTTATGGATATTTTATAACAATAAAAAACTGATACTATCAATGCATAATGGGAAGGCTCGGTAAAAAATAACATCTTTTTACTATCTTGGATCTTAAGGACAATCAAAATTGAAGAGATTATTCCAATAAAAAGTAATAACTTAAATATATTATCAACCGTTTTAGCAAAAGACTCACTGTTAATGCGTGTCAGTGAATCAAAAGCAAGATAACAAGACAGCAATACTATTATTAGTGAAAGCAGTGAAAATATAGATTTAATTAATCCAGGATATTCAGACTGATAAAAGATAAAGCTAGTAAGAATTAAATGTGATAATGAAAAAAAAAACAGCAGTAGAGATCCAAGGATAAATGTTCTTGATACTATTACCCCTCTCTGAGAGAAAGCAAGGCGAAGTGATATAATGAGAAATGAAATTAGTATTATTCCCGTATAGTTAGAACCAATCCCATGATTTACAACCATTAAAAAACCAGGAAAAAAAATCATTCCATACAGAAATAATGAGGATATGGTTTTATCCAAATTAAGTTTAAATTTCATAATCCACCTTTATATCATAGAAACATTTAAGCTCCATTGAATCTTGATTAATGAAATTTAAAATGTGCTCTTTTGCCTGATATAGTGCATTTTCTTTATAGTAAGGGTTTACTGCCTTGGATAAAATGTTTTTAAATTCAACTGATTGACTTAACTCTATTGCATCTATAATCGCATTTTTATCACATTTAATATCAATGACAGTAGCACCTCTAACCCTCCCCTTCTGCCTATCACCAATGTTGATAGTAGGAATCAAAAGTGATGGTATTTCAATTAAGCCTGATGATGAATTGCCAATTAAACCAATAGAATATTTATTCAGAGCCAAATACTCTTCGGGATTTACAGAGGTCATATAACGGAATTTATATTTTTCACAAAATATTCTAACGCTCTTTGTTATTTCATCCGAACCTGTATCTGAATTTGAGCCAATAAATATAAAATCATATTTATCTCGCTCTACCTCTAAAGCTGACAATAACTCATTGACTTGATCAACAGGTGATGTATTTGTCAATGTTTCTGGGTGAAAAACCACCATAAAATAAGGCTTATTGAGTAATCCAAATTTCTTTTCTAAGTCATTTTTTGATGATAAATTCATCTGCAAGCTATTCTCTGCGCCAAGAGAACCTGTATTAAACACAGTATCAGGATGTTCCCCCATCTGAATTATACGTCTACGGTACTCTTCAGTAGAAGCTAAATGAAGCCGACTCATTTTAGTAATTGCATGCCGGATAAACTCATCATAATTCCCTAACGTTTTTTCACCACCATGCAAATGGATAATTGGTAAATTGTGCATTGCCGCGGCTATTGCAACGGAAAAAATCTCATACCGATCACCCAATATCATTACAGCATCAAATTTATTATCTTGAAAATATTGACCAAATTCAGCTTGACATATCGACATTGATTGTAAAATTTTTGTATTGTTCGAAGTATCAATTTGAATATCAATTAATTTATCTATAATGAACCCATCATTTTCTATATTTTTATAGGTTAATCCATACTTTTCATCACAATGCATACCTGTGACAGCGATAGTCAGCTCTATACTATCATCATTATTTAACGCTAATAATAGTCGTTTCATTATGCCGTATTCAGCTCGTGAGCCTGTAACATATAACAAATTTTTCACTACAATATGCCCTTTAATTCTAGTTCCAGTTGCTGATAAGCATTCTCAGTAAAATGCAAACCATCATAAGTAAAATCTGCTGGTAAGTTACCGAATTGGTCATAAAACGCAGAACTTAGTTCAATCCAATAAACGTTTGACAAATAATTGATATTATCTTTGAGATAGCAATTTAGCTGAGTAATAACCGAATTACTTCTATCAATACGTCCTCGTACTGGAGGTATTGATAATAGATAAATTTGAACATCAGATTTTATCATTAATAGTTTATTGACAATATTTTCAATTGCTTGCAAGGTCAAATCTGGAGACCAATCATCTAAAACTATGTCGTTAGTTCCTGCAAATAAAACAACTTTCTGACCTAAATGCGATATTAAATCCGGTTCTAAAATAAGGTCTAAATACTCCTGAGAACTAATACCTGCAATTCCTAAGTTATTAACTTTTTGACCATTAATACTCGCAACGGCCCAATGGTCAAAAATAGAATGCCCAATTAAAGTAATTGGTAGCATTAAGTTCATATTTTTACTTTTTTCAGCAATACGGTTCTTAATACTATTACTCAAGAGCTCTTTCTTATTTTTTTGAGACTGAATGCAAATTGCCAGCTCAAAATCAATCTTATCATCAATATCAACAGAATCTATTTTATCCATAAAATATGCGATACTGTCGGCACCAAAAAAATGTTTTTTATCTAAGAACTCTTTATTTCTGCCAATGAAAATAGCTCCATTAGGAGTATATTCTTTTTTATTTTGTCTTCGATAATTACTAAAATCAATATCAAAATATTTTAAAGATAAATCATCATCAATTGGCTTAATTAAATCAGAACTTTTTTCACTTTCTGAAACTGATACAAGAAAGTTAGCAAATTTGCTTTGTTCAAATATTTTAACTGCTTTTTGGATATGCTGAGAATTACGAAATGGTGAAGTTGGCTGTAACAACATAAAATAATCGAAATTAGATACCTTTTGCAAAATATCTTCAATTACCATAAAAGATGTAGCAGTATCCGATGCAAGTTCTTCACTTCGCATCATCACTTCTGCGCCATATTGTTCAGCAATTTCCTTATATTCTAATGAATCAGTTGAAACAATTATCCTCTCAAACAACTTTGAGTCGATAGCTGCCTCTATTGTATATGCGATCAATGGCTTACCTAATAACATTAAAATATTTTTATTAGGCAAACCCTTAGAACCCGAGCGAGCCGGAATGATTGCAATCTTCTTGAGATTCACGTCACTCATACCTCTTGCGCAACAAAAGCGGAATGTACAATTAATTGATCCTCGGTAAAATCCTGCTCTGAAACTTTACCTAAAACATCATACCATGACATAGGGCTAATACCGTTGCCAGGCCGTTTAGTCGTAATATTATCGGTAGTAAATACTTCACCCTTTTTAATATCGCTCTTAGCAACAATTGATTTACGAGCTACAATTTTATTTTTCCGTTCAGAATTAGTAACTAGCTTTTCGCGGCTACCTAGAGCTAATTCTACAGCTCGGATTCCTTGACATAATAGCCCTAATTCTTCAGGTGTCACTGATGCCTTATGATCTGGACCTTCGAAGTTCTTATCTAAAGTAAAATGCTTCTCAATAAAAGTGATGCCATAAGGAACAGAAGCAATACTCGCAAAATAACCAGGGGAATGGTCAGAAAAGCCGATTTTGTATTCACTAAACGTCTCTTTAAAACCTGCAATTGAGTTTAAGTTAACGTCTTCAAATGGTGTTGGATATTCTGTATTGCAATGAAGAATTGTTATATCTCCAGATTTCATACCATTGGAAATCAATACATTTAGTGCAAGCTTGATTTCTTCAATAGTAGCCATACCTGTAGATAATATAATCTCTTTATTTTCAATCGGTAAACGAGCAATCTTTTCTAAATAAGGAAGATTCATTAATTCGCCCGATGGGATTTTCCACATTTTCTGATGGCGAGAGGCGAGAAAATCTATTGAATCGAAATCAAATGGTGTAGAAAACACATCGAGGCCAAGTTCTCTTGCATATTCTTCCAATTTTATAAATTCATCATAAGGCAATTCTAATTTCTTAGTCATCTCTAATTGAGATTCATCATTACCTGTTACCTTAATTTGGTATTCAGCTTTTGGAGCAATTTTCGAAATTAACTGGTCAGCTTTAAAAGTTTGAAATTTAACTGCATCAACACCTGCTTTTTTAGCTTCGCTAACCATTTTTTTGGCGAGTTGAAAATCACCATTATGATTACATCCAATTTCAGCAACAATATAAATTTTATTCATTAAATAATATCTCTAACTAATCGTGTTGGGGACCCTGCAACAACTACCTTATCCGTTATATTTCGGATAACTACAGATCCAGAGCCAATTATACTATCAGAACCAATGTTAAGTTGCCCATTCACAACAGTGCAACTACCAATAAATGTCCGCTCACCTACTTGAATGTCTCCATTTAAAACTACATTTGTAGAAATATTTGAACAACATCCAATAGTATTTCCATGCTCTATAAGTGAGCGGGTATTAACAACAACACCATCGGCTAATTTAGAATCACTATTAATGATACACATTTTTCCGATATAAATACCTTCGCCTAAACTAACATTTCGTGAGATCATAGCACTCGGATCTATAATATTAATTATAGATAACTTTTTTTCTTTTAATTGATTTAAAAAAGCATAGCGTGTGTGCGGATCACCTACTCCAATAAAATAAACATAATTATTAGGATCGGTTATTTCATTAATATCATTAGCGATAATTGGATACCCTTGATGCTCTCCTTGCTTATAAGTATCTATAAATCCAACTAATTCAATTTTAGACAGACTGATACTATCGATAATTGATTTAGAAAAACCGCCGGCACCGATTATAATTAATTTATCTTTCATGATAATACTGATTAACCTCAGATTTACAGTAAGAAATTATTTTCCAAAAAAGTCACTTCAATTATTTTTCCTGAGACTGAAACATATAATTAAATAGGCAGCTAATTTCATCATGAGAATTTCAACCGGAGAATACAACTTAACATTGGCAAAACTATTAAAAGGTAAATCGTTAATTCTTCAGGTTCTGAATGTAACAGAAAAATATAAATCTATTGTATTAATTAAACAGAGAATTTAAATTCTCGCCTACGTTAATAGCTTCAAATAATCCTGACATCAAATATTTTTCGCACTTATCTTCTGCAATAGCCCAATCAGGAAGATATTTTGCCGTTTCAGAAATAAATGGCCCTTGCTTGAGCTCCATCATCACAGCAAAATCGGACATACATACCACTGTATGTAGTGTATTAGGTGGAATTTGTATAGCGAAAGCATCGCCTCCCTGACCTAATATATAGGTAGCAATAACCTCACTATCTTCAGCAAAAACAATAAGTTTAATTGTCCCTTTTAAGACATTAAAAAACTCCCATTGATGCTTTAATATATGCTTATGAGGTGGAATATATGTTCCTTTACATAAACCTATAACCAAACGCTGAACAGGCTCATCAAAATCCTCATGCATATTATAATGTGCACGAAGTCGACTACTCCCCTCAGCATTAACCCTTAATTTTGCAATAAAATCATCATCAAACAAATGAATATCAGCCATTATGATCTCTGATTAATCTAGTATTTTTTCCAAACCACGCGATTAACATAATCTGTATAACTATGTATTATTCGAACCATTTTATCCGATACATTAGGCATACTATAATCAGATACAGGCCTCAATGTTCTTTGATCGCCTCTATCTTGTGTATCGAGGATATCTAAACATTGCATCACGCGTTCTACACTTAATCCCGTCATCATCACAGATGCTTCTTCCATTCCTTCAGGGCGTTCATGAGCTTCGCGCAAATTCAAAGCAGGAAAATTCAGAATGGATGACTCTTCCGTAATTGTACCGCTATCAGACAGTACAGCTTTAGCATCAACTTGCAGCTTAATATAATCAACAAAACCTAATGGCTTTTGTAGCTGGATCATCGGATGAAACCGAATACTGTTCTCTTCAATTCGCTTACGAGTCCGAGGATGGGTAGATACAATTACTGGTAACTGATATTTTTCTGCAATACCATTAAGGATAGCCGCTAGAGATAGTATCTTATCTGGATTATCAACATTTTCTTCACGATGAGCACTAACAACAAAAAATTCATTTTCTTTTAAATTAAGGCGTGAAATAACATCAGATTCATTAATTTTATTTAAGTTCTGCTGGATAACCTCAAACATAGGGCTACCCGTCTTAATAATTCTATCTGGGTGAACACCTTCAGATAATAAGTACTCACGAGCAATATCTGAGTATGTCAAATTGATATCAGCTATGTGGTCGACAATTTTTCTATTAGTTTCTTCTGGTACTCTCTGGTCATAACAGCGATTACCTGCTTCCATATGGAAAATAGGTATTTTTCTTCTCTTAGCGGGAATCGCAGACAAGCA
Source organism: Enterobacteriaceae bacterium B14 (assembly GCA_000307305.1). Taxonomy (GTDB): domain Bacteria; phylum Pseudomonadota; class Gammaproteobacteria; order Enterobacterales; family Enterobacteriaceae; genus B14. Next base: position 1,101,772 of record DF158882.1, read on the forward strand.
GCTATTTGTATCACCAAGAATCAAGATAGCATCAGGTTTAACATCATCTAAAAGCTGGTCAACTTTGATTATTATATTACCAATCGTCTGTGCAGCATTCTCACCCGCTGCATCTAAAAAGTAATTTGGCTTTCTTACTTCAAGATCTGAAAAGAAGATCTCATTAAGTTCATAATCATAGTTCTGACCAGTATGTGCAATAATATGGTCACAATGTATATCTAGTTTTTTCAGAACTGCAGATAATCTGATTATTTCTGGTCGAGTGCCAACAATGCTGAGTACTCTTAATTTCTTTTCCATCATTACATCTCCCAAGACACTGTATCTGGTTTATTTCGATCAAAAATCTCATTTGCCCATAGCATAACGATTAAATCAGCCTCACCAATATTTTTTATATTATGAGCCCAACCAGGAGCAGTTTCTAATACTCTAACGTCTTCGCTAGAGATAACTTGCTCAACAACTTCACCAGTCACAATATGTACAAATTTGAACAGTGCTACACCTGAAACAACAATAAATTTTTCATTCTTGCTATGATGATAATGACCACCTCTCGTTACGCCCGGCTTAGCTGTAAAAAATGAAAATTGACCATATTCTGGCGTTTTCAATATTTCGGCAAAAGCCCCTCGATCATCCTCATATGAAGGAATGCGATATGAAAAATCATCTGGTGGCAAATAACTCAGATAGGTTGAATATAAAGCTCTAGTAAAGCCATAACCAACTGCATCGGTAATAAGACTCTCTCTACTATCTTTAAATTTAGATATTTTATTTGCTATCTCACCAACCGTCTCTTCGTAAACAGTGGGGATTTCTTTATATATAACACCAGAAGATTTTTCGCTATTATCCAACAAAGAGATAAAACTATCTATTACATCATCTATATATACTAAACTCAAAATCTTTGATTCATCATTAACTGATATAGGTAATCCGTTAATAATATTATGACAAAAAGTAGCAACTACTGAATTATAATTCGGCTTACACCACTTGCCAAAAACGTTAGGTAATCTATATATATATACAGAATTACCTGTAATAGATGAGTACTCTATTAATCTATTCTCAGCACTAAGCTTACTCTCCCCATAAGGATTATCTTGCTTAGCTTGTATAGATGATGAAAAAACTAAAGGAATATTTCTTCCGGAATTTTTGACGCACTCAATAAGCGTGGTTGTGAGATCAACATTACCAACGGTAAACTCACTGATATCTTTGGGGCGATTAACTCCTGCCAAATGATAAATATAATCAGCTGATTTTACTTTATCATTTAGTAAAGAAATATCGTCCATAAGATCAAAAGTGATCACTTCATTATTGCTTTCTTTCAATCTGACAATTAAATTTTTAGCAATAAAACCTTGAGAGCCTGTAACTAGGACTTTACTCATAATCAGTGCTCCGGTTGAACAATATTTCCATCAACTATCTGCCGCATAAAATCTAATTTGAGTAATAATTTTTTAGTCTCATCCTTATTTAATCTAGTCGTATTATGTGAGTTATAATCAAGCGTTTCAGCTGCTACAGCTTCACCTTGTTCAAAGAATTTTCCATAGTTCAAATCTCTGTTATCCGCAGGGATTTTATAGTAATCACCTTGGTCTATCGCATGAATCATCTCTTCACGGGTTAATAACGTTTCATATAATTTTTCGCCATGGCGAGTACCAATAACCGTAATCTTATGCTCTGGTTTCTTCATCAAATCGATGATCGATTCAGCTAACACACCAACTGTCGATGCTGGCGCCTTTTGAACAAAAATATCGCCATTCTCACCATGTGAAAATGCGTGTAGAACAAGATCAACAGCATCAGCTAATGTCATCATAAATCTTGTCATTTCTGGATCAGTAATGGTAATAGGTGCACCATTGATAACCTGATTCACAAACAATGGAATGACTGAACCACGTGAAGCCATGACATTTCCATAACGCGTGCCACACACAACTATTTTTTTTGCGTCTAAGTTTCTAGCTTTAGCAACCATGACTTTTTCCATCATAGCCTTAGAAATACCCATCGCATTAATTGGATAAACAGCTTTGTCTGTGCTTAAGCAAACTACGCGTTTTACATTATAATGAATGGCGGCTTCGATAACATTATCAGTACCATTAACATTAGTTTTAACCGCCTCCATAGGATAAAATTCGCATGAAGGAACTTGCTTTAACGCAGCCGCATGGAATACAAAATCGACCCCTTGCATTGCATGTGAAACACTTTGATAATCTCTAACATCACCTATATAAAATTTTATTTTTCGTTTTTATATTTTTTCCGCATATCATCTTGCTTTTTCTCATCCCGACTAAATATTCTAACTTCTCCAATATCAGTTTGAATGAATCTATCTAATACAGCGTTACCAAAAGATCCTGTCCCACCAGTAATCAAAAGTACTTTGTCTTTAAACATAATAAACCTCAAATATCTGCATTTTTCAAAATATTGTTTACCGCTGATTCGACAGTAAATTTATCAATAAGCAATAGTTTTGCATTTTTCCCCATTTCATTTCTAAGCAATGGGTCATCAATTAATTTGATTGCATTTTCATAAAGAATATCATCATCTCCATTCACTGAGATGAATCCAGCATTAAATTCGTCAATAATCTCTCTTAAATCATTACCTGGATTTATACTACCTAATATTGGAATTTCATTAACCATATATCCAAGCAACTTACCTGGAAAATTATGGCTCTGATGCGATTTACACAAAGTAAATAGGCCAATATCAACTTCGGTTAGCAATTTTTTGAATTCATTCTGTGATATTGGCGGTAAATATGTAATATTACTTAGGTTATGCTCAATGATATTTTCCTTAATTAAATTAACTTCATCTCCCTGACCTACAAAAAGAAAATGAACATTTTCTTTTTGTTTCACTCTAAGAGCAAGCCTAATTAAGTTAGACATATCTTGAGCTTTTCCTATATTACCGCCATAGAGAAATATAATTTTATCTTCTAAATTTAACTTTTCCCTATAGCTTTCACCGAAATATTTTTCATTTTCTAACTTAGCCCAATTATAGAGAAGAGATATTTTGTACTTATCACCACATTGAGATTTAAAAAAAGATATATTGTTGGGTGATTGTATTCCTATAACATCAGATGACTTATAATTTAGCTTTTCAAAAAACCTAAAAAAATGAGCAACAAATGAATTTTTTGCGATAATTTTATTATCGATGATCCATTGAGGGAAGAAATCCCTTAAAATTAAATAAGAAAATGCATTATTTTTCTTTTTAAGAAAGAAAACAATACAAGACCAGAATATCGTTGGTGAATAATTTACAATCAGGTCATATTTGTTATTTTTAAAAGTATTTCTTAAATAAAACCAAGCTCTAAATGATAGTAATACTTCATTGATTCCTCTTTTAATTAATGAGGTATTCTTTATTTCACCACTTTTAAAGCGATAAACATTGACGCCATCTAGTTGGGATAATACAAATGACTGTGCCATACTGGCCTCAGGAGTAAATACATCAACCTGATAACCACGATGAACAAATTCAGAACTCAATTCATGCATCATTTTTGCAGCAACTTTTGTACTATCGGGAAGATAGTCATCAATGAATACAGCTATTCTTTTTATGTCTTCTTTATTAATAGTCATTTTAATTTATCAACTAAATGAAATAAAATTTCCAGTTATAATTGAAACCTAGCACGACAGAAATATAATTAAGTAATTTTAAATGGCTTTTTCTAAATTCCTTTTTATATACATCATCTTTTTAAGGGCCAGATTTATCCGTAAAAAACCAAGAACACTTTCTAAATGAAGTAACCTACACGTAATTTTCGGCGTATTTTCCCCAAGCCGATTTGAGCTAGGCTCTCTTACTATAGTAAGCAATATCAACAGTAATCATGTCTTGTATTGAAATGAGCATACCCTCATTGAGAAAAACATAATCATGCTAATTATGTGAGTAGGTAGTATTTACTTGCATGTCCATACTCTTAATATTTAAGCCACGCTACCGCCCTTGGCTTTTCAGTTACCAACGCACTGCTCAATACCCACATTGTTAATAGGCAGAGATTCTGTCTTGTCATACCTAAAAATTACTCAAACAACCTACTTCTTAAGCCACTCACTCAGAGCCTTCTTCGCATCACCCATCCATTTATCTTTCAAGGTATTATCAACATCCAAATGGTAGTTCAGCTGTTTCCAAGGGCCGTAAACCCTTAGAGGAATAACCATATCCTGCAAGAAATTGATCAGTTCAGGCTTACCTCTCCATCCCTCAATCACTTTCACTTTTAATTTCATATCGCACTGCTGATCAGTGAAATCGATCGATCCCGTTCCACCAACAGTCAAAGCATTAGAGCGGCCAAAAAGCTGAGTAAAACGAAGCTCTCCGCCAGAATGTAATACTGTATCCGCCTTTAACTCTTGAATAGCGGTATAACGGGGATACTCATCTAACCCTTTAATGCCACTATCACTTTGCTCAGCTACTTGTTGCACCAACTGCTGCATATTTAAGCCATAAAGTTTAGCATTATTCATACTGATATGCGCACTTCCCTGCCAACCATCGAGGGCGAGTAGCTTTGATGTACCAGTCCTCTTGTATTTCCCCTGCATTGTCATGGTTCCGCCTACAAATTCAGGGAGTTGGAACGCTTTGAGCAAAGGCGATATATCCACATTATTTAATTTTGGGTTGAGCCATACTTGAGCTGCACGACTCTCATTATCGGCGCCTCCCTCTAAAGAGAGAGTACCGCCGAGCAATTTAGCCGAGAATTCATCAAGTCGTACTTTCCCTTGCTGATTGCTACCACTCAGCTTTAATTGATTTAGCGTCAACCCACGGAAAATGGTTTCATCCGCAGTTAAATCAATCTCTGCATTAAAGCTCTTCAAATAACTCAGATCATGCTGTTCATAATCAGGGCTAGCGATGATAGGTTCGCGCGTAAACTTTTCACCACTGCCTTTCGCTCCATTGCTATCTGCAAGAGCAATGACGAATTTATCCCCTAATAACTCATCCAGATCAATTTTGGGTGATGTTAAGGTCAAGGCGATGTCGGGGGTTTCATCTAATGTAGCTGATACTTTTCCCTTAACCTCTGTTTTATTAAGAGAAATGGAAAGGTCATCAATGCTAAATTTTTTCGGTGTCATCAAATAAGAGAGAGTTAATCTGCCATTTCCACTAATGCCATCCGTTGGAATATTTGCTCCTTGCAGTGAATAATTGAAACTCGTCACATTTGCAGATAATCGATTTGGATAATGGGATAAATCTAACTCACTTTCAACTGCCAGCCCTAAATCACGCTGATTACGATTGATTCGACTACTTAAGTTTATTTTAGCAAGATTATCAGCGCCCTGCTTTAAGGTGAAATTTAAATCCCTAATATTGATCTGCTCAGTCGCTGTCCTTTGCCAAATTAATAAGCTATTGCTGACTTCTATTCGATTGATGTCAAGCTTACCTGCCATGGTGGCTGTATGGTTTGGCTCCGTATCGCTATTTGTTATCGCTGATTTTGGTGCAATAGGTGCACCTTCTGGACGCTTAGATGCACTTTCAGGCATCACTCTGAACACAGCGTTATCTAGAAGAACCTGCCGAACTTCGATTTTATGAGAAATAAGAGGGAGAAGTTTTACATCAAGGCGCATATTGTCTGCACTGATAAGAGGCACTTCAGCCCCAGAAGCCGTCAATGTGATTTTATTTGCGAGAATGCTTAGCTGAGGCCACACATGCCAGCGGAGATCACCTTCAATATTCAGCCGATATCCACTTTTGCGCTCAACTTCTTTCACCATATAACCACGAAATTCATTAGGATTAACCAGCAAAACAAGTGCCGTTAACCCTGCGGCTAAAACAGTAATTAAAATGATTAGCGTAGTCAGCAGCCTTCTCATAGCATCCCCGTTATTAGATTGATGACAGCAAAAAATTTAATGGCTAGTCTTTATCAATACGGCTGGCTACAGCACCCTGTTGACCTTTGTATTTTGCATCTTCCCTACGGTTGTAAGGTCGAGCAGCAGGCCCACTAAGTGGTTCGAAACTCAAAGCACCAATCATCATGCCAGGGCGAAGAGCTAAAGGAAGTTTACCCGAGTTGTAAAACTCTAAAACGATATGACCTTGCCATCCAGGATCAATGCGGTGAGCGGTAACATGCACCATAAGGCCCAAACGAGCCAGAGATGAGCGCCCATCTAGCCACCCAACCAAATCATCGGGTAATGTGACCGATTCTAGAGTAACAGCTAATGCCAGTTCTCCAGGATGCAAGAAGAAAGCCTCACCTTCTGGGAGATTGATTTCATCACTCATTACGCGTTCTAAAGCTTCACTGACTTCGTCTTTAGGGCCACTTAAATCAATGTAAGGTGCGGTATGTCCGAGGAATACGCGAAACTGATTACCCAAACGAACATCAACAGTTGCACCACTAATACGCTCTATTGGAGGCCTTGGCGTAATCGTCAGTTTTCCATTGTCCAGATAAGCTTCTATATCGCGATCGCACAATCTCATAACTTAAATTCCCCGCATACGACAAGAGCTTAGCTCTACGTATAAAGATGTTTCAGCAGCGTCAATAGCTGCAGGATATAGAATTATTATCCCTGAACAATTACGTCCTTGTTTCAGGATAAATCTAAGGCGCCAAAAATATAAACAACTGTAAATGTTGCTATCACTAATCCCAAAATATGGGCAAAGGGTGATTATAGAAAGTTCATACCTAGGAAGCTAGTGTTAAGGTTTTTCAAACAACTTATTGCTTAAAAAGCGGGCAATTGTAACATCACCCACTCAATTTATTAAGGAAGAGCACGGAATGAGATTTCTGTTGGGATAAGCTCGCCTTCCCAGAACATATCAGCCGCAACTTTAGCTGCAAGCTGACGGTAGAGCACAGTAAACTCACTCTCTGGGCGGCAGACAACCGTTGGCTCACCTCGGTCAAGATCCTCTCTTAATGTAATATGCAAAGGAAGTTGCCCTAATAACTGAGTGCCATATTTTTGCGCGATTTTTTCTGCACCACCCGTACCAAAAATAGGCTCTTGATGCCCACAATTGCTGCAAATATGAATACTCATGTTCTCTACAACACCTAGCACCGGCACTTTTACTTTCTGGAACATAGTGATGCCTTTCATTGCATCCAACAATGCCACATCCTGTGGTGTTGTCACAATCACTGCACCAGTCACAGGGATATTTTGTGCCAAAGTAAGCTGTATATCACCGGTGCCTGGTGGCATATCCAATACTAAATAATCGAGATCTGGCCATAGCGTCTCTTGCAATAGCTGCAGTAACGCCTTGCTCGCCATAGGGCCACGCCAAACCATCGCGTTATCGTCCGAACCTAAATAACCAATAGAGTTCGAGGCAATGTTATACGCTTCAACAGGGTTCATGTGCTGTCCATCAGGCGATGAAGGTCGTTGATGGGAGGTTCCTAGCATCATTGGGATTGAAGGACCGTAGATATCCGCATCTAGAATCCCTACTTTTGCACCCTCGGCAGATAAAGCTAAGGCCATATTGACAGCCGTACTCGATTTACCTACTCCACCTTTACCCGAGCTCACAGCAATGATGTTGCGTACACCTTTGACACCTGGCTGCTCGTTGGCTCTGCGTAAAGTTGCGATATTATGCTTTAGCTGCCACTCAACATTTTGCACACCCGTTGCTTTTAATAACTCATCGCTTTTTGCCTCTTTCAACGCATCAAAGCCCGATTGCCAAGCAAAAGGCATCTGGATTTCAACATGTAGAACGTTATCCAACACAGCAACATGATGCAGTGCATGAAGGGACTCTAAATCTCTCTGTAGCGTTGAATGAGTAAAGGTTGCAAGTATCTCTGCTACCTGCTGACGCAAAGCATCTGGCGTGCCTTGCTGATGGGATTTCTGGTTCATCCCTACTCCTTATAAGGTTTTATTTATCTACGGGGGCATGGCAATAGCATACCAGAAGTCAGCATACTCGGAGTAATAATGAAAATGAGTATGCCCTATTCAACCCCATAACCGCCTTTTTATAGAGATCTCAACCTAGCAGCATGGGAAACGATAGGGTAACATCAGGGGTTCAACTCTTTTTTAACTAAACAGGCAGTAAGACTCCCACTATGGCTCAAGTCGCAAAGAAAATTTTGGTGACGTGCGCACTTCCGTACGCCAACGGCTCTATTCATCTCGGTCATATGCTCGAGCACATTCAAGCTGATATTTGGGTTCGCTATCATCGAATGCGCAATAATGAAATTTACTTCATTTGTGCCGATGATGCTCATGGAACACCGATCATGCTAAAAGCCCAGCAAATGGGTATTGCACCGGAGCAAATGATTGCAGAAGTCAGCCAAGAGCACCAAAAAGACTTTGCTAACTTTGATATCAGCTATGACAACTACCACTCTACACATAGCGAAGAGAGCCGTGAGTTTTCTGAACTTATCTATACTCGCTTAAAGAACAACGGTTTTATTAAAAACCGAGTGATTTCACAACTCTATGATCCAGAGAAAGGCATGTTTTTGCCAGATCGCTTCGTTAAAGGTACTTGCCCGAAATGTAAAGCTCCTGATCAATACGGCGATAACTGTGAAGTCTGTAGTGCTACCTATAGCCCTACAGAGCTGATTGATCCACGCTCTGTTGTTTCTGGCGCTACGCCCGTTATGCGTGAATCAGAGCACTTTTTCTTTGATCTCCCCTCTTTCAGTGCCATGTTGCAAGCTTGGACTCGTTCTGGTGCATTACAAGAACAAGTGGCTAATAAGATGCAGGAGTGGTTTGACTCAGGTTTACAGCAGTGGGATATCACTCGTGATGCGCCTTACTTTGGGTTCGAGATCCCTGATGCGCCAGGTAAATATTTTTACGTATGGCTAGATGCACCTATCGGTTATATGGCGTCGTTCAAAAACCTCTGCAACAAGCAACCACATATTAACTTCGATGATTTTTGGCGTGTCGGTTCAGAGACAGAGCTTTACCATTTTATCGGCAAAGACATCGTCTATTTCCACAGCCTCTTCTGGCCAGCAATGCTAGAAGGCAGTCAATTCCGTAAACCTAGCAATATCTTTGTTCATGGCTATGTCACCGTCAACGGTGCCAAAATGTCGAAGTCGCGTGGTACTTTCATTAAGGCCAGTACCTATCTAAATCATCTGGATGCTGACTGTTTGCGCTATTACTATGCTGCCAAGCTCTCTTCTCGCATCGATGATATCGATCTTAATCTGGAAGATTTTGTACAGCGTGTTAACAGCGATATCGTTAATAAGGTCGTTAACCTTGCCTCCCGTAATGCGGGTTTCATTAGTAAACGTTTCGATGGTGTCTTAGATAACACTATCGCGGACCCTGAGCTGTATAAGACTTTTACCGATGCGGCAAAAAACATTGAAGAAGCCTACGAGCAACGTGAATTTGGCAAGGCTATCCGCGAAGTCATGGCACTTGCTGATATTGCCAATCGCTATGTCGATGAACAGGCACCTTGGGTTGTCGCCAAAGAAGAAGGCAAAGAAGCACAGCTACAGGCTATCTGCTCAATGGGCATTAACCTATTCCGTGTACTGATGACCTACTTAAAGCCTGTGCTTCCAGCCCTGACTTTGCGTGCAGAGGCATTCCTAAATACCGAACTTACTTGGGAAGGCATCAATAATCCGTTAGTTGGCCACAAAATCAATACATTCAAAGCGCTATTTAACCGTATCGATATGGATAAAGTGACAGCAATGGTTGAAGCATCAAAAGAAGATCTGGCCAAAGCGCAAGCAGAAACTCAGGCACCTGCGACGGGCCCACTGGCCGATGAGCCAATTCAGGACACCATCAACTTTGATGATTTCGCTAAAGTCGACTTGCGGGTTGCACAAATAGTGAAGGCAGAGGACGTTGAAGGATCGGATAAACTATTAAAGTTGACGTTAGATCTCGGCGGTGAAACCCGCCAAGTCTTCTCCGGTATTAAAGCGGCTTACCCTGAAGCTAAGAAACTTGAAGGCCGTCTGACTGTTATGGTCGCTAACCTCGCACCTCGCAAGATGCGTTTTGGTGTATCTGAAGGTATGGTGCTTGCTGCAGGCCCTGGCGGTAGTGACATCTTCCTGCTTACACCAGATAGCGGTGCTTTACCGGGCATGTCCGTCAAATAATTTACTTTTTCTTATACTAAAAAAGGGAAGCCAATTGGCTTCCCTTCTCTTTTCATAACACTGAGTACTTAGAAGTTTACATTCACACCAACGGTGTAACGACGACCATCTAGTACAGTGTTATAGGTATCGTAATCAACACGCTTATCAAGCACGTTATACACACCACCTAATAGCTGTACGTTTTTGTTGAGTTTGTAAGTTGCCCCAACATCCACGAAGGTATAAGACGGCGTACCATCCGCCATGCTTGTACGGCCTAAATAATCTGATGTACGACCGCGATAGTTAACACGAACCCATGTCCCTAGCTCATCCGTCGTTTTCCAGTCCAAGGTCGTATTGAACATATGGCGAGGCATTTGATTTAAAGGTTTACCTTTAAATGAACCGCTTTTTTGTTCCGAATCGGTGAACGTGTAACTAGAAGCCAATGTTAGATCGCTAGTGATATCCCAACCAACAGTTGTCTCTACACCACGCATATTCGCTTTATCTACGTTAACTCGGTCACTGATGTACTTATAGTTGTTCCCATCAATAGAGCACTGCCCAGAGGCTTTCCCTGTTGAGTCGGTGCAACGGCGTACTTCCGTGATTTTATCTTTAAAGTCTGTATTAAACAGTGTCACACCTGCGGTAAACCCTTCTTGGTTGTTCCACATCACACTGATCTCTTCACTGGTGCTTTTCTCTGGTTTCAGCGCTGAGTTACCTACGATGATCGCAGGATCACCGCCGCCGCCAGAAATTTGTCCCCAGTCATTCACTGCCTGACGTAAATCAGGTGAACGATAGCCTGTTGAAACGCCACCTTTGATGGTCCACTCTTCATGTGGGTGCCATACACCATACAGTCGAGGTGTCCAATGCGTTCCGTAGTTTTCGTCTTTATCCATACGAATACCGCCGGTCAACGCAAAATCGTCAACAATTTGCCACTCATCTTCGAGGAACAGAGCCCAGCTCCAACGAGTCAGTTTATTCAGTGTTGCAGCAGACGCGAGCTGGTTCCCTTCATCACGAAGGTCTTCATAACGATATTGCCCACCAGCGACTAGAGTATGGTCGCCAGCAAGGAAAGAAGCCTGCGTATTGAAAATGGTGTTCTTCATTTCCATGTCGCGAGATGGGTTTTTAGTATCTTCAAATTGAATATAGCTGGTTGAAGTACCAAAATCGTACACCCCACTGTGGGTTAAGGAGTAATTACTACGCTCATAACGCGTCTCACTGGCAGTACCGCCTTCCGCTATCGTCTTACCCGGATGTGAATTACGATCCTGCAGTGAACGACCAACTTCTAGGTCAAACACATTCTTCTCATCTGGTGTCAGCGTAAATACAGCCCCACCGCTACGCATTCTCTGCTCATTGTAGCCATTGAGAATTTTATCTTCTGCACGACGCGATATCAGCCCATTAACACGAACACCTAATACGTTATCGATCAGAGGCCCTGCAGCATAAACGTTTGTTTGATAAATATTACCTGAGTCAGAGTCTTCCTGAATCGTCATATCGCTACGAACAGCAGCTGTCCATTTTTTCGTATTCTTTTTGGTAATGATGTTGATAACACCACCCATCGCATCAGAGCCATATAGCGATGACATCGGTCCACGTACAACTTCAATCCGTTCTATGGACTCAAGTGGTGGTAACCAACCCTGTTCAATACCAGGGCCATCGCTATTTGGTCTTGTTCCTCTGGAATCGACACGCTTACCATCTACCAAGATGAGCGTATATTTAGATGCCATACCACGAATGCTAATATCGCTAGTACTTCCCCCTCCAGTCACCACGACACCAGGGACATCTTTTAATGCATCCGTCACATCCCGATAAGCTTTCTCTTCCAGTTGCTCGCGAGGAATCACGGATATTGAGGCAGGAGAATCTTCAATTTTCTGTTGAAAGCCTGAAGCCGTTACAACCAGTACATCTTCCTTCTCTGCGGCATACGCCGGAACAGCAGCCAACGTTGCTAATGCAACGGCAGCCAGCTTTTTATTATCGAGATTTAACATGGCAATATTTATCCTTGATAATGTATCTGCTTATTTAAATGAGAGAATAAGTGCAAAAGAGTGTAAAGAAACAATACTTAAATGTAAATGAAAACAAGACTCATTTTAAGAATAATTATCATTTTACTTGGTAATGCCTGATATAGAAAGCGATTGAATATTCGAGGGTTTAATCATTAGCTGGCTATAATTCGAACAAGAATAGCCAGCTAAATCAAATGCAGGAGTAACTAAATAGAGGTATTGCTAACCAGTCCATCGATCATGACTTGTGGTCGTCCTTGTGAACAGCGTTCTATGCGCCCTCTTACACCATATACTTTAGCCAAGCTCTCAGGCGTAATGACTGCTTCTGGTTCACCATCAGCGATCAATTTTCCGCTTTGTAACATGATGACGTGATCAGCATGGCGAAGAGCAATGTTGATATCGTGAACCACCACCACAGTAACAATGTCTCGCTTTTGCGTTTCTCGTTTTACCAAGTCCATAACATGAAATTGGTAGTTTAAATCGAGCGCGCTGAGAGGTTCATCGAGTAATAGTAATGAAGGATGGCGGATTAAAGATTGTGCTAATCCGACTAATTGCTTTTGGCCACCCGATAATTGATCTAGATAGCTTAGCGCCAAGTGATTAATACCAAGCTGCTCCAGCAACTGCATCACTTCATGCTGATTTTCTAAATTAGATATTCCACCAGAAGCACGCTGAGCAACAATAATCGATTCCAAAACATGAAGATGTACTCCCGCTGGCAACGATTGAGGAAGGTAAACCACCTTCTCCGCTCGCTTTGCAAAAGGAAGCTGCATCAGATTTACATCATCGAGCCACAACTCACCATTGCCTTTACTTAACCCAGCTAAAGAGCGCAGTAATGTCGATTTACCACAACCGTTAGGCCCGAGCAGAGCGGTGATCTTGCCCCTTGGCAACAGAGGAATGGAGAGATTGCTAATAACTTTTCGCTTCGGGTATCCGGCATTGAAGTCTTTAATCTGTAGACCCGAACTCATACTTGCCCCCGATGACGCAAAATAATGCTTAAGAAGAATGGAACACCAACTAATGAAGTAACAATACCAACCGGAATGACCGCACCAGGTATCAAGTTTTTAGAGGCAACAGAGGCCATAGACAAAACAAAGGCACCCAGTAATGCGCTCGCTGGCAGGTAAAAACGATGGTCTTCTCCAAAAAGTATTCTGGCAATATGCGGAGCAACCAAACCGATAAAACCAATTGGCCCCACAAAGGCTACAGCCATTGCCGAAAGGATACTAATACGAAGAAGTGTTTGTAAGCGTAAGCGCTGAACATCAATACCAAAACTAACGGCACGATCTTCGCCTAGCCGAAGCGCAGTCAGCTTCCATGAACTCAACATAGAGAAAGGCAGAACAAGAACGAGTATCCCCAATAAAACACCGAGCTTAATCCACGTTGCGCTGGTTAAGCTTCCCATTGTCCAGAAAACGAGACGCTGTAAATCAACTTCACTGGCCACGTACTGCATCATCGAAACGAGTGCATTAAACGTAAAGACCAATGCGATACCAAACAACACGACCCCTGAACTCGTCACTTGGGTCCAGCGAGTAATGGCATCCAGCATTAATGCAGCAAGAAGCGCAAAAATAAACGCATTCGCAGAGATAAGCCATTGATCGGGAACACCGGGAATACCAATATTTAAAACAATGACCAGCGATGCACCAAAGGCGGCTGCAGAAGAGACGCCTAAAGTGAATGGGCTAGCAAGAGGGTTATTTAAGATGGTTTGCATCTCTGCCCCCGCTAGCCCTAATGCCATACCAACAGCAATAGCCATCAGAGCAGTAGGTAAACGAATATCCCAGACAATAATCCTGATTCCGTCATTAGCTGACTCAGGAGTCCATAATGTCTGCCATAGCACATCCAATGTTAAACCCGCTGGCCCCATAGTGAAATCCAGAAGTAAAGATCCCACAATCGCCAGAATAATCACGCCCATAACCATTAACCTATGGCGCACAATATTCTTATAGCGCGCCATTGCATCCTGATCACTGCTTTTATCTAACATTGATGCCTTATCGTTTATTACTGTCATGACGTGTGTACCTATTTCTTCGGCTCTTTGCTATCAACCCAATAGGTACCCGTTGGCGCTACTGCTAAAAACTGCTGATATAGCTGATTCATTGTGGCTTGAGGGTCAAGATCTTTGAATTGCTCAGGATAGAACCACTTCGCAAATACCTGAATAGCTAACACGTTATAAGGTGAGTTATAGAAGTTATGCCATGCTCCATAAGCGTTACCGCTCTGTACCGCGCTCAGAGAGCTGATGCCTTTGCGTTCCAGTACATGTTTCAAGCTTGCTCGCGCTAGTTCTGGTGTGCCTTGAGCACCAAATTTAATTCCGGGTTTTGTAGAATCAGGCGCCTGACCACCAGTAGCAATATAGATATTTGGATTATCTGATAACACTTTTTCCAGATTCACCGTACCCAAGCTTCCCGGCAAAATAGCCTTAGCGATGTTAATCCCACCAGCAAGATCGATAAAGTCACCCATGTTACCGTTGCCTGCACTGCCGCAACAGGTGTCACTGCCTCCGGCTTTCAGTTCAATAAACACCGTTGGTTTTTTATCTTCTGGGATCTTAGCTGTAATATCAGTGACTTTTTTGACGTTATCTTCATAGAACTTGGCATAAGCTTCAGCCTTATCTTCTCTATGTAGAACTTTGCCCAATAAGCGAATGCTCGGTAAGGTATTTTTCAGTGGTGAAGTGCGGAAATCAACAAAAACCACAGGCACGCCAGCCTTCTCCAACTGAGTAACCAATGTGCTGTCTTTGCCTGGGCCATGGCCAGAAAGACCAAAAACGGCGACGTCAGGTTTTAGAGTAAGTACTTTTTCTGGGCTGATACTGTCGGCGGTGGTATTGCCGATAAGAGGAATGTTATCAACCTCAGGGAATTTATCTTTATAAACTGCGTAAGTTTGTGGATCTAGTTTACGGAAATCGCCCTGCCATCCAGCAATACGCGCAAAGGGTTTATCGCCTTCCAGTAGTGCTACAGCGTAAAAAAGCCGACCTTCACCCAATAAGATACGGTCTACTTTCTTAGGAACTTCAACGGTTCTGCCTGCGATATCAGTAACCTGTTCAGCCCATGCTCCTGCACTCATTGTTAATGTTGCACCCAGCAACAAACCTATACTTAAAGTTTTACCCAGAACGCTTTGTGAATGATGCACTTCGATCTCCCGTTTGATACATCTCAATTGCGCTAACAATAAAGCAAACGATAATACTTATCAATAAGATTGGCGCAACCAAGGTTGACCTTCGTCATATATTCAGCTATTGCCGGAGAAATAAGTCATTGCCGCGCAAAATAGCAGCGGTTATGTGTAGAAAACATAGGGAAAAGAGATGTTCTGTGTGCGGATATGAAGAAGTAAAATCAGTGATGGAATGATTATTTCCACCACTGATTGTATGACTAATTAAGGCTTTTTGTTTTCTGCAAAACTTTCGGGAAACTCCATTTCGTTCAATTTCACGAAGCGAGTCCCTCTACTTAGCTTATATCCCCACCAGATAATGAAGAATAAAGGCAGCCCAATATAAGTCGCTAATACACCGTTCCAATCAATCGTCTCTTGCAAAAACGCCTGATAGTTCTGCCCAAGAGTGATAATTAAACACAGGACAAAGGCAAAAATAGGGCCAAGAGGGAAGAAGCTAGAGACATAAGGCAATTCATTCAAATCTCTCCCTTGGTAAATATAACCACGGCGGAAACGATAGTGGCTAATCGCGATCCCCAACCAAGCGATGAAGCCCGTCATACCTGAAGTATTTAGCAACCACAGATACACCTCTTTATTACCGTACATTGAGGTTAGAAAGCATAGCCCTGCAACCACCGTTGTTGCATACAGCGCATTACGTGGCACGCCACCCTTCGATAGTTTGGCAAAAATCCTAGGTGCTTTCCCTTCACTTGCAAGAGTGAATAGCATTCTAGTAGACGCATACATGCCAGAATTACCTGCGGATAATACCGCAGTCAGAATAACCGCATTCATCACAGCTGCTGCAGAGAGCAAACCTGCATTCTGGAAAACGAGAGTAAACGGACTTACGCTAATATCCCCTACATCATTACGCAGCAAGTTTGGATCGGTATAAGGGATCAACAGGCTGATGATAAGAATAGCGAAAACATAAAATAGCAGGATACGCCAAAATACTTGGCGAACGGCACGGGGAATGTTTTTCCCTGGGTCAGCTGACTCACCTGCCGCAATACCAATAAGTTCTGTCCCCTGAAATGAGAACCCAACAATCATTGCCACACCGATCATCGCAGAGAAACCACCCGCGAAAGGCGCATCATCAATCGCCCAATTGTGCCACCCAGCCCCTTCGCCACCTTTCATGACACCGATGATCATCAACACACCGATAACGATAAAGATAACGACGGTAGTGACTTTAATCAGAGAGAACCAATACTCTGCTTCACCAAATCCTTTTACCGAGATGTAGTTCAATAAGAACATCAACGCGAGGAATAGAGCGCTCCAGATCCAGCCAGAAACATCAGGGAACCAATAGTTCATCACAAGCTGTGCAGCAACCAGATCAACCGCAATCGTCACTGCCCAGTTGTACCAATAGTTCCAGCCAAGAGCGAACCCGAAGCCCTCTTCGACATATTTCGAACCATAAGTAGAGAAAGAACCGGAGACAGGCATATAGGCAGCTAGCTCACCCAAGCTTGTCATCAAAAAGTACACCATTAAACCGATAATGGCATACGACAGTAGCGCACCACCTGGGCCAGCTTGAGAAACCGTCGCACCTGATGCGACAAATAACCCAGTACCAATAGATCCACCAATCGCTATCATTGTTAGATGACGGGCTTTTAACTCACGCCGTAGTGTTGGCTTTTCATCTTTTTGTGGGGTTTCTACTCTAACCTCAGCCATGCTTAACCTATTTAATTTTGAAATAAGGCCGGATTGTAGCAAAGACTCTTTCAGCCGAAAGCATTAATCCACGAGTTATAAGAGTCCTTCATAAGTGCGGCGCTATTATAAGTAAAGGCATAGAGGTGTTGGTGTACAGACATCTACTCGCATCGTTGTTATACGTGGCAGTAACTCAGAAACCGGTGTAAAGCCGCGGAGATATGTTTTTGCCGGTGATGAATCAAATACAGTGTTCTGATCAAAGGAGGTAAAGGAACCTCTAGCTCTATCACCTCCCCTGTTTTGAGAAGGTCGGCGATGACTCTACGAGATAAGCAGCTAATTCCAATATCATGTCGCACTGCATGCTTTATCGCTTCAGAGTTGCCCAACTCCATCACCAACTTGAAAGCGGGTAAATGAGATAATAATAAATGCTCCAGCACTTCTCGCGTCCCAGAGCCACTTTCGCGCAATATCCACGGGGCTTGCGCTAATGCTGATAAGGTGACTGGCTGCTGTGCAATAGGGTTTTTCGGCGATGCAAAAACAACTAACTCATCTTTCATCCAAGCCTGAGTCACGAGATCAGGTGCATGACAAGGCCCTTCGATTAAACCCAGATCAACGCGAAAGTCTGTTACTGCATTAATGACTTCATGGCTATTAGATACGTTAAGCTCTAAAGGTGCTGAAGAGTACTCAAGCCGATAACGAGCGATCATCTCTGGCATTAGGTAGTTGCCAATGGTCGTGCTCACTGCAATACGTAACGCACCATCTTCATTTAAAAACAGCTGTTCTATTTCTTTCGCTTGCTCAAGTAATGCGATTGCTTTTGGGTAAAGTAAACGCCCCTGTTCATTAACGACTAGCCGCTTTCCGACCCTATCAAACAACAGAACATTTAGATGGCCTTCTAAATCCGATAGTGCAGCACTCACTGCTGACTGAGAAAGAGCGAGAGCAGAAGAGGCTTGTGTTGTAGAGCCACTCTTCAGAACTTCAGTAAAAACGTCTAACTGTCTTAAGGTGATGTGCATAGAGAGCTACCGTTATCGATTATTACGATTAGTTATAAATATATAATCAATTTCTCTTTTTAACGATACCCTTTTATTCTCTAGGGTATTACTTCTTTTAACCGATGGTAAAAGCCCGATGTCTATCTCAAGCTCAGCTCAGTTACACCCTTCCCACTTTTCACAACAGGTTGCAGGGTTAGCTTTATCTGGAGCAATAGCCGCTCTCGCTATCTGGGCCGGAAATATCTCGTGGTGTGCCAATTTAGGGCTTGGGGCATTAACACTCGCCATTATTATCGGCATCATTTTGGGAAATACCGTATACAAACCGCTGCAAGACTGCTGCCA
This sequence comes from Enterobacteriaceae bacterium B14, assembly GCA_000307305.1. GTDB lineage: Bacteria > Pseudomonadota > Gammaproteobacteria > Enterobacterales > Enterobacteriaceae > B14. The sequence goes on from DF158882.1 coordinate 1,120,419, forward strand.
TGAAGGTGTACAAATAGCAAAGCAGCGTCTATTGCGCCTAGGCATCATTCTTTATGGTTTACGCCTGACATTCCAGCAAATTGCCGATGTTGGCGCTACTGGTATTCTTATTGACTTACTCACACTCACATCCACCTTTATGCTGGCTTATTGGTTGGGAAATAAAGTCTTCGGTATAGATAAAGACACGGTTTTGCTGATTGGTGCAGGTAGCAGCATTTGTGGTGCCGCAGCAGTGATGGCAACGGAGCCTGTCGTCAAAGCAAACGCCAGCAAAGTTTCCGTTGCTATTGCTACCGTGGTTATTTTCGGAACACTCTCTATCTTCTTATACCCGTGGTTTTATCATCTCCTACAGACCTATTCAGACCTCACTATGTCCGAACAAGTCTTCGGCGTTTATATTGGTTCAACTGTTCATGAAGTGGCACAAGTCGTTGCAGCTGGGCAATCCATTGGCAATGAGGCGGGCAACGCTGCCGTGATTACAAAAATGATCCGAGTCATGATGCTAGCACCTTTCTTGCTACTCCTTTCTGCGTATCTTAGTCGAGACAAAAAACAAAACGCTGCACAGCCCAAAACTGCCATTACCATTCCTTGGTTTGCCGTATTGTTCATTGTTGTCGCAGGTTTTAACTCCTTTAATCTGCTTCCAATAAAATTCGTCAATACGCTCATTGTTCTAGATACCTTTTTATTAGCCATGGCGATGGCAGCACTGGGTTTAACCACTCATATTAGTGCCATCAGGCAGGCTGGGTTCAAGCCAATACTGTTAGCAGGAGTATTGTTTATCTGGCTCATTCTTGGCGGTGCCGGTATTAACATCGCAATACAGCAGCTATTTGCATAGGAGCGAGTGCTCTATTGAGTAACAGTACCTACCATCTAAGCTCAGAATTCGCCATTCTTTCTCCTGCCATTCAATGTAATAATAAGAAAGGATATAAACAGGAGAGATGAGATGAAGTTTGTTGGTGCACACGTAAGTGCTTCCGGGGGCGTTGACCAAGCGGTTATCCGTGCTCATGAACTGGAAGCAACGGCATTCGCCCTATTTACCAAAAATCAACGTCAGTGGAGGGCTGCGCCTCTCACTGATGAGGTTATCGAAAAATTCCGTTCTGCCTGCGCAAAATATGGTTACACCTCACAGCAAATTCTGCCACACGACAGCTATCTCATTAACCTAGGCCACCCTGTAGAAGAAGCATTAGAAAAATCGCGTGACGCCTTTATTGATGAACTTCATCGTTGTGAGCAGCTTGGCTTGTCACTTCTTAACTTTCATCCAGGGAGCCATCTGTCGCAGATAGACGAATCAGACTGCCTGCGTAAAATTGCCGAATCCATCAATATTGCCCTCTCACAAACACAAGGGGTCACTGCTGTCATTGAAAATACCGCAGGGCAAGGGAGCAATTTAGGCTTCAAATTTGAACAACTTGCTGAAATTATTCGTCACGTTGAAGATAAAAGCCGAGTTGGCGTATGTATTGATACCTGCCATGCATTTGCCGCAGGCTATGACATAAGAACCGAAGAGACATGTGAAGCCACATTCAAGGATTTCTCAGATATCGTCGGCTTTCAATATTTACGGGGCATGCACCTAAACGATGCCAAAAGTGCTTTTGGCAGCCGAGTTGACCGACATCATAGTTTAGGGGAAGGGAATATCGGCAAAACGGTCTTCAGCTACATCATGCGCGATAGCCGCTTTGATGGCATTCCACTCATATTAGAAACGGTGAATCCTGATATCTGGATGGATGAAATTGCTTGGTTGAAATCTCAACAAATTCAGTCTTAATAAGATATATCAGTGGGATGGTAGTTAACTTCCCTCTGATATATCTCTCTTTTGGTTAAAATGGCGTCAATTCTATTCTCGACATCATTGCTGCCAGCTGCGTGCGATCAGTAATGCCAACGTTGCTCTGGCTAACCGCCATTGCAGCAACCGCTGTCGCCAAGCGAAGAGTATGCTCACTCGACTCGCGCATCAGTAAGCCATAAATCAACCCACCAACCATGGAGTCACCCGCACCTACCGTGCTAACCACGCTACAGTGCGGAGGTTTGGCTAGCCACGCACCTGATGCATTCACCCACAACGCACCTTCTTCTCCTAGAGAGATAACAACATGAGCAATGCCTTTATCTCTGAGGCGGTGTGCTGTATCAACAACATCCTGTAATTTTGGCAGTGATTTACCTGCCCATATCTCTAATTCTCTGCGATTTGGTTTTACCAGCCAAGGAGACGCCTTCAATCCTGCAACTAACGCATCTCTACTACTATCAAAAATAATGCATGGGCATAGCGTTCTTAATTTGGTCATCCAATCACTGAAAGCTTCAGGATCTACGCCGATAGGCAAACTACCACTCACCGCCACCATATCGAATTGACCTAACCAGCTCAGAGAATCGTTAACAAAACGCTCCCAATCCTGCCCTGTCACCTCAAAACCAGAGAAATTAAAATCAGTTACTGCACCATCGCCTTCCGTCAATTTCACATTAATACGCGTACGCCCAGGAACAACCTGAAACCGATTGGCTATACCTAACTCGCTAAATAGCTGCTGAAAGCCGTCTTGGTTATCTTTGCCCAAGAATCCACCAACGGTCACATCGATTCCTAAATCTTTTAGAACTTTAGCAACATTGATACCTTTCCCTGCAGCATGAAGGCCAGCCGTGCGGACGCGGTTAACTTCTCCACGTTCTATATCTTGGCAAAAACCTACTAGGTCATACGCTGGATTGAGCGTTATCGTCGCAACTCTTCTGCTCATGAATGCCCCCTCAGGCTGCTAGCATCATACATTCGTTAATATCCTTTCTATGAACGGCTTATCTGTCACATCAAAAAAATGAAATTATTAACACGTAAATAATGTTCATTATAGCTGAAACGTTAAAGCAATTTATAGCGAGATGCCTAATGAAACAACCCCTGAAGAGGCATTTCCATGAAAAAAAGCACATAAATAGTACTATTTTTACGAAAATGGTCGAAAAAATGGTGCTGAAACAGAGCTGACAAGAAAATTAATCCGGCAACGTGTCTTGTTCCAAACTAATGAGGTAAGTCAGTGCTTCATCTCGGTTACTCAGGCACATGTCTTTCACTGCCTGCAGTTGTCCACATACTTTAGGCCTTTCTGAAGAAAAAAAGATATCGCAAAGCCATTCATCATTTAAATGAATGCAACGAACGTTTGCAGGTTTACCTGCGGGCATGCCCGGAATAGGGCTAGATATAGAAGGAGCAATACAGCAAGCACCACAGCCAGAACGACATTCCATCACAACACTCCCAGCTGTTATTGAAGGCAGACAATAGCATTGAATTACCCTATAAGCACGAGGGATTCAGTGCTAACAAACCACTCACTCAATTATCCATGAATTCCTTATGCCTACCTTGATATCAAAATAATTTATTGTTTTATATATGAATAAATAATTAAAAAATGCTATTTGCTGCTCTTCCTTTACCCATTTCCATCATTGGGCTATTTACTCTAACAGTGACAATGCGTACCATTGATCTAGTACATGGAACACAATTAGTGACAACTTGCCACTCAGGAGCAGTAAATGTCTGTGGAGACACCTATTATAATGACTCAGTCACGACCTTCAGTATTAGGCGGTGCGATGATTATCGCTGGTACAGCAGTTGGCGCCGGTATGTTTTCTATCCCCGTCGTTACCTCTGGTGTTTGGTTTAGCGGTTCGGTGATTCTGCTGGCATATACTTGGTTTTGCATGTTTATCTCAGGCTTGATGATCCTAGAGGCCAACCTGCACTATCCTGCTGGCTCCAGTTTTCACACTACCGTCAAAGATTTGCTAGGTAATGCGTGGAGTACCATTAACGGGCTCTCCATTACTTTTGTTTTATATATTCTGACTTATGCTTATATTTCCGCCGGTGGCTCAATCATCCAGCACACATTAGCGCCTCTGTTTAGCCCAACATTTGAACTCACTCAAAAAATATCAGGCCTCTGCTTTGCGTTACTTGTGGCATTCATCATTTGGATTTCAACTCGCGCCGTCGATAAGCTGTGTACTATCTTGATTGGAGGCATGGTCATCACCTTCTTCCTTTCTGTCGGTAGTATGTTGACTCAAGCTAAGCCCGCTATTCTTTTTGATATTGTCGACACAGATGCGAGCTATCTTCCTTATGCTCTCATCGCCCTACCCTATTTGTTAACGTCTTTTGGTTATCATGGTAACGTTCCAGGATTAGTGAAGTACTACCATAAAGATGCAAAAGCCGTTTCTCGTAGCCTGCTCTACGGTACATTACTTGCTTTAGCCATTTACGTCCTGTGGCAGTATGCTATTCAAGGCAATATTAGCCGTACCGCCTTTAAGCAAGTCATCGCAGAGGGCGGCAACATTGCAAGCCTGCTCACTCAAATGAATAGCGTCATCTCTACGCCATACGTTGCCCAAATTCTCAACACATTTTCATATATGGCGCTAGCGAGCTCCTTTCTTGGCGTGTCCTTAGGGTTATTTGACTATTTGGCTGACTTCTTTAAATTTGATGATACGGGCAAAGGCCGCCTGAAAAGCGCACTAATCACTTTTATACCACCCACTCTTGGCGCTCTGCTCTTTCCTAATGGCTTTTTATATGCCATCGGTTTTGCTGGCCTTGCTGCTACTATTTGGGCTGTTATTGTCCCTGCCCTTATGGCAAATGCCAGCCGTAAAAAAGTCACACAGGCAAGCTATCGAGCTCCCGGTGGTAAACCAATGATCGTGTTTATCATCGCCTTTGGTATCATCAATGCCGTTATTCATATTTTATCTCTGATGAACTTGCTACCTATCTATAAATAGATATTCGGCAGGTCACATCGTAGAGAAAGCGAGAACAACTTCCCCAGATACTTGAATGGCTACACAAACAACCAAGTATCTGGGGCATTATTACTTAACCCCTTATCAACACAGTACATAGCCTCCCTAATAATCGCGTCAAAAAATGTAATAATTCGCTTTCTCTACGTCGAATTTATCCATTTTTCGACATACACTCTTGCCTGTTTTCCGCCACGCGAGTAACGTGTCGCAACAAATTTTTTAATCCTTAATGACGAGTGTTTTATGCCAAAGGCAAACGAAATTAAACGCGGTATGGCAGTCAGCCACAATGGCAAGATGCTGCTGGTAAAAGATATTGAAGTACAATCCCCTAGTGCCCGTGGTGCAAGCACTCTCTACAAAATGCGTTTTTCAGATGTGCAAACAGGGCTTAAAGTTGAAGAGCGCTTTAAAGGTGATGACATCATCACGGCCATCTCTCTGAGCCGTCGTGCCGTTACTTTTTCTTATATCGACGGTGATGAATACGTTTTCATGGATGATGAAGATTACACCCCCTTCATCTTCAAGAAAGAGCAGATCGAAGATGAATTACTCTTTATTCCTGAAGGTGGAATACCGGGAATGCAAGTCTTAACAGTTGAAGGGTTGTTAATCGCTCTTGAACTTCCACAGACAGTCGAAATGGAAATTATTGAAACGGCCCCAGGTATTAAAGGTGCCTCAGCAAGTGCTCGTAACAAGCCAGCAACGATGAGCACAGGCCTCGTTATTCAGGTTCCAGAATATTTGGATGCAGGTGAAAAAATTCGAATCCACGTGCCCGAGCGCCGCTATATGGGCAGAGCTGACTAATCCGACACTCTGAGCTGCGGGCGGTGTATAAACGCCCGCGACATCGTTAAATATGTCGGTTGCTATAACTGATTGATTGTAAGCACACCGGCTGTACGAGTACTGTCCATCCACGTAATGTTAACACTGCCTACATGACCAGGAATTGTGCCCCCATGGTTAGCTAAGTTATTTAAGTCACTCACGGAACGAAGAACTCTTCCAGGCTCTCCCTCCTGAGGGCGGTGACAAGCGCTATGCAACATATCGCTGTGAATAGTTATAGTGCATTGATCTTCTACAACAACGCCATAAAAATTAATAACACCGTGATTTTGTCTTCCACCTTCTGCCCATACCATCCCTGATAACAATGCTCCCGAAAGCACCAGCGTGATGAGTCGTAACATAGTTACCTCACAAATATGAATTGATGAATGCTTAAAAGAGACGAACCAAACAAAAAATATGTAAATAATTACTCAAATAGAAATAAACAAATAAAACTATATTATTAATTTATAATTAAATATTGGTTCACAAACCCAAAAAATGCAAAGAGACACATTAATATATTTAACCAATTATTTACTATCCAAATGGAACATAGCTTGCTTTTATCATTCTGAATTGGCGCTTACCAGCCACTATGTTTTAATAGATGCATCTCTATAAAATGACCTCCTGTAGCAACAGATAAACTAACAAAGGCCCATCGTTGAAAGACAATCATCTAAGTCATCTCTGGCTGGCAGAAAGTATTCGGCTAACCGAATTACAATCAGGTCAGTTGGAAGATGCCGAAGCAAACCGAAACGCTCGCGCTCTCAAAGGTGAGATGACTCAGAAAATTATTGAGCGAGCTCGTTTGCTGGCACAAAGAGCCGGTCTAATCGAGGCTCAGCAACGGTGGATACAAAGTGCAAAGCTCGCGGGTTTTATTCTCGTGATTATCGCGCTAATTGCCGGTGTAGGGATGGCATTTACGGCGTTAGGGGATGGCAGCCACTCAGTGAATATTTTCTGGGCGTTAGGTAGCCTGTTAGGTCTCCACCTATTAGCGCTCTTTTTTTGGTTAATCAGTTTATGGTTTATGCCCAGCGATACAGGGTCAGTTCTAGGCCGTTTATGGTTGTGGCTAACAGACAAGCTTTCTCGAAATAGCCGTGCGATTCAACTTGCCCCTGCGTTATTAGTTCTATTAAACCGACAAAAAGCAGCTCGCTGGGGGGTTGGTGCTGTAGTCCATAGCATATGGTTGATCACCCTCATCTCGACTCTGATTATCCTGTTGGCAATGCTATCAACGAAGCACTACTCATTCATTTGGCAAACGACATTGTTGAATGGAGATACATTTGTTGCCCTTACTCACAGCCTCGGTGCCCTGCCTTCACTGTTCGGTTTTCCTCAACCCGATATAGAGACAATCAAAGCAAGTGGAGCCAGTGCATTAGAGCTTGAGATAGCCCGTTCAACATGGGCAGGATGGTTAATTGGCGTATTCACCTTCTATGGTTTATTGCCCCGCCTTATTCTTTCTCTCTATTGTCTTGTCCGCTGGAAATATGCCTGTGCTCGCCTATCTCTAGATCTGACTCTGCCTGAAAATCAGTTGCTAGCAGAAAAACTCCAGCCTAGTAGTGAACACATTGGTGTTATCGATGCTGACGGTGGATACTCTACTACAACGAGCCTCATACCATTAACGCTCTCTGCACATGGTCACGTTCTAGTAGCGATAGAAATAGATGATACTCGTGAGTGGCCTCCTGTATTCGATGACTCAATACAATATGTCGGAATTATCAACGACCGTTATCAGAGAAAAGAGCTGCTTGATAAGTTGCATATGGCACCCGCGGCCCGTTTATTAATTGTTTGCGACCCGCTCCGCTCCCCTGATAGAGGTACATTGCACCTTATTGCTGACCTAATGAATAAATCAGCCGAAACGCGCATTTGGTTGCTAAACGATCAACCTGTTTCTGCATCTCGCCTGCAACACTGGCATAACGCACTGCAAGAACTGAATCTACAAGAAGCCGATCTTCACTGGCTGAGGAGTTCTGATGAGTAAGCCCTTAATTCTTGCCATTGTTGGCCATACGAATGTCGGAAAAACCTCATTATTGAGAACATTGACTCATGATGCTCATTTTGGCGAAGTCTCTGATAGGCCAAGTACTACTCGGCATGTAGAAGGCGCGAGACTCAGCGTTAATGGCAACTCACTGGTCGAACTGTACGACACGCCAGGGTTGGAGGATGCTATTTCTCTGAGAGATTATCTTGATGCACTGGCACGCCCAGAAGAAAGGCTGGATGGCCCCGCACGTTTAGAACGCTTTCTTACTGGCCCAGAGGCAAAAGGACGTTTTGAGCAGGAAGCTAAGGTAATTCGCCAACTCTTCAATAGCGATGCTGGGCTTTATATTATTGATGTCAGAGAGCCAGTGCTCCCTAAATACCATGATGAACTCGCGGTTTTGTCCGGCTGTGGTAAGCCTCTGCTACCAGTATTCAACTTTGTTGCCAGCGAACATACCCGGGAGGAAGAGTGGCGCACATCCCTTTCTCGCCTAGGGCTTCATGCATCAGTACGCTTTGATACGGTGTCTCCGCCTGAAGACGGTGAAAAGCGGTTATATGAGAGCCTCTCACTTCTCATTGCTTCAGCTCAACAGCCTCTAAATCACCTCATTATTGATTTGGAGAGTAAGAGAGCGGCTAGAAAACAGAGTGCAGCTAAAATCATTGCGGATGTATTGATCGACTCCGCAGCCTACAGTCGCTTTATTAGCACCGACGAAGATAGAAAAGCAGCAATTGAATCACTCCGAGCCGACCTAAGAAAACATGAATACAAAGCCGTTGAAACATTGCTAGCACTTTATAAATTCGATAAATCGGATGCTTCATCTGTCGATTTCCCTCTCTTTGATGGCCGTTTTGAAGATGATCTTTTCAGTAGCGAAGCACTCAAACAGATGGGGGTACGCCTAGGAATGGGGTTTGCTACTGGTGCTGCAGCGGGTGCTGGCATTGACTTAGCCGTAGGTGGTTTAACGATGGGAGCGGCAACAACGGTTGGTGCAATCATTGGTGGCGTATCCCAGAGCTGGAAGCACTATGGTTCGCAATTAATAGGTAAGTTTAAGGGTGGCTATAAACTCAGCGTAGATGACGCGATTTTAAGCCTGCTCGCATTACGTTTACAGAAACTGCAACAAGCACTGGATGCCCGGGGGCATGCGGCTCAAAGCACATTACTACTAGAAAACCCTCATGAAGAGACGTGGAAAAAAGGGAAAATCCCCAAACCGTTGCAAACAGCTCGCGCCCATCCTGAGTGGTCATCACTCAATAAGAGAAACAAATTGCACGATGCTCAGCGCAGTGATGAAGTTGAAGCGCTGACAAAATATCTTATGAGTGATAATGCTGCGCAATAGCTCTACGCTCAAAAACAAAAACGCCTTACTGATTAAATAAGGCGTTTTTGGCAGTCTCTATTTTCAAACTAAATCATCTGCGATTAAACCACATGATTACGGTTAATCAGTGATGCTATATCCTCTAATAACGTCTGAGCTGAGGGCTGAGATAATTCTGCGCTAACGGGTAAATACCACCAGTTTTTGCGCGCAAATGCTTTGCACTTCACCGCATCCTTTTCTGTCATCAACAGGCTATCGTTATTACCAACTAATGAACTGAGCTGTGATTCATCGTAATGTTGATGATCGGCAAAGGAAACTCGCCGCGAAAGCGTGGCACCGAGCTGTTCTAATGTCTGGAAAAATCTAGGTGGGTGCCCAATCCCAGCCATCGCAACAATATTGCTCGTCTTGCCGAGTAAACTGATAGAACGCTGTTCACCAGTAAGTAGATTTACGGCTTTATCGGCGACCAGTTTCATGGCTATCTCACCCGATTGAGGGACGCCACCGTTTACGATAACAGCATCGACCGACGCCAAACGGCCTGCCCGCTCTCGCATCGGCCCAGCTGGTAGCCACCAACCATTGCCAAAACGCCGGACACCGTCAACCACAGCCAGCTCTAGATCACGCTGTAGAGCATAGTGCTGCAAGCCATCATCAGTGAGTACGACATCAAGTTGATATTGCTCAAGTAATGCCTTCACGGCATCTGAGCGTTTTGGCGCAACGGCAACAGGCACACCTGTACGTTGGTAAATCAAAACAGGCTCATCCCCGCCCTGCTGTGTTGATGTCTCAGTGGTGATGAGCAAAGGATAGTGCTCTGATTTACCGCCATATCCACGAGACACAACACCTACTTTAATGCCCTTTCGTGTTAAATGCTCAACCAGCCAGATGACGACAGGTGTTTTGCCATTCCCCCCAGCGGTTAAGTTGCCAACAACTACAACCGGGACAGGAGCTTTCCACGAGGAAAAAAGACCACAGCGATATGCTCCCCTACGGAGCATATTAATTACGCCATATAACCAAGACAGAGGCAGCAGAAAAAGATACAGCCAAGATTGCCCGAACCATATGCGCTCAATCATTGGCCAAACTGCAAGCGATGAAGTTGTGCATAAGAACCGTTGTTGGCGAGCAGATCTAGATGCGAACCACGTTCAACAATATAGCCATCCTCTACAACAATAATTTCATCAGCCTGTTCAATCGTCGAAAGCCGGTGAGCAATTACAAGAGACGTTCTGTTCTTCTGCAACTCATCCAACGCCGCCTGTATCGCTCGCTCAGATTCGGTATCCAGTGCTGAAGTCGCTTCATCGAGGATCAATATTGGGCAATCGCGTAATAGTGCTCTAGCAATAGCGATTCGCTGACGCTGGCCGCCAGAAAGCAAGACGCCGTTTTCACCGATAACCGTATCTAATCCGTTATCCATTTTTTCGATGAAATCCATGGCATAAGCCATACGCGCAGATTGTTCTATCTCTTCGCGGCTAAACTCATCCATTCGCGCATAGGCAATATTATTCGCGATAGTATCGTTGAAGAGGTGAACATTTTGAGAAACAACCGCGACTTGATTGCGCAATGACGAGAGCGAGTATTCACGTAAATCATGCCCATCAATCAGGATTTCACCATCCTGAATGTCATAAAAACGCGTAAGCAAATTCGCAATAGTTGATTTACCTGAGCCTGAACGACCCACCAAAGCTACGGTTTTACCCGCAGGGATCGTCATACAGATATTGTGCAACGCTGGTGTTTCTTTGCTTGGATAAGTGAAGGTAACATCTTTAAATTCGATATCGCCTTTAACACGTGCAATGTCTAGCGTTCCATTATCCTTCTCTGTATCCATATCCAAAATAGCAAACAGTGTTTGGCACGCCGCCATTCCGCGTTGGAATTGAGCATTAACGTTAGTTAATGACTTTAATGGACGCATCAATGCAATCATAGAGGAGAAGACAACGGTGATAGTCCCCGCGGTTAAGGTTTCCATTACACTTGGAAAGCTGGCTGCATACAGAACAAATGCAAGTGCAAGGGAGGCTATCAACTGAATAATGGGGTCCGATACGGCAGATGCAGCGACCATCTTCATACTTTGCTGACGCATATGGTTACTGACTTTATCAAACCGCTTTGTTTCTACTTGCTGTCCGCCAAAAATTAGCACTTCTTTGTGGCCTTTCAGCATCTGTTCTGCGCTGGTCGTCACTTGCCCCATCGTATTCTGCATATTCTTACTGATCTTGCGAAACCGCTTAGAAACAACACGAATAGCAATAGATACAATAGGCGCAATAACAATCAAGACCAAAGATAGCTGCCAACTGTTATAAAACATAATGGCAAATAAACTGATAATTGAAGCCCCTTCACGAACAACGGTAACCAATGAGCTAGATGAAGAAGATGCCACTTGCTCTGAGTCATACGTAATACGAGAAAGCAGAGTACCTGTTGATTGCTGATCAAAAAATGAAACCGGCATCCGCATCATATGACCAAACAAACGACGCCGCATATTCATGACTACTTTGCCAGAAACCCAAGATAGGCAGTAACTGGAAACAAACCCCGTAATCCCTCTGACAAACATGAGTCCAATCACAATCAGTGGCATCCAGAGCAAAATTTTACTGTCAGTCTTACCAAAACCATCATCCAAGAGAGGTTTTAATAAGGACAACATGAATGCATCACTGGCAGCATTAATAATCAGTGCGATAGATGCTGCAATAAGCCCTAACTTAAAAGGTGTGATCATCGGCCACAGGCGTTGAAATGTCTGCCATGTCGAGAGATCTTTGTCATTCATCATGCAATTAACCAGCATTGGTAAGAATAGCCGACCATTTTACCCATTATCTTCTCCAGAACCAAACCACTGGTGATACCAACGAGGCATTAATTGTTGTCTGAAGGTCAATAAATGCCAGTGTTTGTCGAAAAAAAGAACAGAGAGCTGTCCCGAGTGTGCTGTGTCTCGCCATATAATATTTTGTTGGGTATAGCGTTTAGCGATTTTTTCCGCAGGAAGGCGCCATGGATTGTATCTAGAGGCCGAAGCCAAGCCTGCTTTTGGGTCCACAGATCGAAGAAAAAGGGCCGATGAAGAGGTTTTACTGCCGTGGTGAGGAACCTGTAAAATATCCGCTTTAATTTGATGGCGAAGAGAAGAAACTAGCTGGCGTTCTTGCTGCTTTTCTAAATCACCTGTCAGTAATAATTTATGTGTTCCATCATCAACCATAATAACGCATGAATGCTCATTCACAGCTTTCACCACATGTTTTGGTGGCCAGAGTACTTTCAGTCTTAATCCCTGCCAAAACCACTCAACACCTTGGTGACAGGGAAGCCCAGGAATAGATGATGAAGAACTTCTTACCGTACTTTTGGGATAGGCAGACATGATATCTGGCAACCCGCCAATATGGTCATTATGCTGGTGGCTTATCATAATCTGTTCAAGCTCTAATCCTTGCCAGCGTAAATAGGGGATAATCTCTATGTTAGCCATAGATCCGCCATCCCATGCATTACCCGTATCGTATAGTAATGCTTTACCATTTCGCTCAATAACAACGGCTAACCCATGGCCTACATCAAGCATGGTTGCACGCCAAGTATAGTTCTCATTGCGCCACTGAGGGAGTGTCGTCAGCAAGGCCACGGTAATAAGGCTAGCCGGTGAGGTTCTCCACCACTGAAGGCGATAAGCCGGTACCACCAACCATCCTAAGATGCTTGCCATCAAAAATGAGCTATTTAACCAACTCCATCCAACCGATAGAGCATGTAACGGATAGAAAGCTATTTCTAGTGATAGATTAGCCAGCCACCATAACCCATCTACAGCGTCAGGCAGCCAAGCTAGCATAAGGGAGAGCAAAATAAGTGGGACAGTCATTAATGAGACGATAGGAACAGCCCAAAGATTCGCAAGTAAAGAGCTTGGGCTAATACCATGGAAAAGTAGAACTTGGAGAGGCGCTAAGAGTAGTAACATTCCAAACTGTAGATGTAACCATCGTAATAATGCCCAGCGATGCTTATGTCTCATATGAAAAGGTAGAGGTACCCACTGGTACCAAAAAATTAATCCCGCCACTGCACAACATGAGAGCCAAAAACTGTCAGATAAAACCGTTAAAGGGTCAATAAGCAAAATGATAGCGACAACACGCAGCCAAACTTGCCATGCACTACATAAGTACCCTTTCCAGCGTAAATAGCACCACAGCGTTAAAGCTAAGCCCGCTCGCAATGCTGGGGGATTAACACCCGATAACCAGACATATCCAACCGCTATCAGCCAGCTAATGAAGAGAGGAAATAAGGGGTTAATCCAACGTGTCGGCAACCCAACCTGAATACTCCTGGCAATTCCCCAGCCTAATAATGCAGCTAGTGAGATATGCAAACCAGAGATCGCCATTAAATGCGCGGTTCCAGTAAGTTGTAAGATACGTTTACGCTCTGTATCCATTCGTCCCCTTTCACCAAATGCCAGCGCTATCATGGTGTCGGTATAGGGGTATTCAGAGACACTATGTAAAATCTTATCGACCACTTTTTGGCGTGCTCCGCTGTCTCCATTCAATAATTCTGCTTTCGATACTCGCCCTGTTAATACTTGCCGATTAGAGACGGCCCAGCGCTGTTTATCAAAACCGCCTTCATTTAATCGGCTATGAACGGGTTTTAAACGAGCGACTAATCTCCAACGCTGCCCACCTTTCAGGTCTATATCCGTCTTCCAAGGTAGTAACTGTACTTGAAATGAACTCGCTTCTATTTTAGTGGGATGGTCTTTGGCCAATAGTTTGTACTGGCTAATCTCTTTGACTTGAAACAGGATATTTTTCTGATTGCCCTGCCCTATATCTACACTTTGAATGACACCCACGATACTGACGTCATATTGCGTATGTTTTTCAGTTAGTCTAATCACCGAATCAGCGGACCAGGTAGCCCACAGAAATGCCAATGATGCAATAACAGCTGTTCGCGCCAGATGATTTCGCCACAAAAGCAATATCAGTGTTAGAAAAAATAGTGAGCACCATACGATTCGAGTCGGTAATACCGGCATGTACATCAGCGGTACAATTCCTACAATAGTGGCAAGAGCAGCAACATCCATGGAGATCTTAATAGTCGCATCCTATACATGACAAAAAGACTAAGTGCTGTATTCCTACACCTAACCTATTAGAAAACGGGAGTAATTAGGTATTTTTAGCCTATAACGTCAGGATGCCAATAACTGAAATATGAATCACCGAGCTGCCTCTGAAGCTTTTGCAATGAAATTGCTACTTTCATTTATTCTTGCGCTCTTTTCGCAAGTTTTGACTCCTCAATGACAATAATATTGCTGTTGAATATGTTGATTCGCTCACGCTGGGAATAGATGATAGCAACCATCTATGCCTGTAAAAGGATTTATTCTGGACTAGAGGAATATATGGAACAGCAATGGGATTGCAGAAAGAGGCTTTGTGTTTAAAGGAAGGTAATGATCAATATACCGATCTATAGATATGAAAAAGGCGCTATATAAAATAGCGCCTTTTGGCATTTACAGTACAACATCAAGCGTAAATATTGGCTCTATCACGCAACTCTTTACCTGGTTTAAAGTGAGGGACGTGTTTACCTTCCAACTCAACTTTATCACCCGTCTTAGGATTGCGCCCTACTCTCGGAGCCCGGTAGTGTAATGAAAAACTGCCAAACCCACGAATTTCGATACGTTCGCCACCAGCTAACGTAGCAGCCATGTGTTCCAGCATCTCTTTAACCGAATCCTCTACGGCCTTTGCAGGCAGATGAGTTTGTTGGCTTGCGAGTCTCTCAATAAGTTCAGACTTGGTCATCGTTCCTCCAAGCTATGCAGTTTAACTACCGTTAGGGCGGAAATTAACTCCCCGCCCCCGTTATTATTCGCCTTTTGCCGCTTTGAATGCTTCAGCCATAGCGTTAGAGAAATTGCCTTCTTCTGGCTTACTAGTGGTGCTGTTATTCACAGCAGCAACAGCTTCTTTCTCATCAGCTTCGTCTTTAGCACGAACAGACAGGCTAATTACGCGGTTTTTACGGTCTACGCCAGTATATTTGGCTTCAACTTCATCACCAACGCTCAGAACCTGAGTTGCGTCTTCAATGCGGTCACGAGTTGCTTCTGAAGCACGAAGGTAACCTTCAACGCCATCAGCTAATTCAACTGTAGCACCTTTTGCGTCAACTGCTGTAACTTTACCAGTAACAATAGCACCTTTCTTGTTCATAGACAGGTAGTTATTGAATGGGTCTTCAGCCAGTTGTTTAACGCCTAAGGAGATGCGCTCACGCTCTGCGTCAACTTGCAGTACAACGGCAGCGATTTCGTCGCCTTTCTTGTATTCACGAACTGCTTCTTCGCCTGCAACGTTCCAGGAGATGTCAGACAGGTGAACCAGACCGTCGATGCCGCCGTCCAGACCGATGAAGATACCGAAGTCAGTGATTGACTTGATTTTACCTTCAACGCGATCGCCTTTGTTGTGAGTCTCTGCAAACTGCTGCCATGGGTTGGCTTTGCACTGCTTCAGACCTAAGGAGATACGACGACGCTCTTCGTCAATGTCCAGAACCATAACTTCAACCACATCACCAACGTTAACAACTTTGGATGGGTGGATGTTTTTGTTAGTCCAGTCCATTTCTGAAACGTGTACCAGACCTTCAACGCCTTCTTCGATTTCCACGAAGCAGCCGTAATCAGTCAGGTTAGTTACACGACCAGTCAGACGAGTACTTTCTGGGTAACGCTTAGCGATAGCAACCCATGGATCTTCACCTAGTTGCTTCAGGCCAAGAGATACACGAGTACGCTCGCGATCGAACTTCAGTACTTTAACCGTGATTTCGTCACCTACATTCACGATCTCGCTTGGGTGCTTAACGCGCTTCCAAGCCATATCGGTAATGTGCAGCAGGCCATCAACGCCGCCCAAGTCAACGAACGCGCCGTAGTCAGTCAGGTTCTTAACGATACCCTTAACTTCCATACCTTCTTGCAGGTTTTCCAGAAGTTGATCACGCTCTGCACTGTTTTCAGATTCGATAACAGCACGGCGAGAAACAACAACGTTGTTACGCTTCTGGTCAAGCTTGATAACTTTAAATTCAAGCTCTTTGCCTTCAAGGTGCAGCGTATCGCGTACAGGACGCACGTCTACCAGTGAACCTGGCAGGAACGCACGAATGCCGTTCAGCTCAACAGTGAAACCACCTTTAACCTTGCCGTTGATCACGCCAGTTACGGTTGCAGCTTCTTCGTAAGCTTTTTCCAGCATCAGCCAAGCTTCGTGACGCTTAGCCTTCTCGCGAGACAGCAGGGTTTCACCGAAACCGTCTTCTACGGCATCCAGTGCAACGTCAACTTCGTCGCCAACCTGAATTTCTAATTCGCCTTGTGCGTTTTTGAATTGCTCTACCGGAATAGCAGATTCAGATTTCAGACCGGCGTCAACCAGTACTACGTCTTTATCGATAGCAACTACAACACCACGGACGATAGAGCCCGGACGAGTTTCGATTGTTTTTAGTGATTCTTCAAAGAGTTGAGCAAAAGATTCTGTCATGTTGATAATCTTCAGGGTTCTTTAGTTTAACGTCCATCCAGCATCCCGCCTGATGGGGTTGTTTCAAATGCCCCACCGCACATCCATGGCAGCGAGGTTATGTAGTGCTTATTAGCCTACTGGCGAATAAAGCACTGTGAGTTTAGTAAATATTATTTCAGCGTTTCTTGAGCATACGCCAGCGCACGTTTGATCACTTCATCAATTGACATGCTGGTTGAATCCAGCAATAACGCACCCGCCGCAGGCACCAATGGCGCTACTGGCCGATTACGGTCACGGTCATCTCGTTCCTGTATCTCGGCCAAAAGACGTTCAAAGTTAACACTAAAGCCCTTCTCCTGCAACTGTAGCATGCGCCTACGCGCTCTTTCTTCTGCACTTGCATCGAGAAATATTTTTACGGGCGCGTCAGGGAACACCACAGTTCCCATATCGCGACCATCAGCGATTAACCCTGGCATCTCTCGGAATGCCCTCTGACGGCGTAATAGTGCCTCACGAACACGTGGAAAAGCCGCCGCTTGAGAAGCGGTATTTCCTACTGTTTCATTGCGAATTTCATTGCTGACATCTTCACCTTCCAGAATAACTCGAAGCTCACCATTTTGTGAAACAAAGCAGACATCCAGATTGGCAGCCAGAGGCACCAATGCCTCCTCAGATGCAATATCGACCTGATGATGTAGCGCAGCTAGAGCTAATACACGATAAATAGCGCCAGAATCTAACAACCGCCAACCCAACGCTTCAGCCAATGCCTGACAAAGTGTGCCCTTACCAGCACCACTTGGACCATCAACCGTAATTACGGGGGCTATTGTTGTCATATCACTCTCCTCACGCCAAAAAACCAAGATAGCCCAAGAAACTCTTCAGGCTGAGACAGCGTATTATACGCCGCATCCTGTGCAACTGTTACCCCGTAAAAGTTTAAACGGTGAAAAAGGAATCGCCTTCACAATAATTTGAAAGTGAATATTTAGAGAATACATACAATGCCAACAACTTCGCCGTTGTCTCCGAAAGTATCAAAGCAAGCGGAGACTTACGGTCTTAACAACTTATTATTCTGCGTTTACCTAGCGGCGTTTCAAAAGCCCTGCAACCATGAAGCAGCTGAATGAACTAAAGAGCATTTCGATACCGATAAGGGTTAGGACAAACACAATAGACATCTCTGGGCCAGAAGAGACGAGAAGATAAAAAATCACGAGGTCTAAAACACCGATCAGCACTTGAATCCAGCCCCTTGGCATACTTAACATTTTAAAACCAGTGACTAAGCGAATGATGCCACCAGCCAAAAAAAGGACAGAAAGAATAAAAGCAAGGCTGAGTATGCCCATGGCAGGGTTTTTCATGAAAATATAGCCAACCAAAATATAGGCAATACCTAGAAAAATACTGGTCAGCACGGGCCATAAATTATGCTTCCGGTTAATGAATATTCCGTAAATCAGTGCAATACCACTCATCACAAATAAGATACCGATAATGGTACTCACAACAGCACCAGAAATAAACGGATTTGCTAAGCAGAAGAGCCCACCAAGGAGAAGGAGAACAGCGATGACATACATCATTGTGCGCTGTTTTTTAAGCGCACCTAAGTCAAGCTTCATCAGATAATCACGATTGATATTTAACATTATATAACTCCTGTCTTGTTCTGAATAATCAGTAGAACAGATCCTTGTGGTCTATCTATCGCAATACTATGTAATCAGAAGAGTCACGTACAAACTTCCTATGCCATAACAGCGAGAGCAGGCTGGAACATATTCAATAGAAAAGTTAACTCATACATCACACTGAATTGACCTTGTTCACCTACATTCGAATGAATAGGTACCTACTGTCAATCAAACAGAATCTAAACCGCATCTAGAGATAAAAAAACGCCTTCATAAATGAAGGCGTAATACTGGCTTGAAATTCGTATCACTTGAAATTTAGGCTGATTGCGTTAAGCGAGCAAACTGCTGGAAGTAGTCTGGAAAGGTTTTTGCGGTACATTTAGGATCAAGAATTGTCACTGGTGTATCGGAAAATGCCACCAACGAGAAACACATCGCGATTCTATGATCATTATACGTCTCTATCTCTGCATGCTGAATTTGCTTAGGCGGTACAACGCGAATAAAATCTTCGCCCTCTTCAACTTCAGCCCCGACTTTACGCAGTTCTGCCGCCATAGCAGCCAAACGGTCCGTTTCCTTTACCCGCCAGTTATAGATATTACGGATAATGGTTTCACCTTTCGCAAACAACGCCGTTGTTGCAATCGTCATAGCCGCATCAGGGATATGATTCATATCCATATCTATGCCTTGCAAAGAGCCTCGTTGGCATTCGATAAAATTGTCACCCCAAACGATTTTTGCCCCCATTTTTTCCAATACATCCGCAAAACGAGTATCACCCTGAACGCTTTTACGACCAATACCCGTCACGCGAACGGTTCCACCTTTAATCGCCGCCGCCGCGAGGAAGTAGGATGCCGAGGAAGCATCGCCTTCAACTAAATAGTCACCAGGGGAGAGATAAGTCTGGTTCGGGGCGATATGGAATACGCGATAATTATCATGCGTCACTTCAACACCGAATGTACGCATCATATGCAGCGTGATATCAATGTAAGGCTTAGACACTAACTCACCCTGAATATGGATATGTGTCTCTTTTGAAGCCAAAGGTGATGCCATTAGCAAAGCCGTTAAAAATTGACTGGATACACTGCCATCCACGGTGACATCACCGCCCTGAAAACCACCGGTCAATTTTAATGGTGGATAACCATCTTGTTCAAGGTAGTCAATATTGGCCCCGCCTTGGCGCAGAGCATCAACTAAGTGACCAATCGGGCGCTCTTTCATCCTTGGCTCACCTGTTAACACGATATCGCCAGCTTTCAAGCAGAGTGCCGCTGCCAAAGGGCGCATCGCTGTTCCAGCATTTCCTAAAAACAGTTCTAGAGGTTGAGTTGAACCTAATGGCCCACAGATCCCTTCAACATCACAATGTGTACGATCGTCAGATAATTGGTAGTGAACACCCAATTTGCTTAAGGCACCAAGCATGTAACGAACATCATCGCTGTCTAACAGGTTTGTTAAGCGTGTCGTCCCCTTCGCCATTGCCGCTAGCAGTAGTGCACGGTTAGAAACGCTTTTTGACCCTGGTAAATTTATTTCACCGTTAATTAATGCAATAGGTTGTAAAGTCAAGGATTCCTGCATCTGAAACTTATTCTCCAAAATTATTTTTATTATTGCAGACCTTGATAATCGCCATCTCCAACATAGTGCGTTTACCCTGCAACCCCATCCCTTTATTGAGATGGGTAAATGTAAAAAATACGTTTTTTACAGCGCTAAAATCTCCTTTAACGCCTGTAATAAACGCTGATTCTCTTCCGGCAGCCCAATGCTGATCCGTAAATGATTTGGCATACCGTAACCACCTATTGGTCGAACGATAACGCCTTTTTGCAGCAGTTGCTCATAAATTGGCGCTGCTGGCTTAGCAAAATCAACCGTAATAAAATTCCCCATAGAAGGGATATAGGCTAGCCCGTATTTCTCACAGAAAGCAGAAATTAGCCCCATGCCTTCTCTATTCAGAGCAACGGATTTAGCTAAGTAAGCCTCATCGGCTAATACGGCTTGTGCTGCAGCTAATGCCAAACTATTGCAGTTAAACGGTTGGCGAACCCGGTTAAACAACCCTGCCATATCTGGGTGAGATACGGCATAACCAATGCGTAAACCCGCTAAGCCGTAAGCTTTCGAGAACGTGCGGCAAACAACTAAATTAGGAAAACGATCTACCCAAGCCAGCGAAGGAGAGCGGCGCTCAACAGGCGTATATTCTGTATAAGCCTCATCCAATACAACGATGATATTCTCTGGTACCTGCGACAAAAAACGTTCTAATTCATCGGCCTCAAGGAAGGTTCCGGTGGGATTGTTAGGGTTAGCAATAAACAGCATCTTAGTGCGATCGGTTATCGCCGCAAGCATCGCCTGCAAGTCATTTCCCCAGTCGCGGGCAGGCACAACAACAGCCTTGGCATTCAACGCCTGAGTAACCAGTGGGTACACCACAAAGGAGTACTGGGAGAAGATGACTTCATCATGCTCATGCACAAATACTCGGGCAATCAATTCAAGCAAATCGTTAGAACCATTTCCTAGGGTGATTTTTTCACTCTGAATTGAGAAACGTTCTGCGATCGCCTGTTTTAAGTAGAAACCATTTGAATCGGGATAAAGTGTAAGCTGTGATAATTGGTTCTGAATCGCTTTCTTTGCACTCTCCGCTAGCCCCAAGGGATTCTCATTGGAGGCGAGTTTGATAATATTTGATATTCCAAGCTCACGCTCCAACTCCTCTACTGGCTTACCCGCCTGATAGGGGTGCAGAGCTAAAACACCAGGATTTGCCAGTGCCAAAAAGTCACAACTCATTATTTATCCTCTGATTCTGTCCTATCTGATATATCCATGCCCTCTTGTCAGAGTGCCAATATATCTCTACAAATAAACGACCTCTTAGAGAGGCCGTATTGCAACGCAAGCCTAGTAATTAGCCATGGCGTTTTTCAAACTCAGTCATGAACTGGGTTAATGCTTGCACACCTTCCAACGGCATCGCGTTATAGATAGAAGCCCGCATTCCGCCAACGACACGATGGCCTTTTAAAGCATGTAGACCCGCAGCATAAGATTCGTCTAAAAATAGCTTATCCAATGCTGCATCGGCTAATTGAAACGGCACATTCATCCAAGAGCGGTTATTTTTGGCGACATCATTACGGTAGAAGCCACTGTTATCGATGAAGCCATACAGATGCTCGGCCTTAGTCTGATTACGTTTGCCCATCTCCTCTAATCCACCTTGCTCTTGTAGCCACTTAAAGACCATGCCAGACAGATACCATGCAAACGTCGGTGGTGTATTGAACATCGAATCGTTGTCGGCCAACACTTTATAATCGAGGATAGAAGGTAATTCACGGCGGGCTTTACCCAGCAAATCATCACGAACAATTACCACGGTTAACCCTGCTGGGCCGATATTTTTCTGTGCCCCCGCATAAATCACACCATAACGGCTGATATCTAACGGGCGAGAGAGAATATTAGATGAGAGATCGGCTACAACAATTTTATCACCGAAGTCAGGTTGTTCATCAATAGCAATGCCGTCGATAGTTTCATTCGGGCAGTAGTGAACATAAGCAGCATTATCGCTTAATGCCCATTCGCTCATGGGTTTCACTGCACGAATGCCATCCTGACGAGTCGTTACATCGAGAATATTTGGCGTGCAATATTTCTTAGCCTCTTTCGCCGCACTCGCCGCCCAATAACCACTATCGATATAATCCGCAGTTGTGTTCTCACCCAATAAATTAAGTGGCACGGCAGCAAATTGTGCTCTTGCCCCACCGTGGCAGAAAAGTACGCGGTAGTTGGCAGGGATCTTAAGCAAACTACGTAAGTCAGCCTCAGCTTCCTCAGCCACCTGCATAAACTCCTTGCCCCGATGGCTTATCTCCATCACCGATGTGCCTAGGCCATGCCAATTACAGAGTTCTTGCTGTGCGCGACGCAGCACTTCAGCCGGCAGCATTGCCGGGCCAGCGCTAAAATTGTAGACCTGACTCATTTACCCTCACCAAGTTGATTGAGATAACAAATAGTTTTCTTGAGATAGCCAATAAGAATGCTTCTTTGGTTTTATCATTCGCTCCATTGGGCTGCAATGGTTATTCACGCCAAATTGTGGTTTTCACCTGAACAAATGAAGTTAATTTCACCGAGCAAAAAAGAAATTGATCCGTGTTACCACTAAAAATAGATGAAATCCAAGATGAATACATCAGTGCAGGGAAGAATAACAAGGGCTTAATCTGCCCGTAGCCTATCGGTATGTAGCGGGCATGTATCTACCCGCTATGAGGGATATCAGGCAAACGCCATGAAACGAATGCAATTAGTTCGAATCAAAGAAACGTTGGATTTTTTGCGGATCCCGCGTTTGGGTTAAGGCAAGCTGCAATAGAATACGTGCTTTTTGCGGATTCAGCGTTCCCGATGCGATAAAACCGTACTTGCTGTCGTCAATTTCTGCATCCCTCGTCGTCGCCCCTGTGGGCACACGTGATGAACGAACAACGGCAATGCCATTTTGTGCAGCCGATGCCAACGTATCCAGAATGGTGTGATACATATTGCCGTTACCCACACCAGCACTGACAATCCCCTGATATCGAGCCTCGACAAAGGCCTTTGCCGGAATATCGGAGGCATTTGCATAGCTGTACACGATACCAACCTGAGGCAATGAATCTAAGTGATTAACGTCAAACCGAGCGGCTGGGCGCAGAGCTTCTCTCTGGTAATCTACTTTGCCATTATGGATCTGCCCTAGCGTGCCATAGTTAGGCGACTGGAACGTTTGTACCGCCGTGGTGCTAGTCTTAGTGACATCTCGAGCATCAAGAACGATATCATTCATCACAACTAATACACCACGACCTGCAGAGGATTTATCTGCTGCAGTGATAACAGCATTATACAAATTGAAAGGGCCATCTGCGCTGAGGGCAGTCGCTGGACGCATTGCGCCAACCATAACAACAGGTTTCGTACAATGAGTGGTGAGATTCAGAAAGTACGCGGTCTCCTCCATGGTGTCAGTTCCATGAGTAATAACAAACCCATCTGTCCTGCTGCACTCTGCATTGATCTTCTTTGCCAACTGTAGCCATACACGATCGTTCATATCTTGAGAGCCGATACTGACGACTTGCTCACCTTTAATATTGGCTACCTGTCTCAACTGTGGGACGGCATCAACCAGCGAAGAGACCCCTAGTTTTCCAGCCGTATATTGTGACTGTGTTGCAGAATCTCCACCGCCAGCAATCGTGCCACCGGTTGCTAAAATCGTGATATTCGGTAACGCATAGGCTGCAGAACTAAAACATCCGACAGCAAAGAAAAGACCCATTAACTTATGTTTACTCATTATATCTCCGGTTAACCACAATTAGACTAATTTATTTTATATTACAATTAGTTAGATTAAACATCTGTGATCTAGCTCTCTCAAAGGAAATTATGGAGCTATGAGAGAAAACCCCGTATGATCGTTAACCTTTTGTACGATTTTAGAAGACGGCGATACCTATGACCCAAACCTTTATCCCCGGTAAAGATGCCGCGCTAGAAGACTCTATCGCGCGCTTCCAACATAAATTGAGCGATCTCGGCTTTAACATCGAAGAAGCCTCTTGGCTCAACCCAGTCCCTAATGTTTGGTCAGTACATATCCGCGATCGCGATTGTGCACTTTGCTTTACTAACGGGAAAGGCTCCAGTAAGAAAGCCGCTTTGGCCTCTGCTTTAGGGGAATATTTCGAACGTCTCTCTACTAACTACTTCTTTGCTGACTTCTACTTAGGCAAAAGCATTGCCGAAGGCGAATTTGTGCATTACCCAAATGAGAAGTGGTTCCCTTTGCCAGAGGACAATCTATTACCTAGCGGTATCCTGGATGAGCGCCTGTTCAACTATTACGATCCAGAACAAGAGTTAGTCGCGAGCGATTTAGTCGACCTCCAATCAGGCAATGCAGAACGTGGTATTTGTGCACTACCATTTACTCGCCAGTCCGATCAGCAGACTGTCTATATTCCGATGAACATCATCGGTAATCTATATGTCTCTAATGGCATGTCAGCAGGAAACACGGCTAATGAAGCGCGTGTTCAAGCCCTGTCTGAAGTGTTCGAACGCTATGTTAAAAACCGTATTATCGCCGAATCGATCAGCCTCCCTAGCATTCCTGATACCGTCATGCAGCGTTATCCTCAGGTTCAAGAGGCTATAGCCAAACTGGAGCAAGAGGGTTTCCCTATTCTGTCGTATGACGCCTCGCTTGGCGGCGACTATCCGGTTATCTGTGTCGTCCTGTTCAATCCTGCAAACGGTACTTGCTTTGCTTCTTTTGGCGCACATCCAGACTTTGGTGTGGCGCTGGAAAGAACTGTGACTGAACTGCTTCAAGGCCGTAGCTTAAAAGATCTCGACGTGTTCACTCCGCCGACATTCGATAATGAAGAAGTTGCCGAGCACGCCAATCTGGAAACTCATTTTATCGACTCCAGCGGCCTGATTTCTTGGGATTTATTCCGCGATGACGCTGATTATTCTTTTGCAGACTGGAACTTTAGCGGTAGCACAGAACAAGAGTTCGCTACGCTGATGGCGCTATTCGATAAAGAAGATGCGGAAGTTTATATTGCTGACTATGAGCACTTAGGGGTCTACGCCTGCCGAATTTTAGTGCCTGGTATGTCAGACATCTACCCTGCTGAAGATTTGCTACTGGCGAATAACAACATGGGGGCATCTCTACGTGAAACTATTCTGTCGCTGCCAGGAAGTTCATGGAAACCAGAAGAATATCTTGCTTTCATTGAAACATTAGATGATGAAGGCTTAGATGATTTCACCCGCGTTCGTGAATTATTAGGTATCGCAACAGGCAGCACCAATGCTTGGTATACCCTACGCATTGGTGAGCTAAAATCAATGCTAGCACTGGCTGGGGGAGATTTAGAGCAAGCGTTGGTTTGGGGTGAGTGGGCACAAGAATTCAATGCATCCCTGCTATCGCCTGAGCGTAATAACTATTACCGCTGCTTACTCACGCTACTAGATCTGTCATTAGATAATGACCGTGACCCCGCACTTTATCAGAGTGCAATGGTAAAAATGTATGGTCAGGAAACTGTGGATATTGTCTGGAAGAACATTCACGGTGAAACTCGCTTTCATGGCCTACCAGAGGTTGACGAAGACCTCTCTACACTCGCATCACACCAAGCTTTATTAGGAGCTTACCAAAAACTCCAAAAAGCGAAAAAGGTGTTTTGGTCACAGCAACCGTGATTTATATTTTGATTAAAATGCTATTTTGATCAAAATAAGACCATTTTAAGCCCCAGACACTCTGGGGCCTATTTTTACAACACGAACAAACAAGTAACATATTGCCTCAATATCATCGAATTAAATGACATTTCAGTGTGTTTTTCATCCAATTTATATGTAGTAATTTTACTACTTTAAAAATAGTTTATAAATTTTAAAAAAAATTTATTTAAATAAAATCAATCTATTACCTCATTATTTTGATATTTCCACACTATTTATGATGTCATTAGTTTCCGGCAATATGATCCACGTCAATTTTTCCACTATACTGCTTTGTTAGTATCATCGCGTAATCCATTTTTAAAGAGAGTTAGTGTGAAAGCTGACACCCCCTTTGACCTGTTGCTCCCTGCTGCCATGGCAAAAGTTGCCGAAGACGCAGGCGTCTATAAAGCAACAAAACAACCGCTGACAACGTTCTATCTGGCAATTACAGCGGGCGTATTTATCTCTATCGCATTTGTCTTCTATATCACTGTGACTACGGGTACAGCAGATGTTCCTTATGGCATAGCTAAGCTCATCGGCGGCATCTGTTTCTCATTAGGATTGATGTTAGTTGTAGTCTGTGGTGCTGACCTCTTTACCTCAACGGTACTCACCGTCGTCGCAAAAGCCAGTGGCCGTATAACATGGCGCCAACTCTCATGTAATTGGCTCAATGTTTATATCGGTAACTTAATTGGTGCCCTCTTTTTTGTCGCACTAATGTGGTTCTCTGGCGAACACATGGTAGCCAAGGGGCAGTGGGGATTAAATGTACTGAATACCGCACAACACAAGCTTGAACACACGTTTATTCAAGCCGTTTGTCTAGGGATTCTGGCGAACTTAATGGTCTGCTTAGCTGTCTGGATGAGTTATTCCGGTCGCAGTCTGTTAGACAAAATGTTTGCCATGGTCTTACCTGTAGGCATGTTTGTTGCCAGCGGTTTTGAGCACAGTATTGCAAATATGTTTATGATTCCGTTGGGTATTGTCATCAAGAATTTCGCCGAACCAGAATTCTGGCAAGCTATCGGCGCGACACCAGCGCAATTTGATCATCTAACCATAAGTAACCTAATTATAGATAACCTGATTCCTGTCACGATTGGCAACATCATCGGTGGTGGTCTGATGGTAGGTTTAACTTACTGGGTAATATATCTGCGTGGCGACCGTCACCACTAAATGTGACGATCGACGAGCCGGGTTTACGAAAAATCCAAACTTAAAGGTAGAGGTGCATAATGACCGAGCTGAATGAAATGTATGCCAATGCATGGCAAAGTTTTAGCAAAGGTGAGTGGCAAAATAGCGTTGACGTTCGTGACTTTATCCAAAAGAACTATACGCCATATGAAGGTGACGAGTCTTTCCTAGCTGGTGCAACTGACGCAACCACTACGCTGTGGGATAAGGTTATGGAAGGCATTAAGCTGGAAAACCGTACCCACGCGCCAGTAGATTTTGATACTGATGTTGCTTCTACCATCACTTCTCACGATGCGGGCTACATCTATAAAGATCTAGAAACCATCGTAGGTTTACAAACTGACGCACCTTTGAAGCGTGCTTTGATTCCATTTGGTGGGATCAAAATGGTTGAAGGTTCTTGCAAAGTTTACGGCCGTGAGCTGGACCCTGCACTGAAAAAAACCTTCACCGAATACCGTAAAACGCACAACCAAGGTGTGTTTGACGTTTATACCAAAGACATCCTGAATTGCCGTAAGTCTGGCGTTCTGACCGGTCTGCCTGATGCATATGGCCGTGGCCGTATTATCGGTGACTACCGTCGTGTTGCCGTATACGGTATCGACTTCCTGATGAAAGATAAATTCGCCCAGTTCAACTCTCTGCAAACTAAGCTAGAGAATGGCGAAGATCTAGAGATGACCATTCAACTGCGCGAAGAGATCTCTGAGCAGCATCGTGCACTGGGTCAAATGAAGCAAATGGCAGCAAAATATGGCTACGACATTTCTGGCCCTGCTACCACCGCTCAAGAAGCTGTACAGTGGACTTACTTCGGTTATCTCGCTGCAGTTAAGTCTCAAAACGGTGCAGCAATGTCATTCGGTCGTGTATCTAGCTTCCTAGATATCTATATCGAACGTGATATCAAAGCTGGCAAACTGACTGAACTCCAAGCTCAAGAGCTGATTGACCATTTAGTGATGAAGTTACGTATGGTTCGTTTCCTACGTACTCCAGAATATGATGAGTTGTTCTCTGGTGACCCAATCTGGGCAACAGAATCTTTAGCTGGTATGGGTGTTGATGGCCGTACTCTTGTTACTAAAAGCAGCTTCCGCTTCCTGAATACCCTGTACACCATGGGGCCTTCACCAGAGCCGAACATGACCATTCTATGGTCTGAAAAACTGCCTATGAATTTCAAAAAGTACGCAGCTAAAGTCTCTATCGATACCTCATCAGTACAGTATGAGAACGATGACTTAATGCGTCCTGACTTCGACAATGATGACTACGCGATTGCATGTTGCGTAAGCCCAATGATTGTTGGTAAGCAAATGCAGTTCTTCGGTGCTCGTGCAAACTTGGCGAAAACCATGCTGTATGCAATCAACGGCGGCGTTGATGAGAAGATGAAAATCCAAGTTGGCCCGAAAGAAGCGCCAATGATGGATACCGTACTGGACTATGACAAAGTCATGGACCGTCTGGATCACTTCATGGATTGGTTGGCAGTACAATATGTCACCTCTCTGAACATCATCCACTACATGCATGATAAATACAGCTACGAAGCATCACTGATGGCTCTGCATGACCGTGATGTTTACCGTACAATGGCTTGTGGTATCGCTGGCCTATCTGTTGCGGCTGACTCCCTGTCTGCTATCAAGTACGCAAAAGTGTCTACCATTCGTGATGAAGATGGTTTAGCTATCGACTTCAACATCGAAGGTGAATACCCGCAATTTGGTAACAACGATTCACGCGTTGATGATATCGCGTGTGATTTAGTTGAGCGCTTCATGAAGAAAATTCAGAAGCTGCGTACCTACCGTAATGCAGTAGCAACTCAGTCTGTTCTTACCATCACCTCTAACGTGGTTTATGGTAAGAAAACAGGTAACACCCCAGATGGTCGTCGTGCTGGCGCGCCATTTGGCCCAGGTGCAAACCCAATGCACGGTCGCGATCAGAAAGGTGCTGTCGCTTCTCTGACTTCTGTTGCTAAACTGCCGTTTGCTTACGCTAAAGATGGTATCTCTTATACCTTCTCTATCGTTCCTAACGCGCTGGGTAAAGATGACGACGTGCGTAAAGCTAACCTTGCTGGCCTGATGGATGGTTATTTCCACCATGAAGCCTCTATCGAGGGTGGCCAGCATCTGAACGTTAACGTAATGAACCGTGAAATGCTGTTAGACGCGATGGAAAATCCTGAGAAATATCCTCAGCTAACCATCCGTGTATCTGGTTACGCTGTTCGTTTTAACTCGTTGACCAAAGAGCAACAGCAAGACGTTATTACTCGTACCTTTACTGCTACGATGTAATACGCCTGTAAGCGACACTAAGTTGCTTCGGATAAAAGGCTTCACTTCGGTGAAGCCTTTATTGTTTGTCAAAATTCTGTTTGCCAGAATTTTGTTTACTAGAACTTGGCTTCAACGTGAGCGAGTTGATGAATTATAGATATCATTATCTGTATATATGGCCATTTACCTTAGATAAGGTATCCAACACCCCACCAAATGCGAGATAATGGATATCACTGTGACTGCTTTGCCAACGACCTCTTGGGCCTCGTAGGTCGTTGGCAAAACAGTTAGTTATATGACGTCAGGCAGTAACCAAAAATGTAGAGATGAAAGAGTCATTTACTCACTCATCCAGCTCATTTTTCGTGTTAACTGTGGCGCACTTGCAGGCCAAGATTATTAGGCCACTATTGGAGAGAACCCCGCAATGTCACTCAAAGGTCGCATCCACTCTTTTGAATCCTGTGGTACTGTCGATGGCCCAGGTATCCGATTTATCGTTTTTTTTCAAGGCTGCCTTATGCGCTGCCTGTATTGCCATAATCGGGATACGTGGGACACTCACGGTGGGCAAGAAGTCACCGTCGAAGATCTGATGAAAGAAATTGTGACTTATCGTCACTTCATGAATGCATCAGGTGGCGGCGTGACAGCTTCTGGTGGTGAGGCAATACTGCAAGCTGAGTTTGTTCGAGATTGGTTCCAAGCATGCCGCAAAGAAGGTATCCATACTTGCTTAGATACCAACGGCTTCGTACGTCGCTACGATCCCGTGATTGATGAGCTGCTTGATGCAACCGACCTTGTGATGCTAGACCTGAAACAGATGGACGATAGCATTCACCAGAATCTGGTTGGTGTATCGAATCACCGCACTTTAGAGTTCGCTCGTTATCTGGCCAAGCGTAATCAAAAAACGTGGATACGCTACGTTGTTGTACCGGGCTGGTCTGACAGTGATAAAGCGGCGCATATGCTTGGTGAATTTACCCAAAATATGACCAACATTGAAAAGATAGAACTACTGCCTTATCACGAGCTAGGCAAACATAAATGGATTGCGATGGGTGAAGAGTATGGCCTTGATGGGGTAAAACCGCCTTCAACGGAAACGATGGAAAACGTAAAAAATATCCTTTCCAGCTATGGTCATAAAGTCATTTACTAACATTCCTTTCCTCTATCCGCCTGAATTTTTCAGGCGGATATCTCCACAGAGCTAAACCGCAGCCATTGGCGTATGGTGATGGTCTGCTTTCTTAAACAACATCATCATATAAACCAGTGCGACTGCCGCAATGGCGATAAATAGAATTTTATCGGAGTAATGCTGCATGAGGATCCCTGTCATTGAAGGCCCTATCAAGCTCCCAATGGTATAACTCATGAGTAGTGCCTGATTCATTGCTACCAACTCGTCGGCATTCACTTTTTCACAGGCCCAAGCCATTGCTATTGGGTAGAGAGTAAAACCGGCACAGCCAAGGACAAAGAGCGCAGGCACAATGAGATACCCACTGGCTGCGCTGGCTCCCACCATAACTAGACAGCCCAGAATCACCATAAAAACCTGAACTCGTAGCACGAGCAAACGCCCATAGCGATCGGCCATCCATCCAACAGGCCACTGACCTACAATACCGGCCCCAACCATTAACGCCATCCAATAACCGACCTTTGCATCACTCATCCCTTGATGAGAGAAAAATAACGGTAGAAGACCATAAAGAGAACCCAATACAATACCGGAAATAATGCACCCATTGATACCCAAACGGGCACTGCGTAACCTCAACATGGGTAATAAATTGGTTTTATGATGCTCTTGGTCTGGGCGTGCGAATGGTGCAAAAAGCATAGGTAAGATAGCAATTCCCATAAGCACGATAACCCAAGGCACAACACTCATTAACTGCGTCGGCACACTCGCTATCAACAACTGACCAATGACCGTGCCAATGTAATAAACGATCATATAAGCAGCAAGAAGCTGGCTGCGATTCTGAATTGTCCCACTGCGCAATAGCGCACTTTCAACAATGACCCAAATTAGCGCGCAGGCAACCCCAGCCAGCATTCGCCATACAAGCCAACTAATAAAATCAACAGAGAGGGTTAAACCTAGGGTTGATACAGCAAACAGAATCGCAGCGTAATAGTAACTTCGATTAAAACCACTACGATTGATTAATTGCCCGGCAATGAGCGTTCCGAGTAAATTGCCCATGAAGAACGCGGAGCCAACAATACCGATACTCCAAGTAGGTAAGCGTCCGTGAGTAAGCCATAAAGGAACTAATGTATTGAGAACGGCCATCGAAATGGTCAGCAATAGCAACCCGCAGAGCAGTAGCTTAACGGGGCGAGAAAACGCAGACATGATAGATGATGGCCGGATATAAAATAGATATTGAAAGGATCATGCCACTACGCTAAATAAAGTCAATCGGCTAAAACAGATATAGTAAAAAATTTACTTTAGTAATGAGATTCAGCCTACCATCTCTGTAAACTGAACCCCACACGCCACCGAAAACGTATCAGCGATACAAATCACGCTCTGGCACATTCAATGCCAGAACAGTTTTCCAATCATCCAATGTTGCCTGAGTCAATACCGCAAGGCCACGATAGAAAGGGTGATCGCTCCCCTCTTCTAACAGAGCCAAATAACGGCTACTCCAAGGCAGAATGTGTTCCGCTAATAAAACCGGCAAGCTACGAGCCTGCTCTTCTGCAACCCATGCAGCCATAAGCAATAACGTACCGATGTGATCTTCTGGCTCTTTTTTATCACTCTCAAGCTCGATCCCTACACGGCGTAACCACCCACGTAATGCGAGTGTTGAATCACCGAACAGTACACTTTCACGGTCAAGGTAAACCGAACCCCACGGTGGTGCAGGCAGAGCATCTGGGCCAATAAATAAACGCTGAAACTCTTCATCTAACCGAGCACTTTCTGCTTCGTCGGTTAACCCTAGACGAATATCTGCCGCAGCCACTGCAACTCGCTGATGGTCGCCACACGGCCACTCGTTCTCCCAGTCAGGCTCACTTAAGGAAGAAATAATATCCTCCAACTCTGGGCTTTCTGGAGAGGTATAGAGCAGACTGCCCAGAATTCTTCCCGTCAGCGCAATCCGCTGGTTAATCTCTGCATGTGTTGGCATAGCATCCGACATAAACATCTCTCCATAAATGCAGACCTTCACTATCCCTTCGCACTTGATGTTACCTCTGGGCCGTATAGATGAACGAATCTGCACTCTTAATTTAATTAAAAGGGCTTATTACATAAAAAAAGGGCACGTGATTTACCGCACCCTTTTATAATACCAGTTCTCAACTTACACCACTCGATATGCTTGTCGCTTTATGTTTTGCCACAATCATTGAGAGGTTCAAATACTCATTAGCCTGCGACAGCCATGCCTACGGTCATGTGCAGACCATAGAACACTGCCCGCCCAATCAGTTCTCCAGCAACGACCATCAGAAAACCGAGCGTCATTGAGGCCACTAAAGGTGTTTTCTGTCTGAACATAGGGCAAATAAAACACCCTAGACCCAGAACGAGAAGCGCCAATCGCCATGCCATCAACTGGCCATACTTAGGGATCAGCGCCGCAGCCTGCTGCACAGAGCTATGGATTTCAGCCAAGCCAAATCCCTGCATGGTGACAGTCATTATGCTGACAACCACGGCCAATATGCTAAGCACAGGCAGAAAACGCAGAGCACAGCCAGACACTTTGCTGGCACTAAGAAGAAGATAGCCCAACAAAGACCCGCCAATGAATACGGTTAGCACAAAATGCAGAGGCGTATAGGCATTATCCCAAGTTGGAACAGTATCTATCTCATAGACCTTAACCATCGCGTAAACAAAGGTGATACCCAGCGCCATAGCCAGAACAAGCCAGATTTTACCTAGTGCTTTAGGCATTTTGCCCAATACCGCAACGAGCCAATAAAAGCCACCCACAGCAAAGAACACAGAGCCGCTGGCGATTTCATTACTTAGCGCAGAAGAACCCACTCGATTGAGTGAGTTGAATGCACGCAGAGGCGAACCAAGGTGAATCACCGAAGCAACAAAGCCAATCCCCATCAATACCCAGATGAAGAACATCGCTCTATGCACGCTCTTATCCTGTTCTGGGCTTAGCTTACCGCTTAGTAGCGCGATACCTAAAACCAGAAAGCCACCTACAGCACACTGCCCTAAGACAGTGAAAAACATTAACGGCCACTCATGCCATCCCATTCCCATCTTACACCTCCTTTGGGTTGGCCAGATGGCCACTGGTATCGCCAACTGACTTCGAATTGGCATTCGGTTTAATCGCGATACACGGTTTGGTGAAGTGTGCCGCAGGAAGCGGAGCAACCTCTTTCAATTTGCCGTGTTTCTTCTCCAGTTCGTCGATTGGTAGCAGATCTAACGCACGTAGCGGGCAAGATTCCACACATACTGGTTTCTGACCTTCAGAGACACGTTCGTGGCAACCATCGCACTTGGTCATGTGACCTTTCGCTTCGTTAAACTGTGGCGCACCATAAGGGCAAGCCATATGACAATAGCGACAGCCGATACAAATTTCTTCGTTCACAACGACGAAACCATCTTCACGCTTGTGCATCGCGCCACTTGGGCAGACTTTGATACAAGCAGGGTCTTCACAATGGTTACAAGAAATAGAAAGATAATAGGCGAAAACATTCTGATTCCATGTGTCCCCCTCTTTCTGCCAATCTCCTCCGGCATATTCATAAATGCGGCGGAAACTAACATCCGGCGTTAAATCTTTATAGTCTTTACAGGCCAGCTCGCAGGTTTTACAACCGGTGCAGCGACTTGAATCAATAAAAAATCCGTATTGAGTTGTCATCGGCTACTCCTCAAACCTTTTTAACTTGAACGAGATTACTGTGGGACGGATTACCCTTCGCCAATGGTGATGGGCGCTGAGTCGTCAGTACGTTAATGCTGCCTGCATGATCAATTTTCTGGCTGTCTGGCGAATACCAAGCACCTTCACCTAAGGCAACAACTCCAGGAATAACCCTCGGTGTCACTTTGGCATTAATACGTACTTCACCACGGTCATTGAAGATACTGATGCTATCGCCGTTAGAAATTCCACGCTCTTTGGCATCAATAGGGTTGATCCACATCTCTTGTAAACACGACGCTTTCAGCACATCAACGTTACCGTAAGTGGAGTGAGTACGCGCTTTATAGTGGAAGCCTGTCAGCTGTAACGGATACTTCGCATTGAGTGGGTCATCGTAGTTTTCAAACCCTGGCGAATACACTGGTAGCGGATCAATGACATCGCCTTCTGGTAATTCCCACGTAGCCGCAATCTCAGCTAAGCTTGCAGAGTAAATCTCAATTTTGCCCGATGGTGTAGAAAGCGGATTGGCCGCAGGATCGGTACGGAACGCTTTATAGGCGACATGATGACCTTCCGGGTCACGCTGCTTATAAATCCCCTGCTTCTGAAACTGTTCAAAACTTGGCAGAGCTGGGTTATTCGCCTGAGACTGTAGGTAAAGATGGCGCAGCCACTCTTCTTGATTACGGCCTTCAGTAAACTGCTCACCAACGCCCATGCGTTTCGCGATTTCACTGGTCATCTCATAGATGTTTTTGCATTCAAAGCGAGGCTTGATAGCTTGGCTGGCAAAAATAACATAAGCCATGTTGCCCGCTGACGCATCCAGACAGAAATCCATCTGCTCAGAGGCAGTGCAATCTGGTAACAGAATATCGGCATACTTCGCAGAAGAGGTCATATGATTGTCAATGACGACGATCATTTCACACTGCTTATCATCCTGCAAAATATCGTGGGTACGGTTAATTTCAGAGTGCTGATTAATTAAGCAGTTACTGGCATAGTTCCAAATAAACTTGATAGGTACATCCAGCTTATCTTTACCACGCACACCATCACGCGTGGCCGTCATTTCTGGGCCACGTGCAATCGCATCTGTCCACATGAACATAGAGATACTGGTCTTAATCGGGTTTTCAAGCGTTGGCATACGCACAAATGGAATACTGTAAGAACCTTCACGAGCCCCAGTGTTCCCACCACTGATACCCACGTTGCCAGTAAGAATCGCTAACATAGAGATCGCACGGGAGGCTAATTCACCGTTAGCATGGCGCTGTGGCCCCCAGCCTTGGGTGATATAGGCAGGTTTAGCCGTACCAATCTCACGAGCCAATTTAATAATACGAGCAACAGGAATTGCCGTAATGGCAGACGCCCATTCAGGCGTTTTAGCAATACCATCTGGGCCTGTACCTAAAATATAGGATTTATAATCTGCATTAGCAGGTGCCCCTTCAGGCAAGGTTGTCGTATCGTAACCGACACAGTACTGGTCCAAAAATGCTTGATCGACCAGATTTTCCGTAATCATCACATGAGCCAGAGCAGCGACTAAAGCGGCATCGGTACCCGGACGAATTGGGATCCACTCATCTTCACGCCCTGCCCCAGTATCGGTATAGCGAGGGTCGATGATTATCATACGTGCATTCGATTTTTCACGTGCCTGTTCAACATAATAAGTCACCCCACCGCCGCTCATACGCGTTTCGCCAGGGTTATTACCGAACATCACAACGAGTTTACTGTTTTCAATATCTGATGGGCTGTTACCGTCCGCCCAACCACCATAGGTATAACTCAGGCCTGCCGCAATCTGTGCAGTACTGTAATCACCATAGTGATTTAGGTATCCCCCGCAGCAGTTCATTAAACGAGCGATAAGTGATGAACCTGGGGGCCACGAACGAGTAACTGTCCCACCCAAGGTACCAGTACCGTAGTTCAGATAGACGGCTTCATTACCGTGCTCTTTGATAACTTTCTTTAGGCTTCCCGCTAATGTATCAAAAGCCTCTTCCCAGCTTATCTGTTTAAACTTGCCTTCACCGCGCTTACCAACACGTTTCATCGGGTATTTTAAGCGATCTGGATTGTACACACGGCGGCGCATAGAACGACCACGCAAGCAAGCTCGTACCTGATGCAGCCCTTCGTATTGATCGTCACCTGTGTTATCGGTTTCTACGTATTTTATCTCGCCATCAACAACATGCATACGCAAAGGACAACGGCTACCGCAGTTAACCGTACACGCACTCCAGACAATCTTCTCTATGACAGGTGCGGCTTGATTGGTGCCATTGGCGCCAAAAGCCTTGCTGGCAAATGGAAGAGAAAGGCTTCCGGCTGCAATGGCTAGCCCACCCACGGCACTTGTCTGAACCAGCTTACGCCGACTCATTGGGACCGATAAAATACTTCTTTTTTCAGGATGACTCATACGTGACTCACTCTTATTCATTCAAAATGATTATTGAACGTACAAAATGATGTTCAGGCCCTAGTGAAGCTCATCTAATAACTTCTTAAACTGCTAAAAAGCCCAACCTTACTAATAGTAAAAAATATGTTAATAATGCGATAAGCATGACTTCTTTTTATTTACATCGACTAACTTCTACAAAAAATAGTGAATGGCTTTAAATGTATGAAATGAAATTAACTGCTATATAAAGCACTCTTCATAACTACGATAAATCCAATAACATTTCACTATGGTTTGTTTCAGTAATATTTATCTGCCATCTCAAAATAAATAATTTTTGATAATGAGAATCAAAATCAAATAAAGGTATCTATTGAATACGGATATAAACACCTAAGCAGATAACGACAATGGGAGTAAGATAATACAAAAGGAGTAGATGAAAGTTGTTTTACATCATTAAAGTATAATTTCGCAGATCGTGACACACCTAGGCACGTAGCGACTTCCCTTCGGTTGAAACCTTTCATTTCTATTGAATCATTAATATTTTTATCATGACTTTACGATACCTAAAAATAGGTATTGATTTATTTCTTAAAATAATAAAATGTAAATAGGCATTATTATCTCGGAAAGAGTAAATCTTCAAAATATATAAATAGGCATTGCAATGACGTTAATATTAATTAGATGTGAGAGGATGAAAATAAAAAATGAAATAACAATTTAAAAATAAAAAATAACATTCAAATAAAAGCGAATAAAAAACAAACAAAAAACCGCTTCTCTT
This sequence comes from Enterobacteriaceae bacterium B14, assembly GCA_000307305.1. Taxonomy (GTDB): domain Bacteria; phylum Pseudomonadota; class Gammaproteobacteria; order Enterobacterales; family Enterobacteriaceae; genus B14. The sequence goes on from DF158882.1 coordinate 1,157,859, forward strand.
TATTTTTTATAGAATTATAAAAGGCGCATAATATAACTTTCGAATCGAAAAAGAGAGATTGTAACTCTCGTCTAATATTTAAAATACCCTATTTAAAATCACACTACCTAATAGAGATAGTCATACTCTTTTAGAGAGCAGAGAGTCATACGCTCTATCAGAAAACATTTTTCACATTTACCTTGATGCCTTCCTATTTACACAAATTCCATCTGATCCGTGTTCACAAAACAAAAAAAGCCCCCATTCCGGTCTGAACGGGGGCTTTTTTTATACAAAAATATTAACCAATAATGGACAGGCCACCCATATAAGGGCGCAGTACTTCCGGTACTTCAACACGGCCATCTGCCAACTGGTAATTTTCCAGAACAGCAACCAAAGTACGGCCTACTGCTAGTCCAGAACCATTCAAGGTATGAACCAAACGTGTTTTCTTATCGCTTTTAGAGCGGCAGCGCGCTTGCATACGACGGGCTTGGAAATCCCACATATTTGAACAAGAGGAGATTTCACGGTAGGTATTTTGCGCTGGCAACCATACTTCTAAGTCATATGTTTTGCTGGAGCCAAAGCCCATATCTCCAGTACATAACAGCATCTTACGATAAGGTAGACCTAGCAACTGTAGTACTTTTTCCGCATGTCCTGTCAGCTCTTCCAGCGTCTTCATCGACTCTTCAGGGGCGACAACTTGAACCAGTTCAACTTTGTCAAACTGATGCATACGGATCAAACCGCGTGTATCGCGACCATAAGACCCTGCTTCAGAGCGAAAACAAGGCGTATGTGCAGTCATTTTCAACGGAAGAGACTCTTCTTCCAATATCTCATCACGCACTAGGTTTGTTACAGGGACTTCTGCTGTTGGGATAAGGGCATAATTGCTGCTGCCAGCCTCTTCACCCAATGGTTTGGTATGAAAAAGGTCATCGCCAAATTTAGGTAGTTGCCCCGTGCCATACAGTGTGTCGTGGTTAACGAGATAAGGAACATAAGTCTCTAGATAGCCATGCTCATTGGTATGCAGATCCAACATAAACTGGGCCAGTGCGCGGTGCATACGAGCAATTTGCCCTTTCATCACAACAAAACGTGCGCCAGTCAGTTTTACCGCTGCTGCGAAATCCAATCCACCAGACATTTCGCCTAAAGCAACGTGATCGAGAACAGGGAAGTCATACTGACGAGGTTCACCCCAACGGCTAACTTCGAGGTTATCGTTCTCATCTCTACCTACAGGTACAGAATCGTCAGGCAGGTTAGGGATAGAGAGCGCAACATCGCGAATTTCGCTTTGTAGCTGATCAAGCTCAGCTTTAGCAGCATCAAGCTTCTCACCTAGTACATTCACTTCAACGCGCAGTGATTCGATATCCTCACCACGAGCCTTCGCAGCGCCAATCATTTTGGATCGGGCATTACGCTCTGCCTGCAAACTTTCCGTTTCTACTTGTAGAACCTTACGGCGTTCTTCTTGATTACGTAATGTCTCTACATCCAGCTTAAAGCCTCGGCGGGCCAGTTTTTCTGCGACTGCGTCCAGCTCATTACGCAGCAAATTGGGATCCAGCATGCTAATCCTGTTCTTGTGTTTTTTGTTGAGAGTAGATGAGCGTATGGCAGGCGTTGCCACACGCTAAAGTTATCCAGTTAACCTTACCGCAACCAGAAAATTAGCGGTAGCGTTTTGTCGGGCTATTTTGATCCTGCTCAGATAGCCAGTTCAGCTTTTCAGCAATTTTGCCCTCAAGACCACGTTGAGCAGGGACATAGTAGTGTGAACCTGCTAACTCAGGGGGGAAATAACACTCGCCAGCCGCATATGCATTAGGTTCATCATGGGCATAGCGATATTCAGCGCCCAGCCCCATCTCTTTCATCAATTTGGTTGGTGCATTACGTAGATGTTCAGGTACATCGTAATCAGGCCGTTCACGGGCATCGTGCAACGCCGCCTTAAATGCCGTATAGACCGCATTGCTTTTAGGTGCACACGCCAAATAGACAATAGCCTGTGCAATGGCTCTCTCACCTTCTGCTGGGCCAACGCGAGTGAAGCAATCCCAAGCAGAGATAGCCACCTGCATACCTCTTGGGTCAGCGTTCCCAACATCTTCTGAGGCTATCGCGAGTAGCCTTCTCGCAACATACAAAGGATCACCACCGGCACTCAATATTCGAGCATACCAATACAATGCAGCGTCAGGCGCAGAACCTCGTACTGATTTATGCAGCGCAGAGATGAGGTCATAATAGCGGTCGCCTTTATTATCAAAACGAACACTGCGTTCGCCTGACACTTCTTTCAATAGATCTGGCGTTAAAACACGATTTCCATCGGCATTAACCTCGGCCATATCCGCCATCATCTCTAGACAATTTAGAGAGCGTCTGGCATCACCATTCACCAATTCAGCCAGCATTTTACGTGTGTCATCTTGTAAGACAATATTTTGCCCACCGTAACCACGGGAGCTATCTTCCATTGCCTGAACCAACACCTGTTCAATCTCTTCAGCGGTAAGGGATTTCAACAAATAAACTCGCGCGCGTGAAAGCAGAGCGGAGTTTAATTCAAATGAAGGGTTTTCGGTTGTCGCACCGATAAACGTGATCGTCCCATCTTCAATATGAGGTAAGAAGGCATCTTGTTGGCTTTTGTTGAAGCGATGAACTTCGTCAACGAACAGTATCGTTCTGCGGCCCGCATCACGATTCTGTCTTGCTCTTTCTATCGCTTCACGAATTTCTTTAATACCAGAAGTCACCGCAGAAATGCGTTCAACATCCGCACGTCCATAGTGCCCTATAATTTCAGCCAGCGTCGTTTTCCCCGTGCCAGGCGGCCCCCAGAGAATCATTGAATGCAAGTGGCCTGCTTCAATCGCTCTTGGCAATGGCTTGCCTTCAGCTAACAGATGCCGCTGACCGATATACTGCGCTAATGTGACTGGCCGCATACGAGCGGCCAGTGGTTGAAATTCATTTTGAGAGAAATCAAGCGATAGGTTGCTCACATCATCCTCGCTGCTGCGTTATTACTGCCGTTGGTCATCCACCGTTACACCTTTTGGAGGCGTAAAATTAAACGTAGCGGAGTCAATAAAACTATTGTTCTGATCCTTCAGCACGTATGAACTACGTTGCCCATCCTGCTCTACAGCTGCAAAACTTGTAATCGTGCCGCTCTTTGTGACGTTGATATCAAACTGTTTAAGATTGCCGCTGTCACCCTTAGGCAGTAGGTGAAAATTATCACCTGTTTGTTTGATATCGTACTGACTCCAATCACGCGGGTCATTACGAGCAATCAGAATAAAAGGTGTATTTGTGGTTACACTATTAAGTGTGTTTGCCGTCACTTGTTCGACAAAAGGGTTATAAAACCACAGTGTCTCACCGTCAGAAACCAACAGGCTTTCATCAGGCGTCACGGTATGCCAGCGAAATAAATTTGGTCGTTTAACCCACAACTCACCAGCGGCATCCTGCACAGCGGCACCATCGGATGAAGTGACTGACTGTGAGAACCCAGCATGAAAACTGCCCACTTTCCCTAATCGTTCCTGTAGATCGCTACGCGCATCCGCCAAAACTGACGTCGATACAAGAACAGAAGCGACACAACATGCCATCAGCAGCTTTTTCATTACAGTGAAACCTCATCGATTTTGAAATTCTAACAGCGCTACTCTATCCGAGGGCTAACACGCCGTACACGACTATCTTCTTATTCTGGCTCAATTTTACTCTTCTTTGCATATCCATAAACAGAGCTGACTAACTAGTCTCACCCATATGTTTGTAAGTTGGGTAGATGCATATCAAAAATAAAGCATCACAAAGAAAAAAGGAGCACACATTGTCAATAGAGTGACGAAATGGGTGCTCCCGTTAATAGCGGTATTAGTGATGCGATGAAGGGGCTAACACCTCACGGTTGCCATTACTGCCCTGTTCACTAACAATACCTTGCGCTTCCATTTGTTCGATAATACGTGCAGCACGGTTATAACCAATTCGGAATTGTCGTTGAACGCCAGAGATAGATGCGCGGCGCTTTTCAACCACAAACTCCACCGCCTGATCAAACAGCGGATCGAGCTCATCATCACCATCCAGCCCCAAAGAACCACCTTCGCCCTCTTCGCTGGTGGTCAGAATATTATCAATATACTGAGGACGCCCACGCGCTTTCCAATCCTGCACTACGGCATGAACTTCTTGATCACGCACGAACGCACCATGTACACGCATCGGTAAGGAAGAGTTAGGCGGTAGATAAAGCATATCGCCCATACCAAGCAGGGATTCTGCGCCGCCTTGATCCAAAATAGTCCGTGAATCAATCTTACTCGATACAGTAAAGGCGATACGGGTTGGTATATTCGCCTTAATCAATCCGGTAATCACGTCGACTGAAGGGCGCTGAGTGGCTAAAACTAAATGGATACCCGCCGCACGCGCTTTCTGCGCTAAACGGGCAATCAGCTCTTCTACTTTTTTACCCACTGCCATGATTAAGTCAGCAAACTCATCAACCATCACGACGATATAAGGGAGTTTCTCTAGAACAGGGGGCTGCATATCCATGCTGTCGCTTGGTTTCCAGAATGGATCTGGGATAGGGCGCCCCATCTCTTCCGCTTCTAAAACTCTCTCGTTATAGCCAGCAATATTTCGCACGCCAAGTGCAGACATAAGCTTATAACGGCGTTCCATCTCATTCACGCACCAACGTAATGCGTTGGCTGCATCTTTCATATCGGTAACCACTTCCGTCAACAGATGTGGTATTCCCTCATATACTGATAGCTCCAGCATTTTAGGGTCGATCATGATGAATTTGACGTCTTCAGGTTTAGCCTTATACAAGATACTGATAATCATGGCGTTAACGCCCACTGATTTACCTGAGCCCGTCGTACCCGCAACCAGCAGATGAGGCATTTTTGCTAAATCAGCAACAACCGGTTGGCCACCAATATCTTTGCCCAGCACAACGGCAAGAGGTGAAGCAGTTTCTCGGAATTTCGCACAGTCTAAAACTTCCCGTAGATAAACCGTTTGACGATGTTTATTCGGCAACTCCAAACCAACATAAGGTTTGCCAGGGATAACCTCAACAACTCGCACCGCTACGGCGGAAAGTGAACGAGCTAAATCACGAGACAAATTAGAGATTCGAGCCGCCTTTACTCCAGGTGCCAGATCCAGCTCAAAACGCGTGACGACAGGACCAGGCGAAATACCTACTACCGTTGCTTTGACACGATAATCCGCTAGGCGGTCTTCAATCAATCGCGCTGTCTGCTCTAAAAATTCAACGTCAACAGGCTCTTCATTTGGCGGTGGAGATTCCAGCAAATCCAGCGTCGGCAGCGGTGTTGTTGGCTTAGGTAGAGGCTGATCATTTCGTAACAAGAACGGATGAATCAGGCTATCCATATTAGGAGACGAGTTCTCCCGTCCTGCATTCTGCGCTGGGGCAGCATACTCTTCACTATTCTGGAATGAGCCTGTTGATACCGGAGTCGTGTGTGCTGCCCTGTACTCTGAGCGGTATTCCGTCTGATTTTCCCCACGCTGTACAGAGGGTGATGCGAAAGCGTTACCAGAAACACTGTTTTGTTGAGCACGATGATATACGTCATCACCAAACGGTGAATCATTAGGGTCCGCAACCGGCTCAAACATATTTAATCTTTCTGTAGCAGGCGGTTGGCTATCTTCAAGCTGAGGGGGCAAGGTAAACAACGGCTCACTAGGGCCATCATTAACCAAATCCGTCATCGGCGAAATATTGAATGCATCGTCGTTTCTAATGCGATGGAAAAGATCGGAGACTCTCGATTCATCCTCGGTAGGAACCGCAGTCTGAGTAGCGAGTTTACCATCACCTACTGTCGATAATGAATTCGACGAAGAATAACTAAAAGGTGGTTGTGATATCTGTTCTGTATTAGGTGCTGTCCGTGCCTGTTCATAACGACTTTGCTGGTGAGCTTCAAAAGCTTTACGCAGCATCTCCTGCTCATGAGCTTCCTCTTCTCTATCTTGAGCAATAATATCTACGACAGGGGGTTGATATCTATCTTCTTGATGAGATTCATATTGTTGATGTGCATCACCCTGTTGTGAAATCTCATCTTCTAGGACATTAAGATTACCTAACGGCGCATCGAGCTCTCTTTGACGATCCTCTTCTTCTTGCTGGTGTTGTAGTTCACTTGCACGTTGAGAAGGAAGCCTTATTCCATACGATGCTAGCTCACGTCGAGTAGGGATTCTGACGCGATTAGGCCGAGGCAACTCAGGCCCAATACCTTGTTTTACCTGTGGTGTGTCTATCTTTGGATCAAAGGCTGGAGTAAACACCATTGCGCTACCCGCCACTGTTGCAGCTTTTACTTCATCATGACTGCTACTAGTGGGGCCAACAGGCTGAATCTCAGAGGAAAGTTCAGGGGTGATAGTAGGTATGTTTTGTAAGTCTTCCGCCGGTTTCGAGCTAAATCTGTTTTCTAGATGGTCATATGTATCAAATCTCTTTGATACCGTCGGCATATCAGTATCGACAATAGATTTATCAAGAGAGCTTAAAGCAGCCTGATTTTTCTTATCACCCGCTGTTTTGAAAGCCTCTACAGGCCCAGTAAAGAGTGCTTCCGTATCGAGTTTAAAATTAACAGCAGGGTCTTCATCAAAAGGACTACCATAATCTTGGATAGACTCATCCTGCTCTACGATTGGAATAGCAGCGTTTTCACTTTCTTCTACAAGTGGTGATCTAGGTGGGTAGCTTCGCTCTACAGGTTCATCATCGTTCGAATCAACAGTGATATCTAATAGTGGGTCGTTCTGATCTTCTTTTGCATAAACTGTACTAAAATTCTCTAAGGAATGATCGTCTTTATCATCGTCATACCCATCACTATTATGACGGGTGCGGTTCGTCAAAAATGCCAAACCACCGAGAAGCAGTGAGCCAATTTTCTCTGCAATAGTCAGCCATGACCAGCCTGTGAATAGCGTTAAACCTGCAGCCCAGATACACATCATCATGAGCGTCGCACCAATAGGGCTGAACCAAGGTTGCATCGCGCTATTTAGCAAACTGCCGATCACACCGCCAGAAGCAAAATAGTAAATATCATCAATGTTAAATGCGGCTAAACCACAAGATGTAATAATCAGGGCGAGCGCACCAATAATTTTTAGAGCAAGGGTAAAATAATCGGCCCCTTCGTTATTGTGACGCTGCCGAAATACAACCACACATAGAATAAGGATAATGATAGGGACAACATAGGCTAATGCACCAAAGGTGAAAAAGAGTGTATCAGCAACCCATGCACCAACACTGCCACCAAGATTATGGATAGGTTCATGCCATGCAGTTTGTGACCAACTAGGATCGGCAGGATCAAAACTAATTAAGGCCGCCATTAAATAAATGGAGAATATCCCCAGAACAATCATCAGTGCCTCGACTAACCGCCTACCGCTACTGAGTTTTCTGAAAGTGACGTCTTTATCTTCTGTGTATTCCTGGCTCAAAAAAAGGCTCCCAGGTTCCTGTGGACAACATAACAAACAGCGCTGAGTTTTAGCTCAACGCTGTTGACTGTATAGATGCACAGGAGTGTAGCTAAAAAAAACAGTTTTTGCATCTGTTCTTCTATTTGTCAGCTTGATAGACCGTCTGCTAGCTGACAAGTGAGCCGTAGACAAACCATAAACTTAGCGAGTTTTTATCACTAACCGGTTGCTTTGCTTCACTTCTTCCATAACAACATAGGTACGAGTATCGTTAACACCTGGAAGTCTTAACAGTGTTTCACCTAGCAATTTACGGTATGCAGACATATCAGGCACACGGGTTTTCAACAGATAGTCGAAATCACCGGATACAAGATGACACTCCTGAATCTCTTCTAATTTTTGAACAGCCATATTGAACTGTTCAAACACATCAGGAGCACCACGGTTCAGTGTAATTTCAACAAACACGAGAAGTGATGCATCAAGATAGTGTGGATTAAGAATAGCGGCATAACCTTGAATAAAGCCTTGGCGTTCAAGACGGCGAACACGCTCTAAACAAGGTGTTGGCGATAAGCCAACTCGTTTTGAAAGTTCTACATTAGACACTCGACCATCTTTCTGTAGTTCATTCAGGATATTTCGATCGATGCGATCTAAATCCTTCCCTGGGCGTTTTTTGTTATCTACCATTTTGTATCTCTCTTCTTATATTCTTCCTTGCACTCGAACCGCTTTCACCCGTCAATAGTGGGTGTGATTACTGAGCGAAGACCCGATGTCAAAAATTCAATAATTGCTTAAATATCAGACAATAAATACCAGATGCCTTGATACTCAATATCTCCATTGTATCCTCAGAAGAGATCAATTAAACCTTCCCATTCAATCCATTTTTTGCTGGATTTATATGTCTGGGAGATACGATATAACGATTATAGTCTCTAACGATTACCATTGCTGATAAATGAATAACGACATTATTTCGCTATCGCTAGGCTCGAGTTTTATCTCTTCCTCTTATGTTTTCGCAAATGTGTAGCCGATTGTCAAAGTAAAAGTATTCAAATTAGATGAACCTACCGCTATAAGCAAAAAAACATAACTTCTGTCTACTCATTATCCTGATAATAAACACGGGAATTATCTCACACAAAGAAGGAGAGAACACGCTGCGAATATTCACACCATAAATATTTTATGGCTTACTAATATTTCATCAGTTCTCATCGTAGCGACTCAATTTAACTCACTAAACTCATTAACACTGTTTCTCTCTATAAGAGCAATCGTCAACAACGCCATGTAAACCCTTTTGTTACCCTCTTTTTTTCCCTACAATCATCAGTATTGTCCTCATGCTGGGAAAACATTTATGAGTAACGTAAAACATTCAAAACTCTTGATTCTTGGTTCAGGTCCTGCGGGTTATACCGCTGCTGTATATGCTGCTCGCGCTAATTTAAACCCTGTACTGTTAACCGGTATCGAAAAGGGTGGCCAATTAACAACCACAACTGAGGTTGAGAACTGGCCGGGAGACCCTAACGATTTAACCGGTCCATTATTAATGGAGCGTATGCATGAACACGCAGCCAAATTTCAAACTGAGATCGTAACGGATTACATTACGCGCGTTGACCTACAAAACCGCCCTTTCCGTCTATTTGGTGGGGAGCAGGAGTACACCTGTGATGCACTCATCATCGCTACTGGCGCATCTGCCCGCTACTTAGGGTTACCGTCAGAGGATGCGTTTAAAGGCAAAGGGGTTTCTGCTTGTGCAACTTGTGATGGGTTCTTCTATCGCAACCAGAAAGTTGCCGTTGTGGGTGGCGGAAATACCGCCGTCGAAGAAGCACTCTATCTCGCCAATATTGCTGCTGAAGTACATCTTATTCATCGCCGCGAAACTTTCCGTTCAGAAAAAATCCTAATTGACCGGTTAATGGAAAAAGTACGTAACGGCAATATCATTCTGCACACTAATCAGACGCTAGATGAAGTTGTCGGTGATGAGATGGGAGTTACAGGTGTACGCCTACGGGATGTAAAAACAGACGGTATTACAGAACTGGCCGTTGCTGGTACATTTATTGCCATCGGCCACAGCCCGAACACGGCTATTTTCGAAGGGCAACTGGCGCTTGAGAATGGCTACATCAAGGTTCAATCTGGCACCCAAGGTAATGCCACACAAACTAGCATCCCTGGTGTTTTTGCTGCAGGTGACGTTATGGATCATATCTATCGCCAGGCAATTACATCTGCGGGAACAGGCTGTATGGCGGCTCTGGATGCTGAGCGTTATCTAGATAGCATGTAGTAAGCCACTTTTTTTCGCTTAAATAACCTTAGAAAAAGGCTTATGTCATTCACATAAGCCTTTTTTATCAATAAACTTCTTTATTTACGACTGGTTACGCTACACATCTCATGTCCCCTTTTCTCACGCCCCTTTATATATCAACACCATTATTGGGCTAAGCCCTAAGCCCTGTTATCATTCAGCCCAAATTATTACTGAGAGTAGAATTTCTTCCCAACATGGATAAAACAAGACAACGAGAACTCATTAGCTGGCTTAAACAGCAAAGCAAGCTATCCCAACGTTGGTTACGCCTCTCTATGCTACTTGGCTTTTTTAGCGGCCTGACCATCATTGCTCAAGCGTGGCTAATGGCGACTCTGTTACACGGTTTAATTGTAGAACAGCAGCCTAGAGAGACCTTTGTTAACACCTTTCTACTGTTAGTCATCACCATTGTCATAAAAGCCGTTTTAGCTTGGTTGCGAGAGCGTGTTGGATTTCACTGCGGTATGGTGGTTCGCCAAGAGATACGCCGTCTGGTATTAGATCGTCTACAACAGTATGGGCCCGCGTGGATACAGGGAAAACCAGCAGGAAGCTGGGCGACACTCATTCTGGAACAGATTGAAGATATGCAGGATTACTATGCACGCTACCTTCCGCAAATGTATCTAGCTGTCTTTATCCCTCTGATGGCCGTTATCGCGATTTTCCCGATTAACTGGGCTGCCGCTGTTATCCTTCTAGCTACCGCGCCACTGATCCCCCTGTTCATGGCGCTAGTGGGTATGGGGGCAGCCGATGCTAACCGTCGTAACTTTATTGCGCTAGGTCGGCTTAGCGGTAACTTCCTTGATAGGCTGCGCGGCTTAGATACTCTGCGCGTGTTCCATCGTGCAGAGGCCGAAGTAGAACAAATCAATCAAGCATCCGAAGATTTTCGAAAAAGAACGATGGATGTGCTTAGGCTCGCTTTCCTCTCCTCCGCTGTTCTAGAATTTTTTGCCTCGATATCCATTGCCGTTGTCGCCGTCTATTTCGGATTCTCTTATCTGGGGGATCTTAACTTTGGCAGCTATGGCCTCCCCGTTACTTTGTTTGCGGGTTTCTTGACGCTGATCCTTGCCCCAGAGTTTTTTCAACCTCTGCGCGATCTCGGCACCTTTTACCATGCAAAAGCACAGGCTGTTGGTGCGGCAGAATCTTTAGTGACCTTTCTTGATGCGAAAGGCGAAACCATGGGGAATGGCACTCTACAACATGAAGGTAATAGCGCAGTTACACTCACAGCAGAAAATGTAGAGGTCCTTTCTGCCGATGGTACCCGCCTTGCTGGGCCTTTAAATTTTACTGTAACCGCAAATAGCAGTGTTGCAATTGTAGGGCACAGCGGAGCAGGTAAAAGCTCTCTTCTGAATGCTTTATTAGGTTTTTTACCCTACCACGGCTCATTGAGAATCAACGGGGTAGAGCTGAATGAGTTAGACAGCAATAGCTGGCGAAAACAACTCAATTGGGTAGGCCAAAACCCCCATCTACCAGAACAGACACTAAGAGATAACATCACTCTAGGCTGCACTGACGTCTCAGAAGATGAACTACAACGCGCGATAAAAAACGCTTACGTTGATGAGTTCCTCCCATCCTTCCCTGAAGGCCTAGAAACACTCGTTGGTGAAAACGCCGCTCGGCTTTCTGTCGGCCAAGCTCAGCGTGTTGCTGTCGCTAGAGCCCTACTTCGCCCTTGTGGACTACTGTTGCTAGATGAGCCCACAGCAAGCCTTGATGCGACAAGCGAACATTACGTAATGGATACGCTCTCTCAGGCAACGCATCACCAAACAACACTGCTGGTGACTCACCGTTTAGAAGAGACTCAGGGCTTCGATGAAATTTGGGTAATGTCAGAAGGGCAACTCGTTCAATCAGGTGATTACCTGACCTTGAGCCAGCAACCGAATGGGCCCTTTGCCAAACTGCTTACCAGCCGAACTCAGGAGCTATAACCATGCGAGTGTTACTTCCTTTTCTAGCTCTTTATCGCCGTCATTGGTTTCGTATCAGCCTTGGGATCCTGCTTGCGTTTATCACTCTGCTAGCAAGCATCAGCCTACTAACATTGTCAGGATGGTTTTTAGCTGCATCGGCCCTTGCTGGGCTAGCCGGTATTCTCACCTTTAACTATATGCTGCCCGCTGGTGGCGTGCGCGGTGCCGCCATCATTCGCACCGCAGCACGTTATGCAGAACGGGTTGTCAGCCACGATGCCACATTCCGAGTTTTATCCCATCTGCGCGTCTTTACCTTCCGCAAGATCCTGCCACTCTCCCCTGCAGGTATTGCCAAATTTAGACAGGCAGAATTGCTGAATAGGCTCGTTGCCGACGTTGATACACTCGATCACCTCTATTTGCGGGTTATTTCTCCGCTGATCAGCGCTCTCGCTATTATTGCCGTTATCACATTTGGGCTCTCATGGTTTGATCCATATCTTGCGATGACGCTGGGCGGTATTATGTTGGCCCTGCTGCTTCTGCTGCCCATACTCTTTTACCGCGCAGGCAAGCCGATTGGCAGAGGTCTTACGGCACTACGCAGCCAATACCGCACACAGTTGACAACTTGGCTACAGGGCCACGCAGAGCTGGTCGTCTTCGGTGCATTAAACCGCTTTCGTTCAGACCTGAATCAAATAGAACACCATTGGTTACAGCGCCAAAAACAGCAAGCTAATCTGGGCGCACTGTCACAAGCATTGATGGTATTAGCTACGGGATTGACCCTAACACTGATTTTATGGCTTGCCGCAGGCGGTATCGGCACATATAGCCAACCCGGTGCATTAATTGCCCTGTTTGTCTTTGCTGCCTTAGCCGCCTTCGAAGCCTTAGGGCCTGTCGCGGGTGCTTTCCAGCATTTAGGCCACGTCATTGCCTCTGCCGAGCGAGTTGCCAATCTCATCGCTCAGAAACCAGAAGTGACCTTCACTCAACACGATCTTGTTAAGCCTGCTCAAGTCGCTATCGAAATAGATAACATCTCATTCACCTATCCAGAGCAACCTCAGCCTGTTTTACGCAATATCAATCTGCGTATTACTCAGGGTGAGCATATTGCTTTGTTGGGCCGCACAGGCTGTGGGAAATCGACCCTGCTGCAATTGTTAACCCGAGCTTGGGATGTTCAACAAGGTGAAATCAGGTTCAACAGTACCCCTATTGCCGATTACTCAGAAACCTCACTACGCAGTATGATGTCTGTCGTTTCCCAACGTGTTCACATTTTCAGCTCAACGCTGCGTGATAATTTACTGTTAGCCTCACCCACTGCGAGTGATGAACATTTAGCTCACGCACTAAAATGTGTTGGCCTAGACAGTTTGCTCATCAACGATGGCTTAAATATGTGGATGGGAGATGGCGGTCGCCAGCTTTCCGGAGGGGAACAACGTCGACTAGGGCTCGCCCGTGCACTTCTGCACACCGCGCCTGTGATTTTATTAGATGAACCCACAGAAGGGCTGGATGCCGAAACTGAACAGCATATTCTCGCCCTGATACGAGAACATTGCCGAGACAAAACGCTGGTGTTGATTACTCACCGCTTGAGTGGATTAGAACACCTAGACCGCATCTGTATTCTCGATGGTGGGGAGCTTCTCGAAGAGGGCAACCACGCAACCCTATTGGCAAATGAGGGGCGCTATTATCAGTTTCACCAACGGGCAAAAGCGTTAGAAACCGTATAATCATTGTCCGATGAACTTTCACCGGACAAGACAATCGCTAATGGATGATGCTTATGCTTCTGGTACAACTCTCTCATCACTCAATTGATTTTCCTTCGCCAGACACCGCTCTACGCAATCCTGAAGGCTTATTAGCTGTGGGCGGTGATTTACGTCCTGATAGGCTAAAAGAGGCCTATCGGTGCGGTATATTTCCTTGGTTTAACGAAGATGAGCCTATTTTATGGTGGAGCCCCAATCCCAGAGCGGTGTTAATACCAGAACAGCTGCATTTAAGCCGCAGTATGCTCAAGTTTCTACGCCGTACAGATTATCGCATTACTTTAAACCATGCGTTCAATGACGTGATTCATGCCTGCGCCGCCGTTCGCCAATTCGAAGGAACATGGATTAACAGTGAAATTGCCAAGGCTTATACCGAGCTGCATCAGCAGGGATTTGCACACTCCGTTGAGGTCTGGCAAGAAAACACACTCGTTGGTGGCTTATACGGTATCGAACAAGGTGCGCTGTTTTGTGGTGAATCCATGTTTAGTCTGCGAGACAACGCTTCAAAGTGCGCTTTAATTGCTTTTTGTCGTCACTTTGTCCGCTATGGCGGTAAACTTATTGACTGTCAGGTTCTTAACCCTCACACTGCCTCGCTTGGTGCACATGAGATGGAGCGAGCTCATTTTTTACAGCACCTGTCTCGTTATCAGCAAAGCAAACTCGCCCCCGAATGCTGGCAACCTCAATCACTTGTTCTTAATGATGAACATTAATGGGGTTGAAACAACGGAAATCAGCAAATAAGCGTCAGGTTGGACTGACTCTTCTTTACACTCTGTATATTTTTCGGCATTATCTTTGCCGTTAAAAAAGCTAAGGTAGTCACACCTAGAGGATTCGATGGCCAAAGAAGACAATATTGAAATGCAAGGCACCGTTTTAGATACGCTGCCGAACACCATGTTCCGCGTTGAGTTAGAAAATGGGCACGTGGTAACCGCTCACATCTCTGGTAAAATGCGCAAGAACTATATCCGCATACTGACGGGCGACAAAGTCACTGTAGAATTGACCCCGTATGACTTGAGCAAAGGCCGCATTGTCTTCCGTAGCCGCTGATAGGCTCACACTGCTCGCGGCTTAACGCGAATTCAGAATAGAATTATTTTACGCCCTTATCTTTTTTGGAAAGGGCGTTTTGTTATTGCTATTTTGTTATGGTGTGTTTTAAGGGTGAATGTTAGCGTCTACTGAATGATATTGAGCTAGAGTTCTATGAAAGGTGCTTTTTTTAAGAAGTACCTTTTTTTCTGAATGTGGGGTTGAGAATAGCCTCAGACTAGGATAACCGCTGTAAAGCCTTGGTATCTTCTTATTGCAAGCACACCATGGTTAGCCATCCATGGCTCAATTCTCCTCAATCGGCATCCATAAAATTTACCCTTACAGGGTCGAAATATCAGGAACGGCTCAAACGTATGCTCAAATAGCCAAACACTGGCCCTAAAGCATTACCGATAACCCCCCATAGTAATGCCATTAGTAGGTCGACTTGCGTGCCATCATGGGGATAGAAACCACCATAATATACGGCAAATATCGTTGAAAAAGAGTTAAATCCAACCAAACTACAGTTAAAAAATGGTATTTTTAGCAGCTGCATCAATGCATATACGGTAATGACTACCGACAGTATCATTGCAGCCATTCCCACCATGTAGCTGCTCAAAAAGTTAATCAACGCAATACACACTACGGCCAACAGCGAACCGGGAATCATGGATAGATAGATACTCTTCATCACCGCTGGCGTTGCTCCAAGAGCAAAGTACCATGCCCAACCGATGAATAATGCCCACACAGGGATCCCAAGCGATGGCCAAGCCACCAAACAAGAAAGCCCCGCCAACAGTGCCACAACCACTTCTATCGGTAATTTCATCAGATTTATCCTTTTTATTTGCTCCACAGCTCTTGTTTAGCTCAAGCTCGTTACTAACCGCTGTATCCTACGCTGATGTTCTCCACGTGCTGCGAGCGCCTGTTCCATCGTGACCATACTGAAGATCACTTTGGAATGCGGTTGTAACTGACCGAGAATATCAAGATCGCAGCTGATCACGGTTCCCAATGTCATATAGCCGCCACCGGACACCGCATCTCGTTGAAGCACTATCGGCGTGCGCCCACCGGGAAGCTGAATAGAGCCTATTGGATAGCAAGCATCAACAATATTAGACGGATCTGAACCGGCACCAAACGGTGGCGTACGTGGTTTAAACTCCAACGGCTGGCCACCATGAAAACGGTAACCAATACGATCCGATTCTGAACTGACAGTCCATTGGTCATGAAAAAAACTATCTACTGCCGTGTCGGTTAAACGATGAATATACATCCCCGGCAGCACTCGTAATTCCGCATGTTTAGATAATTGCGGGTGATACATTTCAGGCAACTGCTTGTCTACCATGCCCAATCCGCACGCGGCCGTCACCGGCAAGGCATCTCCAGCCAGCAATTTTCTCCCAAGATACCCTCCTAAACTTCCCAGCGAGTAAGTGGAGCGGCAGCCAAGTACCTCAGGCACGTCGAACCCCCCTGCTATCGCTAAATAACTACGTGCACCAAGCGTGGCAAATCCGCATTTTAACTGCTGCCCACGGCGTGCTAACACGCTGGTATTCATGGGAATTTTCTTGCCATCCAGCATCATCACCTGAACAGCACCACTCACGGCAAATAGCGTATCCTGTTCAAAAAATAGCTCAGGCCCCAGCAAGGTGCACTCCAGTGCGGTAGCGTCAATTGGATTACCAACCAATAGATTAGCGGCAGCTAACGCATGACGATCCAGTGCGCCAGAAGGGGGGATCCCAAGGTGATAATAACCTTCACGTCCACCATCCTGTAACGTACTTGACAACCCTGGTTTGATCACATTAATCGCCATACAATACCTCCTGCAAATGTGCATGATAGACGAGCGGTTCACGCTCAAATCTATCCAGATCGAACTCCACAGGCTTGATGCGCAGTGAAAATTCGCCTTTATCTACCTGCTCAAGGCAACGATCGTAATTTTCTCGATCAATCGCACGAAACTGCACAATATCGCCAGCGCGGAAAAACACCATCGACTCCTGATGATAAGGTAATCGCTGCTCAGGGTCGTAAATAGGCGCAGGTGTCACACCAAATAATTGATAACCACCAGCACCGCGAACTGAATAGATACAGCCAAAACAGCCACCATGACCAATCGAAAGCTTTGGCGTGTCGGTGCGCGGAGTAAGGTATTTCGGTACCTCAAGTTGCTTGTCACGCTCTACCATCTGATACATAAAAGGTAACCCCGCGACAAAACCCACCATGGAAACAAACCAAGGCATACCACTGTGTTGAGCAATAAATTCGTCTACGTCCTTTAAGCCATTGATACGAGCGGCATACTCCAAGTCAGTAGAGTTTGGTTCCTGATGACGTTCACGAAAGCGCATCAGCGTTTCGTGAGTCCACGGGTCGTTATACAACACTGGGATCTCAATAATTCGAGTGGTGAGCGTTCGCTGTGCATTACCTCTATCTTCTAAGCTCTGCACTTGTTCCAGCAATTGCTGTGGCGGCAGTACATCTGGGTTAAAACGAACCAAACAAGATGCGTTCGCCAGACATACATCGAGTATGCCCGGCAAAGCCAACGCTTCAATAGCTTTAACCAATGACATACTGCGGAAAAATGCTGCCATCGACATTGCTTCGCCGACTTCAATAAACAGGTGCTCATCACCACCGAAACTGTAACGTAAAGAAGATACTGACATATCAATACTCCTCAGTAACGACCGTGGCTGCTGTTAGCCACGATTCTAGGCTATTGGTATGGAAATCCCCGGCTGCAAGAAAATCACTGGCTAATAGCCGTTGATGCAGTGGCAACGTCGTTTTCATACCACTCAGGCGGATATCGCCCAATACTTGTGCGGCAAGTTGTAGTGCTTTCGGTCGATTAGTTGCATGAATCACCACTTTAGCTAACAGTGAATCATAGTAGGGGGGGATGCGGTAACCTTCGTACAAATGGCTATCTATACGGATACCTTCGCCCTGTGGCCAATACAACTCATTGACTGTTCCGGGACAGGGAAAGAAATTACGTTCAGGGTCTTCCGCATTAAGACGCATTTCGAGTGCAGCGCCATTAATGTGGATCTGCTGTTGGTCCAAAGAAAGGGGTTCACCACCGGCAATACGTAACATCCAAGCGACGATATCTACGCCAGTTATCATCTCGCTGATGGGATGCTCCACCTGAATGCGGGTGTTCATTTCAATAAAGAAGAACTCGCCACTGTCCGTATCCACCAGATATTCAATGGTACCAGCACCAAGATAATTGATGCTTTGAGCAAGATTCACAGCACTTTGGCATAATGCTTGACGTAATTCTGGAGTAATGGCTGGCGATGGTGCTTCCTCCAAAATTTTTTGTCGCCGACGTTGCAGTGAGCACTCCCGCTCATACAAATGAATCACCTTATTACCATCCCCTAGGATTTGTACCTCAATATGACGCGCATTCGTGATAAATCGCTCCAGATATACACCATTATGGCCAAATGCTGCCTGTGCTTCAGATTGAGCAATGGGAAGTTCATAAGTCAGCGTTTCTGATGAGTAGGCATGCCGAATACCGCGCCCGCCGCCGCCAGCAGAAGCCTTAATTAATAGAGGAAAACCGATGGATGAGGCACAACGTTGTGCCTCATCCAAATTCCACACCTCGCCGACAGAGCCAGGAACTACCGGCACACCAGCTGCTTGTGCGGCACTTCTCGCTAATGCTTTGTCTCCCATACGAGCAATCGTTTCAGGCTGTGGCCCAACAAAGATTAGCCCTGCATCCACAACAGCCTGAGCAAAAATTGCGTTTTCTGCCAGAAAACCGTATCCCGGATGAACTGCATCAGCGCCACAACGCTGCGCCGCAGCGATGACTGCCGGTATATTCAGATAACTGTGCTCGGAACGAGCCGGGCCAAGCACTTCAATCTGGTCGGCTATCTTCGCTGCCAATGAGTCAACATCGATTTCACTACAAGCCAGTACCGTAGGAATATGCAATTTCTTCGCAGCATTAATAATCCTTACGGCAATCTCACCACGGTTGGCAATCAGCAATTTTTTTATCGCCATAGTGTTTCCCTTCTCGCTAAATAATTTCAAGGGTGGCAATAAGTTGCCCCGGCTCAACATCCGCACCGTTAGCGATCAGAAACTGAATATTACTGCCCGACTGCTCTGCTAAAACTTCACTAAACTGCTTCATCACTTCGATCAGGCCAATAACCGTATCCGCCTCAACGGACTGCCCATCCACAGCAAACGGAGGCTTATCGGGAGAAGGTGATCGGTAGAAAATACCGGGTAAAGGTGAATAAATTTCTATTGTGCTCATAATTTCTCCTGGATTAAATAAATTACCTAGGTACTGCAATAGTGATATTCGCCTGCCGCAAGCTTTGAACTATCGCCTGTAACAGAGGAACAGCGCCCGGTGTATCACTGTGTAAACACACCGAAGAAAACTGGATGTTGATGTCGACACCATCGACCGTTTGTACTAGCCCTTGCTGGCAAGCACGCAGCACTTTTGCGGCGACAGCCTTCGGGTCTAACGGTGCAACCTTACGGGTGAAGACAATTGAACCACTCTTGTCATATTCTCGATCGGCATAGAATTCGCATACCACCGGTTGACCAATAGCAACAGCCTCATGCCAGATAGCGGAACCATGCATACAAAAAACTTTCAGTTCTGGGTCTAAGCGGTGTAGCGTGGTAATAAAGTGGTGTGCGGCTTCTTCATTGCGGGATAAATGCATATACAGCGCGCCATGTGGTTTGATGTGCTGCAACGGTAAATCATGTAGTGACGCAAATTCCCGCAGCGCACCTAACTGATACAGCATCTCATAGGTTGTTTCCTGTGGACTGGCAGCAATATGGCGACGGCCAAATCCCACTAAGTCACGAAATCCAGGATGCGCCCCTACCGCTACCCCCTTCTCTCGAGCCAAAGCAACCGTTTGCTGCATAATGACGGGATCGCCTGCGTGAAACCCTGTGGCGACATTCGCTGAACTGATCAGCGTCATAATCTGTTCATCGACCCCATCACCGATGATCCAAGGGCCAAAATTTTCGCCAAGGTCTGAATTGATGTCGACTTCTGTCATATGTATTCGCTCTTTTTGTTAAGGTAATGTTTCACATTGAATGTATAGTGTGCAATATTCATCGAAAAGACGTTTTTTTTGATGGGTTGATATCTGTAAAACAGATACCTAGGAGTATGTAATGGGCATCACCTTCCGACAGATCCGCTATTTTGTCGCTACCGCTGAAATCGGCCAAATATCTCAAGCCGCGATCCAACTGAATATTTCACAATCTGCGGTGACCAGTGCGATTCAAACGCTGGAAGCAAGTATTAATAGCCCCTTATTTATCCGTTCACAGCAGGGCGTTACTCTTACTGATGCAGGCCGCCAGTTTCTGAACCATGCCTACACCGTATTACGCAATATCGACGATGCACTGAACATTTCACAAGCCACCCCGAAAATGCAAGGTAGTATCAATTTGGCGGCAAGTTATACCGTGATGGGATATTTTCTCCCCTTTCACCTACAACGTTTGTCACACTGGTATCCAAATCTTGTTTTTCAGGTACATGAAACGGAAAGGCAAAATATAGAACAAGGGCTTTTGACCGAGCAGTTCGATATGGCGTTGGTATTGACGTCAAACTTGACGCATCCAGACGTTATTTCAGAGACATTAATTAATTCAAAACGCCGGCTTTGGCTTCCTGCTGGCCATCCTTTTTTGCGACATGAGCACTTGGACTTAGCAGATTTAGCCTCTGAACCTTTTATCATGCTGACGGTAGACGAAGCCGACCAGAGTGCGATGCGCTATTGGATGCAGACGGGGCTGGAGCCAAATATTATGTTACGCACGAGTTCGGTCGAATCAGTGCGTAGCATGGTGGCGAATGGGCAGGGGATATCCATTTTATCTGACTTGGTTTATCGTCCTTGGTCACTTGAACGAAAGCGTATCGAAACTCGCACACTACATGAACAAGTGCATCCTATGAGTGTTGGGTTGGCATGGCGTCGTGGCATTACATTTACACCCGCCATGGAAGCATGTCGGAATTATTTTCACAGCGCGTTTCTCACACCACAGTTGGCAGCAAGCCGAAGTTCATAGGCATACTGCCCACCAGAGTGATAGCTGCAATCTGGCGCTGCTGGCTCGCATTTTTTGAGCTTGTAACTCTTTCTTGCTCTGCCTTTATTACGTCAAAAGGCGCTTTCGCGCCTTTTGATTTTTCATGCTTATCATTGAATTAGTGGACTGCACCTTCTGACTTTTTCTTCTCGGCACTCATAAAATGGTAGGCGAGTTTGTTGGTTTTTGCATCCAGTTCAACTTTTACTGAGCCGCCATCAACCAGTGCACCAAAGAGCAGTTCATTCGCCAGTGGCTTTTTCAGATTTTCTTGGATTGAGCGGGTCATTGGGCGTGCGCCCATCGCTTTGTCGTAACCTTTTTCAGCCAGCCAGTTGCGAGCTTCTTTACTCACCTCAAGTGATACGCCTTTTGCGTCCAATTGAGCCTGTAGTTCAACAACAAACTTATCAACAACCAATTGAATGATTTCTGGTGATAAATGGTTGAACCAAATCGTGTTATCCAAACGGTTACGGAACTCCGGTGTGAAGATTTTTTTCAACTCGTCCATCGCATCAATACTGGTATCTTGTTGCGTAAAACCGATGGATTTACGTTGGATCTCACGAACACCAGCGTTCGTCGTCATCACTAAGATCACATTGCGGAAATCTGCCTTGCGACCGTTGTTATCCGTCAGGGTGCCGTTATCCATCACCTGTAGCAGGAGATTGAATACGTCTGGGTGAGCTTTTTCGATTTCATCCAGTAGCACAACGGAGTGAGGATGTTTAATCACCGCATCCGTCAACAATCCACCTTGTTCAAAACCGACATAGCCCGGAGGTGCACCAATCAAGCGGCTAACCGTGTGGCGCTCCATATACTCAGACATATCAAACCGTAGCAGTTCGATGCCCAATGCTTTAGAGAGCTGAACCGTGACCTCTGTTTTACCGACACCCGTAGGGCCAGCAAATAGGAAAGAACCTACTGGTTTATGCTCTTGTCCCAACCCAGCTCGGTTCATCTTGATAGCCTCAGTCAACACATCAATCGCATCATCTTGACCAAAGACCAGCATTTTCAAACGATCGCCCAACGATCTCAACACGTCACGATCGCTGGCTGATACCGATTTCTCTGGAATACGGGCAATGCGCGCCACCACGGATTCAATATCAGCAACGTTGACGGTTTTCTTACGCTTACTCACCGGCATGAGGCGGCTGCGAGCACCCGCTTCATCGATAACATCAATCGCCTTATCCGGCAGATGACGATCATTGATATATTTCACCGATAGCTCTACCGCCGCACGCAGGGCTTTCGCAGTATAGCGAACATCGTGGTGAGCCTCATACTTCGCCTTCAAACCACTGAGGATCTGCACAGTCTCTTCTGTAGAAGGCTCAGTAATATCAATTTTCTGGAAACGACGCGCTAACGCCCTATCCTTCTCAAAAATATTGCTGAACTCCTGATAGGTTGTAGAACCAATAACCCGAATCTTACCGCTAGAAAGCAGCGGCTTAATCAAGTTAGCGGCATCTACTTGCCCACCAGACGCGGCACCCGCACCGATGATCGTATGGATTTCATCAATAAACAGAATGCTGCTCTTATCCTGTTCAAGCTGCTTGAGCAGGGCTTTAAAACGTTTTTCAAAATCACCGCGGTATTTCGTGCCAGCGAGAAGAGAACCAATATCCAGAGAGTAGATAGTGCAATCCGCAATCACTTCCGGTACATCATGTTGCTCGATACGCCATGCCAACCCTTCCGCAATCGCGGTTTTACCCACGCCGGATTCTCCCACCAGTAACGGGTTGTTCTTACGACGACGGCATAAAACCTGGATGGCTCTCTCCAACTCTTTATCGCGACCAATAAGTGGGTCAATCCCCCCAACTCTGGCCAACTGATTCAGATTGGTGGTGAAATTCTCCATCCGATCTTCGTTACCCGCAGCAGGCTCTTCGCTGGATGGGTTTTCAGCACCAGGTGCAGGCCCAGCCTCTTCATCTTTGCGAACACCATGGGAAATAAAATTGACGATATCTAGGCGGCTAACATCATGTTTACGCAGCAGATAGGCAGCCTGAGACTCCTGCTCGCTAAAAATAGCCACCAACACATTCGCTCCAGTCACTTCACTGCGACCAGAAGACTGAACATGGAATACAGCGCGTTGTAAGACACGCTGAAAGCTTAAAGTGGGTTGAGTATCACGCTCTTCAGTTGTTGCAGGTAAAACCGGAGTGGTCTGTTCGATGAACGTTTCCAATTCTTGACGCAACGTAGCCAAATCCACACGGCAAGCTTCTAGCGCATCACGCGCAGAAGGGTTACCCAACAGTGCCAGCAATAAGTGTTCCACTGTCATGAACTCATGGCGGTATTCCCTCGCTCTGGCAAAGGCCATGTTGAGACTGAGTTCCAGTTCTTGATTGAGCATAGGCACCTCCCCAAAAGATATTACTTAATGTCAGGCTTTTTCTAACGTACAAAGCAGTGGGTGTTCATTTTCCCGCGCGTAGCGGTTAACAAAAGCAACTTTCGTTTCTGCCACTTCAGCCGTAAACACGCCACATACCGCTTTACCTTGATGATGAACAGCTAACATCAACTGTGTTGCTCGTTCAATATCATAAGAAAAGAACTTTTGCAGAACGTCTATCACAAACTCCATCGGTGTATAATCATCATTGTTCAATATAACTTTATACATAGACGGCGGTTTTACCGCATCACTCTGCTTTTTTTCTACTGTTTGCTCTAAATCCCAGAGCTCTTTAGCGTTACCCATTACTGGCCCATCACTTTGCTAACCCATTTGAAAACAACAAAACATGTTGATTTACCGAAATAGCCTATCTTGAATATAAGCCATCTCCTCCAAAACGCCGATAAACAAAATCATCTCTTGCTAAGAATGATCAACTTATCGTCTTCCTACTTAAAAAAATAGTCCATCGACGGTAATAGCGTTATCTACTTCAAACTTTTAGAAACAAATTTGCAACAAAAAGAGTGATTGCTTGACGCTCTTCCCTCATTCACTAAAGTGTAAATCGGTAAGCTCATTACCATTTAGTTTTAGTCGGTATATTGAATTCTACTGGATGTACACACACAGCAACGTATTAGAGAGTAAAAACCTTAAATGATACGTAAATCCATGAATGTAGCTTACACAGAAGCAGATAGGACGTTGGGTATTATAACAATCACAGTAGAAATATCATGCTCTCATCTAACTAACAGAAGTATCTTGCGAGGGATGTAGAAGTTATGGAGACGGGTACTGTAAAGTGGTTTAACAATGCAAAAGGCTTTGGGTTTATCTGCCCTACTGAAGGGGGGGAGGATATTTTCGCCCACTACTCCACCATCCAAATGGATGGTTACCGAACCCTAAGAGCAGGCCAACAGGTTCATTTTAGTGTTCATGAAGGGCCAAAAGGGAATCACGCAAGCGCGATTATTCCCATTGAAAACGAACCTGCTACCGCCTGATATCGTCAAAACTTTTTTATATTCCATAAGAAACGGAGCCTAAACTCCGTTTCTTATCTCACAACTATCCCGTCTTTATATCAATGCTGCATTCCGATAAAACCCATGACTCGTTACTCTCGTGCTAACGCATCAATAGGGTCTAAACGTGCTGCGCTGCGGGCTGGGAGATAACCAAATACCACGCCAATCCCCGTTGAACAGAGAAATGCACTAAATAGTGCAAATGGTGGGAAACTGATCGTCCAGCCCGGTAATAACAACTGAACCAGTAAACCAATCATAAATGACAGCGTAATGCCTAGTGCGCCCCCAACTAGACAAACCAATACAGCTTCAATCAAAAACTGCTGCAAAACATCGCTAGACCTCGCCCCTACCGCCATGCGAATACCGATCTCTTTGGTTCGTTCTGTCACAGACACCAGCATAATATTCATCACGCCAATACCGCCTACAATCAGTGAAATAACCGCTACTAAAGTGAGAAACAATTGTAACGTCTGAGTCGTTTTCTCAGCCGCTTGTACCATCGTATCCATATTGAAAGTGAAGAAATCTTTCTTGCCGTGCCGTAACTCCAATAGTCGCGTCACCTGCTGCTCGGCTTCTTTGCTGTTGTAATTGTCGCGAATACGCACGGTAATTTGGTCAAACCAAGATTGCCCTTTTAGACGCGTTCCCATTGTGGTGTAAGGGATCCAGACACGTAGCGAATTGCCACCGCCGAACATCATTTTTTTCTCTGCAGCAACGCCTACGATGGTCGCAGGCATATTGCCGATGAGTATCACTTTTCCCACCACCTTTTTTTGGTCTGGGAATAGGAGACGTAGCGTATTTTGGTCTATCACCACCACCTGAGACTGAGCCTGCATCTGCTCACTACTAAGCGTGGTTCCCTCCGACATTGTCATACCAAAAACACCAAAGTACTGCTCACTCACACCAGCAACATTGGCAGGAACATCCGTATTGCCAAAACGCAGGCGCATACTGCCGGAAATCGCAGGGGAGACGTCTTTCACATAAGGTTGCGCCCCCAGCGCCGCCATATCATCCACCGTTAGCGCCCTTGCCGTCGAAGGGTCATCATCACCAAAATCTTTTCCAGGGTAGATATCCATCGTATTCGTACCGATAGAACGGATATCCGCCAGCACCATCTGTTTTGCAGCATCCCCAATCACGACGATCGATACCACAGAGGCGATACCGATAATAATCCCTAGCATGGTCAACGCTGTGCGCATCTTGTTCGCCGCCATCGCGAGCCAAGCCATAGAAAAAGCTTCTCTAAAACGGCCAATAACTTGTGGCCATCCGCTAGGTTGAACCTTCGTAGCAGCAGGCTCGATAAGTGAAGGTGCCACATCGTCTTGCCTTGTTTGCTGGCGATCCGCCGTTATCTCTCCATCATGGATCTCAATGACTCTCTCAGCCTGAGCCGCAATAGCAGGATCGTGGGTAACAATCACCACAGTATGTCCCTGCGCTTTAAGCTGTTTGAGAATACCCATCACCTCTTTCCCTGAGTGGCTATCCAGCGCTCCTGTTGGTTCATCCGCTAAGATAACTTGCCCACCGTTCATCAAGGCTCTGGCAATACTCACGCGCTGCTGCTGCCCACCGGAGAGCTGTGAAGGGGAATACGCTGTTCGTTCACCTAATCCAAGGCGCTGTAACAGTTCACTCGCGCGCTGATGGCGTTCCGCCTTGCCCATCCCTGCATAAACAGCGGGCACTTCGACATTATGGTTAGCACTAAGGTGGGGTAAAAGATGGTAACGCTGGAAGATGAAGCCAAAGTGCTCACGGCGCAGTGCCGCCAGTTCGTCGTTGCTCATCTGGGCAACATCCTGCCCAGCAACACAGTAGGTTCCAGCACTGGGCTTGTCTAAGCAGCCCAGAATATTCATTAAGGTCGATTTTCCTGAGCCTGAAGCACCGATAATGGCCACCATCTCGCCCGCTTCAATCTTAAGGGAAACCCCTTTTAGCACATCGACAATTTGATCGCCGGAGCGGTAGCTGCGGCGAATATCTTTTAGCTCTAGCAGTGCTGTCATGGCATCTCTTCCACTGCACCACGGCTGATGATCACATTATCCCCCTCTTTCAGACCAGAGATCACATGAACATCTACGTTATTGCGTGCGCCAATCGTCACCAAGCGCTCTTCTTCTTTGTCTTTATTCAGAATCGCCACTTTATAGCGTCCATCGGGCTGCTTCTCACCTAGCGCTGCCAAAGGAACAGCCAAAACCTGCTTCTCACCAGCCAGGATAATATGCACCTGTGCTGTCATCTGTAAGCGCAACAATCCTTTTTCATTAGGCACTTCAAAGCGAGCATAGTAGAAAATAGCGTCGTTCACTTTTTCTGGCGTCGGTTGAATATCCTTCAACGTTCCCTGAAAGCGGGTCGTCGGGTCACCCAGCACAGTAAACCATGCCGGTTGCCCCGGTTTAAGGCGGATAACATCAGCTTCAGACACTTGAGCCTTAACCAGCATCGTGCCCATATTTGCCAGTGTCAAAATGTTCGGCGCCTGTTGTGCGGCAATCACAGTCTGCCCTTCTAACGTGGTAATTTGTACCACTTCACCATCCATAGGTGCGACTATCTTGGTGTAGTCCAGATTGATTTTAGCCGTATCCAGACTCGCCTTGCTCTTATTGACCTGCGCATTGATGGTACCAATGCTGGCTTTTTTAACCGCGACCTCAGTAACGGCTCTATCGAGTTCCTGACGCGATACCGCCTGCACTTTCGCCAGTTTTTGCTGGCGTGCTAACGTCACCTCAGCAAATTTCAGCTCTGCTTTTGCTTGTGTCAATTGAGCATTAAGTTCTTCTAGCGATGCTTCAACTTCTAAAATCTGGTTCTGGGCTTGCTGTGGATCGATAACGGCTAAAAGCTGGCCTTGGGTGACACTGTCGCCTATTTCCACATAGAGCTTTTGCATCTGCCCACTGACCTGAGCCCCCACATCAACTTTACGCACAGCATCTAACTGCCCAGTGGCCAAGACACTTTGCTCGATGTCTTTTTTCTCTACCTTGATCGTTTGGTAGCTTACTGGTTCAGGCCACATTTTATACGTTATGAACAGTACAGCGAGCACAGCACAAGCACTTAAAATCAATACCTTGCGGTAATTAGGTTTCTTATTTAGAGCCGATTTCATTATTTTCCGTCATCATAAAGTAAGCCCCGAAAAGATGGGGGGACATAAGCATCGATATAAGAATGCAATGTAAACAGGAGGACAGAAAACATTTTTCGCTATACCGAGTCAAGAGAGAGACGTAAATAGCGCCCTTCTTATTTAGCTAGACCCGTTCAACACACCTCAAAATAGCGATTTCAACGACAAAAAATCTAACTAAAGTGGCGCTATTGTAAATTGCCAGCACCCATTGAGCATGTCCTGTAATGGCGCATAGTATTGATAATGAAAGTTCAGCTCATCTAATCTGCACGCTACTGCGCTAAAATCTCCCTTGATAAATAACTCAAGTGGCGTCACTAGCTTTCCTTCTACACTGAATGCCGTTCTCAGCGGTTCTCTCTCAAGAAATAGGATGGAGCCATCCAAAAGAGTACTAGTGCTAGGCCAATCGGCTTTGTTACCGATGACCGTCTCCCACCCTTCATCCTTAAACACAGAGAGAAGATAAGTAAGCCGAAATACATCTTCACGATGAAGTACGTTTCCCGTGCAGGAATACCAGATGTTTTTTAACTTCTGATATAACTTGGCATTTGGCCCCTCTCGTTTTGCCATATCAATTAAACTGTTTAATTCACTAGCCACACAGCGAGGAAAGGTTCTTTTTTTAAGGGAGGTCGCTAACCAGCGAGTCAGAAAAAAATGTTCGCCGTAAAGAGATTTAATGGTGCCATATTTCCAAGCGAGGTCGGCGGCAATAATCCCACACCATGCCATATGAGCGAAATGCTCATATTCATCCTGATTTTCATTCAACATAGATTATTTAAAATATAACGTATTTAAAAAAAACAGTGGTGAAAAGAAGGTACAGCAGCCCTTTTGCATGACATTAAATTCATACACTATTAAGCCGCTGCATTAAAAACATTATTACAATCAATTAGATGATCATTAATTTAGATTAATGAACATGGTCATCTTAATAAAAGTATCTTTATTCTTTCGTCATACTATATGGAAGAGACTCACCTAACTTTAAGACTGCAGCAATATTCCGTGAGGCCATAAAGATGTTTTTATATGCACTATCCATGGCTTCATTTAGCGTACAAATCTTGAAGAGCACACTAAATACTGCATCCACACCATAATCGTGCACAACCCCCACATCTTCCGATAACGAGCCTGCAATACCGATCACCGGCTTATTAAATCGTTTTGCAATCTTGGCAACACCAACGGGAACTTTGCCATTGATGCTCTGGCTATCCATTCGCCCTTCCCCCGTAATAACGAGATCTGCCTTTTCAATTAACGATGCCAGCCCCAGCGCTTCTGTCACAATTTCTATTCCTTGGCGCAGCTCCGCATGGCAAAAAGCCAGCAACCCCGCCCCTAACCCACCCGCAGCACCAGAGCCGGGGATGCTTTCCACACTGATATTTAGATCACGCTGTATCACCTCAGCGAAGTGTGTCAGGTTTTTATCTAGTACCGCGATATCTTGCGCTGTTGCCCCTTTTTGCGGGCCAAAGATAACGGATGCGCCGTTATTTCCCGTCAGGGGATTAGTCACATCACAGGCTACTTCAATCTTGCACTCTTTCAGCCTAGGCTCCAGATTGCTGATATCAATCTGTGCAATACGGCCTATTTCCCCACCGCCAAAGCCTATTTCTTCGCCCTCTTTGGTGAGAAGTTTACCGCCCAATGCCTGAACCATACCCGCACCACCATCATTAGTGGCACTACCACCAATGCCGATAATGCAGTGTCGGACACCGTAATCCAACGCACTACGGATGAGTTCCCCCGTTCCGTAAGAGGTGGTTTTTAATGGTGCACGTTTATCTGCGGGAACAAGCTCTAAACCACTGGCTGCCGCCATTTCGATAAAAGCACAGGTTCCATCGCCAGAAATACCGAAAAATGCCTCTCTCTTTTCGCCTAATGGTCCCGTTACGTTAACCGTAATTTTCTTTCCTTGGGTAGCAGCCACCATCGCATCTACCGTTCCTTCACCACCGTCTGCAACTGGTACTCTGTAATAATCAGCGTCAGGATAAATATCTTTAAACCCCGCTTCGATAGCGGTAGCCACATCTAAAGCCGATAAACTCTCTTTATACGAATCCGGTGCGATCACAATCTTCATAAGATATCCGTGCTGCTAAAGCGAACGTAATGATTTTGTCTGATAAGAATCCATCTCAACAATTCTCTTTGCATCCCTCCTAATTGACGCTGTCGCTCACCACGTTGATACAGCCTCAACTAGTTTGGATAGCTGCCTGATACTCAACGGCGAATTCAGTATCAGGCCTGTCTCTTATCGCTTCACTTCGATTTTTGCTAATTTCTCATAGTAGCGAGCCAGCGCACTGTGATCGCAGGTTCCCATATCATCGGCTTTCAGAGCCTGCATCATTTCCATCACCGCCGCTGTTAGCGGTAACTGTGCGCCAACACCGTGTGAGGTATCCAGCGCATTAGCCAAATCTTTAATATGTAGGTCGATACGGAAACCTGGGTTGAAGTTTCTGTCCATGACCATCGGCGCTTTCGCTTCCAGCACAGTGCTACCCGCCAAACCACCGCGAATCGCTTGGAAAACTAGGTCAGGGTTAACACCCGCTTTAGTTGCCAATACGAGTGCTTCAGACATCGCCGCGATATTCAGGGCAACAATCACCTGATTTGCCAGTTTGGTTACGTTACCTGCACCAATATCACCAGTATGGACAACAGAACCAGCCATTGCCTTCATTACTGCGAAACAGTGGTCAAATACGGCTTTATCACCACCTACCATCACCGACATCGTTCCGTCGATGGCTTTAGGCTCTCCACCACTCACTGGTGCATCCAACATTTTAATCTGCTTAGCAGCCAGTGCTTCGCTGATTTCACGACTCGCTAGCGGAGCGATAGAGCTCATATCGATAAAAATAGTGCCCGGTTTAGCCCCATCAATAATTCCATCTTCACCCAACGCTACCTCTTTCACCTGTGGCGAGTTAGGCAGCATGGTGATAATGATGTCACTTTGTGCAGCAACCTCTTTCGCGCTGGCAGCAAAGGTAGCACCGGCAGCAACCACTTCTTCTACTGCCTGCATGTTTCTGTCCATAACCACCAGAGAGTAACCCGCTTTCAGCAGGTTTTTGCTCATCGGTTTGCCCATAATTCCTAAACCAATAAATCCGATTTTCATCGTTCAATCCTTATCAAAATAATGAAACTGCCGCCCGAGCGGCGAAAACACTGTTTATTCCAACTGGTCACTGCCTTTCTGTTAGCTGAATATTGGCAAACTACGCATTCAACTTATGCTTTAAACTTGTCGCATAGCGCTTTGGTCGCGCTGCGAAAAACACCTAAATCACTGCCAACTGCAACAAACTGAGCACCCCATTCTAGGTAACGACGCGCATCTGCTTCTGCTGGTGCCAAAATGCCGCACGGCTTACCGTGGGCTTTCGCTCGTGCAAAAATGTGCTGAATCACTTTCTGCACTTCTGGGTGATTCGGCTCTCCCAAATAACCCAACGCAGCAGAGAGATCGCCTGGGCCGACAAATATCCCGTCGACGCCATCAACGGCAGCGATAGCATCCAGATTATCGACGCCTTCCTGACTTTCGATTTGCACCATCACCGTGATGTTGTCGTTAATGGTGGCGAAGTAATCCGGCAATGAGCCGTAATGGTTACTACGATGCCCGACAGATACGCCACGTATCCCCGCTGGTGGGTAACGAGTAGAGGCAACGGCGCGAACGGCCTCTTCTTCGCTCTCAACAAATGGGATCAGGAAATTGTAAAAACCGATATCCAGCAAACGTTTAATAATGACGGGCTCGTTACTTGGCGGGCGAACAACGGGAGCACTTACGCTGCCTTTCAGCGCCATAAGCTGCGGGATGAACGTGGTGATATCGTTTGGTGCATGCTCACCATCTAATACCAGCCAGTCAAAGCCAGCCAGCCCCAGAACTTCCGTTGAGATGGGGTTTGCTAAAGCACTCCAGCACCCAATCAGGGTTTTGCCCTGAATCAGATCCTGGCGGAAACGGTTCGGATAACTTTGCTTGTTCATGTTGATTCCTTAAATGTTTCGCCCTACCCGCATCGTATTCGCAGGTAGGGTAGTTAACGGCTGAAAGTCTTATCGGACTAAGCAAGGGCGTTTGTTATCAAATGTCCAGTTTGGTACGAGGAACTGCATACCCATTGCATCGTCACGCGCACCTAGTCCATGTTTTTTGTACAGTTCATTCGCTTTCAGTACCTGATCCATATCCAGTTCAATACCCAAGCCCGACTTCTGAGGCACTTCGACACGTCCACCTACGATTTGTAATGGTTCTTTCGTTAAACGCTGGTTCCCTTCCTGCCAGATCCAGTGAGTATCGATAGCCGTAATATCACCCGGAGCAGCAGCCGCAACGTGAGTAAACATCGCCAATGAGATATCAAAGTGGTTATTAGAGTGAGAGCCCCATGTCAGCCCAAACTCATGGCACATTTGCGCCACACGAACTGAGCCATTCATCGTCCAGAAGTGCGGGTCGGCAAGTGGAATATCGACCGACTGTAAAGAGAGCGTATGACCCATCTGACGCCAATCTGTCGCGATCATATTGGTCGCTGTTGGTAGGCCAGTCGCACGGCGGAACTCCGCCATCACTTCACGACCAGAAAAGCCTTGCTCTGCACCACAAGGGTCTTCAGCATATGCCAGCACGCCGCGCAGGTGTTTACCTAGAGAAATAGCCTCATCTAAAGACCATGCGCCATTTGGGTCGAGCGTAATTCTTGCCTCAGGAAAACGCTTAGACAGTGCCGTTACCGCTTCACCCTCTTCGCTTCCCGCCAAGACGCCGCCTTTAAGTTTGAAATCGTTGAAGCCATACTTTTCGTATGCCGCTTCTGCCAAACGCACAACACCCTCAGGGCTGAGAGCCTCTTCGTGGCGCAGGCGATACCAATCACAGCTATCTGTTGTTTGGCTCTGATAAGGCAGATTCGTTTTATTACGGTCACCAACATAGAACAGGTATCCCAGCATCTCTACTGAGTCACGCTGCTGTCCATCTCCCAGTAAAGAGGCCACAGTAACGCCCAAGTGCTGCCCTAACAGATCGAGCATTGCTGCTTCGATACCCGTTACAACATGGATAGTGGTTCGTAGATCAAACGTTTGTAGGCCACGGCCTCCTGCGTCTCTATCAGCAAACTGGCGACGCACAGCCGTCATAATGTTCTTGTAGCCACCAATGGTCTTCCCGACAACCAGCGGTATCGCATCCTCCAGCGTTTGGCGGATTTTCTCGCCGCCAGGTATCTCACCAACACCGGTATGGCCTGCATTATCGGTCAGAATCACGATGTTACGGGTGAAGAATGGCGCATGGGCACCGCTCAGGTTAAGCAACATACTGTCATGCCCAGCAACAGGGATGACCTTCATGGTCGTAATGACCGGGGTAGAGTGAGTTTGAGTCATGGTGTTATTCCTATTTTTAATAATCTGTTATGAGCGACCAAAACATGGGGCGTTTGCGATCAAATTTCCAGTTGGGGATCAGATACTGCATCGCTGCCGCATCGTTACGTGCACCACGTTTATTCATTCGAGCAATTTGCTGGCCTTTCACTTGTGGAATCGCATCAACCAGCGTCTGATAAATGACTTCGCCACCAAGGGCATCTCCCACGCCGGTATTACCTGAACTGTCCGTCAAAATAACGATGTTACGAGTAAAATATGCACCGTGCGCCCCGCCGATGTTCAGTAGCATGCTGTCGTAGCCTGCCACTGGAATCACTTTCATATCGGTGATAACGGGTGTGCTTTGGGTATGGTTCATAAAAATATCCTCGTCTCAGTGTCGGCCTTATTTCGTTGGTTTCAGCTCAATACGCTTGATATCGCCAACGATGAACAGATAGCTGATAACTGCGAGCAAGGCATGAATCCCGACATACACCAGAGCGCCGCTGAAAGAACCTGTGGTCGC
This sequence comes from Enterobacteriaceae bacterium B14, assembly GCA_000307305.1. Taxonomy (GTDB): domain Bacteria; phylum Pseudomonadota; class Gammaproteobacteria; order Enterobacterales; family Enterobacteriaceae; genus B14. The sequence continues at coordinate 1,191,421 of DF158882.1, forward strand.
GATGATGTAGCCAATAGCGATTGGCGTAACAATGCCGGAGATATTGCCGAACATGTTGAATAAACCACCACTCAGGCCGCTGATCTCTTTCGGTGCTGTATCTGCCATCACCGCCCAGCCTAATGCCCCTAAACCTTTACCAAAGAAGGCAAGTGCCATCACACCAATGACGATCCACTCAGTTTCGACGTAGTTACAGATAATCATGGACATCGATAGCAACATACCGACTACGATTGGCGCTTTACGTGCAAACGTCAGAGAGTTGGTTTTACGCATCAAATAGTCAGAGATAATGCCGCCAAGTACACCACCAATAAATCCGCAAATAGCAGGTACTGAGGCCACAAAACCGGCTTTTAGGATGGTCATACCACGATCTTGAACTAAGTAAACCGGGAACCAAGTGATGAAGAAGTAAGTCAGGGCGTTAATGCAATACTGCCCGATATAAATCCCTAGCATCATGCGGGAAGAGATCAACTGCTTGATCTGTTTGAACTTCTCGCCTTTCACCACATCTTTCTTGGTTGATACCTGATCCATATCGATCAGTGCACCACCCGCTTTCATATGATCCAGTTCTGCTTGGTTCACGCCTGGGTGGTCGTTCGGATTATGAATGACTTTCAACCAAACAAAGCTGATGATGATCCCTAAACCACCCATGAACCAGAACACATGCGCCCAACCAATCGCATGAGTAAGCCATGCCATAATTGGTGCAAAAATAACGGTGGCGAAGTATTGGGCAGAGTTAAAGATAGATACCGCCGTACCACGCTCCTGAGCAGGGAACCACGCCGCAACAATTCGGCTATTACCAGGGAAGGAAGGCGCTTCAGCTAAACCCACTAGAAAACGTAGGGCAAAGAGTGAAATGACGATCGCAGAGCCGCTAAACAGATCGACAAACCCTTGCATAAACGTGAACAAGGACCAGATGAAGATGCTCCAGAAATAGACCCGCTTGGATCCAAAACGGTCGAGCAGCCATCCGCCCGGGATTTGCCCGATAACATAGGCCCAAGAGAAAGCGGAGAAGATATACCCTAATCCGACAGAGTCGAGGCCAATATCTTGCGACATGGCAGAGCCAGCAATAGAGAGTGTTGCACGATCGCCGTAATTAAATGAGGTGACGATAAATAACATCACCACAATCCAGTAACGAGCATGTGTTCTTTTTTGTAACGTGCCCGTGGCTGAGTTGACTATATCCATAACGAACTCCTGAATTATAGCTGCAAAGGGTAATCATTCTGGAAATACGTTGTTTGTTTAATATCCAGAATGAGATTTTTGTATTTAGGTTATTTTATTGAGCGTAACGGTTAACCCGGCAGAAATAATAATTCTCACTTTTTAATTCGGAGTCAGTATAGATATCTGCCAAAAATAAATCACTGGGCAAATGACCTAACGTGGCAATTAAATAATATCATTTTTTTGTCATTTGCACACATTAATGCGGAGTAGATCACGAAAAGGATTTTTCACTCTCCATTAGGAAGCAAACCAGTTACCAAGCCAGATTATGCGGGCATGTTAATGCATCGTTTTTCGTGACAGCGCTCACTCACCATTGGCACTATGAACAAATATAATATTCATTTATTTAACAGATATGGGCAATTGCATAATACTGAATAGTCGATTCGTCGCGTATACTTCTTTACGAGCAGAAACGAGTTAGCCAATATATTTAAAGTTAAAAAATATCTCAGATATGAGTGAGTAAAATAGGTGATTTACTTTATTAGAAAAGCCTATCTTATTAATAAATCTTTTTAACAAATAGTATATTAACGGCAGAAACAGTGATTCAATAATTTCTAAATTTGAAATGACCTAAAAATAAACCAAATAAGGATGGCATCATGTCAGTGAGTCATAAATCGGAAGACGCACCACTTTATATCAAAGTGCATGATTTGGATAATGTCGCCATTGTTGTCAATAATGATGGGCTAAGTGCCGGAACCCGATTTAGTTGCGGTTTAGAATTAATTGAGACCATTCCTCAGGGCCATAAAGTCGCCTTAGTGAATATCCCTGCTGGTGGCGACATTATTCGTTATGGGGAAATAATTGGCTATGCGGTGCGTGATATTAGCCGTGGCGGCTGGATTGATGAATCATTGGTCGAGTTACCAATGGCTCCTGCACTCAATACACTGCCATTGGCAACTCGCGTCCCAGAACCTTTACCTATACTAGAAGGCTATACCTTTCAAGGTTACCGCAATACAGATGGCAGCGTAGGTACCAAGAACCTGCTTGGCATTACCACCAGCGTGCACTGTGTAGCTGGCGTGGTTGATTATGTCGTTAAAATTATCGAACGTGATCTGCTGCCTAAATATCCGAATGTTGATGGTGTGGTAGGTCTAAATCATTTATATGGTTGCGGCGTTGCTATTAACGCACCTGCGGCGATCGTGCCTATCAGAACCATCCATAACCTTGCCCTTAACGCCAACTTTGGCGGCGAAGTAATGGTCGTCGGGCTAGGGTGTGAAAAACTCCAGCCAGAGCGTCTTTTGCAAGGCACGCCAGATGTTCAACCTATTGAGATAGGCGATTTAGATATTGTGCGTTTGCAAGATGAAAAACACATCGGCTTCCGTTCTATGGTTGACGATATTCTGGTTATCGCAGAGCGTCACTTAAAACGCCTGAATCAGCGCCAACGTGAAACCTGCCCTGCTTCCGAATTGATTGTTGGAATGCAGTGCGGCGGAAGTGATGCATTCTCTGGTGTTACCGCCAACCCTGCTGTCGGCTTTGCCTCTGATTTGCTAGTGCGCTGTGGCGCAACAGTGATGTTCTCTGAGGTGACTGAAGTACGCGATGCCATCCATCTGTTAACACCTCGCGCAGCCACAGAAGAAGTGGGTAAGCGCCTGCTAGAGGAGATGGCTTGGTATGATAACTATCTGAGCATGGGGCAAACAGATCGCAGCGCCAACCCATCACCGGGTAACAAGAAAGGTGGGTTATCCAACGTGGTAGAAAAAGCCCTAGGCTCTATCGCAAAATCGGGTACCAGCGCGATTGTTGAAGTGCTCTCTCCGGGGCAACGCCCAACTAAACGCGGCCTTATCTATGCAGCAACACCTGCCAGTGACTTTGTGTGTGGCACACAGCAGCTCGCCTCCGGTATTACCGTTCAGGTATTTACTACAGGCCGAGGGACGCCATACGGCTTAGCCGCTGTTCCTGTGATCAAAATGGCGACCCGTACCGCTTTAGCGGAACGCTGGCACGATTTGATGGATATCAACGCAGGGACAATCGCAACAGGCGAAGCAACAATAGAAGACGTGGGCTGGCAGTTATTCGAGTTTATTCTCGAGATTGCAAGCGGCACGAAGAAAACGTGGTCAGATCAATGGGGATTACAGAATGCGCTGGCGATATTTAACCCTGCGCCGGTGACTTGATAGTTAAAACAATGGTACCAAGAAAATGCCTCTATCTAATACTAGATAGAGGTATTTTTTATAAGGCAAGTGCACGCCTCACCCCTGTTCCCCCAGTTGCAACGCAATATACAGCAGCAGCCTGTCATCAAGGTTATCAAGGTTTAATCCTGTGAGTTCTGATATCCGTTTAAGCCGATATTCCAGCGTATTACGATGAATAAATAATGCTTTTGCCGTGGCCGTTGGGTGTGCATTATTCAGAAACCAGCACGCTAAGGTGCGCCTTAGAAGACCATTGTTATCCGTGGCACGTAAACGTTCCAACGGACGAGCCAGTTCATTAGCTTGCCAGCCGCCACGTAAACTATCTAACAGAACGGGCAAGATCAGATCCTGATAGTAGTAACTGCGCTGCTCTGGCATCCGCTGTTTACCCACCATCATCGTTGTACTTGCCGTGCGGTAAGAGCGGGCAATGCTGCCCGTTCCTGTGAAGAAATTGCCCAAAGCCATTCGTACTCGTAGCTCTCCACGCTCAGTGATACGTGAAAGTAATGTATCCATTGAACGGCGGTGTTCTTCTGCATCCCAACGTCCATGGCTGTTTAGCGCAGGCCTTAATACCACCATTTCGGTAAGTGAGAGAATCGCGATGAGGTTATTGCGCTCTGGCATGGTGAGCAAGGTTTGTAGCTGTTGCAGCTCTGCCATCGCACTATCGACGCCAAGCTGCCCACTGTCTATTTCGACGACTGCCGCAATACGAGGCTGGTTAAGGTCGATTCCTAGCCTTTGTGCCCAATCGGTTAGCGCGGGGGTCAATTCTTCGGTACGGATCAGGTTGAGAACCAGCTCTTCCCGTAGGCGACTGTCTTGAGCCAAGATATGCAGCAGACGAGCCTGCTCTAACATCATCTCCGCCGTCATGCAGACCAACTCACCATATTGCCGTAACTGGCCTGGGTTCCCCGTTAAGCCAATTACTCCGACGATGTCACCATCAATACGTAACGGCAGATTAATACCAGGCCGGACCCCTTGTAGATGGAGTGCGATAACATCATCAATATCAACGATTCTGCCCTGTGACAGCGCCAGCAATGCACCTTCGTGCAGTTCTCCGATACGATCTTGATCGCCGCTGCCGATAATTCTCCCTCTCGCATCCATCACATTAATGTTGCTATCAATGATTTTCATGGTTCGGGCAACAATCTCTTGCGCCAGTTTAGAGTCGAGGTGGTATGCGGCCATGCGAAGATCTCCTTTAAGTCGCTGAATCCAGCAGCATACTGAGAGATATCACACAACACATTATGCAAATGCACAAAGCCGAAGCTGAATGTGTTGATTTGCGGTGAGGATCACACAATTTTAGGTAGTGCCTCACCCTTGAGATTGAGTGGAATTAGCTTACGCTGTTTCCACTCTCTAGCTCCCCTTGCTCTTCGACTAAAGGCTTCCCGCCGTTAATCACTCTCTGCAAGGCCTCATCTAATCGCTGTTTTTCCTGTTCAGGCTCTGCATACCAGCGTTGGGCTGAGATACGGTGGCGAGAAGAGACGACCTTTTTCAATACGTCTGGCCGCCAGATCTCACGGGTTCTAGCTCTCTCTAGCAGAGGATGCCGTGGCGCATCACACTCAATACCGAGCAGATACTTGCCGGATGACGCATCCTCAACGAGACAGTCAAAATAGAATGCTCCGTTGCGAGTGCCACTAGTGACGCGCCAGCCCTGAGAGCGAAGATAATGAGCAACACTGTCTACGACCCCATCGCTTTGCGGTTGATGGAAAGCGGCTAACTCAGCGCTGTTGCCCATTCTTGCCAGCAGTGAATCGGCCTCCGTAATGTGCCCTGCGGTAATGAGGCGAGCATATTCCAGATAGCCTTGTAGATAATCTCTTGATGTGGCAGGTGCACGGCGGGTGGTTAAAAAGTCAGAGATATCGTTAATTGGCATAGACGTAATCACCACAACCCTCTCCCGAGCTCGGCTGATAGCGACATTGAGACGGCGCTCCCCGCCTTTTTGCCCGAGAACACCGAACTGGCGGCGGAAAATACCTTGCGGGCTACGCCCAAAGGTCGTTGAGAAGATAATAAAGTCGCGCTCGTCTCCCTGCACATTCTCTACGTTCTTCACAAAAAGCGACATATCTTCGCCCCGATCCTGACGCTGGCTTTCCAGATAATAAGCGTGTTGGAAATCAGGATCTTTCCCTGCTCGATACTCTAAGGCATCCTGAATTAACGTGGCCTGTTTTTGGTTAAAGGTGACGACACCAACCGAAGGACGTTTTTCATAAGGGATTCGCCAGAGATCGGCGAGCAACTCAACCACTCTCACCGCTTCCTGAATATTCGTTTGTTCGTGATAACAACCGTCTACTTCAAGTAAAAATAGCGGTTTCTCTCTATTTAATAGCGCCAGAGAGTGTTGAGCCGGAATGTTAAGGCGATTGTCATAGAAAGCACTGTTAGAGAAGTTAATCAGTTCTCGGTAGGCCGAACGATAATGAATATCCAATGTTTTGCTAGGTAATACAGGACGAGAGAGCTGCAGCAAATCAGAGCAGGACTCTATCTCTTTCTGATCCCACTCTTCAGTGTTGTCATAGGTTTCACCCTCTTCATCTGCCGAATCCTGCCAGATATCAGTGATGCCATCGTCATTCTCTTGTTCAATACGCCCAGTGAAGAATGCCGCTGGTGGCATCTGTTTATCATCACCGCTAACAATCACTCTCTTCGCACGAAACAGCGTTGGTATCGCATACTCAACGGGCATCTGAGACGCTTCATCATAAATGACAGTGTCAAATAAACCCGCCTGTAGCGGCAGCACTTGGCTAGCCACTTCAGGATTCATCAGCCAAACTGGGCGCAGAGTCATTAACCCCAGAGGTAGGGCTTGCTCAATAAACTCACGCAATCGTAGTGCTCTCACCCCTCTGAGGCGAGTGATATTCACCCACTCTTTTTCCCCACCAATCGCGTCATAATCCATTTTTTCAAATAGATATTGGCGGTTCACCTCTTTTAACGCAGTGTCCGCCATAATCAGTTGCTGAATATTCTCTTCTAGCACGTCAGGCTCCGTCAGCAATAACGGGCTGTCGATTTCCAAGCGGCTTCTCCAGACTAAGTATGCTTCGCGCATTATCGTTTGCCGCAAGGTATCTTCTAGCTCTCTAACCGTGAGGCCTGCCATCTCTGGTGCATGGGTTCTCAAATGAGCCAAGAGCTGACGATGCAGATAGCTCATACTATCTACGATGGCCCTGAAATTTTGAAAATCCGTCATTGTGGGGAGTAAATCAAACCACTGCTGTAACCGGATAATTTGGTTGGCATTTTCGACGATAGGATCTTCAAAACGTCGAATAGCAAATTCGTCCAGCCACTCATTGAGCCCTTTCAACGCAAACAGGCTTTTCTGGCGGGCATAATAACGAGCAACAGCCGCGCTGATTACCGTTTGTACCGAAAGAAACCCGTCTTTCTGCCCTTTATCAATAGCCTCAGCAATACGTTCAGGTTCTGGTGCTAGCCTTATCCGCTCAATGAAAGCGACGATAGTTTGCAGGCTATATTCCATTTTCTGGATCTGCTGCAGTAAGCCCATTCCGTCAACCACAGGCGTGAGAGCGACATTGAGATATTCATAAATACTTTCTAGCTCTTCGCGAAGTAAACGCCGCTGCCTTTCAACCCGAACAGAGCGCCAGAGCCGTTGAATACTCTGTGTCGTACTTTCTAAGCCTTGTTGCAGTAAAAAATTCTGAACCCTTCCCTTGGCGGTATAAAAAGCGGGATTGAAGTAGTTTAACCAAGAGTCTTTTTTCACCATGAATCTGACGGAAGTTATCAGGTGATTTAATTCACTGTCTGGATAAGCGGCCAATGAGCGCAACATCATAGGGTCACTGCCCCTCGTATCGATCTCACTCAGGCTCTGCTGCATCATCGCTAGCTGTTCTTGTACTTCTCGCCCTGGTGACGCTTGCCGTTTATCCATGGGAAACAGGGAATACCAGTCTGCCAGATAGAACCAGTGCAATTCGTCTAGCTCACTAAAACAGCGTGCGTGTACATCTAACCATTGGTGCCAAAGATCACCATTATCGACATCAAATGAGTCGGCATAGCGTTCTAATACTCCATTTCTGGATAACTCAGCCTGATAAAACCGCCTAAACGCCGAGTCGAAACTGTTAACTTTTTCCGCTTCTGGTTTGAAAGCTTTCACACTGAGGAAAGGGCTGTTCTCGTAGTTTGATGCAAGCCAAAGCACCGCATTTTCGGCAATAGGCTGAACCGTTTCAAGCAATACAGCCTGAGAAATATCCGCGAGATGAGGGCGGAGTGAAACGCATGACAGCCAAGAATCGGTAGATTCGATACCACAGAGAGCGCCGAGCAATTCACGATAGCTTAACCCGTAGCGCTCATCGACATGATTGAGGCGGTAATAATAACGGTCAAGCTCACTTTCGAGCTGCTTCAAACGAGCAATGATAGGCTCCCTCAGTGGCAACCCGCCACCGACCAGCATTCGCTGCGGTGCCTGTAGCTCCTCAACCTGAGTGCGAACTGCCCTAACCATCGTATCTTTATCGCGTCGGGCATTGCGTAAAATCAGTGTTCGATCTTCCAGCCCTTCTGCAACGAGACGTTTATAGACCACGTCCAGAGCAGCCTGCTTTTGGCAAACGATGAGAACTGTGCGTTGATGCCCGATAGCATCCACCACAATATTGACGATACTCTGGCTTTTACCCGTCCCCGGAGGCCCCTCTATCAACAAACCGGGATAGTGGCGAGCAGCCAGCGCGACAGACTCCTGTGATGGGTCGCTTGATGAGGTAAAGAAACCTTCATTGACGTTATCGCTATCAATATCATCAAATTCATGGCCTTTCGATGAAAGACGTAGCAGAGATTCAATCCCCGAACCAGCAAACGACTGGTGATGAAGCCCCTGTAAATCTTCCCCCACGGCTTGCCCAATAAATGAGACATGAAATAGCGTAGCGGCGCAGATAAGCTGTCGCTCCCCAGGCAAGAGCTTGGTCTCTAAGGTCGGAAGAGAGCCGAGTTCACGTTGCCCAACAGGGAATAATCGACCGAATCGTTTGATCACATCTTCAACACTAAGAGAAGCACGACCAAGAAGTTCATCAGCGACATATTGCAGTTGCTTTAATTCTTCGGCACTAAAAAGTGTTGTCAACGCAGGGTTAAACTTCACCTCTTCCCGCCCTTTGTCGAAGGCAATATTCATGTTGCCTTCAGAGTCCTGTGGAAATTCAAAACTAACAGGCCAAAGCAATAACGGCGCGATACGGGTCTTTAGATAAGGTTTCTCTGGCTGAACGATGACAAAAGGAAACGCGAGATATAGCCCGTCAATTCCTGTATCTCGTTGATAAAGTTGTGCGCGATTATATAAGTTGTGCAGGCGTTGCATAACCGATATTTGAGGTAACGGTGGCAGTGAGAAAGCCTCTTGAGCACGCATCATCAGGTGTTCAATCAGCGAGCTTGCAACACCTTGGATAGTATTGAGCTCAGTAATATCGATACGACCAGAGTGTTTTCCAACACTCATTCTCACTAGTGGGCCACGTAATGTAGAAGCAGTTACTTTCTGTGTAAAGAAAGTGAGAAGCTGGCTGATATAACGCTGTTTCTCCGGCGCTAGCCACTGCTCTTCTGGAACACTCAGTAAAACCAGCACCTTCGCTAATGCAAGCCTGCGCTCTAAGCGAAATTGAGCGGCCCATCGATCCACTTCGATAATATTGGTTCGAGCAAACCCCTCCAGACGCTCGGAAACCATTTGATAAAGCTCATACCGAGTGTAAGCAAGCAGCGCACACGCAGCGTCTATATCAAATGCGTCTATTTCGGTTAATTTCGCTAATACCCTTGCGTTTTCTATGAGCACAGCCTGTGTAATAAACTGCACACTGTCTGCACTTAAAAGTATAACCAGCTCTTCTTCCGAAGGGTGTTTACGATCGATGATTGCCTGTAGCCGAGGGGTATGGCTGTCTGGAAAGTGCTCGCTGCGAGCATACCAGAGCATCTTCAAACTCGTCGCTGAGGCAATTAATACATGCTTTCTCAGCAACATTTCATCTAGTGCAATGAGCTCTTTGCCAGCCAGACGCCGTACTCTCTCCGCTCTGGCTTTAAGCTTGGTTAACCAGCCTAGCTGGCCCGCTTTAGCTAATAAATCGGGGAGTGCCCCATCCATCAAAGCATAACCTTCATCAATGTGATGGCATAACCAAGCTGGCGTGACGATATCACCACGTAGGATCAATGGCATTGCTGGGTTGAGCAGTTTCAGCACTAACATCAGGCGAAAATCATCGCTTAAGCTGTTTTGCTCCATAGCCTGGGCTAACTGCTGCAACATCTGCGGTGGTAGTAGTTGAGTGTGGAACCAAGAGAGCAAATGCCCGCCAACCATTAACTGAACCGCGCCCTCCCATCCTTTTCGCTCTGCCGCCCCTAAGGCGAAGGCATGTAGCGTCGAGTGGTACACACCATTGAGGAAAATAGGAGAAAATGTAGGGCTTTCTGCCGCTTTTATATCCTTCGGCATTGGTAGCGTTTCACCCTTCAGCCAGCGGCTAACCTCTGCCCACTGCCAGCGCTCTCGGCTATCGCGCAGTAATAACCCACGCAGCAGTAGACGTTCAGCGGCAGGGATATCGTCTGGAATTTGGATACCATTGGCTAACGTGCGAATCAGAAAAGTATGAGGATCACTACGACCAAAACAGGCTCCGTGCGTTAACTGCTCAAGCAGGATTATCCCTAGGCTCCACCAATCTGATGCCGCATTCACCCCTCCATCCAGTGTTTCCGGTGCGGTATAGCGGCTAATCTCCAGCGGTGCAACAACATCAAGATCTTGAGCAGAGAGCGTCGCAGAACCAAACTCAATAATGACTAAATCCAGGGGATCGCGACGGCGTACTAGGAGGTTTTCTGGCCGAAAATCGCGGTGGCGTAGGCCTAATTCAGCAAAGTTATGTAACGCCGAACCAAGCTCTTCAACCACATGGCGAAATCCTTCTACCTGTTTGAAGGTTTCTACCATGCCAAATTCAGCCAATGTCCCTTGAGTTAGCTCTTCAGTGACATACCAAGCACGATTGTTCCAGCGCCCCATCGCCAATATTTCCGGCACATGTGCCAAAGAAACCTTGTGCAGAACATGATAAACATCAGGATTTGGCTCAGCCCCTTGATTGTAAAGGATCAAAACAGCCCGAAGACCCGTTTCGACATGCTGAACGAGATAGCGTTGGCACACTTGCCCTTTAAGAGCGATACGCTGAACAATCAGCCATCCATCAATAGATGTCTCTCGTTCCATCACCGTGTCATTACCGTTAACCACCTTCTGATGGCAAGGTTCTGATGAAGAATGATTAAGATGGCATTGAGGGCAAAAGTGCATCATACGAACAATCCATTCACGCAGTAGCTAAAAACAGAGGATAGACAGTATAAAAACCGAGGATAAAACGAATAACCTGACACATCTATATATTGAAATCCATTGTCTATATAGGGGAGATGTGAAAGCAAATTCCTTTTATATGGTTGATATTTAAGCATTATAAAGTGCTAACACATAGTCGCACTCATGCGGTATCTCATCCATGATATAAAAACTTGACCAATAATATCTGATAATAAGCTCAATTCGTTGAAAGTAAAAGAGATAGCGCTTTATATTAGATAAATTCATTAATTGCTCAAATTTCAAACAGTTATTTGCCATATAAAGCCCCCTAATTTGTAGTAGAATACGCGTTTTATTTTATTCACACTGTTTGTTTTTTTAGGAAGATATTGCCATGAACTCTATTCCAGCTTGCCCGGTTTGCTCATCAGAGAACACCTACCCAGATGATGCTATGATTATCTGCCCTGATTGTGCCCACGAGTGGAATCCCTCAGAATCAAACCATGCAGAAGATGGCGAAAGAGTTGTAAAAGACAGCAATGGTAATGTTCTGGCTGATGGAGACTGTGTTCTTTTAATTAAAGATTTGAAATTAAAAGGCTCCTCTACTGTGTTGAAAAAAGGCAGTAAAACCAAGCCAATTCGTTTAGTCGATGGCGACCACGAGATCGACTGCAAAATTGACAATACCAGCATCATGCTAAAAGCCTGTTTCGTGAAAAAAGCGTAAACGCTAATACGAATAAAAAAGCCACCAAGTTAATTTATCTTTGGTGGCTTTTTTTATTCGTCGTGAATTGCTCGAGCGGTGAGCTCGTTACAGCAGTGAACTATCGCAACACACTGCTATTGCTATGAATTATTAAAAATCAAATATCAATAAATTAGATTCACACCAAAAAAAATGACTACATTAGTCAGCCTTACCCCTTGCCAACCATAGCACTCGAGCAAACATATTTTTGATTAATAAAGGAATAGCATCTGGCCCACGTGCCATGGCATCCATAGCGACAGCAATAGCAAGGTCAGGCTTTGAGCTGCGATGAATCGCTTTTTGAATCACTCGCCTCACTGGCATTTGTGCATTGCGTGGAATAGAGGCCTCATCGTGATAGACGTTGCTGAACCCTTCACGGTACATAAAGAACTCCATATCTAGCGCGGGTAATGCGGTTAATCTGTCTCTTGCCAGTTCTAAATTATTATCGACAATACCGCGCACCGTGTTGGCGTATTTCTTCCCTGCATCATCACCATCAACTAAAACATGCCATTCAATACCCATTCTACGGGCAAATTTAATCAACGGCTTTAATCCACTTTGAGCAAACTCGATAATCTTGATACCTTCCGCTTCAAAGTGATAACCGCTCTGCTTCGCCATTTCCCCCAACAACCAAACCTCCGTTTCCCCTTCAACCAATAGCCAGCAACGGGCAAAAAGAGAAGAGGCTCGGTTGAAACGAATATGAAAAGCGATGCGGCGGCTATCCTCTGGGCTCATCCCCCGACTACCAATACGGAAAGAGGCAACGCGAGTCGATTGTCTCACCAATCGACAGATGCTTTCTGCTGGAACCAAAGCCAGCAAATCACCGGAGTTGGTTGTTGTAATTCGCTGTAGGGGAAGTTGGCTAATCAATCGCCATGCAACCGCCATCATAATGGGGTGCAGGCGGGTTTCGGGGTCTTCCACCAGCAGCAAAGGCCTGGCATGTGGATCGATCATAACCGACCCTTTCGCTTGTAAGAGTGTCGAGAAGATACCCAGTAGGATCAATCTCATACTGCGGTTATTCGAGGCGGCAATAGTCTGGTTCAGCTTCTCTAGGGATTCCCACACCTGACGGTCGCGCTGAATACCCGTGTATCCTTTACTGCGTTGGCTCTGAGCACCCTGCTCTGCAAAATAGTGATCGAGCAGTTGTTGCATCGCTTCCAACCCGCCAGACAACTCTTTATTGGTTAGATTCTGTGGTCGCTTCACCAACTCATGGGTCAGTTTTTCCAATCTGTCGGCCATCTCATCCTGAATGACACCTTCAGGGAAACTTGAACTCTGTAATCGGCGGATAAAACGCGCATCGCGTAAACGCAATACCGGATGAATACGAATAAGCTCTATGACGAGGCGATTAATATCATGCAGTTCTAACGGGATGCCATCTTCATCGAGGAAAGTTCGCCAAGTCGATACGCAACCTTCATCATCTGATTCACCTTCAAAACGCAGATAGATTCGATGAAGCCTATCGTCGCTTTTCATCCAAACAGGGGAAAGATGCCGATATCTTGGGGTTTTATGGTGCCCAGGCTCATTTTCACAAAAGGTGAAAACAATCTGTAAATTATGCTCTCTGCCGTGTTGCTCCCCTTCAGGGAAGTAGAAGTCATGAGCAACAAAGTGGTATAGCTCATCGCCTGGGGACAATAGCAGGGTCAATGCATCCAGAAGGCTAGATTTACCCCACGCATTTTCGCCTATCAGTACCGTATTATCGTCCAATGTCAGAGATAAACGACCAATACCCCGAAACCCGACGACCTCTATACGCTCCAAATACATAAGCTACCCCTATAAACCTAACGGATGAATCGCCCTAACGCGTTTAATTATCACCTTCTTTACTTAGCTTACTGATTTAGCTAGCCTGTCTCATCTTCATCCTTGGAGCAGCCTCTGTGCAAGAGCTGTTTAAAATGTCACCAGCATTTTGTAAGATGGCTCCAATTATTTTGGCTATCGTGCTCAGATAACAGAGAAACGTGCAATGTACACCGATTTATTGATTGTTTTGCTGCCACTCTTTATTGGCTATTTGATCCCACTTTCGCACCAACCTCTGCTTAGACTTATTAACACACTTCTCGGTTGGATGGTGTACGTTATTCTTTTTCTTATGGGAATCAGCCTCGCCTTTCTAGAGAATCTCAGCGCCAATCTGATACTCATATTAAAGTACACATCTGTGACAGCTGTGTGCATTTTAGCGCTGAATTTTCTGGCGCTGCTGCTGCTGGAAAAGCGTTTTCCATGGCGAACAGCACATAAACAGGAAGTATTGCCTTCCCGCCTGAATATGGTTGTGGATTCACTAAAACTTTGTGGCATTGTTATTGCTGGTTTTTTGATTGGCCTAACAGAGTGGAGCTTTCTGCACCATGCAACAAAAATGAGTGAACTGGCGCTAATTCTGTTGTTAGCATTGGTAGGGATTCAATTGCGTAGCAGCGGCATGACACTGCGCCAAATTGCCTTAAACTGGCGTGGAATGCTTATCGCGATAGTTGTATGCATCAGCGCGCTGATTGGCGGTGCAGTGGCAGCACAATTATTAGGGCTACCATTAAAAACAGGGTTAGCTCTGGCTTCCAGTTACGGCTGGTACTCTTTATCGGGGATTGTGTTGACCGAGTCTTTTGGGCCTGTGATCGGCAGCACTGCCTTCTTTAATGATTTGATTCGAGAATTAGTTGCCATCATGCTGATCCCCGCGCTGGCGCGCAAAGGACGTTCTGTTGCTCTTGGGTTATGTGGTGCGACATCAATGGATTTTACCCTGCCCATCTTGCAGCGTAGTACAGGTGTTGAAATCGTACCTGCCGCTATCGTTCACGGATTTATACTCAGTCTTGCCGCCCCCATCTTGATGGCGTTTCTCTCTTCCTAACACATTGAGGATGAGGTAACAATTCTCATCCTCAATGAAATTTGAGCCACATCAATATCACTTCAATTAGCTAAAAAATCACTTCATTACCTTTTGATAGAGGAATAACCTTAAACATGCATACAAAATACAACTTAAAAAGGAAGTCATCATGTTTTGCGTTCAATGTGAACAAACCATTCGTACCCCAACGAGCACTGGTTGCTCTTACGCTCAGGGCATGTGCGGCAAAACAGCCGAGACCTCTGACCTCCAAGACTTACTGATTGCTACTCTGCAAAGCCTTTCTGCTTGGGCTGAAAAAGCACGCGGTCTCGGCATTATCAACCACAATATCGACTCATTCGTTCCACGTGCTTTCTTTGCCACACTCACCAACGTTAACTTCGATTCCCCACGTATCATTGGTTACGCACAAGAGGCCATCGCATTGCGTGATGCACTCATCGCCCAATGCCGTAACGTGAATGCAAACATTAGCCTCGATCATCCACTGGCTAATCTACAACTGACCAGCACTGAACTTCCTGCATTATTAAAACAAGCTGCCGATTTCGCACTGAATAACGATCGTGAAGAGATTGGTGAAGATATTCTCGGGCTACGCCTGTTGAACCTGTATGGCCTGAAAGGTGCAGCGGCTTACATGGAACATGCTCATGTTCTAGATCAGTACGATAATGAGATTTACGCACAATTCCATCGTCTGATGGCGTGGTTAGGGACAAACCCTGACAACGCAGACGAGCTGCTGAATAACTCTATGGCGATTGGCATGATGAACTTCAATATCATGGCTATTTTAGATAAAGGTGAAACCAGCGCTTATGGCCACCCTTCTCCTTCGACGGTAAATGTTCGCCCGATTGCAGGTAAAGCCATTTTGATCTCAGGGCATGACCTGAAAGACCTGCGTGCCCTGTTAGAACAAACCGAAGGGACAGGCGTTAACGTTTATACTCATGGCGAAATGTTGCCTGCTCACGGCTACCCAGAGTTGAACAAGTTTAAGCATTTAGCGGGTAACTTTGGCAGCGGCTGGCAGAATCAACAAACCGAGTTTTCTCAATTTCCCGGCCCTATCGTGATGACCTCAAACTGTATCATCGACCCTAACGCCGGTAATTATAAAGACCGTATCTGGACGCGCAGTATCGTTGGCTGGCCGGGAGTGAACCATCTTGAGGGCGAAGATTTTAGCGCTGTTATCGCCCAAGCTCAGGCATTAGATGGCTTCCAATACACCGAAATTGAACACAAAATCACCGTTGGTTTTGGCCGTGAAACATTGCTAAGTGCATCAGATGCCGTTATCGACCTAGTCTCCCAGAAGAAATTACGCCATGTGTTCTTAGTCGGTGGTTGCGATGGTAGCGTCGGTGAACGCAGTTACTATACCGATCTGGCACGCGCTATCCCTGAAGATTGCCTGATCCTGACATTAGGATGCGGTAAATATCGCTTCAATAAACTGGAGTTCGGCACATTAGAAGGCTTACCGCGCCTGCTAGACGTTGGTCAATGCAACGACGCTTACTCTGCCATTATGCTTGCGGTAAATCTGTCTGAAAAACTAGGCTGCACCGTCAATGATTTACCACTGAGCCTTGTGCTTTCATGGTTTGAACAGAAAGCGATTGTGATCCTGCTTACTCTGTTATCTCTTGGTGTGAAAAATATTTATACCGGCCCAACAGCCCCGGGGTTCTTGACTGAAAACTTGCTCGGCATTCTGAATGAAAAGTTTGGTATGCGCTCAATTTCTACCGTCGAACAAGATCTGAACGCCATTCTGTCTGTGGCATAACGGTTTGGTATTGAGAAATTAAAGCATTAACTAAAAGAAAAATGACGCCTTGCCTGTGATGCAAGGCGTTTGTTTAAGATTGTTTACTGAGTGAGCCACTATGACAATGCCAACCCCTCTTTGTCCTAATGCAATGCAGGTACACGATGTTCGGCAAGAAACGCCGGATGTTTGGACTATTTCGCTTATGCCTGCTGGTGTCTACCGTTATCAGCCAGGACAATATGCGCTGGTAAGTATCCGTAACGATGAAAATACGCTACGTGCCTACACCCTCTCATCTTCCCCCGGCCAGAGCCGTTTTATTACGCTAACGGTTCGTGCGATACCCGATGGTATTGGATCCTCTTGGTTAACGCAGGATGTCCGTGTTGGAGATACACTGTGGTTATCCAATGCCCAAGGGGAATTTAGCTGTGTTAATGCACCAAGCCAGCGCTACTTAATGCTGGCGGGCGGTTGCGGTATCACGCCAATCATGTCAATGACGCGTTGGCTGCTAGCGAATAAACCAGATACCTATATCTCTCTGTTTTATAACGTTCGTTCGCCGAAAGATGTCATCTTTGCCAAAGAGTGGCAGGTGCTATGCAGTGAGTACGCTTCACGTTTAAATTTAACGTTAATGGCAGAGCAAGGTGCTACCAATGGTTTCCTTTCAGGCCGTATTAGTAAAGACCTCTTGCTAGAGTTAGTGCCGAACATCACGGAATACACCGTCATGACCTGTGGCCCAGCCGCATATATGGATATCGTGGAACAGATGAGTACCGAGCTCGGTATTCCGGCTAAAAACATACACAAAGAGCAGTTTCATACCGCAACAGAGTGCTCTTTGGATAATGCACCGGAAATCAAACTCACTATACAGCGCTTGACGAAAGAGGTATCAGCACCAACAGGAAGCTCACTACTGTTTGCACTTGAGCAGAATAACCTTCCTGTTGTCGCCGCTTGCCGTGCGGGTGTATGTGGCTCTTGTAAAACACAGATCTTGAGTGGTGATTACACAACAACTAGCACTGCAACACTGACAGCAGATGAGATAGCTCAAGGGTATGTACTGGCATGTAGCTGCCAGTTACATGGGGATGTTGTTTTATCATAATGCTGAAAAGATGTAGCCTGCTGCTTAAGACAGGCTACATGCATTCACGTCATTTATTGCTCAGTATCGCCTCGAATACCGTACAAAACCTTAGCGAGGTACAGGCTAAAATACATGCGGAACATCTCAAGAAAAGAGTTGGATAGCTCAATAGAGACATTATTGTGGAAGAGGATAAAACCTTGCTCTTCTGCTTTTAGCAGAACACTGTAAACATGCGAGCGAGAGACATGGCAGTATTCAGCAATTTGCTGGCTCGATAGCGCTATTCGGCTGCTATTTTGGCATAGGTACGCTTTATAAAGAGACAGCATGATCATATGCCCAGCATCTTTATCAATAAACACGCTGGACTCAGGAAGAAGATCGAGCATCGTAATATGATTGAGCATAATTTCACCGTAACGAGAGAAAAAATCGGCAATATACTCTGGATTGCTCTCTATTATTTGATGAGAAATTGTACTATTAAATATAGTGTATGGCTTTAATAGGCATTGAATGAGATCTTTTATCTCAATAATCAGTTTATTGGTCGGTCTATAATAAACAGGGCGACGGTTATCATCATTTTTATATACCTCAATTCTGTTAGTTAACCGTAATTGGAAAATAAACGCATTGAGTGTATTCGTACTAATGATCCCTTTTTGGCTCACAAAAAATTCTTTTATATCCTTCATCATGGGTTTTTCATGATGGTAGTAAATGGCGAGTATAGAAGAGGCAACATAAAATCGACAATACTTAAACAACACTTTGTAGAACAAGGGGTTCTTGATGTAAAGCGCACTAATCATCATTTCATGAATGAGTATCATCTCATTAACATTATCTGATTTGCTGATTAATTGTGCCTGCTGTTTAAGGTTACAAATAAGCTGTTGGCGACGATGGTTATTCATTTTAATACTCCTTACTGAGTAACCAAAAATAACGTTTCCTGTACTGCCTTTATCTCCGGCTATTATGATAGGTGAGCGAACTTTACATTAAGACATTCCTGATGACAAAAAAATATTGTCAACATGCAGGCTAGCTACAAACACGATAGTTCCTGCCTATGCATTAAATAATTTATTTGTTAACGATTTTTGAAATGAATAATAATGAGAGGCATTTATATTTATAGAAAGAATGAGTGATGAAAGCTGATTTAGATACAGCTTGCAATTACCTCCAAAGAGGTAATGGACGATATAGCGAATGAAAGGAGAATAGATGTAAAAAAGGTGATTGATCGAATACGACCAACCACCTTGTCATTTTTAGTTACTCAGCATAAGTAGGAACAATATTCATTCAGTACCGAAGATAACGTTGTATTATTTCATGCCACCAATGCGTTCAATAATACCACCCACTATCTTACCAACTCCTGAACCAATAAAGCCGCCTACCGAATTGCCAACTTTGGAGAAAATACCACCACCGATAATATTTCCGATGACAGGAACCACTGAGCCTAACAATCCACCTGTAACGGTGCCAATAGCACTACCTATTGAACCACCAAGGAACTTTCCTGTAGAGCCTAGTGCGTCCTGAATAAATCCAGCTCCGCTGACAACTTCTGTTTCCGTTACACTTAACTCTCGCATAATACACTCCTTAGTGTTGATATAAATCTCAACTAACTTATGTTTGCAGTGAGCGCTGTATATACCGAATATACTCATTGTAATTAAAGTTGAGTCTTCCCTGGCAGCGTCCTATGAGTCAAAATCACTGAATTTAATAAGTGACTTTGTGTTAATAAAAGAGATCCTCTCTTTCATTAACGGCTAATGAATAGCTGATTAAATTCATTTTAAAGAATTTATCACTCTCTTGCCGCCTTTATACAACTCTAATTACTTAAGGTATCTGGCCTTTATTAAGACCTTTTACCAAATAAACCACCAACGATGGAACCAATGATATTCAGACCAGCTTCAACAACTTGACCAATACCTTTACCAAGATGAGTTCCTGCATCTTTAGCTCCTGTTACCCCAGCAGCTTCAACAATAGAACCAATCCCCATTCCTAACGCAGCTCCAGCATCAGTAATAAAACCAGCACCAGATACATCACTTAATTCATTTCTATTTAATTCGCGCATATAAACCACCTTGATTTTCTATGTAACAAAATTAATGAATAAACTAGATGTAGTGATTTGTTTCTTTTGTAAGTTCTAACTTACGATTCCTTTATAAAACATTACATTTCATGCAGCAACAATAAATAAACATAAAACCACATATAATAAGAATACATTTTTGAAGACCTGCTGATAATTTGATGCATAATATTTTTTCTCTTTTAATTACATAGACTAAAGTAATGGGTTAAATCAAAAGAAAATAATTTCATAGGATATAAAACCAATTAATAACGCCGTGGTTATTTTCACTAAAAAGAAACAGATAATCTCACTTAAATCTCGAAGGGATTTCATTAACTCAGCTATAGCAAGGTGCTTGAGGTATTTCATTCAAGAAGAGAGGTACGGCAATATTTTAGATTTGTATATATTATAGACTTTGCATAATCACCCTTCTTGTTCTTAGGGTGTAATCTCTCAACAAATATCCCCATTCGTTATGAATTACGGTGCCTGTCGCAAATAAATGGATAATGATAGTAGAGTTTCTATTACATAACAGATGCCGTTCTTCCGCTCTCACAGCTATAATCACAGCATCTCGCAACAGCGTTTTCCAATCCTGAGTGCATTCGCACCCCGAATTTGGCAACATGACCGTTATTATATTATTCAGGCGACTCTCTTATGACATCTCAACGGATTTTGATATTGGGTGCCAGTGGCTATATCGGCCAACACCTAACTGTGCAGCTCAGTGAACAAGGACACAAAGTGACAGCCGCCGCACGCCGCATCGAGTGGTTGGAAGAACAAAACTGGCCTCACGTTAAAAGCCAATATATCGACCTCTATAAACCCGAAACGCTAGCACCTGCTTTCGAAAATATCGATGTTGTGTACTATCTTGTTCACGCTATGGGTGACTCTGATGATTTTGTGGCCCGTGAGCGTTTAGCCGCACAGAATGTGCAGAATGTACTACATGGCTCAACAGTAAAAGAGGTGATCTTCTTAGGGGCTTTACAGCCTAAATCCGGTGATATCACTCGTCATTTACAAGCCAGACAAGAAACAGGCAATATTCTACGAGCCAGCGGAATTCCTGTGACCGAGCTTCGCGCTTCTATCATCATTGGCCCAGGGTCAGCGGCCTTTGAAGTCATGCGCGATATGGTCTATAACCTGCCCGTATTAACGCCACCACGCTGGGTTCGCTCCAAGACCTCACCTATTGCACTGGAAAACCTGCTAGTTTATCTCACGGAGCTGCTCAATCACCCAGCCCATGAGAGCCGCCTCTTCGAAATTGCTGGCCCTGAATATCTGAGCTATCAGGACATGTTTAAACGCTTTATTACCATTTCTGGGAAAAAGCGCATCATGATCCCCATCCCACTGCCTACACAGTTAATTTCAGTCTACTGGCTCAACTTAGTGACATCAGTACCAACCACGATTGCTAGTGCGCTTATCGAGGGGCTAAAACATGATTTACCTGCCGATGGTGCTGCGATACAGCATCTTATTCCGCAAACATTGATAAGTTATGACAACGCTGTCATTGAAACATTACGTAGAGAAGAAGACGTTGTGCATACCGCAGACTGGGGCTATGACCCAGAAGCCCGTGAGCGCTGGCGTCCGGGCTATGGATTTTACCCGAAACACGCAGGGCATACGCTAGAGACATCCGCCTCTAGTGACGCGTTATGGCATACCGTACAACAAATTGGTGGGCCTGAAGGTTACTTCTACGCAAACTATCTGTGGAACACCCGCGCTTGGATGGATGATATTTTTGGCGGCGATGCCATCTACGGCAGGCCTGATCGCGATACTCTGAAAGTGGGTGACCAAGTCGACAGCTGGAAAGTCTTGGCGTTAAAACCTCTTCGGCAATTGGCCATGATGTTCGGCATGAAAGCGCCAGGGCTAGGCCGTCTCACCTTTACCATTAAAGAACTCGATAATAATAAACGTGAGCTGGACGTTCGCGCATGGTGGCATCCGGCTGGATTTAGCGGCCTGCTATACTGGTTCGTTATGATGCCTGCCCATTTATTTATTTTTAAAGGGATGGCGAAACGCATTGCCGAACTTGCCGAAAAAGAAGATCAACGTAAAAAGCCAAACCCAGCTTTAAATGACCCTTCTCATTAACAGTATATCTCTGGAAAGTGCCAAGACAATTTGGCACTTCGAGCTAGAGAAAGGTTTCATATTCTGTGATAATTAGGCTCAATTTCACACCCTTGTGGTGAGTCAGCATAACATGCTGATATATCAACATTTATTAAGACTTCTTTCATGAAGATATTAGTCACTGGCGCAACCAGTGGGTTAGGCCGTAATGCTGTGGAATACCTTCGTAAACAAGGTATCTCTGTTCGGGCAACTGGCAGAAATCTGGCTATGGGTAATTTGCTAAAAAAAATGGGGGCTGAATTTATCCCTGTAGATTTGGCTGATCTACTCTCTTCTCAAGCAAAAGCTCTGCTAGCTGATGTTGATACCATTTGGCACTGTGCCGCCTTCACTTCGCCTTGGGGAACAGAAGAGACATTTGAGCAAGCAAATATTCGCTCAACTCGCCGTCTCGGTGAATGGGCAACGGCTTATGGCGTAAGAAATTTTATTCATATCTCTTCTCCTGCCATCTATTTTGATTATCACCACCACCGTAATATTGATGAAGAGTTTCGCCCTTCACGCTATGCCAATTTTTATGCTAATAGCAAAGCGATGAGTGAAGAGACAATCCACCGTCTTGCCCTAAGTAACCCACAAACTCACTTTGTGATTTTACGACCCCAATTGCTGTTTGGGCCTTATGACAAAGTGCTTATTCCTCGTCTGCTTTCTATGATGAAACGCTACGACACACTGCTGCTCCCAAGAGGTGGTGTCGCACTCATGGATATGACCTATGAAGAGAATGCGGTACATGCTATGTGGCTCGCGACGCAGACTACAGATACTGTTTCTGGGCGGGCTTACAATATCACCAACCAACAGCCTAGACCGCTGCACTCCATCATTCAGCAGCTGATTGATGAGTTAGGCATTCATTGCCGCCTTCGAGCTGTGCCTTATCCCGTGATGGATTTGATGGCTCGCTGCACTGAATGGATGGCGCGGAATAAACCTAAAGAACCTGTGTTAACGCGCTATGGCGTGGCAAAGCTCAATTTTGATATGACACTGGATAACTCCCGCGCGCAAAACGAACTAGGATATCGCCCTCTCATCTCACTAGACGAAGGGATATCCCGTACTGCTCGCTGGCTTAGCGCACATGGTTCTTTGCTGAAAAAACCATAAACCTTTCGAGTGTTAACGCAGAGGCCGATACTTCTCTATTAGTGCCTCTGCTATCGCCTCCGTTTCTGCATCGGGTATCCCAGAATAATCAGACTGGCGGAAGTGCATTTGAAATGCGCTGATCACATTTTTTGTTTTTTCCGTCATCACACCATCCTGATCGATCTCATAGCCATACAGAGCCAATTTCTGCTGCAACGACAAAATATCAACGGGGTCAGTTGGCAAACGCCCAGCCAGAAGTGCATGCACTCTCTGGGGGTCTGGCCATGCGCCAATCCCCTGCTCGGCTAACGACTTCCAAGGAAATAGTGGCCCTGGGTCTTTTTTACGCTGCGGTGAGATATCCATATGCCCGACGACATTTTCAGGAGCTATGCCGTTGCGCTGGATAATATCCTTGGCCAATTTAGTGACGAGTTCAATCTGCGGTTCACTATAGGGATACCATATGAGGCCAGAACCTTCTGCGCGATATCCCATGTTAACAATTTCAATGCCGATTGAAGTATCATTCAAGTTGCGACGCCCATTCCAATAACTTTCTCCTGCATGCCAAGCTCGTTTATCTTCTGGCACCAACTGTAGTGCAATTGGTTCATCATCGGAAAGCTCTGGATATTCGGGAATCAAATAGTGAGAGCTTACATCTCCTTTGGTCAACAGTCTGATTGAGTTAGGTAAGTCTGCAGCAGTGTAGTGAACGACTAACAATTGAATACGAGACTCAGCATTCTCTGACACAAATCGGCTATCAACGCGATAATTACCTCTATCGGTTATGGCACTACCACCAAATAATATCAAGCTCATAACGATAGCTGCCAATATTGCTGCTCCAACGGCGATTCCTTTTTTCACGCTGATAGCTCCTTTAGACCAATCAATAACAGTAGTCATAAACATTCACAATAACTTATTACAATACAGATAGTGATAACAAAGTACCCGTGTTAGGGTTTCCAGATCATCCTCACCATACAACGTACGGGTGAGAGGCAAAATGGATATTTTCTCGAATAATGAATATCAGCAGAGAGTTACTATGAAACAAAGCCACTTTTTTGCACACCTTTCCCGTCTAAAATTGATTAGCCGTTGGCCACTGATGCGCAACGTAAGAACAGAAAATGTCTCTGAGCACAGTTTACAAGTGGCTTTCGTTGCTCACGCTTTAGCTGTCATCAAAAACCGTAAGTTTGGCGGCAATGCGAATGCAGAACGAATTGCACTACTAGCAATGTACCATGATGCCAGTGAGGTGATCACTGGCGACATGCCAACACCAATAAAATATTACAACTCACAAATTGCTAGCGAATATAAAAAGATAGAGAAGATTGCCCAGATAAAAATGTTGGAGATGCTACCGGAGGATCTTCAGGAGGATTTTGCCGCTATTTTGGATGAGCAGCATTATACCGAAGAGGAGATTTCTATCGTGAAACAGGCGGATTCACTGTGTGCTTACTTGAAGTGTTTGGAAGAGTTGGCTGCGGGGAATAATGAATTTACGCTTGCGAAGGCACGGCTGGAGAAGACGCTGGCGCAGCGGGATAGTTTGGAGATGGGGTATTTTATGGCGGTTTTTGTGCCGAGTTTTGGGTTATCGTTGGATGAGATTACGCCGATGTAGGATCGGTGGGATTGAGATCGAACTTGTAGAGTTATGGTGTAAGGTTTCGGTAGCGGGTTTGTCTCTGTATTTCCATATAGCTCTTTCAGCCGCTCCCGACTTAAGGGGCCGCCGCCCCTTAAGAATCCGGGCTTTGAGTGCTCTCTGGTCGAAAAATTGCAGTTGCTTCGCAACTGCAATTTTTAATGCTCGAAAGGTATCGTTGGTTTTGTTCTTTGTTTCTTTGTTATTTTCTGTTCTTTGTTTTTTTACTCTCTTCTCTTTGTTTTATTTTTAATAAATCAATTTGTTACATTCTTTAGAATGGGAAGAGTAGTGGGATTAGGAAGACACTGACGACCATGATTATTAAGGTGAAGGGGACACCTATTTTTATGAAGTCGCTGAATTTATAGCCTCCGGGTGCCAGTACGAGTGTGTTTACTGGGGAGGAGACCGGGGTCATAAAGGCGGCAGAGGCTGCTATCGCGATCATCATGGCGAAGGGATATGGGGATACTTGCATTTCACGTGCAGCAGCAACCGCAATCGGGGCCATAAGCACAGCAGTAGCAGTGTTAGAGATGAAGAGGCCTATGCTGGCACAGAGTATAAATAAGCTGAGTAGAACAACTCTAGGGCCCATATCTCCAACAAGATCCATGAGTCCTTTTACAATGAGATCAACCCCCCCCGTCTTTTGCAGAGCCTGAGCAAACGGAAGCATTCCAACAATCAAAATAAGGCTGGGCCAGTGGATAGAGCGGTAGGCGCTATCCATATCAATGCAGCGAAATTTGCCCATTAGTAGGCAGGCAATAATGGCAGCGATAGCGTTAGGTACTTCATCCGTTAACATCAGTGCGACCATTAAAGCCAAACAGAACAAGGCATGTGGTGCTTGGCTGCGGGCTGGTGCCATTTCATCCACTTCTGCTGGAAGATTGAGCACCAGAAAGTCTCGGGATTGTGACTGTAAATATCGAATCTGTTTCCAGTCACCAATAACCAGTAAAATATCACCAATCAGAAGGGGATCGTCAACCAGTTTGCCTTCTAACGTTTCACCATTACGGCGTATACCAACCACATTTAGACCGTAATAACTGCGAAATTGGATCTCTTTGATACTCTTACCCAATAGGCTAGATTCGGGAACTAAAGAGACTTCAGCCATCCCAACTTCGCGAACCTGTTCAGAGAAGTAATCACCGCGTAGCACCATCGGTTCTAACATCTCATCAGAGCAGAATTGTCGTAGATCGACATCTGAAGCGGACATATCTATAAGAAGAACATCACGAGGGCGTAACTCTGTCGAACCAAATGCACGGACCATCACACGGCGGAATTTACGCCAGCGTTCAATACCGATGACGTTAGCACCGTAGCGAGCACGCAAATGCAGTTCATCCAATGTATGCCCTATAAGCGGGGAGCCGGGGCGTACCGTTAAGCGACGAGCCCTTCCTGTCAGTTTATAGTCACGAATGAGATCGCGCATGGTGCGTCTCGCCCACTTATCCGCACTATTAGTATTCGTCGTACCGGATAACCAACGGCGAGCAACCAACATATAACCGATGCCCAATACCAACACTACCGTACCTATTGGTGTAAAACTGAAAAAACCAAACATCGGGATGCCATCACGCATTAATTCACTATTGACTACCATGTTCGGTGGTGTAGCAACCAAGGTCATCATGCCGCTAATCAAGCCCGCAAAGCTAAGAGGCATCATCATGCGTGAGGGTGGAATTTTCATTTTGGCGCAGACGCTTAACACAATAGGGATGAAGATAGCGACAACGCCCGTCGAGCTCATTACCGCACCTAAGCCAGAGACAGTAAGCATCAATAAGACCATCATCTTGGTTTCACTGCTGCCCGCGACTTTTACTAGCCAATCGCCCATCTGGTAAGCCACACCAGTGCGTACCAGACCTTCGCCGATAATAAAGAGTGCGGCAATGAGAATAACGTTAGGATCACTAAACCCACTCAGTGCTTCTTGTAAGGTTAGCGTTTGGCTCAGAACAAAAGCGACAATAACCAGCAGAGCAACAACATCCATTCGAAGTTTGTTCGTCGCAAACAGCACCATTGCCACGACTAATAATGCCACTACCCATATCAACTCGCCGTTCACTGCCTTCTCCTCTGCTCAAATGCTTTGTGTCATAACGTCCGCATACTTAAATTGCCGAATCTGCCGTTTTGCATTCCTATCCTTACATCATCGTTAGGCTTGAACGTTTATTGCAATACGTTCAAAACAATACAAAACTAACACCTCATGTCCGTAAGAATGCCATAAAAAACCCCGTAAATACGGGGTATTATCATGTTTATATACATAAGTAACGAAATTATTGTTGAGTCACATAAATCTTATTTTCTTCACGCCGAATCAAAAGTTGCTCGAGGGAGTTAAGAGATAAATTTACTTGTGGTAACTCAGGCGTATCAAGAGGTGCATTGACGGCAATCACTTGGCAACCAGCAGATAAGCCAGACTGTATACCTGCACGGGCATCTTCCACCACAATACATTCATGAGGTTCAAAACCAAGGCTCTTCGCCCCTAATAGATAAGCGTCAGGCTCTGGTTTGCCTCTAGCAACCTGTTCTGCGGTAATAAATACCTCAGGTCTTGGTAAGTGAGAAGCATCCGCTCTGGCATAGGCCACAGGAATAGAACCTGATGTCACTATCGCCCAAGGAATACTCAGCTCATTCAAACGGTTTAGCAGCGCAATAGCACCCGGTAGTGCCGTTACCCCCTCCGTATCTGTTGCCTCTTTTTGCTCTAACCAGACAAACTCTTTCTGAATATCTTCTTCGCTACGGCCCTGCATGAAATGGCGAAGGGATGTAATGGCTTGTTTGCCATGAATAAAATCCATCGCCTCTGCAGGGTCAGCGCCTAAACGCAGCGCAAGCTCAGTCCATAAACGCTCAACAACTGGCAATGAACTGACCAATGTACCATCTAGATCGAATAAAAAGCCCTTGCACTCCATGTGTACCCTCCCTCAGCGAGATTTAAGCATTAATAATTTGGGTGACTTCAACTGCGCTTAGATGATATTGGCGTGGGCAGGAGTGCCAAATAGCCAGCATACGTACGTACTTTTCCCACATTTTTGTCTGTGCGTTAAAACCATGAGTGCCAGAATCGAAATGTGTATAACGCCCTTCCGTATTAACCATAAAGCGTACATAACTTAAATAGCGAGACTCAGTGGCTGCATCAAAACCTAAAAATTGTAGCCGACGCTCATCAATATCTTGCTGATCTTTCAGATTGTTATAAGAGACCTGCAATGCGTGATGCATCTCCATTATGTCGATAATGGTCCGGCAATCCTCTTCTAACAATTCACCAAAATCACGATCCAGCTCACGCATTTGTAAACCAAAACCACGCTCAACAATGGTCTGCGAACGGCGATAACGCTCCGCATTATCTGGGTCCAACATGGTCATCATTTTATATTGGTTGGACAAAATCAGCCGTTGGGCGTTGGTCATTTCCATCATTATTCTCCTGAATATCTATCCGGCTCGCGGGTTACTGATAGTTTGTTAAAGTCGTTAACTTGATTAGCACAATGACATGTTTCATGTCGACAATCATTAGAGGGCGGTAAGCATCTCACACCCTGAAAAAGAGTGGTATACCTAACTCTCTGAAATTGATTTGGTTACGTTGTTTTACCTGAATGTTATCACAGCACTTTTCAGTGCAAACATGTGATTGTCAGAATGGAAGTGTGGTATGGCGAATAGAAATCAACGCGGGCCAACAAAATAAGGAGAGTTGGCCGCAATAAAGAAGCGATGCAGGAAAGAATCAAATCTCGTCCAAAAATGTCTTATCAAGTTGCTTAAAAGCACGTTTCAACAGCTCTGCTAGTGATTGATAATTTGGTGTACCATCTACAGGCGCAAGCGCCAGCCCAGCTTCACTCAGCTTATCTCTTACCTCATAAAACCACTTCAAAAGCGCAGGCGGTAACGGCTTCATCGCGCGTTTCCCCAGCCACCATAAACCTTGCATTGGCAGGCTACAGGCAAACAGCGCTGTCGCAACCGCAGGGCCTAATTGCCCACTCATGGCAATCTGCCAAGTCAGCGTAAATATTGCGATAGGCGGCATAAAACGTGTGGCGAAGCGTGTCGCAGTGATAACCCTGTTCTCAGGAAATATCAGCGACAAGCGTTTCTCCTCTGGCCAAGTCTTCATATAAGTTTGACCACGCTGAAAAACTTTAAACCCACCGGATGAATCGGGCGAATTGGTGCTCATACCCACCTCAACTTAGCTTCAATTTATAATGTAAAATATAAAATAATCGTACAAATATCTCACAAAACGATATGTAGCTTAAATTTATTTTGTTTTTGACATCCGCAATATGTATGCTACGCGGGGCATTTGGCTAGAAGTCGCCAACTTTAATATGTATACCGAACACATTGTTCGTTTATTGCGTAAAGTCGCGTAAATTTCTTCTCTTTATACGCTAAAGAATACGAGTTGTAGTTATGTAGTTGCTAACAGTAGTTACGATATGTAGTTACTAATTTCAGGAAGGCGCAAGCCACAGCCAACATATCTGCAACTTGAAGTATAACGAGTATAACACGTGACTGTCTGCCCTCTTTAAATACACCAAGGCATGATGTTAATCATAAATGTCAATGCTGATTTACGCTACGCTTTAAGCGTTGACTATTTATTACTCACGTATAACAAATTTAGGTACTTCCTATGTCGAATAAGCTGGTTCTCGTTCTTAACTGTGGTAGTTCATCTCTGAAATTTGCCATCATTGACGCAGCAAACGGTGAAGAGCACCTCTCTGGTTTAGCTGAATGTTTTAATCTTCCTGAAGCTCGTATTAAGTGGAAGATGGATGGCAGTAAACAAGAAGCCGCTTTGGGTGCAGGTGCTGCACACAGTGAAGCCCTAGACTTCATTGTAAATACTATCTTATCCCAAAAACCTGAACTCTCTGCACAGTTAACGGCTATCGGCCACCGCATCGTACACGGTGGTGAGAAGTTCACCCAATCTGCCGTGATTAATGATGAAGTACTGCAAGGTATTAAAGACGCAGTTCCATTTGCCCCACTGCATAACCCAGCACATCTGATCGGTATCGCAGAAGCGTTAAAATCTTTCCCTAATCTGGCGGATAAAAACGTTGCCGTATTTGATACTGCATTCCATCAGACAATGCCTGAAGAATCTTACCTGTACGCTCTGCCGTACAGCTTATATAAAGATCACGGTGTTCGTCGCTATGGCGCACACGGTACCAGCCACTTCTATGTTAGCCGCGAAGCAGCAAAAATGCTGAATAAGCCAGTAGAAGAGCTAAACGTGATCACTTGCCACTTAGGCAACGGTGGTTCTGTTACTGCTATTCGTAACGGTATTTGTGTTGATACCTCAATGGGACTAACTCCGTTGGAAGGTCTAGTTATGGGTACCCGCAGCGGTGATATCGACCCAGCCATCATTTTCCACCTGCATGATGCCATGGGCATGAGCGTTGACGAAATCAACAAGATGTTGACTAAAGAGTCTGGCCTCTTGGGTCTGACTGAAGTCACCAGCGATTGCCGCTATGTTGAAGATAACTATTCAACCAAGCCTGATGCTAAACGTGCGATGGACGTCTTCTGCCACCGCTTGGCAAAATATATCGGTGCTTATGCTGCATTGATGGAAGGCCGTTTAGATGCCGTGATTTTCACTGGCGGTATCGGTGAAAACGCAGCAATGGTTCGTGAAATGGCACTGGATAAACTGGGCCTACTTGGTTTTGAAATCGACCACGAACGCAACATGGCTGCCCGTTTCGGTAAATCTGGCAACATCGGTAAAGAAGGTACTCGTACCGCTCTAGTTATCCCAACCAATGAAGAGTTAGTCATTGCTCAAGACGCATCTCGTCTGACTGCCTAATAAATAATCTCGTACCACCCGCCCTAAGGTGGTACGAGTTCTTTTTTGACTGTTTATGCGTTTTTAACCGCTATACTTTTTTAACCGCTGCGCCTTTTAAATCGCCAGCAAAGAAAAAAGAGGTCTCCCGTGTCTCGTATTATCATGTTGATCCCAACCGGCACCAGTGTCGGCCTGACAAGCGTCAGTCTGGGTCTCACCCGCGCTATGGAGCGTAAAGGCGTTCGCCTCAGCGTATTTAAACCCATTGCCCAGCCACGTAGTGGCGATGACAAACCTGATCAAACTACCACGATTATTCGCTCCCACTCCAAAATTAACACCGCAGAACCACTGCGCATGAACCACGTTGAAAACTTGCTTAGTTCTAACCAGCAAGACGTGTTAATGGAAGAGATCGTCGCTAACTTTCAAGCACATACGAAAGAAGCTGAAGTGGTACTCGTAGAAGGTTTAGTCCCTACCCGTAAACACCAGTTTGCAAACCAACTGAACTATGAAATCGCCAAAACTCTAGATGCCGAAATTGTTTTCGTCACAGCCTTAGGCAATAGCTCTCCAGATCAGTTGAAAGAGCGTATTGAGCTAACCCGTTCTAGCTTTGGTGGCAGCAAGAACAAAAATATCATTGGCGTTATCATTAACAAGCTGAATGCACCAGTAGATGAACAAGGCCGTACTCGTCCTGATCTGTCTGAAATTTTTGATGACTCAACTAAGGCTAACGTTGCTAACATTGCTCCAGCACAGCTCTTTGCAAACAGCCCAATGCCAGTTCTCGGCTGTGTTCCTTGGAGCTTCGATCTGATCGCCACCCGTGCGATTGATATGGCGAATCACTTGAAAGCCCGAGTAGTCAATGAAGGCGATATCCAAACTCGCCGTGTACGCTCTGTGACTTTCTGCGCTCGCAGCATTCCTCATATGCTAGAGCATTTCCGCCCAGGTTCTCTGTTAGTTACCTCCGCAGACCGCCCTGACGTACTGGTTGCAGCCTGTCTGGCAGCAATGAATGGCGTAGAGATCGGCGCTATTCTACTTACAGGTGGTTATGCCATCGATGAACGTATCGCAAAATTATGCGAGCGCGCTTTCGATACCGGTTTACCTGTATTTACTGTAGAAACCAATACTTGGCAGACCTCGCTTTCGCTGCAAAGCTTCAATCTTGAAATTCCGGTTGATGACAATGAGCGTATTGAGAAAATGCAAGATTATGTTGCCAGCCACATCGATAACAACTGGATCGAATCTCTCACTGCAACATCTGAGCGTTCACGTCGCCTGTCACCACCAGCCTTCCGCTATCAGCTCACTGAGCTGGCACGTAAAGCAGGCAAACGTATCGTTCTGCCAGAGGGTGATGAGCCAAGAACCATTAAGGCGGCCTCTATCTGTGCTGAGCGCGGTATCGCTGAATGTGTCCTACTGGGCAACCCAGAAGAGATCCATCGCGTAGCTGCAGCACAAGGTGTCGTACTAGGCAAAGGAATCGAAATTGTTGACCCTGCTGTTGTTCGTGAAGATTACGTTCCTCGCTTAGTTGAGCTGCGTAAGAGCAAAGGAATGACCGAAGTTGTTGCACGTACTCAGTTGGAAGACAGCGTTGTTCTCGGCACTCTCATGCTGGAACAAGGCCATGTTGACGGCTTAGTATCCGGTGCAGTTCATACGACGGCTAACACTATTCGTCCACCGCTACAGTTAATCAAGACTGCACCGGGTAATTCACTGGTTTCCTCTGTATTCTTCATGCTGCTACCAGAACAAGTTTTTGTTTATGGTGACTGCGCGATTAACCCAGATCCAACTGCTGAGCAACTGGCTGAAATCGCTATTCAATCTGCTGAATCTGCCATTGCTTTCGGTATCGATCCTCGCGTTGCGATGATCTCTTACTCTACCGGTGATTCAGGTACAGGAAGTGATGTTGAGAAAGTACGTGAAGCAACTCGCTTGGCGAAAGAAAAGCGCCCTGACCTGATTATTGATGGTCCGTTACAGTACGATGCTGCTGTTATGGCTGACGTAGCGAAATCAAAAGCACCTAACTCCCCTGTTGCAGGTAAAGCGACCGTATTCATCTTCCCAGACCTGAATACCGGTAATACCACCTACAAAGCGGTACAGCGTTCTGCTGACCTCGTATCTATCGGCCCAATGCTGCAAGGTATGCGTAAACCAGTTAACGATCTGTCTCGTGGTGCACTGGTTGACGATATCGTCTACACCGTTGCACTGACGGCGATTCAAGCGACACAAACCGCTTAATCTGTTGCAGTAACGAATGTAGTAACACGCGTTTGTTAGATAAAAAACACCGGCATTGCCGGTGTTTTTTTATTATTCCTAACTGAATACCGTTTTAACGCATAAACATTGGTATCAATCGTCCCTCTAGAGCTGACCTCAGTTATAGATGATCGTAGATAAAGAATGAATTCTTGTTCTTCAGGGGGTGTTGTCGCCGTGAGGTTTGATAGGTATTTAGGAGAGCGAACTCAACGATTTCCTTTTGCTCTCTATACGGATAGCAAAGACGTAAAATCAGAGGAAAAAGTATGAGGCCAAAAATAATCAATATGCTGGTAGACACCATTTTCATCCCTAAAAATGCGTAAACTCCCCCTTTTGTCCCTCACCAGCGTCTAGATCGTGTTTTTATCGTATGTGAGCAATAGAACACAGAAGAAACCTGAAAATAAGTGAAGGGTGAGCAGAATAGCCAAAAAACATGACTATTCTGCTTAATAGAGGATTTATATATCACAAGGTGCAGCAAACGCACCCTTACCACCATTACGACTCATCCATAGCGATAAGGCTTTCAGAGAGTCAGGTGTGAACTCTGAGCAGCGAGCCGTTATCTCCTCTGGTAGCATCCAGTTCACCTCAACCACTTCCTCTTCTTGTAGTGCAAAAGGCCCGTGGCTAACACAGCTGAACAGCCCTCCCCAAACACGACAGCTCTCATCTTCAAAATAGAACATGCCATGCTCAGCAAAAGGAACACCAGCAATCCCCAACTCTTCTTCTGCTTCTCTGCGTGCAGACTCCAGCATAGCTTCACCAGCCTGAACTACACCGCCTGCAGTCGCATCTAACCACCCCGGATAAAAATCTTTAATATCAGTACGGCGCTGTACCAGAATTTTCCCCATACCATCATGCACCACAATATAGGTCGCTCGATGGCGTAAGCTCTGCGCTCGCATCTGCTGGCGGCTAGCTTGGGCAATAACCTGATTATCTTCATCAACGATATCAATCCATTCCATTGATTCGTTTTGAACTTGTTCCACCATCCTATGAACCTTTTTATTTATGCTGTGTAGTACGGTGCATTCAGCAATGCTTGAGCTATCCCCAGTACATAAAATTACATAAACTCAATTAATTGGGTGACAATAGCTCTTACAACACTATTTCTGCGAGTGTCTTCGCACCCTGCAAGGTTAGCACCTGTAATACGTCACTTGCCAAGAAACCGAAACTGGCTGGGTTGCCACCTTTAGGCAAACTGACCGAACCAGGGTTAAAACAAAAGATATCACCTTGTAATTGTGCTACGGGTAAGTGTGTATGCCCATAGATAAATACGTCACCTCTCATTAATGGAGGTAGATCTTCTGGATGATACTGGTGACCGTGGGTTAAAAACAATCGTCTATGCTGAATTAATATTTGTTGCCAAGGTGCCATCATTGGAAAGTCGAGCAACATTTGGTCAACTTCACTATCGCAGTTGCCACGAACAGCGATAATTTTTCCTGCATACTGATTCAGTCTATCGGCAACAGCTGTTGGCTGATACCCTTCAGGTAGTGGGTTTCGTGGCCCATGATTCAACAGATCGCCTAAAAGAATAAGCCAGTCTGCATCATAATTATCCATATGCTCCAAAACACGTTCAGTCGCCGTCAAAGAACCATGTATATCTGAAGCAAATAGAAGTTTCATTCTTAAAACCTAAAAAAGCATTAATCTATGTGAGTGTTTTAACGCGATTGAATAATAAATGGAAGGAGTAAATTCGAGCCATGCATCAACAAATTTTATTTAGAAATAGAACTCTCTTTCTAAAACAATGACAGGTATTCAACTGGCTCTATTCATGCTAAACAAATCGCTTTCTAACATCACCCACATTACCCTCATAGCAATATACTGATACCCTATGAAAATTAAGGAGTTGAAAGCCCATAAGGCCTTTCAACAACCCCTGAAAATTAAATTATGGCCCCACCGGATAATTCGATGCAGCCCAAGCATAAAATCCTTCGGCATAATTCGTCACATTATAGCCATACATCCCCAACACCATCGCCATCTCAGCCGAACGTATTCCCGCCGTACAATAGGCAACAAGAGTATCTTCTTTTGTAATACCACGTTGGGCGAGCAGTTTTTCGATCTCGCTTTTTGGTTTTATCCGCATGTTATCGCCAAATAACTCATGGAAATCGAAATGTATTGCTCCAGGTAAGTGCCCTCCTCTCGCCTCCCCGTACTTTTTAGTCCCATTAAATTCCTCCCGAGTGCGGGTATCCAGAATTTTTACCTGTCCAAGCCTCGACGCTAGTGTTGGAGTATCAATAGACATTGATGAGATATAGCGATGAAATGTCAGATTACCTGGAACCGGTTTCTCTATCGTTTTATCCATTGGATAACCTAAATCTCGCCACGCATTAATGCCGCCGTCCAACATTCGTGCTCGATTAAAACCCGCCATTTTTAACATCCAAACAAAGCGGCCATCCTCACCCCAGCCCTCTTTATTGTCGGCATAAATAATGACGTCGGTATCCTTTGTTAGGCCGATAGCCGTAAATTTAGCGGCTAATTCCACCGGAGGTAAAACGGTTCCCCATTTTCCACTGCTAACAGAGCCGCTTACATCAGCAAAATCTTTCCACTGAACATTGATTGCCCGTGGAATATGTCCTTGTAAATAGCTTTTACTATCGCGAGCATCAAGAACGAGAACGTTGCTATCGATATAGTTAGTCGCCAACCATTCAGGCGAAGCGAGATATTGTGTATCAACTACCTGTTGAATAGATGCTTCAACAGTTTGCCCATTTACAGCACTTGCGAATGTCTGTGGCGCGATAAGCAGACTGCAAGGAAGTATAAAACCTAAAACTCGCGCTATTTCTCTCATTTTCATACTCCATAAATTTTTTTGCTTTATCTTCTTTTTATACATCGAGTATGGCAGAAATGACGCTATGGTATTTTGATTCTTATCCCTTTATCACCACATAGATTGATCGCCAAATATTTACCTCCTATTACCATCTTGCTCTATCCCGTGTATTCTTAAGATAAGTTGTTATACAAGGAAATACCTTTATGCCCTTTCATCACGATGACGCCATTATTCGTATCAAAAACCTGCGCCTACGTACTTATATTGGTATCAAAGAGGAAGAAGTAAATAATAAACAGGATATTGTTATCAATGCTGTGATCCATTACCCAGCAGAGAACGCACGCAATAGCAATAATATTGATGATGCTTTGAATTATCGCACTATTACCAAAAGCATTATTCAGTATGTAGAAAATGAACGTTTCGCCCTGTTAGAAAAATTAACTCAGGATGTACTCAATATCACATGCCAACATCCGTGGGTGACCTATGCTGAAGTAGAGATCGATAAATTACATGCCCTACGCTATGCAGATTCCGTTTCAATGACACTGAGCTGCCGTAAGGAGTAAAAGAGGAGAACGATCGTGCGCATACTTATCACTGGAGCAACAGGTCTTATCGGCCGTAGCCTAACACATCGGCTACTCTCGCTTTCTCACGAAATAACAATTCTGACACGCGATATTGAACGAGCAAAACAACACTTCAGTGAGCATGTTACTTACTGGTCTACGCTCGACGATAAATCGTCTCTGGATGGATTTGAGGCTGTTATCAACCTTGCGGGCGAACCTATCATCGGAAAACGCTGGACTGCCGATCAGAAAATTAAGCTATGTAATAGCCGCTGGCTTCTGACAGAACAGTTATCCTACTTGATTAAAGCCAGCAACATCCCTCCTGCAACGTTCATCTCTGGGTCTGCCATGGGGTATTACGGCGATCAAGGGCAATCCGTGGTAACGGAGGAAGAGGCGCCTCATAACGAGTTCACACACGAGCTTTGTGCCCGTTGGGAAGCCCTGGCTATGGCGGCAGAAAGTCCTCATACACGCGTTTGCCTCAGTCGTACCGGTATTGTTCTTTCTTCAGAGGGGGGAATAATGCAAAAAATATTGCCGATTTTTCGCTTAGGCCTGGGTGGTGCAATGGGAGATGGTAAGCAATATATTCCGTGGATACATCTGGATGATATGGTGAATGCGCTTTATTACTTACTGATGTCACCTGAGCTGAAGGGGCCTTTTAACATAGTATCCCCTTATCCAGCCACCAATGAGCATTTTACTGCCACACTGGCTGATGTATTAGGCCGCCCAGCTTTTATGCACGTTCCCACATCCGCACTAAAACTCATACACGGAGAAGCCTCTGTGCTGCTCCTTGGTGGGCAGCGTGGCTTACCTCAAAACTTGGAGAGTGCCGGATTCGGCTTTCGCTATTTTGAGTTGAAAGAGGCTTTTGCCCAGATAGTAGAGAAATAGCGCTAAAACTTCACTTCCTGTCTTTTACCCCCCAACTACAACGTTAGCTGGGGGTTACATAAAAACCCTTACGATTGCCCTTGCCAACGTTGAAACAGATCTTTTGGCAATTCGATATCAAACTGGTCTAATACGCGATTAACCGTTTGGTCAATGACGTCACCAATGCTTTGAGGTCGATGATAAAATGCTGGCATTGGCGGCATAATCACAGCCCCCATCTCTGCCGCCTGTGTCATTAATTTTAAGTGACCCAGATGCAACGGCGTTTCTCTGACACAGAGTACCAGTGTTCTACGTTCTTTTAAGATAACGTCTGCCGCTCTGGTCAGTAGGTCATCGGTATAGCTGTTCGCAATTCCAGACAATGTTTTCATCGAGCAAGGCAAAATAACCATACCGGTTGAGCGAAATGAGCCTGACGAAATAGAGGCCGCGATATCACGAATATCATGATTCACATCAGCCAACGCTGTCACCTCACGCAATTTGAAATCTGTCTCTAGCGCGAGAGTCTGGCGTGCCGCTTGGCTAATAATGAGATGAGTTTCAATTTCTGGCAGATCCTTCAATACCTGCAACAGCCGGACACCATAAACGGCCCCGCTCGCACCTGAGATTCCAACGATTAGCCGTTTCATAGTTATTCTCTCTGCTTCTTTTTCTTAGCTTATTGTCGATATAAATAGCATAAATACAAAACGGTGCGAAGTCGCCCTCACACCGTTTTATCTTTATCACGTCAGTTAAACCTAACGGAATTAACCTTCGTTATGCATTTCCAGATTCTCGGCTTCTCTTTGTCCACGTAACGCCTTGGCGTCATCGCCTCTCAGAGACTCGAGATAATCCAGATAGGCCTGATCAACGTCTTTGGTGACATACACGCCATTGAATACAGAGCACTCAAACTGCTGAATATCTAAGTTATCTTCGCGTACCGCTTCAATCAGATCATCGAGGTTTTGGAAAATAAGTGCATCAGCACCAATAATTTTCGCTATCTCATCTACTTCACGACCGTGAGCAATCAGCTCATTGGCACTCGGCATATCGATGCCATAAACATTCGGAAAGCGGATCTCTGGCGCAGCAGAAGCCAGATAGACTTTATTCGCTCCAGCTTCCCGTGCCATTTCCACGATCTGCTCGGAAGTCGTGCCGCGTACAATAGAGTCATCCACCAGCAATACATTCTTACCACGGAACTCTGCACGATTAGCATTCAGTTTACGCCGTACCGACTGACGACGAGCCTGTTGTCCCGGCATAATAAACGTACGACCAACGTAGCGGTTTTTAACGAATCCCTGACGATAAGGTTTATCTAAGATCCTCGCGATCTCCAGAGCGATATCGCAAGATGTCTCAGGGATAGGGATAACCACATCAATATCCAACTCTTCCCACTCTCGAGCGATTTTTTCACCCAACTTTTTACCCATGCGAACCCGAGCACTATAAACGGAGATTTTATCGATAAACGCATCTGGGCGAGCAAAGTAAACGTATTCGAACAAGCAAGGGTGGCATTTTGGATCTTCAGCACACTGCCGAGTGAAAAGCTGACCATCAACGGTAATATAAACCGCCTCACCAGGGGCAACATCGCGCAAAAACTCAAAGCCTAGTGTATCGAGAGCCACACTTTCTGAAGCCACAATGTACTCAATACGTCCATCTGTCAGTACCCTACGGCCAAGCACCAGCGGGCGGATACCGTTTGGATCACGAAATGCCACCATGCCATGCCCGATAATCATCGAAACACAGGCATAGGCACCGCGGATCTGGCGGTGTGTCGCTGCAACTGCGGCAAAGATATTTTCGGTGGTTAAAGGTGAGTTCTCAAAATGATCTAGCTCGCTGGCAAATACATTGAGCAGAACTTCAGAGTCAGACGTCGTATTCACATGACGGCGCATGGTATTAAACAATCTTTCACGCAGCTCGTGCGCGTTAGTCAAATTACCATTGTGTGCCAACGTGATACCAAATGGCGAGTTAACATAAAAAGGCTGGGCTTCAGAGGCACTGGAGCTACCCGCAGTCGGATAACGAACATGGCCTAAACCCATGTTTCCCTGCAATCTTTGCATATGCCTTGCTTCAAATACATCCTTCACTAGGCCATTGGCCTTACGCAAACGGAAACCATTGTTTGCATCTATAGTGACAATGCCTGCGGCATCCTGTCCACGGTGCTGTAACACCGTTAGTGCATCGTAAATCGACTGGTTAACCGGTGTAAAACCGGCGATACCGACAATACCGCACATGTGCTCTTTTCCTCATCAGTATTACCGAGCTGTGCAGTGTTCTCTCTATAGCAACAAAATGAGCTATCGAAGGAACTACAGCAGGCTCGACGTGTTCTTCAGGTAGTCGAAAAACCACCCGATGATATAACGAAACTGCGGGATCAGTTGGGACTGCTTCCACTCATCACTCTGCGACATCGCAGTGAAAGTGTCTAAGAAGAACAAAATAGCCGAAACGATCAATACACCACGTAAAGCACCGAAACAGATCCCCAGAACACGGTCGGTTCCAGAAAGCCCGGTACGGCTGACTAAGGTGCCTATCACATAGTTAACAATGGCACCAACCAGCAACGTGGCGATAAACAGTACGCCTATCGAGACCCCATTGCGCACAAACTGATCCTGAAAGCGCGTAAAGTAGACGGCGAGATAAGGATAAAACTGGCTGGCAACAAAGAAAGCACATCCCCATGTTACGAGTGATAATGCTTCCCGTACAAATCCGCGGATCAAGCTGACAAGAGCAGAAAACGCGATGATGCCGAGAATGACGTAATCAATCCAAACCATAAATAATTCCCAAAATGAACTGCGCCGTCGTCCATTTGCGGCGCATTCTAACAGAAAAAGAAAACGTTTGCGTAGCTGATTTACTGTGACCTAACAAAATAGTATTCAGAATAAAAAACGTCCGATTCTCCCTATGTACGAATAGACCTTAAGAGGCAGAAGCAAGCCTCCACCCTTAATGTTTTATAATAAAATCAACGAGTTTCGTAACTTTTCACTTGCCCACCTAAGCCACTCAATCGTTGCAACTCAGACAGTTGAGATTGAAGTTTCTGCTTGGAAGCATCAGGCCCAACATAAATTCGTGTCAGCGTTCCTGTCGTCGGTTTAGAAGGAACTGTATACACCCGATAACCAGAGAGACGCAGCGTTGCAACAATCTCATCCACCTTGTTGGCATTTTTCAATGCACCAAGTTGAACGACATAAGACTGCCCTTCCGGTGCCTTTTCCTCTTTTGTTACTACAGGTTTCGACACTGTCGGTTTTTGTTCCACCGGCTTCTGTTCTACCGGTTTCTTCTCAACAGGTTTCTTCTCCGCTGGCTTTGAAACAATCGGCTTAGGCTCCACTGGCTTCACCTCAACAGGCTTTGCCGCTTGTGGCCTCTCAATAACCGGTGGCTTAGGCACAACAGGCGTTACTTCCACTGGTTTAACGGATGCAGGCTGTGTTGTTGCCCCTTCACGATTGGCGATGAGAGGAGGCGTCTCAGGCTGTGGAGACGTATCTGCCACAGTCGGGCTCTCGGTAGTATCCGGCCCTTCCGCATCGTCAACAATCGGTGGTGTCAGCGGTTGGCTGACAGGAGGCAAAGCATCAATATCCTGCTCATCCCCAGCCTTAGGCACTAAAGGGATAGAGGCAAACTGTTCTTCATAGTGTTTTTTGTTACCGTCTAACAAACCGGGAAGCAAAATAACGCCTAGTGCAATCAGAATGCACGAGCCAACCAGACGGTTTTGAAACTTACTGGCCACTTAGCCTCCCCGACTCTAATGCGGTCATCACGTGAGCAACAGTATGGAAAGAGCCGCAGACAATAACGGTATCGTGTTCACCCGCATCACTCATTGCCTGTCGCCATGCGGTTTCAACATTGTCGAAAACATGAGACTCATCTAGTTGCTCGGCTAATTGTTCCGCTGTCGCCCCTCGAGGCCCTTCTAGCGGTGCGCAGTACCAGAGATCAACTTGAGGTTTCAGATGAGCCAAGGTACCTGCGATATCTTTATCTGACAACATCCCCACCACAGCACGAACCTTGCCGCCTCGCGCGGGTAACGCTGCCAGACGACTAGCAAGATAAGCGGCTGCATGAGGGTTATGTGCAACATCAAGAATAAGTAATGGCGCTTCACTGACGATTTGAAAACGCCCTGGCAATGTCGCCTGACGCAATCCTTCAGATATGGCATCATCACTTATCGCCAGCGCCGAATAGCGTAATGCGGCTAATGCCGTGGCCGCATTTTGTAGTGGAATATGAGGTAACGGTAAATCACCCCATGCTAGATCGCCATCCCACCACGACCAGCTTGTTTCATTAGCCTGATATCGCCATGCGACACCCTGCCGATAGAGCTTAGCACCCAGTACACTTGCAACATCAGAAATGGAATCAGGCATATCAGGCTCGCCGACAACGGCAGGTGTTCTAGAGCGGAAAATTCCCGCTTTTTCACGCCCAATACTTTCACGATCGAAACCCAACCAGTCGGTATGGTCCAGCGCAATACTGGTAATCACAGCAACGCTAGGATCAACAATGTTTGTCGCATCCAAACGACCGCCTAGTCCTACTTCGAGGATAACGACATCAAGTTTGGACTGCTGGAACAACTGTAAGGCAGAGAGCGTACTGAACTCAAAATAGGTCAGCGATACCCCCCCTCTTCCCGCTTCGATAGACGCGAAAGAGTGGCAGTGTTGAGTTTCTGATAACTCTTCTCCCTGCACACGAACCCGTTCTGTATAGCGAATCAGATGAGGTGAGCTGTAAACACCCACGCGATATCCTGCGGCCATCAAAATTGCTTCTAATGTGCGGCAGGTTGTTCCTTTGCCGTTGGTTCCGGCAACAGTAAAAACAACAGGGGCAGGTTTCAGCAAATCCATAGACTCAGCTACGCGCTTTACACGCTCAAGGCCAAGATCGATTGCCGAAGTATGAATCTGTTCCAGATAGCAAAGCCACGCGGCTAGAGGCGACGTGGCTTTAGGTGTTTGAGTCTTTTGCATGAGCCCCGTTCACTTACGGTTCATTGATGATTTTTCGGTGCCCCTCACGTTATCTCGGTAAGAGGCACGTCTCCGTTAAGCTTCCCCTTCAGCCTGAGCTGTATCTTCTGGGTCAGCGACTATTTCAGGCTCAGGAGCCAAAATTTGCGGTTCTGGCTGATTCATAAATTTAGCAACCAG
The DNA here is from genome assembly GCA_000307305.1 of Enterobacteriaceae bacterium B14. Classification (GTDB taxonomy): domain Bacteria; phylum Pseudomonadota; class Gammaproteobacteria; order Enterobacterales; family Enterobacteriaceae; genus B14. Next base: position 1,233,847 of record DF158882.1, read on the forward strand.
ACAGGCCACACGGTGGCGCATTTCTGGGCGGCGAACAATCATATCAATTGCGCCTTTTTCAATTAAAAACTCACTACGTTGGAATCCCGGCGGTAACTTCTCACGAACAGTCTGTTCGATAACACGAGGGCCAGCAAAGCCGATCAACGCTTTCGGTTCTGCGATATTGATATCACCCAACATCGCTAAACTCGCAGAAACACCACCCATCGTTGGATCGGTCAGTATTGAGATATAAGGCAGGCCGCGCTCTTGCATTTTTGCCAATGCCGCACTGGTTTTCGCCATTTGCATCAGAGACATCAATGCCTCTTGCATACGTGCTCCGCCACTAGCAGAGAAACAAACGAGAGGACAGTTATCCTCCAGAGCCTGCTCTACGGCACGAACAAAGCGTGCACCAACAACCGATGCCATTGAACCGCCCATAAAGGCGAATTCAAAAGAGGCAATAACAATCGGCATACCCTCGAGGGTACCTTTCATAACGATAAGCGCATCTTTTTCGCCGGTCGATTTCTGGGCGGCAACAAGACGGTCTTTATATTTTTTGGAGTCTTTAAACTTAAGCGCGTCTTTCGGTTCTAACTCGCTGCCTAACTCCACTTCACTGTCTTCATCCAGCATCATATGCAAACGCATACGCGCTGATATACGCATATGGTGATCGCACTTCGGACATACTTCGAAGTTACGCTCTAACTCAGCACGATATAATACTTGCCCACAGCTATCGCATTTGGTCCAGATACCTTCAGGGATACTTGCCTTATGGGTCTGGGTGATATTGCTTTTATTAAGAATTCGTTCAATCCAGCTCATTGATGACCTTTCTGTCTGCCCCGGCTTAATGCCAAGTTTCTGTTCCGAGTATGTCGTCCCTGAAAGATAACGTTTCCTTTATCTTTGTAAAAGAGAACCTACCACCTAATAACCCTAAAGCAAGGAGTAGATCTTTTGGAACAGACCGTAGTGCTGCCATTAAACCATATCGTTTAGACGCTGTGGATCAAAAACTACATTATCCCCACGACACAACATCCGATTTGATTAAATATCAGCCTCAATTCTCTATTTTAACGCATTCTTCTCTGCGCGTTTATGGCGCCAGACCTCAATCACGCCAGGCAGAATAGACACCACGATAATAGCGACAATCAATAATTTTAGATTGTCCTGAACAAAAGGCATATTCCCGAAAAAATAGCCTGCATAAGTAAAGGATAGTACCCAAGCCAGCGCACCAATCACGTTAAACGCAGCAAAATGACGATAGCTCATATGTCCCATTCCTGCTACGAAAGGGGCAAAAGTCCTTACGATAGGAACAAAACGCGCCAAAATAATGGTTTTACCACCATGTTTTTCATAAAAAGCATGGGTTTTATCCAGATAACTGCGCCGAAAAATTTTCGAATCAGGGTTACTGAACAGCTTATTGCCAAACAATTTCCCAATGGTGTAGTTAACCGCATCACCCAAAATTGCCGCTGTAACCATCAATAAAACCATCGTATGAACATCAAGATCGTTGGTTGGCAGTGCAGCTAAGGCTCCGGCAACAAACAGTAATGAATCACCCGGTAAGAAAGGCGTTACAACGAGCCCCGTTTCACAAAATAGAATCAAGAAAAGGATCGCGTAAATCCACAGCCCGTAGTTGGCGACCATCTCAACCAAATGTTTATCAATGTGCAGAATAAAATCTATCAGGAAATAAATGTAATCCATGGGTCTCTTTTATCCGGGATAAGGCGATAACGCCGGGTTTAAAATAACAATGCTGGCTGTGGTAAAAACAAATAACCACAGACAATTAATCCTCTAAAAATAGCGGCCCTAATGGGATGACCGGTAAGCCAAAATGCTCAGGATAATCTACATCAACCAGATAGAGCCCCTCTGCTTTCGCTGTCGCCGCTGCCAATGTTCTATCTTTCGCTGCCAGTAACTCTGCCATCCAGTTTTCCGGCTGATTGCCGCAGCCAATTTCCAGCAGGCTACCCACAATATTGCGTACCATATGATGAACGAACGCATTCGCTTTAATATCGACGACAACATAGCTACCTTTGCGCGTCACTTTAATATGGCTTACGTTGCGCATTGGGGTTGAAGACTGGCAAGACATCGCTCGAAATGAAGTGAAATCGTTTTCACCTAACAGGCTTTGTGCCGCGCGGTGCATCCGAGACTCATCTAACGGCTGGTGATAATGCGTGACGCCATAGTGCAAGATAGCCGGACGATAACGGTGGTTGTAGATAACATAACGGTAGCGGCGAGCCGTGGCACTGAAACGGGCATGAAACTCGTCATCGACCCGTTTTACCCAGCGAACTGCAATATCACTTGGTAGATTGCCATTTACACCCATTGTCCATGCTACATCTTTACGGTCAGCATGAGTTTCAAAATGCACGATCTGCCCTGTTGCATGCACCCCAGAGTCAGTGCGGCCCGCACACTGGACCGCGATAGGCTCATTTGCCACTTGGCTCAATGCCTTTTCAAGCCGCTCTTGCACACTGGCAACTTCATGCTGCCTCTGCCAGCCATAATAGTTATGACCGTCATATTCGATCCCCAACGCAAACTTGATTCGGGGAGCAGCCTGTTCTTGCATGATTAATTCACTCTCAGACATCAGTAAAGATACTCTTGTAACAGACGTTCTGCCGTTTCGATCGCCATCAGCGCCCCACCGAACTGAACGTTATCGGCAACAGACCAAAACTGGAGGCTCTCTGGAATGCCGTAGTCATTACGCAAACAACCAATGCTCAGATGAGGATTACCAGACGCATCTTCGACCTGAGTTGGATAGTTGCCCTCATCACTGAGTTGGATATCCTCTACGCTTTCCAAGATACGTTGTGCTTCATCGGCAGAAACAGGGCGCAATGACTCCATATGCACAACCTGTGCGTGACCATAGAATACAGGGGATTGGATGCAAGAAACGGATATCGGCAAACCGTCGTCTTGAAGAACTTTGCGCACTTCATCCACCAAACGGCTCTCTTCACGCACACTGCCTGACTCGTCTTGCAACAGAGGTAAGAGGTTAAAAGCGAGCTGCTTAGAGAAGAAACCCGGCTCAATAGGCAAACCATTCAGCAAGCGGGCACTCTGCCCTGCCAGCTCATCTACCACCGCTTTACCGTGTGCAGAAGCAGAAATCAGGCTGGTGACGTGCAAACGAGATAATCCCGCCTCTTCCGTCAGCGGCTTAATCGCCGTTAGCAGTTGGCTCGTCAGGCTGTCAGCGACGGCAATAATATTGCGATTGCGGTAATCCGCTAACGCGTGTGGATTGACGCTAGGGACAATCAGCGGAATATCTGGTTCCATAGAGAAAATGCCACTGCTGTCGATGACCAGACACCCTGCATTGCCTGCGTCTTCAGCATAACGTGCAGAAGCATCGCTACCTGCAACAAAGAAAGCAAGTTGGGCCTGAGACCAATCAAACTCTTCAGCATTTGTGACGATAAGAGATTGCCCATTGAAGCGTACCGTTTCACCCGCACTACGCTCACTGGCTAACGGATAAAGCTCGCCAACGGGGAAATTACGTTCCTGTAATAGTTCCAGTAATGCGCTTCCTACTGCGCCCGTAGCGCCAAGCACAGCAATTTGCCAGCCGTCAGACATGATGGTGTTCTCCAAAATAAAAACGCTGTTCAACCAGATTGGCAGGACAGAAATAAACTCAAGGGAGGTGAATACTGTGAATCACCTCGTTATTCATCCCGTTAAATACGTTCGGTGGTGAACCCCAGATGCCGCAGAAGCATTTCACTCTGCAAAGAGTCACACTGAATGAGGAGCGATGACCACTCTCGGCGCTCCTGATACTGTTTACGTAAACGATCGAATGCCCCTTTTTGAGCAGCGACCCGACGTAAAGGCGCATCATCGCGGCGCACATCATACACCAGATGGATGAGACGCTTGAGCCTGTTCTCATCTAATTCACCATGAAATACGATTTTGCTGAACTCAGGAACGGGCAGCAAAGAGGATAGTTCAACGTGCTGCGGATTACCCAGTGACTCACTATAAGCCTCAAAAACCTGCGTAGTTCCACGAGCTTTGCCTTCAAGGCTGTAACCAGCAATATGTGGAGTACCGATATCGACTCGCTCTAAAAGCGGCAGTAATAGCTCAGGTTCAGGCTCCCACACATCTAACACCGTACTCAATGCTTTCCCTTTTTGCAGTGCCGCCAGCAATGCCTGATTATCAACGACGGGGCCACGAGAGGCATTAATCAAAATACGGTTGTCCGGCAATGCGGCAAGCAGCGCATCATCAACTAAGTGAAGTGTGTTGTAGGCACCACTTTTATTGAGCGGTGTATGGAAAGTTAAGATATCGGCTTCTGCGACCAGCTTCTCCAGCGGCCAAAATGTTTCATCATCACCGCGCTCGGCACGTGGTGGATCACAGAGAAGTGTGCGGATACCCAACGCCTTGAGGCGATGATTCAAACGAGAACCTACATTGCCGACACCAACAATCCCCACCGTTTTATCACGTAGTTGAAAACCATCACGCTCGGCAAGAAAGAGCAAAGAGGAAAACACATATTCAACAACGGCAATGGCATTGCAACCAGGTGCAGCAGAGAACCCGATGCCTTGCTGGGCAAGCCAATCGATATCAACATGATCGGTGCCTGCGGTGGCAGTACCGACAAATCGAATTGATGTATTCGACAGGAGTTCGGCATTCACTTTAGTGACAGAGCGAACCATTAACGCGTCTGCCTCTTTCAATGCCTCTTGCGGGATAGGACGGCCGGGTACAGCTTGTACTTCGCCTAAACGGCTAAACAGTAACGGCGCGTAAGGCATATTCTCATCAACCAGAATCTTCACTTCATTCTCCCGCAATATCTCAGAGAGCACATTTTGCCACTACTTTTTACTAAGCCCAACCACTCTTGCAGAAGTTGACAAAGATCGCTTAAAAAACAAGTACGAGACATCATTCTTAACGAATAGTCTGCAAACTAACTGCGTCGGTAACGGTCTGGCGTTGTTCCTGCAATATGTTGGAACATCGCAATAAACGCAGAAGCAGAACTATAACCAACCTCTAACGCCACATCCTGCACCGAATGCCCTTTATCCAACAGTGAAATACCGTGTAGAAAACGTAGCCTCTGCCGCCATTCACTAAATGACATCCCCAATTCGCTCTGACATCGGCGTGACAGTGTTCTCTCTGTGGTATAGACACGGCTAGCCCACTCGTTCAGCGGCGTATTATCCGCAGGGTTACTCTCTAACTGCTTTAAAATAGGCGACAGATATTTATCATCCGTTATCGGTAAGTAAGTCAGTTGCAGCGGTGACGATGAGACCTCGTCAATCAGTACGCGGCACAGCCTATATTCGCTCTTACTACTTGGTGACATCATGTTGCGCTCAAAACAGGATTCAACAATAGCGGTAAAAATGGGACTCACGTTTAATAGGCAGGGCTGAAGAGGCAGCTCTTTGCAAAAGCGCGGGGCGATATTTATTGAGCGAAACCATGCCTGTCTGAGGTTATAGCTAGAGTGCTCCATTTTTGCTGGTATCCATACGGCAAAACCGGGCGGAGCAAGGAAACGTTGCCCGCCGATATTAAGCGCCAGCACACCCGATTTAATACAGATAACCTGCCCCCATAGATGGGAATGGGGTAAGTACTCGGTATCTGCATTCACTTCCTCACAATAAAAAAACAGCGGTATATTCGCTGTTTTTTCTAGTGAAGGGGGTAAGCGCTGCTCTGCCATACGATGTATACCTCACTATTAATGTTCATTGATACCCGTAGAGATTGTCTGAAAGACGCACCACATTGTCTGATTATCGATATATATAACAAATAGGACAGGGTTACACTAACGCCGTTTGATTTACATGCAAGGATTTATATTAATGAATGCTCTATTTCCGCTGGTAGCGGTGTTGATTTGGTCTATTAATGCCATTGTGACCAAGGTATCTGCTGGCACGATTGACCCTGCGGCGATCTCTTTTTATCGCTGGTTTTTAGCACTGCTGGTTCTGTCGCCCTTTATTTTACCTTCAACACTGCGTAACTGGCGCAATATTATTCCTCATGCAGGGCAACTTTTCGTCTTAGGGCTATTGGGAATGGTGTTATACCAAAGCCTTGCTTACTACGCGGCACATAGCGTAAGCGCGCTCTTTATCGGCGTGTTTAACTCTCTTATCCCGCTGCTGACGGTGTTGATTGGTATTATCGTTGTGCGAGTTGCGCCAACCGTTGGCATCATCATCGGGGGCCTGCTCTCGTTTTTTGGACTGGTCTGGTTGCTCAGCGCAGGTGATCCCGTTCAGTTGCTCACTCATGGCATTGGTAAAGGGGAGTGGATGATGTTTGGCGCTTCAGCTTCTTATGCTTTGTATGGCGTATTAACGAAACGTTGGTCTATCAATATCCCTAATTGGCAATCGCTGTATGTGCAGATTTTATTTGGTGTGGTGATGCTGTTGCCTAGCTTTTTGATGACGAAGGATGTCTCTTTGAATATGAGTAATATACCGCTGGTGCTGTTCGCTGGGGTTCCTGCATCTGTTATTGCGCCCTTCTTGTGGATCCAAGGGGTGATTCGGTTGGGGGCGAATAAAGCGTCAATCTTTATGAATCTCGCTCCGGTGTTTACTGCGGTGATCGCGGTGATTTTTTTGCAGGAGTCGTTGCATAGTTATCATGTTATTGGGGGTGGAGTGACGTTGTTGGGGGTGATTGTTGCGCAGAGGTTGAGGATGCCGTTGAGGAAGTAGTTTTTGTGGTGTTTGTTTGGATAGGTGTAGGGTTTCGGTAGCGTATTAATCTCTGTGTCTCCATATAACGCTTTCACTCGCTCCCGACTTAAGGGGCCGCCGCCCCTTAAGAATCCGGGCTTTGGGTGTTCTCTGGTCGCAAAATTACGGTTGCTTCGCAACTTCCCTCGGCATCTCCTTCGATTGCGGGTCGGTGGGATTCGCCATCCATGGCTCATGCCCACCTCAATCGCGCGTCCTGCGCGATTGGCCCTATCTACGGAGAGGCCTCGGCGTAATTTTTAATGCTCGTTAGGAGATGTTGGGATGTTCGTATTTCTCTTCTTTTCCTATCTCATATCTCTAACTGTTCTTAATAGGTTTTCTTATTTTCTACTGCGCCTATCAGCCAAGGAAGTACCTGTTTTTTTCTGCTGATGACGTTATCCATAAGGATAGGATCTGTGCTGATAGGGTTGTTGGCGGAGAAGTAGAGTTGGCTTTGTGAGGTGGAGAGTGAAGTGGTCATTAGGACGTAGAAGTCTAAAGACTCTTGTTTGACTCTCGCTTCCATTTCAGTGAGGAGGTCAGGGAGAAGGCTCGTAATATCTGCAAAGTTGGCAAGTTCGATTTGGCTTAGGCCGATGTGTTGGTCTGCAATCACAAATTTCTTTTCGTCTTTGACTAAGAGTCTTGCTGGGCTGAGGCCACTGATGTCAGTTTTTGCACGTAGAAGTTTTATGGTGAATTCGGCGAGATCAACGCCTGCGATGAGTGCTAGATGTTGTGCTGCATCTTTGTCTTTCTCTGTAGTGGTCGGTGATTGGAAGCCGACGGTATCACTGAGAATCGCGCCCAGAAGTAGTGTGGCGTGTGAAGCACTAAGTTGATAGCCTGATTGATGAAAAGCAAGGTCGAATACAATTGTCGCGCAGCAGCCAACATATTTTATCCAGACATCAAGCGGCTCTGCCGTTGTTAGGTTGCCTAGGCGGTGATGGTCTATCAGGCCCAATACGTGGCTCTGAACTAACCCTTCTGGCCCCTGTTCTAAATCACTAAAATCCACCATCCAAACATCTTTGCCTTTCACACTCCCTTCTAATAACGGAGGGGTATCAATCTGTGCTTCATTCAATAAAAATTGGGTTTCAGGGTTCACTTCACCTAGACGATACGCTATAGCATCCTTTCCTTGAAACGATAGCCAGTCAGCAGTCACTATCGCACTGCAAATAGAGTCACTGTCGGGGTTTATGTGTCCAAATACTGAGATCATAGTTGCTCCGGTAAAGTCTAAAACACCACACAAAAATTATCGTTAGCCATATTTCTATGTGGGAATATTTCTTGCTGAAAGTAAAACGGCCTGTGTCAGGCCGTTCTTTATTTATCTAGCTGAGATCGTTTCAGTCATCGTGCGTAAAAGGGCGTTACGATAAAGAAAGACTAAACTGAGCCTTCTTTTTCTATAACAAGAATTCGCGCAGCCCCTTGAGGATGAGCTATGTGCTCCGTTCCCTCGCTAGCGTAAAATATATCGCCAACATTTAGTGTTTTCTTTTTCACTTCCCCATCCTCCTTGTAGAACATCTCTACAACACCATCCATAACAGCAAACACTTCCTGACCATCATTGATGTGCCATTTATAAGGCTGATCCGTCCAATGGAGTTTTACACTTGTATTATCAAATGTAGCAACATTTAAGGCTTCCCAAGCCCTAGTTCCAGTAAAGTCTTTACTACTAATGAACTTCATACAGACCCCTTAGGTAGGAAGATGGTGATAAATCAGATTTAAGAATAAAAATCTAATGCTCCGTGGTGGGTAGACCAGAAAACAGAAAACGAAACGGCCTGCTTCAACAGGCCGTTATTACTTACTAATGAACTAAAATTCTACTACTGATATTTACGCATAACCAGTGTTGCGTTAGTACCACCGAAGCCAAAGCTGTTCGACATCACAGTATTTAGCTTGCGCTGAGTTGGCTCAGTGATGATGTTCATCCCTTCCGCCTTCTCATCTAACGTTTCAATGTTGATGCTTGGGGCAATAAAATCATGCTCTAGCATCAGCAGTGAATAAATAGCTTCATGTACACCCGCTGCGCCGAGTGCGTGGCCTGTCATTGCTTTGGTTGAAGAGATAGCCGGTGTTTGATTACCGAATACTTCATTGATAGCCCACAGCTCTTTAACATCTCCTACTGGCGTAGAAGTACCGTGTACGTTCAAGTAATCAATTGGGGTATCTACACCGTTCATTGCCATCTTCATGCAGCGCACTGCGCCTTCGCCAGAAGGAGCAACCATGTCGGCACCGTCAGATGTCGCACCGTAGCCAACGATTTCAGCATAAATATGAGCACCGCGAGCAAGCGCATGCTCCAATTCTTCAACAACGACCATACCGCCACCGCCTGAGATAACAAAACCATCACGGTTTGCATCATAGGTACGAGACGCTTTTTCTGGCGTATCATTGTATTGAGTAGAAAGCGCACCCATAGCGTCGAACTCACAGGCGAGTTCCCAGCAGATCTCTTCACCACCACCTGCAAACACACAATCTTGTTTGCCCAGTTGAATAAGCTCAACAGCATGGCCGATACAGTGCGCAGAGGTCGCGCAAGCAGAGCTGATGGAGTAATTTACACCACGGATTTTAAATGGCGTTGCCAAGCAGGCAGAAACGCCTGAACCCATCGCTTTGGTGACCATATAAGGGCCAACACCGCGCAGACCGCGAGAGCGCATACCATCGGCACCTGCCACTTGGTTGCGAGGAGAACCACCACCGGAGCCAACAACAAGGCCAGTGCGTTCATTAGAAACTTGATCTTCAGTCAGGCCTGAATCTTCAATAGCCTGCTGCATAGAGAGGTAAGCATAAACCGATGCGTCACTCATGAAACGAGCAATTTTACGGTCGATAAGCCCAGTTGCATCCAGCTTGATATCTCCACTGACATGGCTACGCATGCCAGCTTCTTTAAGTTCCGGGGTAAACGAAATACCTGAACGCCCTTGTTGTAAAGACGCCAAAACTTCTTGCTGGTTATTACCAATACTGGAGATTAGCCCCAAGCCAGTAATTACTGCACGTTTCATTCATTACCTCTTATACGGTTTTTATCATTGCTGGTTTTTCCAGTGCACCTTAGCTTACAGTTGTACGCTGAACAAGTCCGATCAGCCACAAAAATGTTAACTTTACACTTCGTTTGCGTGTCGTAACATGGCTCGCTAAAATTGTTAACCCGAGACATAACAGGTAATTATTGTGAATAATAAGGCTATTCAAACCGCTAAACTCGATTGGAACGAACAGGGAACACCTGTTTCCCGAGAATTTGATGACGTCTATTTTTCTAATCAAAACGGTCTAGCTGAAACCCGTTATGTCTTTTTAGAGGGTAATAGATTGCCAGAACGCTGGGGCTCTCACCCAAAAGCGTCCTTTATTGTTGCTGAAACGGGGTTTGGGACAGGCTTAAACTTTCTAACACTCTGGCATGAGTTCAAGGCTTTCAAACAAGCTCACCCTGAAACGTCGCTACAGCATCTGCATTTCATTAGTTTCGAAAAATTCCCACTGACTTTGGGTGATTTATCCGATGCCCACGCCCATTGGCCTGAGCTCGCAGAGCTTGCTGAAGAATTACGCGCTCAATGGCCCCTACCACTCGCTGGCTGCCACCGTTTGCATCTGGCTGATAGCCATATCACCCTAGATCTTTGGTTTGGCGATGTGAATGCGCTTCTACCCGAAGTGGCGGATAACTTGAGCCAAAAAATCGATGCATGGTTTTTAGACGGATTTGCACCATCAAAAAACCCAGATATGTGGACATCAGAGCTATTTAGCGGAATGGCAAAAATGACCACAGAGAATGGCACTGTCGCCACATTTACCGCAGCGGGTTTTGTACGCCGTGGGCTACGTGATGCAGGGTTCGACATGGCTAAGCGCAAAGGTTTTGGTCAAAAAAGGGAGATGCTCGTGGGTAGCATCTCTTCTGGAATATCACAATACCCCACCGAGCCTTGGTATCATCGCCCTTGTGCAAAAGACCCTAACGATGTCGCTATTATTGGCGGAGGTATTGCAACGGCTCTAACGGCTGAAGCATTGATGAGACGCTCCGCCAATGTCACTATCTACTGCAAAGATCCACATCCCGCAGAGGGCGCATCAGGTAATCGGCAAGGGGCTCTTTATCCTCTGTTGAACCACTCTCACCCACTGCTTAGCGCATTCTTTGCCGAAGCGTTTCTCTATGCCCGCCACCGTTATGACACACTGAGCATGCAGGGTATCAAGTTCGATCACCAGTGGTGTGGCGTTAGCCAGCTCGCTTTTGACGATAAAAGTAGCCTTAAAATAGACCAAATGTTGCAGGATAACTGGCCTTCTGAACTCGTTTTTTCGGCATCAGAAGAGAGAATTACAGCGCTCTCCGGCCTACCAACGGGTTCTCGTGGCGTGAATTACCCTCTGGGCGGCTGGCTATGCCCTGCTCAGCTAACCCACTCGCTTATTGAGCGCTTGACGACGCAAGGTCTACAGGTGCATTTCGGGAGTGAGGTTGTTTCTCTTCAACAGACCCCTTCAGGCTGGCAGCTACAACTCCGCGACGGCTCAATAAGAGAGCACGCGACTCTTGTTCTTGCTAACGGTCATTGTCTAGATCAGTACGAGCAGACCAAAATGCTGCCTCTTACTCGTGTCAGAGGCCAAGTCTCTCACGCTCCCGCAACGCCTATCTTAGAGCAGTTAAAAAATGTGTTGTGCTATGACGGCTATATCACGCCAGTGAATTCCCATAATGCCCACCTTTGTCTTGGTGCGAGTTATGTTCGCAACAGCAGTGATAACGCCTATCAGCAAACAGAACAGGAAGAGAACCTACAGCGTCTATTGAACTGCCTGCCAAATGCAGCGTGGCCTAAAGAGGTCGATATCAGTAGCCAGCAAGCGCGCTGCGGGGTGAGAAGCGCCACTCGCGATCATCTGCCTCTGGTCGGTGCAGTACCAGACTACGATGCCACGCTGAAGGAATATCACAATCTCCCTAAGCAAATTGAGCAAGGTGTACCTAGCACTCATGCTCCCGTTTACCCAGGGCTTTTTATGTTGGGAGGGCTTGGCTCACGCGGGTTATGTTCTGCACCACTATTAGCAGAATTGCTAGCCGCACAGATATATGATGAGCCTTTGCCTTTAGAGAACGGAATATTAAAAACGTTAAATCCAAACCGTATATGGATACGAAAGCTACTGCGAGGACGTCAGGTTAAGGGGGCAAGTGAATAACCTCACAACAACATCTGTGCCATCACTCCATCCCTGTATCAACGCGTTTACCAATATCGCGTAAACGCGCAAACTGGTCAGTAAGCTGCGGGCCGTCATCAAGGCTGGTAACAAAGGTCCACAAATAGGTCATTACTGCATAGACATGCCCCGCAGTGACAGCGCCTTTCGTCGCCATTAAACCTGTCGCTAGCGCAAAAAGTAGAGCGGCAGCGGTGCCAATCATTAAATATCCCCATGCCTCACGATCAGAAATTCGAATACGCAAAATGGCGAGCAACGAATAATGTCTTTCCAAGGTCTTAGCGCGGGAATCTTTAACTAAATGCACCTCCTTTTCTAACCTGTCGTTGAGCAAGCCATGCAATTGCTCATTTCTTCTTGAATAGCTAGGAAGTATCGCCCAAAACAGTAATACCGTTAGACAGCAGGCGATACCTACCCACGTTTCAACGATCAATAACATAACAGCAGCACCGATAATCGAAGCGATAGTCGTTGCCAGCATCGGCATATGTAGCTCAAAAAACGTGACAAACTCACGGGCTAATACCACTCTGGCGGCAATCGTCGAATGGCTTTCCTGTCTGCTACGCTGGGCAAGGATCACAGGCACGGCAAGGCGGGCATATATTCGCGTAAACGTGCGGGTATCCACGCAGCGTCGCGCAGCCCCCACGCACCACATGGATAACACCACTAACGCATAGGTTAATGATTGTAAAAAATCGCCCCGAACAATGGCATCGATAGCAAAACCAGCAAACAACGGATAAGTCAGCAACAGCACATTCTCAAGAATCACCAAGAAAAAGGTAAAGCTGAGTTGTCCTGGGTAGGTTTTCGCTATGATTTTGAGCGTATCACCAGCGGATTGTGTCCCCATCTCATCAGTCATTAATGGGATGGCGTTATTCATGTTCATGGGAAGCATTTTTCCTAAAAAATCGTTATTATTGAGCGACCGCTCAAATTATTGTTGAGCAGTTGCTCAAAGTCAACGAATACGTTTAAGGAAGCCCATGAAACGAGAAACGTCTATTGCCAAAAAAGAGATGATCCTTGACGGGGCTCTCGCGTTATTTAAACAAAAAGGTTTTACTGCGGTTTCAACTCGCGATCTGGCGGAATACACTGGCCTATCCCGTAGCCATATCTATCACTACTTCAGCGACTGGAAGGCGCTCTGCTTGAGTGCTTTTGAACGGTTTATTCATCAAGAGTTGGATGAAATACAGCATATTGTGGCCCCTCTTTCCCCTAAAGAAGCCTTGAGCACGCTGCTGCGCTACAACTTGCCAGATAGCCAAGATGCTGCTTGGACGCTGTACATAGACCTATGGAATATCTCTCTATACGATACTGACTTTGCAGCATGCTATCTCGCGGGTATTCACGACCTAGACGCTGTATTAACCGATATCCTTAGAACTGGTGCAGAACAAGGGATCTTCAAAATAGATGACGTAGAGTGCCGCACCCGCCAAATATCCTCTATCACAAACGGCTATGCTGACGATTTAATGTTATCCCCTTCCCATGACGATGCAGAAAAAGCCTTTGGTGAGATTATGGATGTGGTGACATGTCTCATTTACAGCTAGGGATATATTCAAAAAGCACGATAGAGATTCAGGGATAGCTGACATTGGTATAGGGCCATAATATTTTGAAGGAAGCCATTCATCTCACAATCCATTTGTGAGATGAATGGCTTTCTATATAACTCTTCATTCAATATACTCATTAATGAGTAGTTATTTCATCCTTTACAACAAATAAGAATTTTCTCAAAAAAATAAAAACACAGGGCAATTTATTACTTTTTTATCAAAATAGGTGGAGATTCAGATTTAACTACAGCCTAAAATGAGAATTTTCTTATGAGAGGGAGGATTTAATAAAAATAAGTGTAGTGATTGAAAAACAAAATAATATTTATCACACACCACACTCATTTCCAGAAATTGAATTAACTATGGGCTATAAACCCACAGCAGGGTCATAGTCAAAAGCAATCAGTGAATCTAGGCCATTTTTCAGTAGGGGAATGATTTTTCCTGCAACCGCAACATGGTCTGGGTGATGAAGATAAATATCACGATCGGCAGCATTATCAAATTCGATTTCAAAGCCGTACTCAAAGCCCCTATTCGCCCCTTCCTGGCTGTCATATTTGCCAAATTTGAAAGACTTTATTTCCGAGATGGTTTCGCCTAGCCCTTCTAACAGCATAAATGCATTTTTTATTTCATCTTTAGTGAGCGATTCTTGGAACTGCAATAAAACGATATGTTTCATCATATCTATATTCCTTTTAGGTATATAACAATTTATCCCTTGGCCTTGGCTTAATATACATTATCATCCGATAATAGTGTGACAATGAAATAACTCAGCGCTTACGTTTTTGCCCTATTCACTCAAGATACATAAATCATGTAGATATATGATTTAGCCACTTGTCAGAACGGGCTAGAATTATCAATAGATGCCTAGAGTAATTGAATGTAGCCAACACGAGGCAACTTCAAGCACGAAGGGATATGCGAATAAGCTCTAGCATAACGGTGTATTTTATTAAATTTCTCTGCACGCTTAATCATTCAAGTTTCAAGGCGATGTACACATCGTATTTTACTTTTCGCTTGGACTACTCTAGCGAAATCTGTGGTTGAGCCATCGCCTGTAACTGGAAATATAACCACGCTATCGCCGTAAAATTACATTTAGGCGATAACAGAGAACGCCATCAAAAAGCACCCGTGCTACCCAGTTAGTATAAACAAAATGAGACTGGAGTATCAGTTAAAAATGAAACATATAGATCAAAATGAAAAGAGTGCAGTGGGGAAAGAAGCTCCAGCTACTTTAACTCGAGTCCAAAAACGCACTCTTCGTAAGCTCATAGATACGGCTATGCATATGCTAGAAGAGGGCTGGTTTCCTTCGATTAGTGAACTGGCAAATGCGGCTGAGGTTTCTAGGGCTACAGCATACCGCTACTTTCCTACCCAGAGCGCACTCGTCTCTGCGATTGTAAGTGAAAGCCTTGGCCCAGTTCAGGAATGGCAACCACAGCAAGAATCCGTGGGTGAGCGTATCTCTGAATTGCTTGAGTTTACCTACCCACAGCTAGAACGCCATGAGGGAGCTCTTAGGGCAGCATTACAAGTTTCACTCCAACAATGGGCCGACCAACGAGCCAAAAAAAGTGAGGATCATGAAGACAAACTGGTCAGAGGAAATAGAAAACGCCTGCTAGAACTCGCCACCGCACCTCTAAAAGACAAAATCTCCACCAAAGAACGAGACCGCATGATGCATGCCTTCTCCCTCTTCTACGGCTCAGAAATGTTTCTTGTCTTCAAAGATATCTGGCAACTGGATGCAGACGAAATCCAACCACTACTCCAGTGGATGGCAAAAGCTATAGTGCGCCAAGTAGAAGAAGATGCCGGACTGACAGCCTAGAAATTACAGATAAGATAGACTCAATCGCGCACAACGCACGATTAACCATATCGAGCCAAGGATGGCTCTGCGCAGCAAAAAACCTCTCTCAAAACACCAAACAAACCCCACCAAAACATAAAAATACAAACATACCCACAACGCCGAACAAGCATTAAAAATTGCGCCGAGACCTCTCCGTAGATAGGGACAATCGCGCACGACGCGCGATTGAGGTGGGCATGAGCCATAGATGGCGAATCCCACCGACCCGTATATCGAAGGAGATGCCGAGGGAAGTTGCGCAGCAACCGCAATTTTGCGTACAGAGAGCACTAAAACGGCAGGATTCCAAAGGGGTTCCGCAACCCCTTTGGTCGGGAGCGAGTAAAAGTGCTATATGGAAATACGGAAATTAATCCGCTACCGAAACCTTTCACCAAACCAAACAAACTCCACCAACCATAATGTTGCGTACAGAGCGCACCAAAACGGCAGGATTCCAAAGGGGTTCCGCAACCCCTTTGGTCGGGAGCGAGTAAAAGTGCTATATGGAAATACGGAAATTAATCCGCTACCGAAACCTTTCACCAAACCAAGCAAACACACTCACCCCGCTAACTGACACAAACCCCCCCACATATTCCTAACCAAAACCTGATCCGGAGGAGACAACTCCCCTGCTTTAATCGCCCGCTCCAAACTCTCCAACACATACCGCGACAGTGCATCCAAACTCGTCTCACCCGCCGCTTCAGCCTCTGCTGCCGCTAACGTTAAATGACCCCGCAGATAGCCACCCGCAAACAACTCATCATCGCTGCCATGCTCTACCATACTGTCGATTTGCGCTAAAATACGCGCTTCACATTCGGCGATCATTTTGTATCCTCATAGAAATTCTTCATATTCACATCTCACTATCCCTTCCCGCGATTACAGCTCTTCAGGATAAGGAAACGTCTCAGGTGTTAAAGGGGCTGTTTTATAAAACAATTGCAGCGCCTCAATAAAACGCGCTGGGCGAGCAGGAATACCCTCGGCTAAATACGTCATCACTTGTTCATGCACTTGCCGCTGAAAAGCAATACGATCCGGCAGGAAAGTGCCTTCAAGGTTATCGCAGCTTACATTGAAGGGATAACCTGCCGCCGCACAAAACAGCCAATCAAAAGCCTGTGGTTTAATCTCAACCGTTTCAAACTCTTTTTGCTTTGCTTCACTGCGCCCATCAGGACAATACCAGTAGCCAAAATCTACGCGCTGACGGCGATCGGCCCCCGCAATGCACCAATGAGAGATTTCATGCAGCGCACTGGCATAAAAGCCGTGGGCAAAGATAATGCGGTGTTTTGGATTTTCGCTGTCTGCTGGCAAGTAAATGGGTTCATCATCGCCTTTGACTAGCTGCGTATGGAATTCATCGCCGAAACAGCGATCAAATATATCAATAAGTTGTTGATAATGGTGTTGAATATTTTCTGACATATCTCTTTATCGTATTGGTTTGTATACGTTGTTTTTGTATCGTTGGGTATTGAAACACTTATCTCTCTTATTTAAACGAGCTGAGCCAACCACTGCTGAATTTCAGTACCGTGGTTGTCATAGATAAGTTTGATACTCATCACCAGAGAAACGACGATAATCATCGGTCGGATCAAACTTTGCCCTTTACTAAGAACCAGCGTAGCTCCTAGACGAGCACCGATAAACTGCCCTATCAGCATCACTAAACCCACCAGCCAAACAACTTTGCCACCCAGAACAAAAAATATCAGAGAAGCAACGTTAGAGGTGAAATTAAGCACCTTTGCATGTGCTGTCGATTTAGCCAGATTAAAACCACATAGCATGACATACGCCAGAGCATAGAAAGAGCCCGCTCCAGGGCCGAAAAAACCATCATAAAAACCGACACCACAGCCTGCAATCAGGGCAAAAGGCCATGCGGAAAGGCGGCGCTGTCCATCCAGCTCACCCACTTTTGGTGATAGTAGGAAGTAGAGGCCGATGCCGATAATTAATACAGGCAGCAGCTGGCGCAGAAAATCCACATTTAGCCGCTGTACTAAGAGCGTCCCTATAACCGCACCAACAAAGGTGCAGGCAATAGGGAGCTTTTGTTCATTAAGGTTGACGGCTTTACGCCGCACAAAATAGAGGCTAGCAGATAATGATCCACCAACCGATTGGAGTTTGTTGGTGCCCAGTGCCTGAGCTGGGGATAATCCCGCAGCCAGCAACGCAGGAACGGTTAGTAACCCACCGCCCCCCGCTATCGAATCGATGAACCCCGCTAATACAGCAACGAGAAATAGAACACCTAATACGACAGGACTAAGCACCAAAAAATCCATAATTATTGTGCCTTAAAGTGATGATCAAGTAGTGCCTGACAAGAAGCTGGCAATGGTGGAGGAACCGGTTTCCCTGGTTTGCTCGTCGAAGGTTTTGCTGGTTCGAACCAGCTGTATAGCTCTGTACCACACCCATCGCCCGCAGGAGGTGGCGTTTGCTCTTCACATTCTTTGCTATCCACAGGGCAGCGTAAGCGCACATGCATATGTGCACGATGCCCAAACCAAGGGCGAACTTTTCGCAGCCAAGTGCGATCGCCCTGCTCGGTTTCACAGAGTTTGAGTTTGATCGCCGGGTGTACAAAGATTCGGGTAACATCGCTATCTTCGGCTGCAATCTTGAGCAAGCTAGCAATCTCTGGCTGCCAAACTCGCTCAACAACGCGATTACCTGCGCCATTAACGAGATCCAATGCTTTAGGCTTTAATAACTGCTGCGGTGTCCAGCGCTGCTTCGGTAGCTGTAACCAGATATCCACATCCAAGCCGCTTTGATGGCTGGCATGGCCTGAGCTGAAACGACCTCCAGCTGGCATCCCCATATCACCAATCAGCACATTACCCAGATTTCTCTTTTCCGTTTCATTCGTCAATCGGTCGATAAACGCTAAAAGATTTGGGTGGCCGAAGTAACGGCGCTGATCCGGTCGCATCACCTGATACCCGGAATCATTATGCGGTAGTGCATTGGCACCAATGATACAACCGTTAGCAAATCCACCAATAGATTGAGGCGCGCCTGCAACGGGTTGAGTAATCGTCTGCCACTGAGTTAATGCGAATGTTTGAGCACTCAGCAATAATGCCGCAGTGCACACCATCCCTTTTCCAATTTTATTCCATTTCATCGTCATATTATTATCACCAGCGAGGAACATCAGATACAACATCAGCACACTGACCACGATGACGTAGTAAGTGATCCATCAAAACAATCGCCATCATCGCTTCAGCAATAGGAACAGCGCGGATCCCTACACAAGGATCGTGGCGACCTTTGGTAATCATCTCAACTTCTTCACCTTTGCTGTTAATGGTTTTACCCGGCACAGTGATGCTTGACGTTGGTTTAAGCGCCAAATGGGCAACAATAGGCTGACCACTGCTGATCCCGCCCAAAATACCGCCCGCATGATTGCTTTGGAAACCGTTCGCCATGATCTCATCACGGTTTTCACTACCGCGCAGGGTCACGACACCAAAACCATCGCCAATCTCCACGCCTTTTACCGCATTGATACTCATTAATGCATGAGCGATATCGGCATCAAGGCGGTCAAAAACAGGTTCACCTAACCCAACCGGCACATGCTCTGCCACCACAGTAACTTTCGCACCAATGGAGTCGCCCGATTTTCTCAAACCGCGCATTAGCTCATCCAGTGCCTCTAAACGCTCAGGATCACCACAGAAGAAAGGGTTCTGCTCTACCTGTTCCCACGTTTTTAGTTCGCAAGCAATATCGCCCATTTGAGCTAAATAACCGCGCACCTGAATGCCGTATTTTTGGAACAGGTATTTTTTAGCTATCGCGCCAGCCGCTACACGCATTGCCGTTTCACGGGCAGAAGAGCGGCCACCGCCACGGTAGTCACGAATGCCATACTTCTGCTGATAGGTATAGTCTGCGTGACCGGGGCGATAGAGATCTTTTATCTCGCCATAATCCTGCGAGCGTTGATCTGTATTCTCGATTAACAGGCCAATGCTGGTTCCTGTCGTTACGCCTTCAAACACACCCGAAAGAATACGTACACTATCAGGCTCGCGGCGCTGTGTTGTATAGCGGGATGTCCCCGGACGACGACGATCCAGATCGTGCTGGAGGTCTTCTTCGGTCAGTGGAATGCCTGGTGGTACGCCATCTACTATGCAGCCCAGAGCAATACCGTGGGATTCCCCAAAGGTTGTTACTCTGAAACTCTGTCCAATACTGTTCCCTGCCATCTGGGCTCCTTTTTACCGTTGGTGAAAAGAGTGTCTTATTATGATTAATCTATATAGAGTTTAAAGTGCTCTTTGCAATCGAGTAACTGCGCTTTGGTTAGCATAAAGACACCGTCACCGCCGTGTTCAAACTCCAGCCATGTAAAGGGAATATCAGGGTACTGATCCATTAAATGCACCATGCTGTTACCCACTTCACAGATCAGCACGCCATCATCTTTAAGGTAATTTGGCGCGCAGGCGAGAATACGACGAACTAGCTTAAGCCCATCACTACCCGCCGCTAAACCAAGTTCCGGCTCATGGCGATACTCTTGTGGCAGGTCTGACATATCATCCGCATCAACGTAAGGCGGATTAGTGACAATCAGATCGTATTGAATTGCAGGCAAATCACGGAATAAATCGGAGCGAATCGGCGTAACCATATCATCCAAGCCGTGAGCCTGAATATTTCTCTCTGTAACGGCTAAGACATCCGTTGAGATATCAACAGCGTCTACTTCAGCGCCAGGGAACTGATAAGCACAAGCAATTGCGATACAGCCACTGCCGGTGCACATATCTAGAATATGTTCGGGACGATGTGGAATGAGTGAACTAAAGCTATTCTGGATGAGCTCACCAATCGGCGAACGCGGAACCAGAACGCGCTCATCAACGTAAAACTCCAAACCACAGAACCAAGCTTTATTGGTTAAATAAGCGATAGGAAGACGCTCATTCACACGGCGAATAACGCGTTCTACAACACGATGCCGCTCACTTGGAATCAAACGGGCATTGTACATCTCTTCTGGGATATCCATTGGTAAGTACAAGCTTGGCAATACCAGTTGTATTGCCTCATCCCATGGATTATCTGTCCCGTGGCCATAATAGATATCCGCTGCATTAAATCGGCTTACAGCCCAGCGCAGCATATCTTTTATCGTATGCAGCTCGTTTACCGCTTCATCAACGAAAATCTTGTCCAAGGTGCCCTCCCGCAGGCAAATAGTAGTCGGAGACAACAATTCCCTAGTTTGCCACGAAGCACGAGACAAAGCAGCAGGAATACCCATCCGAACCCCGCAATTTATTGCCATAGAATGGCACTCGCATAAATTCGATTCATTGTTGTTTCTGTTCTTTTTGAGATATCTCTAATCGATTTCAATTAACCAGAGTGTCTGCAAAGGTTACACTGTAGAAATACATCTCTATAAAATGGCGTCGGAATGAAAAAGAGAACAGCACTCAGCCAAGATGAATTAATCCTTTTTAGGGAGTCTGTTCAAGGAACGAAGACATTGCGCCAAGATACGATCTTACACCCACCTAAGCGCCATAAAACACGCCGCATCTCACCTGAAAAATTGCTGCAGGAACAAATCGACGCGAGTTTCTATTTTTCTGACGAGTTTCAGCCGCTTTTGGAAAACGAAGGCCCGACTCGCTATATTCGCCCCAATGCCAGCCATTACGAACTAAAAAAGTTACGCCGTGGTGATTACAGTCCCGACCTGTTTCTTGACCTGCACGGCCTGACACAACTGCAAGCCAAACAGGAGTTAGGCGCATTAATTGCGGCTTGCCGCCGTGAAAATGTGTACTGCGCTTGTGTGATGCACGGGCATGGTAAGTTTATTCTTAAACAGCAGACACCGCTTTGGTTAGCGCAACATCCAGATGTGATCGCCTTTCATCAAGCACCGAAAGAGTGGGGAGGGAATGCGGCGTTATTAATCTTGGTGGAGCAGAACGAAGAGTTAACGATGAGATAAAACAGAGCCCCTTCTTTTTCTAGCAAATGGATAAAATTGGCAAGAAAAAGAAGGGGCTCTGTTTATGGAGCAGTTTAGGATAAAGTGGCTTTATGCCTTTGCCATCAACTGTGATGGGCTGCATTGCCAGTCAAATGTCCCTTTCCCGTTTTCATCCAGAGAAACCTGAGCAACGGCTGACGGGCAGAACATAGGCGGAGTTTCTCCTGGGCTTAGTTCACTGACCAGATAACCCACTAATGGTAAGTGAGAAACGAGAATCACCGATGCTACCCCTTGTTTCGCCAAAGCCTGTAGATAGCTGGCTACCTGAGCAACATCTCCACCGGGCGTTAATTCAGGAAGGATCTCCTCTTTAGCGGGTAACGCTAAAACACCTCGAATAACCTCAAGTGTTTGCCGCGCACGCAGATAAGGGCTGACAAGCACACACTCGATTTTACTCTGTTGTTCTAACCCCTGCTGCTGTAACCACAAGGCTATTTGTGTAGACTCTTCGCGACCACATTGGGTCAGCGGACGTACGGCATCGCTGGCTGCTTCAATTGCTGCATCACCATGACGCATGATCAGAACTTGCATATTGCACCGCTTTTATTGACAAAATGGCGCCTTACAAAAACCATCGCGGTGTTGACTCGCTCACCAAAAGAGAGTCTCTCTTGGTTGAACAATTCGCCCCGAAGTTCGGTTTTTCTAGTGCGGCAAGCATTCTGCCTGAAACTTAGCGCAAAGAAAATGCCATAAACTAACACTTTCTCCCCTCACCATTTTAAAAATCAACTTTATCAACCTCTTTCAAAACCATGAAAGATACTCATCGAATAGAAAAATTGTTTTATCTCCATGGTGAGCAAATAAAGTACTATTTAGCCCCCATCGTGTACAGCCATGATCCGCCATAAGAGTTCAAAGCAGTGAACCACTTCACACTCTTTATCTCGTTTTCTCGCATCTCGTCCTCGTTGCTGCTGCCCCACCTGATAAGAGCAACGCCTCGTGTACTATTAAGTTTAGTGTATGCCGGCTAAACCCACAGAGAAGATGTCGTTCTTCTCCTGATGCTGCATCACCATAAACTACTATCAAATATCACCACGGCGATAGACAACAAGATGTAGCTACACTTTTGGATAAAATGCCTCGCCACGCCCTGCCATTTCTACGAGCAGAGGACATGGAGTGAAGCGCTCCCCATAGCGTGCTGACAGCTTATCCAATATATTCACGACATTACTCACCCCTAACCTATCCATATAGTGGAATGGCCCACCAAGGAAAGGAGGGAAACCAATGCCGAACACAGCACCGATATCGCCATCTCTGGCATTTCTTATCACACCTTCTGCAAGGCAGCGAGCGGCTTCATTCAACATCAACATGACACAGCGCTGAGCTGTTAACTCTGAATTTAAATAGGATTTCTGCGTAACGCCTAACAAGGTATAAATGGTCTCATCGGCCTTTTTGCTCTTCCCAGATTTGGCTTTTTGGGTTTTATCATAGAAGTAGAAACCACGCCCATTCTTACGCCCTTTGCGGTCATCTTTTAATATCGCATCTAGAACTGAAGGCGCTGCAAATCTGTCACCCAACTCTTCGACCAGAATAGGAATAATCTTGGTGCCAACATCAATGCCCACTTCATCCAGCAAAGTAATCGGCCCCACAGGGAAGCCAAACTGTACCAATGTATTGTCTATCGCTTCTATCTGCTCGCCGTCTAATAAACAGCGCAGAGATTCGTTAATATAAGGCGCAAGAATGCGGTTGACATAAAACCCTGCAGTATCACCCACAACAATAGCGGTTTTCCCCTGTTTGTGAGCCAATGACACTGTCGTAGCTATAGTGGCAGCACTCGTCGCAGCATGAGGGATTACCTCAACTAATGGCATTTTATCTACAGGACTAAAATAGTGCAGCCCTATCACCTGCTCCGGCCGATTAGCCCCTTCGGCTATTTTGGCAATGGGCAGTGAAGAGGTATTAGACGCAAAGATTGTGCGGCTCGCCGCGTTTTGTTCAACCTCCGCCACCATTTGGCGCTTCAACGCTAAATCTTCGAATACGGCTTCAATCACCACATCTACACTGGAAAAACCACTGTAGTCCGTTGTTCCGGATAGTCTGTTCATCTCATTTTGCTGATCTGCGCGTCGCATATGACGAAGCCTGACTTTTTTATCCAGCAAGTCCCAGCTATAGCGCAATGCATTGAGTATCCCCTCTTTCGAGATGTCTTTTATCCGCACGGATAAACCCGCCTTTGAAGCGCTGACATAGGCAATACCACCGCCCATCAGGCCACCGCCGAGAATACCCACTCGCTCAATCGGCAGCGGTTGAGCATCTGCCCCTGGTTCTTTCTTTAAAGACGTTGTCGCAAAGAACAAGCTACGTAGCGCGGCAGATTCAGGGGTCATAACTAACTTGCCAAATGCCTTTGCCTCAGCCTCTAGCCCTGCTCCCATCCCTTCATCCATGCCCACAGCAACAACATTCAAAATGGCTTCAGGGGCTGGATAATTTCCCTGTGTTTTCGCCAACGTTTTCTTACGCACAGCTTTAAATAGCAGGGAACGGATAAACGGCCCATTTAGAATTCTCTCCTGCCATGAAATACGTTTTTCCAGAGGGAGCCCCTCGGCAATCAACTGAATAGCCGCATCAAGCAGGATAGATTCAGGAACAGCGGCATCGACCAATCCCATCTTAAGTGCCTGTTTTGCCCGTACTTGACGCCCCGTCAACATCATATCCAGCGCTTTGCTTAACCCTACTTGCCTAGGTAAGCGCTGAGTGCCTCCCGAACCGGGTAATAGCCCTAATTGCACTTCTGGCAGCCCCAGCATCGTTTTATCATTTAGCGTGCAAACTCGACCATGGCAGGCCAGCGCCAATTCGAGTCCGCCCCCTAAACAAGCACCATTAATGGCCGCAACAATGGGCACCGGAAATGAGGCTAAATGGCTGAAGAGCGTTTGGCCTTGTGTTGCCAATGCCTCCGCCTGCTGTGCTGTTTGGCAGGCATCCAGCATCGTAATATCGGCACCAGCAATAAAGGAGTCCGATTTACCAGAAATGAGCACCACGCCCCGCAAACTTGGCTGCTGTTGTACCGTTATCAAAATATCTGAGAGTTGTTTCGCAAATTCAGCTCTGAGCGTATTCACTCTTTCACTAGGGACATCAATAGTGACGACAGCAATAACATCATCACGGAACGTTAAGTTAAAAACGCTAGCTTGATTCTGTTCCATCATTCTACCTCCAACACCATTGCCGTCCCCAATCCACCGGCAGCACATGCTGTCGTTAGGCCCAATCCCCCGCCACGCCTGCGTAATTCATTTAGCGTTTGTGTAATCATCCGCGCCCCTGTCGCAGCAAAGGGATGCCCATAAGCAATAGAGCCGCCCAGCACATTGAATTTTGCCATGTCTATCTCACCAATGGCTTCGCTACGCCCCAGATGCTTCTCAGCAAAAGCTCGGCTAGAGAACATTTTCACATTCGCCAACGTTTGAGCAGCGAAGGCTTCATGCATATCGATAAGGGCTAAATCTGCCAAAGTGATACCCGCACGGTCGAGTGCAATTGGCGTTGCATAAGAGGGGCCGAGTAACATGTCCTGCCAAACATCAATGGCAGAGAAAGCAAAACTGCGCAGATAGCCTAAAGGTGTTAATCCCAGCGATTTGGCTCGAGATTCACTCATCATTAAAACTGCCGCAGCACCATCTGTTAGCGGTGTACTATTAGCAGCGGTTACCGTGCCATATTTTCGGTCAAAGGCCGGACGAAGTTTGGCGTACTGTTCGATACTGGAATCATTACGCACGTTATTGTCTTGATCTAGAAGCTGGCGGTAAGGTGGAATATAGGCAGACATAACTTCTTGTTTTAAATCACCTCGCTGCCACGCCTGCGAAGCCAGCAAGTGAGAGCGGTGTGCTAATGCATCCTGCTCCTCTCTTGTAATGTGATAACTTTTCGCCATCTGCTCTGCGGTATCCCCCATACGAAGCCCTGTCGAATATTCGGCAACGGCAGGCGGTACAGGGAGCAAATCTTTCAGACGAAGCTGGCTCAACAGCTTTAATCGCTGGGATAAGGTGCGAGCTTTGTTCATATCCACCAAAACCCGACCGAGCTTTTTACTGACTCCAATAGGGAGCACAGAGGAAGAGTCTGCGCCACCCGCAATCCCCACAGAGATAGAGCCGGATAAGATACTTTCTGCAACGTTAGCAACCGCTTGAAAACTAGTAGCACAAGCGCGTGAGACGCTATAAGCATCCGTGTGCACACTCATTCCGGTACCGAGGACGATTTCTCTAGCGATATTAGGTGCTTCTGGCATTTGAACAACTTGCCCAAACACCAGTTGGTCAATCTCTTCCTGTGGGATATTAGTTTGAGCGACCAACTCACTCACCACCATTTTACCGAGATCGACGGCAGGGATACCGTGATAGGCCGTTGCTTGTCTAGCAAAAGGAGTTCGTAAACCACTAACAAAAGCGATTCTATCGCCTTCACGAGTTACCAGCTGAAGTGCTTTTCTCATAAAAGCTCCTATAAGAATCTGAATTTCATGCGAGAGGTCTGACCTGATGAGTTATTGTTAACTATTCATTTACATTTCGCAAACAACAAAAGCTGAAAAAGTGAGAGCTACTACGATTTTCTGAATGATTAATCAGTGGGAATAAAAAGAGATGAGGAAAGATAATTAGCAACGCAGAAGCCATTAGCTTCTGCGTAAAATCACTGAAATTAACGCAGACCCAGTTGGAAGATCAGCGTTTCTGCCTGGCAAGCAAAAGTGAAATCAATATCGAGCTGGATGCCATCAGCTACGTTTTGCAAACGGCTATCAATTTGGCAAGGCTCTGACTCTACGGAGCGCGCTTTTTCTGTCAAGGCTTGCAGCGTCTGCTCTGCATCGGTTTGATTAGCAAAAACTCGGCTATAAGAAGCAGTACAGTCGGTATTGTCAATCACGCTACCAACATCGACACAGCAGCAAGCCGCTGTCTCTTGGGCGCTACATCTTTTAATTGCATCTGACATACAACATTCTCCTTGATCAGGGAGATATCCCTGAGATATTGCCAGCATAACTGGCACAACAAAATGAAACCTTTGTCTATTTTACTCCCCTGCCCACCCACACACTAGAATTTGTTACGACAATCTTGTTTTGGCTCTTTTTATAAGTGATATTTCTTAAAATAATCATTTTGTTACACTATTTTATATTAGCCAGCACGCTACAATAAATAGGTGTTTCATAAGGTTTTGCCCACCCAAAATCGCATTTTTTGTTATCCAGATCTCTTTTCTGAATTTTTTGGATCTTTTTGTATACAAAAATGCAACATTTGAAATCGCACTATCTATACTCTCCACCACTGGTCTGATTTGTCAGGCCAGCTTCGACCCCTACAATTCGCGCTCTTGTTACACTATGTAACATGATTAGAAAATATACCCATAAAATGAGGTTTCGGTCATGAACCAGAAAAACCTGCTAAAAAAGTCAACCTTAGCAATCGCAGTGGCACTGCTTGCTGGCAATGTTAACGCAGCTGGATTTCAGCTTAATGAATACTCTGCTTCGGGCTTAGGCCGCTCATTCTCTGGCGAAGGCGCAATTGCCGAAAACGCTAGTGTAGGTAGCCGTAACCCTGCTGCAATGATGATGTTTGATCGCCCTTCTTTCTCTGCTGGCGCCATTTTCGTCGACCCAGATGTTGATATTTCCGGGAGTTCTCCTTTCGGTAATAGTCTTGACTCCAAGAATATTGCCCCTACTCAGTGGATCCCTAATGCACACTTTATTTACCCAATTAATGATCAATGGGCGGTAGGTGCATCTGCCACAACTAATTTTGGTTTAGCCACTGAGTTTAATGATACTTATACTGCGGGTGCTCTGGCCGGTACTACCGACCTGATGACCATGAACCTAAATTTAAGCGGCGCCTACCGCTTGAACGAACATTTCAGCTTCGGTTTAGGCTTTAATGCCGTTTACGCTGATGCAAAAATTGTTCGCCACGCGGGCGAGTTAGGCCCTTCTGGTATTTTAACTGGCGGTACACCAATCCCAGCTAACACCGAAGTTAGCCGATTAAAAGGCGATGAGTGGGGCTATGGCTGGAATGCAGGTCTGCTCTATGAAGTAGATAAAGATTCACGTTTTGCCCTGACTTATCGTTCTAAAGTCGATATCGACTTTAAAGGCGATTACAGTGGTCTAAATACTCTTGGTGCAAGCGTTCCTGGTTCACTCACACTGAATCTGCCAGAAATGTGGGAATTATCGGCTTACCAAAAAGTCGCGCCTAAATGGGCTGTTCACTACAGCTTAGCCTACAACACTTGGAGCTCTTTCCAAGAGCTGAAAGCGAAAGGCAACAATGGCAACGTACTATTCGAGAAACACGAAGGCTTTAGAGATGCCTATCGTATCGCTCTTGGTACCACCTATTACCACGATGATAACTGGACCTTCCGTACCGGTATCGCGTTCGATGATAGCCCAGTACCTGCCGATAACCGCTCTATCTCTATCCCAGACCAAGACCGTATTTGGCTGAGTGCAGGTACCACTTATGCATTTAATAAAGATGCCTCTGTCGATCTAGGCATCTCTTATATGCACGGTAAGGAAGTCAAGTTTAAAGAGAATGTCAAACCAGGATCTGGGCTGCCAGACTATGAGTTCTCTGCAAAAGGGAAAGCTTGGCTGTACGGTGCAAACTTTAACTACTCGTTCTAATAAGCGTATAAATAGTGGCGTAGCTTAGCTACGCTTCTTTAAAAAAACCGATGGCTTAACTGCGATCGGTTTTTTTATTTAGCTCATCCTATCGAGATAAGCCCATAAAAAAACCAGCTTCGATGAGCTGGTTTTTGAACAGTTAAGGCAATTCAATCGATATTAATCAATATCATTCAAATTATCTTTAATCGCATCCGCATTTGGGTTGCTCTCAATTGAGAGTTCACCGCCGCTGGCTTTAAAATCATTATGTTGGAAATACGCTTCACGCATAAAAACATAAGGATCCGGTGAATTGCTGATCATACCGTCAGAATCTAACAACTGCGCACGCGTTTCTAGGCCTTCAACAACCCATTTACCTGCGTTCATCCAGAATGTTAGCACACTCAATGCTGGGTAGAGGTTGTCCACATAGTTGCCACCCTCTTCACGCAATGTAAAACTACCGTAGCCAGGAAGAACAACATAAGGACCATATCCCACACCGTAAGTCGATAGTGTGCGGCCAAAGCGACGCTGATCTTCTTTACCCAGTTTTTCTGGATTTGCCATCGCAGCAACATCAATCAAACCACCCATCCCCAAAACCGTATTTAGGAAGAAACGGTTAAAATGGCGGAATCCCTGATAAACGTCACCCACAAGAAAACTGTTTACCATTGAAGCGGGCTCGCTAATATTCGTAAAGAAGTTTGTCATGCCATTACGGGCAGGCATCGGCAGATAATCACGCCATACAACAGCAATCGGACGAACTAGATAGGGATCTAGCACATCATAGTTAAAGCTGAACATGGCTCTGTTGAAGCCTTCTAATGGATCTGAGCGACCCGTTGTTGAATCCACATGACTCGCACAGCCTGTTAATAATGTACCGGCTAGTACTACACCCCAAAGGTGTTTTTTCATAAAACGTTCTCCGTTCACTTCACTGTGTAAGAGCTAGCGATTTAAGGTATCTGCTTATCAATACTTACACTCAGTTGTTCCTTACCGCTAAAAGCCTGGATATCACTTTCACCATACCAATCACCAGATTGTGACTTAGCTAATCCATCTTTTGAGAGGCGAACCTTTACTTTAACCTGATGCTGAGCAGACAACAAACGCTCAGGTAACATCGCATTACTGTCATCTAAAGAGAGAGAAAGCGGCAGTGATGAAACCACTTGCTCTTTTACCGCAATGGGTACCGGAGTAACACCATCAGTAACCGAAACAATCAGACGGTTATTGCCACCTTCCAGTAGCTGTTTTTTAGCCTCTGGCGAGATCTCAACATTCACTACCAGTTTTGTGTTATTCACACTGCCTTCGGCTTTTGCCTGAGCAATACTGCGAGTGATGATCTCTCTTCTTTCATCGTTTTCTGGAAGCAACTTTAGCATAATCTGCCAAGCACCAATGGCTTGATTAAAATCACCCTGCTCAAAAGCATTAAATGCTAACAAACTGAGTGCCTGCAAATTGGCATGATCTTTCTTAATCACTTCTCGTAAAAGAAGAGTAGCACGTTTGTTATCTTCCGGATCGTTAGAACGAATCATGACCTCGGCATAACCCAATTTCACAGAAGGCTCATCTGGTGCAAGCTGGTAGGCATGTGCATAGGCTTGGGTCGCTGTTGTCATATTTCTTAACGCGACACCGATTCTGCCAAGCATCATCCAGTCATTAATATTGCGAGGATCTTCCTGCAAACTGGTACGAAGCCCTAACCCCAAGCGTGCAATCTCTTCCATAGAGAGCGGTGCTTTATCCTCATTCATGACTCGCTCACGCAACTCTGGTAGCTGGAACTTAACTTGATTCCACGCCATAACCTGAGAATAACCACCGACTTTGAGATAAAAACCTGCAGAAATCACAATTAATAACACCACTCCCGGTAATAAAATCCAACGACTAAGAGGTTTAGAGGGTGCATCTGTCCCTTCAGGGATATCTTCCAACAAATTTTGCTGTAGCTCGGTGACTAGCGTTGCTCGTTCACTGATAACACCTTGCTCTTCATCCTCTTCTAGCTCACGTAACCGATCTTGATAGAACGCTTTATTCATGGCATCGCGAGTCGTCTCTGCCGCGCTAGCATTGTTTCTGAGCACAGGCACGGTCAGCAAAGCAATCACAACAAGTAGTAACAGGATTATGGTCAGCCAAAACATCATCATAAGTCAGTCCTGTTATCGTCTTTGAGCAAAGACTGTAAGCGTTTTTGCTCCTGTTCTGAGAAATCGGTAGTGGTTGAATCAGCTTTACGCTGACGTGTACGCATGAGAATAACCACACCCCCCACCAATACGAAAAGAAGCGGGCCAAGCCATAAGATCAGCGTCGCTGGCGTTAGTGGTGGTTCATAAGTCACAAAATTGCCGTAGCGGGCCACCATATAATCGATAACCTGCTGCTTATCTTTACCCTCTTGCATCAGCTCATACACTTTCAAGCGCATATCTGAGGCAATAATGGCGTTAGAATCCGCAATACTGTTGTTCTGGCATTTAGGGCAACGCAACTGTTCGGTTAACTCACGATACTGCTGCTCTTGCTGCTCTGACTTGAACTCATAAGTATCAATAGTTGCATGGGCTCCCCAAGCCAGCATGACGCCAGCAGCAGCACAGAGCAAATGGTTTTTCAGACGAAGGGGTATCATGATTTCCCTCCCGAATACTTTTCGTATAGCGGTTTCACTTCCTGCTGCCATACGCGTTCGTTCATATCACCCGGGTGGCGGTAGCGAATAATGCCTTCGCCATCGATCAAGAAGGTTTCCGGTGCGCCATAAACGCCCAAATCTAGCCCTAACATCCCATTACCGTCATAGAGGCTCAGAGAATAAGGATTACCCAGATCTTTTAGCCATTTCACGGCTTTTGCACGATCGTCTTTATAATTCAGGCCAATAATGCGAATGCCTTTCGCCGACAGTGTATTGAGGTACTGGTGCTCGGCGTAACAGGTTGGGCACCATGTCGCCCACACATTAAGCAGAATAGGCTTACCATCCCCTTTCAAGACAGCCTGATCGAAAATTTTGCCGGGTTGCTCGAGAGACTCAAGTTTAAACTCCGGTACGGGCTTGCCAATCAGCGCAGATTCTAACGTCGTTGGGTCTTCTCCCCCCGCGTTACGAGTAAGCTGCACCGCGAAAGCCACCACCAAAGCCATAAAGGCGATCAAGGGTATAAACAGCAATTTGCGGTTCATGCGGCGTTCTCCTCTGCTTTCTCTTTCTTACGCATACGATAACGAGGGTCGCAGATACATAAAATTCCCCCCAGTGCCATCATCAAACCACCAAACCAGATCCAGCGAACAAAGGGTTTGTAGTAGATGCGCACTGCCCATGATCCATCGCCCAGCTCTTCGCCCAATGCGGCGTACAGGTCACGGGTAAAACCACCGTCGATAGCCGCTTCGGTCATGGTTGAACGGGCAACCGAGTAATAACGTTTTTCTGCACGCAATACCGATTCCGGCTTGTCTTTATATTTCACATCGATAATGCCAACGCCGCCAACGTAATTTGGCCCACGGACCTCATGTACATCACGGAAAACAAAGGTGTAGTGATGGATATTGATACTGTCCCCCGCCTTCATGCGGACATCACGTTCAACGCTGTAATTCTGACTAAAGGCGATCCCTACCACTGTCACAGCAAGACCTAAATGCCCCAAGATCATGCCCCAGTGGCTTCGTGTTAAGTGCGTTAACCCTTTAAAAAATCCGTGACGATGAGTCGCACGATCGTGCAGTTCTACTACTGTCAGTACAAACACCCAAATCGCCATCATCAAACCAAGCACTGTCATAGCAGCAATACTGTCCTGCAACAGTTTGGGCAGAGTAATAGAGAGCACTAACGTAATAACTAAGGCAATCAATAGCGGTTTCTTTATCTTCGATGGCTCATCACGGCGCCAGCGAACCAATGGCCCTACACCTAAAAACAGCGCAAACGGTACCATCAGCCAAGTGAACATAGTATTGAAGAAAGGCTCACCAATCGAAATACTGCCCAAGCCTATCTGCTTATGCACCAAGGGCAGAAGCGTACCCAGCAACACCACTAACATCGCCGCAATCAACAATACGTTGTTGCTGAGTAAGAAGGTTTCTCTGGAGAAAAGTTCGTGCTGAACTCGGCTGCGAACTTTGCCCCCTTTCACTGCATACAACAGCAAAGAGCCACCGATAACAATGACCAGATAGGCGAGAATAAACATGCCCCGCGCCGGATCGGAGGCAAAAGAGTGAACAGAAACGAGCACCCCCGAACGTACCAAGAATGTACCCAGCAGGCAGAGAGAGAACGCAGAAATAGCGAGCAGCACCGTCCATGCTTTGAACGTGCCACGCTTTTCCGTTACTGAGAGCGAATGAATCAGCGCTGTGCCCACTAACCAAGGCATAAAGGAGGCATTTTCTACCGGATCCCAGAACCACCAGCCGCCCCAGCCTAACTCGTAATAGGCCCAATAAGAGCCTAGCGCGATCCCTAAAGTCAGGAAAACCCACGCCGCCAACGTCCACGGACGTGACCAGCGCGCCCATGCCGTATCAAGTCTCCCCGCCATCAATGAAGCGATAGAGAAGGCAAACGCAACCGAGAACCCCACATACCCCATATAGAGCAGCGGCGGATGGAAGATTAATCCAACATCTTGTAAGAGCGGATTTAAATCACGCCCATCGATAGGGAAATCAGGCAGCGTGCGGGTGAATGGATTAGACGTCAGCAGGATAAATAATAAGAAGCCTAGGTTGATCATCCCCATCACCGCAAGCACACGCGCGATAGAATCTAGCGGCATTTTCTTGCTAAACAGAGCAACAGCTAACGTCCAAGTAGAAAGCAACATGACCCATAACAGCAAAGAGCCTTCATGCGCTCCCCACGTCGCTGCCATTCTAAAATAGACAGGCAGATTACTGTTTGAGTTATTCGCCACATAGGCAACGGTAAAATCGTTAGCAATGAAGGCGTACATCAAGCAAAGAAAAGAGAATAGGATGGTGCCAAACAAGGCATATGTTAATGGCCTTGCTAATGACATAATCCGCGCATCGTTATGAGACACCCCCCATAACGGATAAAGGCTTAACAGCAGCGATACCGCTAAGGAAAGGCAGAGTGCAAAGTTACCTATTTCTGGAACCATGATTACTCCCCTGCCGGTGTTTTAATCATCGACTGCGTTGCAGGCGAATGGTTGCTCTTCATTGCTTCCGCTACTTCCGGCGGTGTGTAATTTTCATCGTGTTTTGCTAGAACTTCGGTCGCTCTAATCACATTGCCCTCTTCCAACACGCCTTGAGCCACAATGCCCTGCTCTTCACGGAACAGATCCGGCAAGATACCGTCATAAGTGACAGCCACCACGCCGCGTGCATCATAGACATTGAAGGTGATTTTCAATGAACCCGAATCTCGCTTTAAAGAACCCGCTTGCACCATGCCACCGATACGCAGGCGCTGACCAACGTGAGGCATATCATGATTGACGCCTTTGCCCTCAAGCAACTCGCTCGGCGTATAGAAAAGGTCGATATTTGAACGCAGTGCATAGAGGACCAACGCAACCGTCGCTACGCTCCCCAATATCAGTGCGAAGACTAAATATAATCGGCTCTTGCGACGTGGATTCATTGGGCCTTCTCCGTAGTTTGCTCAGCCTTTAATTGCTCGGCATGGGATATACGTTTCTCACGCTCTATTCGACGCTTAATATCAGCAAAGATACATTTTCGCTGCCAGAGGGTCTGCATAGACAAAACCAATAGTGAAAACAGCGTGATACCTACAGCCAGCCAGACATAAAGCGCATAGCCGCCCATCGCGAAAAAATCTGACCAAGATGCAAATGCAGGCGTCATTATTTGTGCTCCTTGTTAACCAGAGAGATAACCCAAGGGCGCTGGCGCTCTTGTAACAAAATCAGGTTTCTCAGGCGCATCAGAGTTAGCGTAATGAAGAAGCCAAGATAACCGAAGATGGCCCAACGCAACGGTGTGCGCATAGCGGGATCTATCGTCTGCTGCATCTTGGTAGAGCTTTGGTGTAAGGTATTCCACCAATCTACAGAGAAGTGAATGATCGGCAGATTGACCACGCCAACCAAGACCAAAATACTGGCGGCCTGCCCAGCAAGGCGACGATCTTCAAATGAATTGTAAAGGGCGATGGCACCAAGGTAGAGAAAAAGCAGGATGAGTTCAGAAGTTAAGCGAGCATCCCACTCCCACCACGTTCCCCACATCGGTTTTCCCCATGCAGAGCCAGTAGCCAGAGCAATAAACGTGAACACTGCACCGACAGGCGCCATTGCCGCCAATGTCAGCTCTGCCATTTTAAATTGCCAGACCAGCGCAATAAACGCGGCGATCGCCATAGAGCCATATATCCCCATCGACCACATTGCAGCGGGCACGTGAATATAAATGATGCGAAAGCTGTCTTTCTGTTGGTAGTCCATCGGGGCAAACCCGAAGCCCCATACCCAACCCATCAGCAAACATACCGCACTTACAAGTGCAAACCACGGAATAAACTTTCCGCTGAGATGATAAAGGCGTTCAGGCATCGCCAATTGATGTAGCCATTTCCACATAGTTTTAATGCTCACCAGAGTTTATTGCTCACAAATAAATAAGATCGTTTTTATACGGTCTAACCGTTAATTTAGTTCACGCTAACCCGAAGCGCCGCCGAGATAGCAAAAGGAGCCAGTGTTGCCGTTCCTGCCAACATTGCCCCAAGAATAGCGAGGTAACCATCGATAGGCATACTCATTGATGCGGCATCGATCGCAGATGTCGCAAAAATCAGCACAGGAATATATAAAGGAAGCACGAGCAGGCTTAATAACACACCACCCCGCCGTAGCCCCACCGTTAATGCGACACCAATGGCACCAATAAAACTTAACGTGGGTGTACCCAGCAGCAGTGTTAATGCGACGGCTTTCCACGTTGCAATATCGAAGGAGAGCAGCAGCGCAATCAACGGTGACAAAATTAACAGAGGCACACCCGTAATCATCCAATGTGCGCACACTTTCCCCAGAACAATCAGAGGCAGTGGCGTTGGCATCAGCATCATCTGTTCTAGAGAACCGTCCAGATAATCGTCCCGAAATAGCCTTTCAAGAGAGAGCAAACACGCCAATAGCGCTGACACCCAGACAATCCCAGGGGCAATACGCGCCAACATCTGCGGATCAGGCCCAATGCTGAGAGGAAACAGTGTTATCACTATCAGGAAGAACCACAGAGGATTAATAATCTCAGAACCTTTACGAAAGGCGATTCTCAGCTCTCGGCGTAAGATGTTTAAAAACATTAATATGCCTCTCCATGCCGCAAACTGATTTTTCTAATAGATTGACTCTTGCCTATCACTTCTTGATGAGAGGTTAAAATGACCATTCCACCTTGCTGAACATGTTGTTCAAACAAATCAAACAATTGGCCGACACCTGATTTGTCTATTGCAGTGAGGGGTTCATCTAAAATCCACAGCGCTGCTTTGCTAAGCCATAACCGAGCTAATGCGACCCGCCGCTGTTGCCCCGCAGAAAGCTGTGCTACGGGCACATCTTCGTAGCCAGTCAATCCCACCATCGCCAACGCCTGCCATACGGCTTCACTGTTTTTAGCATTCGTGACGGATTGGTAGAAAGCGAGGTTTTCATAAGCCGTTAGCGCGGCTTTTACCCCAGGCTGATGGCCAAAATAGAGGAGCGCCTGATGATAAACTTCCCGACAGTGGCGAATGGGTTCACCCTGCCACAATATTTCCCCTTTCTCTGGTCTGGCTAACCCAGCAAGAATGCGCAGCAAACTCGTTTTTCCTGCGCCATTAGGGCCCTCAACCTGCACTATTTCATTCGGCTTAATCACAAAATTGAGTGCGTCAAACAGGGTGCGTTCATCACGGATACAACAAAGTGCTTTTGCTTCCAGCATGATTATGGCCGTATCACTGATTATCGGTTAAGGATGGACAATAATAGCATAAGCAATAACATCCTCGAAGCACACAACATGCCTCTGACCTACTCATAAAGGAGTAAAATTCGGTGTTAGATCAAAAGGATTTAAGGCTGAGAATACTTTGTATAAAAGCGCTGAATCAAAACGGACATCAACATTTTATTGGCTATAGCATGAGCAAACGGGCTAACTGGCTCTTAATCTTTTGTAAAAACAGAGTATACTGTGCCGCTCTTATCAAAAGCATGTTTTACGTCCCCGTAGTTAAATGGATATAACGAGCCCCTCCTAAGGGCTAGTTGTAGGTTCGATTCCTGCCGGGGACGCCATCAGTACTTATCCCAACCGCGACTCAGTTCTATTCAATCCCTGATATACCAAGTCACTCAAGGCATTATCTTCTCGCCATAATTTCCGCAATGATTACTAAGAAAAGGACATTGATATATGAATCTCTATAAGGAACTTAAACAGTCATCAACCTCAGAAAAACTATTTATTATTAATAAGCCTGACGCTCTCCCAATTATCTATTCGTCTGCAGAAGAGGCTAAGATTGAGACTAATCGCATCTTCGGGGTCAATGGCCATAATGATTTAAGTGACGCGTTTAGGCATTGCTACTTTGCTGCCATGCTCTCTAGGGATTTAGGGTATTACGATGCGATGACCTACCTGAAAGCTCATAAAAATTTCCCCGGAAATCCATCGAATGAAAAGAGAATGGACATGAGGAATAACTATATTGGGGCAGATATAGGACAAACTCAGAAGCGTAATAGTGAACTGGCCATTATGTGCTTACAAGCAGCACAAGGGGGTAAACTTGCGTTACTTTAGTTTGTTGTTCATTGTGTTTTTACTGGCTGGGTGCGGTGATACGCCCATCGCAGAACTGGAGCAATATGGAAAAGAACCATTCAATTCCGAGCAGTGGCGACAAAAACAAAATCGCCTGAGCATGGTGTGGAGCTTATCAAAAGACAAACTTATTTGTACCCAAACCACCACTCAGATAATTGATTTATTAGGCCAGCCAGACGCCTACTATATTAGTGATATGTATAAATCTTGGGTGCTTAGCTCAACTTTAACCTTTGTAATCGATATCCCCTATGGAAAGGATAAACCAGAGCTATTTTTCCTTGGTGATCTAAACGATACGGTCGCTGAGTTCTCTTGTCCTTAGCCACTATAGGGGCGGGTATATCTCTGCCGCCCTTTGTCTAAAGCACCGCCGCCTGACCTTTTCTCACATCGCCACAGGTTAGAAACTTTTTTTGCTGGCGGTATTCAAGAGTACACCCCATGTAAATAGAGCTAAAGGTTAAGGTAATCCCTTCATAGGTATCCAGAGTCGGGTATCCACCAGCAAGCCAGAATAAGCTTTTTTCTGGCTTGCGAACTATCAAAACGAACAGCTCTCACAATGCTTATCCTTTGAGCTAGAAGCGAGTCACAAATAAATTTGATGGTACAAATGATGGTATAAATTTATTCAAATCAATTTAAATCAAAACTAATCAAATAGTTAATTAATAAATTCGATTTCTGTCGGGGCCATATACACCAATTCTTCAGCCTGCCGAATTCAAAAAAACCATAACAATCAGCAATAAATTTCTGCCATATCAATGCCATACCAACAGGCATCGGCCTATGTTACCGTCAATCAACACGAGCGAGCTAAAGTGTTATAGATCACCATTTCAATGATGGAAATAACGTTTCAGTTTCTCGATAGTATGACGTCATCTTGGCTTCGTCGGTTTGCACACGGTGTTTTGTTGCCAAAGAACCCAACTTTGCTCACAGCATCATGTTCTCTACGGGTTTCCAGCCATTTAACAGAGATAAAGTATCATTAGAAATCATTCAGCGATTACGATAACTCGCACATAGAAAGTTCGTTTTTCTCCTTCCCCGAAAAAATTTATAAAATTTTGATTTTTTTTGGAACTAACCTCGCAAGTATCAGTCTACTTATACAGATTCGTTGCGCCCTCATTGAATCCACGGTACGGATACCACATATACCCCGCCTGTCTAGCGGGGTTTTTTGTTTCTGGCATTCGGCATTTGTGGCTCCTAGCCCTTTTCTGCGCTACAGAACTCAATGTTTTCGGCAAGCAAAAAAAAAGCACCCACAGAAATGTGGGTGCTTTTTATATTCAGAAACTGATATAGCGCTATTAGCTGTTTTTGCTTTCCAGCAGGAAGCGGTAGATCAAACCACCAACAATCGCACCAGCAATAGGAACTAACCAGAAGATCCACAGTTGGTCGATAGCCCAAGTACCTTGGAACAGAGCAACACCGGTACTACGAGCCGGGTTTACTGAGGTATTGGTTACTGGGATGCTGATTAAGTGGATCAGGGTCAGAGCTAAACCGATAGCGATTGGTGCAAAACCTGCAGGTGCACGCTTATCAGTAGAACCGTGAATGATGATAAGGAACATCGCCGTTAATACAAACTCGGTAACGATTGCAGCTTGCAGAGAGAAGCCACCTGGTGAGTGTTCACCGTAACCGTTAGAAGCGAAGCCACCAGCTGTCGCATCAAAGCCCGCTTTACCACTCGCGATCAACCACAGTACGCCACCCGCAGCAATACCGCCGATAACTTGAGAAATGATGTAAGGAACAACATCTTTTGCTGCAAAACGACCGCCAGCAAACAGACCTAAGGTAACCGCCGGGTTAAAATGCCCGCCAGAGATATGGCCTACAGCATAAGCCATTGTTAGAACGGTTAAACCGAATGCTAATGCAACACCAGCAAAACCGATGCCTAGTTCAGGAAAAGCTGCTGCTAATACTGCGCTACCACACCCACCAAAAACTAACCAAAAAGTACCGAAAAATTCGGCAAAACATTTCTTACCCATGATGACTTCTCTCCTTTAGAGAATACTTAAGTATTACCAATAACGGCATAACGTAATACTGTCATATACCCTGCATATTAGAAATTTCTCTACGCTAGCTAGCCAAATTCATTTTTGATGAACTGACCGCTCTCTCGCTACCTAGATGCTACTTCCTATATTTTGGGTATAGACTAAAATCCGTAAAATTGCGCGGCGTGAGTTTATACCTAAGATTCTTTACAAACAATTGAACGCGATTATTTATACCCAAACAGTGCCTAAAAAAGACAAATATAAATAACCTGAGGGCTTTTTCGTGGACAAAAAATTTCACTCCACATCACAAAAACATTAGAGTTATTTATTGAATGCCACTTAATTTACCGTCTAAAAATAAGGTGAGGTGATATAATCAATTGATTTGATATTGTTTTTATAAATCAAACTCCTGCCAGTTAATTTTAATATCATTTCGATACATAAAATCGCACTAATCTTTAGCGTTAATATTTTTCATCGTTAGGTTAAATCTTATCTACTATAAAGTTTACATTTTGTTTCAATTAAATTTAATTAAGAAGTCATCTTGCTTTGGCTATTTATTACTCACTTCATTTGCTAATAGATCCTGCACTTAGTCCATGGCAATAAATGTGCACAGCTTTCCTATCCATTTCTTTACACTCCACCTTGAAAATAATGGTGGTTGTATCGATATGACAAAAAATATATTGTCGCTTTCGGACATAGAGCATAGGCTCTTTCGTATTGAGTATAATTTTATGCTCTTAGTATCAATTTTGAGGAGTGGTTAAAATGGGTTTATTAGACCAATTAGGTAGCATGCTAGGTAACAGTGATAGCAAAATCGACTACAGTGCAGTGATGCAGTGGGTTAACCAGCAAGGCGGTATTTCTGGTCTATTGGAAAATCTACGTCAAGGCGATATTGCCGAGCTCGTTCAATCTTGGATCAGCAAAGGTGAAAACCTACCTATTTCTGCCACACAAATTCAGCAAGTATTGAGCAGCGACGCTATTCAACAGCTTGCTAGCAAATTAGGTTTAGGTAGTGCCGAGACATCTGGTCTTTTAGCTGAATATTTACCAACAATCATTGATAAGCTTTCCCCAGATGGCAATGAACCTGCAAATGGTGATCTGCTAAGCCAAGGCTTAGATCTTCTGAAGGGCAAACTGTTCAGCTAATTATCGGCAATAATAGCGGTAACTTAGATCAAATCTGAATGGATATCAGCGCGTAAAAGACTTACGCGCTTTTTTTAAATGTTATTTACTTGCCTGCGTTATCAATTGCCTGCTGCAGTTGTTCTGCACTCACAAAGCCAGGTAATACCGTGATGTTGTCTGCTGTAGCCCCTTTCATTGGCATAATAATGAAAGCTGGAGTCCCTTGCAGACCTAACGAACCGCCTAACGCCATATTTTTTGCTATCCACTCGCCGCCCGCTTTACTACTTTTAGCCATAGGCTGGGCACCCGCCGCTTTCACTTGAGCATCAATATCAGCCTTGGTTAATTTCCCCTCATTCTTTCCAGTGCCATAAATACCATTGTGGTACTTCATGTACCCTTCGCTCCCTTTTTCTTGGTAAACCAGATAGCCAGCCTCTGCTGCAGACCGCGATGCAGGCCAGCGTGAAGCGAAGATAGGAAACTCTTTAAAGATAAAACGGACTTTAGGGTTACTCTTCATGACTTGCTCGACAACCGGTGCTGCATGGCTACAGTAGATACACTGGTAATCAAAAAACTCTATCATCGCCACTTTAGCATCCGCAGGGCCTGCCGCTGGTGTCTCTTTATCATTCAGAAGCTCATTTTGTTTTTCTAATACATTGCTACTGAACTGCTTCTGTTGCTCTTCTTGCTGGCGAGCCTCCAGCTTTTTGCTCACTTCAATCAATACCTCGGGATGAGCAATCAGGTAATCCGCAGCAATTTTACCAATCTCTTTCTCTTGTTCAGGTGTAAAGGTTGTTGCGGCATGAGCAACAAAACCCAACATCAGAGAAGCCGCAACGGCGGCTGAAACGATATTTTTCACTAATTTCATCAAAAGGATCCTAATTGAATGTGGTCAAAAATTAATTAAGCGAAAAGAATGGGTGTATTTACATTAAGCTATCTTTCTATTTTCGCTACTCAGAAATCTGACAAGTGCCCTCAGAGAATGTTCCGATGTTGTACTCATTCAACCTATTTTTCAGACTAGACCCTAGAATATGGCGTTGTATTGCCGGTTAATTCAACCTATCTTTT
This sequence comes from Enterobacteriaceae bacterium B14, assembly GCA_000307305.1. Taxonomy (GTDB): domain Bacteria; phylum Pseudomonadota; class Gammaproteobacteria; order Enterobacterales; family Enterobacteriaceae; genus B14. The sequence goes on from DF158882.1 coordinate 1,275,442, forward strand.
TAACCTCTCCAGACTGATATGGGATATCGCATGAAAACGATCGGAATGCTTGGCGGTATGAGTTGGGAATCAACGGTTCCTTACTACCAGATTATAAATCGCTATATACAACAGCAACTTGGTGGTCTGCATTCAGCCAGAATCGTACTCCACAGCGTTAATTTTGCCGAAGTTGAACAATTACAGCATACGGGGCAATGGGATAAAGCGGGGGATCTCCTTGCAGAAGCCGCCGTTGGGCTGGAACATGCCGGTGCTGATTTCCTCATTATATGTACCAATACCATGCATAAAGTGGCACACCAGATACAAGAACGCCTGACAATTCCCCTTTTGCATATTGCAGACCCTACTGCTCAGGCTCTGGTCGAGGCCGGATTTAAACGTGTTGCACTGCTCGGTACTGCATTTACTATGGAGCAAAATTTTTATAAACAGCGCCTAGTGGAACAGTATGGATTAGAGGTGATGATCCCCGATGAGAGACAGCGTAAGCAGGTACACCAAATTATTTACGATGAGCTGTGCCAAGGGAAAATTAATGAGGATTCACGCCGAACCTATGTCCAAATAGCAGAATCACTGGCTGAACAAGGTGCAGAGGCAATTATTCTAGGCTGCACAGAAATATCGCTGCTGTTAACACCTGAATACACCTCTATTCCGTTGTTTGATACGACCCGTTTACATGCAGAGGCAGCTGCGGTTAACGCCTTGCAAGATAAGTAATACATAGCAGAGAGCAGACCAAGATGATGATGGTCTGCCCTATTCTCTTTATCTTTTATAGTGAACATGTGTCATTGCTCTTAGGAGCAACAATCGCCCGCTATTCACCACTTCTTTCCTTCAAGCTTGCGCATATTGATGCAAGAAGCCTCGGTATATCTTGTTTTGGCAACATAGCCTCAATAAACACAAGTGTTTCCGACGTATTCGATAATGCCAGAGCAGAAACCAGTGCTTGAGGAGAGGAAACCTGCACGGATAGAGAAGGCAAATTAAGCCCTAAAGCTTTGGGTAATTTTGTCCAATCCCAGTGGGCAATATCGTTATACCTCGCATCTGGGCCATGAATAGCGCGTTCAACGGTATAGCCGCCATTATTAAGCAGAATGATAATAGGCTTTAGGCCATCGCGTAGCATTGAGCCCATTTCCTGCACCGTTAGCTGTGCAGAACCATCACCGATTAATACAATCACTCGGCGCTCTGGTAATGCTGTTTGCACCCCAAAAGCAGCCGGTAGTGTATACCCTATCGATCCCCAAAGTGACTGCGTTAAAAATATTGCCCCTCTGGGGAGACGCAGATCCGTCCCACCAAAACTTGATGTACCTTGATCGGCAATAATGACATCATCTGGTTGGATATAGTGTTGAATATGGTGCCAAAAAGAGGGCTGATCTAGTATTTCCTCTTGCCCACTTTCCAGAGTGATACGGCTTGGCTCTGCCACCTTCCAACCTTTGCCATACTCATTGACTAGGTCAGTAAGCCCCTGTATCGCCTTTATCATGGGTATTTGAGTGTAAACAACATGCCCAATTCTGGCTTCAAACGGTTGAACATCAATACGTCTTTCTGTTTCCAGATAATGTGTAAAGCCACAGGTTGAAGTATCTGTTAAACGTACCCCTAAGGTTAAGATGACATCCGCTGACTCTATCGCAAACTTTGTTCCAGTCTCGCTTCCTCCTCCAGAATAGGTTCCTACAAACTGTGGGTGACTTTCATCGAGTACCCCTTTCCCTAAAACTAGTGTGGCATGGGGTAAATAACCACAGTTTGCGAGTTTCTGAATCTCCTCTTTCGCGCTGAATCTATCCACTAAGAAATCAGCCAGCAAAGAGACACTTTTAGCCTCGCTCAACAATGCTCTGGCTGAGGAAAGAAAACTGGCCAGAGATTCCGGAGAGTATGGTGCTTCAGGAACCAATAGAGGTGCGGAAGGTTGAGAGACTGGCATAACAGCCACATCACTGGGCAGATTGATATAGACGGGCCTACGGTGATAGAGCGCAGCTGCCAATACGCGGTCAATTTCCATCGGCGCATTGTGTAGGGTCAAGTGAGCCTGAGCGACGGTTATCTCTTGATACATACGAGAGAAGTGCCCAAAGTCACCATCCCCTAACGAGTGATGCACCAGTTCTCCATTTTTTTGAATCAGCGTTGTTGGCGTACCAACAATGTGAATCACAGGTAAATATTCCGCATAGCTGCCTGCAATGCCGTTAGCTGCGCTAAGTTCACCCACACCATAAGTGGTAAGTAAAGCCCCCGCAGGCTGGCAACGAGCGTAACCATCTGCGGCATAGGCAGCATTGAGTTCATTCGCGCAACCTACCCATGTTATTTCTTGGTGCTCAATGACATGTTCGAGAAACAGAAGATTGTAATCGCCTGGTACACCAAAAAGGTGTCTGATGCCTATCTGTGCAAGTCTCTCTAACAAATAATGCGTAACGGTGTAGTGCATGATTGATATTCCCTTGAATTTTAGACGGTCAAGTCATCGAATTAAGTATAGGAAACCAACGCACTCGTACTGAACTGTGGCAAAAAACATCGCAGCCTAGATATAAACTAATGTTTACACCCACCGAACTATAATGATGGCATGTTTAACCCCCTGTATCACATCATCATCAATGCCAAAACCGCACAAAAGCCTTAAAAAACAATCATTCATTTGATGTAACAATCTGTCAGTGATAGTAAAACCGCATGTCTATGTCTCGATAGTTGCTTTCTTTCGTTCTATACATATAGACAAGAAGATTTCCGCTACCTACTCAGGATGCTTGAATGCTTAAACCCTTGCTATTTACGACCCTAATACTCTCTACACTTTCATTTGGCGCTATGGCCGAACCCCGAATCGGCATTGATATTGATGTCGCTCCCGGTGTATCAGTACATATTGGCGATCGTGATAGTTATGGTAACTATTGGGATGGGCGCTATTGGAGGGAACCTCGTTGGTGGGGCCAGCACCACGGATACTACTTTGGCTATCGCAATGAACATGGTAACTACTGGGATGGACGTAACTGGAGAGATGATAAGTGGTGGCATAAGCGCTATGGCAATAACAACTATTACCGTCACCATGATAGAGACAACCATTACCACGATAATCATCACCGCAATAAAAAGAATAAGCACAATCATCGACATGATGATTAAGTGCTAGAAAAAAAGCCCAGACGTTAATCTGGGCCTTTTAAAATTCGTTGATGATGCCTTATAAAATCATACTGAGGAGTAAATATAAATTCAGACTAATCACCAGAAATACAATAACTCGGCCCGCAGCCTGAACTAAACGCGTGTTTACCATATCCCCCATCAATCCTTTATCCCCTGTAAAAGCCAATAGTGGAACTAAGGCAAGAGCAATACCAAAACTCAGGAGCACTTGGCTAAGCACCAAAATGTGAGTGGCATCCATACCTGCGAGAATCACGATAAACGATGGCAACATTGTTACTACTCTGCGTACCCAAATAGGAATATAGAAATGCACAAATCCTTGCATCACGACTTGTCCTGCCAGCGTTCCGACGACCGTTGAAGACAATCCTGCGGCAATAAGGCTTAAACCGAATATAGTTGCAGCGCTCTGCCCTAAAAGAGGTTGGAGAGTGAGATAGGCTTGATCGAGATCGGTAATACCAGTATGCCCGCTGTAGTGAAAGGCTGCGGCTGCCGTTGCCATCATTGCCAGATTAACAAAACCAGCGATCGCCATTGCTATACCTACGTCCCATTTAGTTGACGTATAACGCTCAGTCTTACTGGCTTTACCTTCAGTTTGGGTCAATGACGAGTGTAGATAGATAACGTGTGGCATGATTGTCGCCCCCAACACACCCGCTGCTAGAAAAACAGCATCGTTGTTAGGAAGATCGGGGATTAACATTCCTTTACCTAAAGCAGCAAACTCAGGTTTAGAAAATATCAGTTCCACAATATATGCGGCGGCAACAAACAGAAGTAATCCGATAATCACCAGTTCTAGCGGTTTTTTCCCGTGTCTCTGAAGCATTAAGATAATGAAGGTCGCGACGCCAGTAAGAACTGCCCCCTCAAGTAAGGTGACCCCTAGCAAGAGTTTAAAACCTATCGCAGCACCGATAAATTCAGCCAAATCGGTCGCCATCGCGATGATTTCTGCCTGTACCCAATAAGCCCATACCGCAGGCCGAGGAAAGCGATCTCGGATATGTTCAGCTAAGTTTTTACCCGTTGCGATACCAAGCTTGGCAGAGAGCAACTGGATAAGCATGGCCATAAAATTAGCCCATACCACAACCCATAGCAGCTTATAGCCATACGCAGAACCGGCTTGAATGTTCGTTGCGAAGTTACCGGGATCGATATAACCAATCGCGGCAATAAATGCAGGGCCCATCAAAGAAAGTTTTAGTTTTCTTGATACGGGGCGATTCGATGTATTTAACGTGCGCGAATTCAACATATCGATCCACCCTTACTACAACACAACGACAAAGAGGATATTGTCATTGTAGACAAATGATAATGATTATCAAGTGTATTTATAACAGAGAGTCTTTATTCTCTCTGCACCCATTGAAAAATCATTTTACCCAATTAATTAACATAAAATACACAATTAATCTTTTTATTTATAAGTTACTGCATTTCATTTTCTTATTCTTTATTGATTACCGATTTATTAACTAAGAACTATCTATTTTCACTTATTTAATTCAGAAAATCATAAAAAATTTATGGCATATATCATTTTTGGCTCATGAATTAGTTTATTGTACTGAAAATCTATAAATTACTCTTTTGGGGATGATGATATGTTGGAAGACTCTTATGCGATCAATTTATTGATCGGTGCCGCCATCGCAATAGCTGTAGCCTATTACATAGTAAAGGGTTATTCGGCAACAGGCGTATTAATGGTTGGCGGCATTGCACTACTGCTTATTAGTATTAGCCTTGGTCGCCCGATTTTGGCCGAAGAAAAAACAACGGGCTTCTTATTGCTTGATATATTTGAATTTATGAAAGACCTGCTAAGCAATCGCGCTGCAGACCTTGGCATGATGATCATGATATTGTGCGGATTCGCAGCCTATATGACCCATATCGGCGCTAACGATATGGTCGTAAAGCTGGCATCGCATCCACTAAAGTATATCAACTCACCTTATGTTCTGATGATTGCAGCCTATTTTCTAGCATGCTTGATGTCATTAGCCGTCTCTTCAGCCACGGGTTTGGGTGTGCTTTTGATGGCAACACTGTTTCCGATAATGGTGAATGTTGGGATCAGCCGAGGAGCCGCTACAGCAATCTGCGCCTCACCTGCAGCGATTATTCTGTCACCCACGTCTGGTGATGTGATAGTGGCAGCAGAAGCCGCTGGTATGGGGGGAACGAAACTTATCGATTTCGCCTTTCGCACCACACTCCCTATCTCAATTATCGCCATACTGGCGATCGCCGTTGCTCACTTTTTCTGGCAGCGCTATTTAGATAAGAAAGAGAATATTGTTAGTGAGAAATTGGATGTCTCGCAGATAACAACTAAGGTTCCTGGTTTCTACGCTATCCTGCCATTTTTACCGATCATCGGTGTGCTGGTTTTTTCAGGGAAAATAAAACTCCCATCTTTCATCAGTGCACTAATATCCCCCACTGCAACCATCAACAAAGATATATTAAATCAAGTAGGCCCAGACTACTTCATTCCAAATCTGAACATCATTACGATCCTTATTATCTGTATAACACTAACGGCAGTGATTGAATTTATTCGTTTATTCAAAGTTAAGCCTATCTTTGATAGCTTGGATGTAGCCTATAAAGCAATGGGGGACGCCTTCTTCTCTGTCGTCATGTTATTAGTTGCTGCTGGTATCTTTGCCAAGGGCTTAAGCACAATTGGTTTTATTTCTGGGCTCATCCACTTAGCCGAAACCTCCGGTGGCGGAGTTATTGTCATGATGCTGGTATTGGTGATTGTTACGATGCTAGCCGCAATCGCTACCGGTTCAGGTAATGCGCCATTTTATGCTTTTGTCGAGTTTATCCCTAAACTGGCAGACCAAATGGGCATCAACCCCGCCTATTTGGTGATACCAATGCTACAAGCTTCAAATCTTGGCCGCACAATGTCCCCTGTATCTGGCGTGATTGTCGCGACTGCAGGTATGGCAAAAATATCACCGCTTGAGATTGTGAAACGTACATCTGTTCCTATGATCGTTGGGTTATTAGTAGTGATTATCGCATCACATATTATTGTCCCTGAATATACGCCAGAGCAGTTAGAACAACAAAATTCAGCGCAGCAGGTTGCTCCAACGGCGCAATAACGAACTTTTGTTTGGCTTAATTTAAAATAGTTATGTAGAGAATATATTTCTTATCTGCCATTCCTGAAAACAGGGATAATAAGGCCGAAAAATACAGGGAAAAGTATTCTTTCCATTTGTTCATAAAAAAAGCCCATTGTTTATAATGGGCTTTTTATTCACGATTAATTTAGCGATAAGTTAAATTAACTTAATTCCTTCAAATGGATTCCAGTTATCACTGCCTTTTATTTCTTTCAAATAATAAGCGTAATTAGCTATCATCGACCACATAAGTCCCATAGCGAGCCCAATACCGTAATAAGCACCTAGAGGAAGGTCAGCCCCAATGATTATTTCAACTATGCCAATAACCAAACCAACACAAAAAAATCCTGCGATTAAAACCAAATTCTTTTTCCATAAGCCCAACACGAAAAAATAAATAAAGCCGAAAAAGAAAGCGATAATATTCATACCGATTAATACACGGAGAGCAGGTTTAGCTGCTTTTATAGCAGCTTTGTGTTCAGGGGTATCTGGCGCACCATTTTGCTCGAAAAAAGCGAAGCGTTCTTTCCATTTTGTTGAGTACTTCAATCCATCCATTATTTTCTATCCTTAGTTTCAAATATTCCATTAATTTCAAATAAAATCATATAATTAGATACCATCCAATCAGATGAGCTTACACTAAAAAATAAAATTACAAGCGTGTTTTTACTTAACAAAACAATCAGCAAAGACCATCTGCCCTCGCTCGCCTTAATACAAAAAGCC
>DF158882.1:1282582-1285157 GCA_000307305.1 Enterobacteriaceae bacterium B14
CTTTTTGTTCGTTCAAGGTATTTGCAACCTAAAACTCAAATAGTGGTGGAGCTAGACGGGATCGAACCGTCGACCTCTTGCATGCCATGCAAGCGCTCTCCCAGCTGAGCTATAGCCCCACAATTGTGGTTTGTTCACTAATTTTCATTCTATTGAAGCAATGATACTGGGTAAAATTTGGTGGAGCTAGACGGGATCGAACCGTCGACCTCTTGCATGCCATGCAAGCGCTCTCCCAGCTGAGCTATAGCCCCATCCACCATCCGCACTTATGCGAGTGAACGCTGCGCATAATATGCAAGCCTCCAAACCATGTCAACGGCTAATTGGGTTTCTGGATACAAGCGTTGAAAAAGCCGCCAATAGATGACACAGCTCTCATTTTTTGACAACCAACAACAACTTCCGGCCACTTGCTTTGCTTAAAATTAACGGACAGCCCATAAAAAATCGAAGCCGAAGCTTCGATTTTATGGTTTCCGACTTATCGCTAAAGGATTATGCGTTAGCTTCACGCTCAGCAATAAATTCCAGCGCTTTTCCAATACGGGCAACGGAACGCGATTTCCCAATAGCAAACACCGTCACATCCATAGATGGTGACTGGCCTGAACCAGTAACAGCAACGCGTAGTGGCATACCGACTTTACCCATGCCTAGACCTAAATCGTCAGCTGTGCTCTGAATCGCGTTATGCACGTTTTCTGCCGTCCAATCGCTAATGGTAGACAGTTTTTCACGCACGAGCTCTAGTGCCTCACGAGCAACTGGGCGTAAATGCTTCTTCGCAGCATCTGCATCAAATTCAGCAAAATCTTCATAGAAATAGCGGCTAGCACTTGCCATCTCTTTTAACGTCTTGCAACGTTCGCCAAGCAGCTTAACGATCTCCACTAACTCTGGGCCAGTGCTCGTATTAAATCCCTGCTCATGTATGTGCCAAGAAAGGTGGATAGCAACATACTCTGGTGGCAAATGGTTGATGTAGTGGTGGTTCAGCCATTGCAGTTTTTCTGTGTTAAACGCACTCGCCGATTTACTCACTGCATCGAGCGTAAAGAGATCTTTCATTTCATCCAGAGAGAAGATTTCTTGATCGCCATGTGACCAACCTAAACGTACCAAATAATTCAGCAATGCTTCTGGTAGATAGCCATCATCACGGTACTGCATCACGCCAACGGCACCATGACGCTTGGAAAGCTTCTTACCATCATCACCAAGAATCATAGATACATGGCCGTATTCAGGAACAGGCGCACCCAGTGCTTTAAGGATATTAATCTGGCGAGGTGTATTGTTGATATGATCTTCACCGCGAATAACGTGAGTGATCTCCATATCCCAATCGTCGATAACGACACAGAAGTTATAGGTTGGCGAGCCATCGGTACGGCGGATGATCAAATCATCCAATTCCTGATTGCTGAACTCAATCGGGCCACGAATACTGTCGTTAAAGATAACAGAACCCTCTTGTGGGTTCAGGAAACGGACAACATGAGGCTCATCATCGGTATGGCTGCATTGTGAATGGCGGCAGTGACCATCGTAGCGCGGCTTTTCGCCACCTTCCATCTGCTTTTCACGCAGTGCATCTAATCGCTCTCTTGAGCAATAGCACTTATAGGCAGTGCCCTGCTCCAACATTTGATCGATAACTGCGTTATAACGATCGAAACGTTTGGTTTGATAATAAGGGCCTTCATCCCAGTTTAATCCCAGCCAGTTCATCCCATCCATGATGGCATCAATAGCTTCCTGCGTTGAACGTTCTAAGTCAGTATCTTCAATACGCAGAACATATTCACCTTCTGCATGGCGAGCAAACAGCCAAGAGTAGAGCGCGGTACGGGCGCCACCAACGTGCAGATAGCCTGTAGGGCTTGGAGCAAAACGGGTTTTAATCTTCATTCGGATCACGAGCCTTGTTGCGTGACACACTCAGAGGAACTGACGGCCACTCAAAGTAGAGACATTAAAGAGGCAGATATTCTACCACTCCGTATCGATTCCTCAACGCTCATAAAAACGAGAACGGAAATATCGATAAATATCTTATTCAAATTGGTGATTATTATTGCATCCTGCTTAATTTTGCGTCGAACAACCACTTTCACTAAAAAAACCGTTGACTCACTTCCACGGCTCCCTATAATGCGACTCCACACAGCGAGGGTGATTAGCTCAGTTGGTAGAGCACCTCCTTTACACGGAGGGGGTCAGCGGTTCGAGCCCGTTATCACCCACCATATATTGTTGTGTACTGCAGTTTTAGTAACTTGATTGCAGTAAGTTAGGCAAGGCATTAAGAAGGGTGATTAGCTCAGTTGGTAGAGCACCTCCTTTACACGGAGGGGGTCAGCGGTTCGAGCCCGTTATCACCCACCATTATTAGCTTCCTTTCTTAATTAGCTTTAACGTCTAGAAATGGGTGATTAGCTCAGTTGGTAGAGCACCTCCTTTACACGGAGGGGGTCAGCGGTTCGAGCCCGTTATCACCCACCATTTCGACAGCGGGTCGTTAGCTCAGTTGGTAGAGCAGTTGACTTTTAATCAATTGGTCGCAGGTTCG
>DF158882.1:1285992-1304050 GCA_000307305.1 Enterobacteriaceae bacterium B14
AGTCGTACGGGATGAGAACCTGCGTTCAGGTTCGACTAACTCACACAATTTACTCCTCTTTTTATATACACTTCACAATAGTTACATTATAAAACTAATTGATTTTCTCAGTGCCATATAAATATAAAAAACCAAAACCAATCAAAAAAGCCAGTTCATAACACCATAAAAAATAAAAAGACAGCTAATGAATTCATTAAATATTCACATATAGATAACTAATAGCTTTCTTTGCTTTTTTTTAGCGTGATGGTCAGTTAAAATCAGCAACTCTGTAAATAAACAGCACTTCATTACGAAAAACATTCAAACATAACAAAATATTCACTTTTATTGTTTTTCTTTAAATTCATAGTACCACGCGGAGACGCACCCCATTGGCCCTTTTTAAACTTTCATCTAAGACACGTATTGTCATTCTGGCTGTCCTTACTTTGTGCCTACTGGCTAGTGTGGCACTCGTTATTTCTAATAAACTCTATCCTCGAGCACTATTTAGCTTCCAACAGTGGAAAAACACGGATAAATGGAGCAAAAAATCACTCTGGCTACCGGACTATCGTGTCACTATCGAAGCCAAACCGATTGAAGGAGTAGGAGAAAATGTCTCCGCTCTCACCTGGAATCCAGATCGCAATACACTATTCTCTGTCGTAAATAACCCTCCTCTTGTTTTAGAGCTTTCAACAGAAGGAGAGATTATTCGTAATATTCCATTAGTCGGGGTGAAAGACCCCGAGGCTATCGAATATATCGGCGATAATAAGTACATCATTGCCGATGAAAGAAAACAGAAACTGCTTAAAATCACGATTACCGATGATACTCAATCAATTGATGCTACACGTTCTCCTCAAATTACAGTCGGTACTGGTATCAGAGGGAATCAAGGGTTAGAAGGCTTGGCATGGGATCATAAAAACAAGCGTATCTTTGTCGCTAAAGAGAAAAACCCGGTTCGTATTTATGAAGTCGTTGGTTTTCCACAATTGCCTAATACACCGCTAAATGTCGAAACTGGCGTTGATAAATTACGTGATAAGCATCTATTTTTAAAAGATATCTCTAGTCTCGACTATAGCTCTGAGTACGAGCATCTCTTGGTTTTATCTGATGAATCAAAATTAATTATAGAGCTCGATGAAAATGGCGAGCCTATCAGCACGTTATCACTCACTGTGGGAAAGCATGGGTTGAAGAAATCGATTCAACAAGCAGAAGGTATGGCGGTAGGAGATGCGGAGACTTTATATTTGGTTAGTGAACCGAATCTCTTTTATGTGTTTAAGAAAATAGAAGAATAAGCCAATCAGCGTAAGGAACCTCCAGATAAACAATCTCTACACGTGCCCCATTGGCTGCAAACAGAATATGTATCCACAGTATGGTGGTGATATGTATAGAGTGAGTGAATAGAGGAAAACGGTGAATTTAAAAACAAAGTCGGCTCAAGATAACGATTTATGATGAGCCTATCAAGCGGTATTGCATTTAACTATAGAGATCACAAGATACTGAAATAAATACTTATTCACCCAGCATCCTGTTATATCTCTCTTAAAAACGGGAACCAGGCTGGGCCAAAAACGTGATTTCTTCCGGTGTCGATTCTCTCCCAAGAGCAGCATTACGATGCGGATAACGACCAAATCTCTCAATAATAGCCTGATGCTTTAATTCATACGCCAATGTGTCAGGTAAGTTTAATGCGGAGAAAAGCGAAACCGCCTGATGATGAATCACTGCCGATTCTGAGTGCATAAAAGGCATATATAAAAAAGAGCACTCAATAGCAGAAAGTTGCCTTACCTGCCCAGTACGAATCGCCTCCTGAGACAGGGCCAATGCCATCCCATCGTTAGCAAAAGCCTTTGCCGTATCGCGAAACATATTACGAGAGAACTGATCGAGCAGAATTATCTCTGCTAGTCGCCCCTGAATGCCGCTACGCCAATGAGCCAACTCCCCTTTTGATGCTGCCTCAACCCAACTTCCATAACGGGTTGTTAGCATCTCATCAAACTGATCATCCTTCTGAAACCACATTCGCTGGTCGATATCCTCAAACCAAAAATGTAATAGATCTTGAGATTGCATATTTACTCTCTTTAATTATGGGTTGATATACTCTAGGACATTCACAGCTCGCTGAATGATATAGCGCATTCTCCCCCCCTGCGTTATCTGCCATAATAGAGGTATATTTGCTGAACTCATACCTATAATAAATCGTTAGCCCCAGCCGTAAGCCTAACGAAAATCACCGGAGTTACCGATGGATTGCTGTGCTGAAACAAACAAACTCATCTCTCTCGAACAAGCCATTGAAAAAATTCTTCTCGCGGCGACACCACTGCAAGACATTGAGCACGTCGCGCTAACAGAGGCTGCCGGTCGTATCACCGCTCAACCCGTGATTTCTCCCATTAACGTTCCGCCTTTTGCTAACTCCGCAATGGATGGCTACGCCGTGCGCATGGCAGATGTTGCCAGCGGCAAAGCGCTTCCTGTTGCAGGGAAAGCCTTCGCCGGTATCCCTTTTCACGGTGAATGGCCTGCGGGAAGCTGTATCCGTATTATGACGGGGGCACCAGTACCTACGGGTGCCGATGCTGTAATTATGCAAGAGCAGGCCGACATCACTGATGATGGCGTAATATTCAATCATCCGTTAAAGATCGGCCAAAATATTCGCCTGCCCGGTGAAGATATTCAGCAAAACGAATCGGTTCTTTCTGCTGGCTTAAAACTAGGTGCCGCTCAACTGCCTCTATTAGCCTCTCTCGGTGTTGCCAACGTTGCTGTCGTTCGTCGTCTAAAAGTCGCCCTCTTCTCTACAGGTGATGAGTTACAGCCTATCGGCCAGCCACTAAGCGAAGGTCAGATCTACGATACCAATCGCTTTGCCGTTCGTTTGATGCTGGAGCAACTTGGCTGTGACATTATCGATCTGGGTATTATCCGTGATGATACCGAAGCCCTAAAAGCCGCTTTTAAAGAGGCTGACAGCCGCGCAGATATCGTTATCAGCAGCGGCGGCGTTTCTGTAGGTGAAGCCGACTACACCAAGATGATCTTGGATGAATTAGGCGAGATAAGCTTCTGGAAATTGGCGATGAAGCCGGGCAAACCTTTCGCCTTTGGTAAACTGAAAAACTCATGGTTCTGCGGCCTGCCGGGCAACCCCGTTTCCGCAGCGGTGACCTTCTATCAGCTAGTCCAGCCTCTATTAGCGAAACTCTCTGGCCATAGCCAATGGCAGCCGCCTCGCCGCCTAAAAGTACGCACTGCGGATGCCTTGAGAAAAGCACCGGGTAGGCTCGATTTCCAACGCGGTATTGTCAGCCAAGCTGACGAAGGGGAACTCGTGGTTCACACTACAGGGCATCAAGGCTCACACGTCTTTAGCTCTATCAGCGAAGGCAACTGTTTCATTGTGTTGGAGCGTGAGCGTGGCAATGTTGAGGCAGGCGAATGGGTGACCGTCGAACCTTTTAATACTCTGTTAGGAAGCTAAACCATGATTCAGGAACTGACCGACAGCGAAACACTGCGCTATAACCGCCAAATTGTTCTGCGAGGTTTCGACTTCGACGGGCAGGAAAAGCTTAAAGCTTCCACGATATTGATCGTCGGGTTGGGTGGTTTAGGCTGCGCTGCCGGGCAGTACCTCGCATCTGCGGGGGTTGGTAAGCTTGTTCTATTAGATTTTGATACGGTTTCACTCTCTAACTTACAGCGCCAAACGCTGCATACCGATGCAAGAATCGATATGTTGAAAGTCGAATCCGCCAAAATTGCCCTTAGCAAAATCAATCCCAATATCTGCATTGAAACTCATGCAGAGCGGCTTACCGATGAGCCTTTGGCAGAGCTCATCACCACTGTCGATTTGGTTCTCGATTGCACAGACAATGTCGACACCCGCAATAGCTTGAATAAGCTCTGTTATCAGCAGAAAAAACCGCTGGTATCAGGGGCTGCTATTCGCATGGAAGGCAATGTAACGGTCTTTACCTATCAACCCGGTGAGCCTTGTTACCACTGCCTAAGCCGCCTGTTTGGTGAAAATGTTCTCAGCTGTGTAGAGGCAGGAGTAATGGCACCTCTGGTTGGGATGATAGGCAGTATGCAAGCGATGGAGTGCATCAAGCTACTGACGCACTACGGAGAGCCACTGGTCGGGCGATTACTGCTCGTCGATGCAATGACTATGCAGTTTCAAGAGATAAAACTGCCTCGCAATCCAAGCTGTCCGGTGTGTGGGCAACACTAACCGCTGTGGCTGTGTATTGATAACATTCAGATACGACAAAGGGACGGTAAACCGTCCCTTTGTATTTAAGCGTAAGGCAGATAGCGCTTAGTTTACGCCTTTGCTACGCAGATAATCTTCATAGTTACCGCTAAAGTCGATAACCTTCTCTGGCGTAAGCTCTACAATGCGCGTTGCCAGTGAGCTAACAAACTCGCGGTCATGGGAAACAAAGATCAGCGTGCCCTGATACATTTCCAGCGCCATGTTCAGAGATTCGATAGATTCCATATCGAGGTGGTTGGTTGGCTCATCCATAATCAATATATTCGGGCGCTGCATCATCAACTTACCAAATAGCATGCGGCCTTTTTCACCACCAGAGAGCACTTTAACTCTCTTCTTGATGTCATCTTGGCTAAACAGTAAACGCCCCAGAATACTACGCACAGCCTGCTCATCTTCATTCGGCTGTTTCCACTGGCTCATCCAATCAAAAACCGTCAGGCTTTCGTCGAACTCAGATTCATGATCTTGAGCGTAATAGCCAATATTGACGTTTTCTGACCACTTCACCGTACCGCTATCTGGCGCCACTTCGCCCATCAACGTTTTCAACAACGTGGTTTTACCGATACCGTTGGTACCAATAACCGCCACTTTCTCACCGACTTCGATCAGCAAGCCTAGATTTTTAAACAACGGGCCATTGTCATAGCCTTTCGTTAACAGCTCGACTTCCAGCGCATTACGGAACAGTTTCTTGTCTTGTTCGAAGCGGATAAATGGGTTTTGACGGCTGGATGCCTTCACTTCATCTAACTGGATCTTGTCGATCTGGCGAGCACGTGAGGTAGCCTGCTTAGATTTAGAAGCGTTAGCACTAAAGCGGCTAACGAAAGCCTGTAGTTCGTTGATCTGTGCTTTTTTCTTCGCGTTATCAGACAACAGACGCTCGCGGGCCTGAGTCGATGCCGTCATATACTCATCGTAGTTGCCCGGATAGATACGCAGCTCGCCGTAATCCATATCCGCCATGTGAGTACATACCATGTTCAGGAAGTGACGGTCATGCGAAATGATAATCATGGTGCTGTTACGTTCGTTTAGCACCTGCTCCAGCCAGCGAATAGTATCGATATCTAGGTTGTTGGTTGGTTCGTCGAGCAGCAGGATCTCAGGGTTTGAGAACAGTGCCTGAGCCAGCAACACACGCAGTTTCCAGCCAGGGGCCACTTCGCTCATTGGGCCGTAATGCTGCTCAACCGGAATACCAACGCCTAACAGCAACTCACCTGCACGGGATTCCGCGCTGTAACCGTCCATCTCACCATACAGAACTTCTAAATCGGCAACCTTATAGCCGTCTTCTTCGCTCATTTCTGGCAGAGCATAAATACGGTCGCGCTCTTCTTTAACTTCCCACAGCTCGCCATGACCCATAATAACGGTGTCCAGCACGCTGAATTTTTCAAACGCAAACTGATCCTGACGCAGCTTACCTAAACGCTCGTTCGGGTCTAGGGCAACGTTACCCGCCGTTGGCGCAAGATCGCCCCCCAGAATTTTCATGAAGGTCGTTTTACCGCTGCCGTTGGCCCCAATCAGGCCATAGCGATTACCGCCACCGAATTTAACGGAGATATTTTCAAATAGGGGTTTGCTGCCAAACTGCATAGTGACATTGTTAGTACTTAGCACAGAACTCGCTCTCGAATAGGGAAACCATAAAGGTTAGAAATGTGATTCGGCGCGCATTATGCCACAACACGATGACAGTATCGCCTATCGCTATGGGTAATTTTTCATCGGAAGACCGAAGCAAAAGATAAAAATGGGCGGCAAACGGTAGAAAAACGAAGAAAGACTTGGGCTAGGCATCAATTTCACCGTCAAAATTCCCCTATGAGGAAGGATTTCAGTAGAACTCTGCGAGAAAAAACATCGCAAATAGCATATAGCTCAGCCCCACAGCACTAACAGTATGATAACCAAGAATGAGTTTGTTGCGGTGCTTCACGAAAAGGGAGATGGGAAAGCGATTGATATTTTGCTGGTTATAACGCTGATGAAATCCAACGACATAATCTACCGCTGGTCGCACGGAGGCTTTAATAAAGCATGAGAGCGTCAGGGTAGCTGAAGAACAGATCGTCGATAGCCCCAGACTTCTCATATCATTAGTCCAAGGAATACCCCATAGGTTAATAAGCCCGGCGATGGTAAAGCAAATGGGGACAATAATGAACATTGGCAAAAAAATGTACAAAGGCTTTACCGAAATCTTCCTGTTAAAAATGATGGTCACATTTGCCATCACAAAAAGTAACATCAGAAATACCTTCAACATCTCATTTCCTTTTTCATCTTGATTAATTTATGCCCATCAAAATCTAGCAAAGCGCCAAATAAACCAGTACCGCACAGAACGCGTTCTCGAATAGGGAAACCATAAAAGGTTAGAAAATGTGATTCGGCACGCCTTATGCCACAACCAAATGATAGGGTCGCGTGAAGATATGAGTAATTTTTGGGCGGTGAGGGTTTGAGCCGATGGGTTCTTTTCATAAGCAGAGCAAAGATAACCCTAGCCTAATAAAATACCGCTCGTAATATGCTAACCACATGGCTTTTTCTCTTAGTTAGCACTCGTTGAATTAAAGCTAACAATAGGCGCTGCCGTCACTACCGCGTCATTATTCAGACTGTAGTTAGGTTTAACTTTATAATTGAAGTAGTTGGCGAAGATCACACCAGGGAACTGGCGAAGCTGGGTATTATAAATTTGAACCGCTTTCACATAACGCCCCCGAGCCACGGCAATTTTGTTATCTGTTCCCTCTAATTGCGTCATTAAGTTGCCAAACAATCGATTAGTTTTTAAATCAGGGTAATTTTCACTTACTACGATTAGCCGAGAAAGAGAGGAATCTAGCTCGCCCTGAGCCTTCTGAAATGACGCCATGGCAGCCTCATCATCGAGCTTACCGGCACTCATTTTTATCTTACCTACCTGTGCTCTGGCCTGCGCCACTTCGGTAAGCAACTCCTTTTCATGCCCAGCATAGCCTTTTACCGTACTGACTAAGTTCGGGACGAGTTCATAACGGCGCTGATATTGATTAAGAAGTTCAGAAAAAGCGGAGGTAACACTCTCATCATTTGACTGAATTTTGTTATAACTCAGCACTGATGCCGCAGCACCAAAGACAATCAATAAGAAAGGTAAATAAGCAAAGATAGTGCGGAAACTACTCGTGTTTTGGGTGGACATTCTCTTTCCTTAGAAAAATGTTCGTTGAGTATTGTGGTTTGTTGGCGTTGTATTACTTGGATATATCTTATAGGAGAAATAAAGCGGCGTCATCTTGGGTGGATTATAGCCGCTGTTTGGTTTTTTTGTTGTGGAGGGAGGAGCAGACTTAGCCGTAGTATGTTAGGCGACATAGGACTGAAAACCTAAAAGGGATACCACTTCCAATGAAAGTAAACAATTGTCAGACCTGTGGCCAGCTACTGAGCAAAACACCCGAAACACTTAATTTTGTTTGTGGCGGCGATTGTTTAAGTTGCATGGCTTGGCATGGTGATCCAGATGCAATTGAGGTTATTGAGAAACTTACTGGCGAGAAAGTTAATGTCCGTGGATGTTCATATTGTTCCTGTTAGGTTGAAGGTCAGTTATGAGCGAAATGCGGACCTTCGCTGTTTACTACTACCGGATGTGCTTTGGTAATATCTGCACATTTAATTGACGGCGAGCAGGTCACACCCAGCGAACTTTTTAGGTTGATATGACCGTAAGAAGAAAGAAATACTCTTTTATTTTAGCTTCATCATGTTTTGTGTGATTACCTCGAAAGGTGCAACATCACCAATTGTGTAATTGAGTTGAAAATACTGTCTAAGCTCAACGCCACCCATAATGCGGGGTGAACCCGACTGATTGGCAGTTCGGTTAATCATTGCAGTGATAGAAGACATACCATCACGAAGAACAATCTTGATGTTCTCACCGTCTTTACCAAACTTTTGAGAACTTACTACCGGCACATTGAAGAATCCTCGACGCCAGTACGTATCTGTCATGTTGAAAGTGAATTGTTTAATACTACTATGTGTGATGATTTCAGATTCAGTTGATATTACTTCCTCACTCTTCAGTTCTGGCCTCTGAATTCCATTCCATTCAGGACTAATGGTAATAATGATCGAATCCTCAAGACCAGCAGCAAGATTCAAGTGAAATTGTCCGTAGTGCATTAGTCCTGAGTCTGGAAGCACTAAGATATCAACGGCAACATTACATCTGTGAATCTGTCATCGAGATGGTACTTCAGGCTGCCGTCTATAATCTGCCAGAATCCTACCTTGATAAAACCAATCTTGGTCAAACGATTCATGTTAGGGTTCCATATGGGGAGAGTAAAAGCATTATACATGCTGAACTCCTCACCGTAGCTTAACAAAGTTTGATGTCAGTGAGGTCCGCTCCTGGCACAAACCAGACATTTTGTGCTTTGTATTCTCAACCCAAAACCAAAAGCCTCACACTAGACAACCGTTCGCCAGCCATCTAAAAATCCGCTACTATCCCCCTCCCCCCATTCCCAATCTAGGCAGTCTGATGTCTGCGATTTTCGATACTTTTATTGCCCCACCGTGCCATGGCGAGATAGAGATACTCTATCAGGATGATCATTTGGTGATGATCAATAAACCTACAGGGCTACTCAGCCTCTCGGGAAAAAATCCGCGAAATCTCGATTCAGTGCATCATCGGCTAGTACAGATATTCCCCGGTTGTACCCTAGTTCACCGCCTTGATTTTGGTACGTCTGGGCTGATGGTGGTTGCACGCAATAAGGCTATCAATGCCGCCCTCTGCCAACAGTTCAGCCAGCGCACAGTAACCAAAGTGTATAGCGCACTGCTTTGCGGGCACCTGAGCGACAACGAAGGGGTGATAGACGCAGCCATTGCCAAAGACCCTGCGCTGTTCCCGCTGATGTCGATTTGTTCAATCAATGGTAAGCCCGCTCGCTCCCGCTATCGGGTCGTCGAGCGTTTTTATCATGAGTGGGGAGATGGGGCATTGCTGCCAGTGACGCGGGTAGAGCTAACCCCAGAGACTGGGCGCACCCATCAACTACGCATTCACTGCCAGCAGTTGGGGCACCCTATTTTGGGCTGCGATTTGTATGGCGGCCTCCTGTTAGCAGGCACCGAGGGAACGCCGAGGCTGATGTTACACGCCAGTGAGTTGCACTTTGTTCATCCTATCAGCGAGGAGTGGATAAAAGCCTGTAACGCCTCACCGTTCTAAACGCGGAAGTCTCTATATCCACCATACTTCACGTTGTTTCTTCGTTGGTTTTGATCGTAAAACCAGACATCCGTAACCGCTAATTACCACATCAAATCATCAGGTACTTTAAAGTCCGCATACGGATCGTCTTCATTTTGATCTTCCTGACTGAGCGCACTATTTAATACAATACTGTTCGCATCTCGCTGCGCAATTTTATCGGCTACGATCGCGGGGATAATGGCGTATGTACTCTCACCACCGTTCTCATCAGCTAATCGCGCAATGGCAAGACGGCCACTCACCAGCTGAGTTTGGGTCAGCTTATCCACAGCCATTTTTTTAATTAAATTATTATCGGTGAAGTTAAAATCAATATCGCCTTTTGAAATATTAATTCTATTCATTTCAATAAGCTGCTTCACCTGCGCTTTATACTCTTTAGATAACGCAGCTTGTTTTTGCTGTTCACTTAGCTGTTTATCACGCTCAAGCTGGGCTTTTTTATTCTCTTCCACGGCCTCTCTGGCCTCGCGAGCCTGAACTCGTGATTTCTTAGCCGTTCTTTGCACTTTGGCCATCTTTTTGCTGGTGACTAATCCAGCTTTGAGCATCTGCTCTTGTAAGGTGAGTTTTGTCATCTTCGTTTCTAAATCCGTTGAGTAATTGGTGGGATTATACCTGTAATTTTTGAGTCTGTTCTAGGTTGTATCACTTACCGTTCCTCACCCGAATAATATCCGCCATGATCGCCAACGCAATCTCAGCCGGAGTTTTACTGCCGATATCCAAACCAATCGGCGCATGAATCCGTGCCAATTGCTCTTCTGATAGGCCACCTATGCTTTCCAAACGTGCCAGCCGCTTCACGCTATGATTCGCTGAGCCCATCACACCAAGATAAAATGCAGGCGTGTTAACGGCTTCCATCATCGTGAGATCGTCCATACGTGGGTCATGTGTCAAAGAAATAATGGCCGTGTTTGCATGGCAGCTATGTTGTTCTAGATAGAGTGCAGGAAAGGTATCTAACAGCGTCACTCTAGGCTTAATACCACCTTCAGCCAAAAACTGGCGTCGCTCCTCTTCCCTTGGTTCGCAAACAATAACCTCGAACCCCAGCGCGAGTGCAAAATCAATACAGAAGTGCGCCACGCTGGAAAGCCCTGCAACAATAAGCTGGCTTGCTGCGCTCAGATAGAGTGTTAGCGTCTGATCCTGCTGAGTGATTTCATGCACACTGCCCGTTTGCAGCCCATTTGTTGGTGCCGGAGCCAGCTCGCCCTCCTGCGAAAGCGTGATGGTTTTGATCGTCGCGTTTGTTCCCATCAGCGCACTTAACATCTCGCTGATATAGTGCAAATGCGCTTCCGTCGCCGTTAAGTACTCCACCAACACATCAATAGAGCCACCACAGGGCAAACGCACCACGGGTGCCGCACCGCCCTCACCATAGCGCACCATCTGGCTAGGCTGAGTAAACTCATGATCTGCAATGCGTTGCAGGAAATCACTTTCAATACAGCCACCAGAGAGGGAGCCAGAAAATTGTCCATTACTGGTTGCAACAAACAACGACCCTGGCGATCGCGGTGAAGAACCATAGGTATGAATAACGGTGCAAAGCCAAACGGCTCTGCCTTCCTCCAGCCATGTCTTGGCGGAGGTTAAAACAGTTAAATCAAGAGATTGCATAGATATTCTTTTTAGTATTTGCATCATGTATCGCCACACCGTACTCGCACTCTATTACCCTCCCCATTCTATGTGGGAGGTGAATGTGCAAACACAGGTAGCTTTTTAATCGGAGCCTATTTGTCCAACAACTTAAGTTAAGTACCTCTAAAGCATCTTAGGAAACCAGAACTGCGCCCTGACAACGGGAGCAGTTCTGTCTCTTTTACTTTCTCGGTATATCGGACAACTTACTGTTTCTCGGTTTCAGCCCGTAGCGCTTTCACACGCTGCTCCAAATCTGGCCAAGCCGGCTTTTCCGCATAGTTTTGGCGTAGATACGCCAACAGAGAGACGATTTGCGCATCACTTAAGTTATGGCGAAAGGCAGGCATATAACCAAGGCTATCCAGTGCAGGCTTTTGAATACCGTCTAACATCACGCGAATAACGTTATCTGGGCTATCAGAATGCAGATTCGTATTCAATGCGAGAGAAGGACGCTGCCCGTAAAGCTTCGCGCCTTTCTCCTGAGCATGGCAAGCCATACAGGCGCCGGAGAATAACCGCGCACCCTCTGTAGAGAGCGGCTCGACCTTGGCTTCTGCCATCGCATTCATTGTCGCGGCAAGGTTTGTTGTGTTACTCGTATCAATCGCCTTCAGTTCATTCGTCTTGAATGACATAAGGTAGGTAGCAATAGCCTCAATATCCTCAGGTGGTAGCTGAGACAGTCCTTCTTCAATAACAGGCGCCATCGGCCCCGCTGCCACTCCGTGGTTAGCACTAAAGCCAGTGCTCATAAACTCTACGAGGTCTTTATGACCCCAAATGATAGGAGAATCACCATTAGCCACTAGCGATGGCGCACTCCAGCCCTCAGCCTCGCCTCCTGCCAGATGGTCGGCACCGCCTTTTTCACCGTACATAATGTTACGCGGTGAGTGGCAAGCGCTACAGTGCCCCAAGCCTTCGGTCAGATAAGCACCTCGGTTCCACTGAGCACTTTGCTGTGGATCAGGCTGCATCGCCCCCTGCTCGAGGAACAACCAGTTCCACGTCACCACCCCTTGGCGGATATTGAACGGGAACATCAGGCTGGTTTCCTCCGGCTGATACTTCACCGCAGGCTGACTCATCAGGTAAGCATAAAGCGCCTTAAGATCCTCATCCGTGGTCTTCGTGAACGCCGTATAAGGGAATGCAGGGTAGAGATAATGCCCTTCACGGTCGACCCCTTTACGCATCGCACGTTCAAAGGCGTCGTATGACCATTTACCAATCCCCGTTTCGCGGTCTGGGGTGATATTGGTGGAATAGATTGTCCCAAAAGGGATCTCCATCGCTAATCCACCCGTCATACGCTCCCCTCCGGGGCGGGTATGACACACGGCACAGTCACCCACAGAGGCCAGTTTCTCCCCTTTTGCGATTAGCTCAGGGCTAAATGTGGAAGTATCAATCTTTTCAATCGGGGCGATTTCTGAATTCCAGCTAGCAATACCGCCAACCACGACGGCCACTAGTACGGCTAAACTGCCCCACTTCATTACTTTTTTTGCTTTACTCATTGTTTATCATCCATTTGCGAGTTACGCATTCCTTCGTCGCTTAGCTTTTAACAGCCGATTTTAATGCCCGTAGGATACGCTCTGGCGTAAATGGCACTTCGCGCATTCTTACACCCAATGCATCAAATAACGCATTGGCAATCGCAGCAGGGCTAGGAACAGAGGCTGATTCACCTGCGCCCATTGGCGGTTCGTTCGGGTAATCCAACAACTGAATATCCACTTCCGGCAGCTCATCAAAACGCATAATCGGATAACCGCCCCACTCCAGCGAGGTAGTCGATGATGCATCGAAAGTAGCAAACTCTTTTAGAGCACGGCTTGAAGATTGAATCACGTTGCCATGTACTTGATGGCGCACACCGGCTTCGTTCATCATCTGACCGCAGTCATGTGCAACAAAGATTTTCTTCAGCGTGATTTGGCCGGTACGGCGGTTAACCTCAAGGTCACATACCCAAGCCGCCCAAGCAGCACCAAAACCAGGGAATTTACTATGGAAGTAACGTGCATAAGAGAAACCTCTGCCGCTGACAACCTCTTGAGAAGCAGGTGCTGGGTTACGGTGGGCAACGCCATCCTGCCAAGAAGCCTGTTTCTTTAAGGCTTCAATTAAGGTGATCGCACGAGGATCTTTCAGATAGCGTAAGCGGTAGGCAATAGGGTCTTCTTTTGCCAGATATGCCAGTTCATCAATCCAAGACTCATGAGCAAACACGTTTGGCATCGCAGATACACCACGGATCCAAGATGCACGCACGATAGGCACCGCATCCTGACTAATAACCCGCATATGAGGATATTCGTACTGAGGGATCGCTGTTCTGTCGCCCATTTGCTGAACATCAGCCACATTCGGCACAATGCCCGTCAGCACTAATGGCAAAATCACCGCATTATTCGAAGGATAAGTCGTTTTTAGCTCGTAAGCCGCGACGTGATTGTCTTTATCTAACCCACCGCGTACTCGAATCAACTGCCCTGTACCTTTTGGTTCCCAGCCTGCTTCTTGTTCCCGCATGAGCTGTACACGTACCGGTTTACCAACAGCATTAGAGAGCAGTGCCGCATCGGCGCTAACATCATCGGCACAGTTACGACCATAACAACCAGAGGCCTCCATACGATGGATTTTTACCTGATCGATGGTTTTCGCTAATAGCTTGGCAATATCATTGCGTAAATCGTGCGGGCTTTGAGTACCAGACCATACGTCGATCTGCTCCCCTTTGGCATCCGCTAATGCACAAGAAGGGCCAATAGACGCATGCATCTGATAAGGCCAAACATAGTCGGCATTTACTGTGGTATGCAGCGAGGCGAGCGCATCGTCAAAGCCTGGGTCATCACGTAATACACGGTCTTCTTTCTTATTGGCGGCCAATGTGTCACGCAGCTTATCCAGCGATAGGTCAGGTAAACCGCTCCACTCTTTCCATTTAACTTTAAGCTGACGCATCGCGGCAATAGCCTGCTCTTCACGTTCAGCAACAACGCCAACAAAGTCTTTAATCACAACCAACTTCACAATACCTGGCAGATGTTTAATTGACTCTTCATCAACGGAGATAAGGCTATTACCAAGTGGAGCACTGCTGTCTGCACCCGCATAAGGTGGGCGGATCACTCGACCATGCAGCATGCCAGGCAGACGCATATCGTGTACATAGGTCAGACCCCCTGTCACTTTGGCAGGGATATCAACACGCGGGATCGATTTACCCACATAACGCTGTTCTGAAGCGACTTTTAATCGAATATTGGTATCCAATGGCAGGTGTAAATCTTCGCCTTCAACCAGTTCACCAAAGCCTAGGCGTACTGCTGGCTTAGCTTTGGCGAAGATGAAGCCTTGCTCAGCCTGTAGTTCTTCAACTGGCAGCCCCCATACTTTGCTCGCTTTCGCCAAAAGCAGCATACGCACCTGTGCTGCCGCCTGACGCAATGGAACTGATGTGACCTGAATCGTCGCGCTGGCAATCGTTGGGCCCTGATTTGGCGTTCTTTCGGTATCACCCAAAATCATGGTGACGTTTTCGAAATCGACGTCTATCTCATCGGCAACGATCTGTGCAAGTGAGGTACGAATACCAGTACCTAAATCTACGTGTCCGCTAAATGCTGTGACCTTGCCATCGGCAGAAACAGCAATAAAACTGTCTACGCGATCGAGAGGGATAACACCTGCGACAGCTTTTGTCTGCTCAGCTCGGGCCTTCAATGAAACAGGTAATACCGAGCTAACCATTAAAACTCCACCGGCCTGTAATAGACGGCGACGGGTAATCTCTATCGTATTCATTCCTGAACTCATGATGCCACCTGCTCAGCAATCAGCTGTTTTGCTTTTTCTGCTGCACGCATAATTTCGAGGTGAGTACCGCAGCGGCATAAGTTATAAGCCAGTTCGTCACGGATCTCTTTTTGAGTTGCTTGAGGATTGCGTTTGAGCAGTGCAACCAGTGTCATAATCATGCCGTTCGTGCAGTAGCCACACTGAGCGGCTTGCTCATCAATAAACCCTTGTTGTACAGGGTGGAGTTTACCTTCTGGGGACGTTAATCCTTCCAGCGTTGTCACGGTTTTGCCTTCCACACCAGAGAGAGGGATAGAGCAAGAACGCGCAGCAACACCGTCGATCAAAACAGTACAAGCACCACACTCACCCAAACCACAACCGTATTTTGGCCCGTTTAGCGCCAGATCATTACGTAAGATATAAAGTAACGGTGTATCAGGAGGGAGATCTTTGAGTGACGTGAGTCGGCCATTAATTGTTATTTTCATTGCGGCATAAATCCTTTGCTAGCATTGGCGTTTAAAAAAACCGATTTCCCCTCACATCTAGATGTAAGAAAACATGCTTTATTGAGGGATAGATACGGGGATAAAGACTTTACGCAATAAGTAAAGCGCTTGCTTGACAAAAATAGTGAAAACATCAAAAAAAATCATCTCAAATAATTACAAGTATCTGAGCGTTAAGACTCTGCCATCTTCTGCTAAAACCACCATCACGGCTCCGATTTTAAATGACGCATAACCATTATTAAAAGTAAGCCATTTTCCGATAACATTCTTACTCAAGCTTTGTTTATACTGGCGGCGTTTTCTGACACGTCCGCTATTAACCCAATTTTGCAAGGAGCACTTATGTCAACAGTGGATATCCAATATTGCCTGAGGCATTTCATTACCCATGAAGAGTTGCTGGCAAAAGTAGGGATAACCGCCGATGACTTGAAAGAGTGGCAGGATGCAGGGATATTCCCTCACTCCTCTTATACGCTGGAGTTCAAAAACAAAGTAGTCTCAATGTTCGAGCCCTCACCCCCTACTTCAGTATTGTATCTATACCCACCGGGCAGCCTTGAATGGGCGAAGAAGGTATGTGAGGTTGAACAATCCAAGAAGATTCTTAAATTGCACTTTGCTCAAGGCATCCGCTTAGGATTACAACAGGCAAAAGAACAAGGTATAGAAGACCCATTGGGCCTTGAAGGCGTATCCGTCACTAACATGATCGATAAGCACTGGGGCCACTTCCTTAATGGCAGCTACGGTATTGGTCTAAAAAACACAGCACCAGAACATATTGCCCTCTATGGTGCGACTATCCGTGTGATTGACGCTTGGCTCAAAGAGTACAGCGATGCCCCAGCCATCAGCATAGAACAAAGAGAAATACTAAAACGAGCCGTAGACCTCCTCGACAGCATCTGCGCAGAACAGACCCTAAGCGTAAATGACAACGACACCCGCGAGCAATATATTGACCTCCCTCGGCAACGTTATTTATCTGCTGTAGACCTCAAGATACAAAATAACAATACACCTACAGCGTAAAGATACCCACTATAGTAGCCATGCTCTAAGCGGTAGGTGTGCTAGCTACACTCTTATCCTAATACGCTGATTAGGACGACACGTTATTCACCATCCCAATAACCATCGCTTTGCCCTTCCTTCCCGATAAATCGGAAGGGGGTAGTCCGTCCCGGCAACTCATCAGCAGTGACACCAAAACGCCCTGTATCTGGATACCCCACAACATCCGGTGATAAACGCGTACTGATGCAAAAATAGCGTAACTCTTCCGTTCCTGTATTGATTATTTGATGGGCGCTCTCAGCATCACCTGGAGGGCATGCAATCACATCATGAGGCTTAATAGGGTAAACGTGTTCACCAATCCGTACTTCTCCCTGCCCTGACAACACCAAAAATAACTCTTCATTTATATGATGATGGTGAAAGGGAAATGCGCGTTTACCGGGTGGTACAGCCGTAATGTTATAGCCCAATCTCTGTGCACCAACCTGCTGGGCAACAAACCCCATTCGAAGATCGTACTTCTGTACAGCATCACCACTGGCCGCATATTCAGAAGGTAATGGATACAGTTCAATATCATTCAAATTCACAATAGATTTAGTCATGAAATTACCTAATAGTATGAAAATGTGAGATTCATTCAGCGGATACACATTTCAGTGTAGGAGGCATTTCTTATTTTTGAGATATCGATACTCTCCTTTTTTAATCCCCCATCCATTGTCTATATGACGCCTATTTTAGGTTGATATAAATATCTTCACTAGAAGTAAAACTGCCAATAAATCAGCACTCCATTTTTAAACCCAAATACCTGTCTATATATCTGATATCAGACGCTCTATCCTTACTATTTCATCTATAGAACAACAATGAATATTAGCCATAAAAAGAAAAATCATGACATGATTTTTTAGAGTTATAACCAACGAATATATCCTCATCAAAAAAGATAATTACCGTAAAAAAATAGATGGAATTAAATCACTAAAAAAATTACTTTGAAAAAATACTACCACCATTATTTTATCTTTTAGATAAGTAATAACAAAAGTTTTTAATCATTACCAAAGCAAAGTTATATTCATTTAAATCATAAAGATAGATTAATTATCAAAATCAAAATGAAAATATAAAATATATATCCAATATTAATATTAACGTATTTTATTACATTACATAAATACTTGAAAAACCTGATTGAAAATAGACCACCACTGACATAACCTTACTTAGATAGAGTTGTTTTTCCCTTATTTAAAGTTCCTCACTCCAAAAAATACATCAAATTCCTCTGAGGTATTTTATGATTATTAATTCAGTGGTTAACAATAAAATTAAGTCATTTATAGTCTGGTCTCAGATTGTTATTCAGATTATCACTCCAATTTACTTTATATTTCCATCTACAAGTAA
>DF158882.1:1305300-1307269 GCA_000307305.1 Enterobacteriaceae bacterium B14
GCAGGCTCTGCCACGGTAACCGCGACTGCAGCAGGCCAAAACCTGACCGCACCTGTCGTGACCTTTACCGCAGAGGTCTTCACACCAACAGTGACGACAGATAAAACAGCAGCAACCGCTGATGGCACTGATGCCGTTACCTATACCGTTACCGTGAAAAATGCCAGCGGCCAAGCTGTCGCAGGACAAACCGTTTCATTGAGTACCAATTTAGGGACCCTATCGGCACAAAGCGGTACCACGGATGCAAACGGTCAGGTGAAAGTCACACTGACCAGCACCACTGCAGGCTCTGCCACGGTAACCGCGACTGCAGCAGGCCAAAACTTGACTGCTCCTGTGGTAACCTTTAGCGCAGAGGTCTTCACACCAACGGTAACCGTTGATAAAACAACCGCCATAGCCGACGGTACCGATGCTGCTACCTACACCTTGACGCTGAAAGATGCCAACAATCAACCGGTAGCAGGGAAAGCTGTGTCGTGGGGTATCAATAGCGATTTAGGGACCCTATCGGCACAAGACGGTATCACCGATGCTAACGGTCAGGCGCAAGTGAAACTGACGAGTACCAGAGCTGGTACGACAACGGCGACAGTAACTGTAGTAGGTAAAGATCTGGTTACACCCGCAGTGACCTTTAACCCAGAGGAGATAACAGGCACAGTAACGGTAGATAAAGTGACAGCGAGAGCTGATGGAACTGATTCCGCCACCTACACCGTTACCGTCAAGAATCTCCGCGACCAACCCGTGGAAGGAGAAGTCGTTTCATTCGCTACCAACTTAGGTACGTTATCGACACAAACTGCTACGACGGATGCGAACGGTCAGGTGAAAGTGACACTGACCAGCACCACAGCAGGCTCAGCTAGGGTACTCGTCAGTATATCAGGCCAAAATCTGTCCCCACCTGACGTGCAATTTACTGCAGTATACAATATGACGCTTGTTAACGATAAACAGTCCGCGATAGCCGATGGGGTAGACCCAATTACGTTTACACTCACTGTCACTGATGCTAGCGGTCAGCCAGCAGCAGGTGTCTCCGTAAATTGGAGCACTGATTGGGGCAACTTATCGTCAGTCACTGGAGTGACTGACGCAAATGGTGTTCTTACAGTGCGACTTACTAGTCCTGACAATGAGGAAACTCAGGTTGTCGCCACGGTAGGAGACCAGAGTATAAACGCGCCTCTCGTCGTATTTTACCGCATGTCTTACGTCTAGTGGTGACTAACGCGAGTACTTATCTTTAAAGATAAGTACTCGCCCCTTATCTTTTCTATTTCTATAGAAAATCTCTTCTTCTCTCTAAACAATGGGCTCAGACCTAAGGTCGGCCCAATCCTATTGAATAGGTTTCTGGCTTTCTACCCTGAAGCCTTCCACTTGTGTATCTCAACACTTCCCCGTCATTTTCTTAAGTTCAGTTTTAGATTCTTTAGGACCACGTTTAATCACTCGATGACATTATCTATAGAATAACGATGAATATCGTCCGTAATAGGTAGAACATTTCCAATAAAAAGGTGAACAGATAAAACCAACCCGTTGTCGTTATGATCACCTGCTATGCAAAAACACTCAAAAATCACCAATTACCAATTACCAATTACAAAAAAAATAAATATAAAATAATAAAACCCAACCTTTTATTTTCAACAAAAACAATAATAATCTTAATTTACCTCTTTTGAAATAATGACCACTTTTTATTTGCGGTTATTTTGATTTTTTATTTGATATTTAAATCAATAAGATACAATTAAAAAAAAGACCAGTGAAATATTAATGAAATATATGTTAAATACACATTTTAAATTAATACTAACGTACTTTATTATATTAAGTTAGCATTTAAAAAACCTTGTTGAAAATAGACCATTACTGACATAGTCTTACTTGGACAGGGTTATTTACTTCTTTATTTCTTTTGAAGTTTATTATTAAAAATATATCAAATGCC
>DF158882.1:1309158-1336867 GCA_000307305.1 Enterobacteriaceae bacterium B14
GCTTTACCGCAGAGGTCTTCACACCAACAGTGACGACAGATAAAACAGCAGCAACCGCTGATGGCACTGATGCCGTTACCTATACCGTTACCGTGAAAAATGCCAGCGGCCAAGCCGTCGCAGGACAAACCGTTTCGTTGAGTACTGATTTAGGGACCCTATCGGCACAAAGCGGTACCACGGATGCGAACGGTCAGGTGAAAGTGACTCTGACCAGCACCGCTGCTGGCTCTGCCACAGTGACTGCAACTGCAGCAGGCCAAAACCTGACCGCACCTGTGGTGAGCTTTAGCGCAGAGGTCTTCACACCAACAGTGACGACAGATAAAACAGCAGCAACCGCTGATGGCACTGATGCCATTATCTATACCGTTACCGTGAAGAATGCCAGTGGGCAACCCGTAGCAGGACAGGCCGTTTCGTTGAGTACCGATTTAGGGACCCTATCGGCACAAAGCGGTACCACGGATGCAAACGGTCAGGTGAAAGTCACACTGACCAGCACCACAGCAGGCTCTGCCACAGTGACTGCAACTGCAGCAGGACAAAACTTGACTGCACCTGTCGTGAGCTTTACCGCAGAGGTCTTCACACCAACAGTGACGACAGATAAAACAGCAGCAACTGCTGATGGCACTGATACCGTTACCTATACCGTTACCGTGAAAAATGCCAGCGGCCAAGCTGTCGCAGGACAAACCGTTTCATTGAGTACCAATTTAGGGACCCTATCGGCACAAAGCAGTACCACGGATGCAAACGGTCAGGTGAAAGTCACACTGACCAGCACCGCTGCAGGCTCTGCCACGGTAACCGCGACTGCAGCAGGCCAAAACCTGACTGCTCCTGTCGTGACCTTTACCGCAGAGGTCTTCACACCAACAGTGACGACAGATAAAACAACCGCAGTCGCTGATGGCACTGATACCGTTACCTATACCGTGACCGTGAAAAATAGCAGCGGCCAAGTTGTCGCAGGACAGGCCGTTTCGTTGAGTACCGATTTAGGGACGCTATCGGCACAAAGCGGTACCACGGATGCGAACGGTCAGGTGAAAGTCACACTGACCAGCACCGCTGCAGGCTCTGCCACAGTAACCGCGAATGCAGCAGGCCAAAACCTGACCGCACCTGTGGTGACCTTTACCGCAGAAGTCTTCACAACCACAATTACAGTGGATAAGACGACGGTTAAGGGGGATGCATTAGATATGGCTACCTACACGGTGACCGTTAAGGATGCAGCTAACCAACCTGTATCAGGAAAAAGCATCTCTTGGAACACAGACTTTGGCACGTTGCATCAACCCAGCACGACAACTGATGCAAACGGTCAGGCTCAAGTGAAGCTGTACAGTAGGATAGAAGGGCCAGCAACGGTAACAGCCAGTGTCGTAGACCAGACTCTGACCGCACCTGTCGTGGAGTTTACTAAGGTATACAACATGGTTCTTGTGTACGATAAACAGTTTGCACATCGTAATGGGGTAGATCCCATTACGTTTACACTCACTCTGACTGACGGTAAGAATCAGCCAGCAGCAGGTGTCACCGTTAACTGGAGCACTAATTTTGGTGACCTCACGTCATTCACCGGTGTCACTGATGCAAATGGTGTTCTTCAGGTGCAAATCACTGGCTCTTCAGCTGGCTTTGCTAACGTTGTTGCCACGGTGGGAGACCAGAGTGTAACTGGGTCTACAGTCACCTTTACCTCACCAGCTGAACTCTAATCGTCACTGACGCGAGTATCTATCTTTAAAGATAGGTACTCGCGTCTTACCTTCTCTATTTTTATCTCTATAAAAAATCTAATCTTCCCTCTAAACAATGGGCTCAGACCTAAAGTCGGCCCAATCCTATTGGATAGGTTTCTGGTTTCCTAAGCCTGAAACCTTTCTCTTATCTGTCTTCACACTTCCATGTCATTTTTTAAGTTCTGTTTTAGATTTTTTAGCATCACGTTTAATCACTCGATGACGTAGCCTATAGAACAATAATGAATATCGTCCGTAACAAGCATAATATTTCTAATACAAAGCCGAACGGATAAAGCCAACCTGTCCACTTCCCCTCAAAATTTAACAATCACTAATTAAAAAAATAGATGAATAGGAAGTAATGGAATCCACCCCATTATTTCCAATAAAAATAACAGTATTATTAATATGCCTTTTTATGAAAAATAACCTCCATTTATTAGTGGTTATCTTGCTTTCTCAACAATTAATTCAACCGCATGATATTAAATTAAAAAATACCATGTCATTACACGAATATTATTTTAATATATGTTAAATACACATTCACAATTAATATTAACAGCCTTTATTACATTTTGTGAGCATTTGAAAACCCTTGTTGTAAATAGACATTACTGACATAATCTCACCTAGAAATGGAGTGTTTCCTTCTTTATTTATTTTAAAGTTTCTTATTAAAAATATATCAAACGCTTTTGGAGTATTTTATGCAAATTAAGCCGGTGATTAACAATAAAGTTAAGTCGTTTATAGTCTGGTCTCAGGTTATCATTCAAATTATCACTCCAATTTACTTTATATTTCCATCTACAAGTAACGCATCATCACCCTTCTCGGCAGATCGGAACAGCAACCAAACATCTAACCACTCGACATCATCCTCAAATTCAATATGGACTGATGATAAACAACCATCAGGAAGCCAAGATGCCACGTCCGTCGCAACTAATATGGCGTCATCAGCTATCGGCAACTCTGCCGAGCAGTGGCTTAGTCAGTTTGGTACGGCACAGGTCAAACTCAGGACGGACTCCCACTTCACACTTGAGGGGTCATCATTAGATTTACTCGTCCCCCTCTATGACACCTCATCCGATGTGATATTCACGCAAGGGGGGATCCGTTATAACGATAATCGCCTCACCACTAACTTAGGTGTCGGCCATCGCCATTTCTTTAACGATTGGATGCTCGGCTACAACGCCTTTTATGATGCGACGTGGAACGACACTAACCGCCGCTGGGGCGTCGGGGTAGAAGCGTGGCGCGATAACTTACGCTTATCGGGTAACATTTATCGTGGCATCACGGATTGGCACAATTCTCAGCAACATGATGGCTATGACGAGCGCCCGGCTAACGGCTGGGATATTCGCACCGAAGGATGGCTACCGGCCTACCCGCAACTCGGCGTTAAAGCGATTTATGAGCAATACTATGGTGAAAATGTTTCCCTGTTTAACTCCTTCAGCGATCGTCAAAAAGACCCGAATGCGCTGACGGTCGGGGTGAATTACACCCCATTTCCACTGATCACACTGGGTGTTGACTACAAAAGAGGGAGCGGTGGCGTACACGATACCCCCATCTCGCTGGCGCTTAATTACCGCTTTGGTGAGCCATGGAGCAAGCAAATATCTCCGGCGAATGTCGCCTCTTTGCGTGAACTTAGTAATAGCCGCTTAGATTTAGTCAACCGTAACAACGAAATCGTGATGGATTACCGTAAGCAAGAGCTTCTGCAGCTTAGCTTTCCACCTCGGATTACCGGGGAAGAGTATTCCACCTTCACCTTTACTGCCTCAGTTCGCAGTGACCACGAGCTTGACCATTTAGAATTGGATGATACCGCACTATTCCAAGCTGGCGGGCAGGTCATCTCTGTCACAAACGGTGTCATCACACTAAAATTACCGGCTTCTACCTCACAAGCTATTCGTTTAAGTGGTGTTGCAGTCGACCGTAAGGGCAATCGTTCCAACATCGCAGAAACACTAATCAATACGACGAAAGCCGACAACATTCTCTCGCTAACCACCAATAAAACCACAGCCGTCGCCAGTGGCAGCGATGCCATCACGGCAACACTTCATGTCATCGATACAAATGGCAAATCTATGGCTGGACAGGCAGTCAATTGGACGACGACTGGCGGTACATTGTCGGACGGTGTGGTGCAAACAGATGAGGAAGGTAAAGCAACCATCAAGTTAACCAGTACTACGCCGGGATCATTCACTATCACTGCCACCGTTGGAGGTAAAACTACCTCGGGTAGCCCATTACTATTTTCTGCCATACAAAATAACTCACCACTGGTTCAATTGAGTGTTGATAAGATCTCAGTGCTTATCGATAAACCAGATAAAGCGACTTACACGATCATCGTAAAAGATCCGAGCGGTCAGCCAGTCGCTGGTGAAACGGTAACATGGGGAACCGATTTAGGCACCTTGTCTTCACAAAGCGGCAAGACGGATGCTAATGGCCGACTGCAAGTGACACTGACCAGTACCACGATTGGCTTGGCAACAGTGACAGCCAATGTGATAGGTCAGAATTTAACCTCGGAAGTTCGATTTGTCATTGAATTCCACCCGATACTGCTAGAGGTAGATAAGATGTTGGCGAACGCCAATGGGAAAGA
Organism: Enterobacteriaceae bacterium B14; assembly: GCA_000307305.1. Taxonomy (GTDB): domain Bacteria; phylum Pseudomonadota; class Gammaproteobacteria; order Enterobacterales; family Enterobacteriaceae; genus B14. The sequence continues at coordinate 1,313,569 of DF158882.1, forward strand.
TGCTGCCACTTACACTGTCACAATAACTGATTCCCAAAAAAAACCGGTAGTAGGAGAGACCGTCACTTGGGAAACTAATTTGGGTACCTTCTCTGCAAGAACGGGCACTACTGATGCCAACGGTAAGTTACAAGTCAAACTGACTAGTACTGAGGCTGGTAGTGTAACGATTACTGTTATTACAAAAAGCAATACTATGAATGCATTCATGCTGACATTTATCGATGAGATCCTAAGACCAAAACTCATCGTAGATAAAAACGCAGTCAAATCAGATGGAACGGATAGCGCCACTTATACCCTCACGCTAACGGATAGCGATAATCAACCTATCGCAGGACAAACTGTCTCGTGGAGTACCGATTTTGGCACCTTGTCTTCACAAACTGGTACTACTGATGCTAACGGTCGGGCGCAAGTCAAACTGACTAGTACCAAGGCGGGTACAGCAATGGTGACTGCCAGCGTAGAAAAGCAAGAGCGTACTACATCAACGGTGACATTTGCTGAAGAAGTACTGGCACTGATTCCGTCAATAACTATCGATAAATACTATGTGAAACCCGACGGAACCGATGCCGTGACCTATACTGTGACGGTGAAAAATACCAACAACCAACCAGTGGCAGGCCAGGACGTTTCGTGGAGTACCGATTTTGGTACCTTATCGGCACAAAGCGGTACCACGGATGCTAACGGCCAAGTAAAAGTGAAACTGACTAGCACCACCGTAGGCTATGCAAGCGTTACGGCAAATGTAGCAGGACAAAGCCCGACAGCATACATGGTGAGCTTTGCTGCTGAAGTCCTAACATCGGCGATGACGACAGATAAAACCGGCGCGACAGCCGATGGAATTGATGCCGTGACTTACACCGTGACGGTGAAAAATGCCAACAATCACCCGGTGGCAGGACAGGCCGTTTCGTTGAATACCAATTTTGGTACCCTATCGGCACAAAGCGGTACCACGGATGCTAACGGCCAAGTAAAAGTGAAACTAACGAGCACCGCCACAGGCTCTGCAATCGTTACAGCAACTGCAGCAGGTCGAACTCTGACTGCATACTCCGTAACCTTTGATGCTGAGACCTTAACACCGACGATAACGGTAGATAAAACGGCGCGATAGCTGATAGTACCGATGCCGTGACCTACATCGTGACGGTGAAAAACGCCAGAAATCTACCGGTAGCGGGACAAGCCGTTTCATTAAATACCAATCTAGGGACCCTATCGGCGCAAAGCAGTACCACCGATGCTAACGGTCAAGCACAAGCGAAGCTGTACAGCCGCACAGATGGGTTCGCAACGGTAACGGCTAATGTTGTAGAGCAAACGTTGACCGCGCCTGTTGTGGAGTTTACTGCGGTCTACAACATGACTCTTGCTTACGATAAGCAGTCTGCGTCATCCGATGGCGTAGATGCCATTACGTTTACACTCACGGCGACTAACGGTAACCGTTAGCCAGTAGCCGGTCTTACAGTTAACTGGAGCACTGATTTAGGTACCTTCTCATCAGTCACTGGCGTCACTGATGCAAACGGTGTTCTTACGGTGAAAGTCACAAGTACTATCAATGGGGAGGCTAACATTGTCGCCACAGTTGGAGAGCAAAGTATAAACGGAATGACAGTCGTCTTTCTGGCATCGGCGCAAAGCTAATAGTAAATAGCGCGAGTACTTATCTTTAAAGGTAAGTACTCGCCTCTTACCTTAACTCAGCGGTAACGCGACAACCTTCTTAAACGCTCTTCGAGAAGAAACCCGCTCATACCACTGTTCTAAATGGGGGAAACTCGGCCTCTCAACCGGTAAGTTGAACCAAGCGTAGACGTAACATGCAAAAGAGATATCACCGATCCCAAATGAATCCCCAGAGAGATAAGGTTGTTTTGCTAACTCGCTATTTAGCATCGTCAATAATGTGATGATGCGCTCCTGAGCTGCCTCAATCGCCGCATTATCACGCTGTTCAACAGGTGTCCGAATCAAACCAAAAAAGAGTGTTTTAAACACACCAAAGAAAGAAGAATTCGACCAATCCATCCATTTATCAGCAACTGCGCGCTGTTTAGGATCACTCAGATAGAGCGTCCCTTCACCATATTGAGCAGCAAGATAACGCAAAATGGCATTCGACTCCCAAAGGACAAATCCATCGTCATTGATGACTGGAATTTGCCCATTCGGGTTCATTGCCAAATACTCTGGTTGATCCAGCTTGCCAAACGCCCCGCCTGCATCAATACGCTCATAAGGTAGCCCTAGTTCTTCCAAACACCACACAACTCTCTTAACGTTGCTTGAGTTTGCTCTTCCCCACACTGTTAGCATTTGCATTTTCCTCTTCGAGCCAGCCTATGACGGCATAATGATATGATGATGCATTAATTATCCTTTTTATTCTCAAGAGGATAATTAGCTATTTTCTCGTTTCCGATCCCATTTCTCGCGCTCTTCCGGCGTTAAAAATGTCCATGCCACAATGCGGCTGATTTTCTGCCCCTGTGACATTTCTATCGTGCGAAAAGCAACGGCGTCAACCTCTTCCAATTTGGCGTAAATATCAGGCAGCGTTGTTTTTTTGGAGATAAGAGAGGTAAACCACATACATTGGCGTGAGAAAGCAACACTCTCTTCTATCATTTTAGACACGAAAGCCAGTTCACCACCTTGGCACCAAAGCTCGCCGCCTTGACCACCAAAGTTCAAAACAGGCTTATCTGTTGTCGCTAGCCCCAGATTGGTTAATTTACGTTTTGTCCCTTCTTCTGCCTGCTCTGGCGAATTATGAAAAGGAGGATTGCATAGCGTCGCATCAAAACGGTCGTTAGATTTGATGATGCCCTTAAAAATGGCTTCGGATTTATTCTGCTGGCGCAGACGAATATCGTTTTTAAGAGTGGTGTTTGACGAAACAATGATGCTAGCTGCACGCAAAGAAACAGGATCGACCTCGCTTCCAGTAAAGCGCCAGCCATACTCTGCATTGCCAATAATCGGATAGATACAACTGGCCCCAACACCGATATCCAGCACGGATACACGTTTACCTACAGGAACCACTCTCTGATGGCTCTCCGCCAACAAATCGGCAATGTAATGCAAGTAATCAGCACGCCCAGGGATCGGAGGGCAAAGATAATCCTGCGGAATATCCCAGTGCTCGACCTGATAATAGTGTTTCAATAATGCAGCGTTGAGCGCCCTAACGGCAGCAGGGTTCGCAAAATCAACGGAAAGGTCGCCATAAGCATTCTCAGCGACAAAAGCCTGCAGTGCAGGGAATGATGCAATTAACTCAGGAAAATCATATCGGTAGCGATGTTTATTTCTAGGGTGTAATCCTTTTTTTTCCTGATTAGCGGCCTGAGGCTGCTTTTTACTTATCGGCGTCTTTTTGTTCATAGGGGTGTTATTGCATCTAAAGGAGAGAATATGCGGGGAATAGTAACATATTACATCCCCTCTCTTCTCTGGTGGTACAGGCTCTTATCACTCTCTATCATCTAAAAAAGCCATGATACCTTCGGGTTTTCAATGGTTATTTTCATTGCAATTCACGCTATTAACCTTCGCTTTTAATCGCTTCGCGATATACAAACGGAAAAACAAGTGATACTTTTCAAATCCCGTTTGTTATTGATATGTGAAGCTAACATGATGATTTCATACTGTACTAAAGCACTTCGGTTTCTCGCATTCACCCTCCCTTTTCTGTTTATCGCGAGTTTTTCATCGCAAGCTCTAGCACACGCACATTTGAAGAGCAGCTCGCCTGAGCCAAATGCCGTACTGTCCGATTCACCTAAAAGCTTAACCCTTAGCTATAGCGAAAAAATCGAGCTTGGATTTAGCAAAATAGCGATTTCTGCAGCAGACAAGCACTCGGTTGCCGTTCAGCCTCTGATGTTGAACCCAGAAGATGGCTCCCAGCTTGTTCTGCCTATCACTGAGGCCCTCATTCCCGGTATTTATCATGTCGACTGGCATGTGCTTTCTGTTGATGGCCACAAAACCAAAGGGCAATTCAGTTTCACCATTAAACAGCCATAATGGGCCTGTTTTCACTCTTCATACTGTGCCGCTTTTTCCATTTTGCGGCACTGATGCAACTATTTGGCGCTACGCTTTATATTGCTCTGCTTGCCCCTAAAACACTACGCCCCACGATGGCGCTACGCCTTCGCACACTAATATCTATTAGCGTAATCATAAGTACAGTGACCTCAATCGCGATGCTCGCATTACAGGCGGGACAGATGGGAGATGGCTGGCGTGATGTGCTTCAGCCCTCTACTTGGCAAATGGTATTAGGCACCACATTTGGACAGGTTTGGCAATGGCACTGCCTGTTAGCACTGTGCTCAGTGCTAGCGCTGTGTCTGCTCCGTGGGCAAGCGCAAACATCCATACTCTTGCTGCTTTCACTGTTTTTATTGGCCAGTTTAGGGCTTATTGGCCATGCCGCGATTCAATCCGGTATTTGGGGGATGGTACATCGCGTTAATCATGCGCTGCATCTTCTCTCTGCTGGGTTCTGGATAGGTGGATTACTCCCTTTTTTGCTCTGTATTTCCTATTCACGAACAGATACGCACCGCATCGATGCCATTTACACCATGATCCGCTTTTCTACTTATGGGCATCTTGCTGTTGCAATAGTGATCTTGACCGGTCTAGTGAATACCCTCTTCACATTGCCAGCCATAACATTGAACTTGGCCTCTGAGTATCAACAGCTTCTTTTCATTAAAGTTATCTTCGTTTTTATCATGCTAGGACAGGCGATTTATAACCGCTACCGAATCATTCCTAGAATAAAAGCAACACCAGAGAGAGCCCTAAAAACATTAGGTTATGGCTCCATAGCGGAATTAGCCTTTGGTGTAGGGGTTCTTCTGTTAGTCAGTGCCTTTGCCATGCTAGAACCACTTTAAGCTCCAGAGAGAATGTAAACAGAATAGGCCTATAGTGGTAAATAACTCAGAGACAAAATCAAAATCTTTGGCTTTTATCAATATGTTAAGTCTGAATTCCATATTGATAACACATTGAATTAACCATTTTTTTCTCACAATTCTATCGGAAATAGGTATAATCAGCCCATCAAGGACTTTGTTCAGTCATTTCTGCCATCATCATCTCAAGGAGAACTTTAATTGGATGCATCTACCGTCAATAGCCTGCTGTTAATCGGTGCCGCATTAGTCGGGGCAAGCATTCTGTTAAGTTCGTTCTCCTCGCGTCTCGGTATCCCCATCTTAGTTATCTTTCTTGCCATCGGTATGCTGGCAGGGGTTGATGGCGTAGGTGGCATTATTTTCGATAATTACCCCGTCGCCTATCTGGTCAGTAACCTTGCACTCGCCGTGATTTTGCTGGATGGCGGTATGCGTACCAGAGTCTCCTCTTTCCGTGTGGCACTTTGGCCTGCGCTTTCTCTGGCAACTGTTGGGGTTATTGTGACTGCAGGGCTTACCGGAATGGCTGCCGCGTGGCTCTTTAATATCGACCTCATACAGGGGTTATTGATAGGCGCGATTATCGGCTCAACCGATGCTGCTGCCGTATTCTCGATGCTGGGTGGGAAAGGCTTAAACGAACGTGTAAGTGCAACGCTGGAAATCGAATCGGGTAGCAATGACCCAATGGCTATGATTCTCACCATCTCGCTTATTAGCATGATAGCCGCTGGCGAGAGCAGTTTTAGTTGGGGTTTTCTTGGCAGTATCATTCAACAATTCGGCATCGGTATTCTATTTGGCCTAGCCGGTGGTTATCTGCTTCTGCAAACCATTAACCGTATCCAGCTTGCAAGCGGTCTCTATCCTCTGCTTGCGGTAAGCGGTGGCTTGATGATTTACGCACTAACAACGGCGATGAATGGCAGCGGTATTCTCTCTATTTATATCTGTGGTTTGCTGCTCGGCAATAGCCCAATACGCAACCGCCACGGTATTTTGCAAACCTTTGATGGCTTGGCTTGGCTCAGCCAAATTGGGATGTTCCTTGTTTTAGGGCTGCTGCTCAATCCTAATGAGCTGCTACCTATTGCAATCCCTGCCTTGCTTCTATCGCTTTGGATGATTCTGTTCGCTCGTCCAATAGCTGTGTTTTTAGGATTATTACCGTTCCGCACTTTTACCATGCGAGAGCGTGTCTTTATTTCATGGGTTGGTCTGCGAGGCGCTGTTCCCGTCATTCTCGCTGTATTCCCGATGATGGCAGGGTTACCCAACGCGCACCTATTCTTTAATGTGGCGTTCTTTGTCGTACTGGTTTCATTGTTGTTACAAGGCACCTCGCTCTCCTTCGCTGCTAAAAAAGCCAAAGTGGTACTTCCACCAACACCGACTCCTATCGCTCGTGTTGGATTGGATATCGACCCTAAAAAGCAATGGGAGCAGTTTATCTTTCGCTTAGGTGCTGAAAAGTGGTGTATCGGGGCTAGGTTACGGGAATTAAAAATGCCTAAAGGCACTCGTATCTCCGCATTATTAAGAGGGACAGAGCTTCTGCATCCAAGCGGAAGCACTCGCCTAAAAGAAGGCGATATTCTCTGCGTGATTGGTCAAGAGCACGATCTCCCAGCTCTCGGAAAACTCTTCAGCCAATCACCTGTTGTTGAGCAAGATGAACACTTCTTTGGTGATTTCATACTCGAAGCCAGTGCCGAGCTAGATGCCATTTCACAGCTCTATGGTTTAGATCTGGAAGAAGGTATTGATAGCAAACAACCTCTAGGGAAATTTGTTCACTCACTACTTGGCGGTGAACCTATTGTTGGCGATCAGATTGAATGGGATGGCTTAACGTGGACGATCGCCGAGATGGAAGAAGAGATTATCACTAAAGTCGGTGTGAAAATCGTGCCGACCGTCGCGGAATAAGTAGGCCTAGAATGCCAATGACCTCAGATAACAGCGCCCTATGGTTCCGGCAATTTGGGGCACCACTCGATGTTCTCACACTAGAAACAGCCCCGCTGCCTCTATTGGCAGCGGGAAAAATTCGAATTCAAACCCTTGCTGCCCCCGTTAATCCTTCCGACCTCATCCCTATTACCGGTGCTTATCGGCATCGCGTTCAGCCACCGCGCGTAGCTGGCTATGAAGGAGTGGGCAGAATTATTGAGGTTGGCAGCGCAGTGACATCCTCTCTTGCTCCATACCCTGTTGGGCAGCGCGTATTACCGCTACGCAGTGATGGAACATGGCAACGTTACATCGATTGCGAGCCAACATGGTTGGTTCCTGTCCCTGATAAAATTGATAATACTTTGGCCGCCCAAGCCTATATAAACCCGTTAACCGCACACTTGATGCTTCAACGCTGGCCTGTAAGAGGGAAGAGAATTGTTCTTACCGCCGCTAGCTCCTCTTTTGCCCTCCTCTTTGCACAATGGGCAAAATCCGCTGGCGCCTCAGAAATCTTCGGAGTCATACGCTCACCCAAACACTACGATGCATTAGCGCATTTAGGCATCACGCCTATCGTGGCTCCCGATGGCCAGAACCTTAGCAATAATAATGAGTTAAATTCTCTTCTGTACAAGGCTGATGCGGTTTTTGATGCAGTGGGTGGAACGCTAGCCGAGCATATTCTAGCTCGCCTCAATCCTCAGGCACACTTCATCTCTTACGGCCTACTTTCTGGTAAGGCATTCCCTCACTCAAACCATGGCGCACAGCTTCAGCGTTTCCATTTACGGGAAGCAACACGTAATGTTGAAATCAGCCAGTGGCAAAGCTGGTTTCAAGCTCTTTGGTCCCCGTTATCTGAAACACAATTGCCATCGACAACCTCTATTCCTTTTCACAACTGGCGAGATGCCTTAACACTCTTTACTGAAGCCCAACGAAAAACAAAACCTATCCTCGATTTTTCTCATAAAAAACTGCTAAATAAATAATCTACATTTCGAATAATCATTTGATTTTAAATCACAAAATATTCCCCAAAAATCCCCTTAAAAAAGAATTTCTCCAAGGGCCTTTACAGGGCTTGCCGAAGGCAACATGTTGGGGCAAAATAGCCGCCCTGCAAATAGCCGCCGTCGCATAACGTCGGTTATTTTTTTGCATTAAAGTCGAATCAAAACTAGAGGCCGGACTCAGTGCCGGATAGATAACCAGGTTTATATGGCGCAAGCGTCATAGATTGAGGAAAAAGAGAAAATGGGGCAATTATCTGCTTTTACGCTGGCTAAAACCGGCATCCGCTGCAATAGCGGCGACTATGGTGCAGGATGGGTTTCCATCTCACCTTTTCATTGTTCTGTCTTCCAAAACTTATCAAATCGAAGTTTTCCCTTTGCTTCTCTGCGTAGCATAGTTTCATCTCATATTGCAGATAGCACTGGAGGACTTCGCCATGTCGACTAATAACACTGCTGCACCGCAAAAAAACAAACACACCTTATTAAAAACGTTGACGTTAGCTCAAGTGATCATGATGGGTCTGGCTTATTTACAGCCACTAACCATATTTGACACCTTTGCAATTGTATCCAAAACGACTAACGGCCACGTACCGACCTCTTATATTATTGCTTTGGTTGCTATTCTATTTACAGCACTAAGCTATGGCAGACTGGTTCAGCGCTATCCATCCGCTGGCTCTGCCTATACTTATGCTCAGAAAGCAATCAACCCGCACGTTGGTTTTATGGTGGGTTGGTCATCATTAATGGATTATCTGTTAATGCCAATGATCAATATCCTGCTGGCCAAAATCTATCTTACGGCGATGTTCCCATCGGTTCCGTCTTGGATATTTGTTGCCGTGCTGGTTGCCATTATGACTATTGCAAACCTGCGTAGCATTAACATTGTTGCCAACCTGAATACCGTTATCGTCGTCGTACAGATCGCCGTTATCGTGGTGTTTGTTGGGTTAGCGATTAATGCACTGATGAGCAACGGCGCAGGCACTGACGCCCTGTTTAGCGTTCGCCCACTCTTTTCTGAAACCGCAGAGATAAGCCCACTGCTGACGGGAGCCACAATATTGTGCTTCTCCTTCCTCGGCTTTGACGGTATTAGCTCTCTGTCTGAAGAGACGAAAGATGCAGCACGCGTGATCCCTAAAGCGATCTTCCTAACCGCGCTAATTGGCGGCCTGATCTTCGTTGTGGTCTCTTATTTCGTACAACTCTATTTCCCAGACGTATCACAGTTTAAGAACGTCGAAGAATCAATGCCGGAAATCGCTCTGCTGTTAGGCGGTGCCCTGTTCCAGTCCATTATTCTTTGCTTTACCTGTGTCACCGTTCTGGCTTCAGGCATGGCTTCACATGCAGGCGTTTCCCGTCTGTTATATGTCATGGGCCGTGATGGCGTCTTCCCTGAGCGCACCTTTGGGTTTATCCACCCACTATGGCGTACTCCGGCATTTAACGTCTTGCTCGTCGGCATCTTTGCTCTGTCTGCAATCTGGTTTGATTTAGATATGGCTCTGTCTCTGATTAGCTTCGGTGCACTGATTGCCTTTACCTTTGTTAACCTGTCGGTCATCTCGCAGTTCTATATTCGCGAAGGCCGTAACAAGACGCTGAAAGATCATGTGATCTATCTGCTTCTGCCTGTATTAGGTGCGTTAACCGTAGGTGCAATGTGGGTCAGCCTAGATGCTCACTCATTCGAGTTAGGTCTTATCTGGGCTGCACTTGGCTTCGTATATCTGGCTGCGATTACACACATGTTCCGCCGCCAGCCACCGCAAATTGATGAAGCTTTAGAAGCAGAAATCATCGCGCAGCCGTAATAAAAACACGCATTATCTTGCAAAAAGGCACCTTTGAGGTGCCTTTTTTAATTCACAAATGAATGCCAAAAGCGTTGCTAGATACGCTAATATTGAGCGGCTACACCCAACCCCCTTTCCCGAAACATAGAGAACCATCACAATGAAAGTCAATGACCGTGTCACTGTAAAAACCGATGGTGGCCCAAGACGAGTGGGAACAGTACTCGCAATAGACCAATTTTATGAAGGCACCATGTATCTGGTATCTCTAGAAGAGTACCCTGCTGGGATCTGGTTTTTTAATGAAGCTGACAGCAAAGATGGGACTTTTGTCGAACTGATCAAAGATGAATAAAGAGCAGGAAAGCTACTTTCTGGTTGCTGCAAATCTGTATATCTATAGTGGTATAGCAAAGCAAATCTAGCCTCACCCTGCTTTCTTCGTTTTACTACGCACTCTCTTATTCGTAACTGCCTTCACCGTACTTTTCCGTTTTCGGTTTTCTGGCTCTGGCTCTGGCGGCATATCTCGCTCAACAATCGGAAAAACAGGCAGAGCAGCCAGCAACCGAGCACCATAGCCTTTGGTTCTTAATCGGCGATCATAGATAACGATTTCACCTCGGCACTCATGGCTGCGAATCAAACGCCCAACCTGCTGAATCAGATTAAATGAGGCAGTCGGCAAGCTTTGAACCTCGAATGGATGGCGTTTATGGGTTTTCAGCCACTCACCCTCAGTCAGTATGACGGGGCTATCTATCGGCGGAAACGCGATCTTATGAATATGCACCTGAGTCAGCAATTCACCTTTTAGATCCAAACCTTCAGCAAACGATTGTAGCCCTACGAGCACACTGGCTGTGCCAGCCAGAACACGCTTGCGGTGCTCTTCAACTAAACGATAGCGAGGCTGATCCCCCTGAACCAAAAGCATCAGACGCAGGCTTTTTACGTGCTCTAAAAAACCCTGCATGGCACGGTGGCTGGAAAACAGAATGAGCATACCTTTATGTTTCTCTGTCGCGACTTCTGCTCGGAAAAAACGCGCCATCTCTTCCAGGTGAAGAGCTTCATTCGCCAGAGTTGGCTCTACACTCATCTTAGGGATCACCAACGTGCCCTGTTCTACATGGTTAAACGGCGAAGAGAGCGTGACAAAACGGTCGCCGTCATCTTCATCTAACCCTGTTAATTCTTGTAAACGAGAGAAGCTATTCAACGAGCGGAGCGTCGCAGAGGTTACAACCGCATGGGGGACTTTACGCCACAGCATTCTCTCTAACTGATCGCTGACACGTATCCCTACACAGTGCAGATTGAGATGAATGACGTTATCTCGCATCTCACGACTCAGCCATTTTGAAATAGGCGCATTGGAGAGCTTCTCCATCGCTGCCAACTTCCACAGCTTACTCTGAGCTTCTAAATACCCCTGCTGGCGGCTCATCTGCAATATGGCGCGATGTAAACGCACAATGTCATGAGAGCCCGTTTTTTCCCCCAGCTCATTGACCATATATTCGACAACCCCACACAAACCTTCCATCAACTTACACAGTTTGCGGCAGGCATCCAGTAACGCTTCCGGTAATACGCCCATTTCAAAGCGATGCTCGGCTTCGACGCTATTGTCTGGCAGCCAAACAACCATCTGTTGCTCTATCTCGATAACCAACTCACGAATCTGCTCGCAGTGTGATTTCAGTCGCTCAGAGTTACAAAGTCTCGGCGGCGAAGCTGGGCGATACTGTGCGACACACAGCTCAATATGGCGCGCTATCGTCTCAATTTGGCCATTCACTAATACTGCTGTGATATCCCCTTCCATCTCGAAAGCATCGCGGGCAACGTCCGGTAAATGGTGACCTTCATCCAACACCAACAGCAACTCTTTGGGATTAGGTAAAACCGACTCATTCTCTAACGCTGCCGTTACCAAAGCGTGGTTCGCTACCACAACATCGGCACTTTCTATCTCTCTTCGAGCAATATAGAACGGGCATTCGCGAAAATAGCGGCAGTTTCTCATCAAGCAATTTGCTTTATCAGTATTCAGCTTTGCCCAAAGCCCATCCGTAATAGATTCGGCATAGTGATCCCGTAATCCATCCCATGCATAGCTGGAAAGCGCTTTAGATAATTCAAGGCAGCGTTTCTGCTCATCGCTATCAGAAGGGGCAAGGTCATCATCCAGAAACAGCTTGAGATCACCTTGGCTCGTCTCTGTCGCACACATAGCAACGAGATTGCGCGGGCAGACATAACGCCCTCTCCCAAAAGCGCCAGTGTACTTCAGTTCAGGAATAATTTTTTTTAATAAAGGGAGGTCTTTGCTGTAAATCTGATCCTGTAGTGCCACATTTGCGGTACTGACAACCAGAGGCTTACTTTCTGCACGGCTAACCGCAATCCCGGGGATGAGATAGGAGAGGGTTTTTCCCACACCTGTCGGCGCTTCTATCGCTAAATGGCGTGGATAGTCGCCGGATAAAGTCTTAGCGACCTCAGCAATCATTTCACGTTGAGGAGCACGAGAAATGAAATCTGGGATCTCTTTTTGTAAGGCTTTATACCATTGGCTTATCAGCTCTTTGGTTTGCGCAGAAAGTGCCATGCATCTCGTGTCTATAAGTAGGATGGGAGGTTATTGTCCCACAGCATAAAGGATGCGTCAGTACCTTCGTGAAATTAACTGGATAAATAACCATTACTCGGTTGAATACGCAGACGTTGTTCATTGTAAATTGCGACCCAGCTCGAACGGATTAGGCAACAAGTAGATGAAGCGGTCAAAGCCCTGAGCAACGACGTTCGACTTGCCGCAGCAAAACTGCCTATCGATTATGCTTCAGATACTAAACATATCGCGATTGAAGATGTTACAGGTGATTCCGCTATCGTTGGAATCAACAACGGGAAAGTGAGTATTTATCACGATAAAGCTAACCGTGTGATGACTGCATTAAAGGTCAGCCCGTTAAAGAAATTAGGCACGTGAACACTTATGCTGAGCAAGGTTGGGAAGGTAACGTTATCAATCAATTTACTGCCGTAAAAGCACCTGAAACAAAGTAAAGATTAGCCGAATAGATTACTCATCAAACATAAATAACCCCGAATATCCGGGGTTATCTTTTCCCGAAATTTCTTATCTATCCAATAGATGAATAGATATAAGAAACACCTTAATTATTTAGCTGTTGCGACTTTATAGGTGTTATCGGCAGTCCAAATACGGTAACGTACCTGCACATCTTTAGGGGTATATACCACAATAGGAAGTTTGCTGTTGTAACGCTCGTAGCGCGTAGCAGAATTAACAGTAATAAATGTCTCTGTTTTTTTACCATCTGGGCATGCCATCATGGTTGAAATACCGCCTTGAACGTCATTTAGGACATAGTAATCGTATCCCCAACCTTCCAACGTTTTCTGCTCAAATTTTCCACCTAAAGAGTGACGGTTACAGTCAACCTTCAACACTTTACCCATGGAAATTTCAACCTGATAGTTATCTTCATTTTCCAGCTTAGGCAGGTAAATGACATTGCGCACTTGGTCTTTCGTTGCGGCAGGGTAAGGCGCTATTTTCTCTAACGGGGTATTCGCTAATGGATTGGTTTGATCTACAGATGCTGCCATTGTAGAAGTACTCACAACACACATTAAACCAGCTATAACAGCCACTTTCTTCATCATACTTAGTTCCTTTTGCAAAACCCTTAGCATTTATACTCTTCATCATTTCAAGCTACAGATACGCTGTATTCTCATATCCTGAAATATAATAGATATAGAGCGAATATTACGGCTATATCTGACTCTCTCTACCTTAAAATGTTCAATGTTTTTACCTCTTGACACACTTTACCCGCACAAATTGCACTACTACTTTTTAGTTAATATTCGATATTGATAGACATATATTACAGATCAACCTATCAAGAGTAGAGGCCAGTGTATTAACGCTCCATATAATGTCTTTATGTCACTAAATTATCACCCTTATTTACCATACTAAAAACGTCTTATTTAGAGTGTATTGTGTCATTATAAAGAGGCATTATATCAAAATAATGAGCAAGTAATTCGGGGAATAAAGAAGATTTAATTCAAGTTGATTTAAATTAAATAATCAAGGAAATATAACCTTAAATAACAACAAGTAAACAACTCAGACCAGTATGCTTATATTGTTGAAATATCACATTAAGGGTTGTCTCATCATCTCAGTATGTTAAGGTATATAGAGATTTACCGCTTTATATCCATTATTTACACTCTCAAGTTTCCATTATAATTCTACAGGAGACCATATAGAATACATGGCAATTAAAATAGAAATAAAGAATCTATACAAAATATTCGGCGAGAATCCAGAGAGAGCATTCAAACTAATAGATAAAGGAATAAGCAAAGAAAAAATATTTGAAAAAACGGGACTTTCTGTTGGTGTGAACAATGCAAATCTGGCCATTGAAGAAGGCGAAATATTCGTGATCATGGGGCTATCCGGTTCGGGTAAATCCACTATGGTACGCCTTCTCAATCGTCTGATAAAACCGACCCGTGGTCAGGTTTTGATTGATGGTGAGGATATCGCATCGATATCTGATGAAGCCCTGCGGCATGTTCGCCGCAAGAAGGTCAGTATGGTCTTTCAATCTTTTGCTCTCATGCCCCACATGAATATTCTGGATAATACGGCATTCGGCCTGACACTCGCAGGTGTGCCATTGCAAGAGCGCAATGAAAAAGCAATGGATGCTCTGCGACAAGTCGGGTTAGAAACCCGTGCGTCCTCTTATCCTGATGAACTTTCTGGTGGTATGCGCCAAAGGGTCGGCTTGGCTCGCGCACTGGCAAATAATCCAGATATTTTATTGATGGACGAAGCCTTTTCTGCGCTAGATCCCCTTATCCGTACTGAAATGCAAGATGAATTAATCAAGCTTCAGGATAATACTCAAAGAACCATCGTCTTTATTTCCCATGACTTAGATGAAGCCATGCGCATTGGTAATAGAATTGCCATCATGCAAGGCGGTAATGTGATTCAAGTGGGGACACCAGATGAAATATTAAAAAATCCGGCGAATGATTATGTTCGTACCTTCTTTAAAGGTGTGGATCTGAGCCATGTATTTAGCGCCAAAGATATTGCTAAAAGACGCCCAGCGACACTAATAAGAAAAGTGCCAGGGTTTGGCCCGCGCTCTGCGCTGAAATTATTACAGGAAGAAGAGCGCGATTATGGTTATGTATTAGAAAGAGGTGCCAAATATGTTGGTATCGTCTCTATCGATTCATTGAAAACAGCACTAAGCCAAAATTTAACACTCAATGAAGCCTTATTAGATGAACCAGCCGCTATTCAGGCAGATACCTCACTCAACGAGCTTATTTCATTAGTCGCACAGTCTCCTTGTGCAAGCCCGGTAATTGATGAAGAAAATCGATTCCTCGGCATTATTACTAAAGGAATGTTACTTCAGGCTTTAGATAAGGAGACACCAAACGATGAGTAATACTCAAACCGTAGATCCATGGGCATCCACACCGCCGCCAGAAGGCTCAACGGATTGGCTAAACAATGCGTCGCAGGTTCAGCCAGAACACTTCAATATTCTCGATCCTTTTAATCAGCCTTGGTTCCCTCTCGATTCATGGGTCACTCACGGCATTGAATGGATTGTTATGCACTGCCGCCCGTTGTTTCAGGCAGTTCGTGTTCCGATTGATTACATACTGACAGCCCTACAAGCACTACTGCAGGGAATGCCCGCCCCCGTAGCCATTTTGGTGTTCTTCCTGATTGCATGGCAGCTCTCCAATATTAGGATGGGTATCGCGACGCTGGTATCACTTATCGCTATCGGTGCTATCGGTGCCTGGTCTGAAGCAATGGTGACGCTCTCACTGGTGCTAACCGCCCTTTTCTTCTGCATGGTGATAGGGCTTCCTCTCGGCATCTGGCTGGCGAGGAGCAAACACGCCTCGAAAATTATTCGGCCACTGCTTGACGCAATGCAAACAACCCCTGCCTTCGTCTACCTTGTCCCTATTGTCATGCTATTTGGGATTGGTAATGTACCCGGCGTTGTTGTCACCATTATTTTTGCCTTGCCTCCGATTGTCCGTTTGACATGCTTAGGCATTCAACAAGTGCCGGAAGATCTTATCGAAGCGGGAGAATCCTTTGGTGCTAGCCCTCGGCAATTGCTGTTTAAAGTACAGCTACCGCTTGCCATGCCAACCATCATGGCAGGGATTAACCAAACATTAATGCTGGCGCTTTCTATGGTGGTGATTGCATCGATGATTGCAGTCGGTGGTTTAGGCCAAATGGTATTACGCGGTATTGGTCGCCTTGATATGGGCCTCGCTGCCATTGGTGGTGTTGGTATTGTTATTCTAGCTATCATTCTCGATCGCCTAACCCAATCTTTAGGCCGCGACAGCCGCAGTAAAGGCATTGGTAAATGGTATAACGCTGGCCCTATCGGCTTTTTCATGAAGTTAAAAAAATCGTGATATCTCACTTCTGTGTGCCTGCTTAAAAACGTGGGCACACAGGCTTAAAACGATAATAAATACTCTCACCAATACATATTCTCTGTGACCATACCTATCAATTTCATAGCTGACGGGTCACATCTTAGGAGCGACTATGCGTAAGACAGGAATTCTGGCTACCTTAGCCATCACCTCATTCATCAGTGCTCACACCCTTGCAGCCGATCTTCCCGGTAAAGGCATCTCCGTTCAACCGGTACAAAGCACCATTACAGAAGAGACATTCCAGACTCTGCTCGTAAGCAAAGCACTAGAAAAGCTAGGCTATGATGTTAAACCGATTAAAGAAGTCGACTATAACGTGGCCTACACCTCTATGGCCGCTGGCGATGTCACGTTTATGGCAACCAATTGGGATCAACTACACGCTGATATGTACAAAAGCGCAGGTGGTGATAAGAAATTTTATCGTCAAGGCGACTATGTCGAAGGTGCAGTACAAGGCTATTTGATCGACAAAAAAACGGCAGACAAATACAAAATCACCAATATTGCCCAGTTAAAAGATCCTGAAATCGCCAAGTTATTTGATGCAAACGGCAATGGTAAAGCTGATCTCAGCGGCTGTAACCCTGGCTGGGGCTGTGAGGGTGCGATCAATTATCAGCTCAAAGCCTATGGCCTAGAAGGCACCGTTGAGCATAATCAAGGCAATTACGCCGCCATCATTGCCGACACCATTTCTCGCTACAAAGAAGGCAAACCGGTTCTTTATTACACATGGACGCCTTATTGGGTCAGTGACGTACTCGTTCCAGGCCGTGATGTGATTTGGTTGCAAGTTC
This sequence comes from Enterobacteriaceae bacterium B14, assembly GCA_000307305.1. GTDB lineage: Bacteria > Pseudomonadota > Gammaproteobacteria > Enterobacterales > Enterobacteriaceae > B14. The sequence goes on from DF158882.1 coordinate 1,330,689, forward strand.
CACACTCGGCTTTGCCGGGCGAACTCAAAAACCTAGATACCCAGTTATCTAACGGTGCTAACTATGGTTTTCCCCCTAATGGTATGAAGATTGCGGCGAACAAAGTATTTGCCGAAGCCAATCCTGCCGCCGCCAAATTGTTCTCTATCATGAAACTGCCTATTACAGATATCAATGCGCAGAACTTGCGTATGCGTCAAGGAGAAGCATCAGAACGCGATATTGAAAATCATGTTAATGCTTGGATCCGTTGGCATCAGGCAACATTCGATGGTTGGATTAATGAGGCGAAAGCCGCAGCCAAATAATTGAATCTAGTCCTAGTAGAAAACGCATTAGGGACAAAGCACATTACCCACAACACGTGAGCATGCACCAAAAGATGAAAATGAGTGGTTGAAATGCTTACCAGACTCACTGCTTGTTGAATTAAAGCAACTGAACGTCTTGACGCTATTAAGCAATATTCATCACTGCTAAAAAGCCCCCCATTTACATGGAGGGCTTTTTTATCGTTTGATCATATAAAGTATATAGATACGAAAAAGCACACTTAGACTTCAGCGTCTTTCGGTCTTGGGATTAAAAATGATACCCCAAAGGCGATAAGTGTAATCACTAATCCTACCAGCATACCGTCGACGTAACCTTGTATTGAACCACTACCAGCTGGACTAGAGGCAACCTGAATTGCAGGCAGTATTGCAAAGCTTAGCCCTGCTCCTAAATGAAATGCCCCTGCATTCATGCCCGGTAAAAAACCAGGGTTATCCGGTGGTGAAAGCACAATTCCCAACCCATTAAGAATAATGTTTGCTATCCCTGCATAAGTAACGCCAATTAAGACTGTGCAAACAATCAGCATGGTTAAAGAGTGGATACCGATAAACATCATCAGCGCTATCGCTACAGCACTCCCTAACAAGCCTATTCTCAACGCATTGTTATAGCCCAACGTTGGTGCTAGCCGCCCAGAGAATGGCCCCACTAACCAGCCAACCACCGCATAAGGCATTAGTAGAGCAAGAGATGTTGCATCCGCGCTCATACCAAAGCCCGCCGTTGGGTTTTGGGCAAACGAAGCAACAAGGCCATTCACCGTTGCAAAAACCCCCATCATAGTCAGCACTGTCGTTAACAACAAAGCCCACGTAGAGCGCTGGCGCATATGATAAACCGTTACCAGCGGCTGTTTGCAGCGATTCTCAAACCGCAAGAAACCGATAAATAGCACTGCAGCTGCAACCACTAACGCAATCACAAATACCCAGTTTGCTGCGGATAGTTTGCCCGCTTCGTTCAAGGCAATAAGTAAGCACGCGATAGTCAGTACCAGCAATGCAACGCCAATCCAGTCCATTTTAGTTCCTGCGGAAGGCTTCGATTCCGGCGCCCATTTAGCAACAAAAAGGGTCGCTAATGCCGCGACAACCGTAATACACCAAAAGACCGAACGGAAACCAAAGTTAGCCGCTAAATAGCCACCAGCAAGTGCATCAACGCCAGCAATACCACCATTCACTGCGGTGATAATCCCCATCATCGTGCCGTACTTTTTTGGCTCAGTAATTTCATTTCGCAACATCATCAAGCAGAGCGGTACGACTGGGCCTGAAATGCCCTGAATCACTCGCCCGATATACAACACAGTAATATTCGGTGCGAGAGCAGCAACCAGCGTACCCACCGTCATGATAGCCAGCATCCAAGTCAGCACTTTTCTACGCCCAGCAATATCGCTTAAACGGGGCAAGAAGAGAGAGAACAGTGCTGCAGCGGTAAAAAACGCCGTCTGAGAGAGACCTACCGCAGCATCATCGGTATTTAACTCTCTCGCCATCGTAACCAGAACGGGGCTTAGCATGCTCGCGTTAAGCTGAAATGCGATACAGGCAACCAGTAACGCCAGCATCAATATGCCAGTGTTACTTTTGGCTCCTGAGACTGATTCGGATGGGTTCATGGCTCAACATCCCCAATACGCTCCAACGCATCAACAATGAGATCCCAGAAGCGTTTATGGTCTAGATCCACTGCAACCTGAGTATGGCAATCTGCCGGAGGCGGCGCTCTGAAATCAGCAACGGTCATGCCTAATGTCAGCGTCCCCGTAAGCTCGATATCAACCGGCACCTTGCGCACGGTCATCACACTAGGGTCGATAACATAAGCCACAGCGCAAGGATCGTGCACAGGCGCATAGTCAAAGCCTTGTGCATTCTTATACATGCGGCTAAAGAACTCTAACAGCTCAAGAACAAACTTAGCGGGCTTTGTACCAACCTTCGTGATTCGTTCAACCACTTCTGGCGTCGCTAAAGCTTGATGAGTTAGATCCAATCCCACCATTGTCAGAGGCCAGCGCTCATTAAAGACGATATGTGCCGCTTCAGGATCTATTTTGATATTAAATTCAGCCACTGCGCTCCAGTTACCCACGTGATAACCGCCGCCCATCAGAACGACTTCCTTCACTCTCTCTGCAATACGTGGCTCTTTGCGTACCGCAAGCGCGATATTCGTCAAGCCAGCCGTGGGGACTAACGTCACGGTTCCCGGCTCATGTGACATGATGGTGTCGATAATCAAATCAACCGCATGCCTTGAATCTAAAGCAATCACTGGCTCTGGTAGAACTGGGCCATCTAAACCCGAGTCACCATGAATATCAGGAGCAACTTCGATATCTCGAATCAACGGACGATGGCAACCCGCAGCAAAAGGAACCCCTGTAATATTCGCAATACGAGCAACAGAAAGGGCATTACGCGTCACTTTCTCTAGCGTCTGATTACCTACAACGGTTGTCACAGCCAACAATTCAATCTCCGGGTTACCATGAGCAAGTAGCATTGCAATCGCATCATCATGCCCAGGGTCGCAGTCTAAAATAATTTTTTTTGCCATAGCCTCTACCATAAATTGTTATACCTTCAATGACCATTTTTGATGAAAAAACGAGCTAAGAATAGTGTGGTGACAAAAAATTAATACACTATTTAATGAAGGGAAGAATAATCAAAATCCCACAAGTAAAAAGTGATGTGCGTTGCACATCAATGCATAAATGTATTTGCTGTTACAGCAATAATGATAATTAGAGCAGATTTACCTCTTTTTGCATCAGATAATTATTCAGTGTGATGCCTCTCATCGTGGCAGAACACGACTCTTTTATCTCAAAACCCCAGTGAGAGAAAAAAGGCCGAGCAGTAATACTCACATAAGAGTAAAGCAAGGCGATATCACGCCTTTTCGCGCACTCAACAATCTGAGACATAAGCGCACTACCCACCCCCTTACGTGCATAAGGTACCGCAACGAAAAAGTGATCTATCAATCCATCTTGTTGCACATCGGCATATCCGGCTATCACGCCATCAATTTCGGCGATAAACGGTTTCAGCTTGCACATTTTCTCTCTCCACAGTGTGAAATCGTACTCATCGGTAGCCCAAACGGCTATCTGCTCCAGCGAATAATCCTGACAAGCAAGGAACCGTACCGCTGAGTAAAATACAGCCCGCAATGCGAGTGCGTCCTCTTGCTGAAATGAGCGAATAATCACTTTTCCTTCTTTTCTCACATTTGGCCTCTATAAGCTCTCAGTAAAGCGCCCCTGTCCATCAAGTTGCATACTTGTTAATATGCCATGTTAACTCGACTATTTTGGAACACGTAATGAGTATAATGAAAAAAGTCATGCCCGTTCTCATCGGTCTATGTGCTCTCGCTGGTGTTGGCGGCGTTATTATTACAGGTTTGATTATCTACACCCGTTCCACAGCAGATGAACCACCTGAGCAGCCTATTCCCGTTATTAGCCAAAGTTCTTCAACTCATACGCAAGGATAGTGCGCGTTATTGAGACCCTTTCCTTTCTCTCTTCAGACAAAAATTTATTGCAGGAGCGCCATATGAGAAGCGTTGTTCAAGGCAGAAAAGTTATTCTAAAAGGTGATACCACAACAACGGCTGGCGTCGTTCTGACTGGCTCAGATGCAGCGAATGAAGACGGTCGGGAAGTCGCCAGAAAAGGCGATGATGTTTTTTGTCCGGTCTGTAACACGACGAGCAAAATAGTGGAAGGGACGACGTTGAGTATGATTAAAGGGATTGAAGTGGCGTTGGAGGGGCACAGGGTGGATTGTTTGTGTCCGGGGGGGTGTTCGTTGGTGAGTATTGGGTGATATTTTTTTGCTTTGGTGGTGTTTGTTTGGATGGGTATCGGTTTTCGTTAATTTAAGAGATTAGCTGAGCGGTGCTTCATTCTGCACTAATAGAAACCGCCACTCTTTCGCTATAAGATAGCAGCCATAATTAATGAATAATGAAGGTTCGAAGATGGCTTTTATCCCTAAAAATTATGCTCGTCTGGAAAGTGGCTACCGTGAGAAGGCGTTGAAGTTATTTCCTTGGGTGTGTGGCCGCTGCTCTCGTGAATTTGTTTATTCCAATCTACGTGAGTTAACGGTTCACCATATCGATCACGATCACTCTAATAATCCAGAAGATGGCAGCAATTGGGAGATGTTATGTCTCTATTGCCATGATCATGAACATTCAAAATATACCGAAGCCGATCAATATGGTTCTACGGTTGTCGCAGGAGAAGATGCCCAGAAAGATCAAGGTCTCGCCACGCACAACCCTTTTGCCGATCTAAAAGCGATGCTAAATAAAAAAGCCTAACAAAGAATTTAAAACCGATGGAATCGAACAAAAATAGACACATTAGAGCCAGAGTGACGAACGATAACGTCACGCTACTCGATATCTGGCATCGCTCTGTTAAAGCAACTCACCTCTTTCTCACCGAGCTGCAGATTGAGGAACTCTATCCTCTAGTACGCGATTGCTACCTAGATGCTATGCCTGTTTGGGTATTAGAGGATACGGCAAACACCGTTATCGCGTTTATTGGCATGGATGAGCATCGGGTTGAAATGCTATTTGTCGATCCTGATTATCGCGGTAGTGGTGCAGGTACACAGCTACTTGATTTTGCAAGAACCCAATATGACACGATAGAAGTAGATGTTAACGAGCAAAATCCACAGGCTCTGGGGTTCTATACTCACTACGGCTTCACGCCTATAGGGCGCTCAGAACATGACAGCGACGGCCGCCCTTTTCCGCTGATTCATATGCGTTTTAGCCGTTCCAAATAGCAAGACAAGCAAATTTTTCAGCAGAGAGTGCGTCCTCTCTGCTGAATAAATCCTCTCATAGTCAAAGCCTAGTTTTATAGCAGATGTGAGCCGTAGGCCCACAACAGCACTGTTGCTGCCAGCAACCCCTCCAAAACCAATACGCCTATCGCCAGCGTTGAGCTTGAGAAGATAAAACCTTCACTGCTATCAATCTTCAGGAACGGGGGAATACCTAAATAAAGCAAATAGGCACAGTAACTAAGGCCAATCACACCCGCCAGAAAACAGAGCCAAACCATCGGATACAACGCGACAATACCACTCAAAAACATTGGCGTTGCCGTATACCCAGCAAACACGATACACCGATTCAAACTTGGTCGGCTCTCATAACGTCTCGCCATCCAGTGAATTACCTTTCCGATAAAAGCAACCGCCCCTAACATTAGAAGGTAAAAGATTAGCGCAATGTAAGCAGCCTGATATAGCGGCAGCTTAACAACTTCATTGCCACCAAACTGCCAACCAAACTGAGTCGTGCCAATAAAAGCACAAATCACAGGGATCGCAGCAAGCAGAAGAATATGGTTCGCATAAAGATGTGAAACTGTCTCACCCTCTCTGCTAATTTGTTGGAGTTCTTTACTGGGATGAGAGAAAAGCCCCCAGACATGACTAATCACCATGAGACACCTCCAGTTTTACTACCTAGACAACCACCAACCAGAAAACACAGAAGCGCTACCGCCCTATAAGCAAGTATAGGCGGTGATAAAACAACCAAAGAGAATTATCTGACGAAACAATAAAAGTAAAAATGGGGAAAGAGGAAATTAAGAGAGAAACCAGCCCACTATCAATCCCAAACAAAACATAGAAAAACACAAGAACACAAACAAACCAGTACCACAAAAAAACATAAACCGACGAACCTGAAAATCTCCCCCTCAACAAGCATTAGAAATTGCGCCGAGGCCTCTCTGTAGATAGGGGCAATCGCGCACGATGCGCGATTGAGGTGGGCAT
>DF158882.1:1336948-1356251 GCA_000307305.1 Enterobacteriaceae bacterium B14
CGTCCAGAATAACACCCGAACGGCGGGATTCCAAAGGGGTTCCGCAACCCCTTTGGTCGGGAGCGGGTGAAAGTGCTATATAGAAATACGGAAATTAACCCGCTACCGAAACCTTCCCCCACCCAACAAACATCACCAAACATCAAAAAACAAACAAAAACCTACTCCACACTCACCAATTTTCGATCCTTCGCCACCCGATAACTCTTCGCTGCCGCTGGCACCGGCACCACCTCCCCCGTCTCCATCCACTTCCGCAAACGGCTCGCATCCGCAAAATGCGTATATTTCCCAAACGCATCTAAAACAACCAACGCCACCGGCCGATCATTAATGACCGTCCGCATCGCCAGACAATGCCCAGCCTTATCCGTATATCCCGTCTTCGTCAGTTCGATATTCCACTTATCGTTATAAACCAAATGATTAGTATTTCTAAAACCGAGCGAATAACTAACTGGCTTCGTAAAATCCATCGACTTTTCCGTCGAAGTACTCAACTCACTAATCAACGGATAGTGCTTAGTCGCAATCAGTAAGAGGGAGAGATCTTTCGCAGTAGACACATTGTCCGTAGACAGCCCTGTTGGCTCAACATAACGGGTCTCTCTCATCCCTAATGACGCCGCTTTCGCATTCATGGCAGCAATAAATGCCCGCTGCCCACCAGGATAATTATGCGCAAGGCTTGCAGCCGCTCTATTTTCAGAGGACATGAGTGTCAATAACATCATATCTTTACGGCTCATTTCACTCCCCACTTTCAGCCTAGAGCGAACCCCTACCAGCTCTTTCGTCTCTTCAATATAAACAGGAATAATTTCATCAAGAGACTGTTTTGCATCCAGCACCACCATCGCTGTCATCAACTTAGTTATCGATGCAATGGGTACTTTCTTGTCAGGATTAAGAGAATAAATGACCTTGCCCGTTTGTAAATCCACCACAATAGCACTGCCTGAAGCTAGCTCTACCTGAGCACTTTTCCCTGCAACAGAGCTTGCACCTGCAGCATTAACGGGAACAGAGGCAGCCATGCCTGATGTTAACAACAAGATACTCAACGCAAGAACACGTATTTTCACGGGCGATAATCCACGGATAAAAATGATAAGAATCCATCAGCTGGATAAGAATGGATTCAGGAATAAAGGCCAGCAGGACACTAGCTCTTTATCGGTTAATTCAACCGATTGAATCTTAGTATATAGCGTGAAATAGAGAGCATCTTCAATATATAAGTAAGAAATCGTGTCGCTATGCGACACTTTTATAGGTTTTTCCTCTCATTAATATCGATAAGTCATACATTTTATCTATTGACCACAAAACCGTTGAAGATAAAATCTTCATATTGAATGCTAGCGCTTATAACCACACTATCACCTAAATCAAATAAAATATTACATATCAATACATTAATAGAAAAACCCTCACACGATGCTTCCTAGTTATTCATCATGATAAATGATAAATTGCTGCCATCTCTCGGCGATATACCAGAGACTCTTTTTTAATTACAGGAGGTTCAAATATGACCGACATTATCGAAAAACTAAACTGGCGATACGCGACAAAAAAATACGACCCTGCAAAATCAGTTCCAGCCGATAAGCTCGAACGTATTCTTGAATCTATTCGTCTTGCCCCTACCACCAGTGGCTTACAGCCTTTCGAAGTATTCGTGGTGACTAACCCTGCGATACGTTCAAAAATTAAAGACATCAGCTATGACCAACAACAAGTAGTGGATTGCTCCCATCTGCTGGTCTTCGCTGCCTGGGATGATATGACACCAGAGCGCGTGAATATGATGTTTGATTTAACCAACGAGCAGCGCGGCACCGTGAATGAAGGTTGGGAAGCTTACAGAAAGCAGTTATTGGGCATGCTTGCCGCAAGAGGGCAAGAAATCAATTTCCAAAGCGCGGCAAAACAGGCCTATATAGGGCTAGGAATCGCGATGGTTGCAGCCTCGTTTGAAGGAGTGGATTGCACACCGATGGAAGGTTTTGATCCAAATGTACTCGACGAGCTTTTGAATCTGAAAGAGCGCAATCTACGCAGCGTGGTGATGCTGCCTCTAGGATACCGTGCCGCAGAAGGCGATTGGCTGGTAAATCTGAAAAAGATACGACGTGATAGAGAACATTTCATCACTGAAATAAAATAGTTATTGATTCAATATGCCTAGAGGAGGATATAACGTATCCTCCTTTTTCTTACCGGCAAATCACCTCAGCAATACTCTGTGCCGTATTCAATGTGCGGATCTCAGCAAATAACCCATCAACTTCGTCATACTCTTTGCGCAAATAGCTTAACCACTGTTTGGTCCGCGCAACGTGGTACAAACCGGAATCATGTGGGTTCTCCATATGCACATATTTACGCAGTAGCATCATCACCTGCTCCCACGGCATCTTAGCTTGATTGTGTTTCACTACCGAGCCTAAGTTAGGCAAGTTCAACGCACCGCGCCCGACCATCACATCATCACAGCCCGTCACTTCCCTACACTGCCGCCCACTGGCGTAATCCCAAATCTCGCCGTTAGCGATAACAGGTATCGTTAGGCGCTGGCGGATCTCGCCAATAGCAGGCCAGTTAATCCTATCCGCCTTATAACCATCTTCTTTGGTTCGCCCGTGAACCGTAATCTCGTTAGCCCCGCTCTGTTGCACTGCATCGGCAATCTCAAAGCAGCGATCGGCTGAATCCCAACCTAATCTGACTTTTACAGAGAGTGTTTTATCGGAGGGAATCGCTTCGCGCATTGCCTTGGCGGCACGGTAGATAGTTTCAGGATCTCGTAAAAGGCTAGCCCCCCCTTCACCACCCGCAACACGCTTAGCTGGGCATCCACAATTTAAATCAATACCGTGTGACCCCAGAGCTACGGCTCTAGCCGCGTTTTCAGACAACCATTCAGGCGAATTACCCATAAGCTGCACCCGAACAGGAGTACCGGAAGGTGTCAATCCACCATGATGTAACTCAGGGCAAAGGCGATAGAAGGATTTGCTCGGCAATAGCGCCTGCACAACCCGAACAAACTCGGTGATACAGAGATCGTAGTCGTTAACCTCAGTCAACAATTCTCGGACTAAAGGATCCAAGACCCCTTCCATAGGGGCAAGTATCACACGCATACGATCACCAAATAAGAAGAAACAGAGAGGAAGAAAATAGAACGGCATTTTTACATATTACGGCGGTAGGTATCAACGGAGAAGGTATTTGAGCACGGTGCGTAGTCAATTCTATTGTATTGAACTTGTTAGTGGATTAAAGCTACACTTGTGATAAAAATCATGTTGTTAACCATAATTGATAGGCCATGGAATCAAAAACCACACAATAAGGATATGCTGTGAAATTTAGAAAAAAGCTCGTTACCAATGGATTTACCTATAGCGAATTACGTCTGCTTAAGCTGCAATATAATAGAATTAAAGAAAATGATGGAATGTCCGATTTTTTTGAATACATAAAAGAAATAAGCGAAGGATCAACAAGAGTTTCTGTTGTCACCTCCTTTGCGTTAGCTATGACTTTATTTTTTTCATCACCGAATGATAATATTACCACGACGATAGGCAATATTATGGTGATAATTTTAATATACCTATTACTATTAAAATTAGTAACCCACATGATGAACTTGAAATTTAAGACAGCGTTTAAACTCATTGTTTTATATATCAGAGTAAAAATACCTTTTTAGTTCTCTACTTTATATCAATGTAGATAATCCCCAAAATAACTCGAATTGCAGGTTAAAGAGATAATAAAAATTATAGCTTTTATAGCGACTAAAATATCTTACCAATAAGCTAAAACAGATAAAAAAGCCAGCCAATTTTTATCTATTCGCGTAAACAAACCCATGTATGAATGCAACAGCTAATGCAGTCCATCTTACCAAATCATTATATTTAATATATTGGCTAGTCGCATCAATAAAAGGAACAACACCATTAGCACATATAATAAAATGAGCACTTAAAATGAGAGTCCAAAATATAAAAACAAAACAAACTCTCCATGCAGTAATCTTTTTTCTATAAAGAGTCTTTTTTATAAAAAATAAAATTATAAATGTAAGTATGGAAAATAATAAATATATAATAAAAGTACTAAAGTAAATCATTTTTGCATACCTCACAGGCATTAAATGTCATTGCTACGTTTAAAACGAACTCCCCCACTAAAACTGAGTGAACTCATAACTTTCCATGACGAGTATATAATATAAAAACATCCAAGCAGGTGGCGCCAAGGCCTATTTCACCATTTTCTCTTATACTTTTTAGTCATGCCAGATGGTAGAACCAATATATGCCCAATCACAAATAAAATTGCAGTATATCTAACAAAGTCATTCCTAATAATATATTTATTTAATGAATCAAAGAAAACCACCTCACCATCAGATAATATATGCATATGAACAAAACCTAAAAATAAGCCATAAACAAACAACAAAAATATTATTATAGCGTTATTTTTAAACTCACAATGATATATAAGCTTAGTTTTCAAGAGATAGCCAAAAAAAATCAATAAAAAAGAAAAAAATACATAAATAAAATATACTATCATTTCTTTATCCATTACTTATACACGCCATAAATAGTATTCGCATCGCCAATAAACTCAAGAGCAAACATTGGTTTACTCATCGTATTCCATCCTCGAATGTAATCCGAGTTCATACGATGAAACAACCTCCACGCGTCTGGCTTTAAAACAGGACGAACTAGCCCATATCCCGATAGAGCAAGATCAATACCGGCAAAAACAAAGTCTGCCTCTTTATCACCATATCCAACAGTATGAGATACATACCTATAAAAATGTTTGACAAATCCAGGCACCTCTTTTCTAAATAAGAGATAACTACCGTTCTCATGCATATTACTAACACCATGAGCCATAAGTGCCATACCAAACTTGGACGATAAACTCCTCAAGGCTAACCCAGCAATAGCTTGTCCCCCTCCACTAACAAACCCCACATTAGCCAATACTAACTTCCAGCGCTTATCCGCTGCATCTTCTTCATTCATACGCTGTGCTACGGCGTATTGATATACCCTTTTAAACATAAGACCCGATTTTTGCTTTTCTAAAAAAACGATCTCTTCCTGTATTGACTCAATCGCATAGCGGCTATCGTTACAAGCAAATTCACCAAAAGAGGAAATTCTTAAATGATTTATAAATAAGCTGATTTCATGATTAAATGCAAAGCGGACATCAGGTGTTTTTATATAAACAAAGCTAATTTCAGTAGCAAGCCTATTTAGCCTATCTGCCTCTCGCTCAAAAAGATCTCTCGGTTGCTTATCTCTGTACATAAATAATCCCTTTAAATATCCCTATTTTCCTAACGCTATTTCTTTCTATTGGTTAATTATTTTCATAATAAGCCAATAGAAAACAGTAAAACCTGCCATTTATAGAGGCAGGTTTTTTCCTCGTCTAATATCAATAAATTCTATCTTCCCAAAAGCTATAACCATCAGTTCCTGCGGCAAGGTGCCGCCAACTGATCGACTTATAATTTATCGCTAGGCTATCTTGCGGTTGAGACGTGTTATGAGTAAGGGAATTAGGGTAAAAACAGGTCATATCAGATAGAGTGGCATCTATAAGCCTAACTTGATAGTAAAGCTCTAACCCACCCGATGATGAAGTACGATAGAAATAAAATTTAATCTGAAGAAGCTCATTTTCTGAAATAGCCACACCAAGCAAAGGTGAAGACTTATCTACTGGTTTTTTAATCAAGACAGGTCTGTGATTAGCATTCTGATCCCGTGATATACCAGAGGTAAACTCATACACAAAAATCTGGTCTTCATGCCCTGTCTGATACAAATTGCCAATGGAACTAGCCGTAGAGCAGCCTTGAGAAATAAGGCCTTGAGATTGTCCCTCAATGCTCATATAAATAATATTCGCCATGATGTTCGTCCTTGTTGTTTAGCATAAACCCGCTTTGCGTAGACAGTCTAATCTGAAAAACAGATATAGAATTTTAACAAAAAAGCGAAAATAATTTAACAACACTATCACCCTAATCAAGGCGTAAACGATCTCTCCTGCACCATATTTAAAATAGTGCGTGCATTCATTGCCGTTGTCGCCAGAACATCGATAGCTCCCGTTCTTAACGCACCTAAAATGGCCAATGCTTTCGTGTTTTCAGAGGCAATCGCAATAACACAGGGGATTTTTCGCAGCTCTTCAATACTTAAACCAATGACACGGTCGTTCATTACGGTGTCGACGTGCTGACCCTGCGCATTAAAGAAATCATAGCCCGCGATCTCTCCCGTTACGCCCTGTAGCAAACTCGCATCAACAATCTCCTGCGGCGAAAACCACCCCAGTTTGACCATATAACTGTTTTCATTCATATCGCCGATACCCACCAGCGCAATGTCCGCTTTTCTGGCGCGATCAAGCGTCTCTTTAATCGTGCCATTCATCATAAATGCATCTTTCAACGCCTTATTTTCAACGTAGGCTGGCGCATAGAGGGTTTCATTGCTGCCGCCAAATTTTCTCGCCAAGCGGCGGCTAATATGGTCAGCGTTAATCGCATCCCCCGGCCTGTGTGTGCCACCGATACCGCAGATAAACTTGCAGCGTTTCTCCGGCACAGGCCCGACATGGTCAGCAACCGCAGCGATATTGCGGCCTTGGCCGACAGCCAGCACCATATCATCGCGCAAAGTATTAGAGAGATAATTAGAGACAAGACCCGCTACTTGTCTGCGCTGCTCCTCTTCATCTTGGTGGTCGAGGGCGATCAAAGCGCGGGTAATATTAAAATGAGAGATGAGCTGTTGCTCAAGGCGGGTACTGAAAACCGGATGATAACGCACGGTGATTTCAACAATCCCCTCCTCTTTGGCAACTTTTAATAATCTGCCTACTTTGATTCGGGAAATACCAAACTTCTTAGCAATCTCTTCCTGAGTGATTTCATCCTGATAATAAGCAACGGCTATTTCAGTCAAAAGTTCGCTGTCTTTATGCACCGTCTGGTTTTTCATATATGCATTGCCTTATGCTGGACTCAATCTGACACACAGTGTTTGCCTATATCATAAGGGCAAATCGCAAGGCACGTATTTTAGCTCAGGCCAGAATCAAAAAATAGAAAGGAAATAACGGCCTGATAAATTACCTTACGATACCGTACTATTCTGCCCGATATGGTTCATATCGGGCAGTTACTCATTACGCTAAACGGCGCTCCGTTGACTCGGCAAGCTGCGTCAATAGTAGGCAACATGATGTTGCCCCTGCATCCAGTACACCGCGAGAGCGCTCGCCAAGGCGACTGGCTCGCCCAATCTTCGCCACCAGATCTAACGTTGAATCACGCCCTTTTGCCGCTGCATCCTTCATCAATCCCAGCGCATCAGTGAAAGGCATATCTTCGCGGGCCGCCTTCTCTATGGTCTCAACCGCAGGAATAAGGGTATCCATCAGGCATTTATCCCCCACGCCAGCACTGCTGATATCCTGCAAACTGGTTAAACCATCGCGGAGCATCTTGGCAAACTGATCCAAAGTGAGCTTCTCTTCATCGCGGATACTGTCAGCCATCCCAATAAACAGGCTGCCATACAGCGGCCCCATCGAGCCGCCAATGCCTTCCATCAAAGCATCAGAGAGAATATCCAGCGCCTCTGCCAAACTCATCTTTTTTCCAGCAAGGGATGCACCACACAGATTGAACCCTTTCGCCATGTTGATACCGTGGTCGCCGTCACCAATCGCACCGTCTATCTCACTAAGATATTCACGGTTGGCGACAATGATATTCACCATATCATTTACGATCTCACTGCCGTATTCGGTTGAAATCATCATCGTTCTGTTACTCCGGTTGCGTTAGCCCTAAAGAGAAGGCTGGAACGTCGATTAATGTTTTTAACTCATCATCCAGTTTCATTAGGGTGAGCGTGACCCCCATCATCTCCAGCGAGGTGAAGTAGTTACCCACATAGCGGCGATAAACACGAATACCCTTCTGCGCCAGAATATCGGCAATAGCGGAGTAGTAAATATACAGCTCCATCGTCGGGGTTGCGCCTAAACCAGAAACCAGAACGGCAACGTCATCACCTTCTGTAAAGGGCAGGTCTACCAGTATTCTATCTAGCATGTTCTGCGCCATTTTTGCCGCAGGCTGAATATCGGAGATCTCAACACCTGGCTCACCGTGGTGACCAATACCCATCTCCATTTTGCCATCTTCAATATGGAAATTTGGCTTACCTACCGCTGGAATGGTGCAAGAGCTGAGGCCAACGCCAATAGAGCGGCAGTTGTTAATCGCTTTTTGAGCTGCTCCAATTACGCCATCCAAATCGTAGTTTTGTTCCGCCGCAGCGGCACCAATCTTCCACATAAAGATTTCACCGGCAACACCACGGCGCTTCTCTAGCTCTGAAGGCGGGGCAGAAGCCACATCGTCATTTGCGACAACGGTTTTTACTGCCATACCTGCTGCCGTCGCTTTTTTGATCGCCATTTTGACGTTCATGTTATCGCCAGCGTAGTTACCATATAAACAGGCAACCCCCGCACCACCGTCAGCCGCTTTAAATGCATCAAGGAATGAGCCTGCTGTTGGCGATGAGAAAATCTCACCGATAGCAACCGCATCCAGCATGTTTTTGCCGATATAGCCGAGGAACGCAGGTTCATGGCCGGAACCACCGCCAGTAACAATACCGACTTTGCCTTTTATCGGTGCTTTCACGTATTTCAATACTTTTAGGTTATCTGTCTGCGCAAAATATTCTGGGTGTGCTTTTAGGTATCCCTGAATCGCATCTTCAACGACAAGGTCTGGATTATTAATAATTCTGTTCACGTTTATCGCCTCTTCATTGGGCTGAAACCCATCAGTAACTCATGCTTATTGGATGGTGTAGCCGCCATCGATGACTAAATTAGCGCCGGTAATCATGTTAGCCGCATCGCTCGCTAAAAAGAGTGCGCAAGCCGCAACTTCTGGTGGATACGCAAAACGGCGAGCAGGTATTTTGAGCTTCATCTCTTCGGCAACATCGCCAGACCACGCTTTCTTGCCAAGCTCAGTCAGTACCACAGTAGGAGAGATAGCATTAACCTGTACGCCTTTTGGCCCCCACTCCAGTGCAAGAACCTGAGTCATGCCGATAACGCCCGCTTTACTGGCGCAGTAAGCCAAATGGTTAGGCAGCGCGACAACGCCAGCCTGAGAAGCCAGATTGACGATCTTTCCATGACCCTGTTTGATAAGGTGTTTCCCTACACACTGGCTCATCAAGAAGACGCCTTTTAAATTGACCGCCATCGTCTTATCCCAGTCGCCTTCGCTCAGGTCTTCTGCTGGGTCTAGCGCCACAATACCTGCACTGTTAACTAAAATGTCGATACGCCCAAAATGAGAGATAACCTGAGCAATCACAGACTCTACCGCTGATTTGCTGCTTACATCGCAGCTCAGCCCAAGTGCATTCTCTTTATCTAGGCCCTTCGCCACAGCAGACACGTTATCGGCGCGATCGAGCAATGCCACACGAGCACCCTTCTTCACATACAGTTCAGCAATCGCCAGCCCAATCCCCGCAGCGCCGCCAGTAATAACGGCTACCTTGCCTTCAAGAGAAAAATTAGTGTCAAATCCTGAAAATTCACTCATAACAACTCCTGTTAAGAACAGTGATTCTTTTATTTTCCCCTATGGGTAACGCGCATTGCCGGTGCCCATAGGGTATGCGATTTATTGGATTTACTGGCGAATGCTCAGCAGCTTATCGGCATTCTCTGGCGTCACTTCTGTCCATGGGATCTCATAGCGTTTTGCCTTGCCACCGTCCCAGTTCAGTTTGCCTTCATACTGCTTCCAAATATCAGACATCGGCTGATAGCTGTCGCCCTGCACAGAGTGGATAGCGATATCAATAGCGCCCTGCATCTGCGCTCTGGCATCTTGTAAAACAGAGGTCATTTCACCTTGTTTAACCAAGCGCAGTGCATCAGAAACACCGTCAACGCCAGCAATCGCGAAACTCTTCACATCCAGCCCCGCGCCTTTGATCGCTTCAATTGCCCCAAGCGCCATTTCATCGTTTTGTGCAATAACACCGTTAATCTTGCCACGGTGTTTTTGCAGCCAGTTCTCCATCAGCGGCATTGCCTCAGCGCGTGACCAGTTCGCGGTTTTACGCTCAAGCACCTTAATATTGCCCTCGCCACATTCAGCAATGGCTTTCTCATTGCCCTGCCCGCGCTGGATCTCTCCCGAAATCCCCTTTGGCCCTTCGATAATGACCACGTTGCCTTTGCAGTTCATCTGCTTCAGTACCGCTTTAGCTTCTAGATAACCGCCCAGTACGTCATCAGAAACCACTTCACTGGTAGCTTTATCTGTATTTAAACGAGAGTTGGTCACAACGGCAGGGATGCCTGCTTTGTTTGCCATCGTAATCACATCTACGTTGGCCTCAAAATCAACTGGGTTGATGATGATCGCATCATGTTTGGTACGAATAGCAGTCTCAGCCTGATTGTTTTGCACTAGCGGATCGTAACGCCCGTCATACACTGTTAAGGTCGCTAAACCCTGTTTTACCGCTGGGTGCTCCTTGGCAGATTTCTCCATTAGCTGGACAAACTCCGCCTTCATGCCATACATCAAAATCGCTATTTTTACGGGTGCAGCCTGTGCTGTCATCGCCGCGGCAGAGAACGCCAGCGCGGAAGCAATCAAAGTCATTTTGGTCAACACTTTCATATCTATTCCTCTAAACTCGATTTTATTGTTATGTGTAGGGGTACGCGGTGTATCTCATTGAATCAGAAAAGTACCCTGGCTGATGGTGATGCTATTAATGGCGCTGCTGTTTACGGGACGGATCTAGCATGACCGCCACCACAATCAACAGCCCTTTGATGATCTGCTGGTAGTAAGACTGCACCCCAAGCAGATCAAGACCGTTATTCATAACGCCGATAATCAGTACGCCAAATAGCGTACCAACCAGCGTACCAACGCCGCCCGCCATACTGGTGCCACCAATAACAACAGCAGCAATCGCATCCAGTTCATAAGACATACCTGCGCTGGTTTGCGCCGAGCCAGTTCTCGCGGTAAGTACCAAACCTGCAATCGCTGCTAATGCACCACACAGCGTATAAACCGCAATTTTAATGCGCACAACGTTGATACCCGATGTACGAGCGCTCTTCTCATTGCCGCCAACGGCGTAGATATAGCGACCAAACGTCATCTTGTTTAGCACCACCCAAGCAATGCCAAACAGGCAGACGAAAATCACCACAGGCACAGGGATACCAAACAGATAGCCATTACCTAACCAGCGGAAATTATCATTAAGCTGTGAAACAGGATTGCCGTCGGTGACGAGCAGCGTCATACCCCGTGCAATAGAGAGCATCCCCATCGTGACGATAAAGGGTTGAAGGCGATAACGAGCTAAAACAACGCCGTTAGCAAAACCGCAGGCCGTTCCGACGGCAATAGCCACTAAGATCGGAAGGAAAATCGCATCAACCGTATCGCCAAATGCCATTGCTGTGCTGCTGGTCGCGAAACGGGCAGCGAGTATGCCAGCCAGTGCCAACACCGATCCCACAGAGAGATCGACCCCCGCAGTGATGATGACGAAGGTCATCCCAATCGCCAATATGCCGTTAATGGAGATTTGACGCAGGATCACCAGAGTATTTTCCTGGCTCAGAAAATAGTTATCGCTCCATGCACCGTTAGCGACTGCTATCTCTCCAGCAGCGGCGATCGCCACACAAAGAAAAATAAACGCAAAAATAATGCCGTACTTATTCAGCATCGGCTTTAGCCTGTTTCGCGCCGTTACTGATGGCGCAGAGGAAGAATAACTGCTCATAATATCTACTCTCTTAATCACTGTTTCTGTGTGGTTTTATGGTTTTCAGGACAGATATTGGGATTTATACGGCCATACCCATTAACAGGGCTTGAGTAGCCTCTGCTTGCTGTACTTCTCCAACCAAACGACCATTCTTAAAGACGATAATGCGATCGCTCATCCCGATGATTTCCGACAGTTCTGATGACACCATCACAATGCCTTTATTCTTCAGAGCGAATTCAGACATAAAACGATAGATCTCTTTTTTTGCACCAACATCAATGCCTCGGGTCGGTTCATCGAGTAACAGAACATCGGGGTCTAACAATGCCCAACGCCCCAGCACGACCTTTTGCTGATTACCTCCGCTCAGGTTGGCAACCAACTGCTGCTGATTTGGTGTCTTGATATTGAAGGTTTTGATCATCGAATCTGCACGCTTGCTCGCCGCGCTATCGTTAACTAACGCGGCGCGGCTGATGCTACCCAAAGAGGAGATATTGATGTTCTCAGCGACAGAGCCGCAGAGCACCAAGCCCGTCTCTTTTCTGTCTTCAGTAACATAGGCAATACCCGCGGCAATTGCATCGGCAGGGGTATGGTGGGTTAACTGCCTGTCACCGATTTTGATGGTGCCCTTCTCCGCAGTTTCGATGCCGAAAATCAGGTCAAGGCATTCGCTACGCCCTGAGCCAACGAGGCCATAGATCCCCAGAATTTCTCCACGTTTTAGCGTTAAGCTGATGTCTTTCACCGAATGCCCGCAGCTTAGCCCCTCTACTTGCAGAAGCGTTTCGGTTCCTGGTTGGTTGAATTTGGCAAACTCATCATCAATTTCACCACCGATGATGTGCTCAATTAAGGCCTCACGGTCGATGTTTTCAATGGGGCCTTCGCAGATGTAAGTTCCATCACGAAAAATGGTGTAGCTATCGGCAATCTGGAAGATCTCAGACAAACGGTGTGAGACGTAAATAATCGATTTTCCCTTCGCTACTAGCTGTCTCATCGCCTGAAATAGCTTTTGAACATCCTCTTCGCCTATAGCTGAGGTGGGCTCATCCATGATGATGATGTCTGCGTTTGTATGGGACAGCGCTTTAGCTATCTCAACCAGCTGCTGCTCCGCCACACTTAGGCTGCGCATTTTCGCTGTTGCCGAAATATCAAATCCGAGTCCTTGAAGCAGTACCTCTGTCTGTCGGTTTAGCGTATGAAAATCAACAAAACCAAAGCGTTTGGGCTCAGAACCTAAATAGATATTCTCTGCAACGGACAAGTCCGGTATCGCACTCAGCTCCTGTTGCACAATGGCAATACCCGCTTCCATCGCCTGCTTCGGCGATAGAAACTCGCAACGTTCCCCTTTAATAAAAATCTCGCCCTCATCTGGGCGAATAAACCCCATCAAAATACTCAGAAAGGTGGATTTTCCTGCACCGTTTCCGCCGCATAGCGCATGGATAGAGCCTCGCTTTAGGCAAAACTCAATCTTTTTTAGTGCATCGACTTCACCAAAGGACTTCCGCAGACCGGTAACTTCTAATAAAAAATCTGCGCGTCCTCCTTCTTGTTCTATCTCCACGTTTTCTCCTCGAATGCCACCACGTGAACTTTATATCAACAAGTGAACATATGAACGCTATGATAGAGCAAACGATCTTGTCTACAACTGCTTATCAATTTCGTTACATTGGTCAAATATTCAAAATTTAAATGGCAATAATCATTTCAAACTTCACAAATGTGATTTCCATCGCATCATTCGCGTGTTTTAACTCAGTACATTAATAAACAAATGTTCATTGACTGAATATATGATCAAGTTGATGATGTATGAAAATCGCCAAACGGTACATCAGAGGAAAACATATGAGAGATATTGGGGCTATCGCAATCGGGTGTGACGATGCAGCCTTTGAGCTTAGAGATCAGATAGTTGCATTTCTTACTCAGCGAGGGGTAGAGGTGGTTGACTACAGTAGCGATCATCAAGCAGACAACCGCATGTACCCTGACGTCGCCGTCGATGTGGCACAACATATTGTCACTGGTAAACACCAACGTGGGATCTTGATCTGTGGGACAGGTATAGGGATGAGTATCTCGGCAAACAAAGTACCGGGTGTTCGTGCTGCACAATGCCATGATACTTACTCTGCGGAGCGCGCCCGTAAGAGTAACAACGCACAAATAATTACGTTAGGTGCCAGAGTTATCGGCTTAGAATTAGCCAAAACGATTATTTCAGCATGGTTAGAATCTGAATTTGAAGGTGGGGGATCAACTCCGAAAGTGGAGAGAATCGCTTACTATGAAAAAGCACTGCAGGGGAAATGAGTCTGCGCCATGAGAAGCAATGGCCATCTTTCCTCTCTACGCCTAGCTCAGTAGACACGGTAGAGAAGCAATCTGAAGAATTAAAAACGGCCTTCTGCACTCACGTGTAGAAGGCCATCGTCATTATTAAGGCTACAGCATTAAGCTACTGTAAAACTAGGCTGATTTAGGCTGTGAACGACGCCCTTGAGACGCTGGACGACGCTGCTGCCCAGATGCCCCTTCACGACGTGGTGCAGAGCCATTATTACTCTTGTTGCCCTGGCCATTACCGTTGCCCTGCCCGCGTGGACCGCGTGACGCACCGTTATTGCCGCCGTTTCCACCGTTACCATTTGGACGCCCTTGACGTGGTGCACCACGCCCCTGGCTTTGACGGCCATTCTGGATAGGCTCAGCTTTGATCGTTGGGTCTGGCTCATAGCCCGGCAGTGCGATACGTGGAATTTCGCGCTTTAACAGACGCTCAATATCACGCAGCAGTTTATGCTCATCAACACACACCAAAGAGATCGCCTCACCAGTGCGCTCTGCACGGCCTGTACGGCCAATACGGTGAACATAATCTTCTGGTACGTTAGGCAACTCGTAGTTCACTACGTGTGGCAACTGGTCGATATCCAACCCACGCGCGGCGATATCCGTTGCAACCAATACCCGAATTTTACCGTCTTTAAAATCCGCTAATGCACGAGTACGCGCACCTTGGCTTTTATTACCGTGGATCGCAGCCGCAGTAATACCATCTTTTCCCAACTGCTCAGCCAGATGGTTAGCGCCATGCTTGGTGCGGGTAAACACTAATACCTGCTGCCAATCTTGCTCACCAATCATTTGAGATAGCAGTTCGCGCTTACGCTTTTTGTCCACCATATGGACACTTTGAGAAACTTGCTCGGATGCCGTATTACGGCGAGCCACTTCAACCGAAGCTGGATTATTCAGCAGGCTATTTGCTAACCCTTTGATATCGTCAGAGAAGGTTGCGGAGAATAGTAGGTTCTGGCGCTTAGCTGGCAGCTTGGCTAAAACACGGCGAATATCGTGGATGAACCCCATATCAAGCATGCGGTCGGCTTCATCCAACACCAGAATTTCGACTTTAGAAAGATCAACAGCGCGCTGATGCTCTAGGTCTAACAGACGCCCTGGTGTTGCCACCAGAATATCGACCCCACCGCGCAGCTTCATCATCTGCGGGTTAATACTCACGCCGCCGAAGACAACCATAGAGCGCAAGTTGAGGTATTTACTGTAATCGCGCACGTTCTCAGCAACCTGTGCTGCTAACTCACGCGTAGGGGTCAGAACCAATGCACGCAGTGGGCGCTTACCTTTAACAGGCTCGCTGGTGGTGCTAAGAATTTGTAGCATTGGCAGCGTAAAGCCTGCGGTTTTACCCGTTCCGGTTTGAGCGCTTGCCATCAAATCACGGCCAGCTAACACCACAGGGATCGCTTGCTGCTGGATAGGAGTAGGATCACGATAGCCCTGCTCTTCAATGGCACGCAAAATATCGGCACTTAAGCCGAGTGAATCAAAAGACATAATAGAGAAATGCTCCAGACCAGCCTTCCCAAGCTACGCTTGGTTCAGTTTCAAGGCTAATCATAGTACGAGGTAGTGGGTAGGCATTACCACGAGGAAATAGGGCACAAACTGCAGTGCAACAGGTTACGGATTATAACAGAAGTTTCATCAGAAGATTGTACTGAATTTACGAAAGCCAAGATAAGCGTGTTATTGTCTCGCTCTAAGCACTCACTCATCTTGTTGCATACAATCGCCAAAAACAGCAGCAGAGGTTTACTCATGTTAATAAATGAGTACTCTATTGCTCATTATATTCAGAAGAAATAATACATCCTCACATAATACGGATATCAATTTGAGGTAATTTATGAAGCCTTTTCAACGTAATAACAGACCTAGCCAAGCCTCATTGGTACAACTTGAACAACGGTTCAATGCACTCGCCCAGCAATATCAAGCTGCTTTGCAGAACAATGACTACGCCAAAGGAAAGGAAATTGCAGAAGCGACCTTAAGAGTCACCCCTAAAAACATGAAAGTCTTATACGACTATGCATTATGTTTAATGCGGGTGAAAGAGTATGAGAAATCCTATAAAACCTTCATGAAGGTGTTTAAAGCGCATACGTTGGATACACTGCCAACCAATACTCTAGATGGCTTGGCAGAAGTCAGTGGCTGGTTAGAGCGCCCCGATGATGTTCGCCGCTATGGCTTACTCTCATTAGAGAGAGGCGATCAGAAATTTAGTCAGGGAACCGCCTATCCAATCCCTAACACCCCGCCTCCGCCATTTAATCCGAATAACCCGAAAGAGAACATTATCGCTTTTACTCTTTTTGGCACCGATCCTCGTTACTGCGAATCATCAGTGATGAATGCCAAACTCAGCAAAGAGCTGTTCCCCGGCTGGACATGCCGTTTTTATCTCGATGATTCCGTACCCGAACACGTTAACCAACGCCTAATTCAAGAAGGTGCTGAAGTCGTCAAAATGGAAGGCGAGCTACGCCAAGCGGTGCACCCTCTCATGTGGCGTTTCTTGGTCATGGACGATCCACAAGTCAAACGCTATCTCATTCGAGATGCAGACTCATTGCTATCTGAACGCGAACAAGCTGCGGTGAATGAGTGGGTAAAGAGTGACTACTGGTTCCACCACATGCGTGATTACTTCACTCACACAGAGTTGATCCTCGCAGGGCTATGGGGTGGTTGCCATAACAGCGCGATTCCTTCGATCGTCACACTGGTTCAGGATTACTTGAGCAAACAGGCGCCACATGCCCGCTTTGCCGATCAGTTCTTCCTGCGGGAATACATGTGGCCAACGGTTCGACAAAGCCTGCTATCACACGATGAGCTATTTGGCTTTTACAACGCCGTGCCTTATCCAGCACACGCTCCTATTCGTTGGACAGGATACAGCTTCCACGTTGGTAGCAATGCCAGCTATAAGCCATGCCAGTTTTCTAGCCCATTAGCCGATGGCGAAGAGCAACGCTGGAAGATCTCCGATGAGAATGATGTACAACAGTGTGAATATCGTTCTGTTGTGAAAGATAATTTCTGTACAGCAACCCTGCCATTTTTCTTACTAGATCTACTGATTAATAAGACATGGAAGCTGAATATCATTAATGATTAGAACCCGATATAACAAACCTTCTCATTGAACGCAAAAAAGGGGGGAGCCGCTAAGCTCCCCCCTTTTTACTTTGCCTTACTACCCTACTTAAGGCTACATCTGGTTGACATCAATCCCTTGTTGAATCAACACATCACCCAGTAGATGGTTATTACTCGTGGCCGAATTATGGTAGATATCAAATGTCTGTCCATTAAATGTCTGCTGCCCGACGTTACTCCAAGTTCCGCCTTCGGCATTACTCAGTGTGACCTGGCTACCATCAGCCCCTTTGATAATCAGATTGTCTTCTGAATTATCGGTCACAGCCTGAACATCCTTCGCGTCAAGCGTCAGACTATTTTTACCTGATTTACCCAAATCGAAGATCTCAACGTGTTCTACTTTTCCAGCCAGAGACGAAAGATCCAGCTCGATACTCTCACCGTTAAACAGCAAGGTATCTATTCCTTTTCCGCCATCAATATGAGCAAAGTTCGTGTTGTTGAGCACAATCAGATCGTCGTGTTCACTCCCCACCGCCGAGCCACCTTGCTGGAAGGTGCCATCTGCCATACTTATCACAACACCATCGATGTTAAAGGCCCCTTCAGGGATGTTAATGTTCTCCGCCTCTGTTGGGATAACCAGCGAATGAGTGCTGCTGATACTCGTAGCAACCACCGAATCCCCTACGGTGAGTGAATGAGCAAACTCAGCTTTAGAACTGTCCGTATTCAGACTATCGACACTCTGGCTCACCAGCGTGATTGGTGAATCAGAGTGAATCACCGATGCTGCTGCGGTTGAACCATCATCAAGCACATCACTTTGCTGCGAGATATCCCCAGAGCGTAAGGAGCGAAGAGCAAGCCCGTTCAACCCGAGTGAAAAGCCACCCGTATTGCCCGCCACATCGGTATAAGATGCCCCGATCACGTCTGCTAACGACAATCCAGCCAGCCCTACCGTCAGATCGGCATGCCAGTTACCTAAAGCATCCACTTTTGCCGTCAGAGTCTGGCCAGCAACCGTGATTTTCAAGTCAGAGCCAGCCCCAATATTGGTTGTATGCCCACCTAGTCCCAGTTTTCCTGATAATAATGCTGAGGTTAAATCTCCCAGAGTCAATCCATTAAAGGTGATTAGCGGCAGTGCATGAACCTTAATACCTAGGTCAATATCCGTTGCTTTCACATTTCCGAACTTATCCGTTACCGTCACACCAAGGTGCGCAGTGCCATCCAGTAATCCTTTCAGATCCAGTGATGGAATCGGAACACTCCACTTACCATCCGTTCCCACCGTTGCCGTGTAGTGTTTACTGCCTAATACGACATCGATAGAGCCACCTGGAGCATTGGTAATCACACCGCCAATCGTCTGAGCAAGAGCAGACTCAGCGGCATTCAGATAACCATCAGTACCGAAGAAGTTATCCAGTGTGATGATTGGGAGATTATGGATCCCGACCTCCAGACCTGCTGTCGCACCAACCGTATTGCCTGCGGCATTGGTCAGCGTTGCACCAACGGTTAGGTTGCCATCCAGCAGTGAACCCAGATCCAGTGTTGGGATTGGGATACTCCACTTGCCGTCCGCACCCACTATCGCTGTGTAAGTATTATTACCCAGCGTCACTATCAACGTCGCACCTTGCGCGTTGGTGGTGACACCGCTGATCACTTGTCCCAACTGTGAATCCGCCAGACTCAACAGACCATCACCAAAGATTGGGTTAAGACTCAACGTCGGCAATGCATTAGCTACTACATCCAGCAGACCCGAACCGTTGATGATATTACCCACAGCATCTGTAATCGTTGCCGCTACGGTGAAGTTGCCATCCAGCAACCCTTTCAGGTCGAGGATT
>DF158882.1:1357808-1364865 GCA_000307305.1 Enterobacteriaceae bacterium B14
GATTGCCATCCAGCAGTGAACCCAGATCCAGTGTTGGGATTGGGATACTCCACTTGCCGTCCGAACCCACTGTCGCGGTGTAGGTTTTATTACCCAGCGTCACGGTCACCGTTGCACCCTGTGCGTTGGTGGTGACACCGCTGATCACTTGCCCTAACAGTGAATCCGCCAGACTTAACAGACCATCACCGAAGATTGGGTCAAGGCTCAGTGTTGGCAGTGCGTTAGATATGACATTCAGTAAGCCAGTATCGTGGACAATGTTGCCCGCAATATCAGCCACAGAGACATCGACCGTGATATTGCCATCCAACAGCGCTTTCAGATCCAATGGTGGGATTGAGAGGTTAAACTTGCCATCTGCCCCCACTGCGACCGTGTAAGTTTTACTGCCTAACTTAACGCTGACTTCAGTTCCTGCCAGTACATTACCCACCACACCGCTGATGGTTTGCGAAGTAAGCAGGTCAACAACGTTCAGGATGCCATCACCAAAGATCGGATCCAGTGAAAGGGTCGGTAGAAGATCTTTCAGTATATGAAGATCGACCAGTTTATGCGTTTCATTACCGTTAGCATCCGTCAGAACAAGATCCAGATTTAGCAGGCCATCGTTCAAACCTTCCAACAGGGATGAAGGCAGTGTCAGGCTCCATTTGCCATCATTACCTACGTTCGCAGTAAGTTCGACCCCAGCTATGTTTAGCGTCACTTTTGCGCCTGCGCCCGCATTCTGCGCAATGCCGGAAATGGTCTGGTCAACTAAGGATTCCACTCCGTTAAGGAAGCCATCGCCCAAAATCGGGTCAACAATCATCCCCAACAATGGATTGAGTGACACGTTGATAGTGACATTCGCGCTAGTCTCGTTACCGTTAGCATCCGATGTGGTAACACCAATCACCAACGGCCCATCAGTCAGGGATTGCAGGAAACTAGGCAGCAGATTAAAGCTGAACTTACCATCTGCACCCACCGTTCCAGTGAATACCGTTCCACCTACGCTGAGTGTAATAGTTTGTCCTTCCGCCCCAGGTGCACTACCTGTTAATAGCTGTCCTAACAGTGCTTCAGCCAGATTCAGGATGTTATTACCCGCTATCACATCCAGAGATATTAACGGTCCTGTCGTATCCACGGTGATCGTGTGCGTCGAGGTAGCAAGATTGCCAGAGGTATCCGTTACCGTTGCCTTAATATCTACCTGTCCATCAGCAATCAATGCCAAATCAGCAACCGGTACACTGGTACTCCATTTACCATCTCCCCCCACGATTGCAGAGTAGGTTTTACCATTCAGGGTAATCGTTACCGTCTGCCCAGCAGCGACATTCGCCGTTGTGCCTGAGATTGTCTGGACAACTTTAGCTTCGCTATTAGTCAGGATGTCATCGCCAGAGAAGACTGATATCGCGATACTCGCTGAGGTATTCCCATGAATATTCACAGTAATCTCTTGCGTATCCGTTACCGTACCGCCTAGCAGAGTGCTTACTGAAGCCGAAATCGTATTGTGGCCATCCGGCAGTAGTGCCAAATCAGCGACAGGTACGCTCACACTCCATTTGCCCCCAGACAGAACCTTCGTCGTGTATGTCTTACCATTTAAGGTAATGGTGATCGTCTGTCCCGTTGCCACATTGGAAACCGTACCGGAGATAGCCTGAGCGATCTGACTTTCCGCTAGGTTCAGGTTATCGTCACCGGCAAAATTGCCAATATTGATCGTCGGCAGCAGAGAGCCGGTTAAATCGACATCAATGATCTGAGAGTCTGTCGCCAAGTTACCGCCTTTATCTCCTACAGAAGCGGTAATCGTGGCGTGACCCGCCAGCAACAGCAGAAGATCGAGCGATGGAACAAGCGTACTCCATTTACCATCGGCCCCAACGGTAGCGGTATACGTTTTACCGTTCAGGATAATGCTAACAATTTGGCCTGCTTCCACATTCGATGTCGTACCTGATACCGTTTGTGGGAAGAGGCGCTCGGTAAGATCAATCGTGTCATCGTTGGCAAAGGTACCAATGTTGATCGTCGGTAAATTACCTGGGTTTGCATCCACGGTGATACCAAGGCTGCTGTTCGCCGTGTTACCGCTTTGGTCACTGACTGTAGCGGTAATTGTGGCCTGACCATCAGCTAACAGGGCCAGATCTGCGGCTGGGACTGAGGTACTCCATTTACCATCTGCCCCCACAATGGCGGTGTAGGTTTTGCCATTTAGGGTGATATTTACTGCCCGACCGGCTTCAACATGCGTGGTGGTGCCTGACAACAGTTGAGAAGCCTTGCTTTCAAGGTTATTCAGGACATTATCATCGGCAAAGGCCGTGATAGAGAGTGTTGGTAGATTCGCCACGCTGGCATCAACAGTAATGGTGCTGTTACCGGTAGCCACATTGCCGCTGGTATCCGACACCGAGGCGGTGATGTTTTTTGAACCATCAGCCAACAGAGCCAAATCAGCGACAGGCACGTTAACAGTCCAAGTGCCGTTTGCCAGCACCGTTGCCGTATAGGCTTTGCCATTCAGTACAAGTGTAACCAGTTGGCCAGCTTCAACATGCGTTGTCGTCCCAGAGAGCGCCTGAACCAGTTTGCTTTCAGCATTGTTAAGAATGTTGTCACCGGCGAACGCGCCAATGGTTACCGTTGGTAAATTGGCCGCATTGGCATCAATCGTAATGGTTTTATTGATACTGGTGTTATTGCCAGCTTGGTCGCTCAAGGAGGCCGTTAGTGTATAATTACCATCCGCTAATCCTTGAAGAACAAGGCTAGGAACAGAAACACTCCACTTACCATCCCCCCCAACAAGCCCTGTATAATTATTACCATTTAGCGTAACCGTCACCGTTCTGCCCGCTTCGCTGAGCGATGCTGTACCCGTGATGGATTGTGGCAATAGTGCTTCTGCACCGTTGATAATGCCATCACCTGCCACCTGATCGATGCTCAATGTTGGCCCTTGAGTATCAACAGTGAAGGTTTGCGATGAGATCTGTTCCGTACCGCCAGCATCGGTTACTTTCGCAATCAGCGTGATAGAGCCTTGGCCCAACAACGCTAAATCTGCTGCCGGTATGCTGGTGCTCCATTTACCCTCTGCATTCACAATCGCGCTATAGGTCTTACCGTTTAGCGTCAGGATAACCGTCGTGCCCGTATTCACATTCGATGTGGTACCAGAGAGCGGCAGTGTTACACCCACTTCTGTTCCATTTATGAAGCCATCGCCAGAGATCGTATCTATCGCCAGCCCGCCCAACGCAGTATTCACAGTAAAGTTGTGAGAACCACTGGCTGGGTTACCACCGGCATCTGTCACCGAAGCAGTAATCGTCGAGGTACCGTTCACTAACAGTGCCAGATCGGCAGCCGGTACACTGGCACTCCATGACCCATTCGCCCCCACCATTGCCGTATAGGTTTTTCCATTCAGGGTAAGAGTGACCTGTTGCCCTGCTTCTACATGGGTTGTGGTACCGGAGATAATTTGGGCGGTAAGCTGCTCCGCACTGTTAAGAATGTCATCACCGGCAAAGAGGCCAATGGTGAGTGTTGGCAAGTTTGCAGCATTCACATCAATAGTAATCGTCTGATTCACCGTGGTGATGTTGCCCGCACTATCACTTAAGCTGGCGACAAGGGTGTACTGACCATCAGCAAGCCCCTGAATCACTGCACTCGGCACTGGGATACTCCATTTACCATCAGTATCGATAACACCGGAGTAGCTTTGCCCGTTCAGCGTCACAGTGACCGCTTTACCCACCTCACTGAGGGATGCCGTACCGGAAATAGACTGTGGTAATAGCGCCTCAGCAGCGTTAATTGTGCCATCGCCCGCAACAGGGTTAACCACTAATGTTGGGGCAAGGGTATCAACGGTAAGTGTGGCACTACCCGTTGCCACATTGCCACTCTTATCAGAGACAGTTGCGGTAATCGTTACTTGCCCTTGAGCCAGCAGCGCTAAATCTGCAACCGACACATTGGCGCTCCAACTACCATCAGCACCTACAGTTGCCGTATAGGTTTTGCCATTCAGGGTGAGAGTAACGAGTTGCCCTGCTTCAACATTCCCTACTGAGCCTGACAGGCTTTGAATCGTTAAGCTCTCTGTAACGTTTAGAACCCCATCACCGGCGAATGGATTGATAGCCAAGCTAGGTTGGGTATTGGCGTTGATATCAACGGTGATATCTTGCGAATCTGTTCCTGAACCCAATAGGGTTGATACGGAGGCGGTAATGGTTGTGTGCCCATCTGACAATAACGCCATATCAGCAGGGGAAACGTTCACCGACCAAGATCCATCAGCTTTGGTGGTCGCTGTATAGGTTTTACCGTTCAATGTCACGATTACGGTACGCCCGCCACCGACATTCGACGTCGTACCAGAGATTGCCTGAGCCACCTTGCTCTCTGCCAGATTCAGGTTATCGTCACCTGCGAAGGTGCCAATATTGATGGTTGGCAACAGTGAGCCTGTTAGGTCAACATCAATGATTTGGCTGTCCGTCGCTGGGTTACCGCCTTTATCGTTCACTGTTGCAGTAATCGTCGCATGACCCGCCAGCAGTAACAGTACGTCGCCAGCCGGTACTAACGTACTCCAGCTACCGTTCTCACCGACAGAGGCAGTGTAGGTTTTGCCATTCAACGTCACTGAGACAACCTGTCCCGCTTCCACATTCGACGTCGTTCCCTGAATGGTTTGCGGGAAAAATCTTTCCGTCAGATCCAATGTGTCATCACCGGCAAAGATACCGATATTGATCGTCGGCAAGTGGCCCGGATCCGCATCCACAGTAATCCCGTGGCTGGCGTTCGCGGGGTTGCCACCTTTGTCGCTAACCGTCGCAGTGATGGTTTTTGAGCCATCGGCTAACAGTGCCAGATCGGCAGCCGGAACATTGGTGGTCCATTTACCGTCAGCGCCGACGATAGCAGTGTAGGTTTTACCGTTCAGTAAAATGTTAACCGTTTGTCCCGCTTCAACGTTGGTTGTGGTACCGCTAATCGCCTGTGCCGCTTTGCTCTCCGCGAAGTTGAGAATATCGTCCCCAGCAAAGAGGTTGATAGCCAACGTCGGCAGATTCGCTGCGCTCGCATCCACCGTAATGTTGTGGCTAGCGTTTGCTGGGTTACCGCCAGCATCCGTTACCGTCGCAGTGATTGTTGCCTGCCCGTCTGCGAGAAGTGCCAGATCCGCCGTTGGTACGTTGGTATTCCATTTACCATCAGCGCCAACCGTTGCCGTATAGGTTTTACCGTTCAGCGTGATAGTGACCGTACGTCCTGCTTCAACCTGTGTCGTTGTCCCAGAGATCAGCTGGCTGACCAGACTTTCGGCATTGTTCAGAATATCGTCGCCTGCAAACGCACCGATAGTGAGTGTTGGCAGGTTCGCTGTATTGGCATCAACGGTAATGGTGTGGTTAACGGTGGTGGTGTTACCCGCTACATCGCTCAAGCTGGTGCTAATGGTGTAACTACCATCTGCTAGCCCTTGTAACACCAGCGTTGGGATAGTGACACTCCATTTACCATCGGCGCCAACACCCCCCGTATAGTTCTGACCGTTTAGCGTGACAGTCACTGTGCGGCCTACATCAGCAAGCGATGCTGTACCGGTAACTGCCTGTGGCTGCGCGGCTTCGGCAGCGTTAATGATGTCATCGCCTGCAATTGCATTCACGGTGAGCGTTGGGGCAACAGTATCAACGGTGATCACTTTCGACGCATTCAGCGTTGTGCCGCCCGCATCAACAACCGTAGCCGTCAGGGTTGCAGCACCTTGTCCTAGCAGCGCTAAATCTGCCACTGGCACATTGGTGCTCCATTTACCGTCTACGCCTACATTGGCGGTGTAGGTTTTACCATTTAGGGTAATGGTGACCGTTGAACCTGCGGTAACATTCGCTGCGCTACCACTCAGTGTCAGATTGGCTGTGATCTCTGTGGCGTTGATATAACCATCGCCAGAAATTATGTCGATCGCCAACCCGCCCATGTTGGTATTCACAGTAAAGTTGTGGCTGGTATTGGCTAGGTTGCCTCCCGCATCTGTGACTGAGGCAGTGATCGTCGTTTGACCATTTACCAACAGTTGGAGATCGGCCGAAGGCACATTGGTGCTCCATGCACCATTAGCGCCGACAGTCGCGGTATAGATTTTACCATTCAAGGTCACGGTCACCGTGCGCCCTGCTTCTACATTGGTCGAGGTACCAGAGATTGCCTGAGAAACCTGTCCTTCCGCACCATTCAGAATATCGTCACCAGCAAACACGCCGATAGTCAGCGTTGGCAAGTTAGCTGCATTAGCATCAATGGTAATAGTGTGGTTAACCGTGGTGGTGTTACCCGCAGTGTCACTCACACTCACGCCCACGGTGTAGTTCCCATCCGCTAAGCCTTGGAGCACATTAGCCGGGATAGAGATACTCCACTTGCCATCGGCACCAACCACATTGGTGTAGCTTTGCCCATTCAGCGTTACCGTCACAGTGCGGCCCGCTTCTGTCAGCGAGGCAGTGCCGGTAATGGACTGCGGCTGCGTCGCTTCGACGGCATTGATAACGTCATCGCCTGCAATAGCATTGACTGTCAGCGTTGGCGAAACCGTATCGACATTAATGGTTAAGCTGCCGTTGGCAACGTTGCCGCTTTGGTCGCTAACCGTGGCAATAAGGGTGTTATTACCCTGTGCCAGTTGCGCCAAATCAGCCGCAGGCACATTCGTGCTCCAACTGCCATCTGCGCCAACTGTTGCTGTGTAGGTTTTGCCGTTTAAGGTAATGGTAACCGTGCGGCCCGCTTCCACATTTGCAGTGGTTCCTGATAGCGTTTGTGCAACGGTACTTTCAGATGAATTTAATACGCCATCGCCCGCAAACACACCGATAGCAACGCTTGGCTGTGTATTGGCATTGATATCAACGGTGATCTCTTGTGAATCAAATGCCGTACTTCCCAGCGTGTTCGTCACATTTGCCGTGATGGTTGTATGACCATCCGCCAGCAGTGCCATATCAGTAGGTGATAT
>DF158882.1:1365528-1366974 GCA_000307305.1 Enterobacteriaceae bacterium B14
AGAGGTGATCCCCACGATGTTTTGCGAGAACAAGTGTTCCGCGAAGTCTAGCGTATCATCGCCCGCGAAGGTGCCTATATTGATGGTTGGCAGATGGCCCGGATCCGCATCCACGGTAATCCCGTGGCTGGCGTTCGCAGGGTTGCCACCTTTGTCGCTAACCGTCGCAGTGATGGTTTTTGAGCCATCGGCTAACAGTGCCAGATCGGCAGCCGGAACATTGGTAGTCCATTTACCGTCAGCGCCGACGATAGCAGTGTAGGTTTTACCGTTCAGTAAAATGTTAACCGTTTGTCCCGCTTCAACGTTGGTTGTCGTACCGCTAATCGCCTGTGCCGCTTTGCTCTCCGCAAAGTTGAGGATATCGTCACCCGCAAACACACCAATGGTTAAGGTTGGTAGGTTTGCCGCATTGGCATCAACGGTGAAATCGTGGGTCGCATTCGCTGGGTTGCCACCTTTGTCGCTGACGGTTGCGGTGATAGTGGTTTTTCCATCCGTTAACAGAACCAGATCGCCAGTCGGAACGTTAACGCTCCATTTGCCATCAGCACCAACGGTGGCACTGTAAGTTTTGCCGTTCAGCGTAATAGTGACTTTTTGTCCCGCTTCCACATTGGTGGTAGTGCCGGATAGCGCTTGAGCGGTTTTGCTCTCCGCGAAGTTCAGAATATCGTCACCCGCAAACACACCAATGGTCAGCGTTGGCAAGTTAGCCGCACTAGCGTCAATAGTGATGGTGTGGTTAACACTCGTGTTATTACCCGCTGCATCGCTAACGCTAGCGGAGAGGGTGTAATTACCGTCAGCCAACGCTTGGATTACACTCGTCGGGATCGGAATACTCCACTTGCCATCGGCACCAACCACACCGGTGTAATTTTGCCCATTCAACGTTATCGTTACGGTGCGGCCCGCTTCTGTCAGCGAGGCAGTACCGGTAATGGACTGCGGCTGCATCGCTTCGGCGGCATTGATAACGTCATCGCCTGCAATAGCATTGACTGTCAGCGTTGGCGAAACCGTATCAACATTAATGGTTAAGCTGCCGTTAGCAACGTTACCGCTTTGGTCAGTAACCGTGGCGGTAATCGTGTTATTACCCTGTGCCAGTTGTGCCAAGTCAGCCGCAGGCACGTTCGTGCTCCAACTGCCATCTGCGCCAACTGTTGCTGTGTAAGTTTTACCGTTTAAGGTAATGGTGACCGTTCGGCCAGCTTCTACATTTGCTGTGGTTCCTGATAGAGGTTGAGCAACGGCACTTTCAGCCGCATTTAGTACGCCATCGCCTGCGAAGACACCAATCACCACATTCGGCTGTGTATTGACGTTGATATCAACGGTGATCTCCTGCGTATCTGTCGCAGAATTCCCAAATGCATTTTTGACAGAAGCGTCGATTGTCGTATGCCCATCAGCCAGCAGTGCCATATCAGCAGGTGATAC
>DF158882.1:1367554-1368073 GCA_000307305.1 Enterobacteriaceae bacterium B14
CGAGGTGATCCCCACGATGTTTTGCGAGAACAAGTGTTCCGCGAAGTCTAGCGTATCATCGCTCGCGAAGGTGCCTATATTGATGGTTGGCAGATGGCCCGGATCCGCATCCACGGTAATCCCGTGGCTGGCGTTCGCAGGGTTGCCACCTTTGTCACTGACGGTCGCAGTGATGTTTTTTGAGCCATCGGCTAACAGTGCCAGATCGGCAGCCGGAACATTGGTGGTCCATTTACCGTCAGCGCCGACGATAGCAGTGTAGGTTTTACCGTTCAGTAAAATGTTAACCGTTTGTCCCGCTTCCACATTGGTGGTAGTACCGCTAATCGCCTGTGCCGCTTTGCTCTCCGCAAAGTTGAGGATATCGTCACCCGCAAACACACCAATGGTCAGTGTTGGCAGATTGGCTACATTGGCATCGACGGTGAAATCGTGGGTCGCATTCGCTGGGTTGCCGCCTTTATCGCTGACGGTCGCAGTGATGGTTTTTGAACCGTCAGCTAACAGAACCAGATCGGC
>DF158882.1:1368181-1374146 GCA_000307305.1 Enterobacteriaceae bacterium B14
GCCGCCTTTATCGCTGACGGTCGCAGTGATGGTTTTTGAACCGTCAGCTAACAGAACCAGATCGGCAGTCGGAACGTTAACGCTCCATTTGCCATCAGCACCAACGGTGGCGCTGTAAGTTTTGCCGTTCAGCGTAATAGTGACTTTTTGGCCCGCTTCCACATTGGTGGTAGTGCCGGATAGCGCTTGAGCGGTTTTGCTCTCCGCGAAGTTCAGAATATCGTCACCCGCAAACACACCGATGGTCAGTGTTGGCAGATTGGCTACATTGGCATCGACGGTGAAATCATGGGTCGCATTCGCTGGGTTGCCGCCTTTATCACTAACTGTCGCAGTGATGGTTTTTGAACCGTCAGCTAACAGAATCAGATCGGCAGTCGGAACGTTAACGCTCCATTTGCCATCAGCACCAACGGTGGCACTGTAAGTTTTGCCGTTCAGCGTAATAGTGACTTTTTGGCCCGCTTCCACATTGGTGGTAGTGCCGGATAGCGCTTGAGCGGTTTTGCTCTCCGCGAAGTTCAGAATATCGTCACCCGCAAACACACCGATGGTCAGCGTTGGCAGATTGGCTGCATTGGCATCGACGGTGAAATCGTGGGTCGCATTCGCTGGGTTGCCGCCTTTATCACTAACTGTCGCAGTGATGGTTTTTGAACCGTCAGCTAACAGAACCAGATCGGCAGTCGGAACGTTAACGCTCCATTTACCATCAGCACCAACGGTGGCGCTGTAAGTCTTGCCGTTCAGCGTAATAGTGACTTTTTGGCCCGCTTCCACATTGGTGGTGGTACCAAATAGCGCTTGAGCAGTTTTGCTCTCCGCGAAGTTCAGAATATCGTCACCCGCAAACACACCAATGGTCAGTGTTGGCAGATTGGCTGCATTGGCATCGACAGTGAAATCGTGGGTCGCATTCGCTGGGTTGCCGCCTTTATCACTAACCGTCGCAGTGATGGTTTTTGAACCGTCAGCTAACAGAACCAGATCGGCAGTCGGAACGTTAACGATCCATTTGCCATCAGCACCAACGGTGGCGCTGTAAGTTTTGCCGTTCAGCGTAATAGTGACTTTTTGGCCCGCTTCCACATTGGTGGTGGTGCCAGATAGCGCTTGAGCGGTTTTGCTCTCTGCCGCGTTCAAAATATCATCACCGGCAAAGACACCGATGGTCAGCGTTGGCGAGTTTGTTGCGTTCGAATCGACGGTGAAATCGTGGGTCGCACTCGCTGGGTTGCCGCCTTTATCGCTGACGGTCGCAGTGATGGTGGTTTTTCCATTCGCGAGCAGCGCCAGATCGGTAGATGGGACATGGACGCTCCATTTACCATCGTTACCTACCGTTGCGCTGTAGGTTTTACCGTTCAGCGTAATAGTGACTTTTTGACCTTCTTCAACATTGGTAGTAGTACCCGATAGTGCCTGAGCGGTTTTGTTCTCTGCACCATTCAGAATATCGTCGCCCGCAAACACACCAATTGTTAATGTTGGCAAGTTTGCTGCATTGGCATCGATAGTCACCGTATGATCAACGCTGGTACTGTTACCTGCGGTATCACTAACGCTAGCCGTTACGGTATAGCTACCGTCTGCTAAACCTTTTAACACCGAGCTTGGAACAGAGATGCTCCACTTGCCATCGACAGCCACTGTCGCAGTGTAAGTTTTACCGTTTAGCACCACGCTTACCGTACGCCCAGCCTCTGCGAGCGAGGCTATACCCGAGATAGATTGGGCCTTCGTTGCTTCTGCTGCATTGATAATGTTATCACCAGCAATCGCATTGAATATCAGCGTCGGTGGTATGGTATCAACCGTAATATCCTTTTCGGCAGTAATATCTCTATTATCCGGATCAACCACCAACACCATAATGCTGACTTTACCTTGCCCTAATGCGGCAAGGTCAGCGGCAGAGACCCTTATCGTCCATTTACCATCAGCGCCCACTTTCGTCGTATAGGTTTCACCATTAAACCAAACTATGACAGTCTGCCCTGCGTCAATATGCGATGTTGTGCCTGAAATAGCCTGAGTAACCTTGCTCTCCGCCAGATTTAGGACATCATTGCCAGCAAATGGGTTGATAATAATAGAGGATTCTAGTGGGTCAATCAGATCTACCTGAAAATCGAGGCTATTAGAAACAGAGTTACCGCTTTTATCACTGACGGTAGCCGTAATGGTCGTCTTTCCTTCATTCAGTACGATAAGATCTTCAGAGG
The DNA here is from genome assembly GCA_000307305.1 of Enterobacteriaceae bacterium B14. Taxonomy (GTDB): domain Bacteria; phylum Pseudomonadota; class Gammaproteobacteria; order Enterobacterales; family Enterobacteriaceae; genus B14. Next base: position 1,370,407 of record DF158882.1, read on the forward strand.
GAACATTAACGCTCCATTTGCCCTTCGCCCCAACACTGGACTTATAGGTTTTGCCATTAAGGGTGACAGTGACAATTTGGCCCGCTTCCACATGTGTCGTGGTGCCAGATAGGGGTTGAATTGTTCTACTTTCAACAAAGCTAAGAATGTCGTTACCCGCAAAAACATCTATCGCTAGCGTTGGCAGGTTTGCAGCATTAGAGTCGATGGTAATAGCTTGGCTATCCGTGGCTTCATTGCCATGTTTGTCACTGACTGAAGCGGTAATATTCACATTACCATCAGCCAGTAGCGCTAAATCTGCAGCTGGAACATTAACGCTCCATTTACCACTTGCATCCACGGTTGCCGTGTACGTTTTACCATTCAGAGCAAGGGTAACTTTCTGACCTGCTTCAATATTCGCCGTGGTACCTGAAAGCGCTTGAGTGATTTTGCTCTCTGCATTGTTCAGGATATTGTCACCGGCAAAAGTGCCGATAGTTAATACTGGGCTCAAGTAATCAACGCTAATTAAATGAGTATCCTGCGCTGGGTTACCTCCTTTGTCGGTCACTTCAGCTTTGATCGTAGCTTCCCCATTAGCCAAAGCCGCTAAATCAGCAGGCGGTACCCGAACGCTCCATACACCATTGGCGCCTATCGTGGTGGTATATGTCTTACCATTCAAAGTAATGGTTACCGTTTGCCCTGCTTCAACGTTCTCCGATGTACCCGCTAGAATCTGAGTTGATTTGCTTTTAACAATGTTGAGCATGTTGTCGTTAGCAAACGTACCGATGGTGATTGCCGGTAAAATGTGGGTATCTACCAGCACGGTCTTCGATGCCGATGTACTATTGCCCACAGCATCGTTGATAGAGGCTTGAATCTTGAGGCTACCATCAGATAACCCCTGCAATACAGAGATAGGGAGTGTAATGCTCCATTTTCCATCTGCCCCAACGATAGCGGTGTAACTTATGCTATCTGCAGCAAAAGTGTTGATGCCATCATCCAAAATAACAGTGACAGTTCTACCCGCCTCAGATATAGAGGCAGTACCTGTAATATTCTGGGCTTCTGCAGCATCGGCAGCATTAATCACGTTATCGCCATCAACAGCATCAATCGCTAAAGTAGGAGGGGTCTTATCAACGGTAATCGTGGCATTTTGCGTGGCGGCATCACCCGCTTCATTCACAACGCTTACTCTCACTACATATACACCATCGGCTAAGCCCGTCAGAGTATCGGCAGATAAATTGATACTCCAAGCGCCGTTAGCATCAACAATAGCGGTGTAGCTTTTCCCCCCCAGCGTTACCGTGACAGTTTGGCCCACTTCAACGTTTACAGTAGTGCCACTCAAGACCTGAGCTGATTTGGATTCGGTAAGATTAAGAAGATTATCGCCAGCAAAAGGTTTCACTGTAATAACCGGCGTTAGAGGGTCTGGTGGATTTTCGCCACCACCACCTCCACCTCCACCTCCTCCTCCACCACCACTGCCGCCTCCTCCACTGCCACTCCCATCGCCACCCCCACCGCCACTGTTATTGCTTACAGCAAACGCAATACCGGCAAGCCCCGCAGCACCAAGTACGCCAAATAAAAGGCTGTTGCTGTCGCTATTGCTAGCGCCATCAATCATCAAAGTCTGAATATCTTTCAGCGTTTCGAACTGTGGTGTAATCGGCGTTGCTGTCGTATAAGCAGCTGCATCCCCTTCAGGTAAATTAGCATGTTGGGGAGGACTAACCCCATCATCAAAAACGAGTTCGCTATGGAGTCCCTGCTCACTAGCAAAGAAAAAGCTCTGATAACGAATTTGTGTTCCGTCTTTCAGAGTCACAATAAGGTCGTTTCCTTGCCTTGCATAACTAGCCACCATATCCGGTGCGCCTTGAAAACGAACGATGGTTAAATCATGCAGAGAAACAGTTCCGCTTTTAGCCTGCAATTGAGAAATCATTTTGCCGCCGTGGCGATCGATAATATCGACAACATTTTTACTGTTCGAAGCCATAGTAGTACCCTCTGCCTAACGCTTTATAATGATCCCGCGCACGATAAAATGATGGCTACTTAATAAAAGGCAGCCAAATAAACGGGGGTGTAGAAAGACATCGCTCATTAATAAGCGGTTAAAGTTTTATAAAAAAACCAAGAGACATAATAAAATTCATTAATATAGACTTAATGAATCCGGCCCCTTTTCTTTTCGAAAGAAATATAAATGTTAATTAGTTATATGCAGAGAAGTGCATTTCCGCCATAAAATTTATCAATCCTCTTAATTAATTTTATTAGCGAAAATTATTCCCTTCATGGTAAAGGCTTTTTTAGCAAAATAAGAAACACACAATAACAGCAAGGTAAACTGTAACCTTACAGCGTGAAAGGAATTAAATAGACTGGAGTATCTTTTATTAATCAGTCAATTAGTAGTTACTATAAAACACAAAACACTTAAAAAAAATTAATGTATTGGTGTAAATGAATTATAATTCTCAATCACCCTATATCTTTACACTCATATATAATGATGATATAAAGATACATGTGTCTAGTTATTTACTTTCTTATTCTTTATTTTTACCCTTCGCTATTTTAACGAATTACTTATTTACCACGTGTTATCGTTACTTTTGTTATTGTTTATCTATTAAGACCTTTACTTATTTTTATTATGAAACTAAATTTAATCATACAATTGATTAATATCTTATATTTAAATAGGAACAATAAATTGTCTATATATCATCAGGGCTCTAAAGGACAAATAGCACGAGAGCAGCTTATTAACGCTGGGGTTGAGTTATTCGGCGAGTATGGTTTGCATGGTGCAACCACTCGAGACATCTCCCGATTAGCCAATCAGAACATTGCCTCGATTGCCTATTACTTCTCTTCAAAAGAGGGGCTATACCTCGCAGTAGCACAATGGATAGCCGATTTTATTCAAAATGCGCTCAGTGAAATTCTTGGCGAGATGGAAGTTTTCCTCGCTCAAGAGGAGAAAACGGCAGACGATCACCTTCGGCTGATCAGAAAAATGGTATTAACCTATAGTTATCATCTGTGCCATCCCGATACGATGCGTATTAGTAAAGTCATCTCGCGTGAGCAACTCTCACCTACCGAGGCCTACCCGGTCATTCATCAGCAATCTCTTGGCCCGATGTATCGCATCATGGCAAAACTGATTGGTGGCTATATTGGGCTTGATCCAAAATCTAACAGTGTGAACATTCATACACATGCGATTATGGGGGAGATTTTGGCCTTCCGTATTAACAAAGAAACTATCTGTTCTGTGTTGAATTGGCAGGAGATTGGCGAGGATGAGCTAGCGAGTATTAATTTGGTATTAATTGAGCATATTGAGTTGTTGTTGAATGGGTTGAGGGCGAAGTATCACGGGTAGGAAGGGGATTTTTTTTTGGTGGGGTTTGCTTGGGGTGGTGTAAGGTTTCGGTAGCGGGTTTGTCTCCATATTTCCATATAGCACTTTCACCCGCTCCCAACCAAAGGGGGTGCGGACCCCCTTTGGGATCCTGCCGTTTTAGTGCTATCTGGTCGCAAAATTACGGTTGCTTCGCAACTGCCCTCGGCATCCCCTCCGATTGCGGGTCGGCGGGATTCGCCATCCATGGCTCATGCCCACCTCAATCGCGCGTCCTGCGCGATTGCCCCTATCTACGGAGATACCTCGGCGCAATTTCTAATGCTCGTTCAGTGTTGCCTATACGTAAGTA
>DF158882.1:1374618-1404355 GCA_000307305.1 Enterobacteriaceae bacterium B14
TGAAAAATTCTCTGCCAACAGGCTTTCGAAACCTTACACCACCCCAAACAACCCCCACCAAAACAATCAATTACTTCGTCAGTAAGTAAAGATCCGTCTCCCCTCTATGAATATTCAACGCTAACAACCCCGGTTTCGTATCCAGAATCTTCCTCAAAGTCCCTAAGCTATCTACTTTCTGCTGGTTAATCCCAATAATCACATCGCCTTTTTTCAAACCAATGCGCTCTGCCGTAGAACCAGCCTTAACACTTTCAATCTTGACGCCTTTGGTGCCTTTCACTTCAGTGTTACTCAGCTCTGCCCCCTCAATCCCCGTATAAATAACACCGGAATCACCCTGACTCTGAGCACCCTGCTCCAACGTTGCCTCAATCGTTAGCGGCTTACCATCACGAATCAAACCCAAAGAAAGCTTGCTGCCAATTGGCATAGAACCCAGCTCTGCACGAAACGCCGAGAAACTAGGGATTACCTTGCCATTTAAAGAAGTGATGACATCACCTGCTTTTATCCCTGCTTTCGCTGCCGCAGATTTCGGCATCACTTGGCTGACAAATGCCCCTTTCTGCGTATCAAGTTTCATCGCTTTTGCTAGATCAGCATTTAGCTCTGTCCCCATAACACCTAATTCACCGCGACGTACCTGCCCATATTCAATGATTTGGGCCGTTAGGCTTTTAACCATATTGCTAGGGATAGCAAAACCGATGCCGATGTTGCCGCCATCCGGCGCTAAAATCGCCGTATTAATACCGATTAACTCACCGTTTAAATTAAGCAGTGCGCCACCAGAGTTGCCACGGTTAATCGCCGCATCAGTCTGGATGAAATTCTCTAGATTATCCGAATTCAAACCACTGCGGCCGAGTGCGGAAACAATGCCAGACGTCGCGGTTTCACCCAGACCAAATGGGTTACCAATCGCCACAGTGTAATCGCCAACACGCAGTTTATCGGAGTCAGCTAATTTAATTGCCGTCAGGTTTTTGAATTCTTTAAGTTGAATGAGTGCCAGATCTGAGCGTGCATCTTTACCAATCACTTTGGCATCAAAGCTACGGCCATCGTTCAGTTGCACTGTGATTTTTTCTGCATGGTCGACCACATGGCTATTAGTGACGACATAGCCTTTTGCTACATCAATGATGACACCAGAGCCTAAAGACTGAAACGCCTGCTGATTCGCCGGTGCATTAGGGGCATTCCCCTTTTCGCCGCCGTTTTCACACATTGGAGACTGCCCAAACGGTGAGCCAGGCATACAGAATGGAGAGTCCTCACCAAAAAACTGGCGCAGTTGTGGGGGCACTTGCTGTTGGACATCTTCTTTACCTTCAACGTTGATACTGACAACGGAAGGCATCACTTTTTCTAGCATCGGTGCCAGACTTGGGGTTTGAGGTGTACTCACACCAGCTGCAGTGGTTGCAGTGGCTGCGGTGGCTGCGGTGGCTGCGGTGGCTGCGGTGGCTGCGGTGGCTGCGGTGGCTGCGGTGGCTGCGGTGGCTGCGGTGGCAGTATTTTGCGCTTCAACTGTATTTGCCGCTATCAATGGATTTAGTGCCATCGCTAAACTAAATGCCGCTGCACTCAGAACAAATGTTGTCTTTTTCATTAGTGGTCTCACCATTGCTGAGGGTACGCATGGCTGTAGTAACCTGTTGGTACTACAGCCATAAACTATAGGCTTATATGATTACTGAGATATTAGAAACAAAATGAAGTTCAGGTTATGGGCTATGAAAGAGTAAAAAAGAGTGTCGCTCTTTACAAAACAGTCGATATATTAATCAACCGCCATCAGTTTCCGATATTCATCATAAGCATAGAGGTCTGTCATGCCGCTTATGTAGTCCTGAATGAGACGTGCTCGGTAGTAAAACTCCCACACTTCCTGATAAGCCACATCGTGATTTTCATCAGCGAGGTATTGATTTCGCTCCTCGACTGAGTCTTGGTAAGCCAAACGCTGTTTGCCAGAAAGCTTATGCCAGAGTCGGCTTTCTATCGGGTATTTACGCAGTGAGTTCTTTTCGACCAGTGATACAAACTCTTCCCATGGAATATCCAGCAGTGGGCTGTAGATATTCAATAATCCACTGATAATCCGGTCACCTTGTAACTCTAGCTGTTCGACTTCTGAGTAATTAAAGACGTTGTTAAAAGCCACATCTTTAAAGATGCTGAGCAGCTTTGCATGTTTAGGGTCTTTCTCCAACAGAGCCTGATTGAAGTTGCCGTCAAAAATAGCGGGGAGGTTTTCAATAAAGCACTCCGCAGCTCGGGGGACGAGATTCGCTACGGTAAACACACGCAGATACATAAAGAATTGGTCGTCAGAACCTCGTCTGTTGCTCCCCTCCACCATCTTACGTTTTGCCCCACCCACGGTCAGATAGAAGAGGTCGCCCTCTTCCACCTTTCCCCACTCTTTTAAGAGTAGGTCGTATAATTTCTCTACGGTGAGGATCTCTTTCTCTACGGCATCTTCCAAATCGGCAATACAGTAAGAGATATCATCCGCCGCTTCCATAATGTAGGTCAGCGGAAAACGGCTGAATTTCCCCATACCTAGCTCTTCACGTAGCGTCGTAATGAACTCTTTTTCAGAGAGGTAGTAACCTGTCTTTTTCATTAAGTAAGCGTGATCTTGGCTAACGTCACCTACCCAGTAAGCGGGCTTGGTATATTTCAAGATGCAGGCAACTTGTGCGTAAGTAAGATTGAGCTTCTGTAATGTATGAACAAGTCGGATAGCTTGGGCGTTGCCTTCAAATTGGCAGAGATCGCGGCGCACGCGCTGCCGTAGTGCGTTTAATTCAGACTCTCCGGTTTTCAACTTAAGAGAAGAAATTTTGCAGGGATCTTTAGACAACTCTTCATCGCTGAAATCCGGTGCCAACAACGCGTTAAACCACTTATTTATCGCCGCTTCACCAAAATGCCCGAACGGGGGATTACCGATGTCATGCATGAGGCAAGCCATCTCCACCACACTCTCTACAGGGATGAGGTAATCCTTTAGGTTGTAGCTGTCACTTAGCCCTCTTTCATTCAGTTGCTCGACAATCTCTTTTACGATGTGTCGACCAACCTGCTGTACTTCCATTGAATGTGTTAGGCGGCTGCGCACTGCGGCATTACGCTCTAGAGGGAACACCTGTGTTTTCTGCTGTAGCCTGCGGATGGCGGCAGAATTAATGATGCGACCTCTGTCACTTTCAAACTGGCGAACAATCTCACTTTTGCCTTCTGCCGTAATGGTCGGGCTAAAATGTCGTTGAAAGTTCATTTTTTTACTAAAGTCGATCCCAGACATGGTTTCCCCTCTTTTATCCAACAAGCTTACAAAACAAGTGTTGTCACCCGACACGTGATTACCCGTGAATTCTCATGGTAGACTAAACACCGCTAAAATATAGCCTGTTATTTATTTTTAACCTGCGAGAACTGCGATGAAAATTGGCATTATTGGTGCTATGGAAGAGGAAGTGACACTTCTACGCGATAAAATTGAGAACCGTCAGACCTTAAAACAAGCGGGCTGTGAGATTTATACGGGGACACTACAAGGCGTTGATGTTGCTTTACTGAAATCAGGTATTGGCAAAGTCTCTGCAGCATTAGGTACAACTCTGCTGTTGGAACACTGTAAGCCAGACGTGGTAATTAATACTGGTTCAGCGGGTGGATTGGCAACCTCGCTTAAAGTGGGTGATATCGTCGTTTCTGACGAAGTTCGCTATCACGATGCAGATGTTACCGCATTCGGTTATGAACCCGGCCAGATGGCGGGCTGCCCAGCAGCGTTTATCGCAGATGAAGCACTGATTTCGCTGGCCGAAAAATGCATTTCGCAATTAAATCTTAATTCCGTTAGAGGGTTAATATGCAGCGGTGATGCATTTATTAACGGCGCAGAACCATTAAAGCGTATTCGTACAACCTTTCCACGCGTTGCCGCAGTAGAAATGGAAGCCGCCGCAGTCGCTCACGTTTGCCATCAGTTTGGCGTGCCTTTTGTTGTTGTTCGTGCCATTTCTGATGTGGCAGACACTGAATCTCACCTGAGCTTTGACGAGTTCTTATCCGTAGCCGCCAAGCAATCTACGTTGATGATTGAGTCTATGCTACAAACGCTCGCTAAACACTAATCTTGTTTTTAGGATACATCATGTTGTTACAAGTGGTCAGATTCACCGGGTTGGGGTTCGTTGGGCTATTACTGAGCCTTTCGGTTTTTGCTGCCCCACCACGTATTATCAGCTTGGCACCACATGCAACAGAGCTTGCCTATGCCGCAGGGATGGGTGAGCAGTTGATCGCCGTCAGCAGTTATTCTGATTACCCCCCAGAGGCGCAAAAATTGGAGCAAGTTGCTTCATGGCAAGGCATGAATGTAGAACGTATTCTCGCGCTAAAACCCGATATTGTTCTGGCGTGGCGCAGTGGTAATCCTCAGCGCCCTCTCGATCAACTGGCAAATTTTGGCATCACCATTGTGTATGTTGATGCCAATACTATTGATGAAGTTGCTAATAATATTGAGATGCTAGGCCAATATAGCGCCTATCCTGACCAAGCCATTCAGAATGCTGAGCAGTTGCGCCAACAACTTGCCGCACTAAAGAAGAAATACAGCCAGCCAACCCATCGCCCCGTTTTTATTCAATTTGGATCTCAGCCGATATTCACCACATCTGGAGAGACATTACAAAACCAGATTGTCTCTCTCTGTGGTGCGAAAAATGTTTTTGCCGACAGTAAAGCACCTTGGCCACAGGTCAGCAGAGAGCAGGTATTACTTCGTAAGCCTCAAGCTATTATCGTCCCAGGGGATGAGAAGAGTGTCGATGCGGTGAAAAAATTTTGGGGAACGCAACTTGATGTGCCCATTATTGCCGTTAATGAAAATTGGTTTAACCGCAGCGGGCCCCGCATCCTGCTAGCGGCAGAAGCGCTGTGTAAACAGTTAGAGCCAGTGAGTGGCGAGAAACAAAAAACAGCAAGTAAATACGTGAGTAAGCAGTAACTGAGTAATTAATAAGTAAGTCAGTCGCCTAGGCAATATCAGGCTGGGCGGCGCTAGGAATAACACTTTCGAATACGGAAATTTCGCAATGATTTACTGGTTTGATCTTCTTGGCACCGTGGTATTCGCTCTCTCCGGTGTCCTTCTTGCGGGCAAGCTTCGCATGGATCCTTTCGGCGTATTAGTGTTGGGCATTGTGACCGCCATCGGTGGAGGCACAATCCGCGATATGATTTTAGATAATGGCCCCGCCTTTTGGGTAACAGACCCGACAGACCTTATCGCCGCTGCAGTAACGAGCATGTTAGCGATTGTGCTAGTACGCCAGCCTCGTCGTTTACCTAAATGGGTACTGCCCGTGCTGGACGCCGTCGGATTAGCCGTTTTTGTGGGGATTGGGGTAAATAAGAGCCTTGCGATTGATGTCGGGCCAATGGTTGCCGTGTGTATGGGTGTATTGACTGGCGTCGGCGGCGGTATTCTTCGTGATGTGCTAGCACGTGAAGTTCCAATGATTCTGCATACCGAGATCTACGCAACTGCCTGTATCGCTGGGGGTACGGTGCATGTGGTGCTTTATCACTATTTAGGGGTACCGTTACAAACCGCCATGTTGATAGGTGTGATAATTACTCTAGGTATTCGTCTAACCGCGATCCGCTGGCACCTGAAATTGCCCACATTTACGATCTAGATTTATATTGCCCCTTCCTTGTATTCAAGCCATGAGCAAACGAACCGTATGAATGCATGCGGTATGTTGAAATATGAGTAGGAAAGGTGGGCAGAAAAGTAACATCCCGAGCACCATATCTATAGTGAGCCGGGATGTTTTGGTCTTATACGCTGAAAGAGGAGCCGCACCCACAGGTGCTTTTTGCGTTAGGGTTGCTCACGATAAAACGGGAGCCTTCTAGACCTTCACTGTAATCTACTGAACCGCCAACTAAATATTGCAGGCTCATCGGATCAACCACCAGAGCAACGCCCTGTTTCTCGATGGTCATATCGCCATCATTAACTTGCTCATCAAACGTAAAGCCGTACTGGAAACCGCTACAGCCACCACCGGTGATGTAAACACGCAGTTTCAGGTTTGGATTCTCTTCATCAGCAATTAATGCCTTCACTTTATTTGCTGCCGCATCTGTAAATTGCAGTGGCAGCGCCGTGGCATCACTCATTTTATTCTCCCAACCAGTATTCGAAGGTATTGCTGTAGGAACAAACTTCGTAGGGCTAAATTATCTAATACCTGAGTAAATCGTTCAAGTATTAACATCATCAATTGTGTTATTTGCTTGGGTTATGGGTATCAAGCATACTATTTTTTAAGCACAGTACGCCCCAAAAGCGCAGAATACAATGCCCGTTTATTCGGTCTATTCTCACCCTATTCTTATTACAGAGGTTCCCCTCTACAGTGCTCTTCTTTAGAATAGCCAGAGGACATTTTATTCCTTCTCTTATCCTCAGAAAACCTTAACGTTTCTGGGATATTCATAACCGTATTAGCCAGGAACCGATTGATGAGTAAATCAGAAAGTTTATACGCGCAGGCCCAGCAACTCATTCCCGGCGGCGTTAACTCCCCTGTCCGTGCATTTACTGGCGTTGGTGGTGCACCTCTGTTTGTTGAGCGTGCTAACGGTGCCTATCTTTATGATGCCGACGGTAAAGCTTACATCGACTATGTAGGCTCTTGGGGGCCAATGGTGCTGGGGCACAATCACCCTGCTATTCGTAACGCCGTGATTGAAGCTGCTGAACGTGGTTTAAGCTTCGGTGCACCAACGGAAATGGAAGTGACCATGGCGCAGTTGGTCACTGATTTAATGCCGAATATGGACATGGTTCGCATGGTGAATTCCGGTACCGAAGCCACCATGAGTGCGATTCGTCTTGCTCGGGGTTTTACCCATCGCGATAAAATCATCAAGTTTGAAGGCTGCTACCACGGCCATGCAGACTGCCTATTAGTGAAGGCAGGCTCAGGGGCATTGACCCTTGGTCAGCCAAACTCGCCGGGTGTACCTGCTGATTTCGCTAAACACACGTTGACCTGTACCTATAACGATCTGGCCTCTGTTCGTGAAGCTTTCGAAACATATCCAGAAGAAATTGCTTGTATCATTGTTGAGCCCGTTGCTGGCAACATGAACTGCGTGCCACCTCTGCCTGAATTCCTTCCTGGCCTGCGCGACCTATGCGACCAATACGGCGCACTGTTCATTATCGACGAGGTCATGACAGGCTTTCGTGTCGCCCTTGCTGGTGCCCAGTCTTACTACGGCGTAACACCCGATCTTACCTGTTTAGGTAAAATCATCGGTGGTGGGATGCCAGTCGGTGCTTTTGGCGGACGCCGTGAGGTGATGCTCGCTATCGCCCCAACTGGGCCGGTATATCAGGCGGGTACACTCTCCGGTAACCCGATTGCTATGGCAGCAGGTTATGCCTGCTTAATGGAAGTATCACAGACGGGCGTACACCAGACGTTGACAGAACTGACCGATAGGCTAGCGAAGGGGTTGTTAAAAGCGGCAAAAGAAGAGAATATTCCACTAGTGGTCAACCACGTTGGCGGTATGTTCGGGATCTTCTTTACCGATGCGGAAACAGTCACATCTTATCAGGGTGTTATGAACTGTAACGTTGAGCGTTTCAAGAAATTCTTCCACTTAATGCTCGATGAAGGCGTTTACTTGGCCCCTTCTGCATTCGAAGCTGGATTTATGTCGATAGCGCATACGGAAGAAGATATTGACCGCACCGTTAACGCAGCACGTCGCTGCTTTGCCAAGCTGTAACGTTTTGTGATGGTAGGGATAGCCTGTGGTTGTTTATCACCGCAGGCTATTTTTCTAAAAGCAGTAAAAAGCTGATTAAGGCAGTCTGCTGATTATGACAATCTAACGAAATCTTTAGCCTAATCAGGTTTATTCAGCCCTCTAATATCATTCAGAGGGCTTTTTATTTTCTATTTCCGTTCTACTGCCCAAACATATCCTTCAACCAGCCTGGCGCATCATTGCTCTGTTCTTCTTGCTTCGGCGGTTCGGCCTGTGGCGGAGTCCCTTCTTGAGGTGGCGTTCGCGGCCCACCAAATAACGGGCCACTGGTTGGTGGTGTTACGACGGGTTGACTAGCCACACACAGCGCTGATGGGTTATCTGTCCATACTGGCAACGTACGTACTCCACTGCCATAGCAGATGAAATTACCACCACTGTCGACCTGCATCTGTTCAATGCCTTCTGGCGCTTGAAGAACCAATGGCAACGGGGTCTGATTCTCTAAATAACGGCGATAGAGCGTTAACGCGCCGCTGGCCCCAGTGAGTTTTGTCGGGCCATTGTTGTCACGACCAACCCATGCGATGGCAACTTCTTTACCGTCAATACCGGCAAACCAGCTATCACGAAGGTCGTTCGTTGTCCCTGTTTTCCCAGCCAGATTGTAGTTAGGAAACTTCGTCAGCAGTGAACGGGACGTACCACGGGCGACAACTTGTTGCATCCCATACAGTGTGAGATAAGCCGCTTGAGCTGGTACTCGGCGCTCAGATTGCGGGAAGCTCTGGTACAACGTCGAACCATCTTCTGCAAGGACAGAACGCAGAGAAGAGAGCGTCGCACGGTTCCCACCGCTAGCAATAGTCTGGTACTCCTGCGCAACTTCCATTGGTGTTAGGTTGATTGCTCCAAGAAGCATGGAAGGCACTGGCTCGATAACCTCTTTAGGGATCCCCAATAACTGCAATGTTTCGATCACTTTTGGCAGCCCTACTGCTAGCCCCAAGTTAACCGTCGGGATATTTAAAGAATTGCTTAAAGCATCCACCAGCATAACCCGCCCGCGATTACGGCGATCGTAATTTTTCGGCTCCCAATTCTTACCTCCAGGGATTTTCACCGAGATAGGTTGATCATCTAACCACGTATTTAAACGGTACTTATCCGGCTCGCTGAGTGCCGTCAAGTAAGTCGCAGGTTTGGCTAGAGAGCCAATGGAGCGTCGTGCCTGAACAGCGCGGTTAAAGCCCGCAAACTGGGTCTCGGTTCCCCCCACAACGGCGCGAACTTCGCCGCTGAAACGGTCAACGATAACCATCGCACCTTCAAGATCATTCACTTTGCGTTCAGCACGCAGCACAGGCACACCATCAGTGATCGCTTTCTCTGCTGCATCCTGAGAGACAGGGTCTAGCGTGGTGAAAATCTTCATGCCAGACAGATTTTCCGCCTTGCTGCCTAAACGCTGCTGTAGCTCAGTTTTCACTAACTGCATAAATGCAGGCTGTGGTGAGATAACACCGCCTTTAGGCTGCACACCTAGAGGACGTGCGCTGAGCATGGTGTATAGCTCATCGTCGATAACATTCTGAGTTTGTAGCAGTTTGAGAACAACATTACGGCGTTCAAGCGTCAATTTCGGGTTACGCCACGGGTTATACAGTGAAGCCCCTTTGACCATCCCCACCAGCATCGCCTGTTGATCCAAACTCAGTTCGTTTACTGGGCGGCCAAAATAGTACAGGCTCGCAAGAGGGAAACCACGGATTTCTGAGTTGCCACTCTGCCCAAGGAAGACTTCGTTAAGATACAGCTCAAGGATCCGCTCTTTGCCATAGCGATAATCCATAATGAGCGCCATATAGGCCTCATTAATTTTACGACCCCAGCTACGTTCATTGGTCAGAAACAGGTTTTTAACCAATTGTTGGGTCAGGGTACTAGCTCCCTGAACAGTTCGCCCAGCACTAATATTTGCCAGTAGCGCACGCCCAATAGAGTAGAAACTGATGCCATCGTGCTTATAAAAGTTGCGATCTTCAGTCGCAATCAAGGTTTGCACCAAGAGCTCAGGGAAACCACTGCGTTGAACAAACAGACGCTGTTCACTCGATGTGGATTGCATCATGGTGATCAAGCGAGGATCGAGGCGGAAGAAGCCAAATTCACGTTTGTTATCCAGATTCTGGATACTTGCCAGACCACTGTCATCAAAGGTTAGACGCGCATTAATCTGCCCTTCTTTAGCATCTGGGAAATCAAACGGACGGCGCAGTAAATCAATGCTCTTCGCCCCTATTGTGAACTCACCAGGGCGAGTAATTCGGGACACTTCGCGATATTGCATTCCCTCAAGCAGGGCCACCATCTCTTTTTTCGAGTAGGACATGCCAGGTTCTAGATTAACCATTCGCCCATAAACTGCGGCGGGAAGATCCCAAATTTTACCATCGATCTTATCGCGGATCTGGGAATCCAGATAGAAGCCATAAATCACAAATAGGGTGAAAAGAATGAGGCCCAGCTTAAAGATAAACCCCAAAAAGCGGCGACGTTTACGTGGTTTGCTATTTTTCTTCGGCGGCATATCATCATCCTCGTCATCATAGCCGTCATCTTCATAGTGAAGATCGTCATCATAGAGATCTTCGTCATCGTCTCTGCGTCGGTGTGTTGGACGCTTGCGTGAGGATGACTCACGGTCGCTCTGTCCACTGTTCTTTCCTCTGCGCCCGATAGGGTCTCTATCATTCCCAGACATTCAGCTTGCCTCTTATCACCGTTGATACGGCTCATTACGACGAAATATTCATGTGTTTCTCTCTCATCCATTGAACGAAGAGGAAACCTTAAACGATTTAACCGCCCTGATACTTTTTAGTGCGGCGTGTTGGTGCTGTATTCGCCGGATCATCAGGCCATACATGCTTTGGATAGCGCCCTTTCATCTCTTTTTGCACTTCTTTATAGGCTCCTTGCCAGAATGCAGCAAGATCCTGAGTAATCTGTAAGGGCCGGTGAGCTGGAGAGAGTAGCTCTAACACCAGAGGAACCCGCCCTTCTGCAATTGTCGGGCTTTCTCGCTCACCGAAAACCTCTTGTAAGCGCACAGCCAAAACAGGGGGGCGCTCACTGTCATATCGAATAGGTAAATGAGAACCCGTTGGCACAGTGTAATGGGTAGGCAGTGCGCTATCCAAACGCTTTTTCAGCGCCCAGTCTAGCTGACTTTCTAAAGCCACGCCGAGATTAATTTTCTTCAAACCCGCCAGATTTTTTACGCCATTGAGATAGGGTAACAACCACTCTTCCAATGAATTCAATAGGCTATCATCATCAACAGCAGGCCACTGACCTTCTGGCAGCCAGCGGCTCGCACACTGCAATCTCAATCGTAGCTGCTCTGCTTGTTTATCCCAACCCAGTTGGTGTAACCCTTGCGCTCTAACCCACCCCAGCAGTGCTTTCTGTAATTCGCTTTCTGATGGTTTTGCCAAAGGACGCGCTTTTAAAATAAGCCGCCCAATCTGCCACCGCTGCCACGCCTGTAGTGAACCTTTTTGTTCATCCCACTCTACTGCCGTCTCTTCCTGTACTAAATAGGGCAACTGTTGTGCCAGTACATCAGGGTCGATAGGGAGTGCCAATAAAATTCGTGCATCTGGGCTTTGTGTACCCTGCAATAAATTGACGATAACTAACCACGTTGTGCGTGAGAGTGATTCATCACGATCTACCGCAGCACCTAACCCATTAGCCAAAAGATAACGCCCATCCTGCCCACGGCGCTGAGCAATTCTGTCGGGGAACGCTTGAGCCAACAGATAAGGCGCTAAATCAATATCTATCGCTCCCGCTTTTTTCGTCAGTCGCTGAATAAGTTGCTGTGCTCGGCGCTGCCAGTTTGGTTGGGGTTTGGATAGCCAGTATGTGAGGTCTAAGCTGCCGTGCCGCGGTGGTTCTTCAATAATGGCTGTGAGCAACGCCGCCGTAGCGAGCGCATCTAGCCCCTGCTTTTCGCCTGCAACTAGCATGGCAGCCAAACGGGGATCGCAACCAATAGCCGCCATGCTACGCCCTATGGTATTGAGCTGCCCATGACTCTCAATCGCCCCAAGCTCTTTTAACAAGTGTTGGGCCGCAGAGAGCGCCACTGGGGGAGGTGCATCTAACCAGTTTAGCTGGGCCACATCCGCACATCCCCATTGGAGAAGGTCTAACCATAGGCTGCATAGATCGCTATTCAATATTTCTGGATCAGACTGCTCTGCTGCACGTTCTGCCTGCTCTTTTGCAAACAGAAACCAGCAGATCCCTGGTTCTAAACGCCCTGCTCGTCCTGCTCGCTGAGTCATTGATGCTTTGCTAATGCGCTGTGTGACTAACCGCGTTAGCCCACTTTTAGGATCAAAGCGGGCGACGCGCTCTAAGCCGCTGTCCATCACCAGCCGGATGCCTTCGATCGTTAAGCTGGTTTCCGCAATATTGGTTGCTAGCACAACTTTGCGTCTGCCCATAGGAGAAGGTCGAATGGCATTTTGTTGTTCAGCTAACGGTAATGCCCCATATAAAGGACATAAATCGGTATCGGGGATACCTCGTGCCTCTAAGCGTTCCAGCACTCTGCGGATCTCTGCGACGCCGGGTAAAAAAAGAAGCAGCGAACCCTGCTCTTCTCGCAAAAGTTGTTGAACAGCGGCAGCAACCCCGTCTTCTAAGCGCTCATGAGATGAGAGGGGATGGAACATGCGTTCGACTGGGTAGCTTCGCCCCAATGACGTGATGGTTGGCGCATCAGGTAACAGCTCGCTCAACCTGCCACTGTCTAGCGTGGCTGACATAATTAAGAGTTTGAGATCGTCCCTAAGCCCCTGTTGTACATCTAATAGAAGAGCTAGAGCGAGATCAGCCTGTAAGCTACGTTCATGAAACTCATCCAGAATGACCAGCGATACGCCTTCTAGCATGGGGTCAGTCTGTAACATTCGGGTCATAATGCCTTCGGTGACCACTTCTAATCGGGTGTTTTTCCCAACTTTGCTCTCCGAGCGCATTCGGTAGCCTACGGTTTCACCGACGCTCTCTCCCAATTGTTCCGCTAAGCGTACTGCAACATTTCGAGCAGCTAACCGGCGAGGCTCCAACATCAAAATCTTGCCAGAGAAGATGGGGGAATGAAGAAGCTGTAATGGTAACCATGTCGATTTACCTGCGCCTGTCGGTGCATTGAGTAAAACTTGAGGGGAAGAATGCAGCACATCCAACAACTCGTTTAACACGTCACTTACGGGCAGAAGAGGCACTAAAATCTCCGAACTAATGGGTGATAAAATCAGACAAAACGCCAAAACAGTGCTTGCTATGGTACCATTTTGCGAAATGAACACAGTAGAGATATGTATGTCTTCCGCGCGCCGTCTGTTTTTTTCTCTTCCTCTAGAACCCACTCTGCAAAACGAGATCGTGCACTGGCGAGCTGGCGCATTCTCTCCTGAAAGTGGCAAACCCATTGCGGCCGCAAACCTACATCTCACGCTAGCT
Source organism: Enterobacteriaceae bacterium B14 (assembly GCA_000307305.1). Taxonomy (GTDB): domain Bacteria; phylum Pseudomonadota; class Gammaproteobacteria; order Enterobacterales; family Enterobacteriaceae; genus B14. The sequence continues at coordinate 1,387,990 of DF158882.1, forward strand.
TTTCTTGGGGATATCGGCGAGCAAAAATCGCAGGCTTTACAGCGCGTAGCTGGGCGAATCGCACAAAAGCGGTTCACTCTGATTTTTGACGATCTCGGCCACTGGCCACGGCCCGGCGTTGTCTGGCTTGGCATAAAGCGCTGCCCTCGTCCTTTATTACAGCTAGCAGAGCTATTACGTTCTCATGCAGCCCGTAACGGTTGCGTACAAGATTTTCGCCCTTTTCATCCGCATGTAACGCTACTTCGTGGTGCCACTCATCCTGTGAGTATTCCCCCTGCAACACCTAACTGGGCAATGCAGGCAACTAGCTTTTCTCTGTGCGAATCACTTTTCGAAAAAGGGCGTACTCGCTATCGAACAGTGGAAGAGTGGCCGTTTCACGAAATAGAACAATAAAAAACAACGCTGCTATAACTAAAAAAATATGAAGGGTATTTATGAAGTTTCCTGTCCCGTTGCAATCCGCAACCTTAATTCGACGCTACAAACGCTTTCTCGCTGATGTTGTTACCCCAGAAGGCCGTGAGTTTACGCTGCACTGTGCGAATACTGGCGCCATGACCGGTTGTGCAACACCGGGGGATACCGTGTGGTATTCCACCTCTGAGAGTAAAACACGTAAATATCCTCACTCTTGGGAGCTAACAGAAACACAAGGGGGAGAGTGGATATGCATCAATACATTGCAAGCAAATAAATTAGCAAAAGAGGCCATTGAAAAACAGACTATCTCTGAACTTTTAGGCTATGAAAGCATAAAAACAGAGGTGAAATATGGTACAGAAAATAGCCGTATCGACTTGTTATTACAGGCGGAAAAACAGTGCGACTGCTATATTGAAGTGAAGTCCGTCACATTGTTACAGGATGGAAGAGGTTATTTTCCTGATGCCGTGACAACAAGAGGACAAAAACACTTACGCGAACTACAGTATATGGCTGAACAGAAACAGCGAGCAGTGCTGTTGTTTGTCGTTTTACATACAGGGATCACGGACGTTGCTGCCGCAAGGCATATCGATCCAATGTATGCCGACTTACTCGATCAGGCGTTGAAGCAGGGTGTGGAAGTGTTGTGTTACGGGGCTAAATTATCATCCGAAGGGATGGAGTTAACCCGGCGATTACCCTTTATTACGGAAATCGTGAAATAAATATTTACCGGTCATAGAGATAAAAATCTTATTTCATGCCAGTAAATACGGCTTCTTTCACAGCATTACAAAACTAGCATGAGGAATAATTGCTATCCCCTCTTCCTTCTGTTATTTATAGCGGCCTGATTTTTTCCCCCCATTTGGGGATCGATAGTGCGTGAATTAGGAGAAGCCGACATGCAAGAAGGGCAAACCCGTAAAACATCGTCCTTGAGCATTCTCGCCATCGCTGGGGTGGCACCATATAAAGAGAAGCCGGGCGAAGAGTATATGAACGAAGCCCAGTTAGCTCATTTCAAACGCATACTTGAGGCTTGGCGCGATCAACTCAGAGGTGAAGTTGATCGAACCGTAACTCATATGCAAGACGAAGCCGCTAACTTTCCTGACCCTGCTGACCGAGCAACTCAGGAAGAAGAGTTCAGTCTGGAGTTACGCAACCGAGATCGCGAGCGTAAATTGATCAAAAAGATCGAGAAAACGCTGCAAAAGATCGAAGATGAAGATTTTGGCTACTGCGAATCCTGCGGTGTTGAAATTGGTATTCCACGACTAGAAGCCCGCCCAACGGCTGATTTATGTATCGACTGTAAAACGCTTGCTGAAATCCGCGAAAAGCAGATGGCAGGCTAATTAATATAGGGACGGCGCTACACATTAATGTGATAGCGCCTCTTTCTTTTATATCCCTTAATATCACCTCTTCATCTTTCAACATACCTGATTACTCCTTTATAAAAAAATGCCTGTACAAAAAGAGAGAGCGGATAACGGCTATATCGGACGCTTTGCGCCCTCGCCTTCTGGAGATTTGCACTTCGGCTCATTGATAGCGGCTTTGGGCAGCTACCTACAAGCGCGTGCACAGGGGGGAAAATGGCTAGTTCGAATCGAAGATATCGATCCACCCCGCGAAGTGGCTGGTGCCGCCAGTCGGATTCTGTCCACTCTTGAACGCTACGGCCTTTACTGGGATGGGGATGTTCTTTACCAATCACAACGCCATGACGCTTATCGAGAGGCGATAGCCCAATTAAAACAACAAGAGAGCTGCTATTACTGCACCTGTACTCGTAGTCGTATTCAACTGCTAGGTGGTGTGTATGATGGGCACTGTCGCTTATTGCAACTTGGCCCTGAACACGCAGCGATTCGCCTGAAACAAAATCACCCCATTGTTGAGTTTACCGATGGCTTGCAAGGCTTATTGCCCGCAAATCCTGCTCTTGCTAAAGAGGATTTTATTATCCTTCGTCGCGATGGGCTATTTGCCTATAATCTGGCGGTTGTCGTAGATGATCACTTTCAAGGCGTGACTGAAATTGTGCGCGGTGCTGATTTAATCGAACCGACAGTACGCCAAATTGCACTCTATCGCGCATTAAATGCCGCAGAACCACACTATATTCATCTGCCATTAGCACTGAACAATGACGGTAATAAACTTTCCAAACAGAACCACGCCCCCCCATTACCGCATGACGATCCCAGACCCGTTCTTATTCAGGCCCTACATTTTCTTGGGCAATCCCTGCCTCTTGATATAAAAGATGCCAGTTTAGAGCAGCTCATAATATGGGCTATTTCACATTGGTCTTTAGGTGACATTCCAAAAAGATTACAAATATCGCCCCTAAAAAACGCCATTTAGTGGGCGTAATACGGTGAACATACTCAAAATAACCTGACTTATCTCTAAACTATCAACTAATCACTTACTTAATCACTCCCTCACTATAAAATAGCAAACTAGATAATTACCCTATAATTCAAATTAGTAGCTTATGTAAAAAGCCTGATATTGCTCTATTCTAGTATCTTAGCTCTCTCTGGCATTCTCAAAGCCGCCTTCGTGAGCTATTATTAGCCGCTATTTTTTGCATGATATTTTTTCTATTCGTCACTATCGAGGTGCACCATTTTTACCCGCGTAGCCAACTTCTGCCGTAAGGTATTAAGCCGCGAAGAAAATGAAACGGCGCAAACACAAACAGAAGACCAAAATCATATGACGATCGTCCCGCGCGATCGGCATAACATCTCCCGTCAGGCAATCAGTGATAATGCTCTGAAGGTACTTTATCGTCTGAATAAATCAGGCTTTGAGGCCTATTTAGTCGGCGGTGGCGTGCGCGATTTATTGTTGGACCAAAAGCCGAAAGACTTCGATATCACTACGAATGCGACCCCAGAGCAAGTGCGTAAGCTATTTCGCAACTGCCGCTTAATTGGTCGCCGTTTTCGTCTAGCGCATGTGATGTTTGGCCCGGAAATTATTGAAGTTGCCACTTTCCGAGGGCACCACGAAGCGAACAATAATGCGATTTCACAGCAGGCCCAGAATGGGATGCTATTACGCGACAACGTCTATGGCTCAATAGAAGAAGATGCCCAGCGTCGTGATTTTACGATTAACAGCTTGTATTACAGCTCTGCCGATTTCACGTTACGTGATTACACGGGCGGGCTGCGCGATCTACAAAACGGTATCATTCGGCTCATTGGCGATCCTGATACCCGCTACCGTGAAGATCCTGTTCGGATGCTGCGCGCCGTGCGTTTCGCTGCCAAGCTAAATATGACGATCTCGCCAGAAACGGCAGAACCAATCCCTCGTCTTGCCTCCTTATTAAGAGAGATCCCAACGGCGCGTCTCTTTGAGGAGTCACTCAAGTTACTGCAAGCGGGATATGCCTACCCAACGTATCTTAAACTTTGCGAATACCAACTCTTCCAGCCCCTATTCCCGATTATCGCCCGTCAATTTACGGAACACGGCGACAGTCATATGGAGAAAATTCTGGCATTGGTATTTAAAAATACTGATCGCCGTTTGCAAAGTGGATTACGCGTTAACCCTGCGTTTCTGTTCGCTACCATGCTGTGGTATCCACAAATTGAACACGCACAGAAGCTTTCTCAGGAAAGCGGCTTAGCCTACTACGATGCCTTTGCACTTGCGGCTAACGATATTCTGGATGAACAATGCCGAACATTAGCGATTCCTAAGCGCATAACTGCTTTGGTTCGTGATATTTGGCAGTTGCAGCTACGTTTACCACGCCGACAAGGTCGACGTGCTTATAAGCTGATGGAGCACCCTAAATTCCGTGCAGCTTATGACTTACTGGCATTTCGTGCGGAAGTTGAAGGCGGTCAGGAAATTACAAAACTGGCACAGTGGTGGGATGACTTCCAAAAGCAACCTACCGCCCAGCAGAAAACCATGCTCAATGAGTTGGATGAAGAGCCGTCTCAGCGCCGTTTCCGCCAACGTCGTCCACGCAAGCGTACACCGTCAAATCGACGCAAAGAGCATAGCGCGTGATACGCGTTTATATTGCGCTCGGCAGTAATCTGGCCGATCCGTTACAGCAGGTGCATAACGCACTAGAAGCATTAGGGGTGATCCCTATGAGTCGTGTTATCGCCTGCTCAACGTTTTATCGCACAAAACCCATGGGGCCGCAGGATCAACCCGATTATCTGAATGCCGTTGTTGCATTAGATACCGAACTTGCTCCGGAATCATTGCTAGATCACACCCAAGCGATTGAGTTATCTCAAGGGCGCGAGCGCAAAGATGAACGCTGGGGGCCGAGAACGCTCGATCTAGACATGCTACTTTACGGTAATGAAATAATTAACACCCCCCGTCTTACCGTGCCTCATTACGGTTTAAACGTGCGTGAATTCATGCTTTACCCTCTTTTTGAATTAGCACCAGACTTAATTCTGCCTGACGGGACGCGCTTAGCTGATTTAGTCGATATCACACCACGTAACGATATGGTTTTCTGGTACTAAAACAGAACTACCCTTAATTCATTATTTCTTTTTCACTACTATTAGTTTTATCCTGATTCACTTTTCTCTAGCTCTGACTACCCCACAGATTTTGTAGGTGAAAAACGAACACATCTGTCATATCGATAATGAAAAAATAAAAATATCTAGCTCACAAATATTTAACAATACGTCACCGAAATAGAACAAGCCGAGCTAAATTTTGAGGCAGTCACCATCCATCAGAGAATCATCGATGAAAAACACCACCACAGCACACCTGCGTCAATGGAAACAAGAACAGCGCAAATTCGCCACCATGACGGCTTATGATGCCAGCTTTGCACGATTGTTCGCTGAACAAGGTATTAACGTCATGCTGGTCGGCGACTCTTTAGGCATGACCCTACAAGGTTTTGACAGTACATTGCCTGTTACCATTGATGATATTGCTTACCATACACGCTGTGTTCGTCGTGGTGCGCCCCACTGTCTTCTGCTCTCAGACCTCCCCTTCATGAGCTATGCAACGCCAGAGCAAGCCTATATGAGCGCTGCGGAGCTTATGCGTGCCGGGGCCAATATGGTGAAACTTGAGGGGGGCAGTTGGCTTTGTGAAACTGTAAGCTCTCTTACCGAAAGAGCCGTTCCTGTTTGCGCACACCTTGGCCTGACGCCTCAATCAGTGAATATCTTTGGCGGCTATAAAGTTCAGGGGCGCGACCGTGTTTCTGCAGAAAAACTGGTAGAGGATGCGATTTTGTTGGAACGTGCCGGAGCGCAGCTTTTAGTACTAGAATGTGTTCCTACAACATTAGCAGAACAAGTCACCCAGACACTGAATATTCCGGTGATCGGTATTGGCGCAGGTAACGTCACCGATGGGCAGATTCTTGTTATGCACGACGCATTGGGAATAACAGGTGAGCATACCCCTAAGTTTGCCAAGAATTTTCTGGCACAGGCCGGTGATTTACGCCTTGCCGTGCGCCAATATATTGACGAAGTAGAGCAAGGTAGCTACCCATCTGAAGAGTATAGCTTCAACTAACCTCGGAGAGAGACGAGTGATAATTATTGAGAATATCCCCCTCCTACGCCGTGAAGTCGGTCGTTGGCGTCAGGAAGGTAAGCGCATTGCCTTGATACCTACCATGGGCAATTTGCATGAAGGGCATCTTGAACTGGTTAAAGAAGCGAAAACAAGAGCGGATATTGTCATTGTGAGCATTTTTGTCAATCCAATGCAGTTCGAGCGTGCAGATGATCTAGCCCGTTACCCGCACACGCTGCAAGAAGACTGTGAAAAACTGACTCGGCACAATGTCGACTTGGTTTTCGCTCCTGCCCCTAGTGTTATCTATCCACAGGGTTATGAGCAGCAGACTTTTGTCGATGTCCCTGGGCTATCAACCATGCTAGAAGGCAGCATTCGTCCCGGCCATTTCCGCGGCGTCTCCACCATCGTGAGCAAACTCTTTAATCTGGTACAACCGGATGTCGCCTGTTTCGGTCAAAAAGATTATCAGCAGTTGGCCCTAATCCGCAAAATGGTTGCCGATATGGGCTATGACATTGATATTGTCGGTGTCCCTATTATTCGTGCCAAAGATGGCCTTGCTCTCAGCTCCCGCAACGGCTACCTCAATGCGGAAGAGCGCAACATTGCCCCTGCCCTTCATCGCATCATGAATAAAATTGCTAGCTCGGTAGAACAAGGAGAGCGTCTGTTTGATGAACTGCTAGAAAATGCGAGCGAAGAGCTACGAACTGCAGGTTTTACACCGGATGAGCTATTTATTCGCGATGCTGACACACTCGAATCGATTACCGTAGAGAGTAAGCAAGCCGTAATCCTGATGGCTGCACTGCTGGGCAATGCTCGTTTAATCGATAACCGCGTTGTTAGCCTGTTAGATTAATTCATCACTCGTCAACTAAAACAGACTAATATTGGTGACAGTCTTAAAGGGATTGCCAGGATAAAAAGAGTAACAGCTAAAGTTTGGCGTACGTCGATGGAACTACGTATCACCCACATAATAAGAACATCTGGTTTCATTGATATTCGAAGGTATAGATTATGATGCGTAAAATGTTGCAGGGTAAACTACATCGAGTCACCGTAACCCAAGCCGACCTTCATTATGAAGGCTCCTGTGCTATCGATCAGGATTTCTTGGATGCGGCTGGCATTCTGGAGTATGAGGCTATCGATATCTATAACATTGATAACGGGCAACGCTTTTCTACCTATGCAATCGTGGCAGAAAGAGGCTCACGCATTATTTCTGTCAATGGTGCCGCCGCTCGGTTGGCCTGTGTTGGGGATAAACTGATTATCTGCTCTTATGTCACGATGCCAGATGAGGAAGCTCGCCGTTTTCATCCTAAAGTCGCCTATTTTGAAGGTGAAAACATCATGCAGCGTCGCGCTTACGCCATTCCGGTTCAAATGGCCTGATTAATTCATCCTCTGGGAAGCTGCGAGGCATTGCCCTACTACTTCCCAGAATTTATTTTTTATTCAGCTCGCTGTATTTCTACTCACAGCTCGACTACTCACCCACGCTTTGGTATTTCGGCTGATCACCATTGGCTAACCGATCCGCCATCGTCTGAATAGAATCCGTACGCAATATATAAAGGCGTTTGAGTGTGAATGGATTATCCCCCGGTTTAACCTTTCCCTGAACTGTGGTTACCGCCAAGTGATAGCCTGAATCCCTTGCTGCATCAATCGCCTTCTGGTCGTATCCACCAAAAGGATAAGAGAGATACTGCACATGAGGGTTAAACTCAGCCAAGGCTCTTCGGGCATGCTCAAAATCAAATAAAATATTGTGATAAGAGCGCACAAGTAAAATAGGCTGATGTACACCAGCATAACGATGTAGAAAATGAGTATGTGACTGAATATCGAACACATCCTGCACATCTTCTATTTCAGAAATACTCATGAACTGTAGCGTATCGGGGTTCCACTTCTGGGGATACCGTTTGATGCGAGAAGAGATAATAAATGCCGTCGCTTCAAAGCCATACTGTTTCAATACTGGGTAAGCATAGCGGGAGACCGATTTAAGCCCGTCATCGAACGTCAGTACCACCACTTTCGCGGGCAAGTTAATCCGGTTGAACAAATATCCTTCTAACTGATAAAGCGAGATAGTTTGGTAACCCTCTTCATCCAAGTAGGCCATTTGGTTCTTAAACGCCTCTAGCGATGTTGTCGTGGATGTGTGTTGAAAGCGCTTGTTTTCTTCATCCAACAGAATGTGATGGTAAGTTAATACAGGAATACCGGTATCCAACTCTGTATCAGATGCCCGAATAAAACCGAGCTGCCCGCCTAAGTTTATTTCATACCATGTCTGGCTAGCATCACCGGTAAGCTTAGCGATAATCGGATAGCGCAGATTCCCCTCTAATACGGCGATAACGCGCGCTTTTTCTCCCATCTTGCCATATACCACCACAGGGCGATGAGTAATAAGATTTTGATTGGTGAGAGGTTTATTTAATTCACCTAATGTATCGATGGCTTTGCGTGTTTTAGAGATTGGGCGTAAAGCATCTCTATCAATAAAACCGATGCCGTAACCAAATTTAAATTGATAATCGCCATCATCATCTTCTGCGTTAACTTCAAGTAGCTCACCCTTTTTCACCTCTCCAACCGAGATGACTCGATCACCGATACGGGAAAAGATTTCAGTATCTTGCTTAACCTCAAGATACTGAGTACTAGGTAAATTATCGGCCAGAAGTACTGCTTGAACAACGGTGATATTCCACGCACAAACACACATTAATACGATGACAATAAAATAATTTACTTTAGCTTTAAGCATGGATATCAACTTACATACTGAGCACTAACCCGCGTTATTTCCATCTGAACCAGCACGGACCTTACTAAATATAAATATGCCCACAGTCATTGGGGCCGTTTGAAAAATAAAAGGTATAACGCTACTTCAATAAATGACCCCATGCTTCGATCCAGCCAGCCGCTGCTTTTTCTGGCTCCATATCTACCGTGCTATCAATCTCTAAGCTCTTACCAACACGTGTTGCACCCTGCTCTTGCAGCAGTGCATCAAACTGCTTCCCTGCACCACAGAATTTTTCGTAGCTGCTATCACCTAAGGCGATAAGGCCATACTTCAGCTCTGGCTGGAAACCAACAACGTCCCGTAACTCACAAAATAGCGGAGCGATGTTATCCGGTAAATCCCCTTGCCCAGTCGTCGATGTCACCACCAAAACATAGTGGTTACGATAATACTGCCAAGATGAAAGTTCACCTTCCTCAAACACCTTAACGTGATGGCCTTGCCTTGCTAAAAGCATCTCGGCCTCTTCAGCCACCATTAAAGCATTGCCATATACTGTCCCAACAAAAATACCGACTTCTGCCATTCTCTCTCTCCCGTCACAGCGCGAATGAATTTGCCGATTATGATTGTTTAAGAATCTATATCAAGTCGGTCTTAGGATTAAATGCCTGCCAGCCAAATTGCACCATGAGATCTCGCCACGGCTCATCCCAAACAGCATTGATCTCTAAGTGTTCACCTGTTACCGGATGATTTAGCGTAAGTTGGCTCGCATGTAACATCAGCCTTGGGCAGTTAAAATGCGCCGCAAGAGCCCGATTTTGCTTTAAATCACCGTGGGCTGAATCACCTAAAATAGGGTGACGGATATGGCTCATATGCCGACGCAGCTGGTGTTTACGGCCCGTATCTGGGCGCAGCTCCAGCAAACTATAACGTGTTGTTTGATAAGGCCCGACAGCAATGGGCATCTCAACTTGGGCTAATGAACGGTAGTGGCTAACGGCTTCCTGAGGTGCTTTATCTGGGTTAGCAAATTTATCTGCAATCTTATCCAGCTCTTCTGTCAGAGGGTAATCAATGGTCTCTTCCCCATCAACATAGCCCCTCACTACTGCATGATAGGTCTTGTGTATTTGGTGCTCTTCAAATTGTTTAGAGAGCAATTTTGCTACTTCGCTAGAAAGCGCCATCAACAATACGCCAGACGTCGGCCTATCAAGACGGTGAACGGTATAAACATGCTGCCCGATTTGGTCGCGCACGGTTTGCATAACCACCACTTTCTCTTTGCGATCGAGCCAACTACGGTGAACTAACCACCCTGACGGTTTGTTGACCGCGACCAGGTGTTCATCCTGATAAAGAATTTCCAGCATTATTGATTGTCTTTATTAAGTAAATCGTCGATCTGTTGTAAGAGTACCAACAACGCTTTAGGGTCTTGCTCATACTCTTTCAACGCTTCTTCAAAATAAGGGGCAACAGAAGAGCGAGAAGGCAGCGTCATATTGCCTTCAAGCAGTGCCAGCATACGAGGTAGGAAAATCCATTGTAGCCACTCAGACGCCACCATCGTATCAATACAGAAAGGCTCACTGCTCTCGAAAGCAGCAGCATCCGGTGGTGTTTCATTCCAGAGCATTAACTCACGCATTAGAGGAGGGATCTCATGCAATAGTTGCTGAACCCGTAGTAAATCATTCATGCTCTTTCCTCTTTATATTGTTATTTCTACTTTGATATCTGTCCTGACAAGCACATTAGATGAGGCTAATTCACCACTATCACACCTAATTTTTCAAGCAACTGGCTTTGTTGATAGCTATCAATTTTCACGCCATCCAACTGCACTCGCCTAATATTTAAATCGCCTAAATCAGAATTCGTTAAATCACAGTGCGTAATATTCGCCGATGCCCAATCCACTTGATGAAACTCACCGCCAGAAAGGTCGGCCCCACTAAAATTGGCCCCTACGATATTGGCACCATTCCAACGGTTTTCCCATAACTCGCACTTTTCCAAAATGACACTCTGGAAATTGGCATAGCTAAAATTATTTTTTGTCAGAAAAGCGCTACAAAAGAACGTTCTCGGCGTGATGGCATTCATGAAACTGGCACCGCGGAAATCAATACCTTGAGCTTTGCACTCCCGAATTTCACAGCCTAATGCACTGATATGACGGAAATCTGCCATCGTCAGGTCACAGCGCTTAAAACTGCTATCTTTCAGCAAAGCATATTGAAAGGAGCACCCTTTCTGCTGGGTATCATCGTAAAAAACACAGTCAATAAACTGTGTTTCCGTCAGGTCTACGTTATCGAAACTACAGCGATAAAACTGGCAATTTTGTACCAGACACCCTTGAAACGCTGTTTTTTCAATAATGGCATCTTCGAAAATCATCGTATCAAAAACAGTATTTGGGTTCATGGATAATTCCTATAGAGAGGGCAAAAATATGTTAACAAAAAAGAGCAGAGATAATGGAAAGAAACGCTGAATGACGCCCATAAAAAAAGGCGTACTGCTTCCGCAGTACGCCCAGTTCGTTTTATAGCGATCCAGCTATACTTAATGCTCCCTGCTCAATCCTTGAAAACTTTTTCCTGGTTGGCTTATCCTAAACCGGCAATCCTTGGCATCGTCCTTCTTTCATCCTGACGTTTTTATCCTGCATCGTCCTGACGCATCATCCTTTTCGGTCTTCCTAACCCGCTAGTCCTCATGACTAGTTCTCGTTCTCCCTCCTGGAGGTGTCCTTTGTTTCATCCTGAAACATCCTAAGCTTCTTCCTGAGGCTGTCCTTTCACTCATCCTGAGTGCATCCTCTCGCTTTTTCCTTCAAGCTGGTAATCTCCCGATACCATCCTATGTCCTGCCAGCTCTCCCTGCTGTGTATCTAATATCCCCCGAAATGAGGTTCTATACAAGGGAGGGATACTACGCAAAACCGTATTAAATCAATGTAAGCCAGTTCATCTATAAAACAACGTTATGTTTTATAAACTAAAATTTAAAATGACTACAGTATATTGATACAGCAAGAAAAGAGATGTCTCACAATCTTTGTGAGACATCTCTTACAAAATAGGCATCATTATCGCTTATCTAAAAGCAATAAGACGTGTTTTTTGATGGATTTCGTCATAGTGGCGAATAAACGGTTAATGACCATATCATTGTAAAAACATTAAGTAAACATAATATTAACAACAATAAATGTAGAGCAAATATTAAGGCCACTTAGCAACGCTATCTACTTAATAACATTTGAAATAATGGGAAATCATGGCACTGTTCAATCACATATTAACTCATTAATAATTATAATAATACCGGCTCTAATTTCGTTAAAAAATGTACCAGTGACTCCGCAATAATCTCCCTATTTGTACTACCAAACTGCTCTAATACAATCTCTCCCGTTCTATTACAAAGCGAATACATAGCCATTTCATCGTCTGTTGTCGCTAAAAATAGCGTAGGGGGAAGCTTTAAACGTTTCTGTGTAACGAGATGACCAATGAGATTTTCTTGCAAACGGACGAAATCATCTTCACTCCATACCTGTAGTAGGGTCAGCGCTTTCTCACCAAGCTTGGCTGTCATATCACCCGCAAATTGCGTGGTATAAAAATGGTGAATATCAGGACAAAGCGAGATTTCCAGTGCCCGTTCAACGCTCTCTAACGTTGCACCTTCTGGTACAAAGGGCTTAGAACACCAATACACCTGCTCCCCTACTGTCTGTTCAATACAGGGGGAAGGAAAGCCATACAACTCTTCGCTTACGGGATGATGACCATACTTTTCCTGCCAAAGAGTGATATAGCGCTTTGTGAACTCAGCCAAAGCCTGTGATACACCAACCTGCGATACATCAGCCTTCGATAGATCAAGATTCATATTTTCTTCCCGTTGATTAAAAACATTACGTTAAACTACGCGTATTGTACCTATCTCCAATCGAGGTAACAGCATGTCTGATACTCAACAACAGCAAATGCTTGCTGGGCTCACTCTGGGCAAGCCTACTGCCTACTGTGATAAATATGATGCAACTCTGCTACAGGCAGTACCTCGTAGCATGAACCGTGAGCCATTAGGCCTCTATCCTGATAACCTCCCTTTTCACGGTGAGGATATCTGGACACTGTATGAACTCTCTTGGCTGAATGCCAGTGGGCTGCCACAGGTCGCCGTTGCTGAAGTACGGCTACAAGCGGACACTCTCAATCTCGTTGAGTCAAAAAGCTTCAAGCTTTATCTAAACAGCTTCAACCAAACCTCATTTAGCCACTGGGAGAAGGTAAGAGAGACCCTAGAACACGATTTGGCACAGTGCGCTCAGGGAAAAGTAACCGTTCAGTTATTCAAACTAAGTGAATTACAGGGCCATCCTCTCAGCAATATGGCCGGTGAATGTATTGATGAACAAGACATCACCATCGATAGCTACGAGTTCAATGCCGATTATTTACAGCAGGCAACATCGGATAACACAGCTGAAAGCAGAGTGATTGAAGAAATATTGGTCAGTCATTTACTCAAATCCAATTGCCTGATCACTCATCAACCCGATTGGGGCTCGGTGCAAATAAGCTATCGTGGCACAAAAATAAACAGAGAAGCACTGCTGCGCTACCTCGTCTCTTTCCGCCATCACAACGAGTTTCATGAGCAGTGTGTCGAACGCATTTTCAATGATATTTTGCGCTATTGCCAACCAGAGAAACTGGCAGTTTATGCCCGTTACACTCGCCGAGGTGGGCTAGATATCAATCCTTACCGGGCAAACTACACATTTACGGCTGCGAGCGAGCGCCTTGTCAGACAATAAGTTAGAGGTAGTTCGCAACAATATACTGAACAGCACACGATAGGCTTGGCAAAAATATCTATACAACGTTAATGTGAAGCCTATCTGCGTTAAAAGGCGATGTTTTAGGCCAATTACTGTCCAATTGGACGCAAAGGAGTAGACTTGATTACACATATCAGCCCACTTGGCTCAATGGATTTACTATCACAATTAGAAGTGGATATGTTGAAACGCACGGCTAGCAGCGATCTGTACCGCCTGTTTCGTAACTGCTCACTTGCCGTTCTCAACTCGGGTAGCCTAACGGATAACAGCAAAGAGCTACTAGAGCGCTTCCAGTCCTTTGATATCAATGTATTACGCCGTGAACGTGGTGTAAAACTTGAGCTTATCGATCCACCTGAAGAAGCGTTCGTTGACGGGCGTATCATCCGCTCACTACAGGCTAATCTATTTGCTGTTCTTCGCGATATTATCTTCGTTAACGGACAAATAGCCGCTGCCAACAACTTTACAGATCTCGACCTTGAAGACGCCGCGCATATCACCAATCTGGTCTTCTCAATCTTACGCAACGCCAGAGCACTCCATATCGGCGAAGACCCGAATATGGTGGTTTGCTGGGGCGGTCACTCAATAAACGAGATCGAATATCTCTATGGTCGCAAAGTAGGTAACCAGCTTGGTTTGCGTGAGCTTAATATCTGCACCGGTTGCGGCCCTGGCGCTATGGAAGCACCGATGAAAGGTGCTGCCGTAGGCCATGCACAGCAAAGATATAAAGATGGCCGCTTTATCGGTATGACTGAGCCTTCGATTATTGCCGCAGAGCCACCAAACCCACTGGTTAATGAACTCATCATCATGCCAGACATCGAAAAACGTCTGGAAGCGTTTGTGCGTATTGCTCACGGAATTATCATTTTCCCAGGTGGTGTCGGCACAGCAGAAGAGTTGCTTTACCTACTGGGAATTTTGATGAACCCAGAGAATGAAGATCAGGTTCTTCCTCTGATTTTGACGGGGCCAAAAGAGAGTGCCGATTACTTTAAGGTGCTGGATGCCTTCATCATGAAGACATTGGGTAAAAATGCCCGCCGCCACTATCAAATCGTTATTGATGACCCTGAAGAAGTCGCTCGTCTGATGAAAGCGGCAATGCCGAAAGTGAAAGAGAATCGACGCGCATCAGGTGACGCTTATGGCTTTAACTGGTCAATTAAGATCGCGCCTGATCTTCAGCTTCCTTTTGCACCTACTCATGAAAATATGAGTAGCCTCAATCTCCACCCAGAGCAACCAGCGGAAGAACTTGCCGCAGCACTGCGCCGAGCATTTTCTGGCATTGTGGCGGGTAACGTAAAAGAGGTGGGGATTCAGGCTATCGAAGAACATGGCCCTTACCAGTTAAGTGGTGACCCTGAAATGATGAAGCAAATGGATAGCCTATTGCGTGATTTCATCAAACAGGACCGGATGAAATTACCGGGCGGAACCGCTTACAAGCCTTGCTACGAGATCCTTGCCTAAAAATATCTCACTAGCCGTGGAGCTCCTCTGCGGCTATTTAGGTTCACGGTTTGCAGGCGCTTTATTTATACCAATATGCCTCAAGCCAAATACATTGGTTCTCCTTTATGTCTATCCATTTACTGATTGTTGATGCTTTAAATCTTATTCGCCGGATCCATGCCGTCCAAGGCTCCCCCTGCATTCCCGCCTGTCGACATGCATTAGAGCAACTAATACAACACAGTCAACCTACTCACGCCGTTGCCGTCTTTGATGAGGACGACCGCAGCCATAGCTGGCGGCATCAGTGCTTACCCGACTACAAGGCGGGAAGAACCCCGATGTCTGAAGAACTCACTGCAGAAATGCCGGAAATGCGTCTGGCATTCGAAAACCTAGGGGTCGCTTCATGGCACTCACCTGGTAATGAGGCCGATGATCTCGCGGCGACACTTGCGACTCGAGTCGCCTCTGCGGGGCACCAAGTGACTATCGTCTCAACGGATAAAGGCTACTGCCAGCTACTAGCACCAAACATACGTATTCGTGACTACTTTCAAAAACGGTGGTTAGACGTAGAGTTTGTTAAAAAAGAGTTTAACGTTGATGTAGAGCAGCTTACTGATTACTGGGGGCTTACAGGGATCAGCAGCAGTAAAATCGCAGGTGTTCCGGGTATCGGTGCTAAAACTGCCGCAGCCCTGCTTTCTCAGCACCGGACGTTAGATGAGCTTTATAGCCATCTACCGGATATTCCTGACAGGTGGCGTAGTAAATTGGAGCAGCATAAAGAGAATGCCTACTTGAGTAAGAAGGTCGCGATGCTTCGGGGTGATCTTACGTTGAGTGGTAATTTGCAGCAGCTTAGACTCGCGAGTGCTTAGTGTAAATTTTTGTGTATATTTTCGTGTGATGTAAGGTTTCGAAAGCCTGTTGGCATGGCTTTTTCTCTGCTGCACCGTGCAGGCTTCCGAGGCGAGGGATAAAGCCATCCCCCACCACCCCGGCTTTGGGTGCAATATGTCCGCAAATGGCGGTTGCTTCGCAACTGAACTCAGTCCAGCACCTGCGATTGAGGGCCGGCTCCATTCGCGTCCCGCTCAAATCGCCTCAAATGGGCGTCCTGCCCATTTGCCCCTCATCTCCGGCACTGGTCTTCGCGCCATTTCGATGCTCGTTAGACGACTCTGATTTGTTAGTATCTTTCTGTTTTTAAGGATATATTCTTGTATTGG
>DF158882.1:1405062-1416464 GCA_000307305.1 Enterobacteriaceae bacterium B14
TCCTAATAGTGCTGAACAAACACCAACTACAACATTTGTTTTAAAAACAGAAGAACACTCTCGTATAGGCAACACTGAACGAGCATTAGAAATTGCGCCGAGGTATCTCCGTAGATAGGGACAATCGCGCAGGACGCGCGATTGAGGTGGGCATGAGCCATGGATGGCGAATCCCGCCGACCCGTATATCGAAGGAGATGCCGAGGGAAGTTGCGAAGCAACCGCAATTTTGCGACCAGAGAGCACTAAAACGGCAGGATTCCAAAGGGGGTCCGCACCCCCTTTGGTTGGAAGCGGGTACTAGTGCTATATGGAAGCTCGAAAATCAACCCGCTACCAAAACCTTACACCACGCCGAGCAAATGCCACAAAAAACATAGGCATGCAATCACGCCCACATCACCCAACGAGCATTAGAAATTGCGCCGAGGCCTCTCCGCAGATAGGGGCAATCGCGCAGGACGCGCGATTGAGGTGGGCATGAGCCATGGATGGCGAATCCCGCCGACCCGCAATCGAAGGAGATGGCCGAGGGAAGTTGCGCAGCAACCGCAATTTTGCGACCAGAGAGCACTAAAACGGCAGGATCCCAAAGGGGGTCCGTAACCCCTTTGGTCGGGAGCGGGTGCAAGTGCTATATGGAAATACGGTAATCAACCCGCTACCAAAACCTTACACCAAATCAAGCAAATACTAAAACACACTACAAACAGGGCCTAATCCCGCTCATCCCGCCGTCCCGGCACTGCACTCCAAATCCTTCTCACATGAACCGTCACTTCCTCACGATCATGGTAAAGCTGCTTCGCATGAATCTCACCGTTAATCCCATTCTCCTTAAGCTGGCTACGCAACAGCTCAAGATTCTGGCACACCTCTTCATAACGCTTCTTCATCGGCAACTTCAGGTTAAAAATCGCCTCACGGCACCAACCTTTCACCACCCAATCCGCCATCAACTGAGCAATACGCGCAGGCTTCTCCACCATATCGCACACAACCCAACTGTTGTTATTACGCACCGGCTCAAACTTAAAGCCATCAACACGATGATGCGTTACCTGCCCAGTATCCATCAGGCTCTGCGCCATCTCGCCATTATCTACCGCATGCACCATCATGCTGTGCTGCACTAGCTGATATGTCCATCCCCCTGGGCAAGCACCCAAATCAACCGCCTGCATACCACTGCCTAAACGCTCTTCCCACTCATCAGCAGGAATAAAAACATGAAATGCTTCTTCCAACTTCAGCGTTGAGCGGCTTGGTGCAGCTGATGGGAATTTTAAGCGAGGGATCCCCATATAAAACGGTGAATTATTATTGCTATAGGAGTACCCCACATAGCAGCACCCAGATGCGATAAAGAAGACATGTATGACAGGTCGCTTATCACTTTCATAAGAGAGCAAAATACCACTTTTACGTAGCGCAGCGCGCAGCGGTACCGTCAACTTACGGCAAAACTTAAGCAGCTCTTTACCCTCATTGGTATCTGGTGCTTCAACGCGTAAATCGCCCGCGTTTTCTATCACTCCCGTCAACATACCAACGATAGGAGAAACTCGGTCTTCCTGCGGTAAATGGCGCAATAGCTCACCGACAACCATAATTTGGCGAGCAAAAATCAGCTCGTTAAATTTCAAAGTTCTAACAAGTTTATCTGCATCTTCAAACTGATAGCACTCAAACAGCACATAGCCGCTGTTCTCTTTTACACGAGGAAATCCGTGAACTTCTAACTCCGCAGCCTTAGCAACAATTTCAGCAGCACACTCTTTCTCAAAACCAGGGCGGCAGTAAAGCGCGACCTTATTCATGGCAATTCGCCCTCTTATTCCTTCGTAAAACACCCATAGCCATCAGTGCCCAGCCTATCAAGAAGCAGACGCCACCAACGGGGGTGAGATAGGCCCAAAACATTAAATGTGATAGAGCCAAACAATACAAACTACCGCTAAATAGGACAGTACCGATAGACAAAAACGCCCCACTCCAGTACCACCAAATATTTGTCTTATACTGCATAGCGATACCTATCGCTAGCAATACCAATGTATGGAAGCCTTGGTATTGCAGACCTGTCGCTAGCCAATCTAGCTCCTTAATACCCAGCGATGACTTCAATACATGGGCACCAAAAGCCCCCAAAGCAACATATAGAAAACCGCTGAACGCAGCAAAAATTAGTACTGCACGACTACTCATTGTTACATTCCTTATTATGAAAACAGTACCGTTAGTACAAAATATCTCGTTATAGCGCCTAAGTGACAGATATATCCCCGCCGCCAAGCACTACTGAATTAATTATCGTAGCGAAAACCATATTTTTCTTGTTCACTCGCTGCACTCGCCAGAATCCATTGCCGAAACGCCGCTATTTTACCGAGTTCTGCCTGACTGTCATGGCAAACGAGATAAAAGGCGTTATTGCTGACGAGGACCTCGTTAAATGGACACACTAGCCTCCCCGCCTCAATTTCACTCTGCGCCATCACGTTGTTCACTAGAGCAACCCCTTGCCCATGAACTGCGGCTTGAACCACCATTGCACTATGGCTGAAAATAGGCCCTTGCTGCACATTCAAATGTTGAATACCCAATTGCTTGCTGTAAGCCAGCCAATCCCGTCGAGAGGTGTCATGCAGCAATGTTTGGTGAGCTAAATCAGCAGGTACTTTTAGTGGATGCTCCCCCGTGAGCAAGGCAGGGGAGCACACAGGGATAAGGTATTCAGAATAAAGTAGTTCCGCCTGTAGCCCTGGCCAGTTACCCCTTCCGTAAAAAATGGCCACATCAACATCGTCTGCAATTTTCCCTTCATCCTTATCAACAGCCTGAATACGTACATCAATTCCAGGATAAGCACTATTAAAACTAGAAAGTCTAGGTACCAGCCACTGAATGGCGAAACTAGGGAGAAGGCTCACGGTTAGAGCACCTTTCGCACTCCGTGCCTGTAGCTTGCGTGTGGCTTCATTAATAGAAGAGAAAATTTCTTTTATATCGAGATAGTAACTTTGCCCATCTTCTGTCAGTAAAAGAGAGCGATTTCGACGGCGAAATAATTTTAATCCGAGAAAATCCTCGAGGGATTTAATCTGGTGGCTGACTGCCGCCTGCGTCACAAAAAGCTCATCTGCCGCCTTGGTAAAGCTGAGATGGCGCGCTGCCGCATCAAATACTCGCAGTGCATTGAGTGGAGGTAATCGCTTTGACATAGCTAACCCATAATCCAAAGGGGAGAAGGTGCAAGAAAAACAGATGCCATGGCATTAGTTTTTATAATGCGAGCTATTATAATTTGTCCATTGAGGATACACCAGCAAATACATATAGTGGCGCCACTTCCTGAGCCTGAACGAGAAGTTATCCGGTGTTCTGTTTTAGAGTATCGATACTTTTGGCTCTGTGGTTGTGATGTTGTGTTTGCATTGTCCGGTTTTCGGACCTTTTTCACTTCTTGTACATTTACCCTGTCTGTCCATAGTGATTTTGTAGCACCGCCCCATATTGCGGTGCTTTTTTTTGTCCTTTTTTCACTAAAACTCAGATCAGTACGCACTCTTTCTCACATCACACAGTTAAGGCTTGTCTCTGTGTCTAAAATAGGACAGCATTTGCCGCCTATCTGAGGGAGAAACCATAATGAAATCTTTTGATCCTGTTGCATTCCGCAAACTCTTTCCTGCTATTGGTGATACGGGCGTTTATCTAGATAGCGCAGCAACCGCACTAAAACCCCAACCGGTTATCGATACCCTTCAGAACTACTACACCCATAGCGGAACAACGGTGCACCGCAGCCAACATCAATCTGCGCAAGATACTACGGCACAGTTTGAGCTTGCACGCCGCCACGCGGCACACTATCTGCACGCCAGCGATCCCCGTGAAATTATCTGGACTCGGGGGACAACTGAAGCTATCAATCTTGTCGCTCAAAGTTACGCTAGACCACGCCTACGCCCCAATGATGAAATCTTGGTTTGTGAATCTGAACACCACGCCAACCTGATTCCTTGGTTTATGGTCGCCGAACAAACTGGGGCAAACATTGTGAAGCTTCCCCTAAGTGCAGATCTTTTACCTGACGTCGCTAATCTGTCCCATTACCTCACTGAGCGCACAAAAATACTCGCTATAGGACAGATGTCTAACGTGACTGGGGGTTGTCCCGACCTCGCAAACACCCTGCGTATTGCCCACGAACAAGGAGTCATTGTTGTTGTGGATGGCGCACAGGGGATCGTTCATTCACCTCTGGATGTACAGGCACTGGACGTCGATTTCTACGCCTTCTCTGGCCATAAACTGTATGGGCCTACGGGAATTGGTGCACTTTATGGCCGCGGTGATTTGCTAGAAAAAATGGGGCCTTGGCAAGGCGGTGGCAAAATGTTGCAACAGGCCTCTTTCAACGGTTTTACCCCTCAGCCCTTCCCACAACGTTTTGAAGCGGGTACACCTCACATCGCTGGTGTACTGGGTATGGGGAGTCTCTTTGAGTGGTTGCACTCCGTCGATCTCGTCGCTGCTGAGCATCATGCTATTAGCTTGGCAAATAGCGCCTATGCAAAACTGGCAATGCTGCCCGGTTTTCGCAGCTACCGCGCAGGTGAAAATAGCCTGCTCCCCTTTAATTTTGATGGCGTACATCACAGTGACATGGTCAGCCTGATATCTGAGCAAGGTATCGCCATTCGCTCAGGGCAGCACTGCGCTCAACCGCTGATGCAGGCGTTGAATGTCTCGGGAACACTTCGGGCTTCGTTTGCACCCTATAATAACCAAGATGATGTTGATGCACTCTGTCGCGCTGTCGAATATGCACTCAACATACTCAACGATTAGCCCTAAGGTCATCGCCCAACAGGACACGTTATGATTGCTTCGCACCCTTTTGGAACCCAAATCACTACCCAACAACTGTTGGATAGCTTCGCGCCGCTAAAACAGTGGGAAGATCGCTATCGACAGCTCATCCAGCTCTCACGCCAGTTGCCCGCGCTCTCAGATGAGTACAAGCAACCAAACAATGAAATCAGTGGATGCGAAAACCGAGTCTGGCTAAATGGCGAACAACGACCAGATGGCTCGCTCCATTTTTATGGGGATAGCGAAGGAAGGATCGTCCGAGGATTGCTGGCAATCCTTTTAGTTAGCTTAGAGGGAAAAACAGCAACCCAAGTGATAGCAAGCAACCCGTTACAGTTCTTCAACGAGTTAGGGATAGGCCAGCAACTCAGCGCATCCCGAGCACAAGGCTTAGAAGGGTTAGCAGCTCAGGCAAAAATAATTGCCCAGCGCTATCTAGCGCCATAGTGCTTATTTAGCGGCTTGTCGTGCCGCTTTCGCCAACATTTTTTTCAATACATGGGCGACAGCAACAAAACCAAATGTGGCTGTCACCATCGTTGATGCCCCAAAGCCCGATGCACAATCCATTCGCTTCGATCCCTCTGCTGTGCTTTTAGAGGCGCAAACCGAGCCATCGGCTTGTGGATAGACCAGCATCTCTGTCGAAAATACACACTCAATCCCTAACTTCCCTTTACTGTTTTTCACCACATTAAAGCTCTGTTTTAGACGCTCTCGTAATTTGGCAGCCAGAGGGTCTTGAATGGTTTTGGCAAGATCTGTCACCTGAATCTGAGTGGGGTCAATTTGCCCCCCAGCCCCACCAATCGTAATCACGGGGATCTTGAAACGACGGCAGTAAGCTAACAACGCCGCTTTTGGGCGAATGCTATCAATCGCATCAATCACATAATCAAATGGCTGGCTGAGCATCTCAGGCACGTTTTCAGGTGTCACAAAGTCATCAATGCAGGTAACGCGACATTCAGGATTAATCGCCAGTAGACGTTCTGCCATCACTTCGGTTTTAGGCTGCCCAACATTCTGGCGCAACGCATGTACCTGTCGGTTAGTATTCGTTACACACACATCATCCATATCAATCAGCGTAACCGCTCCGATTCCCGTTCTAACAAGCGCTTCTGCCACCCAAGAACCGACACCGCCAATACCGATCACACAGATATGAGACTGTGAAAATAGGGACAGAGCTTGCTGCCCATATAGGCGTGCCGTTCCACCAAAACGTTGTAAATAGGCGTCAGAATACCCGGTGCTCATCGTGGCTTATTCCCCTGAAGATGAATAATGAGTTGAAAATAAATGGGCGATAACAGGTGTTAATAACTACCCGCTTGTATACCAATAACAAAAAAACAGGCAAAGGCCTGTTTTTTTGCGTTGGGCGAACATTATAACGCTCACCTGACAAGTCAGACAAACTGACCAAGATTATTGATGTAAGTTAGCGAGTCGTTTTATCGACCATTATAAGTATTAAATATCGGGCCACCGCTTCCTGGTACCTTCAAGAGCCAAACACGTCCATAATGGTTATAGAAACCAGCCATCTCACCAGCTTGGTCGCCAATGCCCTGATACATATCAAAATGGTGGCCTTTAATTGCCCCACCAACATCTAAAGCAATCATTAAGCGCATCTGATATTTACCAGTGAATTTGCCCCTGCTATCCAGTAGCGGAACCTCGGCCAAAATAGTCGAACCTGGTGGAATCAAAGAACGATCTGCCGCAACAGAGGCTTTCGCGATCAGAGGAATACCGCTAGCACCTTTCACTGGTGCCGATGCTTTAGGTAAGAAGAAAACATAAGAAGGGTTTTGTTCTAACAGCTCACGTACTTCAGACTCAGAGTGTCTGTTAGCCCATTGACGGATAGCCTGCATAGACATATTTTCACGAGCTACTTCACCACGATCAATCAACACTTTACCAATACTGTTATAGCCATGCCCATTCTTACCCGCATAGCCATAGAACATTGGAGGGCGTCCATCACCGAAATCGACATAGCCACTTCCCTGAACTTCCATCATGAAGTTATCCATCAGAGAATTGGTATAGGACAGAACATATCTATCACTTAGCGCGCCATTGTGGATTGCTGCGCGATTCGGTAAACGACCATTGCCTTTTGGCGGCATACTATAAAGAGGATATTGGAATTGCCCCTGTTTGGTATAGCGGGCATGAAGAAGCGGTGTGTAGTAACCCGTAAACTGTACGTTACCAAAACCGTCTTTACCTTCCATCTGGTAGGCGCTTAAACCATATTGAGTGAGCTTTTTCGGATCAGAGCCTGCGTTAACCCAGCGTTCTATTGCTTGGTAAGTCGAGCTATTGCGATTAAATAAAGAAGAAGACGTATTTCGAATCGCCGATACTTGAGTAAAGAAATCCCGGCCATTAACTGGGCGGCTGCTCGCGTTTGGTGTATTGACCAGTTCTAAGTCATGCACTAAATGCCCATCTTTATATTGTTGGCCTTTATCTGTGGGCCTACTCTGACATCCCGCCAGCAGAGCAATGACTAATCCGCTGACCAAATACTTACCTAAACGTCCTTTCATTTCTCTCATACCCTCTCGCAACGCCAAAAATTCAGTCAGCACCATAGCAAACGGAAATGTATAAAGGAATTGCTACCAGCAAAAATGGGACGCTATCTTATACATTAACGATTAATAAACCGCCATCACGCAGTAAAAGTAACCATAAAACGCAAAAAGATTGATATTGATGTAAAAAAGCTTGCAACGTTTCTCACTCAGAGTAATATGCGCATCCACGGACGCGGGGTGGAGCAGCCTGGTAGCTCGTCGGGCTCATAACCCGAAGGTCGTCAGTTCAAATCTGGCCCCCGCAACCAATTTCTTACAAGCGTTACTGAGTAAGAAAAATAGAAGTAAAGCAGTAAGAAGTGACATAAAGTAAGACGGACGCGGGGTGGAGCAGCCCGGTAGCTCGTCGGGCTCATAACCCGAAGGTCGTCAGTTCAAATCTGGCCCCCGCAACCAATTACTTATCTCTCTTAGAGAGAACCAAATAACACTCTTAGGAGTGTTTTTTTGTGCCTGTCATTTAACGATCCCTGTTATTTATCCACATCCAGCCCATCACGCCCTGTTTCAGCCCTCTTGCCCGTGCTATTTATAAAGAGTCCGAGAATATTCAACAATCCCTGCCATTATGGATTGTGCAATCTGCTGCTGAAACGCCTTTGTTCTCAGTTTTTGCTCTTCGCCCAAATTACTAATAAATGCTGTTTCTACTAGAATCGAAGGGATATCAGGTGCTTTCAATACGGCAAATCCGGCTTGTTCCACCTTCTTCTTATGCAACGTCGCATGTTTTCCTATCCGCGCTAGCACATCTTTACCAAACTTAAGGCTATCGTTAATGGTTACCGTCTGCACCAAGTCAAACATCGTGTTATCCAGATAGCGATCCCCGCTACGACTCACACCACCAATTTCATCTGACTCATTCTGACTTTTTGCTAAAAACTGAGCAGCAGAACTCGTTGCTCCTTTTTTCGATAAGGCAAAAACAGAAGCGCCTTTGGCTGAACGGTTAGTAAATGCATCGGCATGAATCGAAATAAACAGATCGGCTCGTTGCTTGCGTGCCTTGGCTACGCGCACCTTAAGAGGAATGAACACATCTTCATTACGCGTCATATAGGCTTTCATATTCCCCTGACGCTCAATCAGTGTACGCAGGCGACGGCCTATTTGTAGGACAATATCTTTCTCGCGGGTGCCATTACGCCCAATTGCCCCAGGGTCTTCACCACCATGCCCTGGGTCAATCATCACAATTAATGGACGCTCCCTTCCAGCCCTACCCGGCTGAGCTGCTACAACAGGCTCATCTTTAACCATGTCACCTTTGTTGTAATCTTCCAACAGCGCCAATAGCGGGTCGTCCTCCTCCTGCTTGGTTGTTACATTGGCAGGATAGAGATCAACGACGAGTCGGTTACGAAACTCCGCAACAGGTTTCAGAACAAACAGCTGGGGCTTGATACTCTGTTTCAGCTCCATCACCAACCGAACCGTATTTTTATCGAACTGTCCGACTCTCACCTGTTTTAAATAAGGATCATTTTTTTGCACCAACCCATTCATCTGCTTCAAGATACTGTTGAGATGAACACCTTCAATATCGATGACGATACGTTCTGGGCTAGATAAAGAAAATTTCTTGTATTTCAGAGAAGTACTAGATTCTAGTGTAATGCGGGTATACGTTGATGAAGGCCAAATACGAACGGCAATAACCTGTGGCGTAGCGGCCAAACCAATCTGGCTGACGCTAAGTAACCACGTAGCAGCGACCCCCTGCAGTAAACGACGGCGAGTGAGATCATGGTTATTATTCGACATGTGGCTCCTAAAATAAGTCTAAACAAATCAGCGCAATGACAGAGAATTTATCCCGCTGAAAACGCCCCTATCCCTAAAGAAAAGAGCAGAAAACTCTAACCAATATGATTAGCTATGTCATTACCAAGGCAGAAGTTAACCTTTTCAAAATGTAATAAAGCACCTATAACATTCCGAATAACGGTGCTTCATCGTAGGACACTAATAAATAGTTAAATCTAGCTATTACTGTTTATTTTAAATCTAATAGCTATCACGCCTTAATTTTAATTTTCAAATAGCATTTTTATCTGAATTAAAACAAATTAACGGCGTTTCTGGAAGAAAAAATTCCATCCTGTGACTCTCCCCTTGCCAATTACTCACCAATAGAATAAAAATACAGAAATATAGAATAATAATTCAAAAAAGAGGTTCTATTGTGAAAGCACGTAGCACCGAGTTGGTTCAAGGATTTCGCCACTCAGTCCCCTATATCAATACCCATAGAGGTAAAACATTCGTCATTATGTTAGGCGGAGAAGCTATCGATCATGAAAACTTCACTAGCATTGTTAATGATATTGGCCTGTTACATAGCCTAGGCATCCGCCTCGTTGTGGTATACGGTGCCCGCCCACAAATCGATGCTAATCTGGCAGCACATCACTACGAGCCCCACTATCACAAATATACTCGTGTCACCGATGCCCGTTCGTTAGATTTAGTGAAACAGGCTGCGGGCCAACTTCAGTTGGATATTACGGCTAGACTCTCCATGAGTTTGAACAACACCCCCATGCAGGGCGCGCATATTAATGTTGTTAGCGGCAACTTTATTATTGCTCAACCGTTGGGGGTTGATGATGGTGTCGATTACTGCCATAGCGGTCGCATTCGCCGAATTGATGAAGAGGCGATCCACCGTCAGCTCGATAGCGGCGCTATTGTCTTGCTTGGCCCTGTTGCTGTTTCTGTCACTGGCGAAAGTTTTAACCTCACATCTGAAGAAATCGCTACTCAGTTAGCCATTAAACTGAAAGCCGAGAAGATGATCGGCTTCTGCTCATCTCAGGGCGTCACCGACGATAAAGGCAACATCTTAGCGGAGATGTTCCCAGTGGATGCACAACAGCGCATTGAAGCGTTGGAAAAAGAGGGCGATTACTACTCTGGTACGGTGAGATTTCTGCGCGGCGCAGTGAGGGCCTGCCGCAGCGGTGTTCACCGCTGCCATCTGCTCAGCTATCAAGAAGATGGCGCCTTGGTGCAGGAACTGTTCTCACGAGATGGAATAGGGACACAGATTGTGATGGAAAGCGCAGAGCAAATACGCCGCGCAACCATTAACGACATAGGCGGTATTCTGGAACTTATTCGCCCAATGGAACAGCAAGGTATCTTGGTTCGCCGTTCTCGTGAACAGCTCGAGATGGAGATTGATAAGTTCACGATTATTGAACGCGATAACATGACTATCGCCTGCGCTGCACTTTACCCGTTTATGGAAGAGAAGATCGGAGAGATGGCCTGTGTTGCGGTTCATCCTGAATATAGGAGTTCTTCACGGGGTGAGGTTTTATTAAATCGGATTGAGACACAGGCGAGGCAGATGGGGTTGGAGAGACTATTTGTGTTAACGACGCGGAGTATTCATTGGTTTCAGGAGCGGGGATTTAGCCCAGCGGAAATTGATGTGCTGCCGATGAAGAAGCAGGCGTTGTATAACTATCAGCGGAAATCGAAGATTTTATTAACGGATTTGTGATTCTTTTATGTGCTTGGTGAGGGTGTTTGTTTGGAGTGGTGTAAGGTTTCGAAAGCCTGTTGGCAGCGAGTTTTCATGCTGCACCGTGCAGGCTTCCGAGGTGGGGGATAAAGCCATCTCCCACCTCCCCGGCTTTGGGTGCGATATGTCCGAAAATGGCGGTTGCTTCGCAACTGAACTCAGTCCAGCACCTGCGATTGAGGGTCGGCTCCATTCGCGTCCCGCTCAAATCGCCTTAAATGGGCGTCCTGCCCATTTGCCCCTCATCTCCGGCACTGGTCTTCGCGCCATTTCGATGCTCGTTAGATGATGCTGGTTTGTTTTGGTGGGGTTTATTTGGAGTGGTATAAGGTTTCGAAAGCCTGTTGGCATTGGCATTTCTC
>DF158882.1:1416743-1537777 GCA_000307305.1 Enterobacteriaceae bacterium B14
CACTCTCGTATAGGCAACACTGAACGAGCATTAGAAATTGCGCCGAGGTATCACCATAGATAAGGTCAATCGTGCAGGACGCGCGATTGAGGTGGGCATGAGCCATGGATGGCGAATCACGCCGACCCGCAATCGAAGGAGATGGCCGAGGGAAGTTGCGCAGCAACCGCAATTTTGCGACCAGAGAGCACTAAAACGGCAGGATCCCAAAGGGGGTCCGCACCCCCTTTGGTTGGGAGCGAGTGAAAGTGCTATATGGAAGCTCGAAAATCAACCCGCTACCAAAACTGTCACCACCCAAAACAAACTCCACCAAAAAACATCATGCCAGTCATTAAAGGCGTCGAAACCCTCTAATTCAATCTCTCCACTAATCCACTCCGTCGCTCAGTCTGCATCTTAATCGCCGAAACCAACACCTTCTCCACCGCAAACAACGTCAGCCTCTTTCTCGCCCGAGTAATCGCGGTATAAACCAACTCTCTCGTCAACAACGGTAAATACCCATCAGGTAAAACCAATAAAGTATGCTCAAACTCCGATCCCTGAGATTTATGCACCGTCATCGCATACGCCGTGTCATGCTCCGGTAAACGGCTCGGTTGAACCGATTTAATAGAGCCATCAGGTAATTGAAAATAAATTCTCAGGTCCCCTTCCGCATTTCTTAATGCAATCCCAATGTCACCGTTGAATAACCCTAAGCTACTGTCATTACGGCCTATCATAATAGGTCTACCGGAATACCACCGTCCTGCCGCGCCACTCTCTTTATGAATTAAGCGGGCCTTAACCAAAGCTTGTTCGATACGCTCGTTCAAACCGCTCACACCAAAAGCCCCTTCACGTACCGCACAAAGCAACTGAAAATGGCTAAAGGCCGCCAGTATCACACCCGCCTCTTCATCTCGCTGCACACACTGTAGATAATGGCGATAGCCTTCAACACACACCTGCAATAGCTGGAGATAATCATCGCTCTGCTTTAAGGGACGAAAAGTGATATCACCGTATCCCTGATCGAAACAGGATAGCGCCCCCGCACCATCACCTTTATTGACGGCAAAGGCCAATTGCCCGATACCAGAGCTTGCGTCGAAGCGATAACTCTTTTTCAGCAAACAGAGACTATCCCTAACCACTGAAACGCTCTCTTCCGAACGCCCAGCCAACACATACCCCGTCAACTGTGAAAGCTCAGTTGCCCTTTCTGGGCTAAACCCATACTCGGCAAAACGACAGATATCACCAAGAACTGCTCCAGCCTCAACCGATGCCAACTGATCTCTGTCACCTAATAGAATCAACTGTGCCCCAACAGGCAGCGCTGCGATTAAACGCGCCATCATGGGCAAATCTACCATCGAGGCTTCATCAACCACCAGCACATCAAGATGCAGGGGATTACCTGCGTGATAGCGCAATTTTAAGCTATTAGGTTGAGCCCCCAACAAACGGTGCAGCGTCGAGGCATCATCTGGTAATAAAGCTAATTCAGATTCCGATAATCCCAAACCACGGACCGCACTACTCAAGGATTCAGTAAGCCTAGCCGCAGCCTTTCCCGTCGGAGCCGCTAGCTGAATACGCAGTTTTTGATCTGGTGAAAGCCGAATCAGCGCAGCCAGCAAACGCGCTACCGTCGTCGTTTTCCCCGTCCCCGGCCCACCAGAAATCACCGCAATACGCCGCGTCGCAGCAACCGCAGCAGCAACTTTCTGCCAATTGATTTCTGGCTCTGCCGCACTAGAAGACTGTTCGTCAAATTGCGATTCACTAAACAGCACATTTAAAATGTCACGTAAGCGCTCACTCGCCACAGGTACAGGCTCATTCTCTTGCAGTAAGAACGCTGCGACGTGCCCTTCATCCTGCCACATGCGCTGTAAATAGAGGCGATCCTTCTGTAGGACCAAAGGCGTTGGCAAACTACCATCACTCACGGCGGGCGATGCCTGTAGCACCTCAAAACATGCGGAGACATCAGGCTCACCAGCACATTGCCAAATTTCAGCGGCAAGCGCAGGGTTTCGCCCTGAGAAAAGAAGTTCCGGCGTTAATCGGTGCAGAGGAAAGCAGACATTTCCCACGCCTGCATCGGCACTCAGGCAGGCAGCAATCAGTGCCAACAGTGGGTTGTCCTCATTTGCCACTAAGCGGGCAAACTGCAAATCCAACGAGCGTAATAACCCCGCCTTCACCGCTTGCTGTAGCAGGGCTAACATTTACTTTCCTCCACAGCCTTATCAGCTCGGTTCTTACCGTTAAACATCTCATCCATTCCCGCAATGAGCTCATATTCAGGGCGACAATAGAATACGCCATGCCCCGGTTTATCCTGTTCTAAGCCCCGTAAAAAGAGATAGAAGACGCCACCAAAATGAGTCTGATAATCATAGTCGGGTATTCGGTGGCGTAAGAAACGGTGCAGCGCCAATGTATAGAGCTGATATTGCAGATCGTAGCGATGCTCGCCCATTGCTTGGGCCATCGCTTCCTGTGTGTAAGCCTCGCTATTTTCCCCTAGCCAGTTCGATTTGTAATCGAGTAGGTAATAGCGCCCTTCCCAACAGAATACTAAGTCGATAAACCCTTTCAACATGCCCTGTACCTGACGAAAATTCAGTACTGGGCAACGGGCAGAGAGAGGATCATGATGTTTAATCAACCTATCCAATTCACCAGAGATTAAAGGCGCACGGATGGGGAGGTAAAATTGAAGCTCTGCCTGTTTATTCTCAGGCGTTAGCGCTGATAACGTCAGCCCCTCAGCATTAAGTGGCGCTTGGAGGATTGTCTCCATCCATGCCTCCATCACAGGCAACCACTCTTCGGAAAAGCCGTTTAAAGTAACTTGTTCGCTAAGCCAAAGCGGAGCAACTGGCTGTGTAAAATCCAGCTCTTCCAATAAATTGTGCAGGAATGAACCAGGGGCAGCACCTCTGGGAAAACTGTGTAGCGTCATCGCTTCGGCTTCGCCGTCGCTCTTCTCTCCCACAGCATCCACATCGAGTTTAGGCAACAGCTCTTGTAATACATGGCTGCCCTGCTGTTGCAACCCGGAATAACTGGTCACCCGCCAAGCATCTGCCATCGAACGTTTAAATTCTCGTGCGCTATGCTCGCCTTCAGTACTCAACTTACCCTGCCATATCTGATCATCGAGATGCCCAACACGAACGAGTGCCATATCGCCATCTTGAAGTGTATTAAGGCACTCGCCAAGAAAAGCGGCATCGCCTGACTCGGCTTTCTGAATTAAGTACCCCAGCGCACTGCTGTGTAAATCCGTATCTCCCTGCTTTTTATTACGCAGTCTCAAAGGTGCAACGCCGATACTACAATGATAAACCGAGCGAGTGAGTGCAACGTACAAAAGACGTAAATCTTCAGCTAACCGCTCCTCTTCCGCCAGCTCTACGGCTTCTTCACCTTGATGCAGATCCAGAGTAGCCGCAAATGTCTGACGATCGTGATAGAGCGCCTGCTGCTGCTGACGGAAATTACTGATAAACGGCAGCCAAACCAGCGGATACTGTAACCCCTTAGATTTATGGATCGTGACGATCTGCACCAGATGCCTATCACTCTCTAATCTAAGCTGCTGATTATCTGCCTGATGGTTTGGCTGTGAAATTTGTTGAGCCAGCCAGCGCACCAATGCGTGTTCACTGTCTAGCGGTAGTGAGGCCTCTTGCAAAAGCTCCCCTAAGTGAAGAATATCCGTCACTCTTCTCTCACCACCTTCAGAGGCCAAAATATTTTCTGTCAAATGCCGATGAGTCATTACCTCTCTCAACATCGGCAAAACACCGCGCCGCTGCCAGTGCTGGCGATAACCATCAAATTCATCAACCAAGGCATCCCACGCACGCTCATTCTGGTTTAGGTTCTCAATAGTCTGCGCATCTAAACCGAGTAAACCGCTGGCAAGCGCGCTGCGCAGCGTCCGTTCATGCTCAGGTGCGAGCACAGCCTGTAACAACCAGAGAACGTCTTTTGCCTCCGGCGTCGTAAAGACACTTTCTCGATTCGAGAGATAAACAGAGGGAATCGCCAACGCACTCAGAGCATCTTTTATCAGTGCTGCTTCTGCTCGGCTACGGACAAGAACAGTGATATCCGCCGCCTCGACAGCACGCCGTTCTTTTCCATCAAGAAGCCATGCTGCACCTTCTTGCCCCGCAGTCAACCAGTTGCGGATTTGAACCGCGCACTGGCGAGCCATTATTTGCTGGTATTCACTTACACCAACGCCTTCCCCCTCCTGCAACCAGAACTGCATAGGTGCCTGTACTTTGCCCTGATATTCAAAAGCAAGTGCGGCATTCTTGGCTGCGGGTTGTGCTGCCAGAAAAGGGATTTCAGCAAACAGAAAAGGGGCAGGTAATCGGTTGAATAGCTGGTTTACCGCATTCACCATGCCGTGTGAAGAGCGCCAGTTAGTCTCCAACGTATAGTGAGAGTTGACCTCTTTTCTGGCACGCATATACGTAAAAATATCTGCACCACGAAACGCATAGATAGCCTGTTTAGGGTCGCCAATCAGTAATAAACCACAGGGTGTTTCTAGAGTATCGTCGGGTCTATGGCCATAAATGGCCCTGAAAATCCGATACTGCTGAGGGTCGGTATCCTGAAACTCATCTATCATGGCAACGGGATAACGCTGGCGAATAGTATCTGCTAGCGCTTGCCCCCCACGGCGGCGCAAAGCGACATCAAGGCGACTGAGTAGATCATCAAAGCCCATTTCGGCCCGCTGACGTTTCTCCTTCACAATTGAGTAACGGATCTCACTTAATGCCCTCGCTAGCAGCACATCCCGCAGCGTCAGTGGCTCATCAAATAACTTATCAATAGCGCTAAACAGAGAGTGAGAAGGTGCCACTCCCTTCTTGGTTTTTTCATCTAAGACGGACTGTCGGAATTTATCCAACGCATTAGGCAGTTGGTAATCTTCCGTCTCTGATTCGGCCCACTCCCCGACAGCCTGCAACCATACTGGTAAATAACGCGTACTATAGCTGCGCTTATCTACACCAGAATCACTGATTAACCCCTGCAATTCACCCGCAGAAGCGCGCCACTGCTGCTTAATATCATCAATACGGGCAACCACTTGCTGGTGGCGAATAACCAGTGTCTCTTCGTCATTTGGCGGTCGGTGAAGCTCGGGGGCTTCCCCTTGCAGATAGGGCATTAAATCGCTTAAGAGCGCTTCTGGCCCACTCCACTCTTGGCTCACTGCTCTGGCAATCGCCAAAGGCAGAGGGTAACAGTGACGCCGCCAAAAATCTGCGCAAGCTTGCCGCCTTAGAGGTAATTCATCCTGTACTAGCGTCTGCTCAAACAACATGCCGGATTCAAAGGCGTTATGCGCCAGCATCCGTTGGCAAAAACCATGAATCGTATAGATAGCTGCTTCATCCATCTGCCGCTCTGCCGCCAATAGCTGCGAAGCGCCATAAGCCAAATCAGGTATCTGTGGGAGAAGAGAGGAGAAAAGCGGGTCATCACTAAAATTTCGCACGCAGGCAAGACGCATGAGATGAATATTCTCACGAATACGTCCACGTAGCTCTTTGGTTGCCGCTTCGGTAAAGGTCACTACCAGAATTTCTTCTACCGATAGTGGGCGAGGATAAGCACTCTCCCCGCCTAAACCGAGTAATAAACGCAGATACAACGCCGCGATGGTAAAGGTTTTCCCTGTCCCTGCCGACGCTTCGATCAAACGCTCCCCATAGAGAGGGAGCGCTAGCGGATCTAAGATCTGCGGTTGAACCATGTTTACTGAGCCTCAACAGGCAGTGTTTTCTGCAGAGTAGAGACGTTTGGATACGCTTTCCAACCTTCCGGTTGGGCATATGTACCTTTAGCACCCTCTTTACCCAACACTTGAGAGAGAATAGCGATGCCCTGTGGGGCCAATACAGCTTGATGATAAAACGCCGTAACCGCCTTTTGATTTAGCGAGCTAATATTTTCGATCAACTTATCGCGCGTATCGAAGGCTTTGTTACCGCGATTGAAATCGTTGATAAACCGTGAGGCCTCCTCATCTAATGTCTGAGGGCGCTCTTTCAGTTGGTTTATTAGCGCGTTTTTATATTGATCAAAGTCTGCCTTGCTCATCGCTTTTAGGCGTTTTTCCACTTCAGGATAGAAAGCCTGATAACGACTATAGAGGTATTCCGGCTGTTTGCTATTGCTCTGTAGCAGGAAGCCAATACCCGACTGTTTACCGACGCGTGTAGCGAAAGCGAAGACGGCGTAGCCAAGCTGCTCTTTGGTTCTTAGCTGATCATAAAACAGAGGCTGAACGATCTGCTCAAGCAAGCTGCTGTAAGCCATGCTTTCAACTTCACCATAGCCTACCGGAACGTAAACTGCAGCCAAGGCTGAATCAGAAGAGCTTCCCTCACGTTTCAGGTTTGCTTTCTGCGCTTGGGTGACTTTCACGTTTTCACCATACCAGAAGTTATTACCACCGCATCCAAGATCAGTTTTTACTGACTCTGCCATGGACTTAATCTGTTCCTCCGTCATGTTACCGACGACGAGTAACTCTGGCGTTGCTCCTTGAATCAGCTGATCACGAAACTTAATGACCTCTTCTACCGTGATGCTATCTAGCAATTTACGGCGCTCGCTACGTTCACTGTAAGGCACTCTTGAAAGCGATTGTACAGGCTGGATAGCCAAGTCATACGCTTTGCCTTTCTCCGCCGCATCTAATTGTTCGCGATACCATGATTTTGCCTGCACCAGTTGATCTGCCGTTGGTGTAAAGGTTTTATACCCCTCCATCAAGGAAGAGAGTAGTTGCGGTAAGCGCTGAGTGAAACCAGATGCACTGAAAAACAATCCGTTATTGACGCTAGTAGAGAACTCTATCCCACCCACTGATGCCTGGTAGTTGAGTTGATCCAGAGACAATCCTGCCAGATAGTCCGTCAAGGTAAACAACACCTGATCACGCGCCGAGCCTTTCGCAATAGGATTGCGTAGTGCAACTTGCACATTCGCCTTCGGAATATCGGCAAAATCATGGCTTGGGGAGTAAAACGCGCGCAAGTCAGGACGATCGACGATCAATTGAGGCTTAGCCCTGCTCTCTTTTTTGGTTACTAGATCGAAGTTGTCAGGAATGTAAGGGTTAAGCGCTGGCAGGGAGAATGAGAATTCCTGCTGCATATTTTGCCACTTATCGAACTGTGCTTGGGTAATACGATCAACCTGATAAGGTGCATTAACAAAATAAGCTGTTTTATTATGTGGCTCGTCTGGGCTAATAAACCAGATTCGTGCTTCTTGTGGTGTCATGCCATCTAAACGCGCGGCGATGGCCTTTGGATCATATTTATCCGCCAGATAAGAGGAGTCCAGTACATGTTCAACGGGAACACGCAGCATGGCATCCACCATCCATTCGATATAGTCCATATCTCGGGTAATAGACGGATAGCGAAAATCCAGATCTAACACATGAGATATCTCTTGGAAGTACTGCTCGCTAATGCCTTGCTTGCGCATCAGATTAATGTAATTAAATATGGCAGCAATGACCTCATCACGCTTCGCTAATCCCTTATCCGTAAGAGAAACAGAGATAACAAAGACACCACCGTTGCGATCGACCATTGGGTCTGCACCGGCACTGATAGCCTCCGCAAGCCCCTGTTTTTGCAGCCAGTCTGACAACGTGTTTTTGCTACGGTTGCCTATCAAGTAGCCAACATAGGTATCTGTTTTACTGCGGAACGCATCGCTATTGTTATCAATGCGAAATTCGATTCTTAACGCTTTACGCGGCTGGGCAGGGACATAATGAATAATCAGCCCTTTTTCCGCTTGAGTTGCCGCAGGAACGGTAATCGGTGGCACCGTTGCATGACGATCAGGAATGCGGCCGTAGTTATCAACGGCGAGCTTAATCAGCGCATCCATCGGCTGGTTGCTGTAAATCACCCCAACAACAAGATTGCCCGAATAGTACGTTTTATAGAAATGGGTGAGGGCATCATGCAACTTGCTGTTTGGTTTGTCTTTTAGGGTCTCTAAATTACCGCCGGAGAAACGTGCACTAGGGTGAGCTGGATTCAACGTTTCAGAGGTCACCTGCCCCATGCGCATTCCATCGCGGGAGCGAGCCATAGTTAATTCCGCATTAACAGCATTACGCTCTTTATCCGCATTGGCTTTATCGAGTAATGGCTCAGCAAGCGCATCCGATAAACGATCTAATGCTGGCGCTAACGCACTGTTTTCAACTTCAAGATAGTATGCCGTGCGATAAGAAGCGGTGCTCGCATTATGGCTGCCGCCGTGCTGAGTCAGGAACTGAGAGAAACTGTCAGGGTCGGGATAGCGCTTAGAGCCCATGAGTAACATGTGCTCCAGATAGTGAGCTAAGCCAAGCTGTTCATTAGGGTCTTCTAGCGAACCAACGGGAAGCGCCAGCGCAGCCAGAGATTTGCTCGCCTGCGGGTCTGATACCAAAATAACCGTCATGCCGTTATCCAGCTTAATGGCTTTATATTCGCGCGTATCACGTTCACTTTTACGAATATTATCTGCTAAAGGCTGCCAGCCACCCTGTTTATTATTGGTATCTGCTGAACTTAGCGGCAACCAGGAAACGGCAACCAAGATCAGCAGCCCCTTTATGTAGCGGTGTACTTTATGCATTCATTTTTCCCCTCACGCAGAGTAAATATCTATCCCATCCAGCTGTGCCATCCCTAGTACTCAACAGGATAGAGTGTAAAAACTTTCGATTAATACTTCTCAAGTATCGTGTTTCTGACATCGTTATTGCGGCAATATTATGAAGAAAATCATTGCTGTTTGTTACTTTGAATCTCATTTTTAAACAATGGGGTCATAAGCGCCTTTAGCATTATGCAATCTGGCGCTCCATTATCGGTAAAAGATAGCGCTGAGCCTGTAGCATAATGCGTTCTAAATGGGCTTCATCCAGTAAACGCAATAGACGATAAACGTAAGGATCGCTACCCTCACCATGCATCTGTTGCCCACCTTGCCAAGCAAGCAGCAGTTTGACCCGCGCCTTAGCCTGCGTCTCCTCATCCCACAAGATCTGCCTGCTCTCTTTATCCAGGCAGGCTGAGAGCCAAGCCCCCCCCGTTTTAGGCAGTAACAACAGAGGCTGGCTCATGCCTTCGCGATAACCATCAATAAAGAGATTTAGCCACTGAATGGCCTCTTCTTGTGGCATAGCGGCAAAGTGCCATTTGCTCTTTTCTCGCCCATACATACGGCTTTCGCCTTTGCCCCCCAATGCGCAGTAGGCGAGATGCTCTAACCAGAGCTGAAGCCCATCAACCGCAGAAAGTTCGGCAGGTCGCCAGCGTAACAAGCCATCAGGCTGTATCTGGTTTAGCCAGCCCGAGAGCAGCGTACCGTTGATATCCAGTGCCAGCTCCATGCTGCTCTGTATTTCATTGCCCTCTTTGCTAAGCTCGCCATTCCACTCGATTTTCTCACTGCGTACTTTTTCTGCCAGTTCGGTCATCTCTTGTAAGCGTTTCTGCCAGAAAATTTCACCGAAAGCACCGAAAGGTAATCCCCCCGCCGCTTTGATACGGCTGAACTCGTTCTCTACGTCGCCCTCTTCAATTAGGCTGTTTAACAGTCGGAGATCGAGTTGATAACGGCTCAGGTTATCCAGTGTGAATGGCTCTTCATCGGGAAGTTCTGTCTCCTCGAGAACAAAGCTGACACCTAAGCGGAGCTGAAAGAAGGCTTTGATAGGATGACGATAGAAACGCCGCAAATCGTCAAACATGACCTTATCCAGCGGAAAATCCGGCAGAGGTTGGCTAAAGGATGGAGCAGCAACCCCTAACCCAAGCGCTGCGGGTAACCACTCTGCGGCGTAGCTCTGCCATTCGCTGTCGGGCAGAAAATTCTCTGGGCTAAAAGGGACTCGCGGGTGCTGGCAAAGAAGATGTTCGATCACTCTCTTCGCGCTGCTATCTGCATCTAGTGCTTCATCCCCTGCTAACCGGTGGCTTTGCCCAATATACTCCAGCAGTTCACTGACCAGGACAGAGGGATAGCGTTCGGTATTATCCTGAATCGCCCGTCCAATAAAGCTGATATAGAGGCTCTGCTGGGCAGAGAGAATCGCTTCAAGAAAAAGGTATCGGTCGTCGTCACGACGGCTTCGGTCCCCTCTCTGCACCTGATTTGCCATCAAATCGAACCCCAGAGGGGGAAGCGTGCGAGGATAGACACCGTCGTTCATTCCTAGCAGGCACACCACTTTAAAAGGAATAGAGCGCATCGGCATCAGTGTACAAAAGTTTATCGGCCCAGCCAGAAAACGCTGACTAATACGCTCGTTATCTAGCCGAGAGGCCAGCTCATCGCGTAGAACAATCAGCGGGACATGCTGAGGATAGCAGGCATCAATGCCATATTTAATCACCTTCTGCCACTGCTGATCGATAAGCGCGAGTGCTGCTTCGCTCTCTTCATCTACTTCAAAGAACGTCTCTAGTAGTTCGCGGCAAATCGGTAACCACTCAGCCAATGTTCTGGCTTCCAAAAGGCGCTTACGCCACGTTGCCAACTGCATGAGAAGATCAGCGAGTTGCCCAGCCAATTCAGCAATCAAGCCGCTGGATTCATCGTAAGGCAGCACCCCCTGCCAATCGCCTGCGTTACTGTCCATCGCATAGCCCAGTAGCATTCGGGTGAGGCCAAAGCGCCACGTATGTTGGCCCGTAGGGGGCAAGTCTAAGTCTATTAACGTGTCATCATCTAATCCCCAGCGAACGCCAGACTCTTCAACCCACTGCCGCAACCGGCGCAGCCCCATTTCATCAATATGAAAATGTGTGGCTAATGCAGGGACTTCTAATAACGCCAGAACAGACTCCGAGGTAAAGCGGCTGTGTGGCAGATCCAGTAGGCTGATGAAAGCCTGTAATATGGGGTGTGCCTCTCTGGCGCTACGGTCAGAAATGGCAAAAGGTAGATAGCGCTCAGATGGCGCATTGCCGAAAACGGCTTGAATATAGGGCGTATAGCTGTCGATATCAGCCACCATCACAATAATATCTCTGGCGCTTAAGGTGCGGTCTTCATCGAGTATCGCAAGTAGACGATCGTGTAATACCTCCACTTCTCGCTGAGCACTATGACAAACGTGGAAACTGAGAGATCGGTCATCTAGCGCCTGCATCTGCTTGCTGTCGCTACGCTGGAGAGTTTCTAATGTCGTGCCAATCACGGCGCAGTCTTTCAGCTCTAACATATCGCGCTGAATGCGATGCAGTAAGGTGTCTGGCTCGATATCAACGAAAGCGTCGATCTCTCGCATCTGTTCTTGTTGTGCCAGCAGATAGAGATTATCTCGACCCAGCTTGCCCCATGATGCCAGCAGAGGATTACTCAGCTGTTGCTCTCCCTGTTCATCAAACAGCCCCTGAGCAAGATTAGGGTCGCGAAACAACAGGGATTCACTCTCTCGCTGGTAATGCCTGCGCTTGCGGCTCTGGAGCTTAGCGAGAAAGCCGTAATCCTGAATATCCCCCCAATAGAACCGGCAAGGATTGGTGAACATCAGATGAATATCAATATGTTGGCCCAGAGCCTGTAAAGCCTGTAAATAAACCGGAGGCAGTGCGGATATTCCGCAGATAAAAACCCTCTCCGGTAATCCATCTGGGTGCTGTTTGGTATTGTTTAGCGTGTTAATAAATCGGCGATAGAGATTGGCACGGTGCCACTCGGGCTGTTCAAGCTGCTGGGTATAACTCACTAAGGCACGCCAAAGCGGCGCTTGCCATATTTGCGCGCTATCCAGCCCGTCGACCAACTCCCCTTTTTGCCACACCTCTAGCCAATTAGGCCGATAGACCAAATATTGGTCGAACAGATCCGCCACTCGTGCAGCTAGCTGGTAGGTTTTTCGCCCATCGTCATCATCAGTGAGGTAATGCTGTAGCGGTTCGAACTCAGGGAGAGAGAGATACTCCGGCAATAGCCACATCAGCTTCCACGTCATCGCATCTTTGCTGAATGCGCTCTCTTTCGGAATCCCCGGTAAAACACGGGTGAACATATTCCAGATGAACGTGCCGGGCAGTGGGAACTCAATATTGGCCGCAATATCGAAACGATCGGCCAATTGCATCTGCAACCACTGCGCCATACCGGGGCTTTGCACCAGAACCACTTCCTGTGCAAAAGGATGGCTTAGCGGCTCTCGCTCAATCAAGGCAGCAATCAACGCTTTGAGTACATCTAGTTGATTGGAGTGATAAACCGTAAACATCCTAGCTCCATAAAGAAATAAGTATTTTAGTGATATATCTATTTAGTAATACACCCGTTAGCAACGAATAAGGTTAGCATAATTACACCGCTCTCACGCTTTCAATACTGATGTGCCTTGTCTAAAAGAGATGCCTTTGGATTATATTTAGCCCGCAATGAGGCAAGGTTAGCCATGTGAGGCACGGCACCACCAGCGAACCAGAGTGACCGCTTTGCCGATGGGTGGTTGTACTGTAGCTTTAATGCTCTGGCACCCCTCTTCACGATGTTCAACAGTAAGGTTCGTTTTCCAACGCTCATCTCTCCCTGATTCATCGCCAGACGCGACATAGAGCACTAAAGCATCATTCGCTTTTAACCATGCTGTTTGCTGATACCAGCGGTAATAAAACTGCTGCATCAGTGTTTGGTGATAGCGCATTAAACCGAGTACCGTTATTGAAAACAGCAGAGTGGCGAACAAGGCTTCAATCACGCTAAACCCTTGCTGTGAGCGTAATTGGGTTATTTGCATACAACCTCCTGACGCTCAGGGCAAAAATCTAGCCACCCTTGAGGCTGTGGCGTAACACGGTATTGCTCAGACGCCGCAACCTGTTTTATTACCACTCGGTGATAGAGCCAAACACCTTGCTGCCTCCCGTGCTGCTTTCCCTGCGCCTTTAGTAGTGCAAGGTTGTTATTGTCGATAAGGCGTAAACACGCAGTAAGCCCCTCTGTTTGCTCTTGCTGACACTGCCAATCTATAGAAGGCCGAGACCATGATTGTACTTTGCCCCAACTCAGCGCCGATGCCGCCTGATTGTATGCCTGAAGGTAAACCCGCTCTCCAAAGCTAAAACGTACCGAAGTCGTTAACTGGTGATGTAATGCACCTAGCATTAACATCCCCAGAAGCAGTAACACCATCACCATAGCCAATGTGCTGTAACCTTGCTGTAGAGGCTGTTTCATGGGCTATTTTCCGCTATCAAC
Organism: Enterobacteriaceae bacterium B14; assembly: GCA_000307305.1. Classification (GTDB taxonomy): domain Bacteria; phylum Pseudomonadota; class Gammaproteobacteria; order Enterobacterales; family Enterobacteriaceae; genus B14. The sequence continues at coordinate 1,430,034 of DF158882.1, forward strand.
CCGATATCGATCTGTCGGTTTATCTCAGGCCAGCGTGACCAGTGCCCTTTTAGCTGAATAGACAGCATTGTGGTTGCCGTGTTATCCCGAATGAAAGACGGTATACGGGATACGTTAAAATGGGTGATGATTATTTCTCTGGTATCCAGAATGTTCTCCCACCCTCTGCCTGAACAGGTATTAACGCCACGCTGGCTCTCTAGTTGCCCCTCTCTGAGGCGATAGCCAAACCATTCAGGCTCTGAGTGATTTACTGGTTCTATCCTGCCGTTACGGTTCAAGTCATAGGCGAGTAAAACACAAGAGCCTTGAGCCTCGCCGCTATATGCTCCCAAATGCAGCATTTTCTCTCTACACTCCCCTGAGCAAAACCCAGAACGGCGCAGGTCTTTCTGTAGCGATAGCAGCGCCTGCTGCATAGATTGTTCTAAACGATATAGTCGCGATAAAGCGGCACTTTGCTGGCGTAATACAGGGTATGTTTTGGCCGCACTGAGCATAATGAGCGATCCAAAACTCATCGCCAGCAGCAGTTCTGGCAAAGTAAAACCACCCATTTTTAGCCTTAACATGCAGCTATTCCAGTTAGTGCCCCAAGCTCACTACAGCGTCTTAGCCTGCCTTTCGCGGATAAGACAATACGTACCCGCCCTGCCGCATTTTCTAACAGTAAATGCCCGCCATTTGCACCATTGCGCCGCCCATAAAATTGCATAATGGCATCGGAGTAGCTAACTAACGCGATGCCTTTCTGAGGTGGAAAAAAACAGTAGCGCCCCGCTACCTCACAGGGTTTATCTGTATTTGCATGAGTGCCTCCCTCAATCGATATATGCCACTTATCCTGCGTTTTCTGATGGGCTTCGACACGATAATTGACGTTATACCAACCGGCCTCCGCCTGAGCGAAATGCAAAAAGCTGAGTAGCTGCTCGCTTACTTCATTTAGCAATAGCCCATGTTGATGATGTCGCCAACCATGGGTAGATATCGCACCAAGCATGGCCATCAGCATAATCACGATCATCATTTCCAGCAGAGTGATGCCTGAATCAGGCGCATAAGGTCTTTTCATGCCGTCAGGTTAGCAGGCAGCTAGGAGGCTGTATCAGGGGAATAGTCACGCTTCGGCATGCTTTGCAAACATCTACTGTAACGAATGAAAGGGAACGTGGAATTGCGAAGGTGTTCGCAAAAAGAGGAATGTGAGGCAGAACACTGACTAAGGGGGAATATAGAGCTTCCCCTTAGTCAGAGAATGAAGGCTATATCTTACACTTTGGCTTTAATCCCGCCGCATGAGCCCTTTCCATCAAAGGAATCATCTGGGGTTGCAGCTCATTCAAGGTTGCCATACGGGAGGAATCGGAAGGGTGAGTTGAAAGCAGTGCGGGAGGATTTTTACCACCGCTTGCCGCGCTCATGTTCTGCCACAGTGCTACAGACTCTCTAGGATCGAAACCTGCTTTAGCCATCAGCTCTAAACCGATAACATCCGCTTCGCTCTCTTGCCCACGGTTAAAGGGCAGCAACACCCCGACTTGTACACCGACACCCAATGCCGCCATTGCGCTACTACCGTAGGCCGTTTGCCCAAGGGCTACACTCGCCACATTCATGCCCATATCCGCCAACGATTGGCGGGACATACGCTCATTACTGTGCTGAGCCAGTACGTGAGAGAGTTCGTGGCCGATAACGGTAGCCAGCTGATCTTGATTTTTTGCTACACCGAGTAAACCACTGTAAACACCAATTTTGCCGCCCGGCAATGCAAAGGCGTTAACGTCTTTGCTGTCGAATACCACCACTTCCCAACTATCGGATTGATAACCGTAAGATTCTGGCACTTGGGCCACTACGGCTTTCGCGACACACTGCACGTAACGGTTAGTCGCCGCATTTCGGTTTATCGGGGTGCTCTGCTTTAATTGGGCGAACGATTGTCCGCCCAATTGTGCCATGTCATTGGCTGAGTACATCAAGAGCTGAGAACGTCCTGTTGGAGAAGAAGAGCAACCTGCTAATAACATCGCTCCTATCAGTAGACTTATCGTACCGTATACCTTTCTCATGTTGTTATCCTTTTCATTCCATTCAGTACTCGCAATACACATTCCGTAGATACAGCTTAAGCCGCTTAAATAGCAATAGGCGCTTTAATAGCCGGATGCGGGTCATACCCTTCAATTTCGAAATCTTCGAAATGGTAGTCAAAAATAGATTCAGGCTTGCGTTTGATGACCAGTTTAGGCAATGAGCGTGGCTCACGGCTTAGCTGTAAATGCGTTTGATCTAAATGGTTGAGATAAAGATGGGTATCCCCCCCAGTCCAAACGAAATCACCCACTTCTAAATCACACTGCTGCGCCATCATATGCACTAACAACGCATAGCTGGCGATATTAAACGGCAGCCCTAAAAAGACATCGCATGAGCGCTGGTAAAGCTGGCAAGAGAGCTTTCCGTTCGCAACATAGAACTGGAAGAAGGCGTGGCAAGGTGCCAGCGCCATCTGGTCAATTTCCCCGACGTTCCACGCAGAAACGATAATGCGGCGAGAATCTGGGTCTTGCTTTAGCTGTTCGATGACTTTCGTGATCTGGTCTATCTGGCGCCCATCGGCTGCGCCCCATGAGCGCCATTGCTTACCGTATACCGGACCCAGTTCGCCATTTTCGTCTGCCCACTCATCCCAGATCGTGACTTTATTTTCGTTCAGATAGGCAACGTTAGTATCGCCATTCAGGAACCAGAGCAGTTCATGAATGATTGAACGCAGATGACAGCGCTTGGTCGTGACCAGAGGGAACCCCTCTTGCAGATTAAAACGCATCTGGTAGCCGAAAATAGATAATGTTCCCGTCCCAGTGCGATCTGCCTTTTCACTGCCCTCAGTGAGCACCTTGTTCATTAACTCTAGATACTGCTTCATGTTACCTCACGACGTTTGCTGCTGTGGGCGTCGGTACGCCCAAATAACCATCACAATACCGATAACGATCATCGGGATTGAAAGAATCTGCCCCATACTAATACCCCCCTCAAACAGGCCAAGTTGAACATCCGGCTCACGGAAGAATTCAACGAAGCTGCGGAAAGCGCCATAACCAATCAGGAATAGGCCAGAGACACTGCCTGTTGGGCGGGATTTACGAATAAATAGGTTAAGAATGATGAACAGGACAATACCTTCCAGCACCATCTCGTAAAGCTGTGATGCATGGCGCGGTAGCATACCGAACTGGTTATAAAAACCTGACCATGCTTGATGTGACACAGCGTAAGCGCGGTCAGCGTCTGCAGCACTCGGGAATAGCATCGCCCATTTGAAATCCGCTACCCTTCCCCACAATTCACCGTTGATAAAGTTGCCTAGACGACCTGCGCCCAAACCAAAAGGGATCAACGGTGCGATAAAATCAGAGACTTGGAAGAAAGTGCGCTTGGTGCGGTGAGCAAACCAAAGCATGGCGCAAATCACACCGATCAAACCACCATGGAATGACATTCCCCCTTCCCAAACTTTGAAGAGGTAGAGGGGATTATCCAGAAACAGAGGCAAGTTATAGAAGAAGACATAGCCCAACCGCCCCCCAACGAATACCCCTAAGAAACCGATGTAGAGAAGATTTTCAACTTCGTCTTTGGTCCAGCCACTGTTTGGCTTGCCTGCACGGCGTTTTGCTAGCCATAGCGCGAAAACAAACCCCACCAGATACATCAAGCCATACCAGTGCAGAGCGAGAGGGCCAACCTGAAAAATAACAGGATCAAATTGAGGGAAAGAGAGGTAGTTGTTAATCATTTATCACCACGGATATCCATTATGACTGCAAAAAAGCCGCATTCAGCAAACGTTAAAAAGTAAGGTTAGTCGAAAATGACTGACCAATATGGCAAATTAACATTTGAGAGGGGCTTAATAATGAGCCGCATCATAGCATATGCCATGACATCACAAGAACGCGCTCAAAGGTAAATGCTCGTAAACAATGTTCTTAAACATAGCAAGCACAGCAGTAAATTATCACTTACCGCCGCGAATCAAACCGCCTAAGCTGCGTCGTTCCATAAAGGCCGCCACCAGATGGCGCACCTCCGTCGTAAACTGCGCTGTTTGAACGCGCTGAGCCAGCGCCTCAACTTCAGCCAAGTCAACCCGTCGAAGCAGGTACTTAATTCTGGCAACACTACGGCTGTTCATGCTGAGATGACGATAGCCCATGCCGACTAGCAGTAAAGCCCCCATAGGATCACCTGCCAGCTCACCACACAGGCTAACGGATAAACCTGCCTCATGTCCCTTAGTGATTATGTGCTGTAGCCCACGTAGTACTGCCGGATGCAGGCTATCGTAAAGAGAAGCAACTTGTGTATTGTTACGGTCAACGGCAAGCAGGTACTGCGTAAGATCGTTAGAGCCGACCGAGATAAATTCAACTCGGTTCTTCAAATGCTCTAACATGAAAATTATGGAAGGCACTTCCACCATGATGCCAAGCCTTGGGCGTGAAAGCTCTCTATCAACCATCGCAGAGACCTCTTTCAAAGCCCTATCGATAAGGCGCTTAGCCTCATCGACTTCATCCATTGAGGTGACCATCGGCAGCAGGATATGGAGATTTCCCATATCAACATTGGCTCTCAACATCGCTCTCACTTGAACCAGGAAAATCTCTGGTTGATCAAGCGTAATTCTAATACCACGCCAGCCGAGGCAAGGGTTCTCTTCGTTAATAGGCATATAGGGCAACTGTTTATCTGCCCCAATATCTAATGTTCTTAGAGTGACTGGCTTTGTCGGATGCAGATTGAGCATTGATGCATACTGCACAACCTGCTCATCTTCGGAAGGAAAACCGTTTTGCAGCATAAAAGGCAGTTCAGTACGGTATAACCCGACGCCATCGACATGCCCACCGAGCATTTTTTCATGATCCGCACTCAGCCCCGCATTGAGCATAATTTTTATCCGCTCACCGCTTTTTAGTTCAGAAGGCTGTGCAACATCGTCGTCAGCAAGGCGGCTAAGAGCCTGCTCTTCGTTAATCAGGCGCTGATACTCGCGTACTAACACCAGTTTAGGATCGACCAGTAACTCACCTTGATAACCATCGACAATCAGCATTCGCTGATTAAGCAGCGTAGGATGGATATCTGCGCCCATCACCATCGGGATACCCAATGCCCTGACCATAATCGCAGCATGAGAGTTTGCGGCACCGTCTCTGACTACCACGCCAACCAGCCGATCCTGCGGCAATTCCGCCAGAATGGTCGCAGTCAATTCATCGGCAACCAAAATAAAACGCTCTGGCCAGAGGTTATTTCCCTGATAGTTATCATCGAGGTGGAAGAGTAAACGCTGGCCTAACGCACGGAGATCCCCCGCGCGTTCACGCATGTAATTGTCACTCAGGCTAGCAAACTGTTCGGCAAAGTGTTCAACCACCACTTTTACCGCCCACTCGGCAACAGAGCCAGAGTCGATTTCAGCAAACAACTCTCGCCGCAGGCGGTTATCATTTAGCAGGTGAGAATAAAGATCGAACACCGCTGCGCTCTCTTTTTGCGAGTTAGCAGCAAAACGTTTGCTAAAGCGTCGAAATTCAGCGATTGCCTCTTCTAACGCCCGCATCAAGCGTTCGCGCTCTGCTCCGGTATTCAGTGTAGATGCTTTATAAATGCCTTCTAGCGTCGGCTGCGAGCTATCAACCCACCCTTCTGCTATCGCGACACCCGCTGAGGCAGCAAGTGCTTTGAGGCGAGTCTGGCGAAACTGACTAAAGATACCGTGTATCTGCGCCTGAGAAAGTATCCCCGCCATCTGAGTGGCAAGTGTAACCAAGAAGGACTCTTCACTTTCGCTAAACTGACGGTGCTCTCGCTGTTGAACAACCAATACGCCCAGCAACTGGCGGCGATAAATAATCGGTGCACCTAAAAACGATTTGAAGTTGTCTTCTCTTATGTGGGGGAGATATTTAAAACTAGGGTGGTTTTGAACATCAGCAAGATTAATTGGCTCGGCAAGCTTCCCTACCAAACCAACAACGCCTTCATCAAATGCCAGTGTAATTGTGCGACCACGGGGCATTTTCAGCCCGCGAGTGGCCATCAAGTAGTAGCAGCGGCGGTCATTATCAGCCAGATAAATCGAACAAACCTCGGTATTCATTGCCAAGCCAGCTTCATCCACCAGCAAGTTCAAGGCTTCGTTCAGGCTGGATGCCGCAGCCACATTTTCAACAATTTCTCGTAAACGAGTCAGCATGATGTGCGTTAATTAGCCTCTTCTGCGTCGATTGATAGGCTGCGGTGGGGGCGCCTCCTGAAAAGGCATAACCGCAGCAGAAAACTCTTTCATTACGCGGCGATAAACGTCACGTTTAAATGAAACAACCTGACGTACAGGATACCAATAGCTCACCCAGCGCCAACCATCAAACTCTGGGGTGCTGCTGCGTAACATATTGATATCTGCATCACTACTCATTAACTGTAGCAGAAACCACTTCTGCTTTTGGCCGATACATACGGGTTTTGTATCCCAACGCACCAAACGTTTTGGCAACTTATAGCGCAACCAATTGCGGGTAGAAGCCAAAATACGAACATCCTTCCGGCTTAACCCCACTTCTTCAAACAGCTCGCGATACATCGCCTGCTCTGCTGTTTCTCCAGGATTGATCCCCCCCTGAGGAAACTGCCAAGAGTGCTGACCATAACGCCGGGCCCATAACACTTGCCCCTGCCGATTGCAGATTACGATACCAACATTCGGGCGGTAGCCATCATCATCGATCACAGACTACCTCGATAAGCATATAAATCTAAAGATAGTGAGATTGTTTCACACAACTTACAGGCGGTAAACCACTGAGTCCTCATCATGAGAGGTTCTTGCTTTAATGTGTTTCCACGATCCACTGTTACTTATAGTTAAGAAATATCTTAGCACAGAGAATTTATCGCTAGCATATAATTAAGAAAATCAACAAAAACCATTCGAATTACTTAAAAAGAAGACACAGTACCAAATTCCCGAGGAAGGCATTTGAACCACTTTAGCTAGCTCAAAATAGAGATAATGCGGATACTTTCTGGCATATCTACTCAAGTCAAAGTGGCTCATGTTTATCTTTTAGTACTTTATTGCTTCGATAATAATGTTCATAGGCATGTGTAATCATTTTCAGGTTCGCCCCAACAGATGACATATGACCCACCCTACTCCCCATAATTGGCCTTCAGCATAGATTTACGGGTGAAAGTGACTGACCAAATTGCTTGCCGCTTTACCAGATAATCCCAATAAAAAAAGAATAAGATTGATATAACTAACAGATTAGAGTCAAGTTATAAACAGGCAGGTGTTATGCACCTCCTGCTTATTCACTTTTTCTGTGGATATATATGTGAAGAACTCTGTTGAAGGGCAGGAAAAACTGACTATCCCTATCATTGAAATCATTTTAAAAAATAATTTTATTTATTTAAAATCATAAGATTAAAATCATATTCACGGGTTATCCATCTATAAATCTGCCACATTGATCCCTAAAATATCTCAGCCTGACTAAAGATCGTTCAATGATGTTTTTATCCACAGATATTACAAGCGAGTCACTCATAAAACCCTCAATCCCGCAAAAAACAGCATTCGTCAAGCCTGTAAATGAAACCAGTACTCCCCTAAATTGTGGGTTATCCAAGATATCTGTGGATAAAGTAGTGTAAGATCCTGTTTATTGTTGGTGACTTACGCTGAACAAACTTTTTAGTTTGAATTTCACTCAAAGGATAAGATTGATAATATTCTTTTTTATCAATGCATTAACAAACATTAATTGTGTATATCTAGGTTCAACTAACTCTTTTTTTATTCATGTTTATTTTTTAACCAACTGTTTAACCAAAAACCGTGGGCGATATGATGCTTGTAGACCAATTTCGTTCTGTCCCCAACAGCGTAGAAACGCTATTTCAGCGTGCAATGGCGCTGTCTGGCGCAAGTCTAGGTGAATTAGCCGATCGCGCAAAATTGAGCATTCCTGCCAATCTTAAACGCGATAAGGGCTGGGTTGGGATGTTATTAGAGTTCTACCTTGGCGCTAGCGCAGGCAGTAAACCAGAGCAGGATTTCCCAGAGCTGGGAATTGAGTTAAAAACAATCCCGATTGACGCACAGGGTAAGCCTCTAGAAACCACCTTTGTCTGTGTGGCACCGCTCACTGGAAACAGTGGGGTGACATGGGAGAGCAGCCACGTGCGCCACAAGCTGAAGCGCGTTCTTTGGATACCGGTGGAGGGAGAGAGATCGATTCCGCTAGCTCAGCGTCGTATAGGTACGCCTCTGCTGTGGGTTCCGACCCAAGAAGAGGAAGCGCAGTTAAGGGATGATTGGGAAGAGTTGATGGACCTTATCGTGCTGGGAAAAGTAGAGAGTATCACCGCTCGCCACGGTGAATATCTCCAGATCCGCCCGAAAGCGGCTAACAGCAAAGCACTCACCGAAGCCGTAGGCGAATATGGTCAACCGATTATGACACTGCCACGGGGGTTTTATCTGAAGAAGGCGTTTACGAGTGCGATATTAGCTCGGCATTTTGGGTTGTAGAGTAAAAAATAATTTTCGATAAAAGTAAAACTCAGCCAATAATTAACAATATCATTTAAAATTCAATATCATCAATAAGGCTGAGTTGTATTAAGTTTAGGTCAAATTAAAGAGAACATTAATTTAATGCTATTCGCAGAAATCAATATTTATGGCTCTCTTCACATTACATTGCGGCAATAATAAACAAGATTAACTCATCATAGCGAATGCCATACCTATTGCCCCTTGCGCCATTTCCTCACTGCGCCCCTCTCACCCGCTCAAGCACGCCATTTGCCTCGACACGCTTTACCGTATCTATCGCAGCCTCTCGGCTCTCCACCAGCACACCATAACGTTCAGAGAGATAAATCATCACAATGGGTAACAAACCGGTGAAGTAAATGGCATTAAATCCGCTTTTCGGCGCTTGCGTGTCGAAAAGTTGGCACAACAGAAAGCCCCAAAGAAGAATAAACAACGTATAGCAGGCATAACGCGTCCAAATCGTGGCACTGATATGTGTCGTCCACCGCAGCCAAGGTGCATAAGACACTCGATCTCGCTCACTTTGCTTCATTGATAACATCTCGCCAACAAACGCCAAACGCCGTGGTTTAGCGGCAAAAAAGAGCATAAACAGAGCAACAATCAGCAAGAGCAAAGTGAAGGCCACCATAAACTGCGTGCTGCTGTAGCTCTCTTGCAGGCTAAATGCCGCTTTACGTTGGATAGGCAGAACGAGTACCAGATTAATAAACAGGCTGAGTAGCAGATCGCTCGTTATAAGGTAGCGCAAACTAGGTAGTCGATGGCAAGCCGCATCGCCCTCTTCTGTGTTTTGCGCAGAGGCTAGCTGCTCAAAAGCCCTATAGAGATGAAACCCCACCGACCATTTCGCGAATGCCATCATAAGCAGAGGCAAAATGATCCCTCCGCAGAGATAAATCAACACATCGCGATGCTCCTCCAACAGCTCATAGCCTAGAAAGGAGATAAAAGCCGTGATAACAAACATCAACAAAGCAGCATACCGCGGCGTTGCCAGTAGCGTTCGCAGCGGTAGAGAGCGAGAGATAGCACTTATCTCACTGCGACGTGCTTTGGTATCAAAAAGCCGTAATGTGCGCACGGCGTAAGACCAAAATCCAGGCGCATCCCGTGCAGAGCAATAAGCGACAGATAACGCGATAGACCCCAATCCCAGAATCAACTCTAGCAGCGAAATATCCACGGTATTACGCGCTAGAGAAGTGCTAAGTAGTACACAGGGAACCCAAATAGACACGGCAATCGTCTTGAGATAGCGGCTTACGTAAGTATTAAAATCGGGCAGCATGGTTTATCCATCGCTCATATTAACGGCGTGTTCAGATAAGCTGTACCAATCACTAAAGTGGCTCACACTCAGGCTTTCGCTCATAGGGTAATGCTGCGTCAACATATGGCCCAAAACCCTCTTCGAGCCGATTTCAAGGAACTGCCGATAACCATCGTGATACAACGCCTCCATAGTTTCACGCCAACGTACGCGATGCGTTAAATGCAGAGAGAGGTTATCGACGATCTTCGCTCGTTCATAAACCGGCGCAGCGGCCAGATTCATATAGATAGGATAGGCTGGCATCTTAATCGGCAGTGCAGCGAGAGCCGCTCGAAGAGGCTCTACTCCGTCGCTCATCATATGGCTATGCCATGCGCCACTTACAGGCAGTTTGATAAGCTCAACACCTTCAGAGTGAAGATGGTTCACAAGATTGCGCACCGCATCGCTATTACCAGAGATCACTTGTTGCCGTGGTGAATTATCATTAGCGATCTTCACGCTTGCTTCCAGCCCCTCTTGTTCTATCACCCGTTGTAGCGCTTGATAATCCCTATTTTTCACCACATGCATCACCCCCTTTTCCTGCTCAGCCAGCGCCTGCATCAAGGTGCCACGCGTAAAAATGGCCTTAAACAGCGTATTGAGGTCGAAGGCTCCGGCGGCATACAGTGCCGAATACTCCCCAGCGCTATGTCCCGCAAAGGCGACCTGCTCTAAAGGGTGTTGTGCTTTTAACGCTTCAAACATAGCAATGTTGACCGTAGTAACGGCAAGCTGCTGAAAATGGGTTTTCGTCAGCCGCGTCATCGGCCCTTTTGCACAGAGTTTTCGAACATCTATCCCCGAAATATCGGAGGCACAATCCCAAACCGCTTTCGTTTTTGCCGAGGTATCACACACCTCACTTCCCATCCCCAGAGCCTGAATACCCTGACCGGGGAAAATTATTACATGATCGGTAATCGGTTGATTACCAGAGAACTCGCATACCCGCATAAAGCGTTCCTTTTTCGCCGAATAGACCAAACTCAGAACGCTCAGAGCCAAAACTGTATGACGAGCCGACATACGTCTCTATTTGCTGAGTAAGGTGAGTGTTGACATGAAGACTGAGCACGGTGCTCTTATCCACAAGATTAGTCACGGCAGATGCCGTCCAATCTAGCTCCCGCAGCCCCTCTTTATTGGTGTTGAAATAGAGTGTGGCGTAATGTTTGCCTAAGCGGTTTCCCGCTCTGGCGGCATTATCGAACTCTGCCGCCATCCCGTTAGAATATTGGCGATAGCCCTCTACCATCCACGGTTCTGCGACAACGCCTAATGAAGTGAGCTTATCGGCATAGCCACCATTCACAAATTTGGCAGTATCCGTGTAAGTCTTCCATTCGCTACGGCTGTAGCCCTGAGTCTGTCCGTAATACTCGATACCGTATTCATTGCGGCTATCATCGGTATAACGAAGGCTGATGCCCAAATCGGCAGACAACTTCCGCTTATCCAAACCGTAAGGCGCTCTGATGCTGCTATCCAGTGCCTGAATCGCCTTACCATCCTCCATGTTTAAATGGCGCCAACGCTGCCCGCGCGCAATAGCACTTTCAAGGCTCAAAATAACGCGATCGTTTAACGAACCACTGGTGCCAAACGCGAGGGCCTGATAATCCCCTGCAAGCAGTGAAAACGTAGGGTTAAAAGAGTCTAATCCCGTCGATGAATAAGAGGCGTAGAAGCGATCTTTATCGTTGGTTCTCTCCCACTCATTCCATTCGGAAGCAGACTTTTGCAGAGATCGGTTTTTCACTAAACGCGGGAAAAATACCAGATCGACCGTACCGCTGTTTTGGTACAACGTCATCCCTATTCCTGTCGATCCTTCGTCGTAAACATCGCGCCAGCGTGATCCCATGACATTAGTACGAATAGAACGCGCATTCCCCGCCGTGTTACGCAGTAAATCCAACGGATTAACGGAAAAGAGATAACCGGTGTTCTTTCTGAATTTGCCCACATCAATAAACAAATTAGATAAAGGCGCATAGGTGACATACCCCTCTTTCAGTATCGCCACCCCATTATTTTTCTTCCCCTCAAAGCGCCCAGGGTTGCGGAAGAACGAAGCGTATTCAACTAACCCCGTCGCTTTAGCGCTAGTCTTTTCCGTGAACGTGCAGTTCCCCCCCGTGAAGAGGTACGCATTCACCGCCGAGTTATTGCGAAACGCCGTCTGGTTTAGGTTCCACGCAGACTTGCCGGGCTGATTGTTAATTCCCTCCAAACCGATATAGCTCTGCGTCGTCTTACAGCTCGCCGCCATGCTGACAGGGTGATAGCCCATAGCCAGCAAGGTAAGCAACCACAGAGGTATTCGCTCCCTTTTCATCATCACTCCATTCTCATCAGATACTCTTTCTGGAAATAACTTTCCGGCAGAGATTCAAATGTGAAGTTGGAATAGGTAATCGTGGTGTAGACGTCTTTACGCAGCGCATCTTCGATAACCATTTGGTGCGGACGTGCCCCCCCCAAAGCAGGGCGATAATCTTTGTAGTAGGCGCGTTTAATCAACAAGCCCGTTGAAGAGAGAAAATCTGCACGATAAGGCCGATATGTCTCTTTTTCGACCCAAAATGTGATCGCAGGATAGGTGACATAAGGCCAGCGGCGCTCTAATGAAAGTTTGTAGCACTGTTTATCACCGCAGGCTTCTTCCCCCTGTAATTTAGAGAGATAGGAGTAGTCAAAATCGGCGGCAACAACATCACCATTTGCCACCTGCCCCATCAGCCGCTGCTGCTTGGCGATTGGAATTGGGCGGCGTAGGTCGGGCGAGTAGTACCACATCTTATAAAAATCAGAGAGCAGCCCTTTCCCTTTGTCACGCACCGGAGAGAGGAAGCGAACTAACGCCCGCGCATCGCCTTTATCCCTGCGTTCTGACGGTTTATAGAAGCGCATAGAAACATCTAACACCTGCTCGCGGTCCATCAGCGCTTTGCCGTCTTTATGCTCAAGCAGTGTTAGCGTACTGCGGTAAGGCGCATCCGGTGAGCGTACTCTGTCCGAGAGGCGAATAATCCGACGAGCCTCCTGATCTTCCTGCGTGAGTTGCTCTGCTTGATTACGCTCTAAAAAGTTATCGCCCGCATCATTTGCCAGCACTTGCCCCGCAGACAAACACAGCAACAGAGTGGCGAGTGTTTTTATTTGCATATTTCCTCCCTTAGTTTGATTAGGTAACACTCGTGCCATGATTTAAGGCGTTAGCGTCATGCCTAAATCCGCTAACAGCGTCGTTCCCCGCAGTGCCGAAGAGCGATCCGAGATCAGAAAAGAGGCGATATTCGCCACCTCTTCCGGCTCTACCAGCCAGCGACGAGAGCTGTTTTCATAGCGTTCAAACATCTCAGGCCACAGCTCTTTTAAAAACGGGGCCATGTCGGTATTCACCACACCGGCGCAAATGCCATTCACACGAATATTGCGCTCGTATAGCTCAACATCGAGATAGCCGACCAGATTCTCTAAGGCTGATTTCATGATACCCAGCGGGTATTTAGGCAGTACAACACGGCTCCCTAAGCTAGAGATGGCACAGATCGTTCCGCCCGCGGTCATCATTGATGCCACCTCAGTGACACAAGCCACATTGCCAATCAAGTTGGAGCTCAGCAGCAGTTTCCAGTCCGATCGCGTCATTTCGGTGATGTTTTTAAACGGTGCCTGTGCCGCATTCAGCACCAGATGGTCGATGCGCTCGATCCCCTCTTTTTTTAGGGTCTTGACCATATTTTCAATCTCTTTCGTCTCCGACATATCTGCCTGAGCCAGAGTCACGTTGACCCCTTGAGCCAAATCACTCTCCATAAATCGCTTCAGGTTTGCCCCGCTTTTTCCCTGCGCTTTGCGGTAATTTAAAATCAGGTCATAACCCTCTTTCGCGAACGTCTGCGCCATCGCAAAGCCAATGCCACGCCCTGCTCCGGTGATTAAAACCGTTTGTTGTTGTTTCATCTCTGCTCTCTTTTTTTATGAGTATTTATTTGTCTTCGCTACCAAACCCAGACAGGGTGTTAAACAAAACGAAACGCTTCCGCAATCACCAAATTGGCGGCCTTACGCGCCGGAATAATGGAAGCAATCACAGCCGTTACCAGCGGCAACGCACACGAGAACCAGAACAGATTGATATCTTCGGTCCACAGTACAAAAGCGAGGAAACCTTGGGTGTAACCCGGTGCGGGGGGCATCGGGATGCCATGAAGGTTGATCAGTTCTGCCAGAGAGATCCCCAACACGACGCTGAGGAGAGAACCCACCATGCCGATAATTACCCCCTCCAGCACAAACAAGCGGCTGATATAGCCTTTGGTTAAGCCAAGGGCGCGGAGAGTGGCAATTTCACGGGTGCGTTCGACCACGTTCATCATCAAGGTGTTACCAATCATGAAGATGACAATGACGCTGACAATGGCTTTGATAAAGAAGAAGATACCTTCAAACAGATTCACCACCTGATGGTAGTAAACTGCGAGGTCATCCCAGGTTTTCATCTCTAAGCCGAGGTGGTTTTGGGCGATAAGCTGTTTGATGCGCGCTTCCGCATCTTTGGTCTGGGCGGTGTCATTCAATAAGATAATCACCTTGCTGATCTCGTTGGTTTCCAGCAGTCGCTGGGCGGTATTCAACGGGAGTTTGATCACCGTATCGTCATACTCTTTGATGCCAGAACTAAACACACCACGCACTTCCGACGACATCGCGTTCTGCCCACCTTGAGCATTCACCACCAGCATGTCGACCCAATCCCCATAGCCTGCAGAGAGCGCCGCCGAGACACCGGAGCCGATGGCCGTTTGCTGTGTCTCTATCCTTGAGAGATCGCTGCCGGACACAATACGGTCCAGCGAGCCAAGCATCAGCGAGCTTTCCGGCTCTATCCCTACCCCAACAAAAAACGTCGATTCCCCTTTCTCATACTGGGAGATGATGCCGTTGAACTCTAGCTGCCCCGTCACCGCTTTGATTTTGGGTTTCAGCTCAGGATCTGCCAGCAGGATATTCTTCACTTTATCGTAGTTGTCGATGCCAAATTTCAGCGTACTGGTAGAAGAACCGCTGGCGAGATAACCCTCTTTATAGAGTTGGATATGCCCGATATTGGTGCGGATCGTCTGCTCCCGCAGCGCCCAGAAGGTGTAATCGACGAAACCGCCGAAGATAAAGACCGCAATTCCGCCAAGCGTAATCGCCAACAGCGTAACCCCTGAACGGCGGCGCTGACGAAACAGGTTTAGGAAGGTGTAACGCACATCAGTAGGGCGACGAATACAGGCATAAACCACCACCAGCAAGGCATACAGCATGATGCCGTTCGAGAGATAGAACATAACATCAGAGATCATGGGCGAGCCTCCAAAACATCAGGCAGAACCATCGCCACCTCTTCTACGGTAATAAAGCGAATATCGTCACGGCTCATAGCCAGCAATAATCTGCCCATTTCACTGCGTTTAAGGCGCTGGCTAATAGCTTCTGCCTCTTTACTGTGGCCACAGGCAGCAGACGATTTTGCCTTGAGATAGGCAAGCATCGGCGCTAACGTGTCGGGAATGCTCATTTTGAAGCTCGGCTTGCTGGTGGTGGGATCCAGCATGGCAATATCTTTCAGCGACACCACACAGCGCCCACTTTCCGGCTGAATAAACGCATCCATTCGCGCGCGAATAAAGCGCAGCCGCCAGTCGTTCGGCTGGCTCTCTGTCGCCTCATCCAAATAGAAAAAACCCTGCTTTGCCAACTCTGCCGCGCGAAAATAGTTCTTATTGCGCAGGAAATCCGCCGAGAGAAAGAGCTGCCCATAGCCGTAATAGGCTTTGGCATACTCATCTTTCGGGTGTGTGCGTAAACGGTCTTTCAGCGTTTTTACGCTGCGGGTGATATCACTCACAGATTTTCGAGCGACAATCGTCAAAATGGCCCGATTACGTGGATTGCTCTCGTTATCCTTCCGTAGCGTGTTCAGCGCCTCAGCACTCTTTTTTTGGTAATCAGCCAGCGAGAGTGTGGCAGCGAATGCAGGGCTTATGCAGGCCACCGCAAGCAGCAGACCGATGACATATTGGCAGCCTGTATAACGTGGCTTAATCATTTATCAGCCTTCCATCCTCAATATCCAGCACCCGCTTCGCCATTTTTCGCAGCTGTAATGAGTGAGTTGAAATCACAAACGTGGTGCGAAACTCGTCATTCATGGTCAGTAGCAGCTCGATAATCTCCTGCCCTGTCTGGGAGTCGAGATTCCCTGTCGGCTCATCGGCCACAATCAAGGCGGGGCGTTTCACCAATGCTCTGGCGATGGCGACCCGCTGCTGCTGTCCACCAGAAAGTTCCCCCGGCTGACGCCGATAGTGGTTGGATAAACCCACCTTTTCGATAATCTCCATGACCTGATCCCGTGCAACTTTCCGACTGTAACCGTTGAGCATCAACGGGTAATAGACGTTGTCGAACACACTCAGCACCGGCAGTAAGTTAAAAAACTGGAAGACAAAACCAATCGCGTTGGCGCGTAACGTCGCAGTCTGGGCATCGTTAAGTGCCGCAAGGCTTTGCCCCATCAGAAAAACGTCGCCTTCAGTGGGGTAATCGATCCCCCCCATCAGATTGAGCAGCGTGCTTTTTCCGCTACCAGAGGGGCCGCATAACGCGACAAACTCCCCCGGCTTAATGGTGGTGCTGACCCCTCTCAGTGCATGTACGACGCCAGCACCTTTGCCATAGCTTTTACCGGCGTTACGCATCGCAACGATGGGGAGCGGCTCTGCGGGTTTTATCCTGTTCACTGTGGTTCCTTTTTATCTAATCCATCAGGCATAGCTGCCGTTTTGGGCAGATTGGAGAGAGGAGTGACGGAAGGTACGGCTTCGGGTTTCCAGCATTCCAATAGCCATTCACCCCGCTGCCCGTCGTCTGCGTTAACCAGCACATGAGCAGCAGAAGAGTGGGACAAAGAGTGCAGATGCATCACGGCTAGCATCGGGTTAAAGCAGTGGCTATCACCGTAAAGTGAGCTGATGGAGAGGTAGTCGATTTCCCGCTTGAGGCGTTTTAATGCCTCATGCTCCATGGCCTCTACTTCAGCAGAAGGGTGTGTGGCACCATAAATCGCGGCGGAGTTATCGCCCATATGCTGCTGCCAGCAAGCAGACAGGGCTTCCGCTGCCTCGGCGCGATTCTCAGAACGTAAGAAGTAGTGGGAAAGATTGAGAGCAATCCCCTCCCTAGGGGTTTTACTCAGCACCATGCAACCGGTTCGCTCAACACAAAACTGATTACCGAAATGGCGATACCATTTGGCGGTGTAAGCTCGGCCAAACGCCGCAGCCTCTGAGAGCACTAAGACAGGCAGTGCTCGCACTTGCCCACACAAAATTACGGTATCAGCCGCATCGCTATTTAGCAGATCACTGGCGATGCGCAAACCTTGCAGAAAGCCGCTACGTTCGCCCCGCACTTTGCAAGAGAAGGCACTCGCAGAATACGCTTTCACCAGCGCTTTCGGCAGCATGTCGATGCTCATGGAATCGCGCCAGCTATTCACCCCCTCGATCACCCCCGTCTCCCCCCAAGCATCGAAGTAAACAAACCCCGTTCGTGCTTTGCGAAGACGGTTTTCCTGCTGCCTATCCAGCATGGCGAAGGCATTCTTGCAGGAGAGTGTCATTGCGTTGAGCATCTCGCGATAGCTCGCCTTACGCAGGTTTTCCTGCGGGTGTGGGGGAATCCCATCGGGTGCTTCACCTTCGCTAGCCTCTAAACCAAAGCGATTAAAGTACCAGTGATTTTTCCCTGTTGCCGCGACCGCATGTTGGTACAAACGCGCCTCTAACGCATTGACCTCTGCGGGAATAAACTCGGCGAACCCATTGTTCGCCTCAGTAATTGAACAGCCGATCATATTGATGGCGCTCTCTGGAATGGGGCGCAGTTTAGAGGTTGTCATCGCTCACCCCACGAAGACGATCGTGCTTTACATCGCCCACATCCCGAGAAATTACCCCCGCCACAACAGAGCCATCTAAGCCAATCGCTGTTTTTAAAATATGGGGAGAGTGCAGCGGCAACGGCGCTTGGTCAGCATGGAAACGGAGCGTCAATTTCTCATCTAGGGGACAGTGGGTATTAAAGGCCAGCACTCTCTTTTTGCGCAGCGCATCGGCAGCAATCATGATGTCTAGCAGGCTGCTACAGGTAGAGAAATAGCCTATCTGGCCTTTGTAGGTCACGACGGGTACACCGTTTTCTCCCCACAGCTTTAACAACGCCATCGCCTCTGACTTATCGCCGGAATAAATGCCGTTACCGTGAGGGAAGACGCAGCCTATCGCTTCTGGTGCTAGCTCTGCCTGTTCCAGCACGTTTTGCATGGTGGCGGCTATCCCGCGAAAATCTAAACCGCTACGCGTACCGCCGCTTTGGTGCATCACAGTATGGTGCAGGAAAATATCGGGCCGTTGACCGCGCTGCCATGCGCTCGTTTCACTCTCTAGCAGTACCGCCGCTGCGCCATTACTGAGCAGCATGCCAGCGCTTTCACTGGAAAATGGCTGAACCTTACCCGAGCTAGAAAGCAGTCCCTGCAAACCAAGGAAGAAGAGATCCTGCAAGGTAAAATTTGTCCATCCAATCACTAACGCCTTGTTAATCACACCCTGTGCAATGGCCTTCTGTGCGAGATGCAAGGTCGCCATGCTGGAACTGCTTGCGCAGTAAAGCAGTGTTGGCGCACACGAGAGGCGATAGCGCTCGCTTAGCGCTGACATTAATACGTCTTGTCCGTAGCTCTGCGCCGAGAGCCGCTGGATCTGCGGATTAAAGCGCAGATCCAACTTATCGTTACAGTCCTGATAGCCAAAGAAATCAGCCATATCAGCGCGCATTCCTGTACAGGAGATATAGACTCGAACACCTTCTCCTTGCAGGTTCTTTTCGGTGCAGCCCGCCATCATGAGCGCTTGCTGGATCACGTTTTCTAGCATTCCTTGTACGAAGGCGATACTAAAGGTTCTCTCTGCCGTTGGCTGCGCTGGGTGTGGGACATAGAGCGGGTTGCCTGCCATCTTGAACATCTCGATATCGGCCTTCGCGGTGAGAAAAGGGGTTCCCTTGACCTTTTTCCCCTGCTCAATCGCAGCAACCAGCGCTTTGGCGCTATCGGCATACTGCGCCTGTACGCCATAACCAGAAACTGCGGCTCGTTTTGCGATGCTCTTGCCCCTGTCCATTGCCATGCTCATCACTCTTGGTCTTTCTTCAGCAGGAAGGCGTAGTGGTTACCACCATCCGTTGACCCTAAGACCAGTGCAATATTGACCTCTCTCTTCAAGGGCTTGGTCACAAACATCATGTCGTCTGCGCAGAAATCTTGAGTGTAAGGAATAGGTAAGATCTCGCCGCTCTGCATAGCATCGATCACCATCACCATGTTGAGAATGCCGATACAAGACTCAACAACACCAAAATGAGCACAGTAGTTAACCAGCGGGATATCACGGCTCTTCTCGCGCCAAATCCCACGAATCGCCTCTATCTCAAGGCGATTCTCTTTCTCCGTGCCAACACTGCCACCGCAAATCAGGTCGATCTGCTCAATGTTGATCTGGGCTTCATCCAGTGCCTGCCGAATGGCGCTCACCATCGAGCGGCTGCGCACCTCAGCGGTATCATTACTCTCTGATATCCCCAGACCGAAATAGGCCGCATCACAGGATTTGCCATAACCCAGCACTTCCGCCAGAACCCTAACGCCTCTCTCCTTGGCATGTTGATAATCTTCCAAAAACAACATGCCAGCCCCTTCCCCATCTAGAAAGCCGTTGCCCTTTTCGCTGTAAACCTGAAATGCAGAGGGATCTTCCGCGAGCTGCATGTCTGAACTCATCACTTGTAACTGGGCGATAAACTTCTGGAACTGCTCATCTGCCCCGCCCACAATTACCTGCGGTTGTAGATTCTGACGAATAATTTCATAGCCGTAGCTCAGCGCCCCAAAAGCTGCATTAACGCCGCAAGCCAGTGTGGTGTTATAGCCTTTGATTCCCTCTGAAATAGCGCAGAAGGTCGCGACAGAGTTAATCAACGAGCCGGGAAATTCAGAGGTACGAACTTTGGTTGGGTCGGGGTATAAGCTTTGAACATAGCGTTCAACCGTTGCTTGAGTGCCTTTTGACATGCCCAGAATCATGCCTAGATCGTGCCCATCGCGCTTAATTTTACGATTGGCTTCTTTCATTGCCTGCGTCAGTGCCATTAGCGCGTAAGTGGAGACAGTATCTGCTTTACGCGGATCGAAGCGGCGCAGGTGTTTACGAGGATCGAGGTTGCTCACCACATGTTTCCACGTGGATTTATCCATCATTCCTTCGATATCCATCTCTGCCGTGCTCTCCATGACTTCACGGTTCACCGACATGTGGTCGATCATATCGAGTAGATCTTGCTTTGCTTGCTCATCCGGCAGCAGTTTGAACAGCTCTCCTCCCTTACTGCCTGCACGAATGCTCTGCAAGATAGAAGGAATATCATGCCCCAAAGACGAAACAGCCCCCATCCCCGTAATGGCGATACGCTTTGGATCGTAATGCGTCACGGGCGTGGCTTCTGGTTTGACGCTGGCGATAACGCTGCAGTTGTTGCCACCAAAAGCGTAGTTGTTCTTCATAAACAGCGTCACTTCTGCATCAATAAACTCGTTGGGCACGTAGTTCAAATCGCAGTTTTGGCGCGGCGTAGTGAAGTTTAGGGTAGGCAAGACCTTGTTTTCTGGCAGTGTGAGAAAACAGGCGATCAGCTCAATAATACCCGCAGAACCGATATTGTGACCGACGTAAGCCTTGGTTGAACTGATAGGAATATCCGCCGCATTCGGGAACACCTTCTTCATTGCCAAGGTTTCGGAACGGTCGTTAGCATCGGTGCCAGTACCGTGCGCATTGATGTACTGGATATCCTCAGTAGTGACGTTGGCATTCCTTAAGGCATGGCGCATCACCTGCACTGCCCCTTCCGCTCTCGGATCTGGCGCGGTTTCATGATGTGCATCGCTAGACGTGGCATAGGAGACAATTTCACCGTAAATGGTGGCACCCCGTGCCATGGCGTGCTCGTACTCTTCCAGCAGCAGAGAGCCAGCGCCTTCGCCAATCGACATCCCTGGTGAACCAGAGAAAGGGCTGGAGGGGGTAGTTTTCATCGCATGTAAACCATAAAAACCGGCGAAGGTGGGCATATAGAGAGGCTCTGTACCTACCACGAGGATCATCGGGTTCTTCTGATTTTGAATTTGATCGAACGCCATTCCAATCGCGTTGACGCTCGCGGTACAAGCCGTACTCACCAGATCGAAACCGCCTTTAATCCCCAGTAGTGAAGAGACAACAGCCCCAGAAGAGGCAAAGCTGCCACACAACATGCTTTTCTTTAGGGAGAAACTCGCAAATTTCTTTTCAAAAATAGGGAGATAAGCTTCAGTTCCTGGAGAGGAAACTGCCATCAACAGGCCCATATCCGCTCGTCTATCCTGCGTTATGTTGCCGTGTAACAGCGCATCGTAGCCCACTTTATATGCCCACAAGGCGGCTTTATCGAGCGTATTTACCAGCTCTTCCGATAAGCCTTCGTAGCGAAGCTCCCGCAAAATCTCTGACGCGTTAGCGTTCTCAAAGTAGGCAAGATACTTTTCGCTGGGTTTGATGCCACACTGCTTGGCAAAAAGCGCCTCTTTAAAATCTGGTAGATTTGCTGCTATAGACGTAAGCACGCCCATCCCCGTAACAACAATACGTTTACGTTGGATTGCCATAGTCGATATTTACCAAAAATGATTTAAAACAGCAGCCCCACGTTATGGCGTGAACCAAACGGATTGGGCAGCGATTGATACCTGCCATATACCGAGTTGCAGGCGCGGAACACCACGCCGTGTTGTTCTACAACTCGACTATTTTGGGTATATTCCTGATGTTGGCTAAATTAAGGCTAGGAAGCGCTAGGTTGCTCTTGTTCCGCGTTCGCTTGAGCGAGTGCCTGCTCTTCTTCTTTTTTCTTCTGCCACGCTATCTGCTCTATCAAATGTTTAGGGCGAGCGGGATTGATATAGCTGTGTTCCGATGGGTTAACAAAGAAACTGAAATTGCGGATAAACGGTATCGCAGATGTGTTGATGGCAACGCGTCCCGTTGAGGCCTCTATTTGGTAGAAGGGAATATCGGCATACGCGTAATTAATGGTTAAGATCCCACGGCCAATATAGCTCTCACAGGCTGATGAATAGCCACTTTCCAGCACAGTGCCGATACGTTTGCCATCAAAGAAAATCGCATCACCATAGGTGATGCTCTCACCGTTGGTATCCGTGGTCGTAAAACCGATAACACGCTGTGTTACGCCCTGAGCTAAACGCTCGGTAAGCGGTTCAATACCTGTGGATTCTGCTTTATCGTAGCGAACACTCCACTGCATCTGTAGTTCGATGGGGCAACGGGTAAATTCGGCGTAAAGCGTCGGTTCCCAGCAAGGGTTTTCTAAACGAGCCTTCTTTTGGTAATCCAGCCCCCCCACGCACAACTCATATTTTTCGCCCGCTTCCTGTAACGCTAACCACGTCGCTTCCATTTCTGATTTATTCACCAGAATCTTGTAGGAGTATTCGCCATGCTTGCCAGAGCGCAGCAGAATGTCAGCGTCGTTAATATGCATATGCTCTTGAAAAGGCAGCCCGACGACGTCCATGCCGTACATTTCTGCCATTAGCTCCCAGCTGTAAGGGCCTTCCACATGAACGATTCCCCACTCTTCATTGAGTGAACGGATCTCTTCTATCTCTTCTAATGCCTCTTCATTCGCCTCTTTGATCTGAGTCATCCGCTGGCACAGCTCATCCCCCGTCAACCATTCAGACAGCAGAATAAAACGCTCCTCATCGCACAGGACATAAAGGTCAGAGACGATATGGCCTTCCTCATCCATGATGATGGTGTACATGGCCTGCTCATCTCGAATGGTAGATACGTCTCCGGCAACCATAATATTGAGCAGCTCATAGGCACTATCACCGCTCACTTCAGCTATGCCAAAGTGAGAGTAGTCCACCATTAGAATATGGTTGCGCAGAGCATTATGTTGCTCTTGAATATTGCCGTAACTTAAGGGAAGCGTGACACCATTACGCTCCCCCATCGTGGCACTATTTTGAATATGAAGTGACTGTAGACCGCTCATCACCGGTACTCCTTAATTAAATAGTCTTTCTTAATTAGCTCGTCGTTCTTAATAAAATAGATGCTAGGCTGAAGGCTTAGGTTGGTTTTCTATAATGAACGTGGCGAGAGTGTTAATGCTACGCATATAAGAAGGCTCTTGCCCCTCGGCAACGCGAATACCAAAGGTTTCATCGAGTAAAACAAATACCTCTGTCGCATCGACAGAATCCAGTTTTAGCCCACTACCAAATAGCGGTGTATCGTCATCAATTTGATCAACAGTTTGATATAGATTCAAACGCTCTATTAATCCTTGTTTAAGCTGAATTAATATTAATTTACGATGTGTAATAGCATCATCGAGTGTTTTCGTTTCCATGGATTGTTAACCTTATAAATAGGCTGTAATTTAATTAGCTATTTTCAACAGCAATCATTAAAGTGATAATCGGTTTGAATTAGTTTCACGCGGCGCTCGGAAATTAATAATACGTCCGCTACAGGCAATATTCCTGCCTACTCTCGCCTCAATATTGTAGTGATAGAATCCATTGCTATCGATAAAGGCAATTTCACTATCGATATATAATGTATCACCAGGATAAACGACATTTTTATATTTCACATCTTGAGCAGCGAGGAAGCCGATCATTCGGCATCGTTCGCTGACAAGAATATCAATGCCTTGCTGTGTGCTTAATGCTTGAGAGACATCATCAAACTTTTTAAGTTCTGTATTCATCTCTTTTGTATAAGCCTGAATAAAATCATTCATCAAACTTAAATACTCACATGCTTGACAACATGCTTCACTAATTAAAACCCCTGGCATTACCGGATGGTCTACAAAATGACCAACAATAAATGGTTCATTGAATGTAATATGTTTTACTACCGTGATTTTATTTTTACCAGAGAACCCTTCTGGAATAAAATCGGTAATTCTATCTACCATAAAAATAGGAGAGCGCCATACGCTGACTTTATAAAGCACATCAGCAGACATTAAACTTCTATCAAGCTTAGACATTTATATAACCTTCATGATTAGCGCATGATTAATCCGCCATCTACGACCAAAGTTTGTCCTACGATATAACTCGATGCGTCAGAGCTTAAGAAAGCGACGACGTTGGCAATTTCATCCGTGTGCCCTAAGCGTTTTAGCGGAATAGCCGATAAAACAGTTCTTACTATTTGGCGTGGAACTTTCTTCACCATTCTCGACTCGATCATCCCTGGTGCGACAGCATTAATGCGAATACCTTTAGCGGCAAACTCAGCGGCTAATGTTCGAGTTAATCCATTTACTCCTGCTTTTGCCGCGCTATAGTTTGCCTGCCCAAAGCTGGAGGTCACCCCTGAAACAGATGAAATATTCACAATGCTGGCATTTTTCGCATGGCGTAATAGCCGTAATAATGATTTACAGACATAAAATGTGCCATATAAGTTAACCTGCATGACGCTATCAAACTCTTCATAGGTCATGGCAGAGAAGATATTATCTTTGCAGATGCCTGCATTATTAATAAGAATATCTACCTTACCTGATTCGGAAGTTAAATATTCAGCTAATCTCTCTACACTATGCTTATCAGAAATATCACACTGAACAAGAGTGAGACGATTGCCATTAATATGGCTCTCTTTTAATTTTTCCAAACCTACGGTGTCACTATGATATAAAGCAAAGACATCACTTCCTAGTGAGAGATATTTCTCACATATTGCTATTCCTATATCACCACTTGCCCCCGTTACAACAACAACTCTCCCTGCCAAGTCTGGATAAATTGACATAATACGTAAACCTCAATAATAACGATGGTACCCCAGCCAGAGAATTAGGCTGACTGAGTTAATGCCACAACAGCTACCGCATGGGACTGACAATGCGAGATACTAACAGTCGAATTTTTATAACTTTTCTCTGCCATAATGCGGGCAAAAACAGCGGTAAATGCTAAATAGGGGCATCCATACTCATCATGATAAATATGAATGTCATGAAACGATATCCCATGACGGAACCCCGTCCCCAGCGCTTTTACAGCGGCTTCTTTTGCTGCCCATAGCCCTGCTATATGCTCAATGTTGTCATTAAGATGCTTTATATTAAAACGTTCTTCACTCGTGAAAACTCGATTTAAAAAAGCTTCCCCACTGTTCGTCAGTGCACGCTCTATTCGCTCATTTTGAACGATATCAATACCTACTTGCATGAATATCCAAATAATATATCTATCTTGAAAAACAAGAATAAATAGAAATAGCCCAAAGGTGCATTATTAAATACATACCTTTACTTTAATTAATGAAAAATCAAAAAGCACTATTTAAGGATAGTCTTAATATTACTTATAAGATAGCAATTAGTATATTCATATTTTTTTCATTGTCTACATTATAAAAAAATATTTATGCGTTAACTTCAAATTTAATAGAAATAAAGAATTACACCATTTAATTTCAAAAGTGAAGTGAGTAAATCATGATAATTAAAAACAAGTTTTAAGTTGCTAATTCATTTTCACTATTAATAACAATTCAAATAAATGACCTGATTTATATTTAAACAGATGCTAATAACGCTTGTATTGAGTTAACACCAAGCTTCTTTAGTCCACTGCGTTTATGGTGGCTCACTGTCTTAGGGCTACATTCTCTATATCGTGAAATTTCATAGAGTGAACGCCCAGAGATAATTGCTTTTAATACCTGACTTTCAGATGATGTCAGCACCGATGGAGGAAACATATGTTTTCCCCAATGATTCATAACTTCATCCAACTGATATTTTAATTTACTCATTGAAATGGATTTTCCGATCACTGAACTAACGAAACACCCATCAAGAAGAAGGAAAAATATCTCTTTTGGAATTGTCGTTAAAACAATTAACTTTTTTTCATAGCCATAATTTCTCTGAAAGTACTGAATGAAATGCATAGACTCATGGAAGTTATATGAATACCCTTTAGGTTCCATGATAAGTACATCATACTCAAGTAAAGGTAACTCTGATTTTAGAACTTCAATATCATTAAATTCAGCAACTAGCTCTCTAGGCTCATATGATTGAGGTAATATCTCACGTAAGGCATTACAGATATAAATATTCTCATCAAGTAAAATGACCTTTTTCATTTTTAGCTCCATCGCTTATATAAATATAATAAAGTAGCTTGGCGTTATGAAATCAATGTTATTTATTAACGCCTAATGATATATAGCCCTAAGATAATCCTGGACATTGCTTTTATTAAAAGACATAAAAGTACATTCAGTATTAGATATTTAATTTCATTATATCTTGGCGCTAATTAACTTAATGATTAAGAAAAACAACCTCAATGAAATACATCAAACAGTTCACAGAAAATATTACCGAGGCTTATTTTTTAATATACGTTATAAAGAATCATAAATTTTGGATGTGGCACGCATTTACCACAAAAACATAATTATATTATTTGTAATTAATCACAAAATCAGCATAAACATTAGCAGAACCCGGTTCGATGGCTGAGACTGTTTTTATATAGCTCGCATAAAATTTCAGTTCCTCTTTTTCCTTTCCTGTAAGAGGAGTACTCGTCGCTGTATTTGGCTTATAAATAATCGAACCACTCTGATCAATAATCTTTAGAGCAACCCCTGTTGCGGCTTTACCTCCATCTGTTTTTTGGAGTTTAAAGTAGTCACTGTTATTACTATCGGGTTCGGCTTTAAACGTGACTTCCGCCGAATTCATGCTCCAGCAATGATCAAGCTTGATCGTAAATGCCTGTTGGCCCACTTCACTCCCAACACTTGGGAATTCATTGGTTTGAAACTCCCCCAATACATAAGATTGCTCTTTTGAGTTCGTTTCTATTTCACAGGTTGTTGCTACAATTTCACCGCTAAATTCAAGTTGCGTTTCCGCTGCTGAAGGGAATAACACCGACCCTAGTAACAAAGTGCAACATGCGAGAATCTGTTTCTTGATTAAACCATCCATGCGCATTCCCCTTTAGCGAAAATCAAACCTGATCGTTGCGATACCACGAAATGTTGAAAGCTGAGTAATTGGGGTATCGGTCACTTTTACTGGATAGGTATTTATGGTTACCGTGCCATTGCTATTAGAAATATCGAGGTCAACAGGGATATTACCGGTGCCTGGTTTAATCACATTGCCGTTTTCATCCTCGATAATAATGCCGATATCAGGGTGGTTAGTTGCAATAGCATCACTATATCCCGGCGCTGCACCACTGCTAGCGTCGAAGTGGATTTCAATATCCATGCCGTCACTGATATTTTGGCAGGCAATTTTTAATGTCTCCGTCCATTTCTGCACACCGTCTGGCAAGACACCTTTTTGCTTAAATGATTGCGCAGCAATTTTGCCAAAGTTGATGGGGATCACCGTGCCCGCATCAATTTGGCAACTCTGAGGAACAGTGACCTGCCCGCTAATCGTCACTTTGGACATTGGGTGAGACATATCGTAACTCCCAAAAGATGTTCTACCGTATAGGGCAACAAAATCTGTCGGGGGTATGACGCTCACGCCAACAAAGGGGCGAATAAAGTAGAGATGAACGATACCTTTGGAGCCGGAGACAAGCTGGCTACGCCGTATATTGCAAAAATTTGTCGCGACAGCTGAGCCTTGATTATCAACATCTTCGAAGGGGGCTTGAACCATTTGATCTAATAATCCTCCAACATGGATATCCGCCCCAGCAGCAAGGTAATTATTTATTTTGGCAAATACCCGCCCGCCGCTCGTATAGGTTTCTGTCGGTAAAAATTTGGCCAGATAAATAATATTACGGCTGCTAGTCCCCCCTCCTCCACTAGGGCAATAACACTTACCTGTGAATTTCCCCCCTAAATCCCACGTATATGCATTTAAAATCGTTTTCCCTGCATAGTTTTGTGAAGGATCCGTAATATTATCGATATAGTTCACAGAATAGGGGTAGGTCACGATTTGTGAATCATTCGGATTACTAGGTGCCCCATCTGTATAGGCATAACATGCACCACGAACGGCAGCCGATGCCTCAAATAGGCTGGTACTTCCTAGCAGCAATAGCATTACCGTTCGTTTAAAATTCAGTTTCATCATCATCTCCCTTACTGGCATTTAGCGGCGACAGTAATTACCTGCGACGCTTGTGGGGTTTTCTTCTCAGCTGACGCATTCAATTGCTCTGTGGGCAGTTGATAATTCACGGCACATTGCTGGTCTGGTGATTTACCCCACTGAACCCATAGTTGACCGTTTTCTTCCAACCCGCTGATATATAACTGGCCAGCATCACCTACAATAAAGCCATTATTGGGATCAGCTCTCCGCTCAACCTGCTTTTCATCTTCTACCGCTTTAATGCTTGCCACTGCACCAAAGGGGACAGGTTCGCCATTGCGACGGGTTAGGTTCATCAGCACCCGATAACCCACTCGAGTATCGAACGTGGCTCTGACAACCGCACCACGCGTTGGGATAACCGTTGTGGTGCTTTCAACGAGATCGACGTTATCGCCGAGAGATTCAGAATCCAGTGAAATACGCGTTGAACGATATGGACTGATATAAGGCACTACTGCATAACCCCATGGATCGGTTTTCACCCCAATGTTATTCAATACGTTCGTTTGGCTGGCACCTTTGGCCTTAACCAATGCTACGGTGTCACCAAGGGGCTGAGATAACGTAATGCCATCAGCATGAACGATTGCACCACCACTCAAACCATAATTGACCTGGCGGCTATTCTTGCCATAACTATACCCAACGTTGGAGTTACCAAAACGACCGCGATAATCCATCGTTGCACCACCGCTATAGCCTGTTCCCTGTGAGCCGTAAGATTGCTGCACGCTGTAATTCAGGTTTTGGCCTTTTAATAAGGTGCCAAAAAGCCCGACTTGCTGAGTCGTTGGCCCATTTTTCTGAGTAGTCATCTGGTACGACGACCAGCTATTGCCCAAAAGGGTATCGAGAGGAATAGACATATTGAATGAGAAGATTTGATCGGTATTCTCATAGTCAGGTGAGCGGGCATAACTGTATGACAGGCTATAACTCACCGACTTAACGTTACCGTTATAACCCACTTGTAGACGCTCTTCCTTGCCCTTATCACCCCAATAATTTTGGCTGCTAAGGTTGCCATAGACCGAGCCCCACCCCCCCAAGCTTTGGGTGAGAGTGCCTTCTATGCGGCTACGTTTGTTGTAGACACGGTCATAAACCGTACTACCTTCATGGCTGAAATCTGTTGCTTCCTGAAATGTATAAAAACCCTTCGTAGAGTACCTATAGCCCAGCAAACGCACGTCTGTTCCGCTATTGGCGAAGGATTTTGCATATAGGAAACGTATTGATTGCCCACTTTTACGTTTGTCATCATCAAGGTCGCTGACGGCATGAGTCACATCTAATGAGACGGCACCGATGATGCCGAGGTTTTTACCTAATCCTAGGGCAAGGGATTTGTAATCAGTTGAACCAATTGCTCCACCATAGAGAGTGTAACCTCGGGGTAATCCCCACATGGCGGACGCACTACCGAAATTAGGCTTGCCACCGCCATATCCATTACGGTATTGGCCTACAGAGACGCTGTATTTAACTCTCCCCTCACGCTGTAATAGCGGAACGGCAGAGAAACTCTGCACAAAATTCTGCTCTGAACCATCTTCTTCTTTTACCGTCACATCCAAATCACCACTGGATGCTGTTGGGTAAAGATCTGTTATCTCAAACGCACCTGGCGTGACATAAGATTGATAGATGATGTAACCGTTTTGCTTGATGGTTACTTGGGCATTGCTCCGCGCTATCCCACGTATAACAGGTGCAAAACCTTTTAAGCTATCTGGCATCATCTCGTCATCGCTGCCGAGTTGAATCCCTCTAAATTGAATACTGTCAAAAATCTCACCGCTGGTGGATGTATCACCAACCACTAATTGGGAACGAATACCGACCAAATTACGCTGTGCGTAGGTATTAATACTGCGCCATCGGCTATTGCCGTCTCCGCCAGTCCACGTGGAATAGTTACGTAAACGCCACGGGCCGATATTGAGCCCATTGCGTAAACTTAAGTAGTAGGAGCTATAATTACCTTTGGTGTAATAACGGTGTGCTCGTTTATTCTCACCCGGCTCTGGAGTGGCAATTCCCTCTTCACCGTCACTCGGTGTGCTCCCTGTGCCATCCTCTTCATAGACGGTATTCGAGGTTTTTATCCTACTATTGGAACCGCTAAAATTGTAATCAACTAGTAGTGCAGTGATGCCATTATCCCAATATTTAGGATCAATATAGCCACGGGCTTGGTTTTCAATAGAGGCTTGAGGAAAACTTAGATTTAAACGCTGCTGGTAGAAATCAAAATCAATACTGGTATTAGGAATAATATCCATAACGGGTATACAGGTTTTATCTACCGCGACACTCTCTTTATCAATATCATCCGGTAATGCTTCAGATGTCGAATCGAGACCTGTTTCCTCAGTTTCTGCTGTCTTATCTGCCTCTGCCTCATCTTCTTTCGTATTTTCTGTTACTGCATAAGCAGCTAATCGGGGAAAGGCATTCATCCTTATCCCAAAACTTTTTAATTTTTCATAATCTAAACAAGGAAGTAGGCCTTTGGTAGGCTGACCTTTACTCTCTTTATATTCTGTTTGTTTAAACTGAATGCTTTGTGTATCGAAAAACGTATCGTTAATATAAATATCAACACGATAGTCACCTTGCGGTTGAACATCACTCTCTTGAGAGAACATGGATAGATCAGCAACGCTATTAGAGCCAGGTACTTTTTCTAAAAAACGTGTATCAAATACCTCATTAGCCATAACCGATTCGCTACTGGCTATCCCTATACCTGCAATAAATGAAAGACAGATCATCTCCTTATTACAAATAATACTCTTACCTGTATGTTTCACCGTAATATCCTTTACTAATTTAAGCAGTGATACCTTATCTCGACTAATAGAAATAAACGGCTGAAAATACCGTTCTCTTTTATTAAATTAGCTGCATTTCTTGCAAGAGATTACTGTACGGTGCTTTTTACTAGATCAGTAAATCCACCATAATCATTAATGGCTTTATATTCGATAAAGCCACCAGTAGAAAAGCCTTGTGGCACGGTATAACTCACACTGCTGAATGCAGGAACCAAATCAACATTCTGAATTTTTTGTTTATTCAAAAACACTTCACCTAACGTGACAGAATAAGCGGCATCATTAGTTACTTTAATTTTCGCACCATCTTTAGACCATTTAAGAGAACTTTGAGCTTGCTCTGGTGTTCCCACTATTCCTGCTGGGCGATAAAAAAGTTTCATTCTGGTTTTAATGGCAAGTTGTAGTGTATTCTCACTCGCATTTTCATTTTTAGGTGGAATAGCTTTTACACTTAACCAATATACTGACTCGCGATCTTCCGGTATTTGTCCTCCAGCACGAACTATTCTTAATATTCCTTCTTTATTTTCCTTTAATCTAAATAGAGGTGGCGTAACAATAAATGTTGATACTTTGTTCTCAGAACTATCTTCTATCCAAGATTGTACCAAGTAATAAGTATCGCTTCCGCGATTAGCAACAGTAATGGATGCCTCTTTCTTATTACCCTCAAAAACAACACGAGTAGCCCCCATTACGATGCCGCCAGCAACTGCTTGCCAGCTACTACAGGCTAATAAGAATGAAATAACTGATAACCGAAACACCATATATCCTCCTGATATCTGAATGTTGACCTAAAATAATCCACTCCATACATGAAAAAATTGGATTAATTGGGATTAGGAAATAGAGCCTATCTAAGATAGGCTCTAAAACGATTACTTATAGGTAAATGCAAAATCAGCGGTCGCATTTGCACGACCGGTTTTTACTGTTTCGCCAGTACTAACAAAACGCGCTGAATATTTCAGAGAGTTACTACCTTCAGTCAATTCAACCGGGGTTGTTGCTTCGGTATTTAACGGAATAGCTGTACCTGTTAGGCCATCAGCAATTTCAATACCTACACCAGCAGCAGAACCAGCACCACTATCAACACCTAATAGAGTTGCATCTCCAGTTGCCGCCATACCAGTGAATTTAATAGCAGCCGTTTTATCGACTAATTTAGATAGGTCACACTCTTCCAGCGTTAAAGAAAACTGAGTGGCAGAACCTTTAGCACCCTTAGTTGCCATTTCTGACTGTTTTACTTGCCCTAATTCAACAGACTTGTTGATATCATCCGGATTAATTAAGCACGGGGTATCAACAACTTTACCAGTGAATTTAATAGTATCAGCTTGTGCTGCTTGGCCAAGTGCAAACGTACTAAAAATAGCGATAGCAATGATTTTCTTCATTAAAAGAATACTCCTGATTATATATTTCGTAGACACACGCACCCCTCTCCTTTATTCACTTTTTATATAAAGCCAATAAAAGAAATACCTTTTTAATTTTCCTTGTCTACATCTGAGATCTCCGACAAAAATGAAATAAATAAATTATTAAACTCATAACTCAATCATATTCATCAATAGGTCTGGAGTCGCGACAATAATATCAAAATAAACCCAAAGTTAAACATAAAAAAAAGTCAATCAATAAAAAAAGAGCAGCGTTTCAATATGCAAGAATAGTCTTAGTTTATTTGACTTGAAATTTCAACAAGAAGGTAGATAGCAGAATAAAAAACTTAAACAAAAAAAATAAATGGATTTTTATCTCAAATTCAACAAACCATTCGAAATAAAAAATAAACCTTAAGCAATGATATGATTTTTAACAAGTTGCATAGTGAAATTACTTTTTATTTAAAACCTTAACGCTAATATATACCAATAAATATAATTATATATTTCTGCCTTTTTAATTAATTACTTTAATTATATCTGTTTTTAACAGATAGTGATAAGCCAAATCTAAGATATTTCTATATTTATTAGATGCCATAAATAAATGACCAAATAAAAGCAAAGTGACATTTATGTAAATAAATATAGAGTGATTCAATAAAAACCAAAATAACCAAAAATAGTTAAACGCTAATGACTCTATGATTATCATGCCCTCGTTTTTATAGAGATAATCAGATAATGGATTAACTTATATCTCTATAAATAGGCAGATATCTTATTTATTGATGTCAATTAATCTGTTCAATAGGCCTATTGGTGATATCAGCAAAGACAAACATTTCGTATGTGAACAATACGGCAACACAAAAAAACGATTTATTGTATTGGATAAGGCAGCTTGTGTGGGGGGTAAATGTTAATTGTACTAGTCACCTCAATCCCGATTATACTAATACTCTTTTTCTAGCTTTTATGTTCGGTGCCTAATGTTTGAGTGGGTTATGGATCCAAATGCCTGGCTAGCGCTGGGAACCCTAACGATTCTAGAAATCGTTTTGGGGATTGATAATATTATTTTCCTTTCACTGGTTGTCGCAAAACTGCCGCAAAATCAACAAAATGCTGCCCGCCGCTTTGGGTTGGCAGGTGCAATGCTAATGCGCCTTGGGCTGTTGGCATCTATATCGTGGGTCATGCAGCTAACAACACCTCTGTTTAGTGTTATCGGCCACGCGGTCTCTGCACGTGATTTGATTCTGCTTGGTGGGGGGATGTTTTTGATCTGGAAATCCAGTATGGAGATCCACGAGTCTGTTGAAGGTGAACACGGTGAAGAAGGTGCTAAAGGACCGGTACTGAGTTTCTCTTCCGCTATCATACAAATTATGATGCTGGATATTATCTTTAGTATCGATTCGGTTATCACTGCAGTTGGCCTGTCAGACCATCTGTTTATTATGATGGCTGCCGTCATTATCTCTGTGTTGGTGATGATGTTTGCCGCCCGCTCGATTGGTGATTTTGTTAACCGTCACCCATCAGTAAAAATGCTGGCGCTCTCATTCCTTATCTTGGTCGGTTTCACTCTGATCTTAGAAAGCGTCCATATCGAGATACCTAAGGGCTACATCTACTTTGCGATGTTCTTCTCTATGGGCGTAGAAACATTAAACCTGCTACGCAGTAAGAAAAAGCGTGAAGCAAAAGTAAATCACCCAGAATAAAACAGTGTTGAGGGTATGCCATCGGCATGCCCTTCTTCGTTATATCCCTTTCGTATTTTGACCTTTCCTTTGTGTTGCATCACAAAACGCCAATTATATTAGTTATAACCATTTGTTATTTTCATATTCGTAATATATCTGTCTATTCTTAAGGCTGTTAACTCCACAGTCTTAAGGAAGACAAACATGAAACACTTAGTTGGTATTGCCTTACTTAGTACTATTTTGATGGGGCCTGCATTAGCAGCCAAAACCCCAATCCCTATGTCTTCTCTTGTGACCACCAAGCCCTATGCCCAACAAGAGCAGAATAAAGAAACCGTTTTAAAATTTTATGAGCTGGGTTTGAATCAAAAAAATGCAGATGAAGCCGCTAAACTGCTGGGGAGCCGTTACGTTCAACATAACCCTAATGCCGCTGACGGTGTTGAGGGATTCAAGCAGTTCATCGCTTATTTAAAGAAAAATGAACCAGACTCACACAGTGAAATTAAACGTGTATTTGCCGATGGTGATTACGTTATCCTTCATGTGAAAGCAACGGGGCGAACTACGCCGGTAGCTATTATTGATGTATTCAAGCTCGAAGAAGGGAAGATTGTTGAACACTGGGATGTTATCCAGCCAATCCCTGAGAAAAGCGCCAATACTAATGGTATGTTCTAAATCTGTATAAGATTTAAACCTATCACACTGTAGAAACTAAAAACGGCGACAGTGCTAGCTAGCACTGTCGCCGTTTTTTATCGTTTTAAGTGTTCAACGTTTTATGGCTTTGCTTTTTTCTGCACGTTATACCACAGCCATAAGCCCATAATAGAAAGCGCAAAAACAGTACCAAAACCGAGGCCAATCGCTACCACAGGAATGCCAGCCTTAACCGCCAGAGCATACAGCCCTAGCATGAGCAGCATTGCAGAGTTTTCACCGAGGTTTTGTACCGCAATGGCATTACCTGCACCGACACTGCGCTTGCCACGTTCTTGCAGTAGCGCATTCAACGGCACAACAAAGAAGCCCCCTAAAATACCGGTTAATACCAATATTCCGTAAGAGAGATATATATTCGCTTGTGCGGAAAACGCTATCACCGTCACACCAATCAAGACACCAGCGGGTAAACAGCGTTTGACGGTCTCTAACGTCACGAGTTTTGCTGCTGCGCCTGCGCCTATCACAATACCGACAGCCACCATCGCATTCAGCAGAGTTGGCATGGTTGTGCCAGTAATGCCAAGTGCAACAGGAACCCATAGCACTAACAAGAAGCGAAGTGTCACACCTGCGCCCCAAAACAGGCTGGTGCCCAGTAAGGTGAAGCGTGTCTCTGTATCCTGCCATAGGGTTTTACACGAATGCGTAAAAGCAGAAACCATGTTCGCGATATTCCACGAACTACCTGTTCGTGCTGGGGCAAGACGAGGAATATAGAGGTTAGCAACAATGGCGATACCATAGACGATGACACAGAGCCACAGTGCGGCAGTGATGCTTTTATCTGCCACAAATCCCCCAACCACAGAACCGACCAAGATCGCGGCAATAGTTGATGACTCCATCAAGCCATTCGCTTTGACCAGTTTGTCACCGCTGGTTAGCTCCCCCAGAATGCCGTATTTTGCCGGAGAGTACATTGCTGCACCCGCGCCGACCAAGGTATACCCCAGAAAAGGCTCCCCACCCATGCTGATGATTAACGCACCCACCATCTTTAGGCCGTTAGATAGCATCATGACTCGGCCTTTAGAGAAGCTGTCTGCCACCTGCCCAACAAAAGGCGCGAGTACAATATAAGTGCCAACAAACGCCATCTGCATGACGGGCTGGCTCCACTCTGGGTACATCAGTTGAGTGATCAGCGCCAAGGCAACAAACAGCAAGGCATTATCACCAAAGGCAGAAAAAAACTGAGCACAAATAACTGCGATCATGCCTCGGCTAAATATCGATTCATCTTTCCCTGTAGGGGTTGATGTAGACATGATTATTCCTCGGGTTGCTCTGCCATACGGCGTAAGGTGACAAAATCAGGCTTACCGCTACCCAACAGTGGCAATTCTTTAATTTGACGAATATCACGCGGCACAGCTAACTCTGGCAACCCTTGTTGGCGAGCTTGCGCTAACAGAGACTCTCGGCTCACATCAGCACTCGTCGTAAATAGCACCAGCGCTTCACCTTTGCTCATATCAGGACGAGAGGTTGCACCATGCTGAGCATCCGGTGCAACACGCTGCGCTAACAACTCGACACTCTCCAGAGAAACCATTTCGCCTGCAATTTTCGCAAAACGCTTCACCCGACCTTTGATAGTGCAGTAGCCTTGTTCATCAAAAGCGACAATATCGCCGGTGTCGTACCAGCCACTTTCATAGACGCCGTTTGCGTTTTCTGCGCCCGGTGCTTCAAGGTTCCCAGGGTTTTCTACGCGTAAATAACCTTGCATGATATTTGGCCCTTTGAGCTGTAACAGGCCACCGTCATTAATTCCTGGAACCGCTAACAAACGCGCCTCCATTCCCGGAAGAAGCCGCCCAACGGTACCGGTTTTGGCCGCCATCGGCACGTTAACAGCAACAACAGGAGCACACTCAGTTATGCCGTAACCTTCCAAAATACGAATGCCAAACTTGTCTTGCCAAATCTGCCTCGTTCCTTCTGCAAGCTTCTCTGCTCCTGCAATAACATAGCGTAGACGGAAGAGATCATAAGGATGGGCAAAACGAGCATAGTTTGCCAAAAAGGTCGAAGTACCAAATAGCACGGTGCAGTTACGGTCATAAACCAGCTCAGGCACCACTCTGTAATGCAGCGGGTTCGGGTAAAGGAATACTCGGCTACCGGATAGCAGCGGCGTTAACAACCCAGCAGTCAAACCGAACGCGTGGAATAGCGGCAAGGCCGACATGAAGGAATCACGCGGTGTAAAATCGGCCAGTGTGCGAATCTGCTCGACGTTTGCCAACAGGCTATCGTGAGAGTGAACCACCCCTTTCGGATGGCCTTCCGAACCGGAGGTAAACAGA
The DNA here is from genome assembly GCA_000307305.1 of Enterobacteriaceae bacterium B14. Lineage (GTDB taxonomy): Bacteria > Pseudomonadota > Gammaproteobacteria > Enterobacterales > Enterobacteriaceae > B14. The sequence continues at coordinate 1,467,370 of DF158882.1, forward strand.
ATTAATGCCTTATCCATTGGCTTCTGTTCTGCCATTGCCATGCGGGGGAACAGTAAATGGGCAGCAATCCACAGCTTATCTTGCGTTGTTACCGTCTCTTTAAAATCTTCAAGAAAGTACCACGTTGCCTCGCTCACCTGTTCTGGCAGGTGCATTAATTTGCCCTTTTCCAGAAACTGGCGTGATGTCACCACACTCTTGATAGAACCTGCTTTTAGCGCGCTTTTCAGCCCATTAACACCCGCCGTGTAGTTGAGCATAGCGGGGACTCTTCCGCTTAATGAAGCCCCTAAGATGGCTGCAGCGGTAATGGTTGCATTGGGTAGTAACATGCCAACATGCTCACCTTCCTGCGTAAAGCGTTGCAGAATACGACTGACACCGAGGGATTTCTTTAATAGCCCCTGATAAGAATCGGGTTTGAATGCGATATCTTCAATAGCAGGCGTTAAGCGTCCGTAGCGAGTCTGTGCGGATAGAAAGGCTTCGAACAGCGTATGGCGTTCACGGCCAGCCATACGAGACTCCATCATAATCTGATGCAAATGCTCACCGGCAAGCGCCCTACGTTCGCGAGATCTCGGTGCATCCGGCATTGGGATGGTCGTTGGTGGCATGATGCGGATAGTGATTTTCGGAAATAAACGACGCTTGAATAGCCCGCCTAAACGCCCAAAGTAGCTGAACTCTCCCCCATCTATACGAATAGGGATGACGGTTGCCCCCGTTTTTGCTGCAACGAATGCGGCCCCATCATAAATCTTCATTAATGAGCCAGTAACGGTAATTCGCCCTTCAGGGAAAATAACGATAGGTCGCCCTTTCTCTACCTGACGTACCAATGTTTTGATTGCCATTGGGTTGGTGGGATCGAGTGGAACAAACTCAATAAAAGGTTTCATCCAGCGCATGATACGGCTGTCTGCAATATTGGAGTACACCGCAAAAACAGGTTTTACCGGTAAGAACAGTGCAAGTAACCCACCATCCAGAAACGAAACATGATTAGGTGTAATTAATAAACGAGAATGGTTGAAGCTGGTTTTATCCCCCTCAACCGTAATTCTAAAACAGAGGCGTAAGACTGTGCGTAAAAAAGCAACAAGCATACCCATGCTCCCTATGACGTAATAATTATGTTGGGTTATCTAGCCCCAAATTAATCTGCATCATACCCGCGATAACATAAGTGATTCTACTTTTTTACAAACAGAAGGGGGGCGCGCAAAAAATGTGAATGGATTGAAAAGAGAAGTTTGTAAAGTTATGAGTATAAAAACACACCTGCTAAACACTTTTTACATACTGGTGCACAAAATGGTAACCCCTTTTTTAGATTTCATTCTAAACTGAAGGGGTATCATCAATATCCATTATTCATATATTTAGAGCTATCTATCGTTTTATTGATAGCGCACATAGCATTCACTTAGCCAGTCTCTGACTGGCTTTTTTATGTTTTTCGCCTTTCATAACATCCCTATCTCAATCATATGAACATCGCCAGATAAAAACGTATCAAAATCGGTAATTTCACGGTGATAATTATCATATTGATATTTTTATCTCTTATCACTACTTCTCTCCCTTTAGCCACGCATTCACAATGTGACATGCATCAATGAATTTCTCAGTACTAGCTTCAGGCAAAAAACGAAATAGACGATCCCTAGTAAAAAACTTAGCGACCTGCCTCACGTAATGTCTAAAAAAAGATACGAGTGAGAAACATTTTCAATAAAATTATAAAGTTGGCACGAACCATGCTTAGTAAGGAGATATTAAAAACGTGATGAGATCTTCTAACGTGACTGCTTAGAGGAATTATCTTATAACCCGGAGCCGCGGAGGGAGACGAAGGAATGAACAGGTTCGTTATCGCAGATCCAAAAAAATGTATTGGGTGTCGTACATGTGAAATCGCCTGTGTCATGGCACACAATGGCAACCAAACAAGTACATTAACCCCAGAAAACTTCTCACCCCGCTTAAAAGTCATAAAAGGCTTAAGCGTTAGCACGGCAGTACTCTGCCGCCAATGTGAAGATGCCCCCTGCGCTAACGTTTGTCCAAACGGCGCAATTGTCCATGCCAAAGACAGTATTCAGGTGATTCAAGAGAAGTGTATTGGATGCAAAACCTGCGTTGTCGCCTGTCCTTTTGGGGCAATGGATGTCATCAGCAAACCCGCCCAGCGTATGAGTGGTGGTGATTCTTATGGCGATTGCGTTAGGGCTGAAGCGCATAAATGCGACCTCTGTATCGACAATCCTAGTGGGCCTGCCTGTATTAAAGTCTGCCCAACCGATGCGTTACAGCTCATCAGCAATGAGACTATCGAAGCAATGATTCGGAAAAAACAGGAGCGAACGGCATTTGATGAAGCGGCTGGGATGCTGTTTTAAACGCTTCCCGCGATCGATAGAAAGAGGTGTTGTTACTCCAGCAAGGGAAACCTAATTATGCAAAAAGTTCTGACCGTCTGCCCCTACTGTGGTTCGGGCTGTAAAATTAATCTACTCGTTGATAATGGCAAAGTCGTCGGTGCCGAAGGCGCGAATGGTGTGACTAACCAAGGTGAACTGTGTCTGAAAGGCTATTATGGCTGGGATTTTCTTAACGATACCAAGCTGCTGACACCACGCCTGACTGACCCAATGATCCGCCGACAAAAAGGTGGCAATTTCGAGGTTGTCTCTTGGGATGAAGCGATTGAATTTGCCAGTTCTCGTTTACGGGAGATTAAAGAGAAATACGGCGCAGACGCTATCATGCATACCGGTTCTTCCCGCGGCCCAGGCAATGAAACAAACTATGTCATGCAAAAATTTGCCCGTGCAGTGACAGGGAATAACAACGTTGACTGCTGCGCCCGTGTTTGCCACGGCCCTTCTGTTGCTGGTTTGCAGGTGACACTAGGCAACGGCGCGATGAGCAATTCCATTGGCGAAATAGAAAACACTGAATGTCTGCTGATATTTGGCTATAACGCCGCCGACTCTCACCCTATCGTTGCCCGCAGGATCTTAAAAGCGAAGCAGAAAGGGGCAAAAATCATTGTCTGCGATCCACGCCATATAGAGACGGCGCGTATCGCCGATATGTGGCTGCCGCTGAAAAACGGTTCGAACATGGCGTTAGTCAATGCCTTCGCTAACGTACTGATCAATGAAGAGTTATACAATAGAAATTATGTGTCACAGCACACTGAAGGTTTCGAAGAGTATAAGCAGATCGTTGAAAAATACACGCCGGAGTATGTCGAAAGCATTACGGGTTTATCTGCTCACCAAATCCGCAGCGCCGCCCGCATGTACGCTGCAGCCCCTAGCGCCACCATTTTATGGGGTATGGGCGTCACTCAGTGGGGACAAGGCGTCGATGTAGTTAAAGGACTCTCTGGTTTAGCACTGTTAACAGGAAATTTAGGTCGACCTAATGTAGGTGTTGGCCCTGTTCGTGGCCAAAATAACGTGCAGGGAGCCTGCGATATGGGGGCGTTGCCAAACACCTATCCTGGCTATCAGAAAGTGACCGATAAAGCGGCACAGAAAAAATTCTCTAAAGCGTGGGGAGTTAAGCTCTCTGATAAAGTGGGCTACTCTCTAACGGATGTTCCCCATAAGATCCTTGATGGTACGATTCGTGCCAACTACGTGATGGGTGAAGACCCTCTTCAGACTGAGCCCGATCTCTCCGTCATGCGTGATGCCTTTAGTAAGATTGATTTCCTGATCGTACAAGATATTTTCATGACTAAAACTGCAGCTGTGGCAGACGTTATCTTCCCTGCCACCTCTTGGGGGGAACATGAAGGTGTCTATACCTCCGCTGACAGAGGCTTCCAACATTTCAATAAGGCTGTCGAGCCAACGGGCAATGTGAAGCCAGACTGGGAAATTATCAGCCTCATGGCAACCGCACTTGGTTACCCTATGCACTATAAGAATACCAAACAGATTTGGGATGAAATGCGCAAACTCTGCCCTCTATTTTTTGGTGCAACCTATGAAAAAATGGAAGGCTTGGGATATGTGCAGTGGCCATGCCCTGACGAAGCTCACGCTGGTACGCCGTGGTTATATGAAAATAACAAGTTTGACCGCCCTGGCGAGAAAGGCTTGCTGTTTGCCACTGAATGGCGCCCCCCAATGGAGCAAACAGACAGCGAATACCCACTTGTACTCTGCACTGTGCGTGAAGTTGGGCACTACTCCTGCCGCTCAATGACCGGCAACTGTGCCGCACTACAGACCCTCGCCGACGAACCGGGCTGCGTGCAAATGCACCCATCCGATGCGGATAAACTCGGAATTAAACACGACCAGTTGGTCTGGGTAAGGTCGCGTCGCGGCAAAGTCATCTCACGCGCGGATGTCAGCGAAAGGATTAACCCCGGAGCCGTATACATGACCTACCAATGGTGGATTGGCGCATGTAATGAACTCACACTAGACCACTTAGACCCAATATCTAAAACACCGGAGTACAAGCACTGCGCGGTAAACCTAGAGGCAATCCCCGATCAAAAATGGGCAGAAAGCTTCGTACAAAGCGAATACCAACACCTCAAGGACGAACTACGCAGAACAGCAGAGGTACACTGATAATATAGATACTCTACTATTCACATCAGCATCAAAAAACGGCGATAGCAAAAGCATCGCCGTTTTTATTTGATAAACCATCAATAAAACCCCAAAACATCTCTAAAAACATAAGAATGCAAACACCCCAACAACACCTAACGAGCATTAAAAATTGCGACGAGGCCTCTCCGTAGATAGGGTCAATCGCGCACGACGCGCGATTGAGGTGGGCATGAGCCATGGATGGCGAATCTCGCAGTGCCCGTATATCGAAGGAGACGCCGAGGGAAGTTACGCAGCAACCGCAATTTTGCGTCCATACTCCACCTAAACGGTGGATTCCAAAGGGGGCCGCACCTCCTTTGGTTGGAAGCGGGTGCAAGTACATATGGGAACGCGGAGATAAACCCGCTACCAAAACCTTTCACCAAATCAAGCAAACGCCACCAAAAAACATAGGCTTACCACCATGCCTACATCTCCCATAAAAAAATGCCGCCCCCTAAGGAGCGGCATTCCAAAACCCTTAAACCAACTCAAAACTCTTACCGACGCGAACCAAAAATCCGCAACAGCATCAAGAACAAGTTGATAAAATCTAAATACAACGTCAACGCACCCAAAATAGAGTACTTACGGAATTCATCTCTATTATCAGCCGACAACTGATACCCAAGACTCTTCAACTTCTGCGTATCATACGCGGTCAAACCAACAAAAATAACCACACCAATATAAGTAATAGCCCACATTAGTGCTGGGCTATTCAGCCAAATATTAACCAGTGAAGCCAGAATAATCCCGATAAGCCCCATGAATAACATGCTGCCTAATCCGCTAAGATCGCGCTTGGTGGTGTAACCGTACAGGCTCATTGCACCAAACATACCACCTGCGATCAGGAAGGTACTGGCAATAGAAGAGCTGGTGTAAACGATGAAAATACTTGCCATCGTTAACCCCGTCAGTACAGAGTAAAGCATGAATAATCCGGTGGCGAGAGCGCCACTCAGGCGAGAGATCATGCCTGAAATAACAAAAACTAGGCCTAGCTGGGCAATGATCAATCCATAAAACACAATTTTGCTAGAAAAGATCAGGTTCAGTAATTCAAAAGAATTAGATGTATACCAAGCAACAAACGCCGTTAGCAGCAAGCCACAGGTCATCCAACCGTATACCTGTGCCATATATGCCTGAATTCCAGTGCTGGCATTTTCAACTATCGAACCGTTGGGTCGTGTATATCGATCCATGGTGGTTACCTTTTGCATGAGTGAATGTTAACGGGCAGATCTGCCCCTGAAGCTTTTTAATATTATCACATAAATCAATATACAATCTTAATCGTTGCGGAATTTACCAAGGCTTACATGTTGTAGATCGGTGGTGTTTGTTGGGATTGGTGTAAGGTTTTGGTAGAGGGTTTATCTCCGTGCTTCCCTGTTGCACTTTTACCCGCTCCCGACCAAAGGGGGTCCGGACCCCCTTTGGAATCCACCGTTTAGGTGGAGTATGGACGCAAAATTGCGGTTGCTTCGCAACTGCCCTGGGCACAATTTCTAATGCTCGTTTGGTTTTAATTGATAGGGATTGAGTTCTTCTTTCTTCTTTCTTCTGAATTTTTATTGTCACTTACTAATGGATTACCAGCGTTCTGCAGCTTTTTGGTCGCTGTCGCGGGATTCTACCCAGCGGTCGCCTTCGGGGATGGCTTCTCGTTTCCAGAAGGGAGCTTGGGTTTTGAGGTAATCCATCATAAATTCTGCAGCCTCAAATGAGGCGCTGCGGTGCGCGCTCGTTGTGCCAACGAAGACAATTTCATCACCAGGGAAAAGTTCGCCTATGCGGTGAATCAACGTAACGCGTTGTAGAGGCCAGCGTTGGCGGGCTTCGGCAACAATGTTCTCCATCGCTTTTTCCGTCATTCCTGGGTAGTGCTCTAGCGTTAGAGCGCTGACATTATCACCAAGATTGTGATTTCTGACTTTTCCAGTAAAAGTGACAATCGCTCCATCATCGTCGCACTCAGCCAGCCAGCGGTACTCTTCACCGACGTCAAAGGCAGCCTGCTGTACACTAATTCGGCTATTACTCATAGCTTAGCCCCCAGTGACGGGTGGAAAGAAAGCCACTTCATCACCCGATTTGAGTGGATGGGTAGATTCGACCAGCTCCTGATTAACTGCTGAAAGGAGTTTGCCGCTTTCTAATGCCAGCGCCCACTTATCCCCCCGCTGGCTTAACGCCGCACGTAGCGCTTCAACTGTTGGGTAATCACTAGCGGGAAGTTCCAGTTTAGCGGTGCCGACCAGTTCTCTTACTTGAGCGAAAAACAGGACATTAATCATAATTTTTCTGCCTCGCTTTTTGCCTGAAAATCACCTGATTTCCCACCGCTTTTCGCCAACAGGCGAACAGGGCCAATAACCATGTCTTTTTGAACCGCTTTGCACATATCGTAAATGGTGAGTGCAGCAACAGAGGCCGCAGTGAGTGCTTCCATCTCTACGCCCGTTTTACCGGTCAAGCGGCAGCAAGATTCGATACGAACGCGATTATGTTCAGTTTGAGCCTCAAGCTGAACTTCCACTTTCGTTAGCAGCAGAGGATGGCAAAGTGGGATCAGTTCCCACGTTTTTTTCGCGGCCTGAATACCCGCAATACGGGCTGTAGCAAAAACATCACCTTTGTGGTGGCTACCTTCAACAATCATGGCTAATGTCTCTGGGCGCATTTCAACAAAGGCTTCCGCCCTCGCTTCTCTAACGGTTTCCACTTTGGCAGAGACATCGACCATATGCGCTTCACCAGCAGCATTAATATGAGTCAGTTTTGAACTATTTTCTTGTGGCATGTTTATCGTCTATCTCTTCAAATGAGGCATAAAATTGCAAGGGCGGTGCTGTGCGTTGAGTTGTTCTGCGATGACTTTTTCCCAACCCGTCTGACAAGCACGGGTTGAACCCGGCATCGCAAAAATGAGCGTTTTATTGGCTACCCCCGCCACGGCACGTGACTGTAGGGTTGATGTACCGATCTCTTCATAGGACAGCATCCGAAATAGTTCACCAAAACCTTCTACCTCACGATCGAACAGAGGCTTCAGCGCTTCAGGGGTGTTATCGCCCGCAGTGAAACCCGTACCGCCATTGATGAGAACCACCTGAACGCCCTCATCCGCTATCCAGCCGGAAACCAGTGCTCGGATTTTATAAAGGTTATCGACCACTATCTTTTTATCGACCACATGATGCCCAGCGTTTTCGGCAGCCTCTCTCAAGTAGTGACCAGAGGTATCTTCTGCCTCGCCCCGTTTATCAGAGACCGTCAGAATGGCAATATTGGCAGGAATAAAATCGCTGTTAGCGTGGCCCATAAAGAGGCTCCTTGCATTGAGAATTTTGAGGGCGTTAGCTTATGCCTAACGCCAAAAAGCAGATTGTTGGCTTTACACCTTAAGGTTTATTAAACACATCACTGTAAACCCTCAACTAACCGCCGATAAAAGAGAGGTTCTGAGTGATACCGCTGTTACCTTGATGCAGGAAATGTGTCTGTTTTTTGCTTTTTAAACCAGACTGAATACGTGCGATTAACGCCTCGCGGTGTTCGTCATCCCCTAGCAAATCACGCAAACCAATCCCCTGCTCACCAAAGAGGCACAGATGCAAATTGCCAACGGCTGACACGCGTAGGCGATTACAGGTTTCGCAGAAATCTTTCTCATAAGGCATGATTAGGCCGATCTCACCTTGATAGTCAGAATGCACAAAGACTTGGGCTGGGCCTGCGCTGCGATCTTGAGTTTTACGCTGCCAGCCTTGAGCCAATAACTTATCGCGGATCACTTCACCAGAGACATGGTGTTTACGGAAGATATCGCTACCATCACCCGTTTCCATCAATTCGATAAAACGCAGTTGAATTGGGCGATCTTTAATCCAGTTCATGAAGGTGTTCAGGCTATGGTCGTTGACACTACGCATCAGCACTGTGTTAACTTTTACCTTGCTGAATCCAGCTTCAAATGCCGCATCAATCCCCGCCATCACTTGAGTGAATTTATCTTCGCCCGTAATGGCATGAAACTGGCGTGCATCTAAGCTATCGACGCTGACGTTAACCGCGGTCAGGCCTGCATCTCGCCAATGTTGAATATCCCGTGCCATTCGATAGCCATTCGTTGTGACGGCCAAAGTTTTAATCGCGGCGTTTTCACGGATAGTTGCGATGATATCGACAAAATCACGCCGCAAGCTTGGCTCACCGCCAGTGAGACGAATCTTTTCGGTACCCAGTTCAGCGAAAGCACTGCTGACGCGGCGGATCTCATCCAGCGTCAGGAACTGTTTATTCCCGGTGGGTTTATAGCCATCAGGTAGGCAATAGTTGCAACGAAAATTGCAAACATCGGTTATTGAAAGGCGCAAATAGTAAAACTTGCGCGCAAATGCATCGGTCAGTTGGGATACCATCAAACACCTTTCCAAATTCGGGAGGTGCAGGCATTTCTACCTTGCACCCTGGTGGCTGTATTGCCACGGCCTCAGTACCGTATCGCATCGACTTAGGTAAAAAGGCTCGGAGTTTTGGCCTGCAGTGTTAAGCAAACCTCGGTTTTCGTAGATTCTAGCGCTAAAACACGTTTTCAGCCATAACGAAATATCGCTATATATCACATAACACAACGGTTTCACGCCATTTGAAGATGGCAGTGAGATTATCAAATTCAAACGTTCTAGAGTTGATTTAAATCACGCAAATGACATGCCAAATCGCCTTTTGGAAAGAAATAAGCTAATTTATACCGAAATAATTTTAGTGGTAGCGTAAAACGCCTTGGTGTTTGAACCGCGCTTACGCTAGCCCTGATAGGGCATGTCTTTGGTCAGTAACAGACGAGTACATGCACCAATGGGCATTGGTTTGATATTTATTGAAGGATTTTTATGCTTAATCGCACCTTGATGGATCTGGATAGGGTTGTTGCACTAGGAGGTGGCCATGGTCTTGGTCGGGTAATGTCGGCGCTTTCGCCTCTAGGTTCACGTTTAACCGGCATTGTCACGACAACGGATAACGGAGGCTCAACAGGAAGGATCCGGCGTGCGGAAGGCGGCATAGCTTGGGGGGATACACGCAACTGCATGAATCAGTTGATCACTGAACCCAGTGTAGCTTCAGCCATGTTTGAATATCGTTTTAATGGCAGTGGTGAACTGGCAGGCCATAATCTTGGCAATTTGATGTTAAAGGCGCTAGATAACCTGAGCGTTCGCCCGCTAGAGGCTATTAACCTGATCCGCAGTATGTTGAAAGTACGTGCATTTCTTATCCCCATGTCAGAGCAACCGGTCGATCTCGCGGCTATCGATAAAGACGGTAACATTGTGTATGGCGAAGTTAACGTAGATAACTTGCACGAAATGCCACAGAAATTGATGTTAGAGCCGCATGTCATTGCTACACCAGAAGCCGTTGAGGCTATCGAAGAGGCTAATCTTATTCTGATCGGCCCCGGCAGCTTTATGACCAGCTTAATGCCGTTATTACTGCTTGATGAACTCACTCAAGCCTTGAAGCGCAGCACAGCCCATATCATCTATATCGGCAATTTAGCACAAGAGCTAAGCCCCGCCGCCGCCTCACTTAATCTCACTAAAAAGCTAGAGATGATGGAGCAAGCTGTAGGTAAAAAAATGATAGATGCCTTAGTTATCGGCCCAAGAACAGACGTCAGCGATGTTCAGGATAGAGTCATCATCCAGCAGGCACTAGAAGCGGAAGATATCCCCTATCGCCATGACCGCGAACTGCTTAGAGCTGCCATTGAAACCGCTCTACAGAAATTAGGAAAATAGCCTACAGAAATGAGGAAAATAACAACGCCCAATCGCTTTTCATCGGCCGTTGTTATTTTTCATCTCCCTCGGCCTTAGCAAAACCCTTTCTGGATTCTCCCCACCTCTTTGCCGATAATAGTGTTAATTCGCCTCATACTAAGGAATCATCATGCAAACCAAGCCCGAAGATTACTATCATCTGAAATATAACCTGACAAAAACACACTCAGAAGTGATCAATGCAGTCCAATCTATTCAGCCTTGTAAAACACTGGATTTGGGCTGTGGTTCAGGCCGTAACTCTCTCTATCTTGAGTCATTAGGCTTTGATGTAACGGCCTATGATAAAAATGAAATGAGCATTGGTTCTCTGAACAACATCATTACAGCAGAAGGCTTAACACGTTTAAAAGCTTCAGTATTTAACATTAATGAGCAGCGTATCGATGAGAATTACGATTTTATTCTCTCCACCGTCGTCTTGATGTTTTTAGACAGAGAAAATATTCCTACGATTGTCCGTAATATGCAGGAACGTACTAACCTAGGTGGCTACAATTTAATTGTATCGGCCATGTCTACGGATGATTATCCCTGCACAGTTCCCTTCCCTTTCACCTTCAAACAAGATGAACTAAAAAGCTACTATGATGGCTGGAATATCCTTAAATATAACGAGAACGTCGGTGAACTACATAAAACTGACGAAAATGGCAATCGTATAAAATTACGTTTTGCGACATTACTTGCCAAAAAAGAGCAGTAAAAAGATCGGAAAGAGAGAGGTTTCATCGTTTTCTCAATAGGAGCTAAACGATGAAACAACAAAACGTTAGATGAAACTATGAATGTGAACGCCCTTGTAACCAAGGGTTGTCGCTTTTTTCAAACGAAGTATCAAGATATAACTCTTCCACCTTTTGCCTTGCCCAAGGCGTTCTACGTAGAAATTTCAGACTCGATTTAATACTCGGATCGCTTTTGAAGCAGTTGATATTGATGTATTTAGCCAGCGTTGCCCAGCCATAGTGTTCAACAAGCTTAGTCAATAAGTGCTCTAGCGTAATGCCGTGCATCGGATCGTTAGATTTATGAGTTGTCATAATAGGCAGTATTTAGGTGGTTGATTCGTCATATTCGGTAGGGCCTGACTGATTGAGCATCAGGCCCCGTTAAGGCGCTATATTCGCACAAAGTGATTAAGAAAGGGCAATAAACTGATCGCGCAGCTTCTGGATCTCATCACGTAAGTTAGCTGCCTCTTCAAACTCCAAGTTCTGGGCATGGGTATACATTTTCGCTTCCAGCTCTTTAATACGCTTATCCATCGCCTTCGGTGAGAGCGCTTGATAATCCATTGCTGGCTCGGCCGCTTTAGATTTGCCTCTCCCTTTGCCGCCTTTCAGCTTGCCTATGCCCTGCCCTAACTCAAGAATATCGCCAATTCTCTTATTCAGCCCTTGAGGCACAATACCGTTCTTCTCATTGTGCTCTTGCTGCTTGATGCGACGGCGCTCAGTTTCCCCAATCGCTTTTGCCATAGAGTTAGTGATGCGATCGCCGTAAAGAATCGCTTTGCCGTTTAAGTTACGGGCAGCACGACCAATCGTCTGAATCAGTGAACGCTCAGAGCGCAGGAAGCCCTCTTTATCTGCATCTAAAATCGCGACTAGCGAGACTTCTGGCATATCTAAACCTTCTCGCAGTAAGTTGATCCCTACCAGCACATCAAACTCGCCAAGGCGCAAATCGCGAATGATTTCGACCCGCTCGACAGTATCAATATCGGAGTGCAAATAGCGAACTCTCTCTCCGTGCTCTTCGAGATAATCCGTTAGATCCTCTGCCATTCTCTTTGTTAGCGTTGTTACCAGTACACGCTCACCAATCTCTACCCGCTTACGGATTTCAGATAGCAGATCATCGACTTGGGTCGTTACGGGGCGGACTTCCACGATAGGATCGAGCAAACCCGTTGGGCGAACAACCTGATCGATAATGTCGCCGCCGGACTTTTCCAGCTCATAGTTACCCGGCGTCGCCGAAACGTAGATAGTCTGAGGTGCTAAACTTTCGAACTCTTCAAAACGCATAGGCCGATTATCTAACGCAGAAGGCAAACGGAAACCGTATTCCACCAGCGTCTCTTTACGCGCTCGGTCTCCACGGTACATGCCCCCGATTTGCGGGATGGTGACGTGTGATTCGTCGATAACCAATAAGCCATCAGCAGGAAGATAGTCAAACAGCGTTGGCGGTGCTTCCCCCGCCCCACGGCCAGAGAGGTAGCGCGAATAGTTCTCTATCCCAGAGCAGTAACCAAGCTCATTCATCATTTCGAGATCAAATTGGGTGCGCTGGCTTAAACGCTGCTCTTCCACCAGCTTGTTATTCGCTAACAGCACTGTTTTACGTTCCGCCAGCTCGACTTTGATCTCTTCCATTGCCTGAAGAATACGTTCGCGAGGGGTAACGTAGTGGGTTTTAGGGTAAACGGTAAAACGAGGAATATCCTGTTGAATCTGACCCGTTAGTGGATCGAACAGAGAGAGGCGCTCAACTTCTTCATCAAACAGCTCAACGCGCAAAGCATAGTCATCCGATTCAGCAGGGAAGATATCGATCACCTCACCACGTACCCGAAAAGTACCACGCTGGAATACTTGATCATTGCGGGTATATTGCAATTCAGCCAGACGACGCAAGATAGCGCGCTGATCGATAATCATGCCACGCCCCAAATGCAGCATCATTTTTAGGTATGCATCGGGGTCACCCAAGCCATAGATGGCGGAGACAGAAGCCACCACAATAACGTCTCTGCGCTCAAGTAGTGCTTTGGTGGCGGAAAGGCGCATCTGCTCGATATGCTCGTTAACGGAGGCATCTTTCTCAATAAAAGTATCAGAGCTTGGCACATAGGCTTCTGGCTGATAGTAGTCGTAGTAAGAGACGAAGTATTCGACGGCGTTATCAGGGAAAAACTCTTTCATTTCGCCATAAAGCTGCGCTGCCAGCGTCTTATTCGGTGCCATCAACATTGTTGGGCGATTAAGGTCCGCAATCACATTCGCAATCGTAAAGGTTTTGCCCGACCCAGTCACACCAAGCAAGGTCTGGTGCGCAAGGCCATCTTCTAGCCCCTCTTCCAGACGTCGAATTGCCTCAGGCTGATCACCCGCAGGTTTAAAATCAGAATGTAGTTTGAAGAGTTTGCTCATAGATATGCGACCTGATGTGCGACTTATGATGGAGAGACGAAGCGAGCCGTTACTGATTAGCTATGATACTGGATATAGACACAGTGCGGTAGTAGAGAGTCAATGACACTTTTATTGCTATCCCCTCACTTATCCCCAAATAGCCTACGTATTTAACATTCGCACTTTTTTTTCTGTCACAGGATACGGGTTTCGCTTCATCCATTTGTTCTATTGATTTTATTTAACTCTTTAATTTTAGTCATTATTGCGTTTAAGACCAGATTCCAGACAAATAAAGCATATAGTGCATATTTACTCGCTTCAGACCGCTTTTCTATACCTAATGCACAAGGTTATCCACAGGAACAGTGGATAAGTGATTCAACCCCGCAAATAGCGCTATTTGGATGGTAAAAGATTTACCTTATTTCTTCGTTTAAAACTCACCGCATTAGAAGAAATGATTATTTTAAATTTCTTTTTATTCCAAAAAAGAATATTAAAATTTAAAACACCTTCTATACTCTCACCCCAAATTTTATTTCGCCCCTCTCTTACAGAAATAGCCTATTTTCTCGTATTACAAGGCTTTCATCATAAAAAAAGATACTGAAGTCACAATTTCCCCAGCAACTCTAGAGAAAAATATGAGGCCATATCACCCAATCCATCAGGTGAGTAAGGCAGTTCGCCTAACAATGGGGCTGGCAAGATTCGCAGCAACGTCTCCATATACTCTTGATGCCGATTTCCCTCAGGAACAACACAATTGGCAACCCACCCCACAAGCCTTAACCCATCACGAGCAATAGCCTCAGCGGTCAGTGCTGCATGATTGATACACCCTAGTTTGACGCCCACGACAAGAATTACGGGAAGCTGCTCCTGTTTAACCCAGTCTGCCAGCGTGTATCGCTCACAGAGTGGCGTGCGCCAGCCTCCTGCCCCTTCAACCAGTATCCAGTCTGCAAGATGTTCTAAACGCCTCAACCCCTCGGAAAGTTCGTTAAATGTAATAGGAATACCTTCCGCGGCACTGGCAATATGAGGCGAAGTCGCCTCTGCTAGAGCCACCGGATTCACCGTAGCATAGTCCAAAGAAACCGTCGCGGCGGCTTGCAGGAAGAGAGCATCAGAATTGCGTAACCCATGTGCAGTGTGTTCACACCCAGAGGCAACCGGTTTATAACCCGCAGTGCGCTTGCCTTCGGCGGCGGCGGCGCTTAATAACGCCCGACTGGCGACAGTTTTACCGACATCAGTATCTGTCCCTGTAATAAACCAACGTTCAATCGACATAAATAACCCCGTAAAGACAGTGATAGCTCAACATCAGCCGTCCGTTCTGTTTCGGATAAGCGGTCTGCAGCGCAGCGAGGCGCTGTCGCCCCGTTAAACCATGTTGGCGCCCCTGATGCAGATGCGTCGCCCCTATCCCCTTTAAATCCCGCATGAGAGAGATAACATCGGGGTACGTGGAAGTGTGTGTGTGTTGTTGAAGCAGGCAACGTCTGGCACCAACGGTATCTATTGCATTGCTAATCTCACTGACAGAGAGAAACGCGTTGATATGCACACCGTTATCCACCTGCTGCCATGCCTCACTAAGTTCACTCAGCGAGCTTTCCGCAAGGGTTGAAAACAGGACAACACCACCCGATCGGGTAACGCGATATAGCTCTTTCAGCGCAGTGGCGAGATTGCTACACCACTGTAATGCAAGGTTACTAAAGACAATATCCACACTGGCATCGGGCAAAGGCAAATGTTCGATATCTCCCTGAATATAGTGAGAAGCTGTACCCTTATCTTTTGCCTGCCGCAGCATCCCCTCGGCAAAATCTAGCGCAATTACTTGGTTGCATCGCCCCAGCCAATACTGGCTGAAATACCCCGTACCACACCCCGCATCCAGCACCTGTAACCCTGTATTTTTGGGCGATTTACTCACTAATGTGTAACCGACTTCTCGCTGTAATTCTGCTGCGCCGTCGTAGCTTTTCGCTGCCCTGCTAAAACGGTTAGCTATCGCCGCTTTATCAATGGCATGCATCATTCAGCACCTCCGATAAGCGCTCGATATCCTCCGACTGATGTGAGGCCGTGATCGTCATTCGCAGACGAGCGCTCCCTTCAGGTACCGTGGGTGGGCGGATTGCTGTCCCCCATATTCCCGCACGGCGTAAAGAGGCCGATAGATTTAAAGCTCGCTGGTTTTCCCCCACAATCAAGGGCTGGATGGGTGTTTTAGATGGCATAACACCTAACCACTGTTTGCTAATGCTGGATTGAAAACACAGCATGTTCTGTTGTAGACGCTGACGCAGCTCGTCGCCCTCCTGAATTTCACGTAAGGAGGCGCTAATGGCACACGCCTGAGCCGGAGGCATGGCTGTGCTATATATCAAGTGGCGGGCAAACTGGATTAAATACTCGGCAACGTCATCGCTACACAAGACCGCCGCACCGCTCACACCAAAGGATTTGCCGAAAGTGATAATGAGAATTTCCGGTTGTACCGACTGCTGCCAGCAACTTCCGCGCCCCTGCTCTCCGATAACGCCTATACCGTGGGCATCATCCACCAACAACCAAGCACCATGTTGCTGTGTCAGTGTATGCAGTTGAAGAAGTGGGGCCATATCCCCATCCATACTGAATACGCCTTCACTGATGACCAGCGTTTGCCCTGCCTGTGTCTTTTCCAGCAGGTTTGCCAGCATTCCAACATCGTTATGAGCAAAACGCCGGAGCTGGGCCGGAGAGAGTGATGCCGCCTCTAATAAAGAGGCATGGCTGAGCCGGTCGGCAAGGATATGGTCAGATTTATCGAGCAACGCCGCCAGAACAGCTTGATTTGCTGCATAGCCAGAGATAAAGAGTAACGCTCTTGAATAACCCAACCAGTGAGCCAGTGACTCTTCCAGCACCTGGTGTGCACGCGTATGCCCCGTTACATGCCCAGAACCGCCGCTGCCAACACCGTACTTCTCTGCACCCTGTTGCCATGCGCGAATCACGGCAGGGTGCTGGCTTAATCCAAGATAGTCATTACCGGAAAAATTGAGATAACGCTTCCCGTCTACGGTAATAAAGCGCCCGCTACCAACTTCATTGATACTACGATGCCGATAAGCTTCTGCCGTATGGCGCTGCTGTAAACCAAGGTTGACCTTATTTTGCCAACTCATTTAGGGAGCCGCATTGTAGAAAGGGGCATCGCTCATGCGCTGTACTTGCGCGTTAAGTAGGCTTTGCTGCTGGTTATCCCCCTGCTCTACCAGAACCTGCTGAGGGTTCAATCCAAGCTTTTGGAACAACTGGCTATCGCTGCTCTCTTCAGGGTTAGGCGTTGTCAGTAGCTTGCAGCCATAAAAAATAGAGTTTGCTCCCGCCATAAAGCACATGGCTTGAGTTTGCTCATTCATCTGCTCCCGTCCGGCAGAGAGGCGAACATAAGAGCTGGGCATTACAATACGCGCCACCGCTATCGTGCGGATAAATTCGAAAGGGTCGATGTCATCATTGTTCTCCATCGGTGTCCCTTTTACCTTCACCAACATATTGATGGGGACACTCTCCGGCGGTGTTGGAAGGTTGGCGAGCTGAACCAGTAACCCCGCACGGTCTAATTCTGTCTCACCCAATCCAACAATACCGCCTGAACACACTTTAATCCCTGCAGCACGCACCTTTCCCAAGGTATCCAATCTTTCCTGATAGGAGCGCGTAGTGATGATGTTGCCGTAAAACTCGGGGGAGGTATCTAGATTGTGGTTGTAGTAATCCAGCCCTGCATTGGCAAGTTGCTGTGCCTGCGTCTCTTCTAACGTTCCCAGCGTCATGCATGTTTCCATACCCAACGCTTTAACCCCCTCAACCATCTGAACGAGGTAAGGCAGATCACGCTCTTGTGGGTTTTTCCACGCAGCCCCCATGCAAAAGCGGGTTGAGCCTGCTGCTTTCGCCTGACGGGCCGAGACCAATACCTGTTCGACCTCCATCAAACGCTCACTGACCAGCCCCGTTTTATAGCGGGCGCTCTGAGGGCAATATTTGCAATCTTCTGGGCACGCACCTGTCTTGATGGAAAGCAGCGTGCTTACCTGCACCTGCTGCGGGTCAAAGTGTTGTCTGTGAAGGGTTTGGGCCTTATACAACAACTCTAACAAAGGTGTTTTAAACAGTGTGTGAACTTCCGTTAGAGTCCAATGATGACGCTCTGACATGGCGGTAACTCCACTCTTGATGCAAGAAAAAGTGTGGTCAGTTTAGGTAAACAAGATAAACTGTCAACCAAGTTTTTAATTTTTGGTTTACATTTAATTTATGAAAATGACATTGAGCCACGACGATCTCACCTTCGATCGTCAACACATCTGGCATCCCTATACCTCAATGACCAACCCTTTGCCCTGCTATCCAGTTGTAGCCGCTGATGGGGTAGAGCTGGTGCTAGAAGATGGTAATCGGCTCATCGATGGTATGTCCTCTTGGTGGGCAGCGATACATGGCTATAACCACCCGACATTAAATGCCGCAGTCACTGAGCAGTTGAGCAAAATGTCACATGTGATGTTCGGTGGTATTACACACCCCGCAGCGATAGCGCTTTGCCGTAAGCTATTGGCAATAACCCCGAAAGCACTTGAGTGCATTTTTCTCGCCGATTCCGGCTCTGTTGCCGTTGAAGTCGCATTAAAAATGGCGTTGCAGTATTGGCAAGCCAAAGGGGAGAAACGCCAACGGTTTCTAACGCTGCGACACGGTTATCACGGGGACACTTTTGGTGCGATGTCCGTCTGCGATCCGCAAAACTCCATGCACAGCCTCTATCAAGGTTATTTGCCGCAGCATCTGTTTGTCGAATCACCCAGCTGCCGCTACGGCGATGAGTGGCAACAGGACGATATCCGCCCTCTTAGCGAAGCCTTAGCGTTACATGCAAATAGCATTGCTGCCGTTATTCTAGAACCGATTGTGCAAGGTGCAGGGGGGATGCGTTTTTACCATCCTAACTACTTGAAACAGGCTAGACAGCTGTGCGATCGCTACCAAGTTCTGCTGATTGCTGATGAAATCGCGACAGGGTTTGGTCGCACAGGGAAACTTTTCGCCTGTGAACAGGCAGGGATCACACCGGATATTCTCTGTTTAGGTAAAGCATTAACGGGCGGTTATATGACGCTCTCCGCGACATTAACTCGCAGACACATTGCCGATGTGATTGGCAGCGGCGAGGCTGGCTGCTTTATGCATGGCCCAACGTTTATGGGCAACCCGCTGGCCTGCGCCACCGCCTGTGCCAGTTTAGATCTTTTGGCTGAGAACCGCTGGCAACAGCAGGTCGAAGCTATCGAAGCACAGCTAAAAGTAGAGCTTATGCCCCTGCTGGCACACCCTGAGGTTGCAGATGTACGCGTGTTGGGCAGCATCGGTGTTGTTGAAACCCGTCATCCAGTTAATATGCAGAACATGCAGCGTTTCTTTGTCGAGAATGGCGTGTGGATCCGCCCGTTCGGTAAGCTTATCTATTTGATGCCGCCCTATATTATTCAGGCGGAGCAATTGCGTTGTTTGACGTCGGCGATTGGGAATGTGTTAGAGAGAAACCAAATGTTTAATAAGGTATAAAACACAAAACGGGAGGCAGTGCGCCTCCCGTATATAGGGCAAACCAGAGCTATTACTCTGCTTTGTTACTCTGTTTTTTGCTGAACCTCTCGCCACACTTTCAGCGCTAGTACAACAAGCCCGCCTGCGCCAAGGATCAATAATGCCCATAGCACGCCCTTTTTCCACAGGCTCGCTTTCTCTGACACGGTAGGCAGTGTTAGGCGATCTTTCCCACCCAACGTGATCGTAGGTTCAAGGCTTGCAAGGGGGATATCTTGCAGAGATACGCTATCCTTCAATGCCTGAGGGATGAGCTCATCAATATTCAATACCTCATTTTGAGCTGCCTTTGAGCCCCAAGCGAGCAAGAATGGTGGGTTGCCCTGTATGTTGAAAACGAAATTGACCACATCTCGTTTACCCATCAGCGCGCTAATGTCTCCAGCATCGTTCTTGGTCTTTAAGCGAATATCTTTGATTAACCGTTTATCCGTGGGTACAGAGAAAGGCTTATGGTCTAGGTTATAAATCACCGTCTTCGTGAGACGATTCCACTCACCTTTTTCTGAACTTCGGTACTCAATTTCTGCCGGAATGACAGAACCAGACTCGGTTAAGCGAATAGATACACTATGTAGATATTGCGCTGTCGGCAGTGAGTAGATAATTTCATTCGTATTTTTCTCACCTATCTTATTCTCTTCAAATTCGATAGAGACCTGTGGTTGAGCGACCGTCTTGCTCTTCACTATCCCTTGGGCAATTATCAGATTAGGAATAGCCTGTTCTTTCGCCTGATAGAAGGTTAGTAAGATATAGCGCGGGGCATATAACGAAGATTTTTTTGATAAATCAATCGTATCTAGCAACATTTTGTCGTCGCCGGACACCAAGCTCATCAATGGTGCATCGATAACCCCTTCATTCCAAGAAAGCAAATCGTCGCTATATCTGACACTGACTCTCGTTTGCCAGTTCTCTTTTTGAGGCTCCCACGTCAGCTTTAGCTCAGATAAATTAGGGTAACCTTCTCCCTCTTTAGGCAGTTCGACGAGATACGTTTTTTCTGGCACCTGCTCATTTTTCATCAAGATTCTGGCTTCTAGCCCTGAGCTAGATTTTAGAAAAAAGGTGTCACTGCTACTTTCAGATTTTTCCAAATAGCCATCCATCGAGAATATTTTTGTCGCAACGCTTCTTGTCTCAGTGGTCTCTTCCGCGGTGCTTTTTAACGCAAAAGGTACTGCTTTACCCTGAGAGTTGAAGATGCGTACATCTCTCATGTCAGGCCAACTCGTTTCCGTATAGACATTTTTCGGCAATGTCAGTTGATAAAACGATGCTGAGTCCGTAAGTGTGATCGGTGCGCCATAGGCGAAATCTTGCGGTGACTCCGCTTTTGCGCTCTCAGATTCCACTTGTGCATTCGCGGCCCCCGCTAAAAATAGCGCACTTATCAGGGCAAAACGTGGCAATGTTAATTTCATATATCCCCTCGTTCACTTGCAGTATTCGACGTCCTGTCGCTCTCCTCTCGAGGAGGCAGCGGTGAAAAGTAACCAATAATCAGAACCAGAACAGCAACACCGATGAAGGCAATCGCACGCGCGAGTCCCCCACCTCTGGCACTATCAATTAAGAACAGTTTTGCAATCACGATACAGAGCAAGACTGCGCCACTAAACCAGCTAGTGCGGCTATGGTGGCGGGTTGCCCAGATCATCGTAATCAACGCAGCCAACATCCACAGTAGAGCAAACGTCGTTTGTACTAACCGAGAGCCCCAAAGTGCATCAAACCACCAAGGAATATCACCGTAGTAAGAGAGCGCACGCAGAATGACGCCATTCCCCCACCATGCAAATAAGCCTATAACCACCCACGTTAAACTCTGTTTAGGCAGTGGCAATAGGTACAGCGGCTCTTTTTCAGCCGAGCGCCCCCACCACCACAGAATCAGAATGGCAAGGATAGAACTCTCTTCTAGCGGGTTAATCAGCGGTAAGTAAAGCCAGTTATGCATAAGGCCGTCTTGTGCGTTTCCGCCGAGCAGCATGACAAAGGCGCCAAAAGCCAGCGGCGCAGGGCCAAGCACACCGTAAACCTGACGGTAGTTTGCAAAAGGCCATATCCCTTTTCTTACACCCCATAGCAAACCCGCTATGGTCAGTGAGTAGAACATGAGGATAATGCTATATCGCCACTCATCCATACCCCATGCTAAATCAAGGGTAACGTGATGAACCTCAACGCCTACCATAAACATGATGAACCACAACAAGGAAAGATGTAGCCCTGTTACAACCTTAGGAATCGTAATCTGCTCAGCTTCATATTTTAATAGGAAATAGGCGGTGACAAATGCAGGCAGCCACACAAGATTTATCCAATCGGTCAATGCTAAGCCTAAGCCATAAGATTCTTGAGCTAGCCCGTAGTACACAATCAACATACAAGGCCATAGCAACCAAACAGCGTAGCGTAGCGCTTTCCATTCCAGCCGTTTGCCCACCCAACGCCAGAGCAGAACGCTAGGAATAAAGAGAGCGAGATATAAAGCGGCAGACTGTTTTGTAACAAGAGAAAAGAGATTAACAACGTTAAGCAGCAGTAATACCCAGAAAAAGAGGCCGCCTACTAGGAAGAAATGGTTGGGGGTGGGAGTAGAAATACCCTTTTCCCATTTAATTTTATGCCATATGAAAGCCGCAGCAATCCAAGTCAGGGACAATACAGCGAAAATTATCACCAAAGAGAACGACGTCAGATGCCAATTGTCCGTGATGGCAAACACAGCGGTACAGAATGAAAGCACGAGCAGAAGTGATCCGCTGATTTGCATCTTTCTCTGGTTCTGCGTCATACCAAACCACAGTAAACCCAGCCCTTCAATGGCCCATGCAATGGATGTCCACTGAGCGGAGAGCGCTAACGGAATAGCCAGTGTGGCAAATGCACCGCCAATAGCTAAACCCGCAGTGCCCAACTGTTTACCGAGTGATGGATAACGGCGCAGCGCTAAAAGCGCAAAGATCATATAGGCAACGCCAAAACCTAATGCAGAGAAAGCAGGCCCGAATTCCCAATGCTTGGTTATCTCATACTGCATCCCAAAGCCAATGAGCGGCACACCAAACAGTAGGACACCATCTATCACTTTCTCTTTACTAGTACCCTCTTTTCCTTGCTCATCTTTCGCTGGGCCATCTCGTAAAGAGAGCGCAATACTCAGCACGCCAAAAATAATGATGTTAGCGATGAGGAAGAACTGACAGTAGATGTAGTGTTCTGGTTGATAGTCATTTATCCCCCACATTCCCGCAACACTAAATGTAAAGATGAAACCAAGGAGATTGAGTGGCCGCCACTGCTGCCAAACGCTGATGGCTAAAATACCAATGGAGAGAAGTAAGTAGTAAGAGAACAGGCCAATATAGTTACCGCTGCCCGTAGAGAGCAGTATCGGTGAGAGGTAACCACCGATACTTGCCAGCATGGCCAAGCTTAGCGCTCGTTGTAAAACAGCCAACCCAACACTGGCGGCACATATCACGAGCATTAAGCCAAATGCCAGTGAATGAGGGACCAGTTTATAGAGCTGGAAGGCACCAAAGACGGTGATATACAGTGCCCCTATCGCGCCACCTTGCAAAATAAGCGCGTAGAGCTGCTGCTTAATGCGCAGTCTCCAACCGACCCATAACAGAATACCGCTTATCGCTGCCGCCCCCATTAGACGGAATTCGATAGGCAACATGTCTCGTTCAACGGTGTATTTCAGTAAATAAGCGATGCCTAAAAACAGCAGCAGTATTCCGAGCTTAGCGAGAGGATTTCCTTTGAGGAACCACGAGACTAGCCCGTTCGATTCTGCCGACTCTTCGGATGCACTTGTCTGTTGCTGCACAGGCCGAGGTTGTTGCTTAGGTGGAGTAACTGGCTCTGCGGCGTTGGTTTCCAAATTCTGCGTTTCTGAATTTTTTGATTTAAACACAGAAGTAGATAAAGCCTTGGCGTCTGATACGGTTGGTGTGAGTTCAGAAGCAGGCGGTACAGGGGAGGCTTGAGACACAGGCTCTGGTTGATTCGCCGCAATGACATTTGTGGTTGCAGTAGATGCCGCAGCATGGAGGATATCATTTGCCATGATATCTCTATCGCTATTCGCGTTATTATGTTCCGGCGGCGGCTCCTCCTGAAAAGGAATATCGAGTTTATCGGGTAGTGGTTCCGCTAATTGGCCTTTAGATGCGACCCTTGACGGTTTACCTGTATATTTCAAGAGTTGTTCCTGTAGAGCGGCAACGCGTCCTTGCAACTGCTTGAGATCAATCTGATTCTGGTTAGCTCGGCTTAATGCCTTAATTGCGATGATAGGAACTATCACCGTGCACAATAGTACTACAGCACCCACCAGCAATAAGAGTCCGTCCATGATTCAGCCCCTATTCAATATTTGGTAAATACCTAAAGATAGGCTCATCTTACATGGAAATGATCAACAAGCAATATTAATCACTTATTTAAAGAAAATCCATATTATTCATAGCATTAGACTATTCAAATTTAATTATAACCCATAATTTAACTCACTAAATTTATGAGTTATCACTCTATTTCTCCTAATATTGATACGTAATGTCGTTGTTTCCCTCCCTCTTTAATCCGGTGTAATATCCCCCAAACTGCTCGTTCCCTACAATCAAAATTATTTAGACTGCAATAATCAGTCTAGGCCAATACTTAGCGGTTATTCACCTTGGAGAAGCTGATAATGACGTATCGCGCGATCGCACTCGATCTAGACGGAACCTTGCTTGATCAACAGAAAAAGATACTTCCTCAATCTCTTGAAGCATTGGCGCTGGCTAGGCAGCAAGGTGTCAAAGTTTTGATTGTGACCGGTCGTCACCACAGTGCTATCCATCCCTTTTATCAAGCCCTTGAGCTCGATACACCCGCGTTATGTTGTAACGGCACCTATATCTATAACTACCCCATTAAAAAAATAGAAGCCGCTAACCCATTACGTAAAGAGCAGGCGGTGAAGGTGTTAGAGTTGCTCGATGAGTTCCATATTAATGGTCTACTATACGTCGATGACGCAATGCTTTACCAACGCTCTAACGACCACGTTGTGCGCTTGACCAAGTGGTCGCACAGTTTACCTGAAGCGCAGCGCCCTACGATGCTACACGTTGATAGCCTAGCGCAGTCAGCAGAAAGCGCTGAGGCTATTTGGAAGGTGGCTATATCTCACCACAACCTTAAAGAGTTGCGCTCGTTTAGCCATATTGTTGAGCAAGAGATGGGGCTGGCATGTGAGTGGTCATGGAAAGATCAGGTTGATATTGCCCAAGGCGGCAATAATAAAGGCAAACTTCTTTCTGAATGGGCGACATCTCAAGGATTGGATATGAGCCAAGTGATCGCCTTTGGCGATAACTTTAATGATGTGAGTATGCTGGAAATGTCTGGTTTAGGCGTTGCGATGGGAAACAGTGACCCCGAAGTAAAAGCAAAGGCCGATATCGTGATTGCCGATAACGAACAACCGGGCATCGCGGATATTATTCGCTCACGCGTCTTGTCTTAAAGTGAAGCAGGCTGTGTTTTCAGCAGTCATTAAGCCTCTTTAAACGCACAGTGTAAGAAATGAAAAAGGATTACCGCCAAGGCCTTTCTCTCCACGGCGGTAATCAAGAAACACTGACTTCATGAGCTATGCAACGTGATTACCACGCTTCACGGCTTATCGACACACTTTTTATCTGAGCGAACAGTGTCTGCCCCGACGTGATCGCTAGATCATCCCTCGCCCACGGTGTGATTTGCGCCCAAACAGTGTGCCCGTCTATCTTTAATTTTACTTCGATCCGACCTGATACCTCTAAACACTCTTCCACCCGAGCAGGCAAAATATTACGGATACTGCTGGCCTCTGGTGGCGTTAACACTAAAGAAACATCCGAGGCTTTAATTCCGATACGGAGCTTTTTGCCCTTCTCTGCCTCTACTTTTCCTACCCAGAGCTTCTGATTACCTAGCGCCAGTGCCGTCATTTCATAATGTGGATGCTGTTCCAGAATACTGACATTCAATACGCTATTCTGTTCCTCTCTTTGTAGCCACGGACGCAACGCGCTACTGGCCCATACCGTTTCCAACTCACCACATGCTCTAACTTTGCCTTTATCAAGCAGCAGGACATTCTCTGCAAGCCGTAGGATCTCATCCATACTGTGGCTGACGTAGAGAATGGGGATATTGACATCACGCGCTAACCTTTCCAGATACGGAAGCAGTTCCCTTTTACGAGGGAGATCTAATGAAGCCAGCGGTTCATCCATTAATAGCAGCTCGGGTGCTGTCAGCAGCGCACGACCAATCGCCACACGCTGCTTTTCACCGCCGGAAAGCGTGAGAGGAAAACGGGAAAGCAGAGGCGCTATCCCTAGTAATTCGACAATATTATTGAACTGCGGCCGCATACTGCTCGCCATGCCATATTCTAGGTTTCCCTTAACGCGATAGTGTGGAAATAGGCGAGCGTCCTGAAAAACATAACCAATACGTCGCTGTTCTGGCGGGAGAAATAACTTTTTATCGCAGTCAACCAGTGGGCGTCCGTTTAATACCACTCGACCACTTTGTGGACGGGTTAATCCCCCTACCACATTAATTAGCGATGTTTTACCTGCACCCGATAAACCAAAAACGGCGGTAATCCCATCGGCTGGTAAAGACGCCTTCACCTGTAAGTCGAGATCGCCTAATTGTTGTGTGAAATCTAGCTCTAGCATTAATTATGCCCCCTCATTCTGCGCTGGCTCCAGCGGGCAAGCCATTCAGATAAGATCAGAGAGACGAGTGACAGCACAATTGCGATGATGCATAACCTTGCAGCAGCCTCTTCTGCTCCAGGGGTTTCAATCAAGGTGTACATCGCTAAAGGTATCGTTCTTGTTTCACCGGGAATGTTCGAGACAAAGGTGATAGTGGCGCCAAACTCCCCCAGCGATCGGGCAAAAGCTAACACTGCACCAGCAATAATGCCGGGAAAAGAGAGCGGTAATGTGATAGTTAAGAAGACCCGCCACGGGTTAGCCCCCAAGGTGCGGGCAGCCTGCTCAAGACGAACATCGACGGCCTCAAGGGCTAGTCGAATCGCACGGACCATAAGAGGGAATGCAATCACAGCGGAAGCCAGTGCAGCACCACGCCAGCTAAATGTGAAACTGAATCCGAACCAGTCATAAAGCCGCTCACCAATAACACCGCGACGGCCAAGACCAACAAGCAGCAAATAACCAATGACAACCGGTGGCAAGACTAATGGAAGATGGATGACGCTATCCAGCAGTGACTTGCCTGGGAAACGGCAACGCACCAGAATCCACGCCATTAAAATGCCCAAAGGGAGGCTAAAGGCAACAGCAATACCCGATACTTTTAGGCTTAGCTGTACAGCCTCCCACTCATAATCACTTAACATTATTGCTGCCCGACTTTATTTTTTAAGATTCATGACACGTTAAAAACCATTTTACACACTACTGTTTTGGGCTAAACCCATAATGTTTGAAAACAGCGGTAGCTTCTGGCCCTTTCAAGTAGGTATAAAAATCTGTCGTCGCTTTATCTGTAGAATTGCCAATAAGTGCCATGGGATACTCTACAGGCTTATGCGAATCTTCAGGGAACTTAGCGATAATCTTAACTTTATCGCTAGCAACAGCATCGGAACCATAAACAATGCCGAGTGGTGCCTCATCTCGCTCAACCAGTACCAGCGCTGAACGCACATTATTCGCACGCGCCATCTGTGGAGAAAGTTGATCCCACACACCGAGATGAGTTAATGCTTCTTTAGCATAAATCCCCGCCGGAACGTGGTCAGGGTCACCAACAGCTAAACGCTCACCGTTTAGAAGGCTTTGCCAATCGGTTTGTTTGTTTATGGTAAAACTGGCTAATTTACTCACTTTCGGCGCAACCAAAACGAGCTCATTACCCAGCAACGTAATACGGCTTTTCTCATTAATCAGTTTTTTTTCGGTGACATAATCCATCCATTGCTGATCGGCAGAGATAAATAGATTTGCGGGAGCACCTTGCTCCATTTGACGAGCTAAAGTAGAAGATGAAGCAAAAGAAGTGACGATTTTAACTTCTTTTCCTTTTTCGTACTGAGTGACAATATCGCCCAACGCATTCGTTAGTGATGCCGCAGCAAAAACGGTGACTTTATCTGTTGCCAATGCCACCTGACTAAAGCCAAATGCGAGTGCTACCCCCACAACCCATTTACTCAGTTGAGACGCCATTTAGTTTCTCCATTGATTAATCAAATTATCGTTATATAGAGAATGATATAGCGATATCATGAACATTGCTATGCAATTTATTTAAGAAAAGTGATATGAGAATGGTTTTATCAAAATCGTTAAAACAGAGATAAAATCTGTATGACCCCCTAGCTAGCTTAGAAGCATCACTAGAATTTGGTTTAAAAATAATCGATTGGTATAAGGAATATATCATTATTCTATCCGTATAATGGTTTTATACGTTAAATATATTTAATTATCCCTAATATTTTAAAATTAGAAAAACCATTATACTAAAAGAGTAAGGGATAAATAGATACATATAAACAATCCACATTAAGCAATATATTTCATGCACTTAAAGACGGAGTTGATTTAAAAATCAAATGATACGTTCTTAAAAAATGAAACCCATCACTATTACTATATTTAATTGAATTCCTATTTGTTACCATTATAATACATTAGTCTCAAATAGAGGTGCGATAACACACGCATTAATATAGAGCCCTATCCTGATGTTTATTCGTTCTAAGTTTATTAAAAAAAACAATAGTAATCATTTTATAAAAAGGAGTTTGTAATGAAGACAGGTAAATTGGTATTTTCGCCAAAAGCCACCACGCTCTCGCTGATAATCGCATCTCTGCTAGCACCTGCTGCTTACGCGGAAAATCTCATCATCGATAATTATGACAGCTCAAAACAGGTCGAAGCCAATACTCAATGGCAAGGCGATGTTAAATTCAACAACACCAATACTGGTCAATTATTCATGGCCAGTGTTGACCTTGGAGAAGGCGCGAAATGGAAGGGGAATGTTGTCGGTAAGCAATCCTCTTCAGGCAACGCTTATACCGCCGACTCCCTACAGATAACTATGGACCACGGTAGCTCATGGGTAGGTGGCATTCAAAATGCTTATGTCATCGGTATGAATCAGATCAGCCTAGAGGGCGCTAACTGGACAGGCAACATTGAACAGAAACTTGGTGAAGGGCAGAACTTCACTAATTCAATACAGGTGTACGATAACTCTAAGTTTAAAGGCAACATTAACGTTACCACCCATAAAAATACATCGTATCCATTAGGCACCGATATTAAGGTAGAAAGCGGTAGCGTTTGGGAAGGTAACTATACAACCAATGGCAGTGGCTTAAATCTCAATCTGACAAATGCTAAGTGGCTTGGTGATGCTAAGTTCTCCGGCACTAATCGTCACTTTTTTTCAGCGGATTTAACGTCATCCCAATGGATAGGTGATGTCAAAATGACACATACTGCCGGGCATAAAGATGAGATAGCTGTACAGTCTTATCTGAATGACAATAGTATCTGGCAAGGTAACATCATCGTAGACTCAAGCTCTACAGGCACATCAAATAACTGGATCTCTTCTACTGTAGCTGGGAATAGCCTGTGGAAAGGCGACATAAATGCCAATATGCGAAATAAAGAGAGCGATAGAATCAGTGTTGAAATCGCAGATAACGCTCTATGGGTCGGTAATTTAACCTCTTCCTCAAACAGTAAAACAGAAGATGAAAAATCAAGCGTATCCGCTGTAATCACTAATGGTAGCCAGTGGACTGGTAATCTCAACTCCACTTTCAACACTGCTCTTGCATCAGAAACAAATATTATTGTTGATAACAATAGCCGGTGGTTAGGTGATCTAAACCTAACCAGCAAAGTAAAACCTTCTGCTACCCGCCCTGCCGATCAGCTTAACGTGGACATCAGTAAAAATTCTGATTGGACCGGTAAACTTACGGGTAAATACGTTGAATCCACATTAACGATGAATGACAGCGTATGGAACATGACAGGGAACTCGAATGTTACCCATCTGGTGTCGAATAGTGGCAGCAACGCCGTTAACTTTACAACGCTTAATAGTGCCAAAGGTCCATACACCACCCTAACAACGAACGATATTCGCGGTGATTTTGATTTCCATCTGCGCGCAGGCGTTGTGGGTTCCAAAATCCAAAGTGAAAAGATTGTTTTAGCTAACGATCCGCAATACTCGAGCGCGCCACAAACTCAAGCGGGTAATCATAATCTGTTTATCCAAAACAATGGTGCGGCTACCAATGTTAAGCCTCAGCAAGTTGTTGTTGTGGAAAATAACACTAATCAGACACACAATTTCAAACTCAACAATACGTTGGAATTAGGTGGCTACCTTTATCAGATCGCACAATCTGGTAATAACTGGGTGTTAGAGCAGGCAACACAAGGGACTTCCGGTATTTCATCTACGATGGCATCGACTGGGAGCAAACAAGGCGCAGCACCACGCTTAACCAGCACAGCTGAAGCCTCTGCGAACGTGGTCAATACCAACTACCTATTAACCTATGCTGAAATGCAATCACTCATGCAGCGCATGGGCGATCTGCGTCAGGATAACGCTGGCGGTAATGTCTGGCTACGTGGTGTTACCGGCCGTTTAAAATCGTTCGACAACGGCATCTTAAGCGGAACTTCGATGAAGTATCACGGTTTCCAATTAGGTGCAGATAAACAGTTTAATAACTACGATGGCAGCCGTATGCACGTAGGGGTATTGCTGGGTATTACCGATGCAGACCCAAGCTACAGCCAAGGTGATGGAACCATCAAGAGCACCAGCAGTGGCCTGTATGCGAGCTATATTTTCCCTGATAGCACCTATGTTGATGCTGTCGTTAAATATAACCACATGAAGAACGACTTTAAGGTATTTGATACAGCAGGAACAAAAGTAAAAGGTAAAAGCGATAGTAACGGTATTTCAGCATCGCTGGCAGCCGGACACCGTTTCTACTTTAACGATAGCGCAGCGGGCTACTATATGGAGCCACAAGCACAGCTGACTGTAAGCCATCAAGAAGGTGATGATTTCACCGCGTCTAACGGCCTGCGTACTAAAGTCGATGCTTATACATCAACCTTAGGTCAAGTCGGGGCATTGATTGGCTATGAAGTGAAATCAGGTAAAGCACCTATCAATATTTATCTGCAAACGGCATTTGTTCGCGAATTTACGGCAGACTCTGATTACTCCCTTAATGGCAGTAAACATAACCAATCATTCAAAGGTAACTGGTGGAAAAATGGCGTAGGGGCTAGTGCTCAGTTCAACGATCACCACACGTTACACGTTGATATGGATTTAACCTCAGGCTCCAGATTCAATCAAAGCCAAGTTAACGCAGGCTATCGTTATAGCTTCTAATGCTCGTCGTACACGAAAAGAGTTAACGGTAGTGTCGTTTTATTAGTTGATTCTTTTTCGATTCACAATAATGCCCAATAGTGATATTGGGCATTATTTTATTGAATTCTTAGGAAAAAGTAGGATTACTGTACGCGGGCCGTGCTTGTCTTGTTTTTGCTAGTTTTAGAGATGATGTTGAACAGACCACCCAAACCATAAATCAGCCCAAGCATGATAGCCATAACAACAGGTACCATCAGGCCAGCAAAGACTAAGCTTTTTAATAATTCAATCATAACAACCTCTCTTTATTGTCAGCACCAAATCGTTCAACTGACGTTTGGGTATAGCCGGACAACAATAACACGATTTTAAAAGATGCCGTATTCTAACTATCAATAGCACTATCACTAAGGTCTAAACGTGCGGATTTGTCAGATACCATTTAGATCAGCCACAATAGGGGTTGCCCCTTTAGCCGGATAAAATATCAATGCAAGCAGAGATCCTTTTAACACTAAAACTTCAACAACGCCTATTTGCCGATCCTCGCCGCATTGAGCTTTTAAAACAAATTAGAATCACTGGCTCCATTAGCCAAGGCGCCAAACTCGCCGGTATTAGCTATAAGAGTGCCTGGGATGCTATCAATGAAATGAACCAGCTTTCCGAACACTCCTTGGTTGACCGAGCCACAGGTGGTAAAGGTGGCGGCGGTGCTAGAATTACCCGCTATGGCGATCGTCTTATCCAACTTTTTGGGCTATTGGAAAAAATTCAACAAAAGGCATTCGATGTTTTACAAGATGATTCGATGCCACTAGACAGTTTACTCGCCGCTATCGCACGGTTTTCATTACAGACAAGTGCTCGCAATCAATACTTTGGGTCTGTCATTCAAAATGATGGGGAGAGCATTCTACAGCATATCGATATTTTGCTCGCCGATGGCTCAACCCAGCTGAGAGCGGCCATTACGCAGCAGAGTGCGGAGCGCTTAAGGCTTATCGCGGGACAAGACGTTATCGCCCTGATTAAAGCACCGTGGATCACGCTGGCAGCAGCGCACTCAACCAACAACTCTTTCGATAATCAACTTGAGGGAACTGTCGCCAGCATACAACCTGGGGATGATAACAGTGAAGTCTTAGTCACGTTGAACGGTGGCGAAACCCTATGTGCAACGGTATTAAACAGTGAGCTTAAGCAACTGAAGTGCAAAGTCGGGCAATCTATTGTCGCTCAGTTCAGCGCAGATAAGGTTATTGTGGCAACACTTTGCTGATCTCATTCTCGGTTGACATCAAACCAAATTCCGCTTATCCATAATGGAATGGTTGCAGAAAAAGGAATGAATGATGTCATCATTGCAAATTATGCAAGGTGTTTTTCGATTAAGTGACACACGCACACTCTCTATCCCAGAATTAAACCTTCACAGTGGAGAAAGCTGGGCCTTTGTGGGTGCTAACGGCAGTGGAAAATCTGCTTTGGCACGCGCTTTAGATAATGACCTTATTCCGCTTTCAGGGAGCGTGAAGAGCGATTTTTCACCAATTGTTCGAATCTCTTTTGAACAGCTTCAAAAATTGGTAATTGAGGAGTGGAAGCGCAATAACACGGATATGCTCTCACCAGATGAGGACGATACCGGCAGCACAACCGCTGAAATCATTCAAAATGGCATCACTGATGAAGCTCATTGCCGACAGCTTGCCACCCATTTTGGTATTGCCCACCTGCTCAGCCGTCGCTTTAAATACCTTTCAACGGGAGAAACCCGTAAGACATTACTGTGCCAAGCACTGATGGCAGAGCCTGAGCTACTTATCCTTGATGAGCCATTTGATGGGTTAGATGTCGCCTCACGCAGTCAACTCGCCGATATGCTGAAAGTGTTGTCAGAAAAAGGATTAACGCTCGTTATTATCTTGAACCGCTTTGATGAAATCCCTGAGTTTATACAAAATATCGGCGTACTCGCTGAATGTACTCTGACCCGAACGGGGCCACGACAAGAAGTGCTGGCAGAGGCAGCCGTTGCGCAATTAGCACACAGCGAAAACCTAAAAAACACAACGATTCCTGACATGGACGATCCTCAACAGCAGATTATATTACCTGAGGAGCAGCCACTTATTACGCTATGCAACGGCATCGTTCATTATAACGATCGCCCTATTCTGCATGCCCTCACTTGGGAAGTAATGCCACATCAGCACTGGCAGATTGTTGGCCCTAACGGTGCAGGTAAATCAACATTATTGAGCTTAATTACCGGCGATCACCCTCAAGGCTATAGCAATGATTTGACACTATTTGGTCGCCGTCGCGGTAGCGGGGAAACCATCTGGGATATTAAACGCAACATTGGCTATGTTAGTAGCAGCCTACATCTCGATTACAGAGTCAGTACTAGCGTTCGTACCGTGATCCTCTCTGGGTTTTTCGATTCGATTGGCGTTTATCAGGCCATTTCTGAACGCCAAAAATACCTCACGAATCAGTGGCTCTCTCTGTTGGGGTTGAACAGTGCTCAGGCCGATGCACCTTTTCAAAGTCTTTCATGGGGGCAGCAGCGTTTAGTCTTGATTGCTAGGGCGATGGTAAAACACCCTCCTCTGCTTATTCTTGATGAGCCGCTACAAGGGCTTGATCCGTTGAATCGCCAACTTGTCAGGCGCTGGATCGATATTTTAATCGGTGATGGTACAACACAGTTACTCTTTGTTTCTCACCACGCTGAGGATGCCCCTCAATGTATTACACATCGTCTCACCTTTGTCGCTAACCAAGATAAGTATGACTATGTGCAAGAAAATATTCAGGAAAAGAGCCAGTAACCCTATCTCATCATTAACATGCTAATTGTCGGTAAGATCAAGCCCCTGAATCATCAAGCACAAGGTTAGGGGCTTACTCATGTCACTACCATAGAAACAGTTTTAGATCGTAGAAAAAGCGTAACATTCAGCAACACTTCGCTCAGACATGCTCAACTTAACCTCTTATGATAAATGTATCTCTATTCTATTTATTACTGAGCAACACTATGTCTTCTGCACTGATTATCATCGATTTAATTCAAGATATTGTTGGCCCTAAAGGCCGGATAAACCAGAGCCGGACACAGTCTATTTCCCGCAATATTCTTGAACACAGTAATACCGTCGCTGCCTATGCTCGGGTGCGAAAGATCCCTGTTATCTGGGTACGTATCGGTTTCGAAGATGATTATCATGATATTCCTGCCCACTCTCCATTATTCAATAAGATCAAAATATTGGGCGCGCTACGCCTGAATAATGGCGGTACGCAGTGGATAGAGGGCTTAGATGTTCAAGAGCAGGATAAAATTGTCATCAAAAAAGGTGTTTCTGCTTTTGCAGGCAATGACCTCTTAGAATGGCTTAAAAAACATCACTATTACCGCCTGTTGCTCGGTGGGGTAAGTTCAAATATGGCAATAGAGAGTACGGCAAGACAGGCTCACGATCTCGGCTTTCAGGTGACAGTACTTGAAGATCTCTGTGCTGCAGCAACATTAGAATCACATCAGCTCAGCATGGAAAACCTGACATATCTGGCTGAAGTGATGACGTCAGAGCAGTGGATGAATGGGTAGCCCGCCTATCACTTTGGGCTATTTAGCGCACATATTCCTCCGATGCTGATGGCCCTTATACTGATTAACCTTGATAATATTTAGCCCTACTGCAAAAAATTATTTTTATCTAGCCAGCAGCAAAATTTGCCTTCATTTATCGATTTTCTGAGCGTTCCCTTCTACGCCATTGTTCAAAAAAATTCATTAATAGTGAGGGTGAATTAGCCTATTTATTAACAGAAGATCACTTTTCCTCGCGATCACCATGATATGATCTACCCCGAATCTAACCGGATGAGGAAGAAGTCATGCACGTTCTAGTCACAGGTGGTAGTGGTTACATTGGCAGCCACACATGTGTCGCCCTTCTCGAAGCAGGTTATACCCCTGTTATTCTTGATAATCTGGTTAACAGCAAAGTCAGCGTACTTGAGCGCATTGAGACTATTTCAGGGAAGAAACCTATTTTTTGTAAAGGAGATATCCGCGATATCGCGTGCCTACGTGAGGTTTTTGCCCGTTATCCTATCGAAACCGTCATTCACTTTGCCGGATTAAAATCCGTCGGGGAATCCGTCAGCAAACCACTGGAATACTACGATAACAATGTCCATGGTTCTTTAGTGCTCGTAGAGGCCATGAAAGAAGCTGGCGTGAAAAGCCTTATTTTCAGCTCTTCTGCTACCGTCTATGGCGATCAGCCTAAGATACCTTATGTCGAAAGCTTTCCAACTGGCGTGCCATCTAACCCTTATGGTCGCAGCAAGCTCATGGTCGAAGAGTGCCTGCAAGATCTGTATACGGCAGAAGCCGATTGGAGTATCACGCTATTGCGTTACTTCAACCCAGTCGGGGCCCATCACTCTGGGCTGATGGGGGAAGATCCTCAAGGTATCCCAAATAATCTGATGCCTTATATTTCCCAAGTTGCCGTAGGTAGACGCGACTCTCTCGCTATTTTTGGTAATGACTACCCAACACCAGATGGCACGGGTATACGTGATTACATTCACGTTGTTGATCTTGCGGAAGGACATTTGGCAGCGCTACGTGCTAAAAGTAAGCAACCCGGTGTGCATCTTTATAACTTGGGGACTGGGGTCGGTTACAGCGTACTGGACATGGTTAACGCATTCAGCAAAGTCTGCGGCAAGCCTGTGCCTTACCATTTCGCACCCCGCCGCGCAGGTGATTTAGCGGCAAATTGGGCCGATCCAAGTAAAGCGGCAAAAGAACTTAACTGGCACGCCAGCCACTCACTGCAAGATATGGTAGAGGATGCTTGGCGCTGGCAATCTCACAATCCACAAGGTTATCCCGACTAAGGAGATATCTCATGGCTGCCTTTGACCCTGTTGAACATCCACACCGGCGCTATAACCCGCTGACGGATAAATGGGTGTTAGTTTCACCCCATCGGGCTAAGCGCCCTTGGCAAGGGCAGCAGGAAAGCGTTTCTACCGATAGGCTTCCCACATACGATCAAAGCTGTTTTCTGTGCCCTGGAAATCTCCGGGTCACAGGAGA
Organism: Enterobacteriaceae bacterium B14; assembly: GCA_000307305.1. GTDB lineage: Bacteria > Pseudomonadota > Gammaproteobacteria > Enterobacterales > Enterobacteriaceae > B14. The sequence goes on from DF158882.1 coordinate 1,503,296, forward strand.
TAAAAACCCCGAATACCACGATACTTTTGTCTTCACCAACGATTTTGCGGCATTGATGAGTGATACACCCAATGCCCCAACCCATCACGACCCCCTGTTTCGCTATCAGAGCGCAAAAGGAACCAGCCGAGTCATCTGCTTTTCTCCCGATCACAGTAAAACATTACCGGAACTTTCCTTAGCCTCACTGACTCATGTGATAACCACATGGCAAGCACAGTATCAGGAGCTCGGGAAACAGTATGTTTGGGTGCAGATATTCGAGAATAAAGGCGCAGCGATGGGGTGTTCTAATCCCCATCCACACGGTCAAGTTTGGGCAAGTGATTTCCTTCCTAATGAGGCCGAGTGCGAAGACAGGCTACAAAAAAACTATTTGAAGGAGAACGGTTCCCCTATGCTCCTAGACTATGTTCAGCGTGAGCTAAAAGAGGGCAGCCGTACCGTTGTAGAGACCCAACACTGGTTGGCTGTGGTGCCTTATTGGGCCGTATGGCCGTTTGAGACACTACTGTTACCCAAAGCACACATTCTGAGAATGACAGACCTGAGTAGCGAGCAAAAAGATGATTTAGCTATCGCATTAAAAAAATTAACCAGCCGCTACGATAATCTATTTCAGTGCTCCTTCCCCTACTCTATGGGTTGGCATGGTGCACCCTTCAACAATGCTGATAATACCCATTGGCAACTACATGCCCATTTCTATCCCCCACTCTTACGCTCTGCTAGCGTGCGTAAGTTTATGGTGGGCTATGAGATGTTGGCTGAAACCCAGCGTGACCTCACCGCAGAGCAAGCTGCAGAGCGATTACGCGCCGTTAGTGATACTCATTACCGAGAGCATGGAGCTTCATAATGTTATCTGTCAGACAAAATCAGAACATTTTTACCCAGCAATTTGGTTACACCTCAACACTCACCATTCAGGCTCCAGGCCGGGTCAATTTGATCGGTGAACACACAGATTACAATGAGGGTTTTGTGCTGCCATGCGCCATTGATTACCAGACAGTAATCAGTTGTGCAAAACGCAGCGATCGCCAAATACGTGTTGTGGCGGCCGATTATGAGTGTCAGCAAGATATCTTCTCCCTCGATGAAAACATTCTCCATCATCCCGACTTGATGTGGGCTAACTATGTTCGCGGCATCATTCTCCATCTGATGGCGTTAGATAATAGCTTTGGCGGCGCTGACATGGTGATTAGCGGCAATATTCCACAAGGTGCAGGGCTAAGTTCGTCGGCATCGCTAGAAGTGGCGGTAGGCAAAGCGATTCAAGCGCTGTATCAGCTTCCTCTTGATGGAGTTGCTCTCGCATTAAATGGACAAAAAGCAGAAAACCTGTTTGTTGGGTGCAATTGCGGGATTATGGATCAGTTAATCTCTGCGCTGGGGGAAAAAGACCATGCGCTACTTATTGATTGCCGCTCTCTTGAGACATTCCCTGTCTCCATGCCGGATGATATTGCCGTCGTGATTATCAATTCAAATGTGAAACGTGGTTTGGTGGGCAGTGAATACAACACACGCCGCGCACAATGCGAGGCCGCAGCACACTTCTTTGATGTTAAGGCACTGCGTGACATTGATTTGATGCAATTTGAAGCTAAAAAGAGTGGCCTAGACCCACTCGTCGCTCGCAGGGCCAAACATGTTATCAGTGAAAATACCAGAACCTTGGCAGCCGCTGAAGCACTGAGCCAAGGGGACTTACCCCGTATAGGGGTCTTAATGGCAGAATCTCACGTCTCTATGCGCGATGATTTCGACATCACCGTGCCTCAAATCGATCTGTTAGTGGATATAGTAAAACAGGAGATAGGCATACACGGTGGTGTACGCATGACGGGCGGCGGCTTTGGTGGCTGTATTGTTGCTCTTTTACCTCAAAACTTAGTTGAACCCGTTCGTACTGCCGTTGCATTGCAATATAAAAAAGCAACGGGACTTCAGGAGACATTTTATGTCTGCCATCCATCACAAGGAGCAAGTGTTATATGCTAACTCAGCAAAATCAAGCAGTGGCACCTGATGGTCTGCCGTTTAATATCATTTCACTGCGTAATGCTAATGGTACTGTACTGGATGTGATGGACTGGGGAGCAACCTGGCTCTCTTGCCATTTTCCCCTTGCGGATGGTGAGGTTCGCAATGTCGTCCTAGGGTGTGCGAAACCGGAAGACTATTTACGTCAGAAGGCTTTCTTAGGGGCAACCGTAGGCCGCTACGCAAACCGTATCGCCAACGCAACGCTGAATAATCATGGTCACCCGATCGCTTTGGTCGCCAATCAGGATCAACATCAGCTTCATGGTGGGCCAAATAGCTTTGATAAGCGTCGCTGGAAAATCCTTAACCAGAGCCTTCAACAGGTAACGCTACACATTACTTCTGAAGATGGCGACTGTGGTTTTCCCGGTAATTTAGTAGCAGAAGTCAGTTATACCCTCACTGACGATAACCGTGTGGAGATTTGTTATCGTGCTAAGGTCGATCGCTCATGCCCAATCAATTTCACAAATCACGCTTATTTTAATTTAGAGGGAGAAGCAGCAGGAGACGTACGAAACCATAAGCTTCAGATTTTTGCCGATACCTACCTTCCTGTTGATACCGCTGGCATACCTACTGCGGGATTAACTCGCGTTGACGGCTCTGGGATGGATTTCCGCCAACCTAAAAGAGTGATGCAGGATTTCCTGCAAGATCATGATCAACAACTCGTCAGCGGTTACGACCATGCCTTTTTACTCAAACCCGAGTGCCACAGCGGAGAAAAACCTGCCGCCATACTTTGGTCACCAGATAATAAAGTGCAATTAACGGTTTATACCGATAAACCAGCAGTACAGTTTTATAGCGGAAATTTTTTGGCGGGGGCAGTCTCCCATCACGGAGAGTATGAAAACTTTGCGGGCCTCGCCCTGGAAAGTGAATTTTTACCGGATAGCCCAAATCACCCTGAATGGCCGCAACCAGATTGCTGGTTAAAACCCGAAGATGAATACCGTTCTACCACGGTATATCAGCTCACCGCACTGTAATTTACAGTGCTCGATTGCCACACTCTAGCGGCAGTAATAACATCATTTTTATTACTGCCGACTATCTGAAGTGTAAACAGATGATGAATTAAATTTTTACCGCAGTGCCGGATACCGTTACCATCAGCATACTGCTGTCTTTTCCTACCGTTTCATAATCAATATCTATACCGACAACAGCATTTGCACCGAGCTCTGCGGCCTGTTCGGCTAGCTCTTTAAATGCAATCTCGCGAGCTTTACGCAACTCTTTCTCATAAGCGCCAGAACGCCCACCGACGATATCCCTTACACTCGCAAAAAAGTCTCGAAACACATTCGCACCAAGAATGGCTTCGCCAGTGACAACGCCATAGTACTGTTTGATGGGTTGGCCTTCTAAGGTTGGCGTGGTAGATAGCTGCATGGTCTTTCTCCTATCAAAAGAATATATAGAGTGCTCGTAGAGTCGCTAAGTTCAATTATCACTTCTAGCCAGAAAACTCAGAAGAACACGGATGTATGAACTTAATGCATTAACAAGCAAATTCAATCCGTCATTTTGCCTAGCCCTATCTATATACCTTCCAATATTTAAAATAATGTTAAGTATCGAAGGTGTATTTTTTCATTCGCCTCAGTATTAACAGAACTCATATCTTATTCACTTATCAAGAAGAAAGTTGTCGATTCACTTTTCTTGCGTCTACGCTTATATCGAACTCCACTTCTTTAAAGGATATCGTTATGCGTCAGTATGTATTATTTCCACTATTAGGCTGTCTACTGTTCTCTTATGGTGCTATCGCAGCTGAAACAACCACTAAAGCGCCTTCAGAAGCTCAATTAGCACAGCGACAAAAGATGGCTGACTGCAATAAAGATGCTGCCACGAAATCATTGAAGGGCGATGATAGAAAAGCATTTATGAGTAATTGCTTAAAAGATAAACCTGTCCCTATGAATAAACCCTCAAGCCAACAAGAAAAAATGAAATCATGTAATGCAGAGGCTGGTAATAAGGCTTTAAAAGGCGATGAGCGTAAAACCTTTATGAGTACCTGCTTGAAAAAAGCAGCTTAAATCAAAAATCGTCCAGCACATTTTTAAGGGAAACTTGAGTGGATAGCTTTCCCTTAAACGCTGCCCCTCCCCGATTCAAACCCACACTTTCAACACCATTGAGACAAAAATTTAGCTATCGTTAGTAACTAGAGATTGCTGTGAAAGGTCGATTAACAGTATATTGATAATAGTTATCATTCAAAATTCAGAACAGTGAAGGAGTTGAACCATGGCTGTGACCAAACTGGTATTAGTGAGACACGGTGAAAGCGAGTGGAATAAGGAAAACCGTTTTACCGGCTGGACTGATGTAGAGCTTTCCGACAAAGGCCGTTCTGAAGCCAAACAGGCTGGGCAGCTATTAAAGGAAGAAGGGTTCCATTTTGATTTTGCCTATACTTCTGTGCTTAAGCGCGCCATCCATACTCTGTGGAGCATTCTTGATGAGATGGAGCAGCAGTGGTTACCGGTAGAGAAATCTTGGAAACTTAATGAAAGACACTACGGTGCTCTGCAAGGGTTAAATAAAGCAGAAACAGCTCAAAAATATGGTGACGAACAGGTAAAACAGTGGCGACGTGGTTTTGCCATTACACCACCAGAGCTGGCTCTCGAAGATGAGCGCTACCCAGGACATGATCCACGCTATGCACATCTGAGTAAGACTGAGCTTCCTGTTACAGAAAGTCTTGCAAGTACGATCGACCGAGTGATCCCTTACTGGGATAAAGTAATCAAACCCCGAATCACTCGCGGCGAAAAGATCATTATCGCTGCACATGGCAACTCACTACGAGCCTTAGTTAAGTATCTGGACAAACTCAGCGAAGATGAAATCTTAGAGTTAAACATTCCAACGGGCGTACCATTGGTCTATGAATTTGATGAGCAGATGAACCCGATTAAGAGCTACTATCTGGGTAATGCCGATGAAATCGCAGCGAAAGCCGCGGCCGTCGCTAATCAAGGGAAAGCGAAGTAATTAGATAATCTGTTAAGAAAAGTGATTGAGCTAGATGTTGAAATCCGTGTTTATCAAGATAAACACGGATCATAATTAAAGATAAGAGATGATAGGTTCTAACCGCGACGGGCTTTCACCGCTTCGGCCAGCTGTTTCAGTAAGACTTCGGTATCTTCCCAACCAATACAAGCGTCGGTAATACTCTGGCCATAGCATAGCTCACCTTTATCAGCACTTTGGTTGCCTTCCACTAAATGACTCTCAACCATCACACCAATAATAGACTTTTCACCATTCGCTATCTGATGAGAAACATCCGTACAAACATCCATCTGCTTTTTAAATTGCTTGCTGCTGTTTGCATGGCTGAAATCGATCATAATTTTTGGCGTCAAGCCTGCTTTAGTTAGCCCTTCTTTTACTTCACTTACATGGCTTGCACTATAGTTTGGCTCTTTGCCACCACGCAGAATGATATGGCAATCTTCATTACCCGCCGTATTGACGATCGCCGAATGGCCATATTTTGTGACAGAGAGGAAACAGTGAGGCGCACTGGCTGCCCCTATCGCATCGATGGCAACTTTAATCGTACCATCGGTGCCATTCTTGAAACCAACAGGGCAAGAGAGGCCTGATGCCAACTCACGGTGAACCTGTGATTCAGTTGTTCTCGCACCAATCGCACCCCAGCTCATCATATCGCCCAGATACTGAGGGGTGATCATGTCGAGGAATTCGCCTGCAGTTGGCATTCCCGCATCGTTAATATCTAACAGCAATTTACGAGCAATGCGTAAACCATCATTAATCTGATAACTATTGTCCATATACGGATCGTTGATTAACCCTTTCCAACCTACAGTGGTTCGTGGTTTTTCAAAATAGACTCTCATGACTATTTCAAGCTCACCCTGCAATTGCTCACGCAATACCGCAAGGCGACCTGCATATTCATGTGCAGCTTTCACATCATGGATGGAACAAGGGCCAATAACCACCAATAGGCGCTCATCTTTGCCTTCCAGAATCTGGTGAATGGCTTTGCGAGAATGGGATACCGTTTCAGCAGAACGTTCTGTTGCAGGAAATTTTTCTAACAAAGCAACCGGAGGTAGAAGTTCCTTTATTTCTTTTATGCGCAGGTCATCATTTTCGTAATTCATAGCTATTCCACTCGGCGTTTTGTCAGTAACAATAAATAAAGAACCCCCAATCTAGCCTGACAAAACGCTGCTGTAAATGGTTAGCCAATCTCATTCAAGCTATCCACAGTTTTTAGATGGTTTTTTTAACAAAAAATCCGATAAAAAGAATCATTTGAACGCATCAATATGCCCCTTACTCTCTACTTCGATTGTGCTTTAAGCCTGTTAGCAAAATCTAACATTCTATTAAGTGGAATAAGAGCCTGCTCACGCAGTTTTGCATCAACATATATCTCATGCTGCCTCTCATTCCTCTCCAGCACCTCCACGATGGCCTGGAGTCCATTCATTGCCATCCAAGGGCAATGAGCGCAGGTTCGACATGTTGCCCCTTCTCCTGCCGTCGGTGCTTCAAAAAGTTCTTTATCAGGACAAGCCTGCTGCATTTTATAAAAGATGCCGCGGTCGGTAGCCACAATCATCTTGCTCTGAGGAAGCTTCAGAGCCGCTTGAATAAGCTGGCTCGTTGACCCAACGGCATCCGCCATATCAACGATGGACTGGGGTGATTCTGGATGGACTAAAATGGCAGCATCAGGGTGAAGATGCTTCATATTGGCCAGTGCTTGCGCCTTAAATTCATCGTGCACAATGCAAGCACCTTGCCAGCAGAGAATGTCTGCTCCTGTCTGTTTTTGCACATAACGCCCAAGGTGCTTATCGGGTGCCCATAGGATCTTCTCCCCCAAACTATCCAAATGCTCAATCAGCTCTACTGCAATACTGGAAGTAACCACCCAGTCTGCCCTTGCCTTCACCGCTGCCGAGGTATTCGCATAAACCACAACAGTACGGTCGGGATGCAAATCGCAGAAAGCGTTAAATTCCTCTATCGGGCACCCTAAATCTAATGAGCATTCAGCCTGTAGTGTCGGCATTAAAATACGTTTCTCTGGGCTGAGAATTTTTGCGGTCTCCCCCATGAAACGTACACCGGCAACAAGTAATGTCGATGCAGGGTGGTTATTGCCAAAGCGAGCCATTTCTAGAGAGTCGGCAACACACCCACCGGTCTCTTCAGCCAGAGATTGAATCTCAGGGTCGGTATAGTAATGAGCAACCATGACTGCATCGCGCTGTTTTAGCAGTTTCTTGATTCGCTCACGGTAGGCGTATTTTTGCTCACGGCTCAACGGTGCGTTTTTCAGAGGAAAAGGATAGCTCGCAGTGCTTATATCAAAAGCCTCTTTCATTACTCTTTACCTTAAGATGACGGTGATGGCTATGGGTAAACGCTGTAGATATTACACAAAGTTTAATATAAGAAACATTGCAGTTTAATTTTATCGTATTTTCCGGCTAAAAATTCCAGAAAGGCAATAAATTTCAGAAAATAGCTAAATTAGAGCAGAACCTAAAAGAGATAAGTTTAATTTATTTAACATTGAGCTATCAGATACACCAAAAGTACATATATAACTTTAAATAGCTTATGCGAAAGGTATAAACAAGGAAGTGTTCGGGATTACTCGGCTATGATTCGTGATTTAATCGAACCTGAACACAGACTCTCATCCCGCACTATTGTGCGATATGGGATATTGGGTGATTTTGAATATGCTAAAGATCTTACTTAAGAATGGTGGGTCGTGCAGGATTGACTTCGTCCCATTCTGGGACTCGCCCTACGGGCAACGCTAGCGCGTTGTCCTAAATCACTTCGTGATTTAGTCAAACCTGAACACAGGTTCTCATCCCGCACTATTGTGCGATATGGGATATTGGGTGATTTTGAATATGCTAAAGATCTTACTTAAGAATGGTGGGTCGTGCAGGATTCGAACCTGCGACCAATTGATTAAAAGTCAACTGCTCTACCAACTGAGCTAACGACCCTCTGGGAAGATATATTTAAATCTAAGTACTGCTAAATTATGGTGGGTCGTGCAGGATTCGAACCTGCGACCAATTGATTAAAAGTCAACTGCTCTACCAACTGAGCTAACGACCCTCTGGGAGGATATATCTAAATCTAAGTACAACTAAATCATGGTGGGTCGTGCAGGATTCGAACCTGCGACCAATTGATTAAAAGTCAACTGCTCTACCAACTGAGCTAACGACCCATGATTTTAGCCATGCATAATCAACATCATTATGCCTTGGCAACGGCGGCATATATTACTAATTTCTCAGGTCAGTGCAACAAAAACTTTGGATTAATGCATTCAACTGCTTGATTATCACACGTTATGGCCCAGAAATTAGACATAATGCTCATTTCTGGGCCCAAATACGTATTACATTGAAGACAGTCGCTTTTGCGCCTGTTTAGAGGCTTCAGTGCTCGGATAGAGCTTAACCACCTGTTGATAAACAGCTTTTGCTTTATCAGCTTGCCCTTTATCTTGCATGATTAACCCGACCTTAAACATCGCATCAGGACTTTTTGGTGATTTGGGATAATTCTTTACTACATTAGCAAAATAGTACGCCGCATCATCTTTCTTACCTTTATTGTAGTTCAACTGCCCTAACCAATAGTTAGCGTTAGGTTGGTAAGTAGATTTTGGGTATTGTTTCACGAAGGTCTGAAAAGCGGTGATTGCATCATCATACTGCTTCTTTTCTAAAGCCAGGGATGCTGCTGCATTATAATCTGCATTCTCATCCCCTGTTGATGCTGCTACAGCTCCACCAGATCCCTCTGTAGAGTTAGATTCATCCCCAGCAGACTGCGCACTTCCCTCACTGGAGGAAAGCTGCTTTTGTGCCTGATCAAGCTTGTACTGGCTCTGCTGCAATTGCCCACGCAGATTCTCAATATCACGCTGTTGATCGGATACTTGCTGTTGAAGTTGGGTTAAAAGATCACCTTGAGCATTAGCAATACGCTCTAGTTGGGTGACTCGCTCATCGATAGAGCCTGAACCGACATTACTGATTGGCGCTTGGGCAGTAGCGGCCCATGGAGCCGCTACGCCAACCAGTAACGACAGACTCAGCAAGTGACGTCTGAAGTTACTGTTCATGCAATACTCTTAGTAAACCAGTACGGCACGACGGTTTTTAGCATAAGAAGCTTCGTCGTGGCCCAGTACTGCTGGTTTTTCTTTACCGTAAGATACGATAGAGATCTGGTCAGCAGAAACGCCGCGGCCTTGCAGGTACATTTTAACTGCGTTAGCACGACGCTCACCTAGAGCGATGTTGTATTCTGGAGTACCGCGCTCATCCGCATGGCCTTCAACAACAACTTTGAAAGAAGAGTTGGTGCGCAGGAATGCAGCGTGTGCGTCTAACATGGTAGCGAAATCAGAGCTGATATCGAAACGGTCGAAACCGAAGTATACGATGTTGTTGCGCTGTAATTCTTGTAGTGCTAAGCGTGCTTGTTCATCTAAAGATGAACCATTTTGTGAACCGCCGCCAGCAGTACCATTTTGGTCGTTGCTATCACTTTTGCTAGAACAAGCAGCAATAGCCAGAACAGGCAATGCTAACATCAGCCCTTTAAGCACTTTATTCAGTTGCATCTCAATGATCCTTTTAATAGTTTATTACTATACATACATATTTACACATGCATCACAGATACGGCGACCAGGCAGGAAATTTGACCTGTCCATCAGTTGCCGGAAGACGCGCTTTGAACCGCCCATCAGCCGAGACTAGCTGTAACACATTACCTGAACCCTGAGTTGAGCTATAGATAATCATGGTACCATTCGGAGCAATGCTAGGCGTTTCATCTAGGAACGTGTCCGTTAACGTTTGAACGGCTCCCGTTTCCAGATCTTGTTTAGTGATGTGCTGCTTACCGCCATTTGATCCAACCATTACCAGGAATTTACCATCTGACGATACATCAGAGTCCTGATTCTGCGAACCTTCCCACGTTAAGCGTTGTGGCGCACCACCATTAATATTTACTTTATAAACTTGAGGACGCCCACCCTGATCTGAGGTGTACGCTACAGTTTGGCTATCTGGGAACCATGTCGGTTCAGTGTCATTGCTGCGTCCTGAGGTAACACGGCTAATTTGCCCAGACCCCAAGTTCATGACATAAAGATTCAGGCTACCATCTTTTGACAAAGCAAATGCTAATTTAGAACCATCTGGGGAGAAGGCCGGTGCACCGTTGTGACGCGGATATGAAGCAATTTGTTTAATTGCACCATTAGATAGCGTCTGTACAACCAATGCAGAGCGCCCACTCTCAAATGTTACATAGGCAATTTTGCTACCGTCTGGCGACCAAGCCGGAGACATCAATGGTTCAGGAGAACGATGTACGACAAACTGGTTGAAGCCATCATAGTCTGAAACACGTAATTCATATGGGAACTGACCACCGCGACCATGGGAAACATAGGCGATACGCGTACGGAAAGCACCTTTTATACCTGACAGTTTCTCAAATACTTCATCACTTGCGGTATGAGCCGCGTAACGCAGCCACTGGCTTGTCACTTTGAACTGGTTCTGCGACAAAATAGCACCAGGGTTGCCCGAAGTATCAACTAACTGATAAGAAACTTGATAACCATCACCGCTTGGTTGAACCTGTCCAACAACGACAGTATCAATACCTAAAGCACTCCATGCAGCAGGTGCCACCTCTGCAGCAGAACCCGGTTGCTGTGGCATACGCGCAACATCAATCGGATTAAACTTACCACTGTTGCGTAAATCAGCAGCAACAATTGAGCCTAGCTCTTGAGGAGCGCTGCCCGGCCCCGCCCATTTAAATGGCACAACACCAATTGGACGAGCAGAGTCAACACCCTGAGTAACCACGATGCGAACTTCCGCATGTAGCACCGAAGCCCATAGTACTAATAAACCAAACACGACTCGAAATGCTTGCTTCATGTTCTTTTACCTTATTCGTCCATTTGCTTTGATAATTTATCAGAATGCTAACAAACCAGCACACACAAAACCACCATCCTTAACAAAACTCTTCAGAGCCATTGGTAAATTACACCCTCTGCTCAAAAGCACTCTTCCTGTATGTGTCGTTAATCTGCTGTAAGACATCCAAACGCCACCATGCATTTCTCGCTATCATTTATCTTATTACATAGAACAATACCATCAGTACTGTATAACTCTATTTATCTACTATCTGCATGATTCCAGTTTAAAACCGACAGGAGCATTTTTAAACATCTCATAATCGGCTTTAGTTGGAGGAGGTGGTAATTTAGCCTGTTTTGCGGCTGCAATCGCAGCCTGGCAAAGTGCTGGGTCCCCTCCTTCAGATTGTACATCTAATAACTTCCCTTCTGGAGAAAGCTTAATTCTCAGTTCACAGGTTTTTCCTATGTAAACAGGGCAATTGTAAAGCTTGTCTCGAATTGCGGCACCAATCAAACCACCGTAAGCTCCGCCTTTCGCACCTGATGCTCCTGCTTTATTTCCACCACCTGAGGCACCATTGCCACTAGGTGCATTTTTGGATGAAGCCAGACCACCGAGTAAATCATCAACCGAGCTTGCTTGTTTAGCTGCTTCTGCTGCGGCTTTCTTCTTCGCATCGGCTTTAGCTTTTGCCTTCGCATCTGCGTCAGCCTTTTTCTTAGCATCCGCGTCTGCTTTTTTCTTCGCTTCTGCATCGGCCTTCTTCTTGGCCTCAGCATCAGCCTGCTTCTTAGCGTCAGCCTCTGCTTTTTTCGCTTCCGCCTCAGCCTTCTTCGCCTCAGCAGCCTCTGCTTGTTTCTTCGCTACTTCTTCAGCTTTCTTCTGTGCTAAAGCCGCTGTTTGAACTTCTTTCTCAGCTTCTGCTTTCGCTTTAGCGGCTGCAGCCTCTGCTTGTTTTTGTTCTTCTCTTGCCTTTAAGACAGCATCTTCGGCCTGTTTTTTCTGTTCTTCAACTTTTTTTGCATCTTGCTGAGATTTAATTCGCTCTTTTTCAAGCTCTTTCAATTGCTCCTGCTCAGCTGTCTGTTTTTCTCGCAGCTCTTCAGCTTGTTGCTCAGCCTTTTTTTGCCGTAGCTTTTCTGCCCGTTGGGCATCCGATTGCTGCTGTTGTTGCCGTTCATATTGCTGTGCCATGGCATTAGGATCAACCATAACGGCGTCAATGACATCACCTCCACCGCCACCGCCCATCTCCATCTCTTGTGTCAATGACCCCCAAATAAGAAGGCCAAACAGAATAATATGGAAGATGATTGAGACAGTGATAGAGAGCTTAAGTTTATCGTTTTGCTCTTTTGCCTTTACCACTATTGCTTTTCCAATACCAATAGAATTAAGAAACCACTACTTAACGCACGCGGCTCAGTAAGTGAGCCGCCATAACGTTTTTATATTGGTTGAGTCATCAGGCCAACAGAGGTTACTCCAGCCTGCTTGAGCATGTTCAATGCTTTAATAATTTCGTCATAAGGGACTTCTTTTGAGCCACCGATGAGAAACACAGTTTTAGGATTCGCTTGTAAACGAATCTTAACTTCACTAACAACCTGCTCTTCTGGCAGAAGCTCCATCCGATTGTGATCAGACACTATCGTATATTGCCCAATACCAGAAACTTCCACGATAACAGGAGGATTATCATTAGTCGAAACCGTCTGAGAATCGTTAGCATCTGGAAGATCGACTTCAACGCTCTGAGTGATAATAGGTGCCGTTGCCATAAAGATAAGCAACAACACTAGCAATACATCGAGCAACGGAACAATGTTGATTTCCGAGTTTATTGCACGTCGCTTATTGCGCCGACTAGTCATATGGCCCCCTATTTACTCTCAATAGAGAAAGCCTGACGATGCAGAATTGCCGTGAACTCTTCCATAAAGTTATCGTAGTTCTGCTCGATTTTAGTCACTCGCAGACTTAAACGGTTAAACGCCATAACTGCTGGAATAGCGGCAAACAGACCAATAGCCGTTGCAATCAATGCTTCTGCAATACCGGGCGCAACCATCTGTAGCGTTGCCTGCTTAACAGCACCCAGTGCTATAAATGCATGCATGATACCCCACACCGTACCAAACAGACCGATGTATGGGCTGATTGAACCAACAGTACCTAAGAAAGGAATATGATTCTCTAGACTTTCCATTTCACGGTTTAAAGAGATACGCATAGCGCGAGACGCACCATCGACCACCGCCTCTGGTGCATGGCTATTCGCTCTATGCAGGCGAGCAAACTCTTTAAAACCAGAATGGAATATCTGCTCAGAACCGCTCAGGCTATCACGACGAGCGCTACTTTCCTGATACAGACGAGAGAGTTCAATACCAGACCAAAATTTGTCCTCAAAAGCATTCGCATCGCGTGTAGCGGCGCGAAGGATACGAGAACGTTGGATAATGATGGCCCACGATGCAATAGAAAAACAAACCAGTATCAACATGATAAGCTTAACAAGCAGGCTTGCTTTCAGAAATAGATCAACAACATTCATGTCAGTCACTGCTAAACTCCGCGACAATAGACTTTGGAAGCGCTATCGGCTTCATTAAGGATGGTTCAATGCATGCAATCAACACATCCGCGCTACTTAACAACTCATAGCGTGAATTATAGATGTGTTGTGCAAACGTGAGAGAAGCCCCTCGCATAGAAACAATTTTAGTTCTTACTTCCAGCAAGTCATCAAGACGAGCGGGAAGAAAAAACTCAACTGTCATGCGGCGGACAGCAAAAGCGACATGCTCACTCAGCAATTGGTGCTGATTAAAATTATGTTGACGCAACATCTCCGTGCGCGCCCTTTCATAAAAAGCTATATAGCGTGCGTGATATACCACGCCACCAGCATCAGTATCTTCGTAATAGACTCTAACTGGCCACTTAAACAACTCAGTACTCACTATAAAACACCAAATCGCAATTTATGGCTGTACTATACGCAAGAGATGTGGGCTTTGGAATGGGGAAATATGAGGTGAATGAAAATAATTATGGGTCTCACGACCCATCGCATATTAATGACATACAAAACTAAGCAAAAAAATACCAGATTCCTGCCGCTGTAATAAACATAGAAAGGAGCGGGCAGAAAAACGTCTTCCAAAAAGCATGGTTAGGCCGGAAACCGACACCGTGAATGACACCGGCACACACTGCCCAGATAATCATCAAACCCTGCCAAATTTTAAGAGAACTGGTCTTCGCTGCAAAATGGGATGGATCGTAAAAGATACACCCCACCAGAATGAATGCCAGTATCAAGGAAAGGGCCCGCAAGGGGCCCTTGTCCATGATGCTATATAACTTGTGAGCCAAGTTATTCATTACTGACCATCATCGTTCGCTACTTTGGACTCACTGTTTTCCAGTGCAAGACCAACAAGGATAGCGAAAAAACAAGCCAGCAATGTTCCAAGAATCCAAGCAAAATACCACATGCAATATCTCCTTAGTACAGCGAGTGCTTGTTGTTTTCAATGAAGTTCTTATCTAAGCGACCGAACATCTTGTAGTAACACCAAATGGTATAACCAAGAACGATAGGTACAAAGACAATCGCCACATATGTCATAACCATCAATGTAAACTGGCTAGATGTCGCATCCCACATCGTCAAACTTACGTTTGGATTGGTGATAGACGGCATCACAAACGGGAACATGGTGATACCCGCAGTTAAGATGACACAAGCAATGGTCAAAGATGAGAACAGGAATGCCCAACCGCCCTTCTCAAGGCGAGAACATAGAATGGTCAATAATGGCAATACCACACCAAGTGCAGGCACAGCCCACAGAATTGGCATCTCTTTGTAATTAATTAACCAAGCACCAGCCTGATGAGATACTTCTTTCAACAGTGGGTTAGATGCGCCATTGTGGTCAATTGCTGAGGTAATGACAAAGCCGTCAATTCCCATCACCAACCATACGCCCGCACCGGCAAAAGCAACCATCATCACGGCAGCGCAAACCTGAGTGGCTGTACGTGAGCGGATATGCAATTCACCTGTTGTTTTCATCTGTAGCCAAGCGGCACCTTGAGCCAACAGCATCGTTAAACTCACGACACCAGCGACTAAAGCAAACGGGTTCAGCAGATAGATGAAGTTCATGACGAAGTTAGTATCGCCACCGTAGTTAACACGTAAGAGTGAATCTACTTCGAATGGTACACCCTGAATCAAGTTACCAAACGCGACACCAAAAACGAGTGCAGGAACAAAGCTACCAACAAAGATGCCCCAATCCCACATACCACGCCAGCGCATATCTTCAATCTTAGAGCGGTAATCAAAACCGACAGGACGGAAGAATAAAGAGGCCAACACAACGATCATGGCGATATAGAAACCAGAGAATGCAGCAGCGTAAACCATTGGCCATGCAGCAAATAGCGCACCACCCGCAGTGATCAACCAAACCTGGTTACCATCCCAATGGGGAGCGATAGAGTTAATCATGATCCGTCTTTCGCTATCAGTTTTACCGATAATGCGAGACAGAACACCAACCCCCATGTCGAATCCGTCTGTAATTGCGAAACCAATCAGCAATACGCCAACCAGCAGCCACCAGACAAATCGTAATACTTCATAATCTAACATACGTGGGCTCCTGTTTACCGTGCTTCCTGCGCAACTGCAGCAGTAGTCTGTTCAAAGTGATAGCGCCCTGTTTTCAGGCTACTTGGCCCTAAGCGAGCAAATTTGAACATCAGGAACAGTTCAGCTACCAGCAACAACGTATACAGACCACAGATGAAAATGATTGAGAACAGGAGATCACCGACAGATAATGATGAATGTGCGACCGCTGTAGGTAACACTTCACCAACTGCCCACGGTTGACGACCATATTCAGCAACAAACCAACCCGCTTCTACAGCAATCCATGGCAATGGAATACCATATAGTGCGGCACGATGCAGCCACTTGCTCTCACTAATACGGTTACGAACAACAGCAAGGAAAGAAAGCGCAACAATCAACAGCATCAAGAAGCCACAAGCAACCATGATACGGAAGGAGTAATACAGAGGTGCAACTTTCGGAATAGAGTCTTTGGTTGCTTTCTGAATTTGATCTTCAGTCGCCGTTGCTGGGTTATCGGTATAACGCTTCAACAGCAAGCCATACCCGAGATCCTGCTTGGTGTTTTCAAACTCGGTACGAACAGCGTGATCTTTGTTACCTGAACGTAATTTTTCAAGTAAATCATAAGCCTTCATACCATTACGAATTCTCACTTCGTGTTGAACCATAAGGTCTTTCAGGCCAACAACCGGAGTATCGATAGAACGCGTCGCAATCAGACCCAGCACATAAGGGATCTTGATAGCATATTCGTTTTGCATGGTTTCCTGATTGGGGATACCAATCAGTGTAAAGGCAGCAGGCGCAGGTTGAGTTTCCCACTCAGCTTCAATGGCAGCCAGTTTAGTTTTTTGCACGTCACCCATTTCGTAACCGGATTCATCACCCAGAACGATAACAGAGAGAGATGCAGCCAGACCAAAGCTTGCAGCAATAGCAAAAGAGCGTTTCGCAAATGCGACATCGCGCTTTTTCAGCAAATAGTAAGAACTGATACCCAGAATGAACATTGAGCCCGTCACATAGCCAGCGGAAACCGTATGCACAAATTTAACCTGTGCAACTGGGTTCAACACCAGCTCAGCGAAGCTCACCATTTCCATACGCATGGTTTCAAAATTGAAGTCGGAAGCAATTGGGTTTTGCATCCAACCGTTTGCAACCAGAATCCAAAGTGCGGAAAGGTTAGAACCTAATGCAACCAACCAAGTTACCGCCAAATGCTGGCGTTTCCCCAATCTGTCCCAACCGAAGAAGAACAGACCAACGAAGGTTGATTCTAAGAAGAATGCCATTAAACCTTCGATTGCCAAAGGCGCACCGAAGATATCCCCGACATAATGTGAGTAGTATGACCAGTTAGTACCGAACTGGAACTCCATCGTAAGCCCTGTGGCAACACCCAAAGCAAAGTTGATACCAAACAACTTGCCCCAGAACTTGGTCATATCTTTATAGATTTGCTTGCCTGACAGCACATATACCGATTCCATGATCGCCAGCAAAAATGCCATACCCAGTGTGAGTGGGACGAAAAGGAAGTGGTACATTGCCGTTAAAGCAAACTGCAACCGTGATAGTTCGACAATATCAAACATCTTGACTCCTTGCTCCTCGCAGGAAGACTTCGACATGCGGCACCTAAGGTCCCCCAGTACACAGGAAGCCTTATACCTACCAGCAGTGAATGCCCTAAAAAAACAACAAATATTGAACCGACTGATTTACTGCTAGAAACAACAGTATTTACCTTGTCTGAATCCAGCATGAAAAACAGCGAGCGGTAACAAATATAACAACTACAGCTACTCAGTATTACAGACGACTAAATAGTACCCTTGTAATCCCATACAATAAATAGGATTTTACGTGACATTGCTTAGACTTTTGACTTTAGGTCAAGTTTTAGGCAAAACAGCTCAAGATAGTAAACTTGATCTGGCGCAATATTAGCGAATTAGACAGCTATTAAGCAATTATCATATTGCGAACTAGCCATAATTAATACCAATGTTAAAGCTGAGTTAAACATTATGATATTAAAGTAAACAAAAGGTTCGTTTAATATTCCAACTTTCTAGTCTTTCCATTTTTATTTATTTTTCTTTCACAAAAACATAAATATAAAAACCAATATCTACTCACGTAACGCAACCCTGTAATCACCTGATACAACACACTCTTTCTCTATACCTCTACCCTGCTCATACGGTATCTCTAGGCCGTCACAGTGCTCTTATTTCTGCGTTATTTAGGTTCATCTCTCCGAAGGATTATCTCAAACCTTCACTTTTGTTGTAAAAATACATGATGTTTATAGCCATATTATCTACATAAAATTAACTTAATTAAAATATGCTATATCTCTATCAAGAATCGAAACCAAACTAATAGAGCGGCACAGATATAATTTGGATTAACTGCCAATCACATTTTTTATTTTCAGATGTGTATAAACACATTTAGCTAACCAATAGAAAATAATAAGAATTTATAGCCGATTAAACCGATTAGAATTTTATTACAGCGAGATAAACCATAAAAATAGATAAGCTGTTTACATTATACCAGCGTTTATATAACAAGATGCAAAAGTACCTATAAAAAAGCCGCCCTAAAAGGCGGCTATCAAATATAAATTTAATCAACACATTAGCGGATTAATGATTTTACTGCATCGCCAATATCAGCCAAGCTACGAACGGTCTTCACACCAGCAGCTTCAAGCGCGGCAAATTTCTCATCGGCAGTGCCTTTACCACCAGCAATAATTGCACCCGCATGGCCCATACGTTTGCCTTTTGGTGCAGTAACACCAGCAATGTAGCTCACGACTGGCTTAGTCACATGCGCTTTAATGTAAGCCGCAGCTTCTTCTTCTGCCGTACCGCCAATTTCACCGATCATCACGATAGCTTCGGTTTGTGGATCTTTCTCAAACAGAGCCAGAATATCGATAAAGTTAGAGCCTGGGATAGGGTCACCACCGATACCAACACAGCTTGATTGGCCTAAGCCCACATCCGTTGTCTGCTTAACCGCTTCATAGGTCAGCGTACCAGAACGGGAAACAATACCGACTTTACCCGGCATATGAATATGTCCTGGCATAATCCCGATCTTACACTCTCCCGGAGTAATCACACCTGGGCAGTTAGGGCCGATCATGCGGGCGTCTGTCTGTTCCAGCTTCGCTTTCACAACCAGCATATCTAATGTCGGGATGCCTTCTGTAATACAGATGATCAATTTAATACCGGCATCAATCGCTTCCAGAATAGAATCTTTGCAAAATGGTGCAGGGACATAAATAACACTCGCTGTCGCGCCCGTTTTTTCTACGGCTTCACGCACTGTGTCAAATACAGGTAAACCTAAATGCACGGTTCCACCTTTGCCCGGCGTTACACCGCCAACCATTTTCGTACCATACTCGATAGCTTGTTCTGAGTGGAATGTACCTTGGCTGCCGGTAAATCCTTGGCAAATTACTTTCGTATCTTTATTGATTAAAATGGACATTATTTCCCCTCCACGGAGGCAACAACTTGTTGTGCTGCATCTGTCAGGCTCTTGGCCGCAATAATATTCAAACCGCTGTCAGCCAGTTTCTTAGAACCCAACTCAGCATTATTACCTTCTAAACGAACCACAACCGGTACGTTAACGCCCACTTCAGCAACAGCACCAATAATGCCATCTGCAATCAGGTCACAGCGAACAATGCCGCCGAAGATATTTACCAGTACCGCTTTCACTTTCTCATCAGAGAGAATGATTTTAAATGCTTCGGTCACACGCTCTTTTGTTGCACCACCACCCACATCAAGGAAGTTGGCTGGCGCACCGCCGTGCAGCTTAACGATATCCATCGTTCCCATTGCAAGGCCCGCACCATTCACCATACAACCAATGTTGCCATCCAGTGCCACGTAGTTCAGCTCCCACTGAGCAGCATGAGCTTCACGTGGATCTTCCTGAGTCTGGTCATGCATTTCACGCATTTCTGGCTGACGGAACAGCGCGTTGCCGTCTACCCCTAATTTGCCATCAAGGCAAACTAAGTCACCCTGTGGTGTAATCACCAGCGGGTTAATTTCTGCCAAGGCCAAATCGCACTCTAAGAACAGTTTCGCTAAGCCCATAAAGACTTTGGTGAATTGAGAAACTTGCTTGCCTGATAAGCCCAGTTTAAACGCCAGCTCACGGCCTTGATAAGGTTGAGGCCCGGTCAGCGGATCAATTTCTGCTTTATGGATCAGATGTGGCGTCTCTTCTGCCACTTTCTCAATTTCAACACCACCTTCGGTAGAGGCCATAAAGACAACGCGACGTGAGCCACGGTCAACAACGGCACCAAGATAGAGCTCTTTTTCAATATCGGTTGCTGTCTCTACCAGAATTTGGTGTACAGGTTGTCCCTGCGCATCAGTTTGGTAGGTCACCAGACGTTTGCCTAGCCACTGCTCCGCGAAACCACGGATCTCTTCTTTAGAGTTAACCAGCTTAACGCCACCAGCTTTACCACGGCCGCCCGCATGGACTTGGCATTTAACGACCCAAGGGCCAGAACCTAATTTTGATGCGGACTCTTCAGCTTCACGTGGAGTGGTACATGCAAAACCAGTTGGTGCTGGTAGGCCATACCGAATAAACAACTGTTTTGCCTGATATTCATGCAAGTTCATTATGTTCTATCCATATTAGTCTTGGTTTAAGAGCACTATTGACCGACGTCAGATTCACGCCGCTACCACTAGCTAGCATTAATAACTCTCTGCAATCTTGTCAGGGCGTAGGCTTGCTACGCCCTAGTTGCTTTATACGTCCAGCAGTAAACGAGCTGGATCTTCAAGCATCTCTTTTACGGTAACCAAGAAACCAACAGATTCACGTCCGTCAATTAAACGGTGATCATAAGAGAGAGCCAGATACATCATCGGTAGGATAACAACCTGCCCATTCACCGCCATTGGGCGATCTTTAATCGCATGCATGCCCAAAATAGCGCTTTGTGGTGGGTTGATGATTGGCGTAGACATGAGGGAACCAAAGACGCCGCCATTGGTGATGGTAAAGTTACCACCCGTTAACTCTTCAACGGTCAACTTGCCATCACGGCCTTTAACTGCCAACTCTTTGATTTTCTTTTCGATGTCAGCCACGCTGATCGTATCCACATCGCGCAGTACTGGGGTAACCAAACCACGCGGTGTCGATACCGCAATGCTGATATCGAAATAGTTGTGATACACCACGTCTTGGCCATCAATAGACGCGTTCACTTCTGGATAACGTTTTAACGCTTCCAACACGGCCTTGATATAGAAAGACATAAAGCCCAAACGTACACCGTGGCGTTTCTCGAAAGCCTCACCATACTGCTTGCGCAGATCCATCACAGGCTGCATGTTCACCTCATTAAAGGTGGTTAACATCGCAGTGCTATTTTTGGCTTCTAGAAGACGCTCAGCAACACGTTTGCGCAGACGAGTCATTGGTACTCGTTTTTCGCTGCGGTATGTCAGAGGTGCATTCTTCTCTGCTTCTGCAGCAGCAGATGCCGCCGCTGGTGCTTTTTTCTTATTCGCCAGATACTGCTCTACGTCTTCACGGGTAATACGCCCGCCAACACCGGTGCCTTTAATCTCTTTCGCATTCAGCTCATACTCGCTGAGTAGACGGCGGATCGCAGGGCTAAGTGCATCACTACTCTCTTCTTCAAGAGCTGCAGTATGGCGCTGTGCTGGCGTAGACTCGGTTGACTGGCTCTTCTCGCTAACCACCTTGCCGCTAGCATTAGAAGGAACTAAACGACCAAGAATTTGACGCGAAGTTACCGTAGCACCTTCATCTTCCAGTAAGGCTTCTAACGTACCCGCTTCTGATGCAGGCACCTCCAGAATCACTTTATCCGTTTCAATCTCTACGAGTACTTCATCGCGCTGAACTGTATCACCCGGTTTTTTATGCCAAGTTGCAACGGTGGCATCCGCTACGGATTCAGGTAGGTCAGGGACCAGAATATCTATGCTGCTCATTATCGATCCTTTAATTTATTCTACATTCAACGCATCATTCACCAACTCTTGCTGCTGTTGCTGGTGAACGGACATATACCCAACAGCCGGTGAGGCTGAAGCCGGACGGCCTGCATAACGTAGCGAAGCACCAAATGGAATAACTTCACGGATGTTATGTTGGCTACAGTACCAAGCACCTTGGTTAAGAGGCTCTTCTTGGCACCAGACGAAATCAAGTACGTGAGAATACTGTACAAACAACTCCTGTACCGCTTTATGCGGGAACGGATACAGCTGCTCAATACGTACAATGGCAACGTCTTTTTGATTATTTTTGCGACGCTGTTCTAGCAGGTCGTAGTAAACCTTACCGGAACACATCACGACGCGCTTAACCTCTTTCGGATCCAACTCATCGACTTCACCGATAGCAGGTAGGAAAGCACCGTTCATCAAATCATCCATCGAAGAGACAGCTAATGGATGACGCAGTAATGATTTAGGTGACATCACAATCAGAGGGCGACGCATACCGCGTACCGCCTGACGGCGTAGCATGTGATAAACCTGAGCCGGTGTTGATGGAATACAAACCTGAATATTCTGTTCAGCACACAGTTGTAAATAGCGCTCTAAACGTGCAGACGAGTGCTCTGGCCCTTGGCCTTCATAACCGTGTGGTAGGAGCATAACCAAGCCACACATACGACCCCATTTCTGCTCACCAGAACTGATAAACTGGTCGATAACTACCTGTGCGTTATTCGCGAAGTCACCAAACTGGGCTTCCCAAATCGTCAGCGTGCGCGGTTCTGCCGTGGCATAGCCATACTCAAAACCAAGTACCGCAGATTCAGACAGCACCGAGTCCCAAATCTGGAAATGGCCCTGACCATTGTGAACATTAGCCAAAGGAATATAAACTGAACCGTTCACTTGGTTGTGCACCACAGCATGGCGATGGAAGAAGGTTCCTCGCCCCACATCTTCACCTGTGATACGAACCGAAATACCTTCATCAACCAACGTGGCATAGGCTAAGTTTTCTGCGCCGCCCCAATCAAATAGCTTGTTACCTTCAGCCATGTCAGTACGGTCGCTATAAATTTTAGCCACACGCGATTGAAGCTCGACCCCCTCAGGAACAGAGCTGATACGGCGAGCCAGTTCCTGTAAACGCTTAGGTTCAACTTTACTTGGGTACTCTTCATCCCATTCGTGGTTGAGATAAGGGGCCCAAGTGAAGGACTGCATATTCATCGGACGCCACTCATCCACCACGCAATCACCTTTATCCAGCGCATCGCGATACAGATTAACCATCTCGGTTGTGTCTTCCGTCTTCACTACGCGCTCTTCAACCAAACGGTCGGCATAAATTTGACGAGGTGTTGGGTGTTTTTTGATTTTTTGGTACATAACTGGCTGCGTTGCCATAGGCTCATCGGCCTCGTTATGACCGTGGCGGCGATAACACACCAAATCAATGAAAACATCGCGCTTGAACTCGTTACGGAAATCCAACGCTAAACGGGTGACAAAAGCAACGGCTTCTGGATCATCCGCATTGACGTGGAAAATCGGCGCCTGAACCATCTTGCCGATATCAGTGCAATATTCCGTTGAACGCGCATCAAGCGGATTAGACGTGGTAAAACCAATCTGGTTATTGATAACGATACGTATCGTACCGCCAACCTCATAACCCCGCGCCTGAGACATGTTCAGAATTTCTTGAACAATCCCTTGGCCTGCAATGGCTGCATCACCGTGAATTGTAATAGGTAATACGAGGTTGCTACCCGCAGCTTCTAAGCGGTCACGACGCGCACGCACAGACCCCATAACAACAGGGCTAACAATCTCAAGGTGAGATGGGTTAAATGCCAGCGCAAGGTGTACAACACCGCCTTCGGTTTCAAAATCGGATGAGAAACCTTGGTGATATTTCACATCACCCGTACCTAAATGCTCTTTATGCTTACCCGCAAACTCATCAAATAACTCATCTGGACGTTTACCCAATAAGTTAATCAAGACGTTTAAACGGCCTCTGTGTGCCATACCGAGTACAGCCTCACGAGTACCATTTTTACCTGCATGAAGGATCATCTCTTTAAGCATAGGGACTAAAGCGTCACCACCTTCCAGAGAGAAGCGTTTTGCACCAGGGAATTTAGCCCCTAAATAACGCTCTAAGCCTTCAGCTGCTGTCAGTTCTTTTAAGAAACGGCGCTGCTCATCATGGGTGAACTTAGGCTGCCCCATAACAGATTCGATACGCTGTTGGAGCCAGCGTTTCTCTTCTGTATTCGTGATGTGCATATACTCTGCACCCACTGAGCCACAATAGGTTTGCCTTAATGTTTCATAAATATCACCCAGCTTCATCGTATCTTTGCCGGTTGCAAAAGAACCTACGTTGAAAGTGGTTTCAAAATCATCTGGCGTGAGATTGTGGAAGGCTGGATCTAAATCAGGAACTGATTCTCGCTGCCATAAACCGAGTGGATCAAGATTTGCTTGCTGATGCCCGCGAAAACGAAATGCGTTGATGAGCTGTAAAACCTTAACCTGTTTAATATCAGATTCAGGGCCGCTAACAGAGGTGACATAGCGAGCTGGATTTTTCGCCATTTGGCGAAAGTACTCTCTCGTTTGAGAATGAAACTGCTCTGTACCTAACCCAATAGTAGGTAGTTGTTGAAAGATTTCTCTCCAGCTAGCGTCTACAGAGTTTGGATCTGTTAAGTAATCTTCATAGATTTGCTCTATGTAAGACTGGTTTGCACCCGCCAGATAGGAAGAATCCAGCCAGGCCTTCATTGCGCCGTTCTGCATTATGATCCCTTAAGCTTTTTCAGCTTTAATTTTGCCGTGGATAACATATGTATATGACGTACTCATGCACGTTCTTGTCAGGGCATACTTGTACTGTGTATACCCACCAAGGAATTTCTCCAAGTTAACTTAACTCCCGCTTGGAAAGGCTCCCTCACTCTATTCTTACAACCTATCTTCACGCTCTATATTCACTACGAAGTCACTACAATACTCGATGACTTGGGGTGTTTGCCTCTCTACATTAATGCTTTAACGAAGAGAGGCAACACACTGATATTACTACATCTACTATGATTTATTATGCCCCACGCTTAAGCAGCATCGACTTAATATGGCCAATGGCTTTCGTCGGGTTCAGCCCTTTTGGACAAACACTGACACAGTTCATGATGCTATGGCAGCGGAATACGCTGAAAGCATCATTTAACCCATCCAGACGCGATTCCGTTTCCGTATCACGGCTGTCAATCAAGAAGCGATATGCCGCTAATAACCCAGCTGGGCCAACAAACTTGTCTGGATTCCACCAGAATGACGGGCAAGACGTTGAGCAACACGCACACATAATACATTCATACAGGCCATCTAGCTTTTCACGCTGTTCAGGTGATTGTAAATGCTCACGTGCAGGAGGATTAACGCCGTTATTCAATAAATAAGGCTTAATCTTCTCGTATTGTGCATAGAATTGCCCCATGTCTACCACGAGATCTCTTACTACTGGTAATCCAGGTAAAGGACGGATAACAATCCTTTTACTGCCGCGGCGCAAAGTAGAGACCGGCGTAATACATGCCAAGCCATTTTTGCCGTTCATGTTAAGGCCATCAGAACCGCATACACCTTCACGGCATGAGCGACGGAAAGCCAAAGTAGGATCCTGCTCTTTCAACTGAATGAGCGCATCCAACAACATCATGTCGCGCCCCTCCTCCGCTTCTAGCTCGTAATCTTGCATACGGGGAGCAGTATCAACATCTGGGTTATAACGATAAATTGAAAATTCGAGTTTCATACCTGTTCTCCGCCCTTAATAAGTACGCGCTTTCGGCGGGAATGCCGGACGCAGCTTAGGTTGCATGTTCACCTCACGGCGAGTCATGGTTTCCGTTTGCGGTTGATACAGGGAATGGCATAGCCAGTTCGCATCATCACGATCTGGATAGTCGAAGCGACTGTGCGCACCACGGCTTTCGGTACGGTAATTCGCCGCAGCGGCCGTTGCGTAAGCGGTTTCCATCAAGTTATCTAATTCTAGACACTCGATACGCTGGGTGTTGAAATCGTTAGAGGTATCATCCAAACGCGCATTTTTCAGACGTTCGCGAATCTCTTTTAACTCTTCCATCCCTTTCGCCATCGCATCACCTTCACGGAATACGGAGAAGTTATGCTGCATACAAGATTGAAGGTCTTTGCGAATGGCCACCGGATCTTCACCCGTGCGCGCATTATTCCAACGATTTACTCGTTCTAAAGAGACATCAACATCAGACTCACTGGCATCACGGCTTGGGCCTTGTTCTGCCAAACTTTCAGCCAGATGTACGCCCACTGCGCGACCAAATACCACTAGATCCAGTAAGGAGTTACCGCCTAAACGGTTTGCACCATGTACGGATACGCAGGCGATTTCACCCACGGCGAACAAGCCAGGGATCACAACATCCTCACCCTTTTCATTTACCGTTAATGCCTGACCCGTCACTTTAGTCGGTATCCCCCCCATCATGTAGTGGCAGGTAGGAATAACAGGAATAGGCTCTTTGATCGGATCGACATGAGCAAAAGTACGGGACAACTCCAGAATGCCCGGTAAGCGAGACTCTAAAACGTCTTTGCCCAAGTGATCTAGTTTCAGTTTTGCATGAGGGCCCCACGGACCATCACAGCCGCGACCTTCACGGATCTCAATCATGATTGAGCGAGCAACCACATCACGGCCAGCCAAATCTTTAGCATTTGGAGCATAACGCTCCATGAAGCGTTCACCGTTTTTATTGAGTAGATAGCCACCTTCACCACGGCAACCTTCTGTGACCAGAACACCTGCGCCAGCAATACCCGTTGGGTGGAACTGCCACATTTCCATATCTTGAACAGGCACACCAGCACGCAGTGCCATACCAACACCGTCACCGGTATTAATGTGTGCGTTAGTGGTTGACTGATAGATACGCCCCGCCCCACCCGTCGCCAGCACGGTAGCATTGGCTTTGAAGTAAACCATTTCGCCCGTTTCGATACAGATAGCCGTACAACCAACAACCGCGCCATCCTGATTTTTAACCAGATCGAGGGCATACCACTCAGAAAAAATCGTCGTGTGGTTCTTCAGATTTTGCTGATAAAGCGTATGCAGAAGTGCATGTCCGGTACGGTCTGCTGCTGCTGCCGTGCGAGCCGCTTGCTCACCGCCGAACTCTTTAGATTGCCCACCAAATGGGCGTTGATAGATTTTGCCGTTATCAAGGCGTGAGAACGGTAAACCCATGTGGTCTAGCTCAAGAATCGCTTCTGGGCCAGTTTTACACATATATTCGATAGCATCCTGATCGCCGATGTAATCGGAACCTTTAACGGTATCGTACATATGCCATTCCCAGTTATCGGGATGGGTGTTACCTAGCGCAACCGTAATGCCACCTTGGGCAGAAACAGTATGAGAACGGGTTGGGAAGACCTTAGACAGCAGCGCACAAGACAGGCCCTGCTGTGAAATTTGGAGTGCAGCACGCATACCAGCACCACCCGCACCAATAACAACAGCATCAAACTCTCTTACAGGCAGTTTCATTTATATACCCCACACAACAATAGTTCCATAAAGGAGATAGACAACCGACACCACAACAATTGCAAACTGCAGGATCAAACGCAGAGCAATCGGTTTAATGTAATCGGTCAGTACCTGCCACATACCAATCCATGCATGTACTAAAATGGAGAGTAGCGCCAGCAGGGTAAATACCTTTGTGACGTGAGAGGCAAAGAAACCGCGCCAGACTTCATAAGTTAAATCTGATGCTATAATGACAAAACCGAGAATGTATAAGACATACAGGGTCAGAATAATGGCGGATGCACGTAGTAATAACCAGTCCTGCAAACCGTTGCGACCTAGCGCAGATACGTTAGTTACCATACGAGAACTCCAGCCAGAATTGAAAGCACGATAGTAACCACAAAAGAGATCATTGCAGTACGGCTACCAGTAGCGAAATTCTCCTCGATATAGCCGAAATCCATCAGAAGATGACGAATGCCACCACTGATGTGATAGGCCAACGCCGTGAGAATTCCCCAAAAGATAAACTTGACGAAGAAGCTATCCATAATCGCCGCAGCTTGAAAGAAGCCTTCCTGTGAAGAGAGGGACAGCCCAAGCAGCCATAACAGAATCCCTACAGCGACGAATGTTATGACGCCAGAGACACGGTGTAAAATGGACGCTATCGCAGTTATCGGGAAATGGATCGTTTGTAGATCCAGATTGACAGGTCTTTGTTTTTTCACTTTTTAGCCCACACAGCTCTTATTATTTTACTTCCCCCGGGCTTGATGTGGAATCAGACAGCGCTTCAAGAGTCTTTTCACTCTTTAAGCATGTTTAAACGAACTATCCCAAATGTTTAAACACACCTTCACACGCTGGGTGCTCCTACTACAAGGTTTTCCGGAGACCTAGCGGCAGTATAGGGTTATCACATTCCCATTACAATTCGAATACAAACTGATTCATAACATTTCCCTGAAACAGTGAGAATGATCACGATTTTCATAAA
The DNA here is from genome assembly GCA_000307305.1 of Enterobacteriaceae bacterium B14. Lineage (GTDB taxonomy): Bacteria > Pseudomonadota > Gammaproteobacteria > Enterobacterales > Enterobacteriaceae > B14. Next base: position 1,531,683 of record DF158882.1, read on the forward strand.
TAAAACAAAAACAATTATCTAATTTGACAAAGAATAAACATTTCAATTACAACTAGTGCAGCTAAAATAATCATGCTGTTGGAGCCAATCGATGAGTAATCCCTTCCACATGCCCGTAAGGTATGCAACAGTGTGTTGATATCATCTTTGTACTCTACAACCACTATCACTCGACTTTAGATAATAAAGCTCGAGTTAAACCACAACTAGAATCTTAATGAAATCATCAGCTAAAGCATATAGGCTAGTGACAAAGAGAATACTGGTAAAAAGGGAAAGAAACCGTGATTAGTGTGGCTATTCTTGGGGAAATTTCAGGGCAATCTTCTGGAATGATTGAATAGCGGATAACTCATCTAAGCTTATCGGCTTTCTTTTTTGAATACACTGACATGATTTTTGTTACATAGCTTGCTGATGATTCTTAAAAATAAGGCGCTAAAGGAGATATAAATGGCAACTAGAAAAGCGATCCTAACCCTCGAAGGTGAGGCTCCTATCGAGCTGGATATCCTGTCAGGTACAATGGGAGTGGATGAAATTGATGTTCGTAGTTTAGGCTCAAAGGGGTATTTCACCTTCGATCCTGGTTACCTATCTACAGCATCTTGCGAATCAAAAATCACTTATATCGACGGCGATCAGGGGATATTGCTGCACCGCGGCTACCCAATCGACCAGTTAGCTAAAGAATCATCTTATCTAGAAGTCTGCTATATCCTGCTCAACGGCGAAGCCCCTTCCGAGAAAGAATTTGAAGCCTTCAAAACGATGGTGACACGCCACACGATGGTGCATGAGCAAATCACCCGCCTGTTTCATGGCTTCCGCCGCGACTCTCACCCAATGGCGCTGTTATGTGGTGTTACCGGTGCTTTCGCTGCGTTTTACCATGATGCTCTTGATGTTAATAATGAGCGCCATCGTGAAATTACAGCGTTCCGTCTCTTGTCGAAAATGCCTACCGTTGCTGCAATGAGCTACAAATACTCACTGGGCCAACCTTTTGTTTATCCTCGCAACGACCTCTCTTATGCAGCTAATTTCCTGCATATGATGTTCTCTACACCTTGCGAAGAGTACAAGGTCAACCCTGTCATGGAGCGTGCAATGGACAGAATTCTTATTCTGCATGCAGACCATGAGCAAAATGCTTCTACATCGACGGTACGTACTGCAGGCTCTTCAGGTGCCAATCCCTTTGCCTGTATATCAGCGGGTATTGCATCACTATGGGGCCCTGCCCACGGTGGCGCCAACGAAGCTTGTCTGAAGATGCTGGAAGAAATTGGTACCGTAGATAAGATTCCTGAGTACATCGAAAGAGCGAAAGATAAGAATGATTCTTTCCGCTTGATGGGCTTTGGGCATCGCGTTTACAAAAATCACGATCCGCGTGCAACGGTTATGCGTGAAACCTGCCATGAAGTACTCAGCCAACTGCATATGAAAGACGATTTGCTCGAAGTGGCTATGGAGCTAGAGAGAATTGCACTAAGCGACCCATACTTCATTGAGAAGAAACTGTATCCTAACGTTGATTTCTACTCAGGTATCATCTTGAAAGCAATGGGGATACCAACGTCTATGTTCACCGTGATCTTCGCTATTGCACGCACAATTGGCTGGATTGCTCACTGGACTGAAATGTACGATGAAGGCATTAAAATTGCCCGTCCTCGTCAGCTTTATACCGGTTATACCCAACGTGATTTTCATACTAATCTGAACAAAAAATAACGTATTACGCCGGTAAATACAGACAGAAACGCCACTTCATGCATAAGTGGCGTTTTTTATTCCACATTCGTAAATAGCTACTTAGTAAGGAACGTTAGGCTACCAAACTCTTGGCTTTCACACTATTCAGATTTGAAATAGCGCAATGAGCTCGCATCAGTTATCAGAGTCAGTGCTTCAAATCCGACGATGGAATATGCAACGATCTTAAGCATGTACTACGGGTGAATAATACAATAACCCTATCTAAATTATGCTGGCAATGTTAATTAAAATCACATTAAGGAAACAACTGAATATGATTCGCTTTATTTAACAGTTCAGCATAAACGAAAGATATTATAAAAAGTGATAAATAAAGAAATGAAAAGCTTTTGTTTTATATCATCTGCTATAAGCATAAATTTTGAATATAAAAAAGCCTCTAATCTCATATTAAGATAAGAGGCTTTATATCAGATACAGTAAAGAACTCGTAAAAAGTAAGTATCGTTGCAACACAAAAAGAAAGATAGAAATATTAACCTTTCAGACGAGCTAAGATCTCTTTAGATTCTTTCAATTCATCTTGGCGCTCAACTAAATCAGCTTCTTTCTTCGCTAATTTCTTTTGCAGCTTAGCTACTTTATCTGCTCTTCCAAGCTCTTTAGCTTGTTCGATCTCAGATTTCACTTCTGTGATATCACCTTGTTTATCAACGACTTTAGCTTCGTGTTTTCTCACTTTTTGCTCTGCGTTTCTAACTAGGCCTTCATGAGTACAATGAGTATTAACTTCACTCAATGCTTGCTCAAGCCCAGCAATTTCACCCGCATTATTATGCTTTTTAGCATTTTCAATCTGAGCAGTGATCTCTGCACGCTTGTCATCACAGCCATTAACTGCAGCATGTGCGCTACCAAGGGTACAAAACAGCAGAATAGAAGCTAAAGGTACAATTGTCATTTTTTTCATCGGAATCCACCAAATAGGTTAGTTTAATTAATAGTATTTAATTTTCTATTACTTCGAGAAAAATATCTCTTAATAATATTAAATTGGAACATCAACGCTTTGCTGAGCAGAGTGAGATCCAATACTATCGCATCAATTTACATTAAAACCAGATGGCGATATTGAATATAAAACCTGATATTTGCGAAGAAATTACTCAGCTTTTACACTGTCGCTAACATCACTCTCCGGTTTTTCTTCAACTTCTTCATCATCATCTTTCTCATCATCAGTGTCGTCGTTGTTCTCGTCATCATCATCATCATCGTCGTCGTCATCATCGTCTTCTTCTTCAACCTTGCCATACTGAGCAGGTAAGAATTTACCGAAAACCATCGCGCCAGATGTAGGTACAACTTCGATTTCTGTTTGCTTCAATGTGACATCATCAGGAACACTGTATTCATCCAATGAGACACGGTTTACACGATATGGTGTTAAATCCGTAACAATGGCATAGCCTCTGCTATCCGTTGTCACACCAAATTGGCTATCTACAGGAATATCTGGGGATTCTGGCACTTCAACCAATGCTATTGTTTCACCCAAATACTGCCCAAGTGTCACACCGTGACGGTGAATAACCATACTACCTGATACATCGACACTGCCTTGGTGATACCCATGCCCTTGTGAATACCCAACACGTGTTTCACCTGCGTTGTACTGATAGTTAGCATTAGTGCTATAGCTATTTCCATCATTACGGCTGTGCTTGACACTCACACCATAATTCAAGCTGTAGTCATCAAATGCACTTCCTGTTATACCAACAGTTTGATTCCTATCACCGAAACGGGAGTAGTTTTGCCCGTAACTCATTCGGTAACGTTTCATTCCAATACTTGCCAGAGGAATTGAAATATTAAATCCAACTCGGTTCTCTCGCTTTTGTTGATAGGCTTTATCTAACTCAACGTGTACATCGAAATCCATATCATTAAAATATCCATTGAAGCCAAACTGAATATTTTGATTCGTATTCTTCTTCTGCCGATATCCTTCCTGTACTACTGTTAGATAGAAACTGTCTGAGTCATTGAGGAATTTGTTCGCCCTTGCCTCAATGCGGTAGAGTTTTTCCGGTGCACTTGAACCGTAAAAATTACCTTCATCATCCTGTTCCCACCAGTTAATCGTCTGTTGAGTCACTGCGTTATCAAAAGAGCGGAATTTTTGTTTCGGATAATATTGCGTCATTAAGCTGAAACTCGCCTCTTTATCCAAAAAGGCTTTCGCATAACGCATCCTATACATACCACCCGTATCACGTTTTCTTGCTCTAGGCTGTCTCGCTCTGGCGAACGTGTAGTCCACCGATACCGCACCCCAAGCATTCAGGCTTTTACCAATACCAACAGCAGCTGAATCATAAACCTCAGAGTTAAGCGTACCGCCATATAAGGTATATTTATGCGATAAGCCGTATGAAACAACACCCTGTATAAAACGCGGCGTTTTATATTCACTGTGGCGATAAACACGGTACTCACCCACAGAGGCGGAATATTTTAACGTGCCGCCGTAAGTCAAATTTGGCATTGCTGCATAAGGCACAACCAAGCGGGTCTCGTTACCATCGCTCTCTTTGATTGTCACGCTGATATCGCCGGTATCAGACGGTGGATAAACATCCTTCAATATAAAAGAGCCTGGATTAACGAAGGTTTGATAAATAATTTGCCCTAGCTGCCAAACCTTTACTTCCGCATTGCTTTGCGCATATCCCCTAATCCAGGGAGAGAATGTGCGCAAACCATCAGGGAGCATCCTGTCATCACTGCTAATCTGAGCCCCTTTAAAAGGGTAACTATCAAATACTGTTCCTGGGGTAAAACCATCACCTAATAAAATATTGGCTCGTAATGACTGTATATCGCGCTGTAAGCTGGCAACCGGAGTAGCCCATTCACCTTTTTCAGAAGTATCCTGCTGATAATTGGTTTCATAACGAAAACGCCATGCGCCATAGTTAATGCCATATGTCAGATCGGTATAGATACTTCCATGTCTCTCTTCATCTTTATATTTTCTTCCACCGTAATAATTGTAATTTGCTTGGTAGTTCACAAATCCCATATTAATGCCTTCATCCCAACGGCTCGTTACAATGCCGGATTTAAGATGATTGACGATATCTGCTGGAAGAACGATAGAAAGATTTGCACTAACAAGATCATATTTGAACGTTATCTGATTCTCGTTTAATGCAACAAATGAAACACATTCGTTACTATACTGTTTTAATTCAGTCACTATCGATGACTTTACATGCCATTCATATAATAGTGCTTTAGTAATGCAGGGCTTATTATTTGTAAAGGCGATATTAATCCGCCCTTTAAATTCTTCATTTACATAGGCGTAAACTTTCCTGCTCTCAGCCGCATTTCCTGGTATTGAAATTACCCATATTAGGCCTGCAGCAAAAACTTTCCTGTTTTTTGACATAGCAACTTTCTAGTTAAAAGCGGGGAGATATCCGGATATTTCCCCCACAATCAATTACGATTTCAGCGCGGCTAGTTCAGCACGAACCTGTTTCAGTTCTGCTTCCGCTTTTGCTACGTCAGCTTGTTTTTCAGCAACTTTCTTATCTAGTTTAGCCACTTTCTTCATGTCGCCTTTTGCTTTTGCTTTTTGCAAATCGGCTTGCACTTCACGAACGTCGTCTTTCTTTTCAGCGACTTTCTTTTCAGCTTTCTCTACTTTCTGCTGTGCTTGAGCAACTAAGCTATCGTTGTTGCAATAAGTGTTTACTTTGTCTAAAGCGATTTGCAGGCTCGCTACTTTAGCGTAGTTGCCATGTACTTTAGCTTCGCGGATTTGAGATTCGATGGCAGAGCGCTTAGCATCACAATCATTGCCTGCAGCCTGAGCAAAACCCGCACTCAGAGTAAATAAAACGGGTAGCACTGCTAATTTCATGATGTTTTTCATATTCACTATCCTTATGGAATAATTTTTTGCGCGTCATTCAAGTAATAATGCCTTACCTAATAAGGCCTATTATTCGTGAATGTTACGGTGCGGTGACGTCCTATCTTCTACTGTCGTGTTATGAGGTGGGTGAAGCCCACCTCATAAAAGTCAATTAAGACTTAAGAGCAGCAAGTTCAGCACGAACTTTTTTCAGGTCAGCTTCTGCTTTAGCAACGTCAGCTTGTTTCTCAGACACTTTCTTCACTAACTTAGCAACTTTCTTAGCATCGCCTTTCAGCTGTGCTTTTTTCAGGTCAGCTTGAACTTCACGAACGTCGTCTTTCTTCTCAGCGACTTTCTTCTCAGCCTTCTCTACTTTCTGCTGTGCTTTAGCAACTAAGCTGTCATTGTTGCAATAAGTGTTTACTTTGTCTAAAGC
>DF158882.1:1539170-1635158 GCA_000307305.1 Enterobacteriaceae bacterium B14
ACTTTATTTAGATTCATTCAGGTAATAATGCCTTACCCATCAAGGTCGATTATTCGTGAATGTTACTTTTTCTTATTTCAATCAGTGAGATATGGGGTGGTCCACGATCCACCCCATACAAGTCAATTAAGACTTAAGAGCAGCAAGTTCAGCGCGAACTTGTTTCAGGTCAGCTTCTGCTTTAGCAACATCAGCTTGTTTTTCTGAAACTTTCTTCACTAACTTAGCAACTTTCTTAGCGTCGCCTTTCAGCTGTGCTTTTTTCAGGTCAGCTTGAACTTCACGAACGTCGTCTTTCTTCTCAGCAACTTTCTTCTCAGCTTTCTCTACTTTCTGCTGTGCTTTAGCAACTAGGCTATCGTTGTTGCAGTAAGTGTTTACTTTGTTCAGAGCAGCTTGAAGACCTGCTACTTGATGATAGTTACCGTGTGCTTTAGCTTCACGGATCTGAGCTTCGATAGCAGAACGCTTAGCGTCGCAATCATTACCAGCTGCTTGAGCAAAGCCAGCACCCAGGGTGAACAGAACAGGTAATACAGCCAGTTTCATAATATTTTTCATTTTTAATTTCCTTGTTAAATAAAAACATGGAGTCTCCATGCTCAGCGAGGAAGATAATAGTATTTAACAAGTGGAAGTCACAATCGGCCAACTGCTTAATAACACTGTAAGACGGGACTACAAGATGTCTCTCTCTTGTAGTCCGCATCTTCTCCCTAGTTAGTTTAGGGAATTGAGATAATGCGACAGTTCAGCTGTAAGCCGTTCTATTTCATATTTAATTTGGATGAGGAGATCCATATCTGGGGAGTTTTGATAGCGTACACAATGTTCAACCAGTGTACTGGCCCCAATAAGACGAACACCGCCAGAGAGTTTATGTAAGACGTCCATTAAAACCGAAATATCAGGATCGGTCCTATCTATCTCTTTTTGAATTAAAGATAAATCATCAATGACTTCATCTAACATTAACTGGATAAACTGGCGCTGAACATCAACATCGCTGCTGTCTAATGGTAATTCTGCAGGGGAAAAACAGAGGTAATCATCTGTACTGTTCACTGCCGTTGCTGCCGTTAATATCTCTGCATCTGATGTGACAGGTTCGCACTCAGCATGGCTATTAATAGCCATCTCGCTCAGTTTTTCCGTCAGCATGTTAAGACTCACGGGCTTGAACATACAGTCATTCATTCCCGCATTTAAACAGCGTTCTCTTGAGCTAGCTTGAGCATCGGCAGTCACCCCCCAAATAATAAGAGGTGCTTGATCAGACTTTGCTTCCATTTGGCGCATAGCCTGAGTTAATTCGAACCCATCCATTTTCGGCATATTGCAGTCAGTGATAAGAAGATCAAAATGCTGAGACTGCAAAAGAGAGAGGGCCTCTTTACCGTTACTGGCTGTCGATACCTGATGTTTTAAGAACACCAGTTGCTGAGATAAAAGGAATTGCCCCGCTTTATTGTCTTCAGCAATAAGAATATTGAGAGAACGCTCTTCATGTATTTCTTGAACGACGAGAGGGCGCGGCATGTCCAGTTCCATTAAGCGCGGAACTGAAAGATAGACAGTAATCTCTGTACCTATCCCTAACTGGCTCGTTAAGGTGACTGAACCTGCCATCATCTCAATCAACGTCTTACAAATATAGAGCCCTAGCCCGCTCCCTGCACTACGCTCCTCTGTATCGCCTTGGCTAAAGGGCTGGAAGAGCTTTTCGCGCGTTTCATCACTGATCCCCTGCCCTGTATCGATCACACTGATAGTCAGATCCAGACGGTCAGGATTACTGTCATCAGCTAAAATTCTTAAGGTTACACTCCCTGTATGGGTAAACTTAATCGCATTACTGAGCAAGTTAGACAGGATCTGCTTGCAGCGCATAGGATCAATCAAGACTTCACCCACGGCTTTTGCATCAATATCCAAATTAAACTGCAATCCCTTATTGGCCGTTTGCCCCTCAAATATCGCCGCAACAGATTCGATTAAATGGCGGAAGTTTGTCCGCTCTGGATGTAAAACTAAACGATCTGATTCAATTTTTGCGATATCTAAAATTTCACCAATCAGCGCAAGCAGTGAGTGGGAAGCATCATGAGCAACTTGCAAAGATTGCCAATCTGGCTCTAAATCGCCCCGATTTTTTTTCCTTAATGTCAGCTCTAACATGCCAATAATTGCGCTGATAGGCGTTCTGATCTCATGTCCCATCGTTGCCAGAAACGTTGTTTTTGCTCGGCTTGCGCTGTCTGCGGTCTCTTTGGCCTGTTTTAACTCATTAATCAACTGCTCATGTTTCGTAATATCCAGCCATCCGCCAACTTTGCCATCTGCACGATTATTCTCAGACAACAGTAAGTCATTCCATTGCTGGATAACCCGCTCTTCACCTTCAAATTGAAGATGGCGGATAATCATTTGGGAGTTCGGTTTATTTTTATCATGCTGGAAAAGCAGCTCTCGGCCATCGGTAATCGATAGTTGATAGTCCGCTAGATAAGAGCCAACAGCCTGTTGCTGAGAAACGTTAAATGCATCGGTAAAACTGCGGTTAACCATGACCAAACGCTGCTGGAAATCCGTGATATACACGGGAATCGGTATCGCATTAAGCAATGCCTGCTGGTATTGAACTTGCTGCTTAAATCGTTTTTTATTTCTAAATGACACGTCCAGATAACGCCATAGAATAAAGAGCGTGATTCCGGCTAAAATCCATAAGATAGGGTGCTTAAGGATCTCTTTTTTCTCATTAATAAATGAGGAGCTTTCAATTAAATTGGCGCTGCTATACCAGTTCCCCGTCATATTATGTAGGTCTTCAGGGGGAATACTGAGAATCGCTTTATCCAAGATCGTTGCCAGCGGATACTCATCCGACGATACACCAATAACAAAACGTGCAGGTTCAGCATCAACGCTATTAACAATGGTCAACGTATCGCTGTAATAACGTGATACGAGGAAGTCTGCGCTTATCATAGGCAGAATCATAAATTCTGCCTCTCCTTGTTTGATCTTCTCTAACCCATCCTGAGGCTTATTAACATAAATCAGTGGGCTATCTGGATAGGTGTTATTAACGTAATCATTGAGCGGGTGCCCTATCACTAAAACGATATGCGATGAGACTGTAGGTTTTTGTACATCGGAACCTTTTTTCCCTATCAACACCCATGAGTTAAATAAATAGGAACGGGTTGTGAGTAATCCATTAGGCCAGATCGCATCAAGAGTGACACCTGCGGCAATATCCGCATGGTGAGATTTAACCGCATCAATCGTCTGTTTTAGGGAACCAGTATTAACGACTTCAAATGTGAGCCCCGTGCGGCTGCTGATCACATCAATAAGATCAGCGGTAAGCCCACGAAACTTATTAGAGGAATCCATAAAACTTAGCGGGGGTGATTCATCGTTAACAGCGACTTGTACAACGGGATTCTCTTCAATCCATTTTTGTTCCAGCGAGGTAAGTGCGAGATGGTTGTCACCTGAAGAGAGCGGTATTCCTCCATTCCAACGTTTTTGAATACTCACGTTGACGTTTTCAGGGATCCTCTTCAGCACTTTATTCACGATATTAATGAGGGACTTTTTATCGGGCTTCGCCGCAAACGAGAAACCATTCACTTTCATATCTGGGAGTAAATGCAGCCGTAAATTATTGAGATTAGATTGGTTGATAAGATATTGGGCTGTCGTGGCATTGCTAATAAAAGCATCCAAATGTTCGAATGATAGCGCCTCTAACGCTCTTCGCGGTGAAGGCGACACTTCATAAGTAACATCAGGGAATAGCGCTTCATACTGAGCAAGTTCACTATATGACTGCTCGATGGCTATTTTTTTGAATGACCCCTTAGCACTAATATCACTGGAGTTACTGGTAATAATCGCTGGGGTGTTTTCTACATAAGGTTCACTTAAAACTAAGCCTATGTGTTGCAGCTCAAAATCGCCAGCGTTGGAGATAATATCAACCTCGCCATTATTCAGCGCCTCAATCATCTGCTGATAGTTTGCATAGTATAAAACCTGAACTTTAACGTTCAGGTTATAGGCAATAAGTCCTATGTAATCCGCGCTAATGCCACCGTAATCCTGAATCCCAGACGTAATATCGAAAGGGGGATAATTGGGTGCAGATGCACCTAAGCGTAATACTCTTTTTTTACGTAACAGTGCCCATTCTTCCCCCGTAAGGGCGAGATCAGAGATATTCACCTGAGTACGACTGAGTAAATTTAGCTCAGTACCAAGGGATTCCTCTGCCACGGCAGAAACCAACGGAAACAGAGAAAACGCCAATACAAAAAAAATCATCCTGATCACTAACTAGCTATCCTTATTGAGTTTTTGTAGCAATTGGGCGGGTATATCTTCCATATTGTTGATGTGCAGCTTCTCCATAAGCCGAGCTTTGTAGGTACTGATTGTTTTATTGCTCAACAACAACTTGTCTGCAATCTCTTTATTGCTTAACCCTACCGCCAGATGCCGCAATACCGTCAACTCTCTATCGGAAAGCTTGTCGATCGTATCGTCATCAATTGTCTCTTCTGATGACGCAGAATGGCGTTTTTCTAAACATAACGTTGGAAAGACACTGTACCCAGACAAAGTCAGTTCACAAATGCTCGCCAAACGGCGAATATCATCATCTTTACTCAGGAAACTGATTGCACCTGCACGAAGCATTCTTTCTGCGTACAACTCAACGGGCTGCCCAGTAAAAACAATAACTTTCGCATGTTTATCAAGGTGTAATACGCGGGAGATTAGCTCTAAACCATCCATTTTAGTCAATGAAATGTCTAAAATGATAAGGTCTATTTCCTTGGTTTTTAAGATCGATAGGGCTGTAATTCCATCTTTAGCAGAGTGAACTTGATATCCTTCCTGCTGTTCCAGTAACCCTTTTACAGCAAAACAGATAGCAGGATGATCATCCACGACTAATACATTAATCATCGAAATCCCTATTAATGAATGTGATACCTCACCAATCTCAGAGGTAAAAAGCAGCAACTGAATGATATCTTTCGCAGCTTAAATAGCCAAATATATATGTAAAACTAACAAGCCCTTAGCTCAATAACAAAGAGCACGTTTGCTTTTTTATGCTATCAATTTTCATATGAGGAGAAAGAGTATAAATATCTCCCCCAATTTATTAATGTTACCTGCCTATCATAGATAAAAATAAGCCAATAAACACTAAGTTAAATGTCCCACTCGTTTAGCAAATCAAAATTTACTCAGTAATATCAATACTAAACTCGTATTTAAAAGGCATAAAACACACTAAATCTCTTGAATTAGGCACTTATTACACCTCATTCTTATATTTCCTATTGCATTATATGAATACAAGGATCTTCCTATTTAAGAGCGTAACGCTATAAATCATTTAGTTATGTAAAAGAACATTTATTTCGGCGTCTTAGGAGATAAAGAAAGGCACTCAATACCCATAGTTATTATATGGGATTAGTATTTAATCTCCTCACTCGCCTATATCAATAAATACCAAGATATTAATAACATTAATATAACGGCCGAGAAACGAATGGAGAAATAGATCACTTGCTAACAGAGATCAAATAAAAACGTAATTGTTTATCTGAAGTTTCAGTAATCCATTGATCTATTACCCTTAGTGAAAAATATAAAACGGGCCAGACTGGCTCTCTGGCCGTTCTTTAATATCAGGAATTGATTAAGCAGGATTAGGAATATCAATAAAAGTGACATCAAAACCGTGGTGTTGCGCCAGCCACTCACCAAGTGCTTTTACGCCATAGCGCTCGGTAGCATGATGCCCTGCCGCAAAGAAATGCAACCCCATTTCACGGGCAACGTGGATAGTCTGTTCAGAAACCTCACCACTAATAAAAGCATCCAGCCCTAGTTCAGCGGCTTTCTCTATATACCCCTGCCCTCCGCCAGAACACCAGCCAACGGTACGGATTTTTTCAGGTGCATTATCCCCACAGTGTAAAACAGGGTGTTTTAAACTCTCTTCTAACCGTTGAACTAGCTCGCTCGCGGATAATGGTGTTTGAAACTCACCATGTAAAGCAACGGTGTCCAGTTCACCCATCGTATTAATCCCCAGCAAATTTGCCAACTGCGCATTATTTCCTAGCGTAGGGTGGGCATCCAGTGGCAGGTGGTAGCCGTACATATTGATATCGTTGGCTAACAGCGTCTTTAGTCGATTGCGCTTCATCCCCCGAATCGATGCCGCTTCCCCTTTCCAAAAATAACCATGATGAACGAGAACTGCATCAGCTCGTAACGCCACAGCCTCATCTAATAGCGCCTGACAAGCGGTCACACCCGTGACAATCGTCTTAATCTCACTCCGCCCCTCTACCTGTAAACCATTCGGAGCATAGTCGTGAAAAGCTGAGATATTCAGCTCTTGGTTTATCAATCGCTCCAGTTCAAGGTTATTCATTATTACTCTCCGTTTTTCTGGCTGTGAGGCTCATTCGAACACGCTCATTATTTAAGGTTATGCCCAATAGTAATTTATCTCTGGTTTTCAGTACATTGCTTATCCGTTCTCTGGCACCAATGGCTGATGTTTTGCTGCCTCAAACGCCTCAAGCGTTAGGATTCTGGCAGTAGCATGTTCAACGATAGGGTCTGGATAGGCCAATTCGAGGTTCTGGCTTCTCGCCCACTTGTGGGGTTCATGGATCCATTTTGTTGGCACTCTAGCAAGTTCAGGCAACCACTGCCTGACAAACTCACCTTCTGGGTCAAAACGCAGCCCCTGAGTGGTAGGGTTAAAAATTCTAAAATAGGGTGCAGAATCTGTCCCCGTTGACGCCGCCCATTGCCAGCCACCGTTATTGGCAGCCAAATCGCCGTCGGTTAAGTGAGCCATGAAATAACGTTCTCCCTGTCGCCAGTCGATCAAGAGATCTTTTACCAGAAAACTGGCGGTGACCATTCTTAGGCGATTATGCATCCATCCAGTGGCATTCAGTTGTCGCATCGCGGCATCCACAATCGGGTAACCCGTCTTCCCCTCCTGCCATGCCACTCGCCAAGCCTCGTTTTGGCGCCACACCAGATTTTCAGTCCATTGAATAAAGGGCCGATGTTTGCACAACTTTGGATAAGCGACTAAAAGATGCCGATAAAACTCCCGCCAAACCAATTCATTAAACCAGCTAAATTCACCACTGTTTGCGCGGTCTAAAAAAGCAGGCGATGCCATATTTAACCGATTAAAACACTGCCTTGGTGAAAGAATTCCTAGCGCCAAATTATCGGTAAGACGCAGATCATTACGCAGCCAACAAATATGTATCGGCTTGTCCTGATGACGCTTTTCTTTAACAGCCATAACGTAACCTGAGCGTTTCTGGGTAGGGATCAAAATAACGCTGCTGGCTCAAATAGCTATCAGGATATTCTGCTAAGTAGTGTTTAAGTAACGTCAACGGGGCCAATAAAGGCTGTAATCCTTGTCGATAGCGATCGATAAGTTGGGTCAGTTCCTGACGCTGTAAGGCACTTAATTGCCGACTAAAATAACCCTGAACATGATTCAGAACGTTAGTGTGATTGCGACGTGTCGCCTTGTGTTTTAACAGCGCCATAAAACGTTGTCTGTACTCTATGGCAAAGGCCTCCAGCGAAGGCCACTGCTCTATTCCCGCCACAAATCGCCCTAATGCTCGATACTCTGGCTGATGATGTGCGAGCAGAAGGAGTTTATAACGGCTATGAAACGCGATAAGCCCGCCTCTTGTCAGCCCTTTCTGCCATAGCGTGTGTAAATCGTGCAGGGCAAAAATTCGCTCTACAAAATTCTCCCTCAAATCGGGGTCGTTTAACCTTCCATCCTCTTCGATAGGTAACCAAGGTATTTGATTCATCAATGCCTGGGTAAAAAGCCCTGTGCCGCTCTTCTCTGCCATCGTCTCTGTTTCGTTGTACACCTTAACCCGCTCCATGCCGCAGTTGGGTGATTTCGCACATACCAGAAAACCACAGAGATGATCGAGCTGCTTAGACTTTTGGGCAGAGAACTCAACCATCTTCTCCGTTACATCCAACCCGCTATGATGGCTGTTACACAGCGTCAATGTCCCCCCTTGCTTCACAAGCCGTAACGAAGGACGAGGAGAAGTCAGCCCAATCGCAAGCTCAGGGCAAACAGGCTCAAAGGAAACATAAGGCGCCAACTGCTCCACAGCAAAAGGGAGGCGCTTGTGTCCACCATCAAAACGCACCGGCTCCCCGAGTAAAAACGCACTGATTCCTATAGGAATTTTATGACTCACCGAACGACACCTAAAAATAGAGTGATGATAAAAAAGTATAGAGGAGATAGAGAAAAATGCGGTTGAGAACAACGCAATAATGTATTGCGATATCAATCAGTTTTCATCAAAAATCAGGAAGATATGAAGGAATAGGAAAGAGAGTATATCGAAGGCCGAATAAAAAAATCCCCCGCCAATTGAACTGCGAGGGATCATTTTTAGCGAGTGACGCGCCAATCAACTTAATAGAAGTCGCGAGTCACTCTTTCTGAACGATCTAACCAAACCGGTTTGTTACTGGTTTTAGACCAGACACGGTTCAGATAGCTATAAAAACGCGCGCGATCGCGACGAAAAAGCATAACGGGTAACGCCAATACGCCAACAAGAATAACTCCTATACGACGCAGGAGAACGCGATGCAATGGATACGCTTGGTACATAGTTCCTCCTAAAAACGCTACTGCTGGTTAAACTTTTTCATTCAAGTGCTGACAGTAATATCGTTTTTACAATGATTAAATTTTGCCGATGACGCTAAAACTGTCATCAATCTGATGAGTGGGGTAGTTCAACGAACTGGTGAAATTCTACCCCACTCTATGAAACTTTACTACTCATCCGATGAGTTAAACGCAAAATATTTGCTCAAAAAAACATCCATACATGTAATTTTGTTACATTATAGCGTCAAAAAAGATAAAAAATAGTTAATTACATTATAATAAGGCGAATAAGTGAAAGGAATATTGATCTAAGCAGTGTTATTGCCCTTTATTCTCCCATAGCATTTCTGCCTCATCGCCGAACGGTTTCAGTTCTATGCAGGCCAGCAAATAAAGAAAGGGAAGGTTTAACAGATAGACCACAACACAGTGATCAAAGCTCAGCTCTCGGATATCACCGGCCGTCAGTTGGTGGCGAATTTTCTCGCAGAGACGCATGCTTTCAGCATCGGGTACTTTGTGATTCAGCAAGAGTCTGCCGGAGGCAGGATATTGTCTTAATGTTTTCTCCAACCGACTCTTAAAATCAGGCTGACACGTTTTCAAACCATTTATATCGTGTAAAAACTGTCTGGTTAGATGCAAATTAACCACCGATACTCTCCTTATCTTCAAATATGAGCGTGCGTATTGAGTCGGCTCATCAAACCGCTATCCGCGAGATAATATTGCGCCTCTTTCTCCCCTATCGTCTTAGTCTGTTGCACGTCAGTTAGCCCCAGCGCCGCCGCTCGTAAAATATAGAAATGTAAACGCCGATAGGTTTGCTGCTGTAAAAATCGCTGTTGGGCTGCTCTCTCACTCACTGTATTTATCCCTCGATAGTGTCAATGCACCCAGAGTAATGCCCGCATTGAGCCAACACCATTGGGATAATCAGCATTTGCGAGATGCTTCCAGAAAAAATAACAGCCTATTTTTTAGCCGTTTTTACACTATTTTTATCTCTTCGCTCCTCCTTTTATCAAGATTTTTGCTTTCTCTTTCCTCCACTCTCTCTATTCAACTGAGCGTGGAGATATTTATGAGTATCGGTGCTATCTACGGTTCACTCTTCGTGTTGCTGCTTCTGGTCGATCTGATTTATGCCTTATGCAAAGCGGAGGCCTTCTAATGTCAGCGTCTACAACGCTCTTAATCGGTACGTTTTTACTAGTTCTCTTTCTTCTCGCCCCCCCGTTAGGCAATTTACTTGCCCGTCTCATCGACGGTACGCCACTGCCCAAAATGGCAACATTTGAGGGGATTGTGTGGCGCGGGTGTGGTGGCATAAGTAAAGAGATGAACTGGCGCGAATATGCCATCGCGATTTTACTCTTCAACCTGCTAGGCATCACATTTCTGTTTGTTTTATTGAGCACGCACTCTGCTATATGGGTCACCTGCGCCAAAAATTAGGACAAGACCCCGTTCGTCCTAAACACCTGCTGACAGAAACCGGTATTGGCTATCGTTTTATTCCGTAAAGCGAGCATTTTCATCATGTTGCACATACCACTGTTTCTCTTTTCTAAGAGACATAGCCACTCAGCACGCTAAAAAATAATATGTATGTTTTGGTAACATCATATGAACACCAGAATCACAACAAAACCAATAAATTACAATGCACTAGCGGATTCACCACGCTCTACCTCCCTCTCTTTATACCTTTCTCATACCGGACATAACCCTTTTTATTACAAAAATGTGAAATAACATAAACTAAGCATATGACATTCACGGATTTATCTACTATTTTAAAAGTAATATACAGGAGAAAATCATATGTATTTACGCCCCGATGAAGTAGCCAAAGTGCTTGAGCTAAAAGGGTTCATAAAAGACTACATCACGGACAAAGCTTACGGCTTCAGAAAAGGATCTCATTACGTTTACGTTAATCGTCAGGTTAGATTAGGACGAACCGCTCTCGTCATCCACCCTGAACTCGGCAAGAAGAGCCTGCAATATGCTGTTCCCGCCGAAGAAAGAAATATGAGTGAGTTGTACACTGCCTTTCCATCAGATAATAGTGCAGGGGCTGAATTTCACTATGGCATTGCGCACGGCTTTAGCTCTCGCAAACTCCTAGAGCATTATCTGGATTGTATGTTCCAGTAATATTGTTACCTGCCAGATACCCGAACCACCCTACTGATGCACTGATATTGCGATGATATTGGTGCTTCTAGTATAGCCATTCGCTTAAATTCCTTCATACGCCAAGTGACTCATAAGTTAAGCAACAAAACTGATAATTTGGTGCATAGGCAATATAAAGAGTAGGGATAGTCAGAAAGCAAAATCGCAGTTAGTATGCGAATACCTATCATTTATAAAAGTCACCATAATGAGTACTTGGCTAATTTACGCACTTCTTTCCGCTTTAGCGGCATCTCTTGTTGCCATCTTCGGCAAGATTGGCCTACAGCATTTAGATGCTAATACAGCCACTGCGATTAGGGCTGTGGTTATGGCTCTGTTTTTAGTGGGGGTTGTTGTCGTTCAGGGAAAAATGGATTTAGTGAGTGAGGTATTGGCAGACCGTAAGGCACTGCTGTTTATTGTCCTGAGTGGTGTGGCTGGCGCCCTGTCTTGGTTATTCTATTTTATGGCGATAAAGAATGGCACCGTTTCTCAAGTTGCGCCAATAGATAAGCTCAGTGTGGTTTTTGCCGTTATTTTGGCGGTGATTCTGTTCGGTGAGAAAGTCTCTCTCATTGCCGGAGCGGGTATTGCACTTATCTCTATCGGGGCATTAATGGTGGCATTAGGTTAGGCACATCCAGTCGACAGGCCTATCGACCTGGCTGCTGCGCCCTTTCTCTTTCTGGTTGCAGGTACACTTAATGCCTGCAACATTCTGAGGATAAAGAGATATTATTGCTCTTCTTCTGAACTTTCTCTCGGTTTTCCGCCTTTTTTCAACGTCATCATAAACTCACGAAAAGGATCACGCAGAGGGGCGAATAGCGGATCTTTGCGATGTTCCATCATCACTTCAGAAAATAGCTTTAATCCAACGGCAAATGCTGCGCTTTTTTGCTCATCAAACCCCAAATCATCTCTGGCAGTAATGCGGTTGACGATAGAGAGGATCTCATCGTGGTTCTCTACTTCAAACGATAATGGCTCAGCATTTAATGGCTCGCCTTTTTTATCGTTTAATGGCTCGACGGTAATACGATAGCGGTAACCAGGCATTGTTTTTTCCTTCTTGCTGAATGTGATTAGGCGTTGTTTTTATAGCACGACGATGGCGAACAGCGCCGAACATTTGTGATGTCTCTGGTGATACCCCGTTCTCCTCCTGAGTCGTCTGTTCAATGTCGACTCGGCTATAAGGTTTCATTCTGATTTATCTCCTTTACCTACGGCTTATCTTTGCTGGTTTGCAGCTCAGTTTCAATCTGCTTTACCGCATCATTTAGCGTGGTGGCAATACGGCTGATTTGTTCTGCCGTTAAGTCTTTACGCATTAGATGATGGCGTAATAGAGCCTTTAAGCTGTGCATGGCCTCAGATATCTCTTCCGCTAAATTGCCTCCACGCTCGTCTCCTGCCTGAGAAAGTCTCTGGAAGATGATTTCAACGGCTTTTTGATTCTCTTTTAGCTCTTGCTCGCCTTCAGCAGTAATTTGATAGCTCTTACGCCCTTTTTCTGAGCTGAAAGATTGAAGATATTCTTGCTCTTCTAATAGTGTCAGAGTGGGGTAAATCACACCTGGGCTTGGGGTGTATAAGCCCGAAGAGGCTTCTTCAATCGCTTTAATTAATTCGTAACCGTGGCTTGGTTTTTTAGCAACCAGAGCCAGTAATACGATACGCAGGTTTCCGTGTTCAAACAGACGGGATTTACCACCACGACCTCGGCCACCATGACCACGCCCACGTTCACGGCTACCGTGTTCACAGGACTCATGCTCATCTGAACCGTGCTCATGATGCCGACCATGGCCTCTTCTACCTCGGCCACCAAAAGATACATCGTCACCATGACGAGAGTGATACTTGGAATTAAATAACTTCATAAACATAAATGTGTCTCCTTAATGTTTAGATATATCTAAACTGACGAAAGAGACTATAAATAGATATATCTATTTTTGCAATACAGATATATCTAAATTGCAAAAATAGTCATATCGAAAAGGAATAAATGAAGGTAACAGCTTAAATATTAAAGAGATAAAAAAAGGGCTGCATGATGCAGCCCCAAAAATACGATTTACTCTTTTTTAAATTAAGCGCCGTTCAATACTTCACTAACAATTTCAACGGCTTCTTGTTCTATCCGCTGGCGGTGCTCTGCACCAAGGAAGCTTTCACAGTAAATTTTATAAGCTTCTTCAGTGCCCGAAGGACGTGCCGCAAACCAGCCGTTATCCGTCATGATCTTTAAACCACCAATCGATGCGCCGTTGCCCGGTGCCGTCGTTAGGCGAGCAGTGATCAAGTCCCCTGCTAAACGATCGGCTTTTACCATCTCAGGTGAGAGCTTAGAAAGAATCGCTTTTTCTGCGTGAGAAGCCGGAGCCTGAATACGGCTGTAGCTTGGCGCACCAAAGCGTTGAGCCAATTGGTCGTAATGCTCTTGAGGGTTTTTCCCTGTGACTGCTGTAATTTCCGCAGCCAGCAAGCACATGATGATACCGTCTTTATCCGTTGACCAAGGCGTACCATCAAAACGCAGGAAGGACGCCCCCGCGCTCTCTTCACCACCGAAACCTAGGCTGCCATCGAATAAGCCATCAACAAACCACTTGAACCCGACAGGCACTTCTAGCAACTTACGCCCAAGATCGGCAACAACGCGATCAATCATGGCGCTAGACACAAGGGTTTTACCCACGGCGACGTCTTTGCCCCACTGAGGGCGATGCTGGAACAGATACTGTATGGCAACAGCCAAATAGTGATTCGGATTCATCAAGCCTTTCGGTGTAACAATACCGTGGCGGTCGTAATCAGGATCGTTAGCAAAAGCCAGATCAAACTTATCACGCAGTGCCAGTAAGCCTGCCATCGCATATTCCGATGAGCAATCCATACGGATAACGCCATCGTGATCGAGGTGCATAAAACGGAAAGAGGGATCGATGGAGTCATTCACTAATGTGAGATTGAGCTTATAGTGCTCGGCAATGCGCTGCCAGTAGCTAATCCCTGCGCCACCTAATGGATCAACCCCTAACGTCAAGCCTGAGCGCTGAATAGCGGGCATATCAACGATATCCACTAGCCCTTCGACATAAGGCTGAACCAGATCCTGTGAGCTCAGATATCCGCTGTTTTTCGCTTTATCCAGCGACTGGCGTTTAACGCCTTTTAGCCCTTCAGCCAGTAACGCATTAGCCCGTTGCTCTATTGCACCAGTAAGGTTGGTATCTGCTGGGCCGCCATTGGTTGGGTTGTACTTAATTCCACCATCTTCAGGCGGGTTATGTGATGGAGTGATAACAATGCCATCCGCCAGAGCAGCATGTTGGCGATTGTGGCAAAGGATGGCATGGGAAACCGCAGGAGTCGGCGTAAAACCATTATCAGACTGAATAACAACCTGTACGCCATTCGCGGTCAATACTTCTAATACAGAAATCAGTGCGGGCTCTGAAAGTGCATGGGTATCTTTACCCACGAAGCAAGGGCCGCTAACCCCATTGGCTAAGCGAACCTCTGCAATCGCCTGAGCAATCGCTAAAATATGCTGTTCGTTGAAGCTTTGACGCTGAGAACTGCCCCGATGACCAGATGTTCCAAACTTGACCGCATGAGCGGGATTATTCGCATCAGGGCTCAGAACATAATATTGCGAAACCAGCAGTGATACATTAATTAAATCGCTCTGCTGAGCTGGTTTTCCAGCTCGAATATGGTTTGCCACGAACATTTCCTCTTAACGCATAAAATGAGTGCGAACTACAAAACGCCAGCCAAAACAATCCATAGTTGGAACAGAAATTAGGTAGCTCTATGAATGAGTTCTACTTTCAGTTATCAAATGTGATTAAATTGTGCCGCAGACTTTGTCAGTCAGTTCAGCAGGAAGTTGTAGCATGCCCATGATGTGTTCAACCATGCTACGTTTACGCCCAGAGTTAGTATTCGTAATCACCCAATAAGGTGTGCCTACAATTTGCTGTGGCTTGGTATGTATGCCATTTTCCAAAAGCGTTGCTTTGTCGTTGGCAAAATAGACTCTGGTGCGCCCGTGTAGAGATTCCGTTGCTGCATCGAACTCTTCTGGCGCGATGCGATACAACGTTGTAAGGATCAACATGAAACGGTTTACTGCGCGTTTTTGTTCCGCATATTCATCTGATAGCAGCAATTCACGCATTACCCGAACACGATCGACAGTCTTTTGTGTCTTTAGTGAAGGGATAATTTTGGGTTCGGTAGTGTCTGCAACCACAATCGTCTTTGGGTTGCTCTCCGTTGTCTGACCGGCTGAAAACTTCAACATGCGCCGCAAAATCTCTGACGCGCTCTCCCCAATGTGCAGCGTATGGCTGGCAATGTAACGATAGAGTTCTTCGTCAACCTCAATAGTTTTCATTTTTATCCAGTAGTTTTCTGCTAAATCGACGGGATTATACAATTTCGTATCGTGATACTCTAATGATAACCACATCTAGTATGAAGCCTGCTATGAAATTAAACTATCGCTTATTAGAAAGCCCTAACAAGGCATCTACCCCCATAGTCCTTATCCACGGCCTCTTTGGCAGTTTAGATAACCTTGGTGTACTCGCTAGAGACTTGCAGCCTCACTATCCTATTATACAGGTAGATTTGCGTAATCACGGCCAATCGCCACGCTCTCCTGAGATGAACTACGATGTCATGGCTCAGGATCTCCTCGAACTCCTCGATGAGTTGTCACTCGCTAAAGTGATTGTGATTGCCCATTCGATGGGAGGTAAAGTGGCGATGGCACTTACCGCAGTTGCGCCAGATAGAGTAGAGAAACTCGTTGTGATTGATATGGCACCTATCGATTACAACACCCGCCGCCACGATAGTGTATTCGCCGCACTTCAAGCAGTAACACAGGCAGGGATAACTGACCGCCGTGAAGCACACAAATTAATGCAGAGCATGCTAAAAGAAGAGCCAACCATTCAGTTTCTGCTTAAGTCGTTTCATAACGGCGAGTGGCGCTTTAATGTCCCTGTATTATTAGATCAGTATGAAAATATTATCGGTTGGAATGATGTTCCTTCATGGCCGCACCCTGTGTTGTTCCTCAAGGGCGAGCATTCCCCCTATATTCAGGACAGCTACAGAGAGAATATCGCCCGCCAATTTCCACAGGCTAGAGCACATGTGATTGCCGACAGTGGGCATTGGATACACGCAGAAAAACCTCAGCAAGTTTTGCGCGCAATACACCGTTTTTTAGATACTTACAAGCAGTAAATGGTGTTGTAGACTCTCTATCGACTAGGGTATTATGCCGACCTCTTACTTACGGATTTGGCTGTGGTGTGGGGATATTTCATCCTGTTAAATCCGTTATTGAGATCTTTTTTGAGTCTTGTATATCTACTCGATTCTTGGTTTAACTCTTCTTGCAGTATCGCTCCCTATGGCAAAAGAACAAACGGATCGCACGACGCTGGATCTATTCTCAGATGACCGCCGTCCAGGACGACCAAAAACCAGTCCGCTCACTCGTGATGAACAGCTAAAGATTAATAAGCGAAATCAGCTACGGCGCGATAAAGTTCGTGGCTTACGACGCGTTGAATTGAAAATCAATCAAGAGGCCGTTGATGCACTCAATCGGCTGGCAGAAGAGCGCAATATCAGCCGCAGCGAACTCATCGAAAGTATGCTTTTAGCGCAATTAACCGATTTGCCTAAATAATCCTGTTACGCACCAGTGGCAACTTGCTGGTGCCTTATATTTTCCCCTCTTCTTCATTCACATCATCCACGAGAAGATACGCAGGATGATGACGTGGCTATTTCTCGAATCTCGACCATCTGCTATTATCACAGCATTGTGTCAGCCTGTAAGACAGGCTCACCCCTGACTGATTAACGTGAGGTTTTAGTAGCTTATGGCACTTGTAGGCATTTTCTTTGGTAGCGACACCGGTAATACCGAAAACATCGCTAAAATGATTCAGAAGCAATTGGGTAAAGACGTTGCGGAAATTCATGACATCGCTAAAAGCAGCAAAGAGGATTTAGCTGCATTCGATATCCTGCTTCTTGGTATCCCGACTTGGTATTACGGCGAAGCACAATGCGATTGGGACGATTTTTTCCCTACTCTAGAAGAGATTGATTTCAACGGTAAACTCGTCGCTCTTTTCGGCTGTGGCGATCAGGAAGATTATGCAGAGTACTTCTGCGATGCGATGGGCACAGTTCGCGATATCATCGAACCTCGCGGTGCCGCTATCGTTGGTCACTGGCCAACCAAAGGCTATCACTTCGAAGCCTCTAAAGGTTTAGCTGATGACAACAATTTTATCGGCCTCGCTATCGATGAAGATCGTCAACCAGAACTGACCAACGAGCGTGTTAGCGCGTGGGTAAAACAGGTCTCTGATGAGCTAAATTTGGCCGAATTAGCCAATTAACCCTATATTTTACAAGGAATTGAGACAGCATATTTGCATCAATTCCTTGATAAAAAACAGTATAATCGTATAGTTATTAATCAAATTACATTATCTATCAATATAATAGTTCATACCCTTACTTACCTATAAAATCATATAAATCAAATCGTTATCACTTGTTCTTTACCTCACGGTGCCCATGGAGGTTAACAACGGGTGGGTTTCCATTTACCCCATCCACCTCTATAATGGATCACAATTACATTGTTGCAGCCCATTGAATTTGGGTCGCCATCAACAGGGAAAATCCGCATGACTGACAATAATTCCGCGTTAAAAAAAGCCGGCTTGAAAGTCACGCTTCCACGTTTAAAAATATTGGAAGTGTTACAAGAGCCAGACTGCCACCATGTCAGCGCGGAAGATCTCTATAAAAAACTCATCGATATGGGTGAAGAAATTGGGCTAGCGACTGTTTATCGTGTCCTAAACCAATTTGATGATGCAGGTATCGTCACACGCCATAGTTTTGAGGGTGGGAAATCTGTTTTTGAGCTGACACAACAGCAGCATCATGACCATCTGATATGCCTAGATTGTGGCAGAGTGATTGAATTCAGCGATGATAATATTGAACGCCTTCAACGTGAAATCGCAGAAAAACATAATATCAAACTCACCAATCATAGCCTCTACCTGTATGGAAACTGTACAGCCGGTGACTGTCGCAAAGATGAAAATGCACACAATACAAAGAATTAATCATCGATAAAAAAGCGCAGTAATACGTGATTAGCATTAATTATTATTTTGAACATAAAGAGACATTCCAAATAAAAAAGCCTCACTCATGAATCATGAAGTGAGGCTTTTTTATCTTGTTACCCCTGTCTATCCCAGCGAAATAACATTGCTGGGATACCAAGAGAACGTCTACTCGCCAGCACTGCCCCACGTATCACGCAGCCCAACAGTACGGTTAAACACTAAGTGCTCTGGCGTTGAATGGCGGTAATCTGCACAGAAGTAGCCTTCACGCTCAAACTGATAAGTCTGCTCAGGTACCGCTGCCGCCAGTGATGGCTCGACGAAACCTTTACGTACAACCAGTGACTCAGGGTTGATTGTAGACAGCAACTCATCCGCTGCACCTGGGTTGGCTACCGTGAACAAACGGTCGTACAGATGGAACTCAGCAGGTACTGCATGTGTTGCAGAAACCCAATGAATAACACCTTTGACTTTACGGCCATCGGCAGGTGATTTGCCCAGCGTATCAGCATCGTAGCTACAGAAAATGGTGGTGATATTGCCATCCGCATCTTTCTCTACACGTTCAGCCTTAATGACATAGGCATTACGTAAACGCACTTCTTTACCCAGCACTAAGCGCTTGTATTGCTTATTTGCTTCTTCGCGAAAATCAGCACGGTCGATATAAACTTCACGGCCAAAAGCAACATCGCGCTCGCCCATCTCCGGCAAGTTCGGATGATTAGGCATACTCAAGACTTCTTCCTGACCTTCAGCAATATTTTCAATAATCACTTTAACTGGGTCTAGAACTGCCATTGCACGCGGTGCCGTATCGTTAAGATCGTCACGAATACAGGACTCCAATGCTGCCATTTCAACATTGTTATCCTGCTTGGTTACACCAATACGTTGGCAGAACTCACGAATAGAAGCCGGTGTGTAACCACGGCGGCGTAGGCCAGAAATGGTCGGCATACGAGGGTCATCCCAGCCTTCCACAATTTTCTCGGTTACCAGCATATTCAGCTTACGCTTGGACATAATGGTGTATTCAAGATTCAGGCGAGAAAACTCGTACTGACGAGGATGGCAAGGGATAGTGATGTTATCCAACACCCAGTCATAAAGACGGCGGTTATCTTGGAACTCTAGCGTACAGAGCGAATGCGTAATTCCTTCCAATGCGTCGGAAATGCAGTGGGTGAAATCATACATCGGATAAATGCACCACTTGCTACCAGTCTGGTGATGATCGGCGAACTTGATGCGGTAGATGACAGGGTCACGCATAACAATAAAAGGCGAAGCCATGTCAATTTTAGCTCTCAGACACGCTTTTCCTTCTTCATACTCGCCATTCTTCATTTTTTCAAATAGGGCGAGGTTCTCTTCAATGCTACGATCGCGATAAGGGCTGTTTTTACCCGCCTCAGTCAATGTTCCACGATATTGGCGCATCTCATCAGCGCTGAGCTCATCAACGTAAGCTAGCCCCTTCTGAATCAGTTCTACGGCATAGTTGTGCAGTTGGTCAAAATAGTCGGAGGAGTAACGAACGTCTCCGCTCCAGTGAAAACCCAACCACTCTACATCGCGTTTGATCGACTCAACATACTCAATGTCTTCTTTGACAGGGTTCGTATCGTCAAAACGCAGGTTGCACTTACCGTGATAATCTCTGGCAATGCCAAAGTTTAGGCAGATAGATTTTGCATGCCCAATATGCAAATAACCATTTGGCTCAGGTGGAAAACGGGTTTGCACCTCATTATGTTTTCCTGACGCCAAATCTTCATCAATAATCTGACGGACAAAATTACTCGGGCGGGCTTCAGCCTCACTCATTTTATTTTCCTCTAATGCGAAAGCACTATGCACATAACCGTTAATAATCTAACAAGCCAGAGCCAGACACAACCCTAGTTTTCGTATATCGGGAAGGAAAGAGGGGTTAAAGGGGATAAACCTAGAAGAAAAAGAAAATCATAAAAAAAAGCGAAAAGAGACAGGTCTCTTTTCGCTCATATTATGTTCTGCTTTTTACGATACAGCTAAAGAATTATTTAGCCTTTCACTGTAAACAGAACCGTCTCACCAGCGATGACTTTGCCAGAAGCTGGAGTCATAACACCAGCGTAGTCGTCGATATTGCTAACAACAACTGGGCTAATCATAGAGCGTGCATGTTCGTTCAAATATGCGAGGTCTAACTCAAGAACAGGCTGACCAGCAACAACTTCTGCACCCTCTTCAACTAAGCGAGTAAAGCCTTTGCCTTCCAGTTGTACTGTGTCGATACCCATGTGAACAACGAGCTCTAAGCCATCATCCGTTTCAAGGCAGAACGCATGGTTTGTGTTGAAAATTTTAACCACAGTGCCTTTAGCTGGTGATACAACGATTTTATCCGTTGGCTTAATGGCAACACCATCACCGACAGCTTTGCTAGCGAAGGCTTCATCAGGAACTTCGGATAAAGCAACAACATCACCCGTTACTGGGGATAGCAGAGTGAACGTCGCGGCATTCGCCTTAGGCGCAGCGTTTAGCGTTGCCTGAACAGGAGCAGCTGTCGCTACTGACGCGGTAGTAGCAGGAACAGGGCCTGACGACAGAACACCACGCATTGCATCAGCGATAATTTCTGCTCGAGTACCAACGATAACCTGAACACTCTCTTTATTCAGACGAATAACACCGGATGCACCTAAACGTTTGGCTACCGCATCATTAACGAGAGATGAATCTTTCACACTGAGACGTAAACGCGTGATACAAGCATCGATATTCGTCAGGTTAGCGCTACCACCAACGGCACCGATGAACTCACGTGCTAATGCTGCTGTATCTGTTGGAACTTCACCTTTCGATGAGGTTTCATCATCTTCATCCGTTGCAATTTCACGTCCTGGCGTTAACAAGTTGAATTTGGTAATCGCGAAGCGGAAAACAACATAGTAGATAGCGAAGAAGACTAAACCTTGTGGGATCAGCATGTACCATTCGTGTGCCAGTGGATTACGTGATGCAAGCACCATATCCACCAGACCTGCGCTGAAGCCAAAACCAGCAATCCACTGCATCGATGCAGCGATAAAGACAGAGATACCTGTCAATACGGCATGGATCACATAAAGGACTGGGGCAACAAACATGAAGGAGAATTCTAATGGCTCAGTGATACCGGTAAAGAATGCAGCAAAGCTTGCTGCCATCATGATACCAGCCACTTTGCTACGGTTCTCAGGACGAGAGCATTGGTAAATCGCCAATGCAGCGCCCGGCAAACCAAACATCATGATTGGGAAGAAACCAGCCTGATAACGGCCAGTGATACCAACAACAGCTTTACCCGCATTAATCGACTCCTGACCACCTAAGAAGTTAGGGATATCGTTAATACCTGCTACATCGAACCAGAATACAGAGTTCAGTGCATGGTGTAGACCGACAGGGATTAGTAAGCGGTTGAAGAAGGCGTAAACACCCGCACCAACAGAGCCCATTCCTTGAATGTGCTCACCAAAGGCAACCAGTGCGTTATAGATGATCGGCCAAACATACATCAGTATGAAGGCAACCAAGATCATCACGAAAGAGGTAAGGATAGGCACTAAGCGACGACCACTGAAGAAAGAGAGTGCCTTCGGCAGCTCTACATGGCTAAAGCGGTTGTACAGCTCTGCTGACATGATCCCCACCAGGATACCGACAAACTGGTTGTTGATCTTATTAAAAGCAGCAGGCACATCCTTAACATCGATTCCTTCAATCATGGAAACGGCAGCAGGAGAACACAGTGTTGTTACGACGAGAAACCCGACAAAACCAGCCAGTGCAGCAGCACCATCTTTATCTTTCGACATGCCATACGCAACACCGATGGCAAACAGAACAGACATGTTGTCGATAATAGCGGCACCAGACTTAATGAAAAGTGCTGCTAACGCATTTTGGCTACCCCAACCTACCGGATCAATCCAGTAGCCAACACCCATTAAAATCGCGGCTGCTGGAAGAGTAGCGACTGGCACCATAAGTGCCCTGCCTACTTTCTGTAAATATCCGAGAACGCTCACCTTATATCCCCCTATGCACCTATTTTGGTTAGGCTATTTTTAATCTGAATAAATAAAGACTCGAATAATCTCGATACCACGTAACACGAAACACATTTATAACTTTAGTCAGTGTAAAAAAATTATTTCGTATCGCAAATTAAAACCTCTACCTTTGTGATACCCATCACCAAAAAAGACAGTAAAACGGGTATTCATCTGGCTATCAAGTAAAACTTATTTTATCATTAAAAAAATCATCAAGATTAACATTCGTGTGCATCTATATGACCTGCATTACTCTTAAAGCAGCTCTTAGACCACATTGAGTATATACAAAGCTAGCGTAGCCATAGAGGTACATATGAGACTTATCCCACTAAAAAATGCCGCCGACGTAGGTCTATGGTCAGCCAAACACATCGTTGACCGCATCAATGCATTTAAACCGACTGCCGAGCGCCCTTTTATTCTGGGCTTGCCTACCGGTGGTACCCCACTATCCACCTATAAACGCCTTATCGAGCTAAATAAAGCGGGCGTAGTTAGCTTCAAACATGTTGTGACGTTCAACATGGACGAGTATATCGGTCTGCCTGAAAATCACCCTCAGAGCTACCATACGTTCATGCACAGCAACTTCTTCGATCATATTGATATTCAAAAAGAGAACATCAATCTGCTTGATGGTAATGCAAGCGACCCTACCGCTGAATGCAAACGTTATGAAGACAAGATTAAGTCCTACGGCAGAATTCATCTTTTCATGGGTGGTGTGGGCAATGACGGACATATCGCGTTCAACGAACCTGCATCATCTTTAGCTTCTCGCACTCGTATCAAAACATTGACGGAAGAGACTCGCCATGCGAACTCCCGCTTCTTTGATGGCGATATGAATCAGGTACCAAAATATGCACTAACCGTGGGTGTAGGTACACTACTTGATGCAGAAGAAGTCATGATTCTAGCAACGGGAAACAACAAAGCATTAGCTGTCGAAGCCGCCGTTGAAGGTTGCGTCAACCATCTTTGGACTGTTTCCGCACTACAAACCCACCCTAAAGCAGTTATCGTCTGTGACGAGCCTTCAACCATGGAGTTAAAGGTAAAAACCGTGAAATATTTTCGCGAATTAGAAGCGGAAAATATCAAAAATCTTTAGTGACTATCAGGGGGCACCATGTACGCATTAACTAATGGCCGCATTTATACCGGTCACGATATTCTTGATAACTATGCTGTTGTCATCACGGATGGCTTGATCGAGCGGCTATGCCCATTAGCGGAGCTCCCCGCAGGTATAGAGACTCAGGATTTGAACCAGGCGATTATCGCGCCTGGTTTTATTGATGTGCAGCTCAATGGATGTGGCGGTGTGCAGTTTAACGACTCACTCGATGCCATTTCCGTTAAGACGCTGGAAATCATGCAGCACGCCAATGAAAAATCGGGGTGTACCAGCTATCTGCCCACGCTAATTACGTCTAGCGATGAGTTCATGAAGCATGCGATTGAAACCATGAGAAGCTACAAGCAGAAGCACAGCAATCAGGCATTAGGCCTTCACCTTGAAGGACCTTATCTCAGCTTAGCGAAGAAAGGGACTCATAACCCTGCTTATATCCGCTCACCAGAAAGTGAGATGATTGACTATCTGTGTGCTAATGCGGATGTCATCACCAAGATAACTCTGGCGCCGGAAGTGGCGGATGCCAAGTATATTCGCCAGTTGCATGATGCAGGAATTATCGTTTCTGCTGGCCACTCGAGTGCGACATATGAGCAAGCCCGCATAGGTTTTGCTGCTGGGATCTCCTTTGCTACGCACCTTTACAACGCAATGCCAGTTCTTGTTGGCCGTGAACCGGGTTTAATGGGCGCTATCTTTGATACGCCAGAGATTTACACCGGTATCATCGCAGACGGTCACCACGTCGCTTGGGCAAGTATTCGCAACGCCAAGAAAATGAAAGGCGATAAATTAGTTCTGGTTACCGATGCAACCGCACCTGCTGGCGCTGATATAGAAGAGTTTATTTTTGCAGGCAAAACCATCTATTATCGTGATGGCTTATGCGTTGATGAAAATGGCACATTAAGCGGTTCGGCACTTACCATGATCGATGCAGTGGCTAATAGCGTCGAACACGTGGGTATTCCGCTTGATGAAGCGTTGCGTATGGCAACACTTTACCCTGCTCGTGCAATGGGTGTAGAAAAAACATTGGGCAGCATTGAAGTGGGCAAAGTCGCTAACCTGACAGCCTTTACGCGCGATTACAAAATCGTCACCACCATTGTTAACGGAAAAAAAACCATCTAAACCTAAAGTCGTTGTTTTAAATAGCTTCTCTCTTTAGGCTGGTAACGTGTTGTACCTTACAGATTTTAATATACAGAACGTTGATTTCTAGTCATTTGGTTCACTAAATGGCTAGCCCTATCGGGTTATCGCACAGATCTGTAAGATAAAAAATGGTGGGTACAATTCAACTAACAAGCGACTTAGAGTAGAAGGAACATAGACAAGATGACGAATAGCGGAAAAGGACAAATCGGTAATATTGACTTAGTTAAGCAACTTAATGGTGCGGTTGTTTATCGTCTCATTGATCTTGAAGGCCCTATCTCAAGAATTCAAATTGCTGAACTAAGCCAGCTTGCCCCCGCTAGCGTCACCAAAATCACTCGACAATTGCTAGAAAGAGGCTTAATAAAAGAAGTTGATCAGCAAGCTTCAACGGGAGGACGCAGAGCGATCTCCATAGTGAGTGAAAACCGCCTCTTTCATACTGTAGCCGTTCGTCTCGGCCGCCGTGACGCCACAATTACTCTCTTTGATATGAGCAGTAAATCTCTTGCAGAAGCGGTCTATAGCTTACCCGAACGCTCCCAAGATGCTTTGGAAGTCTCCCTACTTCAAGCTATCGCCAAATTTATAGACACCTACCAGCGTAAAATCCGTGAGCTCATTGCTATCGCCATTATCTTGCCCGGATTGGTCGAGCCAGAAAAAGGCATTGTTAAATACATGCCTCATATAAAAGTAGATAATTGGCCTTTGGCTGAGCGATTAGAAACTCACTTTAGTGTTAAAAGCTTCGTAGGACACGATATCCGCAGTTTAGCGCTTGCCGAGCACTATTTTGGTGCTACTCGTGACTGCGATGACTCGATATTGGTGCGCGTCCATCGAGGAACCGGCGCTGGTATTATCACAAAGGGCCAAGTATTCCTCAGCAGTAATGGTAACGTTGGGGAGATCGGCCATATTCAGATCGACCCTCTTGGTGAAAAATGCCACTGTGGTAATTTCGGCTGTCTAGAAACCGTAGCTGCCAACGCAGCCATCGAACAGCGCGTTCGCACACTACTCAATCAGGGCTATCCTAGTAAACTCACGCTGGATGAGTGCAATATCGGCGCTATTTGTCGAGCTGCTAACCGTGGTGATCCCTTAGCTGTCGAAGTTATCGAACACCTGGGCCGCTATCTCGGTAAAGCTATCGCTATTGCTATTAACATGTTTAATCCACAGAAAATTGTATTAGCGGGAGAAATAACAGAGGCAACAAAAGTCTTAATTCCTGCGATTCAAAGCTGCATTAACACACAAGCATTAGAAGAGTTCCGTACTGGTCTTCCTATTGTCACGACAGAGCTTAATCATCAGAGTGCTATTGGCGCATTCGCATTGGTAAAACGAGCCATGTTAAACGGTGTGTTGCTGCAACAGCTTTTGGAAAACCAAACCAGCTAACGACAAAATATGCTATGTCATGCAAGGGAACACTTTCCCTTGCACCTATCAGCAGATCCTCATCAAACAAAACTGCCTGCTTCAATCGTCTAGATCTTCCATACTCATGTATAGCGTAATGCACCAATTTA
The DNA here is from genome assembly GCA_000307305.1 of Enterobacteriaceae bacterium B14. Taxonomy (GTDB): domain Bacteria; phylum Pseudomonadota; class Gammaproteobacteria; order Enterobacterales; family Enterobacteriaceae; genus B14. The sequence continues at coordinate 1,565,246 of DF158882.1, forward strand.
GCGCAACGCACCAACACAATATGTACATTTTCCCCAAACTGATCCATCTTTAATAGTACATTCCCCTGATTATCCAACAGTGTTAGGCCGCACTCGCCTAATAAATAAAGGGAATAAATGGCTCATTTATTGCTTATTTGGTTTAGTGAGTTTTTCAAATGCAGGCTTCATTATGACTATTAAAGTAGGGAGAAATAACGATGTGTTCAATCTTTGGCATATTAGATCTTAAGACAGATCCCACTGAACTTCGAAGAAAAGCACTAGAAATGTCGCGATTAATGCGCCATCGTGGACCAGACTGGTCCGGTATTTATGCCAGTGATAACGCGATTCTTGCCCACGAGCGTCTCTCCATTGTCGACGTCAATACCGGCGCCCAACCTCTCTACAATCAACAGAAAAATCATATCCTCGCCGTTAATGGCGAAATCTATAACCATCAAGCTTTACGTCAGGTTCTAGATAAACGCTATGCATTTCAGACTGGGTCAGATTGCGAGGTTATTCTGGCGCTCTATCAGGAAAGAGGTCCAGAATTTCTTGATGAATTACAGGGTATGTTCGCGTTTATTCTCTACGATACAGAGCAAGATGCCTACCTAATCGGCCGAGATCACCTTGGTATTATCCCTCTCTATATGGGCCATGATGAACACGGTAATTTATTCGTCGCCTCAGAAATGAAAGCATTAGTCCCCGTTTGCCGTACGATAAAAGAGTTTCCTGCAGGGAGTTATCTGTGGAGCAAGGACGGAGAAATTCGGTCCTACTATCAGCGTGACTGGTTTGAATTTGATAACGTCAAAGATAATCCAACGGATAAAAATGAGCTTAAAGTTGCTCTAGAAGAGTCAGTGAAAAGCCATTTGATGTCCGATGTCCCTTATGGCGTTTTGCTCTCTGGTGGGCTGGATTCGTCCATTATCTCTGCTGTAACGAAAAAATTTGCTGCCCGCCGTGTCGAAGACGGAGAACGCAGCGAAGCATGGTGGCCTCAGCTCCACTCCTTTGCCGTCGGGTTGCCCGGAGCCCCAGATTTGGTCGCAGCTCAGGAAGTCGCGAATCATTTAGGCACCGTGCATCACGAAATTCACTTTACAGTGCAAGAAGGGATTGATGCCATCCGTGATGTGATTTATCACATTGAAACGTATGATGTCACCACGATCCGCGCCTCAACGCCAATGTATTTAATGGCAAGAAAAATCAAGGCGATGGGCATTAAAATGGTGCTATCCGGCGAGGGTTCCGATGAGGTCTTTGGCGGTTATCTCTATTTTCATAAAGCGCCAAATGCCAAAGAGTTTCATGAAGAGACAGTGCGTAAACTGCTAGCACTACACATGTATGACTGCGCTCGTGCAAATAAGGCGATGGCAGCATGGGGAGTAGAAGCTCGCGTACCTTTCCTAGATAAACACTTTCTGGATGTTGCTATGCGCATTAATCCAGAAGATAAAATGTGCGGAAACGGCAAGATGGAGAAGCATATTCTACGCGAGTGTTTTGCCCCTTATCTTCCACCCAGCGTAGCTTGGCGTCAGAAAGAGCAGTTCTCCGATGGCGTGGGTTACAGCTGGATAGATACGTTGAAAGCCTCTGCCAACCAGCAGGTCTCCGACAACCAGTTAGAAACTGCGCACTTCCGCTTCCCTTACAATACGCCTACGTCTAAAGAGGCTTATCTCTATCGAGAGATCTTTGAAGAGCTATTCCCGCTGCCAAGTGCCGCAGAGTGCGTTCCTGGAGGGCCTTCTGTGGCCTGCTCTTCGGCTAAAGCAATAGAATGGGATGAATCATTCAAAAAAATGGATGACCCTTCTGGTAGAGCTGTTGGCGTGCACCAATCAGCCTATAAAAAGTAAAGCCTGAGCAAAAAAATAGTGCAATGGCTAACAAAAGTGGGTGAAATCTCACCCACTTTATCAACGAATATCTCTTTTCAGTTCAGTTTTTCTTCTCCATAAAACGATCTATTCATCACTGCTTTTGATGACTTTATCGCCAGACTGTATACAAGCCAGTCAAATACACTGTTCTTATCGATTTATCGTAAAAAACTAGTTGACGCAATTCTGCCATATACGCATAATGCGCCCCGCAAAGCCGATGAAGGTGAAGCAAAGATGGCTACGTAGCTCAGTTGGTTAGAGCACATCACTCATAATGATGGGGTCACAGGTTCGAATCCCGTCGTAGCCACCATTTTGCGGGAGTGGCGAAATTGGTAGACGCACTAGATTTAGGTTCTAGCGCCGCAAGGTGTGCGAGTTCAAGTCTCGCCTCCCGCACCATTTCCTTCAGAAGTAGCGTGTTTTAAGATGAATCGATAGCAATATCGAATGGGGTATCGCCAAGCGGTAAGGCACCGGGTTTTGATCTCGGCATCCCTAGGTTCGAATCCTAGTACCCCAGCCATCTTTCCCTTTCTGGGATAAATAAAGAGTTTATCGTAATTTTTAGTTGCGGATGTAAGATCTCAATATTGTATATCCTGTTGGGGTATCGCCAAGCGGTAAGGCACCGGGTTTTGATCTCGGCATCCCTAGGTTCGAATCCTAGTACCCCAGCCATACAATAGCTAAGCTAAAAATCCCAATAAACTGCTTTAAAAAATGAGTCGCCTAAGTTAGGCTACGTAGCTCAGTTGGTTAGAGCACATCACTCATAATGATGGGGTCACAGGTTCGAATCCCGTCGTAGCCACCATATTTGCGGGAGTGGCGAAATTGGTAGACGCACTAGATTTAGGTTCTAGCGCCGTAAGGTGTGCGAGTTCAAGTCTCGCCTCCCGCACCATTTCCTTTCAGGAAATACCATAATAAATTGGGGTATCGCCAAGCGGTAAGGCACCGGGTTTTGATCTCGGCATCCCTAGGTTCGAATCCTAGTACCCCAGCCATTTTCTTTATTTACCTTTACTAAAAGAAAAATAAAGGGAATATCATCAAAAAGCTCGCCTAGGCGAGCTTTTTGCTTTTTATCTCAGCCTCTTATTGCCGAGTTATAGGCCTAATGCGTATTTCAGCGCCCATTCTTTCAATTTCCCTGCCCGCTGTGCTGCCATCAGTGCCAGATTTCTAATGAAACTCAATGGCGGTAGCTGGTTGCTAAATGCCTTATAGAAGAGATCCATACCTGCTTGCATCAGTAAATTATCTGGGCGACGACGACGTTCATAGCGCAACAAAACCTCGCGACTATCCCACGGTTCAACACAGTCTCTCGCCTTGATTAACACATCTAATAGCACATCCAAATCGCGATAGCCCAAATTGACACCCTGCCCCGCTAGCGGATTAATGGTATGCGCAGCATCCCCCAACAAAACAAGTCCCCCTTGAACATAAGATTGCGCATGGCGGCGAATCAGAGGGAAAGAACCTGCCTCAACCGCTTCAATACGCCCTAACCGCTGTGGAAATGTCTTTTGAATCTCTTGAGTCAACTGTGACATATTCATCGCGCTCAGTTGGCGAATACGTTGTGGGTTGTCGTACCAAACCAGCGAGGCCCATCCTTCATGCAGTGGCAAGAATGCTCTTGGGCCAGAAGGGGTGAATTGCTGCCATGTGACATCTTGCTGTGGTTCTGCTGTTTTAATGCCAATAAGCATACATGATTGCCGATACTGCCACCCCGTCAGCCCAATACCTGACAACTGACGCACTCGTGAGTTTGCCCCATCCGCTCCCACAATCAGACGCGTTTGCAAGACCTTCCCTGAATCTAATGCCAACTGCCAACCAGCACTGTTTTTTTGCATCACCTTTAATGAATCAGGGCAGAGCAACGTTAAAGACGAAGCCTTCTCAAACTCAGCCCATAAGGCTAATTGGATGAGACGGTTTTCTACCATATATCCCAATTCTGGAAGCCCTAAGTCCTGTGCTTTGAAGCTCACCTTAGACTCATCCCACTCCCATGTTTCTAGCCCACGGTAAGGTGTTGCTCTCATCTTGGCCACACTTTGCCAAGCACCAAGCTGCTTTAATAACGCAACAGAGTTACAACCTATAGCTGATACACGTAAATCTGGCTGGCTCTGCGGCTCGAAAGGCACAGGTGCCTGATGTTCTATCATCGCCACAGACCACCCTGCCTGAGCTAAACCTAATGCCGCTGCAGCCCCGACCATGCCACCACCAACGACGACAATATCAAAATGTTCAATCTGCTCATTCATATCAGCTATGCTTCTAAATTGAGTTAATTTTTACTATTGTGGGTATTCTATACCCAAAGAGCAAAGCTGCCATTATCCTGCATTCAGAACAGCACACTCTGGTCACAACCCCCACAACAGATTACAATACGCGCCCTGCGTTGGGTTTCACCTGCACTGAGTAAACATAAGCCGATGACAAAAAAACTGCATATTAAGACCTGGGGCTGTCAGATGAATGAGTATGACTCATCTAAGATGGCTGATTTGCTGGATAGCACACATGGCTATCAGCTCACTGAAGAAGCGGAAGAGGCTGACGTTCTTCTGCTGAATACCTGTTCCATTCGCGAAAAAGCGCAGGAGAAGGTATTCCATCAGTTAGGCCGCTGGAGAAAGCTAAAAGAGAAGAAACCAGATCTTATTATCGGCGTCGGCGGCTGTGTGGCATCTCAGGAAGGTAAGCACATCCGTGAGCGAGCACCTTATGTGGATCTGATTTTCGGGCCACAAACACTGCATCGCCTACCAGAAATGATCAACCATGTGCAGGGAACACGCAGCCCGATTGTTGATGTCAGCTTCCCCGAAATCGAGAAGTTTGATCGCCTACCAGAGCCAAAAGCTGATGGCCCAACGGCCTTCGTCTCCATCATGGAAGGCTGTAATAAATATTGTACTTACTGCGTCGTGCCTTATACCCGCGGTGAAGAAGTCAGTCGCCCGTGTGACGACGTTCTCTTTGAGATAGCCCAACTCGCTGCTCAGGGTGTACGTGAAGTTAATCTACTCGGTCAAAACGTTAATGCTTACCGTGGCGCAACCTTCGATGGCGATGTCTGCACCTTTGCCGATTTACTACGCCTCGTTGCCGCAATTGATGGTATTGACCGCCTGCGCTACACCACCAGCCACCCGATCGAATTCACCGATGATCTGGTCGAAGTCTACAAAGACACTCCAGAGCTAGTGACATTCTTGCACTTGCCTGTTCAGAGCGGCTCAGACCGTATTCTGAATATGATGAAACGAACGCATACGGTGCTGGAGTACAAATCACTCATTCGCAAGCTGCAAAAAGCACGTCCGGGCATGTTAATCAGCTCAGACTTTATCGTTGGCTTCCCAGGGGAAACGCAGGAAGACTTCGAACAAACTATGAAGCTGATCGGTGAGGTCAACTTCGACATGAGCTACAGCTTCGTCTTCTCTGCCCGTCCGGGTACCCCAGCGGCAGACATGGTTGATGATGTGCCAGAAGAAGAGAAAAAACAGCGTCTGTATATCCTGCAAGAGCGTATTAACCAGCAAGCAATGAAATACAGCCGTGATATGCAAGGTACTGTACAACGCATTCTGGTTGAAGGCACTTCGCGTAAAAACATCATGGAGCTATCTGGCCGTACAGAAAACAACCGTGTTGTTAACTTCGAAGGCCGTCCGGATATGGTCGGTAAATTTGTCGACGTCGAAATTGTAGAAGCTCGACCTAACTCTCTGCGCGGCAAACTGATACGCACAGAAGAGGAGATGGGATTACGTTTACAAGAGTCGCCTCAGTCTGTTATTGCCCGCACCCGTAAAGAAGATGAACTAGGTGTCGGCCAATACCAGCCGTAATTACCCTCAACCTCATTAAGTGGGGTGTATCGCGATGATAGCGGTACACCCTATCTATTTTCATACCCTATCTGCTTTATCAAAAATACCCCGACTTGCGCCAACGCTCATCTAAGTGAATAATCGAATATTAGCTGCGTATCTTTTTAGCGCAGACCCCATAACGATTTTGATCATATGACTCAATCAGTCAGAGGAATAATTTGAACGTCAAAAAAGAAGAGATATTACTGGAGCCAGCAGACAATCAGCGCCTTATCAATCTCTGTGGCCCTTTTGATGACAACATCAAACAGCTAGAGCGTCGTCTTGGCATCGAAATCCACCGTCGCGACAATCGCTTCCAGTTAACAGGCAAGGACATTTGCGTCACCGCAGCCGCTGATATCCTTCGAACACTGTATGTTGAAACCGCGCCCGTTCGCGGCGTGATACAGGATATTGAGCCGGAACATTTGCATTTAGCAATCAAAGAAAGCCGCGTGCTAGAGCAATCTGCCGAAGGTTCTGCCGACTACCTCAACAATCACGGTAAATCGATCAACATCCGTACCAAGCGCGGCATGATTAAGCCCCGCACGCCCAATCAGGCGCAGTACATTACCAATATTCTCTCCCATGACATCACGTTCGGTGTTGGCCCCGCAGGGACAGGCAAGACGTATCTTGCCGTTGCTGCCGCCGTCGATGCGCTTGAACGTCAGGATATCCGCCGTATTCTGTTAACTCGCCCTGCCGTTGAAGCAGGCGAAAAACTCGGTTTCCTGCCCGGTGACCTCAGCCAAAAAGTAGACCCTTATTTACGCCCTCTGTACGACGCCCTCTTCGAGATGCTGGGCTTTGAGCGTGTTGAAAAGCTTATGGAGCGCAACATCATTGAAGTCGCACCGCTGGCCTATATGCGCGGGCGCACATTAAATGATGCCTTTATTATTCTGGATGAAAGCCAAAATACCACCATCGAACAGATGAAGATGTTCCTGACGCGTATCGGCTTCAACTCCAAGGCTGTGATTACAGGTGACATTACTCAAGTCGATTTACCTCGCAACCTGAAATCAGGTCTGCGCCACGCGATTGAAGTGCTCTCCTCCGTCGATGAGATCAGCTTTAACTACTTCGATAGTGAAGATGTGGTGCGCCATCCGGTTGTTGCCCGTGTCGTGATAGCTTATGAAGCATGGGAAGCCGAAGACCAGAAGCGCCGCGATGCGCTAGCCGAGCAACGCAGATTGGAGTCTCGTCCTCAGACAATTCAAACCGATCAGGCCAATCAGGAGATCAAATGAGTCAGGTCATTTTAGATCTACAGATTGCCTGTACAGAGACTGACGGGCTTCCCACTGAAGCCGATTTTCAGCACTGGCTGGAGAATGTACTGCCCCAGTTTCAGGAGGAGTCCGAAGTCACGATCCGTATTGTTGATGAAGCCGAGAGCAATGAGCTAAATCTCACCTATCGTGGTAAAGACTACCCAACCAACGTACTCTCGTTTCCTTTTGAGGCACCGCCTGAAATAGAGCTACCTTTGCTCGGCGATATGATAGTCTGTCGTCAGGTCGTAGAGCGGGAAGCAAAGGAACAAAACAAGACTTTATTCGCACATTGGGCGCATATGGTTGTTCATGGATGCCTCCATCTGCTAGGGTATGACCATATCAGCGATGATGAAGCTGAGGAAATGGAGTCTTTAGAGATCGACATCATGCAGGGTTTAGGTTATCCAGACCCTTATGCTGCCGACAAAGACGCTGATTAACTAACTAAAAAAATTTATGAGCGACGATCATTCACAAAATAGCGACGGCCCCAGTCCCAAAAAGGGGTTCTTTTCACTCATCCTTGGACACTTTCACGGTGAACCTAAAAACCGTGACGAGCTCGTTGAGCTAATCCGAGATTCAGAGCAAAACGATCTGATCGATCCTGACACCCGCGATATGCTGGAAGGCGTAATGGACATTGCCGAGCAGCGGGTAAGAGACATCATGATCCCACGTTCGCAAATGGTCACCCTAAACCTCAACCAATCGTTGGAAGAGTGTTTAGATGTCATTATCGAATCGGCTCACTCCCGTTTTCCTGTGATCAGCGAAGATAAAGATCATATTGAAGGCATTCTGATGGCAAAGGATTTGCTGCCGTTTATGCGTAGTGATTCCGAACCCTTCAGCATCGATAAAGTGCTGCGCCCCGCCGTTGTGGTGCCAGAGAGTAAACGCGTCGATAGAATGCTGAAAGAGTTCCGCTCTCAACGCTATCATATGGCAATCATTGTCGATGAGTTCGGCGGTGTATCAGGCTTAGTCACCATTGAAGATATCCTAGAGATAATCGTAGGTGAAATTGAGGACGAATATGACGATGAAGAAGATCGTGATATCCGCCAACTAAGTAGACATACCTTCACTGTGCGCGCGCTAACATCAATCGAAGATTTTAACAAAGTCTTCTCCACCCAATTCAGCGATGAAGAAGTTGATACGCTGGGTGGGTTGGTGATGCAGGCGTTTGGGCACCTTCCAAGCCGTGGTGAAACCATCACTCTGGGTAGCTACTTATTCAAGGTAGCGATGGCGGATAGCCGACGAGTCATTCAACTCCACGTCACTATTCCCAGCGACTCACCGCAACCACAATTGGAAGATTAATCATCCATGATAATTGGTTCATTATTTGAACGCCAACGGGTTCGCCTCCCGTTGGCGTTAGTCTTTGGTGCATCAGGTACACTCGCTTTTTCACCTTTTGACCTGTGGCCTTTCGCCCTTATTTCCCTCTACGGCTTGCTGTTATTAACCCTGGAGAGAGCAGCAAAACAATCTGCTGCCATCGGTTTCTTTTGGGGGCTAGGTCTATTTGGTAGCGGTGTTAACTGGGTCTATGTCAGTATTTCCCAGTTTGGCGGCATGCCAATGGCGATTAACGTCTTTCTGGTGATTCTCCTCGCTGCCTATCTCTCTCTTTACCCAATGCTATTCGCTGGTTTGCTCGCACGCTTTTGGCCTGCAACAACACCATGGCGGCTCGTGTTCGCTGCGCCGCTTCTGTGGCAGATAACGGAATTTTTACGCGGTTGGATTTTGACAGGATTCCCGTGGTTGCAGTTTGGCTACAGCCAGATAGATGGGCCGCTAAAAGGCATCGCCCCCCTCTTCGGCGTCGAAACCATCACGCTGCTACTGCTGATTATCAGTGGGCTATTAGTCATGGCAACCCAAAAGCGCTGCCTGCGACCACTGCTGATTGCCGTTGCCCTACTCGCCCTATCGTGGCCATTGCGCTATGTTCACTGGTTTACGCCGCAAACCGAGCGCACAACGAATATCGCTATGGTTCAGGGGAATATTGCCCAATCGATGAAGTGGGAACCTAGCGCTCTTCAGACAACACTCGACATTTACCTTCAGCACACGCGGGATTATTTGGGCAAAGCCTCGATTGTCATCTGGCCTGAGTCTGCCATACCTACAACCGAAGCACAGGAACCACAGTTCCTCGCCTCAATAGATGAGTTACTGCGTAGCCAAAATACGGCGCTGATTACTGGCGTTGTTGATGCACGCAAAACAAGCAGTGATTTCGATTACTACAATACCGTGATTGTCCTAGGCGATAAAACGCCTTATCAATACCCGACAAAGAATCGCTATAACAAACACCATCTAGTGCCTTTCGGAGAGTTTGTTCCGCTAGAGACGCTGCTTCGCCCTCTTGCGCCTTTCTTCGATCTGCCAATGTCATCGTTTAGCCGTGGCAATTATATTCAGTCGCAGCTCAGCGTGAATGGCTATCACCTCACGGCAGCGGTCTGTTACGAAATTATTCTGGGTGCACAAGTTCGAGCCAATCTCCATCCAGATACCGACTTTCTATTAACCGTGTCGAATGATGCGTGGTTTGGCAACTCTGTTGGGCCATGGCAGCATTTCCAAATGGCTCGAATGAGAGCATTGGAGCTCGGCCGACCGCTATTGCGTTCAACTAATAACGGCGTCACGGCAGTCATTAGCCCGACAGGTGATATTGAGGCACAACTACCACAATTTACTGAACAAGTGCTCAGCGCCAACGTTACGCCAACCCGTGGCACAACACCTTATACTCTATTAGGTGCATGGCCAGCATGGATATTGGCGCTCCTGTTCGGGGGAGTCGCTGTTGTTAAACGCAGAAATCACCGCGTTTAGCTCAAGAAGACCAAGATAAAAAAAGCGGGGCCGTTGATTTCAACGACTCCGCTTTTTTATTTATCAATAGCTATTTAGCTAAACAGATTTAAATGCACTGCCTTTAAATACCCTTCCAGCATTTCCCCGCTCCACCTGATGGTGGAACATCCTGCGCTCTGCCTTCAAGTCTGCCATCTGCCCTTGCAGTTGTTGCTCCAACTTATGTTCAATCAACAATCGAGCCAAACGCCGATTCGCATGTTGGCTACGCTCCGTCTGTACTTTCACAGAGATACCGCTAGCGATATGAGTTGCTCTGATAGCCGAATCCGTCTTATTCACATGCTGACCGCCTGGCCCAGAAGACTTGATAGCCTCAAAACGGATATCGCTTTCTGCTAATACCTCCGGTGTAGAGAAACGAGCAACGCCGATAAACCAGTTTTTGCGGGAGTGAGTTGGTCGGTAAGGACTTTCACTAATCCACTGCAATGAACCACACCAGTTTGAGGAAAACACCTCAGCTTTCTCACCAGAAAGTGAGAGCAGAACGGAGCGTAATGTTTCAGGTCTGCGCCCGATCTCTTCTTCGAGGATATCGACCTGAACATCGCTCTCTTTAGCCTCCTGAATCAGGCGTGCTAACGCCTTAGCCACGGCTAAACAGCATTCATCCGGCCCCTGAGCTGAGGAGATTTGCAGTAAAATACTCATCCGTGTTCCCCTCTGTTTTTATACGTTAACACCGGCTTCAAACGAGCTATGAGTTCAATCAATCCCGCCTGCTGCATGGCTTCAATCACGCTATCTATTGGCTTATAAGCCTCTGGTGCCTCTTGATAAATCAGTTGTCGATCACCACAAATCACTCGGCTACCAAACCGTGTTTTCTCTAATTGCTCAACACGATAACGCCCAGAAAGGCGCTCTTTGCACTCAGAACGCATCCACTTTCGCCCAGCACCATGGGCCAGAGAGAGCAGGCTCACTTCAGTTGGTAGTGGCCTAACGACATAACTATAATCCCCACGAGAACCGGGAACGATCACCGCCCCCATGTTCGATGGCGTAGCCCCTTTTCGATGCAGCCAACCCGCTACACCGTTCACCGTTTCTGCTTCCACCAAATTGTGATGAACATTGAGTAGTACCTCACCTTCAGCACGCCAGCTTTTAAGCATCCGCAGAGCAATCAGCTTGCGATTAACGACGGCATAATCGAGCGCCTGTTGATGCCGTGCCAGATAAGCCTCACACTCTGGTGTATTCTCTTCAATGCCTCGATGGCCAAATACTTCGATATGTTCTGCCAAAATAGCCTGGCCTAATCCACGCGAACCGCTATGAACTAATAATTGAAGCTGCTTTTTGTCCAGCCCGAGTGCTAATGCGGCTTCCGAGTCATAAATTTCATCCAATTGCTGTAACTCAGCAAAATGATTACCACCGCCAATCGTCCCTAAAGAACGTTCGAAGCCCGAAGAGACAAGGCCTGATATATCTGCTTCATCCAACCATTCAGGTTCAAGTGGCTGATCGATATTGCCCAGTTTCTTCTCCAGCTTATCAATGTTCAATTTACTGGTGCTGATATCCGTCTGTAGCAACGCCATCCCACAACCAATGTCATTACCAACCAAGGCAGGATAGAGCCGTTGATGTGAAAAGAAAGCTGCGCCAATGGGATAGCCCCGCCCAGGATGCAGATCGGGCATTCCGACGACCTGAACCATCTGCGGCAATTGTGCTGTTGTTTGTAATTGCTGGATCGCTTTACCTTCAATCCAAGTTTGTTCTGTAGCGATCGTAGAGACGCCATCAGAGATAGAGCGAATAGAGTTGCCCATATACCAATCCATATTTTTGGAAAAATAGACTCGTCATACTTCAAGTTGCAGAGGTATCAGATACGCTCAGTACTCGGCTTATTTATTAGCCTAACCCCTTCAGGGCCACTGTCATCAGCGTTCAAAGCGGTTCCAAACAGAATTGTCGCCCCAGCCGTATTTAGCTATGCATTTAGGGGGGGTTACTTCCTCGTCGCCCTGCTACAACTCAAATTATTTTGAGTGTAAAAAATAGTGTGGCAGGCAAACCGGGCAGAGATCGATACGCCGCTAGGCGTGAAGAGGGTTACTGCTGGGTGAGCCTGCAAAGAGTTGTCATTGTCTGTTTCATAATCATTCCTCCTTTGCAGTCAATAAGATAAAAATCGGCGCGATATTACCCAGTGAAAAGATAAATAGCAAGATTATTTATGCACTGCACACCCTATTTACCTTAACAGTGGCATACCAATTGCTACTTATATACCGAGTGCCATAGAAACAGGCTGTTTCTATATGGTTGAAACACTCATGACAATTTTTCGCATAATAAAAGAGATCACTAAGCACCAAAGAGGTGCAACACAGTAAAACTGCCTTATCTGAGTGCGGTCAATGTCTCAAAAACAAACAAATTCTTATCAAATTATTCACATTAGTCTATTTTTAGACAGGTACTGGTTGTGATTTTTACCTCTCATAACCCTCATTGAAAAGTAAAAAGCAATGACTGAAATAACAGCATAGGAGCTGAACCATGCAAGTGCGCAAATTGGTATTATCCTTACTATTAGTTGGTATGGCAGGCGGCATTGCTCAGGCAGAAGAGCTGACCGGAACATTAAAGAAAATTAGCGATAATGGTGTTATCGTCGTCGGTCACCGCGAATCCTCTGTTCCTTTCTCCTATTATGACAATCAACAAAAAGTGGTGGGATACTCGCAGGATTATTCCAACCTCATCGTCGATGCCGTGAAGAAAAAGCTGAATAACCCTCAGTTGCAAGTCAAACTGCTACCCATTACCTCACAAAACCGTATTCCGCTCCTGCAAAACGGAACATTTGATTTTGAATGTGGCTCTACTACCAACAATTTAGAACGTCAGAAACAAGTTGCCTTCTCTGACACCATATTTGTTGTTGACACACGTCTGCTGGCTAAAAAAGACTCTAGCATCAAAGAGTTTGCTGACTTGAAAGACAAAACTGCCGTAGTGACCTCAGGGACGACCTCAGAAATTCTGCTGAATAAGCTGAATGAAAAAGAGAAACTAAACATGCGCATCATCAGCGCCAAAGACCACGGGGACTCTTTCCGTACTCTGGAAAGCGGCCGTGCAGTGGCCTTTATGATGGATGATGCCCTGTTGGCTGGCGAACGTGCTAAGGCAAAAAAACCTGACCAGTGGGTGATTACAGGCACCGCGCAATCTCAGGAAGCCTACGGCTGTATGCTGCGTAAAGACGATAGCGAATTCAAAAAACTGATCGATGAGACTATCGCCCAAGCTCAAACATCAGGCGTGGCTGAGAAATCTTTCGAGCGCTGGTTTAAACAACCAATCCCACCGAAGAATCTGAATCTCAACTTTGATCTCTCCGATACGATGAAAGCGCTATTTAAAGCACCAAACGATAAAGCATTAAATTAGTCGTTATAAACAACAAGCAAATGGCGATTTAACCCCGCTGTTTGATCTGTTGGGCAGGCAGGAAAACAAATCACATTCGTGTGATGGGTAAAGCAAGTTATATAAAAACAGAGGGAAGCAGTATATCCCGTTCGTTCCGGGGCATACTGCTATCTCCTCACGTAACACTTCCCCACCACTCATCAACCAACAACATCTTGCTCAAGGTCATATTCAAAGGGCACAAATAACAACAACCGACAAAAAATTATGCAGTGCTACGGCTCATAGGCAATGGGGTTATGTCAATTTTCAGGGTAGAGGTTCTACTCATCGCGTGGAGTTCATCATGTCTATAGATTGGAACTGGGGAATATTTTTACAAGCAGCCCCATTTGGCAACACCACCTATCTTGGTTGGCTGTGGTCTGGGTTTCAAGTCACTATTGCAGTATCCCTGTGCGCATGGATTATAGCGTTCATTGTCGGATCGCTGTTCGGTATTTTGCGCACAGTACCTAATAAGTTTCTATCGACTCTCGGTGCATGTTATGTCGAGCTTTTCCGTAATGTACCGCTGATCGTCCAATTCTTTACTTGGTATTTGGTCGTTCCTGAGCTACTGCCAGAAAATCTCGGCATTTGGTTCAAGAGTGAGCTGGAACCTAACATTCAGTTCTTCTTATCATCCGTCATCTGCCTTGGTCTATTTAGCGCATCCAGAGTCTGTGAACAGGTAAGAGCAGGTGTTCAATCACTCCCAAAAGGGCAAACTGCCGCTGGGTTGGCGCTAGGGTTAACGCTACCGCAAACATATCGCCATATCCTGCTGCCTAATGCTTATCGGGTCATCATCCCTCCGATAACGTCTGAAATGCTGAATCTGGTAAAAAACTCGGCTATCGCCTCAACAATTGGTCTGCTGGACATGTCTGCTCAGGCAGGAAAAATCCTGGATTACTCCGCACACGCCTATGAATCTTTCACTGCGATTTCATTGGGTTACATCCTGATTAGTTTAACTATCATGCTCATAATGCGTCTCATTGAAAAGAGAACGCAACTTGCAGGCAATGTAGGAAGCAAATGATGAAAGGATCAATAAAGAGCAATAATGTGGGGAGTCAATAATGTACGAATTTGATTGGAGTTCAATTGTTCCTAGCTTCCCCTATCTGCTACAAGGGATGATGATCACCTTAAAAATCACGGTGACCACAGTAGTCTTTGGGATTATCTGGGGAACTATCTTGGCGGTAATGCGGATATCCACATTTAAGCCACTATCTTGGTTTGCCGCACTGTACGTCAACTTATTCCGCTCTTTGCCGCTGGTCATGGTTTTGCTATGGTTCTATTTGGTTGTTCCCAGCCTGCTGCAACAGGTGCTTGGCATATCGCCTAAAACAGATATTCGTTTAATCTCAGCTATGGTTGCCTTCGCACTCTTCGAGGCAGCCTTCTATTCAGAGATTATTCGTGCAGGTATTCAGAGTATCTCTAAGGGCCAATCATCCGCTGCGCTGGCATTGGGGATGACGCAGTGGCAAACCATGCGTTTAGTCATCCTGCCGCAGGCCTTCCGGACGATGGTGCCATTACTTCTCACTCAAGGTATTGTTCTCTTTCAGGATACCTCTCTGGTTTATGTACTCAGTTTGGCTGATTTCTTCCGTACCGCATCGACGATTGGCGAGCGAGACGGAACTCAGGTTGAGATGATCTTGTTTGCTGGCTTCGTGTACTTCATTATTAGTATTTCGGCCTCTATGTTAGTTAATTATTTGAAGAAAAGGACTGTTTGATGATTTCGCTGAAAAATGTGTCTAAGTGGTATGGTCAATTTCAAGTATTGACCGATTGCTCCACTGAAGTAAAAAAAGGTGAAGTGGTCGTTGTTTGTGGTCCTTCTGGTTCAGGCAAATCGACCCTCATCAAAACCGTCAACGGCTTAGAACCTATCCAGCGCGGTGAAATTCTGGTCAACGGCATTCAAGTTAACGATAAAAAGACAGATCTGGCACAGCTACGCTCTAAAGTCGGCATGGTTTTCCAGCATTTCGAGCTGTTCCCGCATCTGTCGATCGTCGAGAACCTAACGCTCGCACAGATCAAAGTGCTAAATCGCAGCAAAGAAGAAGCGCAAGAAAAAGGACTGAAACTGCTAGAGCGCGTCGGGCTTTCATCCCACGCGAATAAATTTCCAGGCCAGCTTTCCGGCGGCCAACAGCAGCGTGTCGCTATTGCCCGAGCACTGTGTATGGACCCAAACGCCATGCTGTTTGATGAGCCAACCTCAGCACTCGACCCTGAGATGATTAACGAGGTGCTCGATGTTATGGTGAAGCTCGCGGAAGAAGGCATGACGATGATGGTGGTTACTCACGAAATGGGCTTTGCCCGTAAAGTGGCGAATCGCGTCATTTTTATGGATGAAGGAAAAATTGTTGAAGATAGCCAGAAAGATGACTTCTTTAATAATCCACAGTCTGACCGAGCGAAAGATTTCTTAGCAAAAATCCTGCACTGATTTATAAATAGGCGGCTCTTCTGTTGGGAGCCGCTAATACAATATTTCCCCCTATTTATACACTCTCTTCCTCTCTAAAATTCGAGCTGTGCCTCGGTCATCTTTCTCTATCCATGCCATCATAACCCTATAAATAGTGTTGCTTTGATTCACCAGAATAATTTAGGAGAGTTCATGGATACCGAATATGACGTTGCCGTTATTGGTGCCGGCCCCGGTGGGTATATCGCTGCCATTCGTGCCGCGCAACTGGGGCTAAAAACGCTCTGCATTGATGCCTTCAAAAACGATGAGGGCAACCCGTCTCTAGGCGGTACATGTCTTAATGTAGGGTGCATTCCTTCCAAAGCACTGCTGCAATCATCAGAGAACTTTCACTCACTTCAACACGACTTTGCCGAACACGGTATTCAAAGCACGAACCCAACAATTGATATCACTAAAATGATCGCCAGAAAAAAAGGCATCGTCGATAAACTCACAGGGGGTATCAAACTGCTGTTCGAAAAAAATGGCATTACCTCTCTGCATGGAACAGCAATGCTACTGGGAAGAGAAAATAACCAGTGGCAAATAAGCATTGGTGGCCAACACGTTTGCGCGCGCAACATCATCATTGCCACAGGCTCTCGCCCTAGAGAGCTTGCCTCAGCCCCTGTCGATAATATCTCTATTCTGGATAACGCGGGCGCTTTGGCACTACAAAGCGTCCCTAAGCGATTATGTGTTATCGGTGCAGGTGTGATTGGGTTAGAGCTAGGTTCAGTCTGGAAGCGCCTTGGTTCACAGGTCACATTGCTAGAAGCTATGCCTGATTTTCTCCCTGCCGCCGATAAGCGTATTGCGGTTGAAGCCAAAAAGAGTCTCATCAACAAAACAGGGTTGGATATCCAGCTAGGTGCCGCCGTTGAACACGTTGAGCGACAAGGCGAAGAACTGATTATCACCTATCACCACCAGCAAGAGTCTAAGCAGCTCACCGCCGATAAACTCATTGTTGCCGTAGGCCGAGTACCGAATACGGAAGGATTGGGTACAGAGAAAATCGGTTTAGAGATCGATGCACATGGCTTTATTACGGTTGATGAATTATGCAAAACCAATTTGCCTAATATATGGGCTATCGGCGATGTCGTCAGAGGGCCAATGCTCGCACACAAGGCGATGGAAGAAGGCGTTCTTGCCGCAGAGCAGATCGCAGGACAAAAAGTACCGCCGCTGCTGTTTAATCACATTCCTTGGGTTATCTATACTCAGCCAGAAATAGCGTGGGTTGGGCAAACTGAAGAGCAGCTAAAGAAAGCAGGTATCAAATATAAGAAAGGTAATGGCTTATTTCCTGCTAACGGGCGGGCGCTCGCAATGGGCCAAGGTGAAGGGCTAGTCAAAGTATTGACCGATGCGAATAACGATCGCGTATTGGGTATTCACATTGTCGGGCCAATGGCATCCGAGCTCATCAACGAAGCCGCATTAGCGATCGCATTTGACGCGAGCAGCGAAGACCTGATCGGCACAATACATGCCCATCCCTCACTCAGTGAAACGCTACATGAAGCCGCTTTGGCAGCCAATAAACGAGCGTTGCACGGATAACTTATCGAAAATACACCTATTGGCCCTTTGTAGGGCTAATAGGTGATTTAAATGGCAGACTCAAACGCAGGCAATCATCAAGGATTAAAAGGCTTACGCTGAAACTGATCGTGCTGACATTTAGGGCACAGCGGCAACACTTCCGGTGTATAAACACTCAGATGATAATGGCACTTTTCACAGACTAAATTCCCTAATCCGACAATTTCACCGCTGTGATACACGCCATGATGGTTGACATCATTAAGCACTTCTCGCCACTCTAGCTGCGTTTTGTCTGTAATATCCGCAAGCTCTTGCCATAGGCTCTCCTTGATAACCCGCATAAAGACACTGTCGGACTCCTCTGCCAAGCTCTCTTTGTAGCTACGAGCAAACTCTTCTAAGTCGCGCCTTACAGAACGAGTAACCTGTTGAACTTCCTCATGAGTTAACTCTCCTGCAGCAGTCAGCCTCTTCTCTGCGCTATCGACCAATGAGCTGATATCCCGTTCGCCTTCTTTCAAGCGTGCAGTTAGTGAAGCAACCAGTTCTTGGTAATGCTGAACAACCTTATTCATTTTCCCCTCACTTAGACTCAAATTATTTAGGATGGAACCATTTCGAGCGACGATCGGTTTTAGTCTAGTCTTAATCTCTACTTATTTTTGTGTGCGAATGCGTAACTCTCATTTTTTGCAAACAAAAATGCCTCTGCCCAGCGCTTAGTGTTGTTGCCGGTGACGCTTATCGGCTATTCTATGCGGATCCATATTCATTCACTGATGAATGCTACAGGCGTAGCTGTTTTTTCACAGATAGGACCCTCTGCCGCCATGCAAGAGCAATACCGTCCCGAAGACATAGAGTCGCAAGTACAACGTCACTGGCAAGAAAAGCAGACGTTTAAAGTCACCGAACAGCCAGGTAAAGAGAAGTACTACTGCCTATCCATGCTGCCTTATCCATCAGGCCGCTTGCACATGGGGCACGTACGTAACTACACCATTGGTGACGTCATCTCACGTTACCAGCGTATGCTGGGTAAAAACGTGCTTCAGCCAATTGGCTGGGATGCATTTGGCCTACCAGCCGAAGGCGCCGCGGTTAAAAACAACACCGCACCTGCACCTTGGACATATGACAATATCGAATACATGAAGAACCAGCTTAAATTGCTGGGCTTCGGTTACGACTGGGATCGCGAACTCGCCACCTGTCAGCCAGAATATTATCGTTGGGAACAGTGGTTCTTCACCAAGCTATATGAAAAAGGCTTAGTTTATAAAAAGACCGCCGCCGTTAACTGGTGCCCTAACGATCTTACCGTTCTTGCAAACGAACAAGTTATTGATGGCTGCTGCTGGCGCTGCGATACGCCCGTTGAGCGTAAAGAGATCCCTCAGTGGTTCATTAAAATCACCGACTATGCAGACCAACTGCTCAACGATTTAGATACGCTAGAAAGTTGGCCAGAGCAGGTCAAAACCATGCAGCGTAACTGGATTGGTCGCTCTGAAGGCATTGAAATTGAGTTCGATGTTGCCGACAGCGGTGAAAAACTCTCCGTTTATACGACCCGTCCAGATACCTTTATGGGCGTCTGCTATTTGGCGATCGCCGCAGGCCACCCACTGGCACAAAGTGCAGCCAAATCTAACCCAGAATTGGCAGAATTCGTCTCCGAATGCCGTAACACCAAAGTTGCCGAAGCAGAAATGGCAACAATGGAGAAAAAAGGTGTCTTCACTGGCTTGTATGCTATTCACCCGATTAGCGGTGAGAAGCTACCAATCTGGGCTGCCAACTTTGTATTGATGGAATACGGTACAGGTGCTGTCATGGCCGTTCCGGGCCACGATCAGCGCGACTGGGAGTTTTCAACCAAATACGACCTGCCTATTAAGCTGGTTATTCTCGACGCCGAAGGCAATGTACCAACAGCAGAAACCAGCGCATTTAGTGAGAAAGGTAAGCTCTTTAATTCCGGCGAGTTTGATGGCCTAGATTTTGAAGCCGCATTTAATACTATTTCTGACAAATTAGTCGCGAAAGGCATCGCCCAACGTAAAGTAAATTATCGTCTGCGTGACTGGGGTGTATCACGTCAACGCTATTGGGGTGCACCAATCCCAATGCTGACACTGGAAGACGGCACCGTTGTTCCTACGCCAGAAGACCAACTGCCGGTTATCCTACCGGAAGATGTCACGATGGATGGCATAACTAGCCCAATCAAAGCCGATCCTGACTGGGCAAAAACCACTTACAACGGTCAGCCAGCACTGCGTGAAACCGATACATTCGATACCTTTATGGAATCGTCTTGGTACTATGCTCGCTACACTTGCCCTCAGTACGACCAAGGCATGCTGGACCCAGAAGCAGCGAACTACTGGCTACCCGTTGATCAATATGTCGGTGGGATCGAACATGCGATCATGCACCTGATGTATTTCCGCTTCTTCCATAAATTAATGCGCGATGCCGGCTTAGTCACATCAGATGAGCCAGCAAAACGCCTGCTATGCCAAGGTATGGTACTGGCTGATGCGTTTTATTACATCGGCAACAACGGCGAGCGTAACTGGGTTTCTCCAACCGATGTAACCGTAGAACGTGATGAAAAAGGCCGTATCACCAAATCCATTGATAATACAGGCCGTGAAGTGATTTATGCCGGTATGAGTAAAATGTCGAAATCGAAGAATAACGGTATCGACCCTCAATTAATGGTAGAGAAATATGGTGCAGATACCGTACGTCTGTTCATGATGTTCGCCTCCCCTGCGGAGATGACATTGGAGTGGCAGGAGTCCGGTGTTGAAGGCGCGAACCGCTTTATTAAGCGTGTCTGGCGTTTAGCCTTTGATCATGTTCAGAAAGGGGATGTTTCCCCACTCAATGTGGCTGAATTAACCCCTGAACAGAAAGATCTACGTCGCGATCTGCACAAAACCATCGCCAAAGTTACCGATGATGTCGGCCGTCGTCAGACATTTAACACAGCCATCGCTGCGGTTATGGAACTGATGAACAAGCTGACTCGTGCACCACAGGAAACAGAGCAAGACCGTGCGCTGATGCAAGAGGCGCTAGCTGCAATGGTGAGAATGCTTTATCCATTTACACCTCATGCCAGCTATAGCCTTTGGCAGTCGTTATCTGCTATCGATTCTGCACTGCGAAACAGCCCTGACTTCTCAGCTGAAATTGACACTGCGCCTTGGCCTGTCGCAAGCGAGAGTGCCATGGTTGAAGAGTCGAAGCTGGTCGTTGTTCAGGTTAACGGTAAAGTTCGTGGCAAAATCACGGTTGCCGCTGATGCAACGCAAGAACAGGTTCAAGCACTCGCTGGACAAGAAGCCCCAGTGGCTAAATATCTTGACGGCGTAACTATTCGTAAAGTGATTTACGTTCCCGGAAAACTACTTAACCTAGTTGTAGGTTAGGGCAAGGAGGAGTTGTGCGACATCGTATTATGACGTTGTTGCTGGGTTTGGCGGTGCTAGTCACCGCTGGCTGCGGTTATCACCTTCGCGGCACGACTCAGATACCTAAAGAGCTACAGACGCTAATTCTGACAAGTGGTGACCCTTATGGCCCTATGGCTAGAGCGGTTCGTGAACAGTTGCGCCTAAATAACGTAACTATTGTTGATGATAACTCCCGTAAGGATCTGCCTTCACTGCGGATTATAAACGCTGGTGAAAACAAAGAAACAGTCTCTGTCTTCGGCGATGGTAAAGCTGCCGAATATCAGATGACGATGGTGCTGTCTGCGCAGGTACTTGTACCAGGCGATGATATTTACCCTATTAGCGTGACTGTATTCCGCTCATTCTTTGATAACCCACTGACTGCATTGGCGAAAGACTCTGAACAAGAGATGATTAGACAAGAAATGCGCCAACAGGCCGCACAACAATTAGTACGTAAATTGTTGAGCGTACATGCTGCGGAAGTAGCTGCGAAGAGTGAAGAAAAAGCTCAGAAAGCAGCGGATAGCGTTGAGGCGCAATGATCCGCCTCTATCCTGAACAACTTGCTGCGCAGCTCCAAGAAGGGCTGCGCGCTTGTTATCTCATCTGTGGCAATGAACCTCTTTTGCTACAGGAAAGTCAGGATGCCATCCGGAAAACCGCCTCACAGAATGGTTTTGAGGAACATATCAGCTTTGTACTAGACACTCACACCGATTGGGATGAGATATTTGGTCAATGCCAAGCTTTGAGCCTATTTTCTTCACGACAAACGCTGTTACTCCAGTTTCCTGAAAATGGCCCTAATGCGGCAATCTCAGAACAACTGGTTAAACTCGCTTCTCTGTTACACCCCGATATTTTGCTGATGATCCGCGGTAATCGCTTAACCAAAGCGCAAGAAAACAGCGCTTGGTTTAAAGTGCTCAGCCCGCAAGGCATCTATATCACCTGTCAAACGCCTGAGCAGGCACAACTCCCCCGCTGGGTGAGCAATCGAGCCAAGAGCATGCATTTGGAACTCGACGATGCGGCAAACCAGCTGCTCTGCTACTGCTATGAGGGTAATCTGCTGGCTTTGTCTCAGGCTCTTGAACGCCTATCGCTGATTTATCCTGATGGTAAACTCACGCTACCACGTATAGAACAAGCGGTAAGTGATGCGGCACATTTTACGCCTTATCACTGGCTGGATGCTCTGTTGGCAGGAAAGAGTAAGCGTGCATGGCATATCTTGCATCAACTTCGATTAGAAGACAGCGAACCTCTAATATTGCTGCGTACATTACAGCGAGAACTGTTACAACTACTGCAACTTCAAAGAAAAATGCCTCATACCCCTCTACGTTCTCTGTTCGATACGTATAAAGTCTGGCAAAATCGACGCCCTCTGTTAACTCAGGCGTTACAAAGATTATCATCAGAGCAACTTAGCCAGGCCGTCAGCCTGCTAACTCGTCTGGAGCTAGTCTTAAAACAAGATTACGGCCAATCTATATGGGATGGGCTGGAAACTTTATCTATGCTGCTGTGCGGCAAACCATTACCCGAGAGTATGCTTGATGTCTAATTCCAAGCCGGACAACGCCGCACTCCATGCTTTGTTTGGTGGCACCTTCGACCCTATCCATTATGGTCACCTGCGCCCTGTAGAAGCACTGGCGCAAGAGGTGGGCCTGCAACACATTATTTTGCTGCCAAACCACGTTCCACCACACCGCCCACAGCCGGAAGCATCCCCTGCTCAACGGCTAAAAATGGTTGAGTTGGCGATAGAAGGCAATCCCTTGTTCTCCGTTGATGAACGAGAGCTTCGCCGAACTTCTCCGTCCTATACCATCGAAACGTTGGAACAACTAAGAGAAGAGCTGGGGAAAGACATCCCCCTCGCCTTCATTTTTGGTCAGGATACGCTGCTCACACTCCATACATGGAACCACTGGGAATCAATACTCAGCTATTGTCACCTTCTGGTATGTGCCCGCCCTGGCTATCCACGTCAGCTTGCTACTCCAGAGCTTCAACAGTGGCTTGAAGAACATCTTACGACTCAGCCAGAAAAGCTCGGCCAACAGCCGAATGGGCTAATTTATCTCGCCCATACGCCACTATTGGATATCTCCGCCACTGAAATTAGGGAGCGGCAATCAACAGGCAGAAGCTGTGATGATTTGCTCCCACCTGGTGTGCAAAAGTATATCCATCAACAGGGCTTATATCGCTAGCCACGTGGGCCGTGCTATACTCTGCGGCTCGCTTTTTACCGTGTTATTTCCGCAATCATGATGGAAATACCTGTTTGTTAAAAACAGTGAAACGCTGATGCCCAAACACGGAGTATCAGCAATATCCTAGAAAATAGATGATGAGCTAACGGGCTGAGCGTCTGTTTGCCTATACACTTCTATAACTAGGTAAATAGCCAGAATCTCACTCTAGTGAGTTTTTAAATATCGAAAACCTAGAGTTCAAGGCAGCTCATACTGCCGCTGAAGAAGAAATTATTTGAGGGGGAACCTTTGCAAGGTAATGAACTCCAACTGTTTATCGTTGATAAACTTGAAGACACTAAGGCACAAGACATTATGATTATCGATGTGCGCGGTAAATCCAGTATTACTGATGTCATGGTTATTTGTACGGGGACATCAAACCGCCATGTGATGTCTATCGCTGACAATCTGTCACAAGCTGCTCGCAAATCTGGCAATGCGCCATTGGGTGTATCCGGTGAAAAAGATGCTGAGTGGATCGTCGTTGATATGGGTGACGTTATCGTCCATATCATGCAAGCAGAGAGCCGCCAGCTATACGAACTGGAAAAGCTCTGGAGCTAGACGGTGAAGCTACAGTTAATCGCCGTAGGAACAAAAATGCCAGACTGGGTACAAACCGGTTTTATGGACTACCTACGCCGTTTTCCTAAAGATATGCCATTTGAACTGACTGAAGTTCCTGCTGGCAAACGGGGAAAAAATGCTGATATCAAACGCATTCTTGAAAAAGAAGGTGAGTTGATGTTAGCCGCGGTGGGCAAAGGCAACCGCATTGTGACACTGGATATTCCAGGGAAGCCTTGGGATACACCAGAACTAGCGCAAAATCTAGAACGCTGGAAGCAAGATGGGAGAGATGTCAGCCTGCTAATCGGAGGGCCTGAGGGATTAGCCCCTGCCTGTAAATCCGCTGCAGAACAGAGCTGGTCATTGTCACCGCTAACATTACCGCATCCGCTAGTTAGGGTTTTAGTCGCAGAAAGCCTATATCGGGCTTGGAGCATTACGACAAACCATCCCTATCATAGGGAATAATACGTTATTAGACTTATTGGCATTGGGATAATCAAAGTAGCAGGATGAAGAAAGAGAGTATTCCTTTTCGCGACTACAGCGCTGAGTCAGCCCTATTTGTACGGAGGGCTCTGGTTGCCCTCGCCATCATTTTTATACTCACCGGCTTATTGGTCGCCAATCTGTATAATTTACAGATAAATCGTTACGACGATTACAGTACCCGTTCTAATCAGAACCGAATCAAACTGGTACCTATCGCGCCGAGCAGAGGGATAATCTATGACCGAAACGGCATACCTCTGGCACTCAACCGTACAACCTATCAGCTAGAGCTTATCCCTGAGCGCGTAGAGAATTTAAAAGAGACACTGCTCGAACTAACACCAATTGTCGACCTCAACGACGATGACTTGGCAAACTTTGAAAAGGAGCGTAAACGCTCACGACGCTTTGCCTCTATTCCACTGAAAACGGCGCTCACCGAGTTACAAATTGCACGTTTTGCCGTTAACCAGCATCGCTTCCCTGGTGCTGAAGTAAAGGGCTACCAGCGCCGTTTCTATCCTTATGCCTCTTCACTGACCCACGTTATCGGCTATGTTTCTAAAATAAATGATAAAGATGTCGAACGTCTGGAACAGGACGATAAATTAGCCAACTATGCTGCCACTCACGATATTGGCAAGTTGGGCATTGAGCGTTTTTACGAAGACAAACTGCATGGTAAAACCGGCTATGAAGAGGTCGAAGTTAATAACCGTGGCCGAGTTATTCGCCAGTTACACGAGCTTCCTCCACAGGCTGGGCAAGATATCTACCTCACTCTAGATCTCCGTTTACAGCAGTATATTGAAACATTGCTAGCAGGAAGCAGAGCAGCCGTTATCGTTACCGACCCACGTACCGGTGGTATTTTGGCGATGGTCTCCAGCCCCAGCTACAACCCAAACCTTTTCGTGGATGGGATTTCTAGCAAAGACTATAAAACGCTGCTTGAGGATCCTGATCGCCCTCTGATTAACCGTGTTACTCAGGGTGTTTATCCACCTGCCTCAACGGTAAAACCTTATATTATCGTTTCTGCCCTGACAGCTCAGGTTATCAACAAGAATACAACGCTATTTGATCCAGGTTGGTGGCAATTGCCAGGTTCAGAGAAGCGTTACCGTGACTGGAAACGTTGGGGTCATGGTCGTCTAGACATCGTTAAATCTATCGAAGAGTCCGCTGATACATTCTTCTACCAAATCGCTTACGATATGGGTATCGACCGTTTATCTGAATGGATGACAAAATTCGGTTACGGTGAATATACCGGCATTGACCTTTCGGAAGAGCGCGCGGGCTTGATGCCAACACGTGAATGGAAACAAAAACGTTATAAAAAGCCTTGGTATCAAGGTGATACAATCCCTGTTGGTATCGGACAAGGTTATTGGTTGGCCACCCCAGTACAGATGTCTAAGGCCTTGATGACCTTGATTAATGATGGTGAAGTCAAAACTCCTCATTTCTTACAAAGTACCAAAGACAATGGAAAGCTTACGCCATACCGCCAAAAAGAGAGCGCTCAAATTGGCGATATCCACTCTGGCTTTTGGGAAATAGCAAAAGACGGTATGTACGGCATGGCTAACCGCAGTAACGGTACTGGTCGCAAATACTTTGCCAGCGCGCCCTATACTATCGCGGCTAAATCAGGTACAGCGCAGGTCTTTGGGTTAAAAGAGAACGAAGTCTATAACGCCAGTAAATTAGCCGTACATTTACGAGACCATAAACTGATGATCGCCTATGCGCCTTACAAAGCACCAACCGTCTCTGTGGCTATTATTTTAGAAAATGGCGGAGTTGGGGGAACTGTGGGGGCGATAACTCGCCAAATTCTCGACCACATCATGTTGGGTGACAACAACACTGTCTTGCCACAACAAACAGATGCGACACCATCCAACGAGAGCGATCAGTGATGACAACGATAAGCGACAATCAGCCTAAACGAACCTTTTGGTCACGGCTTCATATCGATCTACCTTTGATGCTATGTCTTCTTCCTCTTCTCGCTTACAGCATATTTATTATCTGGAGTGCCAGCGGTCAAGATGTAGACATGATGGAGCGAAAGCTCGTTCAAGTGGCAATGGGGCTTGCTATCATGTTTGTGTTAGCTCAAGTTCCCCCTCGAGTATATGAACACTGGGCTCCCTATCTCTATATCGCCACTGTAGTGATGTTAATTGCGGTAGATGCATTTGGGCATATTAGTAAAGGTGCGCAGCGCTGGCTCGATCTTGGTTTTATTCGTTTCCAACCCTCTGAAATAGCAAAAATTGCTGTACCGTTGATGGTTGCTCGCTTTATGAACCGAGATGTCTGCCCTCCTTCGCTTAAAAATACTGGCATTGCTCTCATACTCATTTTCTTGCCGACACTCTTGGTTGCCATGCAGCCTGACTTAGGAACATCGATTCTCGTTGCGGCCTCTGGTCTGTTTGTCCTTTTCCTTGCAGGAATGAGCTGGCGATTAATTTTTATTGCCTCTGTGCTAGTTGCTGCATTTATTCCTATACTCTGGTTCTTCCTAATGCATGACTACCAACGAGGTCGAGTTATGATGCTGCTCGACCCAGAGAGTGATCCATTAGGTGCTGGCTACCATATTATTCAATCTAAAATCGCTATTGGTTCCGGCGGGTTAACAGGTAAAGGTTGGTTGCATGGTACGCAGTCACAGCTTGAATTTTTACCTGAGCGGCACACGGACTTTATTTTTGCGGTGTTAGCAGAAGAGTTAGGGTTAATTGGCATTCTTGTCCTTTTATTCCTCTATCTCTGCTTCATTATCCGAGGATTAATGATTGCAGCAAAAGCACAAACTACATTTGGTAGAGTGATTGTTGGCAGCAATATGCTAATCTTTTTTATCTATGTATTCGTCAACATCGGCATGGTCAGTGGAATTCTTCCTGTCGTTGGTGTGCCTTTACCGTTGGTAAGCTATGGCGGGTCTGCTTTAGTCGTCTTGATGGCAGGAGTGGGTATCGTCATGTCGATCCATACCCATCGGAAAATGCTATCTAAAAATTTATGAGGAATTAACAAATGCGCAAGGAGTGGTTTTGGATCGGTGCGATTGCAGTATTATTGTCTGCATGTTCTTCAGCACCACCTCCCCCTTACAATGGCCCCACTGAACAAATCAGCGGGGTAGAACCACGCTATGAGCCTTATAACTCTGGCGCTAACCAGGATTATTCTGTTAATGGCAAATCTTATAAGATCGTTAAAGATCCACAGAATTTTACGGAAAGAGGTCGTGCAAGCTGGTATGGCGCAGAACTACAGGGTAATAAAACAGCTATCGGTGAGCAATTTGAACCTTATGGTTTAACGGCCGCGCACCCAACATTGCCCATTCCAAGTTATGTTCGCGTGACAAATCTTAATAACGGACGCCGCCTTGTTGTTCGCATTAACGATCGCGGTCCCTTCGTTGAAGGGCGTATTATTGACCTTTCCAAAGGCTCCGCAGACCGTTTGAACATTACCGCCCAAACGCCTGTCCAAGTTGATTTTATTAATGTTTCACCCGATGGACAGTTATCTGGCCCTGGAACGGTAGGCACCGTTGTCGCTAAACAAAACTTTGCGTTACCTGATCGCCCTACGCTACCTAGTGCCCCCAATATTACGCCAGTAGCCGCACCTGTTGCCGCCGCAGTCGTTAATGAAACAACAGCGGAGCCAGAGACTGCACAAACCAGTGCAGAACCTACTCCTGCCGTAAATACAACGAATACAAATAGTGACTTTAAAGAGCCTAAAAGTACGAATGGTGAATACGATGAGTACAGTCTGCCAAATGACTCCACAAACACGGCAGAAGCAGCTCCTACAGTACAAACTGAAACGAAAGTAGTAACACCAGCAGCAACGGAAGATAAGGGAAACTATATGGTTCAGGTTGGTGCTCTCAGCAGCAGCGAACGAGCCAGTGAATGGCAGGAAAAACTAAGCAGTCAGTTTTCTGTCTCAGGGAAAATAGTACAAGCTAGTAATATGTACCGTATTCAATTGGGGCCATTTAGCTCCAAGCAACAAGCTGTAGAACTTCAGCAACGCTTACAAAATGAAGCTCAACAGTCATCGTTTATCACCGCCGCACCTTGATATTGTGGGCTATTTATAGACTGAATTCAGGTTGTTACACCTATCATCGTGGTGTTTTATATCACGATGATAGGTTGTGTAAATCTATGTATGCCGCCTGATTCATTAATGCCTGTAAATAATACCTCTGTTATAGTGTGGCATGTTTTTTTAACTTTCCCACGGAAGTTGTTTCCTCGATCATGAAATATGTAAACTCATTCCACTTGCATACCTCTAGAGCCGTTAAAAAAGTAGCTCTTGCTACCCTTTTAACTTTAAGCTCTTCCCAACTCGCCCTCGCCGACGATATCAACTTAAGAACGATGATCCCTGGCGTTCCCCAGATTGATGCAGCCTCATATATTCTGATCGATTATGACTCCGGTAAGGTATTAGCAGAAATGAATGCTGATACACGCCGCGACCCCGCAAGCCTCACCAAGATGATGACCAGCTATGTCATTGGGCAGGCAATAAAAAGCGGTAAGATAAAAGAAGATGACATTGTCACCGTAGGTAAAGATGCGTGGGCTACAGGTAACCCTGTATTCAAGGGCTCTTCCCTCATGTTCCTGAAACCCGGCGATCAGGTTTCAGTACTACAACTTACCCGTGGCATTAATTTGCAATCTGGTAATGATGCTTGCGTCGCTATGGCTGATTACGTTGCTGGTAGCCAAGATGCTTTCGTCAAACTGATGAATAACTATACCCATGCCTTGGGGTTAAAAAACACCACATTCCAAACAGTTCATGGTTTAGATGCTGAAGGGCAATACAGCTCAGCACGCGATATGGCACTTATTGGCCAAGCTCTCATTCGTGACGTTCCGCAAGAATACGCCATCTATAAAGAAAAAGAGTTTACCTTTAACAATATTCGCCAGACCAACCGGAATGGCCTGCTATGGGACACCAGCTTAAATGTCGATGGCATTAAAACTGGCCATACTGATGCTGCAGGATACAACCTTGTCGCCTCTGCAACCGAAGGCCAAATGCGCCTAATCTCCGTGGTAATGGGGGGACGTACATTTAAAGGGCGTGAGTCTGAGAGCAAAAAACTGCTGACATGGGGTTTCCGCTTCTTTGAAACCGTCGCACCATTGAAAGCAGGCAAAGAATTCGCTTCAGAACCCGTTTGGTTTGGTGATACTGATCGCGTCCAGCTCGGCGTTGAAAAAGATGCTTTCCTGACAATTCCACGTGGAAGAGTAAAAGATCTAAAAGCCAGCTATGTACTTAGCAACACAGAGCTACATGCTCCACTAACTAAGAATCAGGTTGTTGGTACGATTAACTTCCAATTAGATGGCAAAGTGGTAGAACAACGCCCGCTCGTTGTTTTGAATCAAGTTGAAGAAGGTGGATTCTTCAGCAGAATCATTGACTTCATCAAGTTGAAATTCCACCAATGGTTCGGTTAATAACCTATTTGATCGCCTAAAAAATAACGTATATACGCCTGCTTTCAAGCAGGCGTACTTTTAACTAGCCGTTTAAGCTTGGCTTGGCTACGTTATTTACGTCCTGCTATACTGCTAATAATTGGCTATAAAATAATCATTCCATATCTCACTTGAATAGTGAAACAACCACCCCCATATATAAAATATCTGACTAATGCCCCTTACACTCTGCTGTTAATGAGCGTTAATCGCTATTTAATTGATCGGAATATATATGAAAACAAAACTGAACGAACTACTTGAGTTTCCATGTGAATTTACCTACAAAGTCATGGGATTAGCACACCCTGAACTGGTAAATCAAGTGGTTGAAGTTGTACAGCGCCATGCCCCAGGAGACTACAGCCCTCAGGTAAAACCTAGCGCGAAAGGAAACTATCACTCGGTCTCTATTACCATCAATGCAACTCACATCGATCAAGTTGAGACTCTGTATGAAGAACTCGGTGGCATTGAAAACGTTAAAATGGTGCTGTAAGCCGACCTTCTCATTTATAGCTCGGTCTGTTTACAGATCGAGCTGTTTATTTTTTAACCTTTCTAAAAGCTGGTTGTCAACGCTTCTGGTCGGTATAATACCTTTATCATTTTTGTAACTTGACGAAGACTCATTTGCAACAACAGCCTCTTATCCTGCGCCAAGCTAGGATACAACCTTATGAATCCGTCTCCCTTGCTATGCATGCGTTTACAGATCAACGCACGCAGGATACACCTGACGAAATTTGGCTCGTACAGCATCCTCCGGTGTTTACACAAGGCCAAGCTGGAAAAGCGGAACATATTCTCGTAAGGGGCGATATCCCTATTGTTCAAAGCGATCGCGGTGGCCAGGTGACTTACCACGGCTTAGGGCAACAGGTCATGTATATATTAATAGACCTTAAGCGGCGCAAACTGGGTGTAAGGGATCTTGTTACCTGCCTCGAAAATACCGTGATCGATACACTCGCACACTTTAATATTGTCGCTAAAGCTCGCCCAGATGCACCAGGCGTCTATATTAATGAGAAAAAGATCTGTTCATTAGGCTTAAGAATAAGAAAAGGTTGCTCCTTTCATGGGTTAGCCCTGAATGTAAATATGGATCTTGAGCCTTTTACCCTCATTAATCCCTGTGGTTATGCTGGCATGGAGATGACGCAGGTAAGCACATTAGTACCTCATACGACATGCGAGGATATTGCCCCAATTCTGGTGCAAAAATTTATTCATTTACTCGGCGAACAAAGTGTCGAGAAACATCAGTGGAATATTGACGATTATGAGTAAACCAATTCAGATGGAACGCGGTATTAAATACCGTGACGCGGATAAAATGGCATTAATCCCAGTAAAAACCGTCGTCACCGAGCGGCAAGAGCTATTGCGTAAGCCAGACTGGATGAAAATCAAACTTCCTGCTGATTCTAGTCGTATCCAAGGCATCAAAGCTGCCATGCGGAAAAATGGCCTGCACTCCGTATGCGAAGAAGCCTCTTGCCCAAACCTCGCCGAGTGTTTCAATCACGGTACGGCGACATTTATGATTTTAGGTGCTATCTGCACACGCCGCTGCCCTTTCTGTGACGTTGCCCATGGACGCCCTATCGCCCCTGATACTAACGAGCCATTAAAGCTGGCACAGACAATCCACGATATGGCATTGCGCTACGTTGTTATTACATCAGTCGATCGTGATGATTTGCGCGATGGGGGTGCTCAGCACTTTGCAGACTGTATTGCAGCTATTCGCGAAAAGAGCCCAACGATTAAAATCGAAACATTGGTTCCTGACTTCCGCGGCAGAATGGATAAGGCTTTAGAGATCTTAAGCGCGACACCACCTGATGTTTTCAACCATAACCTAGAGAACGTCCCCCGCCTATATCGCCAAGTTCGCCCCGGTGCAGATTATCAGTGGTCACTAAAACTATTAGAGCGCTTTAAAGAAGCACACCCAGAGATCCCAACTAAATCGGGTTTAATGGTGGGATTAGGCGAAACCAACGCGGAGATTGTGGATGTCATGCGCGACTTACGTGCTCATGGCGTTACGATGCTAACTCTGGGGCAATATTTACAGCCAAGCCGCCATCATCTTCCCGTTCAGCGCTATGTTAGCCCTGCCGAGTTTGATGAGATGAAAGCTGAAGCGCTCGCGATGGGCTTTACTCATGCAGCCTGTGGACCATTCGTCCGTTCGTCATATCATGCCGACCTACAGGCAAAAGGCGAAGAAGTAAAATAAGCGAAATTCGCTAACTCATCCCGCAAAAAGGATGGCATGTAACATGTCATCCTTTTTACTCTTACTTAGCGTCACTCTTATGTTCAATATCAGGCGTCGTATTCACATCAGCCTGATCGGCTGGTTTATCTTCAACCGCTTTCTTAAAACCTTTAATCGCGGCGCCGAGATCTGCCCCAAGCGTTCTCAACTTGCTGGTACCAAACAATAATACGATTAAAACAGCAATCACCAGCAGCTTAGTAATACTGATACCTTCCATACCAACCTTCCTATCACACGCTATAGCCTATAAATAATATAGGCATCATTTCTACGCCTATTTATTTTTCACTGCCATATCAAAATGTAACAGGATAAATGATATAAAAATTAGCTAGTTAGATATATCATTGAGCTGGTCTAGCATTCTTTTAAGACATTTTATTTTGCTTTTTGCCAAGATATAGCTAGAAAGCTTACTTAATTGGAAAAATGTTTTATCCCCAAAGCCATCAATAATTTTGAAGTGATTTACACCATCATCATCCAATGCATAAACGATGTTTTTACAATGAAGAGAATTTATTAGCACCTTCGTCGTCATAAACCAGCCAAGTAACTCATTCAACTTAAGCTGCTTCTCAGTATCAAACTCACCCTCTAAAACGATATCGTAGAGTGTCTTAGCAATTGTCCCATCAGCACTTTTCTCTTTGACGATGACTTCACCAAGCCCCATATTAGTAGAAACTAAACCTTTTATTTTCTGTATATATCTCTTGTCGAGCTCGCTTTTAGGCACACACTCTTTGATTTCACGCTGCACTTCTCGCACTTTACTGCGGTATTTTTCAATATTAGGGATAACCACTTTAATAATAAGATTGTCATCTTCAGGGTGCTGGTAGACATACCTGTCATTACCCTTCGCTAACAGATTGCCTGCTGTCAGATCAAGTCGTACGCTCATTTCCTCATCACTCTTTCGGCAAATTGCTCGGCTCCCTTGAGCCTAGCCATATATAGATTAAGGTGTTTTAATGTTAAATTATCGTAATGAAAAAATAAATACTCCCCCACTCTAGAAAGCTCTTTTTAGGAAATATCACTCATTAACCGAGCATCATGTCTCTCAAAATACATATACGCAGAGTAGTCATAGAGATACGATAATAGGCATTAAATTAGATACAAAAAAGCCAGGTTAAACCTATAGGTTAATGGTATTTAAGTAGTTTTTTATCTTTATTGAGGGTAGGAAATAGAAAGTAAAAAACTGCATTTTAGAAAATATCAGATTGGATATTTTGCTTGAATATCGAAAGCATCATACATAGAGCGAAGGCCAGTTATAACACTTTGATACTTTAGATATTACGATGTTTTATGATTCACTCCACACGACCTCATCTCACTGATGGCTATTGGTATATCAGTAGTTTCATGTTCTTTAACTAAGATTCTAGTGGTATAACTTTCCTTCATTACCTTTCAAGGCGTTTATCCTTAAAACCACATAAAGCTTAATATGAACAATGTATTTAGGGATGATGACTGGTATCAGAGCAAAATACTTTGAATCATCTTAGTGATGGAGGAGTGTTGGCTTACTTCATTTAGTGAACGGTAAACATAACTAGCTGAGTAATAGGAGAATAACTAGGAATGGTGCCCCCTGCAGGATTCGAACCTGCGACCTACGGCTTAGAAGGCCGTTGCTCTATCCAACTGAGCTAAGAGAGCGATACTGAATTGTCATAGTGCTGACAGAGGCAGAATTATACGGAGCATGTACTTTGAGTCAATGAGTTTTCTCTATTTATCCATTCACTTGCTTATTTTATAGTTATTCATGACTGACATATGTCACAGCTTCTGACAGAATAGAAATTCTTTCCCTCCGCTTACTCAATTAATGGATTCGGTTTCAGATGTCAGCAAAAATTATTGACGGTAAAACGATTGCGCAGCAAGTCAGAAGTGAAGTTGCCGAGCGCGTAAAAGCACGTCTTGCGGCAGGCCTACGTGCTCCAGGGCTCGCTGTAGTTTTAGTCGGGGAAAACCCCGCCTCACAGATTTATGTTGGCAGTAAGCGCCGTGCTTGTGAAGAAGTTGGGTTCATCTCTCGTTCTTACGATTTACCCTCAACGGCTAACGAAAACGAGCTGTTATCGCTTATCGACACCCTTAATGACGACCCAGAGATTGATGGGATCCTTGTTCAGCTCCCGCTGCCTAAAGAGATCGACAGCACAAAAGTCTTAGAGCGCATCAACCCAAATAAAGATGTTGATGGCTTTCACCCTTATAACGTTGGTCGCTTGTGCCAACGTGCCCCGACACTACGCCCCTGCACACCACATGGCATCATTACCCTGCTAGAAAGATCTGGCATAAAGACACATGGTCTGGATGCTCTGGTGGTTGGTGCATCCAACATTGTCGGCCGCCCTATGGCGTTAGAGTTACTACTTGCCGGTTGTACGACCACCATTACCCACCGCTTCACTATCAATCTAGAAGAGCACGTACGCCGAGCTGATTTAGTGGTAGTTGCTGTCGGTAAGCCTGGTTTCATTCCTGGAGAGTGGATTAAACCTGGTGCCGTTGTTATTGACGTTGGTATTAATCGCCTAGAAAGTGGAAAAGTCGTTGGTGACGTTGAATTTGATGTTGCAGCAGAACGCGCAAGCTGGATAACACCTGTTCCGGGTGGTGTCGGGCCAATGACCGTTGCGACACTAATACAGAATACATTAGATGCCTGCGAGAAGTATCACAGCAAGTAAGCTACATAGAAGACAGACACCTTGCTACCTCACCGCTGTTATCTGGTGGTGAAGTAGCAAGCCTAATGACACGAAACACGTATAGAGCCCCTTCCTGTGCTTTATTACAGCCATTTTTCTTATTACCGTTTGCCGTGTATTATCCTCCTGAGTAATATACTCACCCACGCATCAATATTTAACACTTATGATGATTTAACCATCTGAAAAACAAACCGTTATCATCCTGCTATGATGTTGTCAAATATCTATCCTTATAGTCATAAGGCAATAGTGTTATTAAATAAAACTGTGATTATCTTCCGTAACAAAAGATTAAAAAACAAGCAAATAAGCCACAAAAACAGGGAGTCTTTTTCATGCTAGCCGTTCCTTTTCCTTATAAAATAAACATGCTAAGCAATTCATTAACAAAGGAAGATGTGCAAATAGCTCAGTCAGCACTTAGCCATAACTCTCCCCATCATCAGCAGGACAGAATCTCCCTATTACACCAGAGTATTTCCCAATACTGGAATACGCCTTATGTAGCCAGTTTTATGAGTGGAAGGGCTGCACTCTATGCCGTTATTCAAGTTCTTGGTTTGGAGACAGGGGATCAGGTCATTATTCCCGCCTTCACCAGCCAAAGTGTGACCAATGCGATTAAATTTAATGGCTGCGATACTCAGTTCGTGGATATCGAACTAGATACCTATGGAATTGATGCAGAAAAAATGCGGCAAGCAATCACCCCTTACACTAAGGCCGTGATCATCCAACACACCTTTGGATTAGTATCACGCGATCTAGACGCCATATTAGACATTGCCCGTGAACATGGCTTATGGGTTATTGAAGATTGTGCACAAGCAACAGGCGCTCGCTATAAACAACAGCTCATCGGTACCTTTGGTGATATCGCTATTTTTAGCAGTGAACGCTCAAAGGTTGTTAATACTATTCATGGTGGCTGGGCTATCACTACCAACCCAGAGCTAGGCGAGAAATTACAGCAGATATACGAAAGCTTTGATGATGCCGACCCCATTTTTATTCAGAAATTACTGAATACGCTCTGCCACGCTTATGCCAGCTTGCCAACCTCAGAGACGGCAACCCATCCTGATGAGACATGGCCTCTATCAGAGCATGTACCCCAAGTGCAACCAGAAGAGTTAAACAACCAATTTTCGCCTATTTATCGTTGGCGCATGGCACCCTGCGTTGCGGCCCTTCTCACCCACCAACTGTCGATGCTGCCAACTATCTTGCAGCACCACCGTAAAGGGGCTAAATTTTGGCTGAAGTGGGCTAAGCGAAACGGTATCGCACCACCAAAACCTTCTCGGGAATCAGAGAGCACATGGCTGCGTTTTCCTATTCTGGTCAACCCGACTCAGAAGAAGAATAAGCACCTTTTGGAAGAGAGCATGAATGTAGAATTAGGGGTCTGGTATACAACCCCTATGGACCCTTGGCCTTTAATTCTTGATGATTGCCCAAATGGCATGTTAGCAGCGGAAAGCTGCATCAATATACCAACGTGGTTGCCAGAAAAATATTGATAATATCCGCACTGTTGGTTAGAAAAATTACATAAAAAAGGCGCGATATCATCGCGCCTTTTTTACTGTTTTAACGCAGTGAAAACCGTTCTATTTACGCCGCCATGTTGTACCTTGTGCGCCATCTTCCAGCTCAATACCCATCTCAGTCAGCTGGTTGCGTGCAGAATCGGCTAACGCCCACTCTTTATTCTTACGGGCATCGTTACGCTGTTGGATTAATGCTTCAATCTTCGCAACATCATCACCATCAGTGCTGCATGTCCCCTGAAGAAATAACTCAGGATCTTGCTGCAGTAGCCCTAACACCGCAGAAAGCTCACGTAAACGAGCCGCTAAACCACTCGCTGCTGCTAGGTCTTCTGCTTTCAAACGATTCACTTCACGTGCTAGGTCAAACAGCACGGAGTACGCTTCTGGTGTATTAAAATCGTCGTCCATAGACTCACGGAAACGGGCAACAAACTCACCACCACCAGCTGGCTGTGCGTTTTCATCCATTCCCCGTAGCGCAGTATATAAACGTTCAAGGGCAGAACGAGCCTGCTTCAGATTGTCTTCGCTATAGTTCAGTTGGCTGCGATAGTGCCCAGACATTAAGAAATAGCGCACCGTTTCAGCATCGTAATAAGCAAGTACATCACGAATAGTAAAGAAATTATCTAGTGATTTTGACATTTTTTCCTTATCAATCATCACCATACCGGAGTGCATCCAGTAATTCACATACGGTCCTTCGTGAGCACAGGTTGATTGCGCTATTTCATTTTCATGATGGGGGAACATTAAGTCTGAGCCACCACCGTGGATATCAAAATGTTCACCTAACTGCTTACAGTTCATCGCAGAACACTCAATATGCCAGCCTGGGCGGCCTTCTCCCCAAGGCGATGCCCAACTAGGTTCACCCGGTTTCGACATTTTCCACAGCACAAAATCCATGGGATTACGCTTAACATCGGCCACTTCAACACGCGCACCAGCCTGTAACTGCTCAAGATCCTGACGTGATAACACACCATAATCAGCATCCGTTTCAACGGAGAACATTACGTCACCGTTAGAGGCTACATAGGCATGATTACGTGCGAGAAGTTTTTCAACAAGCTCGATAATTTCAGCGATATGGTGTGTTGCTCGTGGCTCCAGATCAGGCCGCGCAATATTTAATGCATCAAAATCTGCATGCATTTCAGCCAACATGCGCTCAGTGAGTTGGTCACATGTCTCACCGTTCTCTGCTGCTCGTTTAATGATTTTATCGTCAACATCGGTAACGTTACGCACATATTTAAGGTCATAGCCTAAATAGCGTAAATAGCGAGATACAACATCGAATGCGACAAACGTACGCCCGTGCCCAATATGACACAGGTCATAAATCGTCACGCCACATACATACATGCCCACTTTATTGGCGTGAATGGGTATAAATTCCTCTTTTTGTCTGCTCAGCGTGTTGTAAACCTTTAGCATTCGTGACCCGTCTATTGCGTATTTAAGATAGATGAATTGCCTATTGAACCCCGAACTATAGCCCTTTGCAAGGGCATCTCTACACATCCCCTCTTCATCGATATAATTTTGGACCGAAATCGCTTTTTTCTAACTGTCCAACTCCCCTTGCATATAGAAATGCGTATGTCCTCCACGAAAGTGGGCAATGCTCGGAGAAAATAAATAAAATAGCCAAACAAGATAAGTTCTAAGTTACACTTATCACGTTCATTTAAACGTTCGCACAAGAACGTTTTACAAGCATTTGTTACCTTCACAGCATATTAATCAGTAGGGCTACTTTTATGGTTACTTTTCATACCAATCACGGCGATATCGTTATTAAACTTAATACAGAAAAAGCACCAATTACAGCTGCTAACTTTCTGGATTATTGCCGCAGTGGATTCTACGACAACACCATTTTCCACCGTGTGATTAAAGGCTTCATGATTCAAGGCGGCGGTTTTGGCCCTGGGATGAAAGAGAAAGACAGCAAGGCAGAGATTAAAAACGAAGCTAATAATGGTCTAAAAAACACCCGCGGTTCATTAGCAATGGCTCGCACCAACGAGCCCCATTCGGCTTCATCTCAATTCTTTATCAACTTAGTTGATAACGATTTCTTGAACTTCAAATCTGAAACTATGAGCGGCTGGGGATATTGCGTATTCGCAGAAGTTGTTGAAGGATTAGATGTTCTCGATAAAATCAAAGGCGTGCGTACTGGCCGCCGTGGCATACATGATGATGTACCGCTAGAAGATGTTCTCGTCACCTCTGTCACTATCGACGAAGAGTAAATTGCAGCTCAATGGCTACAATTTTTATCGCTGACCTGCATTTAAGTGAACAAGAACCGGCAATTACTGCCGGTTTTCTTCGTTTTCTAGAGGAAGATGCACCCCATGCCGAGGCTCTCTATATTCTAGGGGATCTTTTCGAGACATGGATCGGTGACGATGACCCCGAACCCTTGCACGATATTGTGGCTAATGCCCTATTCAATCTGCATCAAAAAGGTGTTCCTTGCTATTTTATTCATGGTAACCGTGATTTTCTTGTAGGAAAAGCCTTTGCAAAACGGAGTGGTATGCACCTGCTTCCTCACTATTTTCTGCTTGATTTATACGGTACAAAAACACTCATTGCCCACGGCGACACGTTTTGCATTGATGATATTGGCTACCAACGTTTTAGGCGTATCGTTCATAACCCAATCATTCAATGGCTATTTTTGGCGATGCCTCTCAAGACTCGTCTTAAAATTGCGGCTAAGCTAAGAAACCGTAGCCGTATGACAAACGAAATGAAATCCATCTCATTGATGGATGTGAATCAACAAGCCGTTATCGAATCTATGGCTTATTTCCACACCACCTTGCTGATTCATGGGCACACTCATCGCCCAGCCATCCATGAACTGATGGTTCAAAACCACCCAGCTCGCCGCGCTGTCTTAGGTGCATGGCATGAAACAGGCTCAGTGCTTAAAGTCACCGCAGATAACCTCGAACTCATCGAGTTTCCCTTGCCTATCGTCACGAATTAAATCGGCACCCCGCTGTGAAAACGAAACTGTTCGTCCGGTTGTAAAATTAGCTCCGCTTCTATCTCGCCAAAATATTTCACTCGAGCACTAATATCATAGCCTGCGACTTGTTCTGCCAATGTTAGATAATCCTGATAATGGCGCGATTCTGAGCGCAGCAGTGAGATATAAAAACGGTGCAAATCATCATCAAGAAAAGGGGCTAATTTAGCAAAACGTTCGCATGAACGAGCCTCGATATAAGCACCACAAATAAGCCTATCAATGAGCATCTTTGGCTCATGGGTAATCACATGCTTCACCATCTCTTTGGCATAGCGGCCTGCGGGGATACTTTCATAAACGACCCCACGCGCTGCCATAATCTCTAGAACCTGATAAAAATGGTGCAGTTCTTCTTTTATCAGCAGGACCATTTTATCCATCAGATCTTGGCTATAAGGGGCACTGTTTTTGGCAATGAGTGTTTTAGACAGTGTATTTTTCTGTGCTAGCGATGCCAAATCACCTTCGCGACAATAGATAAACGCCTCATAAGGCTTGAGCCACTCCAGCAATATATTTCCGCTTGGTTTATCCGCCACATATTTGCGGATTAACCACATCCCCGTCTGTGCCGCTTTCAATTCACAGATCATATGGTCTATCAGCAGCATTGGCAGATTTTCAGGCTTTCTCGCCTCATCAATCCATTTATCCGGCGTTGCACAACACAGAAACTGCGAGATAGGTTCCAATAACTGTCGGTACATTCATACTACTCCTTGAATAATGGCGGAAAGATTATACGATGCTCTTTCTCTTTTCTCATCTGTGGCTCAAAAATTGGCGAGTGATGTCATCACGCAACCGTTTTCCTAACCTATTTTCTCATGTTATGCTTGTCGCCCTCTTCTTCTGGGACGTAGACAACGCCCCAGCTGACGCTTGCTATATCACTGGAGCCTCACACCTATGCAAGTCAATGTTGCACCGGCAAAAATCGCCATTGTTATGGGATCTAAAAGCGATTGGACAACCATGCAGTTCGCGGCAGATATTCTTACCGAACTGGATGTCCCGTTTCATGTAGAAATCGTCTCCGCTCATCGTACCCCTGATAAACTTTTCAGCTTTGCCGAGCAAGCACAGAAAAACGGCTTTGACGTCATCATCGCTGGCGCAGGTGGCGCAGCTCATTTACCCGGTATGCTAGCGGCGAAGACGCTTATCCCTGTGTTTGGTGTTCCGGTGCAGAGTGCGGCTCTCAGCGGTATAGATAGTCTTTATTCTATTGTTCAAATGCCAAGGGGTATTCCTGTTGGTACCTTGGCTATTGGTAAAGCAGGTGCAGCAAATGCCGCGCTACTTGCCGCTCAGGTTCTCGCTCTGCATAACTCAGAGCTTGGCGAGCGCCTACACCAATGGCGTAAAGCACAAACGGATGAGGTCCTCAATAACCCCGATCCGAGGATTGATGCATGAAGCCCGTTTGTGTTTTAGGCAATGGCCAACTAGGCAGAATGCTACGTCAGGCTGGTGAACCGTTAGGTATCTCTGTTTTTCCCGTTGGTTTAGACGCGGAACCCGAAGCGGTTCCCTACCAAAATGGCATCATTACTGCCGAAATAGAGCGCTGGCCAGAAACACCTCTTACTCGCGAATTGGCCCATCATACTGGTTTTGTTAATCGGGATATTTTTCCTCTCCTTGCCGATCGCCTTACGCAAAAAACGTTGCTCGATGAATTACATCTCGCGACGGCACCGTGGCAAGCCTTAGAAAATGAAGAACAGTGGCCAGACATTTTTGCCAAGCTGGGTGATTTTACTATCGTAAAACGCCGTGTGGGTGGTTATGACGGCAGAGGCCAGTGGCGAATCCGCCCCATTGGTACCGTCGAACTACCGACAGAAGCCTATGGCGAGTGCATTGTCGAGCAAGGTATTCCCTTCGACGGTGAAGTTTCTCTTATTGGTGCACGCTCACGCTCTGGCAAATGTGTTTTCTATCCACTAACACATAACCTGCATCAGGATGGCATTCTACGAACTAGCGTGGCGTTACCAGCCATAAACCCCAAACTTCAACCACAGGCAGAGCAAATGCTCTCTGCCATTGTGAATAAGCTGGATTACGTGGGAGTGATGGCGATGGAGTGCTTTATTGTTGGTGATACGCTGCTGATTAATGAGCTCGCACCACGCGTGCATAACAGCGGGCACTGGACACAAAACGGCGCATCTATTAGCCAATTTGAACTTCACCTCAGGGCTATATTGGATTTACCACTGCCTAAACCCGTCGTTTCCAGCCCATCGGTGATGGTGAATATCATTGGTACAGACGTAAACCCACAATGGCTATCTCTGCCGCTGGTTCACCTACATTGGTATGACAAAGAAGTTAGAGTAGGCAGAAAAGTCGGCCACCTAAATCTAACAGATAGAGACCCCGCACTGCTCAATCAGTCATTAGATGGCTTAATGCCACTATTACCTGATGAGTACCACGCAGCGTTAGAGTGGGGGAAACAGGTGTTAGCTGCGAGCGAATAACCCTTGGGTGGAATACTCTAACGTCCACCTTTGTAAGGTAAGTTCCTTTGCTTATCCCTGTTTGTGCGGGAACACGTCAAAAAACATCACTACCCTTTTCTATGACTCCGATTTATCCCCGCTCGCGCGGGGAACACATCTTCGAACTAGTCACAAAATCCGTCTCCTCAAAAACTCGCAGTCTCATTCTCTGGACAGAATGCAGGACCGCCCGCCATACCAAAATGTTAGAAACCGATCAGCCGTGGGATGTGTTCAAAAAATTAGAAGGCGGTCGTTTTAATCAACAAGTAACAGAGACTCAGCCAATCGACGAAATACTCATCGATATTCACTACTATCCTGAAAAGCGCATAACTGTAATAGCAGCGATGGCGCTATTAAAATGAATAGTTAACAGAGCTATATATGAAAGTATTATTAGGATGGGGTAGGGCCATATATTACATTACCCTCCTGATAAACAAGGAAGGTATATGTCAAAATATTATACACATCCTACGGGCGATGAATGGGCTTTGATAGCGACTCATCCGATTGATACCGTACGAGTTGCTTTTGCATCTATTACCGCGAGCAACGAAACAGACAGACGGTTCCCAGGTGATCGCCCGTATAACAATATGGCTGATGCATTTAAGCACTGTTATTTTGCCGCGATTCTCTCTAGGGATTTAGGGTATTACACAGCTATACGCTATTTAGATACACATGAAAATTATCCCGGAAACCCATCGCGTGAAAAACGTATGGATGATTACAATAATCGGGCTGGCGCTGCGCTAGGCTCGACTCAGAAAAGTGATGCTGCATTAGCTGAGGTGTGTTACGGCATGGCAATGAGGGGGGAACTTGTCGACTTCCCATAATATGAAGTTAAGCATCGGTTTTTTAGTATTTCTTATTTTGCTGTTGTTATTGTTAATTTTTAACGTATCGAATATACGACTTTTCCTAATAAAACTAGATGATGGACATCAGCCATTCTCATCAGAGGTATGGCGCACGGATACCAGCAAACGGCAATTTATGGTTTATGAATTAATTGTAAATCATGGTGTTTGCACGAAAAAAAATGAGCATGAATTATCAGAGTTATTAGGCAAGCCTGATGGTTATTATATGTCAGGAATGTTCGTCGCATGGAGGTTAGGAGATAACCGTGATTTGGCATTATTACGATTAATCGATGCCTCAGAGGAACAGGTGATCATAATATCGAAGTGGCCGCTAAATTTTCGTGACATGATATTGCCGTATCAAATGCGGTGTAAGTACATATAAGTACAAAGCCTGCAAAAATAAACTAGTACATAATGTCCGGTTTATCCCCGCTCGCGCGGGGAACACCGTGTTCTGGTCTGGCCGTATCTATTTAAAAACGGTTTATCCCCGCTCGCGCGGGGAACACTAAATCAGGGTTATAAATATATAAAAAATTATCGGTTTATCCCCGCTCGCGCGGGGAACACGGCTCAATTCTGGATGGCGTTATG
This sequence comes from Enterobacteriaceae bacterium B14, assembly GCA_000307305.1. Taxonomy (GTDB): domain Bacteria; phylum Pseudomonadota; class Gammaproteobacteria; order Enterobacterales; family Enterobacteriaceae; genus B14. The sequence goes on from DF158882.1 coordinate 1,608,796, forward strand.
ATTAAGAACGGTTTATCCCCGCTCGCGCGGGGAACACGTGTTTGGTTCCATCAAGATTAACGCGCCCAGCGGTTTATCCCCGCTCGCGCGGGGAACACCCCAACTCGATATCAAAATGAATAACGCCGCGCGGTTTATCCCCGCTCGCGCGGGGAACACCACTGCCGCGACTTTTTCTTTGACGATTCGAACGGTTTATCCCCGCTCGCGCAGGGAACACAAACGCCGCCGTAACAATCGGGCGTGTGAAGTCGGTTTATCCCCGCTCGCGCAGGGAACACACGACAAAGAGCCGTGGGTTGAAAGTATTGAACGGTTTATCCCCGCTCGCGCAGGGAACACTTAATAATAAGCTGGCCACTCTCCCCAAGCGCCGGTTTATCCCCGCTCGCGCAGGGAACACTATCGAAAAGCGACCACGGTCCTTCGTAACGCCGGTTTATCCCCGCTCGCGCAGGGAACACCCCATTACACCGGGTGTTCCTTCGACGGGGTACGGTTTATCCCCGCTCGCGCAGGGAACACTCGTGCTGCCGAATCCAATCATTGAAGTTACTCGGTTTATCCCCGCTCGCGCAGGGAACACGCCGCACCCTCAAACTGAAAAATACCGCTAACCGGTTTATCCCCGCTCGCGCAGGGAACACACTATTACTAATACCCAACATGGCACAAAATTCGGTTTATCCCCGCTCGCGCAGGGAACACGTTTAGTCTTATTCTTGCGCGTAGCATTGAGCCGGTTTATCCCCGCTCGCGCAGGGAACACTCTAAACACATCCGACTGTTTTATAATAACTTTATTGGCGCGCAAAAATGTACCAATATTTTCCTCTAATCATGAAAATATAACCATTTGATTTTAAAGAATATAAAAAACTCCTTTATCACAAATCGCCAATACACAAAAATACTAACAATATCATGCAATTAACTTACTCATCACTCATTATACCGCCGATACAGAGCCTTACCTTTTAACAGTCTCACCCCTAACCAGCCCCCACATAGTGAAAGCAGCAACATGCTAATTAACGGTAAGAGTATCCATAAGAGGACATTAGGCTCCCAAGGGAAATCAAACACTTTGCGTTGTAATAGCCATAGTGACACTTCAGCGCCAAACGCCGCAGAAATCCCAGATACTAACCCCAATGCCGCAAACTCAGACCATAACGTCATTCTAAGTAGGCGTTTTCCTGCCCCTAATGTGCGATAAACCACCAGTTCTTGACGGCGCTGGCGCATCCCAACCTGAACTTGAGCCAGCAACAGTAAGAAACCGCAAATAAGTACTAGCCCAACCATGACTTCAAGCGCACGGCTTACCTGCTGTAATACCTGGCTAATCTGCTTCATCATGGCGCCAATATCCAGCAAGCTTAACGTTGGGTATTGGCGATTAAGCTGGGTTAACTCATCTCCATTCCCTTGATAGCGGAAGCTGGTTAGCCAACTTTGTGGTTGGTTATCTAACGCTTTAGGCGGGAAGATAAAATAGAAATTTGGCCTTAAGCTTTCCCAATCAACTTGTCTAAAGCTACTCACCTTCGCACTGAAGCGCTTCGCGTCTCCGGTAAAGGTCAACGTATCCCCTATTTTGACCCCCAAGCGTTCCGCCACCCCTTGCTCCATAGAAACTTCATCACTTGCCGGTGGCCAACTGCCTTTGGTTATCGGAGAGTACTCTGGCAGTTCAGCCTGCCAAGTTAGGCTGAGCTCCCGATTGACTGCCTCACCGCCAGGGTCGTTTTCACCAACGATCTCTGTCGCCAGTTTGCCGTTAATCTCAGTTAAACGGGCACGAACTATTGGATAGAAGGCCGATGTCTCAATTTTTCGTTCCTGTAAAAACTGAGTCACAGGCTTAACCTGTTCCGATGTCATATTCATCAAAAAATAGTTCGGACTCTCTGGCGGAAGCTGCTGCTGCCAACGTTCCAGTAAATCGCCTCTCAACACAAAAAGCAGCGCAAGCAGCATAAAAGAGAGAGAAAATGAAGCAAGCTGGCTGGTGGTGACCCAAGGTTGGCGTAACAACCGATTTACCGCCAATCTTACGGGCAAGCGGGAGATAGTCAGTTTATGCAGAATCAGCAAACCACCTCGCCCGATAATCCCCAGCAATAAGGCCAGAGCCATCATCCCGAATAGTACTGTCCACCACAGGGGGCTAAACCCAACAACCACTGCCAGTAATAGCGCAACAATAATAAAGAGAATGGGCAGGTAGTAACGCAATGGCCACACATTAACGATAGATTCTTGCCGTAACACGCGCAGAGGCTGAGTCGCCAGCAGTTGAAGATAAGGCCTGAGCCCAATTAATACAGAGATCAGCAGTAGCGTGCCTAATGCCCAAACCCAAGGCCACCAGCCCATTTCAGGCAATCGGCTCGGCAATACAGGGGCAAGCAGGCGTAACATCAATTGTTCGAAGAGTTTCCCTATCAAACCACCACACACAGCGGCAAGAAGAAGGAGAATGGCCCACTGGCCGATAATCAATTTCCGTAATGCGCTTCGCCCCGCCCCTAATGTTTTTAGTACCGCGACCAAATCGTAGCGACTTTTACAGTAATGCCCCATCGCCACCGCAACAGCAGCCACAGAAAGCACCAGCGTTAACAGCGCAGACAGCAGCAGAAACTGCCGCGAACGCTCAAGGGATTTACCAACGGCATTACCCGAATCCCCCACGCTAAACCACTTCTGGTCTGGCTCTAACTGAGGGGCAAGAAACTCACCAAAACGGTTGAGTACAGCCTCTTCTCCCGCAAACATATAGCGGTAGGTCAGGCGGCTTCCCGGTTGAATAGCACCAGTCGCAGGTACATCATTTAAGCTAATAACAATACGTGGCGATGTCTGGAAGGGGTTAAAGCCCGCATCGGGCTCTGCCAGTAGCTCGCCAGAGATAGTTAAGGTTGTATCCCCAACATCTAGCTTATCCCCCACTTTTATATTTAGCAGCGAGAGCAACTGAGGTGAAACCAGAACAGAACCTGCCTCTGGCCGAAGCCCCGCAGGGCTAGTCTCTAAAACACCATAGAGAGGATAGCTTGGTTCCGCAGCCTTCACTGACGCGAGCTGCGGTCGATCGCCTGCATACGTCATCGTCATAAATGACATCTGACGGCTGATCGTTAGCCCTTGCTCACGCGCCTGAGTCAGCCAAGCTTCAGATACTGGCCTTGATGAGCGCAGCACTCTATCTCCCGCTAAAAAGTCGCGGCTTTGCTGGCTCAGGCCGCGATCCATCCGATCGCTGATGCTGCCTAATGCCAGCACACAGGCAACCGCCAGCGTTAATGCCAGCCAAACAATCAACAATGATGGAGAGCGCCATTCACGCCAAAACCAGCGCCAAATCATGATTCTTCCCTCAATTTGCCATCGACAACACGCAGACGACGCTGGCAGCGTGCCGCCAGTTGCTCATCATGCGTCACCAGAATCAAGGTGGTTGAAAAATCACGATTAAGAGAGAAAAGAAGATCGGCAATACGATCACCTGTTTGGCGATCTAGGTTACCCGTTGGCTCATCGGCAAACAGCACTCTAGGGCGACCACTAAACGCACGCGCGAGGGCAACGCGTTGTTGCTCTCCACCAGAGAGTTGTGCTGGCAAATGGTGCAAACGCTCCGCTAGCCCCAGCGGAGATAAAAGTTGAATGGCCTGCTCGCGACTATTCTTTTCGCTCTCGCCACGCAATAGCGCAGGAAGTTGAACGTTCTCCAATGCACTCAGCGTTGGGACCAGCATAAAAGACTGAAACACAAAACCGACGTCTCGTGCACGAAGCGCAGCTCTAGCTTCTTCATCCAGTGTTGAAAGGTCACTCCCCAGCAGAGTAACGCGACCTTCTGTCCCATCATCTAACCCTGCTAAAATACCAAGTAGCGTCGATTTACCCGATCCTGATTCACCAATTAATGCTATCGTCTCAGCAGATCTAACAGCAAGTTCAACCCCTGTAAGGATGGCTATTTTATGTTCGCCTTGACCCACTTGTTTACAAAGATTATCAACTTCAAGCACATATTCCGCTGGCATCTACCGCTCCTGTTATTTGTGGGGATGTTTAGCATGCAAACCGCAACCGCTAAAAATCTATTAATTCTGGGGGATAGCCTGAGTGCAGGCTATCAGCTATCCGTACAAAACAGCTGGGCCTCGTTATTGGCCGAACGTTGGAAGAAAGATCCCTCTGGTGTTCAAATTATCAATGCCAGTATTAGCGGTGATACCGCTGCACAGGGCCTCGCTCGCTTGCCTGCTTTGCTGGAACAATATAAGCCCGACTGGGTACTTATTGAGCTAGGTGCTAACGATGGCCTTAGAGGCTTTATGCCACAAGATATTGAACAAGAGCTAGTAAAAATCATCACAGCAGTACATAACACTGGTGCTAAACCTTTACTTATGCAGATAAGAATACCGCCTAACTACGGTAAACGTTACAGCGATGCTTTTAGTGCTATTTATCCACGTTTAGCAGAACAATATAAAATTCAGCTGATCCCTTTTTACATGGAGAAAGTGGTGATTAAGCCGGAGTGGATGCTGCAAGATGGCCTACACCCCAACGCTGATGCCCAACCTTTTATTGCTGACTGGATGGATAATCAGCTAAAAAATGCTATCACCCAATAGGTAAACCTTCTAGAGAATTATCGTTTCGGAGTAACACGATATTATGCAACGCGCAGTATTAATTACCGGCAGTTCAAGTGGAATAGGCCTTGCCGCCGCGATGGCTTTACATCAGCGCGGCTACCATGTTTTTGCCGCCTGCCGGAAAAAGGAAGATGTCGAACGAATGAACCAGTTGGGAATGCAGGGTATTCAACTGGATTTAGACGATAGTATGAGCGTTCAAAGCGCCGCCGAGCTAGTGCTATCACTGACGGGTGGTCGTCTATACGGCTTATTTAATAATGGTGGTTTTGGCCTGTACGGTGAGTTGCAAAGTATCTCCCGCCAGCAATTGGAGCGGCAATTCTCTACCAACCTGTTTGGTACCCATGAGCTCACACTCCGCCTGCTCCCTTCCATGCTAAAGAGTGGTGAAGGCCGAATTATCCAAACCAGTTCAGTACTCGGCTTTATTTCAACCGCTGGCCGTGGGGCTTATGCAGCGAGTAAACATGCGCTAGAGGGATGGTCGGACGCATTACGTCTCGAACTCTTTGGTACAGGGTTGCATGTCAGCCTGATTGAACCCGGCCCTATTACCACCAACTTTACCCAGAATGTAGAACAAGCACAGACAGGCAAGACCGTCTCTAACCCCGGTATTGCGAAGCGCTTTACTCTCACGCCTGAAGATGTTGTTCCTAAAATAATACATGCGCTAGAAAGCCCGACGCCCAAACTGCGCTACAGAGTGACGATGGTGACCCATGTCATGGCACTGATGAAGCGTCTGCTACCGTCTCGCTGTTTAGATGCGCTTTTGAGAAAGAATTAATCGCCAGTGTGGTAGAGGCTGAAAAGTGAGAAGTGTCACCAACTCAGCTTGAAGAAGAGTAAATTACCCCCATATTGTAGAAAAACGATCGCGAGAATAAACACATGCTAGAGAATAATGTGACCAACAGCGTTATTGATATCAACGAAACCAACCTGCATCAGGTCCTTGATCAATCAGCCACACTGCCTGTGCTGTTCTATTTCTGGTCTGAAAGAAGCCAACACTGCTTAGAGCTCACCCCTGTATTAGAGAAACTGGCACATGAATATGCTGGGCAGTTTATTCTGGCAAAGCTTGATTGTGATGCAGAGCAGATGATCGCCAGCCAATTTGGCTTACGCGCTATCCCTACCGTTTATCTTTTCCAAAATGGGCAGCCCGTAGATGGCTTCCAAGGCCCGCAACCTGAAGAGATGATCCGCGAGCTACTCGGCCGTTTTCTTCCTAAAACGGAAGACCTTAAGCTTGAGGCCGCCATGCAGCTTATTGGTAATGGGCAATTTGCAGAAGCGTTGCCTTTGCTAAAAGAAGCCCAACAGCTAAGCCCTCAGCGCAGCGATATCAACCTGACACTGGTCGAAGTACAGATTGCGCTAAATCGTAGCGAAGACGCCGAGGCTATTTTGGCAACGATCCCAATCCAAGATAGAGATACGCGCTATCAAGGCTTGGTGGCGCAGATAGAGCTGATGAAACAAGCGGCAGATACCCCTGAGATTCAACAGCTTCAACAACAAGTACAGGATGAGCCAAATAACGCAGAACTGGCGGTTCAACTGGCATTACAGCTACATACTGTTGGGCGTAACGAAGAGTCTTTAGAGTTGTTGATGGGGCACCTGAAAACCGACCTTGGGGCAGCTAATGGCGCGGCACGTAAAACGCTGATGGATATTCTCGCCGCATTGGGTACAGGTGATGCCTTAGCTGCGAAATATCGTCGCCAGCTTTACTCTTTACTGTACTGAGTTCTCTCTATATGAATAGTGGGATGTGAAAATGCACATCCCACGCTATTTTTTTCTATAACTGCCCCTCCCCCCTAAAAACTGCCCTTACATCTTCATATTGAAGAAAATATTCGCCCGTTTCTTAGCAAATCAAATTCACATCTTGGCGAAATGCTTTACAGTACATACATCAAATAAAATGCTCGTCATTATGGAGAATAAGAGATGATTTATGTCATACCAACCTTGGTTATCGTCGCGCTAATTATCGTTTATGCCGGTATCAAGATCGTCCCTCAAGGTTATCAATGGACTGTAGAACGGTTTGGCGGCTACCTTCGTACACTTAAACCAGGCTTGAACATTGTTATTCCTTTTATGGACCGTATTGGCCGTAAAATTAATATGATGGAGCAAGTTTTAGATATCCCATCACAAGAAGTTATCTCTAAAGATAACGCCAGCGTCACGATTGATGCCGTCTGTTTTATTCAAGTCATTGATGCTCGCCAAGCTGCCTATGAAGTCAGTAATTTGGAATTGGCAATTGTGAATCTAGCGATGACTAACGTGCGTACTGTTCTGGGTTCAATGGAACTGGACGAGATGCTGTCACAGCGCGATCGCATTAACTCACGCCTGTTAGCCATTATTGATGAAGCCACGAACCCTTGGGGCATCAAAGTCACCCGTATTGAGATCCGTGATGTTCGCCCACCAGCAGAGCTGATTGCCGCGATGAACGCCCAGATGAAAGCCGAACGTACCAAGCGTGCCGATATCTTGGAGGCAGAAGGTGTGCGTCAGGCGGCAATTTTGCGTGCTGAAGGTGAGAAACAGTCTCAAATTTTGAAAGCAGAAGGTGAAAGAGCCTCCGAATTCTTAGCCGCAGAAGCCCGTGAGCGTGCTGCACAGGCCGAAGCTGAAGCAACCAAAATGGTCTCTCAGGCGATTGCTGCCGGTGATATCAATGCGATCAACTACTTCGTTGCTCAAAAGTACACCGATGCGCTTCAGTCCATCGGCAGTGCAGATAACAGCAAAGTTATCATGATGCCTCTGGAAGCAAGTAACCTCATCGGCTCTGTCGGCGGTATCGTCGAGATGCTGAAAGAAGGTAAGAGCGCTAAATAAGCGAGGTCGTGGGCTATGTTTGCACAATTAATGGAGAACCCGCACTGGTTCTGGCTCTCGCTAGGGGGATTACTCCTTGCCGCTGAGCTATTGGGGACTGCGGGTTATCTGCTATGGAGCGGAATTTCAGCCGTTCTTATCGGCCTGTTAGTGTGGCTGCTCCCTCTCGGCTGGGAGTGGCAGTGGGTCTGTTTTTCTGTTCTGACTGTCTTGATGGCTGTTCTGTGGTGGTACTGGCTACAAAAATGCCATCACCCTAAACGGGATGTAGATACGCTTAACGAGAGAAATCAGCAGCTTATTGGCTCACGCGCGACATTAACCGAACCGCTAGTAAACGGTAATGGCCGTCTTAACGTTGGCGATGGTTCATGGCGTGTACAGGCTGAAACAGATATTGCCGTCGGCAGTGAAGTTGAAGTGGTTGGCGTTGAAGGGATCACGTTGAAGATCCGCACTATTTCACGGACTACTATCTAGACATCCTCAGCCCCGTAGATAATCTCTTCGGGGCTACATCAAATCAATGCTTACCCCTATTTCACCTTATGGTGGCAACACCCACTCAAGCTATCCATTATCGGACAGTTTGCACCATCATCACCAGGGCATTGCTCTGCAAGATCGATAAGCTTCTGTCGCATCAACGTTAGCTCATCAATGTGGGTTTGGATCTCATCCACTTTCTGCAAAGTGCGTTCTTTAACATCAGAACTACGGCGATCAGGGTTGTGAAACAGCGCAACCAGATCACGGCACTCATCTAAATTAAACCCCACCAGCCTCGCCTGCCTCAGCAGCGTTAGCTCTTCGATGTGGTGGAGACTATAACTACGGTAACCGTTATCACCGCGAATAGGCGGCGTAATCAGCCCTTTTTCCTCATAAAAGCGGATAGCTTTGTTTGTTAGACCAGTCTTATTGGCCACATGGCTAATATTCATAGAATCCCCTTGACCTTAACCTTGCTGGAAGGTTTAACTTCTTGCAGTATACAAAAAAGGTCGCTGAATTGTGCGTATTTTCTCTGTGATGAGAAGCGTCTCACAGATAGATGCAAACAAGAGTGGCTTTCAATAACAGGAGATATTTCTATGTCAAACACGACTCTTCTCGCTTTACAGGGCCTTACCTGTAAGCACTGTGTTAACCGTGTCAAACAAGCGTTAGAGGCCAATCCTAACGTTGAGACGGCTGATGTCAGCATCAACTATGCAACGGTAACCGGAAGCGTAGAAAGCCCGGCACTAATCGCCACTATCGAAGAAGCAGGCTATCAAGCAGAGGTAGCTCAACAGCCGGATACGCTCTTGGCGTTGTCCGGTCTCTCCTGCATGCATTGTGCTGGCTCGACGAAAAAAGCACTGGAGGCCGTAGAAGGTGTTGCCTTTGCCGATGTCTCCGTCGAGCAGGCGAAAGTCTATGGTGATGCGCCAGCAGACGCGCTGATTACCGCCGTTGAAAAAGCGGGTTATCACGCAGCCATCGAGAGCCAATCTCACCCAAAATCTGAGCCGCTGACACAATCAGCCATACAGCCGGACACGCTGGCAGCGGCCTCTTCTGTTCCGGCTGAAAATAGTTCTCCCGCACCTGTTGCAGATGAAGATGACAACATCCAGCTACTGTTGGAAGGCATGAGCTGTGCGAGCTGTGTCCTTAAAGTGCAAAAAGCATTGAAGAGCGTCCCCGGTGTGACCGATGCCAGAGTCAATCTGGCTGAACGTAGCGCACTGATTATGGGGGCACCCAATGCCGCGGAGCTGCTCGCTGCGGTTAAGAAAGCAGGATATGGTGCAGAACTTATTCAGGATGAAGCCACTCGCCGCGAGCGGCAGGAGCAATCCACCCGCCAGAGCATCCGCCGTTTCCAGTGGCAAGCCGCTTTAGGACTGTTACTGGGGATCCCTATGATGTTGTGGGGGATCTTTGGTGGCAGCATGTCGCTAACACCAGATAATCAAACACACTGGATTATCCTTGGTCTCGTCACGCTAGCAGTACTGGTTGTTGCTGGCGGGCACTTTTTTACCAGCGCATGGCGTAGCCTGCTTAATCGCAGCGCCACCATGGACACGCTAGTTGCTCTAGGTACGGGCGCAGCATGGATTTACTCCATGAGCGTCGCGCTATGGCCCAATCTCTTCCCAATGGAGGCTCGGCACCTCTACTTTGAAGCCAGCGCCATGATTATAGGCCTGATTAATCTGGGGCATGCTTTAGAGCAGAGAGCACGCCAACGCTCTTCCAAAGCGCTTGAGCGGCTGCTTGACCTCACTCCGCCCTCCGCACGCGTGGTAACCCCTGAAGGGGAGAAAATTATCCCTCTTGCTGAGGTCACGACAGGAATGACACTGCGCCTGACAACTGGCGATCGCGTGCCTGTTGATGGTGTTATCGTGCAAGGTGAAGTGTGGATGGACGAGGCTATGCTAACCGGCGAGCCGATTCCACAGCAAAAAGCCGACGGTGACCTTATTCATGCAGGTACACTCGTACAAGATGGAAGCGTGCAGTTTCAAGCATCGGCAATCGGTAGCCAAACCACCCTTGCCAGAATTATCAAATTAGTCAGACAGGCCCAGAGCAGTAAGCCCGTTATAGGGCAGATGGCCGATAAAATCTCCTCTATCTTTGTCCCCGTAGTGGTAGCGATTGCGCTGTTTAGCGGGGCAATTTGGTACGTTTTCGGCCCTCAGCCACAAATGGCTTACATGCTGATTATTACTACTACGGTGCTGATTATCGCCTGCCCTTGTGCCTTAGGTTTAGCCACGCCGATGTCGATTATCTCTGGCGTGGGCCGTGCCGCTGAAATGGGGATTTTGGTCAGAGATGCCGATGCACTACAACAGGCCAGTGAGCTTGATACATTGGTTTTCGATAAGACAGGAACACTCACTGAAGGCCAACCCAAAGTTGTCGCTATCCAGACATTTGGCGATGTGACCGAAGAGCAAGCTTTGCGCTATGCGGCGGCACTTGAACAAGGCGCTAACCACCCTCTGGCCCGCGCTATTTTGGCAAAAGCGGAAGGAATACGTTTGCCTGATACCACCCAATTCCGAACTTTGAGAGGCTTGGGTGTGAGTGGTGATGTCGATGGTACAGCGCTACTGCTGGGAAACGCGGCGCTGCTCGAACAAAATGGCGTAGAGACAGCAAGTATGCAGAGCCATTTACAGCAACAGGCAGAGCAAGGTGCGACCCCCGTTCTTTTAGCGGCTAACGGTGCCCCCGCGGCTTTGTTTGCGATTCGCGATCCACTACGCAGTGATAGTGTTAAAGCACTAGAGCGGTTACACAAGCAGGGCTACAAGCTCGTTATGTTAACGGGTGATAACCCTGTCACCGCGAACGCTATTGCAAAAGAAGTCGGGATCGACAAGGTGATCGCAGGAGTACTGCCAGAGGGAAAATCCGATGCTATCAAACAGCTTCAGGCTGAAGGGTATAAAGTCGCGATGGTCGGTGACGGTATCAATGATGCCCCCGCACTAGCACAGGCTAACGTGGGGATAGCGATGGGCAGCGGCAGCGATATCGCTATTGAAACAGCCGCCATTACGCTGATGCGCCACAGCTTAGAGGGTGTTGCCGATGCGATGTCACTTTCTAGAGCCACGCTGCGGAACATGAAGCAAAATCTGTTGGGTGCTTTCGTGTATAACTCGTTGGGTATTCCTATTGCTGCGGGTGTGCTGTATCCGTTAACTCATCAGCTATTAAGCCCTGTTGTCGCCGGCGCTGCTATGGCGCTCTCATCCATTACCGTTGTCAGTAATGCCAATCGGCTGTTGCGTTTTAAGCCTAAAGATTAAGCACGTAACAAGGATTAAAGCCGTAAGGGCGCATAATATTTCACTTATGCGCCCTTTTATGTTTAGCATATCGCTCTTGCCACATTGCCATACACACGACTCAATACTGTTACAGACAATGGACATCTCATGCTAAAACGCCTTCGTCAGTTAGCCACTATGATTGGGTTCTTTGCCCCGACTGCTCACGCTTACCCCGCACTGGATATGGTGCTAGAGAACGGTATCGAGCTGCATCTAGTAGGCAGTATTCACATGGGGACTGCTGATATGGCCCCTCTGCCAAAAGCGTTAATCGACCGGCTCAATCAAGCTGATACGCTGATTGTCGAAGCGGATATCAGCACAGGCTCAAACCATTTGGATGCACCAGAACTCACCGTGCCAATAAAAGAGCGCCTTTCTGAGACGTTGTATCAAAAGCTACAAGCGCGCAGTAAAGAGCTTGGTATTGAGACGGAGAGCTTCGACTCTGCGGCCTACTGGTATATCGCGCTCATGTTACAGTCCCAACAAGCGGCTCGATTGGGGTTAAAACCGGACTACGGCATTGATTATCAGCTACTGCAACATGCTCATATCCAGCAAAAACAGATCATTGAGTTAGAAGGTGTAGACGAACAGTACAGATTGCTGAAAAACCTGCCGGATGATGGCTTCTCTTTGCTGGAAGATACACTTGAACATTGGAGCGTTAACGCCCGTCTGCTACAGAAAATGCTGAGTAGCTGGATTGAGCCAAGCACTCAATCTCATCTCGCCGAACTGCCTGATACCTTCAGCCCTGAATTGTTTGAGCTGTTATTAAACCAGCGTAACCAACGCTGGAATAAGCAACTACGAGAGCTTCCCCCTGGGAAATACGTGGTTGCCGTCGGAGCCATGCACCTTTATGGGAAAAATAATCTGGTAGATCTACTAAAAGCCGAATCCGTCTTTTCTTCGCCTGATAAACAATAGGAATGGCGCTAGAATAAGAGCGTGATATTGTCTTATTTATACCTGACTGATGAGAAAACAGAGGGAACGCCATGACACCGGCAGTTAATCTCCTAGAGAAAAACAGAGTGAAGTTTACGCTTCACCCGTATGAGCACGATAGCAACGTCACAAACTTTGGTGATGAAGCAGTGCAAAAACTTGGGCTAAATGCAGAGCAGGTTTACAAAACGCTACTGGTTGCCCTGAATGGCGACGCTAAAAGTCTCGCCGTCGCCGTCGCCCCCGTCGCTACGATGCTGGATCTAAAAAAAGTGGCTAAGGCTCTAGGGGCCAAAAAAGCCGATATGGCAGACCCGCAAATCGCCCAGCGCGTTACTGGTTATCTTGTGGGAGGCATTAGCCCATTGGGGCAGAAGAAGCGCCTACCCACCGTAATTGACAGTAATGCGATGAGTTTTGCGACGGTATTTGTCTCTGGTGGCAAGCGTGGATTAGACCTTGAACTGGCCCCCGCCGATCTCGGCACGTTAACCAGCGCGATATTTGCCGATATCGCTAAACTCGATTAATCGATATGACGCTATTTCAACGCTGAAATGTCATAGCCTTTATCATTATATTTAAGGCTATGGCTCGTCTTTTTCATCTCTTTAGATTCATCAATGCAAACATCTCCCTGCTCCTTCGTGGTCCAGAACTCACTCACTTCATTGACTCGAAGATCTGCGTAGCCTTTCGTAACGGTCTGGCCTATAGAGAGTGTCCGCTTTGTCGAGTTAAATTCACCAGCGCAGCGTGTATCCCACTCACCACCGTATTGCTCGACAGATAACCCTTTAAAAAGGGCCTGCAGTACAGAGCCTTTCATCACATAAAGAGATAAAACCTGCTCTGCAAAAGGATTAGCGCTGGAACTTCCTCTGTAATCAACCCTAACACCAAATGCTCTCTGCTGTGAGTTAAGCTGATAACGTGCGGTATCAATCTGAATATCATCAATTCTCACTGCATCACTGACTAGTGCCTCTGGTTCATGGCTAAAGCTTAATATCTCCGCCGGTTGGCTATCTGTCGCCACCACAAGCACATCAAGATCATAAAGAGTGACATCCGGAGCATCTGGGGATGAGACAGGCATTGGCAGAACAACAATTGTCTTTGTTTGATCTGCGGGCCATACTTTGCAGAGGCTCATTTCGCTTTTACGTCCGTTATACAATTTATTTTCTAGCTCAGTAATCAACGCGCCACAGTCCGCAAAAGCCAGAGAGGTGAAACATAACGTTATTAGCAGGGTTAATATTCTAGGCATCATCATTCTTCCTTAATTACTCGTTGAATGAGCAGCTTGATGAGCAATATTCTATTTGCCTAATAGCTCGTCTCTCATCACAATAGGTTATTAATTTGTTATCAGAATAGAGTCTCTTATGACTGACAGCATCCAACCTACACCCAATACTCTTTCTAAGAATGCTAAACCTAAAACATCGTTTGCTATTCTGGGGGCAATCAGCGTTTCGCATTTACTGAACGACATGATCCAGTCGCTGATTTTGGCAATCTATCCTATGTTACAAGGCGAATTCAATCTTAGCTTTGTTCAAATCGGGATGATTACGCTGACCTATCAGTTGACAGCCTCTCTCTTTCAGCCGCTTATTGGCTACTACACAGATAAACACCCGCAGCCCTACTCCTTGCCTATCGGGATGGGTTTTACGCTTTCAGGGCTGTTGTTGCTCGCCTTTGCCACTAACTTCCCAACAGTATTAATCGCCGCTGCACTGGTGGGGACAGGCTCTTCTGTGTTTCATCCTGAGTCATCCCGTGTGGCACGCATGGCTTCTGGCGGGCGTCATGGGTTGGCTCAATCTATATTTCAGGTGGGGGGCAACTTCGGGAGCTCACTCGGGCCACTGCTTGCCGCACTGATTATCGCCCCTTATGGGAAAGGCAATGTGGCTTGGTTCTCTCTCGCCGCCCTGCTGGCGATTGTCGTGTTGCTGCAAATCAGCAAGTGGTACAAATCACAAAATAGGGTGGCGAAAAGCAAACCTCAGAGCACTGTGGTACAAACTCTGCCGAGAAAGACGGTAATTGCGTCAATTTCTATCCTGCTGATTCTGATTTTTTCCAAATATTTCTACTTGGCGAGCATTAGTAGCTACTACACCTTCTATCTCATCGATAAGTTTGGTATTTCTGTACAAAATGCACAGTTTCATCTTTTTGCCTTCCTTTTCGCCGTGGCTGCCGGAACCATTATTGGCGGGCCTTTAGGCGATAAGATAGGTAGGAAATATGTGATTTGGGGCTCTATTCTTGGCGTATCGCCCTTTACACTGCTTTTACCCTACGCAAGTCTCTACTGGACAGGGGTTTTAACCGTCATTATCGGTGTTATCCTCGCCTCCGCCTTCTCTGCTATTCTGGTTTATGCACAGGAGTTAATACCGGGTAAAATTGGTATGGTTTCTGGCCTATTCTTCGGGTTTGCATTCGGTATGGGGGGGTTGGGTGCTGCCGTTCTTGGTTATGTTGCCGATCTGACCAGCATCGAGTCTGTTTATCATCTCTGTGCTTTTCTACCCTTGCTTGGGATAGTTACTGCATTGCTACCAAATATTAATCAGAACAGCAAAAAACCCTAGAGAAACAGATACAATAGCACTCATTAAATCAGGGTTATTGTCATAAAATTTCGCTTTATACTGTGAAAGTAGCGTTATAAATGGTGATAACTCTTAATTTTTTATCCCAAACACCTATTTGTTACAAATAGGTGTTTTTTTAAGGCGAAAACGCGGTAAATGCCATAAAATAAAGATTCATTTGTCTACGTGCAAGATTTGCGCACTACCAAAAAGGAGTCTGGATGCCACATTCTACGCCACTGATTGCAACGATTGTTGGAGGGTTAGTTTTAGCGTTTTTGTTTGGAATGATTGCTAACCGCTTACGCATTTCTCCCCTTGTTGGATACCTTGCCGCTGGTGTTATCGCTGGCCCTTTTACCCCCGGCTTTATTGCAGACCTCTCTCTCGCCCCTGAACTCGCAGAGCTTGGCGTTATTCTCTTGATGTTCGGCGTAGGTTTACACTTTTCACTAAAAGACCTTTTATCCGTTAAAGCCATTGCCATACCCGGTGCTATTGCACAGATCTCGGTTGCAACGCTGTTAGGTATGGGGCTAGCAACCCTGCTCGGTTGGGGAATTGTTGAGGGACTGGTCTTTGGTCTAACTCTGTCAACCGCCAGTACGGTTGTACTATTAAGAGCGTTAGAGGAGCGGCAGTTACTCGACAGCCAGAGAGGGAAAATCGCTATTGGCTGGCTGATTGTCGAAGACCTCGCCATGGTATTAGCGCTGGTTCTACTTCCTGCATTTGCTGGCATGATGAATCAAGAGCACACCGATCTCAGCGCACTCTTTCTCGAACTCGGTATTACCTTAGGGAAAGTTGCTCTATTCATTATCTTGATGATTGTCGTAGGGCGACGTGCTGTACCGTGGATCCTAGCAAAAAGTGCCAAGACGGGCTCTAGAGAGCTTTTCACCTTGTCCGTATTAGCATTAGCACTTGGCATCGCTTACGGAGCGGTACAGATTTTTGATGTCTCTTTCGCCCTTGGCGCATTTTTCGCAGGGATGGTTTTAAACGAGTCCGAGCTTAGCCATCGTGCCGCAAGCGATACCTTGCCTCTGCGGGATGCCTTCGCGGTCTTGTTCTTCGTCTCTGTGGGGATGTTGCTAGACCCTTCTATTCTTATCCTGCACCCCCTTGCTGTTCTCGGCACACTGTTAATTATCGTGGTCGGCAAATCTATCGTGGCCTATGGTCTAGTTCGTCTATTCGGGCATTCAAAGCGCACGGCGCTCACTATCTCTGTCAGTCTGGCTCAAATCGGTGAATTCGCCTTTATTCTGGCAGGCCTAGGGATCACGCTTGGCCTGTTTTCAAAGCAGGGACAAGGGTTAGTTCTTGCTGCCGCCATTCTCTCCATCATGCTCAACCCTGTATTATTTACGCTCTTAGAGCGCTATTTGAATAAATACGGCGAAGACGATAAACCAACACCGGAAGAGACCTTAGAGGATGGCCTTCAAGTCCCTGTAGATATCTGCAACCACGCACTGTTAGTGGGCTATGGCCGCGTTGGTAAGCTTGTGGCAGAGAAACTACGTAAAGTAGGGATCCCAGTGGTGGTGGTGGAAACCACACGTACAGATATCGAATCTTTGCGCGAGCAGGATATTCCTGCGGTATTAGGCAATGCCGCTCATCCCGGTATTTTAAATTTGGCTCGTATTGATTGCGCCCGCTGGCTGGTGCTGACGACACCAAACTGTTACGAGACAGCCGAAGTTGTTTCATTGGCTCGCGAGAAACGGCCTGAGATAGATATTGTCGCCTGTGCCTACCACGACGTGGAAGTTGAATACATTATTGAACGTGGCGCGAATAAAGTGATTATTGGTGAGAAAGAGGTCGCTAACAGCATAGTGACCCACCTTGGCATCGACAAAATGAGTGAAGAAGAGAAGATGGCTACTTGCCCTATCTAATTCCTTAAACACATTTCCCAATAAGCAAAAAGGGCTACATTCGAGCCCTTTTTAATGATATTGCCCAGTGATACTGACGCTTATCTTGCTCTACCGACGGCCTCACCCAACTGCCACACAGCCATCGCATAGTGCGTACTGTGGTTATAGCGGGTAATCGCGTAAAAGTTTGGCAAACCGTACCAGTACTGATAACCGCTACCAATATCGAGGCGCAACAGACTAGCATCACGATAGTTGCCAAGCGAGCCTTGTGGGCTTAACCCTGCAGCAGACAGTGTAGAAAGCGGATATTTAGTTTTAAATCCATTCTCTAATGATGGCGCTTGGCCATTCGCCTGTACTGCGACAGGTGCGCCCTTTGTCCAGCCATGAGCTTTAAAGTAGTTAGCCACACTACCGATGGCATCAACCGGATCCCATAAATTAATATGGCCGTTGCCATTAAAATCTACGGCATAGTTCTTAAACGATGATGGCATAAACTGGCCATATCCCATCGCGCCAGCATAAGACCCACGTAAAGAAAGCGGATCATTACCCTCTTTGCGAGCCATCAATAAGAAGGTTTCTAGCTCACCAGAGAAATACTCTGCACGGCGAGGATAGTTGAAAGAGAGTGTGGCGAGTGCATCAATAATACGGGTTTTCCCCATCACTCTTCCCCAACGCGTCTCAACGCCAATAATGCCAACGATGATCTCTGGTGGGACACCATACTCCTGCCAAGCACGCTGCAGAGCGGCATCATATTTATTCCAGAAAGCCACGCCATTTTGCACGTTATCTGCCGTAATAAACTGATTACGGTAGCGGCTCCAAGCCCCATTAGGCCCTGATGGAGGGCGAGAGCTTGAAACAGGAGCCTGCTTATTCATTAAGCGAAGAACATAATCCAGATTTTTGGTTTGGGCAAAAATATCGTGTAACTGCTGGCGTTCAAAACCGTGCTCACGCACCATTTTGTCAATAAATCGAGTCGCTACTGGGTTTGATACAAAATCACCTCTATCTAAATGAATTCGGTGTTCAGGCTCTAGCTGGAACCCGCCTTTCATCTCTAGAGAAACAGGGGTCGTTGCCACCTTAGAAGGCACTACATATGTTGTCGCAGAAGAGGCCGGATTAGGCTTACTGCTACCACAAGCAGAAACTAAAAGAACTAAAGGCAAAAGTGTCGGTAAATAACGCATCAGATATCCATCTAACTACTCAGAAAAGGTTGCCTGCTATGGTAATGCATTGCATTGCGGGAACAAACAGGAATATATCGTGCTGTAGCTGAAAAATCGTTGTTAATTAGATTAATCAAGCACATTGATTAAATAGAGTGCGTCCACGATGTAATTACGCCAGAATATAAGACTACTCAGGATCTATATTATCGCTATAACATCAATAAATTCAGGAGGAAAAATGAGTGTCATTGGTTGGATTATCACAGGGATTATCGTTGGCTGTATTATTGGGGCGTTAATGAAGATATTTAAGGGTAAAGATAGTTGAGTGTTTTGCTATCATCCTCAATAACATAGCAAAAACTCTACTATTCAGGTCAGTTAACGAATGAGAGTATCTCACCAAAAGTATTGGTCCTTTCTTGAATAAAGAAAGCGATAAGCCTATGGGATCGCTATTATCCCATAGGTGTAAACTAAAAAATTAACGTAAACGCATTCCTTCAAATGGGTTCCAACCGTTGATTCCTTTCACTTCTTTTAAATAGTAAGAATAATTAGCGGTTATCCCCCACATCATAGCGAACCCCATCGCTATCGCTCTTAATATAATCTCCGAAAAGCTAAATTCAAATATAACCTCAATAATAAAAAGGATAATTATGATGCCAACGAAAATGGCTAATAAAACCAGATTTTTTCTCCATAGACCTAATACGAAGAAATAAATCAAACCGAAAAGGAATGCGGTAAAATTCATATTTAATAAAACACGTCGCATCGGTTTTTCGGTTTTAAATGCCGCTTGAAATTCAGGGGTACTTGGTGCGCCATATTTATCAAAGAAAGCAAAACGAATTTGCCATTTTTTTGGATATGTATCTCTGTCATTCATAATTTCAACCTATTAATATGTGGCTCTATCAATTCATTTCTTTCGTAATAATTACTGAGGCAAGCAATACAGCTTAAAGAAAAAAGATAAATCATGAATAAACCATGCCATGAGATTTAAAATTTCAATTAATACAATGTGTTATTAATCATTTATTCGCTAACTTTATATTCGTACCAAAACAGATAAGAGCATCGGCGGTATAGCTATAAAATGACAAACCTCTCCAGTACAACATCCGACCCACTACATATTTTTATCATCCGAAAAAGCAGAATCCAACCGCTATTTAAGACATCTTGCTATTCACGCAAGATTAACCTAATTTTCGCCAAAACATCCCACATCAATAACAAACTTATAAGCTAATAAAAACCAGCACAACGGGCTTCCTACTTGAACTTTAGCGTCACTAAATCGATAAATTAATCATCTTTAATTATTAAGCCGCCATTGACTTCAATGCTATAAAATAGACAACTAACCCTATTTTTCACCTCAATTCATTATTTTAAAAACTTATCTTAATCAATGCCTCAGTTTTAGATTACGTCTTACTACAATAAAAAAATTTAACTTTATTAATACCGCTGTCGCTAATAGAAACAAGTGCAATTTTAATTCTACTCATGACAATTTAAGGTATTTTTGATGAAAAAACGCATTCTTCTCTCCTCACTGATCTTAGTTTCAGGCCAAACCTATGCAGCGAGTTATTATACGGATGCCAGAAACGCAGCAATGGGAGGAACAGGAGTCGCTTCTTCTACTTACCATAGTGCGATGCTATCCAACCCCGCGCTGATGACTAAATTTGCCGATCATGACGACTTTAGTTTCATTTTACCGAGTGTGGGTGCTGAAGTCGCCGATCCCAATAAGGCGATTAACCGAGTAGATGATATTCAAGATGCGTTTGATAGCTATGAATCTGCTATTGATAACCGTCAAGGCGACCCTATCGCAAAGGCAAGCCACCTGAAGTCATTATTGGAAAAATTAGATAAGAATCAAATCACTGCTGATGCGGGCGCTGCTTTTGGTTTTACCATCCCAACGGACGTCTTTACTCTAGGTGTGTTTACGAAAGCCTACGCAGATATTTCAGCAACGGCACACGTGGCTCAAAGCGACCTGGACCTCTTAGGCGATGTAAGCAACGGGATACTTCCACCACCAACTCAGGTAACAGACCTAGACTCTGAAGCGATTGTACTGGGTGCACTGGTCAGCGATATCGGCATTTCGTTCGCAAAACCACTTCAAATTAAAGATTTTGCTTTTTCTGTAGGTATTACGCCTAAAATTCAGCGTATTGAAACCTATAACTACGATATTTCAGTTAATAACTATGATGTATCAGAGATCGGTGATGAGCGTTATCGTTCCAATAAAAGCGCCTTCAATATGGATATCGGGTTTTCAACTGATCTGAGTGAAAACATCACATTAGGTCTGGTTGCTAAAAACCTGTTCTCCCAATCGGTTGAAACAGCGGTCGTCAATAATAGGAGCTACGTGTATAAAATTACACCAGCGGTGACTACCGCTATCGCTTATCGTGGTGAACTACTTACTGTCGCTGCCGATCTCGATCTCACAGCCAATAAAGGATTTACTCATCATAAAAAACATCAGTTCGCTGGTGTTGGCGCAGAGTTCAATGCTTTGGGCTGGATGCAAGTTCGTGCAGGATATCGATCAGATATGACCGGGGACAAGCCTAATATGATAACGGCAGGTCTTGGTTTTTCACCGTTTAACATCGTGAAATTAGATCTGACTGGTATGGCAGGTACAAATAAAGCCTACGGTGCAGCTATGCAACTGAGCTTGACGTTCTAATTAAGCCGTGTTCACTATTTCAGTATCATCGTGCTTTTGCGGGTGTGGTGATACTGAGATCCCCTGTACAATCCCCCCCTTCCACTATCAGTGCTTCTTGCTTTTAGCCCTCTTATCGCTTACTCCATGCTGTTATGGAGGCTACAGATGAATGCAATAGTTACTGTGGATTGAATGCGGGTAACTCAATGAATGGCATACATCATTAAAACAGTATTGTAATACTAAGAACAATGATTACTTGTATTAGTTCAGATTCGACCTGACACAGCTATGAGCACAGAGCCAAACCTAATCGGACAGGTGCTCTGTGCCAGAAGCAGGCGTTATACTAATCAATGATGGGGTGGTCAGGCTGGATAGTGCGTTTATCCAGTTTCTTTTGAAGTATGATGACCATTACGGGAAATCCAGATGCGGCTAATGCACTTACAATAAACAATTTGTTTAGATTTTGCGTTGTTAATCCCTGGTTAGGTAGCAATAAGGAAGACAGAAAGAATGCGAGAGTTGTTATCAAGAACATAATTGCTGTCTGTAGTGAAGAGAAATTGGCTCGTTGTTCATCTTCAGGATACTGGACGGCAACCGACGAAGCGGAAACAAGTCGGCTATATGAGGTGCCAAGAAATAAAGTTATAAATAGAAATGCATTATGATAACCCATCGCAGGAATCAGCAAACTTGCTACAAAGAACAGAGTTGAAATTGTTGCCAACATCAGAGCAGATAAACGCGATGTCAGAATACCTGTTATTTTTGTAGACAGATAACCTGCAATCCCTCCACTTAAGAACAATAAAGGCAATAGATTTTGTTGTGCTCCCATATATTGCGTCATTAATGGCGTCAAAATGGGAATAATCAGCATTGGACTAAATTGTACTAGTGCAGTACAAGAGGCGAAGAGTAAGGTTCGAGTATCAATAGAAAGGTTGGCCTTCACGCTTGATGAAATCGTATCCTTAGGAATAATAAATACTATTAACGGTAAAGACAGAAGGCAAAGTGAACTGATTAACCACAGTGCAGTATGCCAACCATAGTGCGTGCACAAAAATAATATAGCTGGCATTCCGACGATACTTACCATCGAAAATGATGCAATCACCGTTGCTAACATTTTTCCACGTAAGTTTGCTGGGGCATGATTTATTAAAATACTCGTACCCACCCCCATTGTTGTACCACCAACCAATCCTGCGCAAAATCGTAGTGCCAAAAGAGTGTAAAAATCAGTAGTGAGTGTGGACAAAAATGTTAGCGCTCCCAGCAGCAGCATATTCTTGATCAAGAATTGTTTTTTATTAAACAGGTGGATCCAATAAAAAGCGGCAATTCCAGAAAGGACAGCCCCCAGTGTATACATACCAGAGACATAGCCAGAAAATGATACGGGAACCGAAAACCCATCTGCCATAAAAGCAAAAACAGGCGTTAACGCCATGTACTCCAGCGCATTAGTGAACTGGATAAAAGCCATTACAAAGGCTATCCGCATGAGGGCTTTATGATTAAACGTCTGTGTGACCAGTGGCATAGCAAGCAACCTATGGATGAAAGATATCCAAGTGTAACCGCTATCAATAGTGTTTATTATATGGTAAAAATGGCAATCATTGTTATCATATATGGGATAATAAATGCGTCCGACTCTTGATTTTAATACCCTAAAAGTGTTCATTGCTGTAGTTGAAAGAGAGAGTTTTGTTGGGGCATCGAAAGCCCTTGAAATGCCGACATCAAATGTGAGTCGTTGTATTTCTCAATTAGAAGAAAGACTGAATCTTCAGCTCATTGAGCGCAGCACCCGACATATGAAACTCACTCAGGCGGGGCATCTACTCTATACCCGAGCGAAGCCATTACTGGAGGCACTTGAGCAAACTGAGACAGAATTAACGTTGCGGCAAATACAACTCAAAGGCCCATTACGTATCTGTATTCCCAATGAAATAGGTCCTGCATTGCTGGGCTCTGTTATTGCCGATTTCGCTTGTCAGTACCCGGATCTGGAAATTAGCTGTATCACAAATTTGTCAGGTTTCGAATCCCTGCGAGATGATTTGGATTTAGCTATCATTGTTAGCCGTGGTCAGATGGATGACAGTGACTACATCGCCCGTCATCTGGTAACTATCCCTTGCACCATTGTTGCGGCTCCCTCCGTCATTCAGCGTTATGGCACCCCTTCTCATATCCAGCAATTTGAAGAATTACCCTGTATTACAACGGTAAGTGCACTGAAAGGTGCTCCTTGGCAATTTGTTAATAAAAAAGGGAGATTCGAGACAATTAAGGTTAAAGGGCATTATCGGGTAAACAGCGGAGAGATGGCAGGACGAGCTGCGGTAGCAGGTGTCGGTTTTGCCATCCTATCGAAACAAGCCTGCCAACCCTACATTAGCGATGGACGGTTAATCGAGATTGAGTTTGAACAATCGGTAGCTCCATTGCAGTTGTTCGCACTATATTCAGATAGGCGTTATTTGCCCACGAAAACAAGAGCGCTTATCGATTTCATACATCAGAAATTGAGCAACTTATCTTTAGCAACATAAGTCCTTAACAACATAAGTCAGCATTAAATCTCGACTTAACACAGAATGTCTACTGTTCGCTCAAACCAGACTGTCAGATTTGATAGTGTTCTAGCTACGGCACCTGTCAGAGCAAGTTTCCCGCCTGAACGTTAGCGCCACGAGCAATAACACCATTAACCAATGTCGATAATGTCTTTGCGTTTCACTTCTGAAGCGATATGACGCCCAAGTTTAGCAACAGCATCATTTCCCAAGGTACGGCGCACCTCCATTTGTGCCTTTTTTCTTCTTTACGCTCAGTTGCCGGACAGCGCCCCATTTGCCTTATATGTTTAAACTCTTATAGTTTAACCCTTGCTATTGCAGATGAAATTTGCGGAGAGTTTCCAAATTTTAGCGGTATGAGGTTACCAATGACTGGGCTAGAATAACGGTAGAAAAAGGGGTTAACACCTATAGCATGATAAACAACCTGTAACCCCTATTTTCGTTTATATCTGTTTTATCTTTAACATTGGTTTTCATTGACTCAATCGCTTGACCGAAAACAGATCGATAGTTTTTTGTCTCTTATTACGACACATTTTTAATATAAAAGAATAATAAATAATGACTAATTAAAGAAAATATAGGGTTTTACTTTGTATGTGAAATGACATTATATTCAACTAAACAACCCACAGCTTCATACTCGCTTCAGTGATATTCAATGGATGACATGAGATTTAATAAGAATAAAAAATGACAATAAACATTAAACTCAATAACTTAAAAAGATCAAAACTATGAATAATAGTGTAAATCTCGATGCTCACACACCAATGATGCATTGGTGTGTTATCACTGATTACTAACGATTATTTTACACTAAAGAATAAAAACTACATTTTAACCTATACTTTAGTAACTATCTGATTTTACGAATATTGTTTGTTGTACTCATCCGCCGTTATACTCTCTCTGTTTTCCAATCCTTCTAATAACACAGGGCATCTCCATGAGCCGATACCATGTATCCAGCAGTGAAGGCCAGTATGAGAAAGACTCTGGCGAGCAGGTTTTGGCTAATAAGCTGGGGATCGCTACTTCTAGTGAGATGGATGAGGCTGAACTTGTCCTGTTAGAACAACTCTACCAGTCCGTTTTTGAAGAACAGTTCCCGGAAGGACAGCTCAGCGTAGCCATGATAAAAAGCTGGCATCACCGCTGGTTAGGTAACATTTACGAGTGGGCAGGACAAGAAAGAGCGGTCAATATCAGCAAAGGCAGTTTTATGTTTGCCCCCTCAGCGCAGTTGCCAAAACTGCTGAACGAATTCGACACCAGGTATCTGGCTCAATACACGCCGTGTAGCGGTATGGAGGAAGAACAACTCATCACCGCTATCGCCATAACTCATGTTGAGCTGATACTTATCCATCCATTCAGAGAGGGAAATGGACGCTTATCGCGACTGTTCGCCGACGTGATGGCCGTTCAGGGTGGGTACAAACCGCTGGATTATCAAAGCTGGGAACAAAACAAAAACCAGTATATCTCGGCTATCCATGCAGGCGTATCAATGGACTACGAGCCGATGAGACACTGGGTCAGAGAAGCATTGAGAAGGGATTAAACCGCAAGACGTAAATGAGCGAACTTTTTGCGCGTCGCTTCAAGGGAAGCTTCGATCTTCTCGGAGGACTGCCCTGTTTCAACAGCCGTAGATGTTGCTACCGAGCGAACGATGTCAGCGCGAGATGGTTTGGCGTAGCTTGCCTGAGTTTTTTTGTTGTTGCTCATCGAGACTCCTGAAAGATAGGCCTTGAGCCTTCTATTATAGGCTATATCCGCTAACAATTCAGAGGTATTTTCCCTTATCATACATTGGATTAAGAACTATCCTCTTATGTGCGCCAACACCTTCTACATACGTCCAAATCCAAGTATTTCTTACGACAAAATTTCCAGGAGCGGATTTTTGCCTACGATGGCAGCTTGAGATTTGCGCTTCAAAAACGTGACCAAGTCATCTTGCCGATGTAAAAGCAATACGATCTCTTGCAACGAGCATAAGAACAACGTCTTTTGGTTCAATAAATTACGACATTCAGACACCACAGTAGAAGCATACCCGTTAGCTGCGATGAAAATTCCACTCGCATTGCTTCTAATGAACAGGCGACTTATATGAGGGGAAAATTCCCCCATACCAATAGCTGAATTTAACCACTTCATTTCAACAAGGTGAATAGTACCGTCTAACTCTATAACACCATCAATTTGCTCCACGACTACGGCAGAATCAGGATCTTTACGACGGAAATCTTCGCAAACATGGATACCATAAGCTTTGAACAAGTCATTCAGTACTCCCTCTAACAATTTCCCCCGTTCTTGCGGTTTATCATCCATCATGAACAACGTAGAAAGACGTTGATTAATGGCTTCCAATTTCGTACGTTTTTGTGCTGCCAGAGAACGTTCCACCTGTTGTTTGGCAACTCGTTCATTCCGTTCAGCATCCCGCTCCTGCTTCATTCGGGTAAATGAGTCTTTCTTGTTTACAGCTTCACGAATGCTAGCAACTAGGCCTTTAGCCTTATACTGGTCATTTTCCCAGCAGTGTTCAAAATTATCGAACTCCACAACACGTTTAATAATTTCTCGACGGACCTTCAATCCACTATCGCCGCGAGTATTTATCTTCGTTATCAAGTCACGGGAAATGTCAAACTTGCTAATTGAATTGGGGTTATTTCGAACAATTGCAGCCATCTCCGCCAGATCAGCAGGCTCAACTCCCGCCCCCTGAAAAAACAGGATAACATCTCTCTTACTACGGCAAAGTACTGGAATGGTGTCTATCAAAAGCTGAACAATTTCAGAAGAGTAGTGAAACGAATCTGCCATACTTTAGTTTCCCTTGTAGCGCTGTTGCCAAACATTCAAAATCAGTAAACAGCTCTTCGTCCGCTTGTTTTGCAACTGTCAGAAAATCGTCATAGTATACCCCCTTCAGGAAAGG
>DF158882.1:1635639-1653362 GCA_000307305.1 Enterobacteriaceae bacterium B14
AATAATTGGAGTCACTACCCTCTGGCAGATGTATCAATTTCAAAAATACAGCGGCAGTTTCGTATTGGTTATAACCGCGCGGCCGGCATCTTAGAGATGCTTGAAACCGAAATTAACGAAAAAATTACCGCTATAGAGGAACACTATGAATAAAATAGCTACTGGATTAGTGCACTAACTTCAATAAAAGCATCAATAAGCACAAGTACATTTAATGACCATTTCAAGTGCACTCTGTAAACAAAAAACATTCATATATCGGCTCTTTTCCCATGATATAATCAGTAAAATTTATATACTGAATATCATCAATGCTATGTTTTTATTACTAATTTTCAATCTACAAGCATGAGATAAAACCCGATGAACCGCGATATTCCTGGATTTTGGAAAGACGGCCCACATGAACCAGTCCATGTAGAAAACACATGGCGAGACTTTGTTCGTTCTGTTGGAGGTCATGTCGTTGAAGATTTGCTACCCAACCCAAGAACAATTAATAATGCTGACTTCGCTTTCTTAAAAGAATCAGTCATTGCCGAACTTAAAGAAATAGAAACGGAATTTTCATCGACAGAATCGTTCAAAGAAAAGTTCGATGCTTTAATGAAACGTTTAATATCTGAAAATGAGAATTGGAAACCAAAACTTTTTGGTGGCGATGAAGACTATCCAAGCTGGTTTCATACTGAATTCATTAGGATATTCAGACCACCACTTACGCGAATCCTGAAAAAAGCAAATAGCCAAATTAAGGAAACAAAAAAGCACTTCGGTATTAACACTCCATCAGGTGTTATTTTACTAGTTAATGATGGTTTTACATCAATAAGCCCATTTATTGTACGAAACCTTATAGGTGATATATTAACTCACTCTTATTCTTCAATTGATTGTTACGTTTATCTTACGGTTAACCGTTATATAGAAATTGATGGCTCCGATGAACCCCAATTAATATGGGCTCCTATGTATAGCAGTAGATCATCAGATGAGTTAGTAGCTTTTATTAACGTACTTGGAAAACAATGGTTTGATTTTCTTGAATGTAGTATTGGGCCTTTCTCCTCTCGAACAGAAACAGAAAGTGACAATATACTAAAAAATTCAAAATCCATAACTCACCCTGAACTACCTTTACGAAAACGTAAAAAATAATAGAAACATATCTAAAAACAGCTTCTTTTTATGACAAGTATAAAAATCATAATCATTGTGAAGTATCTAAACCATCCATATAATTCGCCCAAACCTGCAACCACTCCTTGCACTCAGCGTCATACTGGTAAAGGTTATAAACCCCTTCAATTCCACCTTTAGTATGGCCCAGAATAGCCTCTGCCACCTCATTAGGGCATTGTAAACGAGATAACCCTGTACGGACGGTACGACGCAAATCATGGGGTGTCCAACGCGGTATATCAAGCATTGAACCTGGCTTGCGTAAACGCCATGCGTTCTCCGTCAGGTACTTCTGCTGGATAGGCAACTTTGTTGCTTGTGAGGGAAACAAATACTTGTCTGTACTGAGGCGTAAGACTTTCAGAAAATCGATGGCTTGGCTAGATAGCTGCGCGTAGCGCTCAACGTCTGTTTTCGTCTCCCTTAGGTATATTGTGCCCTTATCAAGATCAACATCTTCCCATGCCATGCCACAAACCTCACCGGCACGGCATCCAGTCCATAACGTCATACGTAGCACGTTTTTGATCGTTGCAGTATAAGCAGAACCCGTAACCATTTGAGGAATTTTGTGAGTTCATTTTCACTCAAAACACGCGTCCCTCGTTCACTGGTAAGCTTAATTCTGGTCTGCCGTAGACTTAATTTTGCCAGTAGCACTGGATTAGCAAAACTGTCGTCAAATCGCCCCAGACCAATAGCAAACTCATAGGCTAATGAAAGCTCACGTAGCAGGTTTCCCGCCTGAACGTTAGCACCATGGGCAAGAATGCCATTAACTAAATCGATAATATCTTTGCGCGTCACTTCAGAAGCGATACGATGCCCAAGCTTAGCAACGGCATCATTCTCTAATGTACGACGGACTTCCATTTGCCCTTTCTTCTTTTTACGCGCGCCAGGAATGATTTTACCGTCTGCACTTTTGCGATCTTCAATGCGTTCTGTCAGGTAGAGTTCTACTAAACATTCTACTGTAAGCACGGATACTTTTTGCTTTTGGCTCTCTTCTAATAACCTTTGTTCTTCTTTTCTACGCTCAGTCGCAGGACAACGCCCCAACTGCCTTATTTACTTTAATTCTTGTAGCTTAAGCCTTGCATTTTCAAGTGAAATTTGCGGGAAGTGTCCAATTCTTAGCTGTATGAGTTTACCCGTTATTGGGCTAGAATAACGATAGAAAAAAGTTTTAACGCCGGTTGTGCCGCAAGTGATGCGTAAACCCGTATTTTCTCCTGTATCGGCCTTATCTTTATCAAAGGGTTTCATTGCCTCAATAGCTTTAGTGGAAAGTGGCTTAGCAGGCTGTTTGTCTTTCATAGTTACTCTATTTTCATATAACCAAATGATAGATAAACTAATTTCAAAAAGTGTAGGTTTTTATTTTATATATTAAATTATATCTAACTAAACAACCTACACTTCGACCTACACTTTTATGTGAATTTCAGTGGCATTTTATGGACAACATGAGATTTGATGAGTCAACTAAAAATCATAATAAACATTGAACTCAATAACTTATTTGGATTAACTCTATGAATGATAGTACAAACTTAGACTCCCACACACCAATGATGCAGCAGTACCTGCGTTTAAAAGCACAGCACCCTGAAATATTGATGTTTTATCGGATGGGTGATTTCTATGAACTGTTCTATGACGATGCCAAACGGGCATCTCAACTGCTGGATATTTCCCTCACTAAACGCGGGCAGTCCGCAGGCACGCCTATTCCGATGGCTGGTGTTCCCTATCATGCCATAGAGAACTATCTGGCTAAGCTTGTGCAGCTTGGTGAATCTGCTGCCATTTGTGAGCAAATTGGTGACCCAGCAACCAGCAAGGGGCCAGTAGAGAGAAAAGTGGTCAGAATTGTGACCCCAGGAACGGTGAGTGATGAGGCGCTTTTACAAGAGCGGCAAGACAACCTACTCGCTGCTATTTGGCAGGAAAAAGAGGGATTCGGTTATGCCACATTGGATATCACCTCTGGCAGATTCAGAATCGTTGAGCCTGCCGATAAAGAGAGCATGGCAGCAGAGCTACAGCGCACTAATCCTGCCGAGTTGCTCTACCCTGAAACTTTTGAGGCGATGTCACTAATTGAAGGCCGCCACGGTTTGCGACGCCGCCCAATCTGGGAGTTTGAGTTAGAGACTGCCCGCCAGCAGCTCACCCTACAGTTTGGCACTAAAGATCTCATCGGCTTTGGTATCGAAAATGCCCCATTCGCACTTCGTGCTGCGGGTTGCCTGCTGCAATATGTTAAAGATACCCAACGCACAGCACTGCCGCATATTATGGGCGTCACGCTTGAGCAACAGCAGGACGGCATCATCATGGATGCCGCCACCCGCCGAAACTTAGAGATAACCCAAAATCTCGCGGGGGGAACAGACAACACGCTAGCAGCAATTTTAGACAAAACGGTGACCCCAATGGGCAGCCGGATGCTAAAGCGTTGGCTACATACCCCGACCCGCGACAACAGCGTATTAACACATCGCCAAGAGGCTATCGGCGTCTTACAAACGTTCTCAAGCGAGTTACAAGAACCTCTACGCCAGATTGGTGACCTCGAACGCATTATCGCCCGTCTTGCATTGAGAACCGCTAGGCCGCGCGATCTTGCCCGTATGCGTCATGCTTTTCAGCAACTGCCTGAGATCCACCGCCTATTGGCAGAGATAGAACCCTGCGCCATCCATGAGCTAGCACAGCACATTGGATTATTCGATGAACTGCGTGTGTTGTTAGAGAGAGCAGTAGTTGAATCTCCTCCGGTCCTGATCCGAGACGGCGGCGTGCTTGCTACCGGATACCATGAAGAGTTGGACGAGTGGAGAGCACTCGCCGATGGTGCAACCGATTATCTGGATAAATTAGAGATCCGGGAGCGTGAAAAGCTGGGGCTGGATACGCTGAAAGTAGGCTTTAACGCGGTTCATGGCTACTACATTCAGGTCAGCCGAGGGCAAAGCCATCAAGTTCCTATAAACTATATCCGTCGCCAAACGCTTAAAAATGCTGAGCGATATATCATCCCTGAGTTGAAAGAGTACGAGGACAAAGTGCTGACCTCGAAAGGCAAAGCGCTAGCCTTAGAGAAAATGCTCTACGATGAACTCTTCGATCTCCTGCTTCCTCATCTCGCCGAGTTGCAGCAAAGCGCCGCGGCACTAGCTGAATTGGATGTGCTCACTAACCTAGCTGAACGCGCGGAATCACTGAATTATTACTGCCCTACCCTGAGTGAAAAAAGTGGCATAAAGATTATAGGGGGACGTCATCCCGTCGTTGAGCAAGTACTCAGTGAACCTTTTATTGCCAACCCGCTCTATCTATCACCTCAGAGACGAATGTTGATCATTACCGGCCCCAATATGGGCGGTAAAAGTACCTATATGCGTCAAGCGGCCTTAATTGTTCTGCTGGCACATATCGGCAGCTTTGTACCTGCGGAGAGTGCAACAATCGGCCCTGTAGATAGGATATTTACCCGTGTGGGTGCCGCAGATGACCTTGCATCAGGGCGCTCAACATTTATGGTTGAGATGACCGAAACTGCCAATATTTTGCATAACGCGACAGAACATAGCTTAGTGCTAATGGATGAAATTGGGCGAGGGACATCAACCTACGATGGTTTATCTCTCGCTTGGGCCTGTGCTGAAACGCTAGTCAGTAAAATTAAAGCAATGACGCTATTTGCCACTCACTATTTTGAGCTGACAACACTGCCTGAAAAGATGGAAGGTGTCGAAAACGTCCATCTGGATGCACTGGAACACGGTGATACCATCGCGTTCATGCATAGCGTACAAGAAGGTGCAGCGAGCAAAAGCTATGGTCTTGCCGTCGCTGCGCTAGCTGGCGTCCCTAAAACGGTCATCAAGCGAGCCAGGCATAAATTAAAAGAATTGGAGCTGTTGTCCAATAACGCGGCCGCCAGCCATGCCGATGGTCCACAGCTGACACTTCTCAATGAAGAACCTTCCCCCCTTGTTGAAGCTATTGAAGCTTTGGACCCTGATTCGCTGTCACCTCGCGATGCGCTGGCCTGGCTATACCGCCTGAAAAAAATGGTGTGACCTGCTTTTTTGAATAATCAGCCTATTAAGAGTGGCTATCGCATTTAAACGTGCGATGGCTCATTTGCAGAAAGGTAAGGATATATCAGCAGTGTCTAGCTTAGGTAAGTAATACAAGAAGTGTGGGTACAGTGGATACAAAAAGTGACGAGTCTCCCTCCCGTCACTTTTTGTCTTAATTCTTCCTATCCCCTGGGCTAACCACCCCGACAGGTTGTCTTTCTTCATCACAATCTATAAAACGTGCTAACCACAATATTCAAAATAAATTCAAATTCAATCTAAACGAACTCGCTAACAACATCATCTAACAAAACTACTCTCGAAACAGCGCTTCAATATTCAAACCCTGAGTCTGTAGAATTTCACGTAAACGACGTAAACCTTCTACTTGGATCTGACGTACACGCTCACGAGTTAAACCAATCTCTCTGCCAACATCTTCTAACGTGGCGGCTTCATAACCCAACAGGCCGAAGCGACGAGCTAGAACTTCACGCTGTTTGGCGTTCAGTTCAAATAACCATTTGACGATACTTTGTCTCATATCATCATCTTGCGTGGTGTCTTCTGGACCATTTTCTTTCTCATCGGCCAGAATATCCAGTAAGGCTTTTTCAGAGTCACCGCCCAGTGGCGTATCAACAGAGGTGATACGTTCATTCAGGCGCAGCATCCGGCTAACATCATCTACTGGGCGATCTAGCTTCTCAGCTATCTCTTCTGCGCTTGGCTCATGATCTAACTTATGAGAAAGCTCACGTGCTGTACGCAGGTAAACGTTTAGCTCTTTAACAATATGAATCGGCAATCGAATGGTACGGGTTTGGTTCATTATCGCCCGTTCAATCGTTTGTCTTATCCACCACGTTGCATACGTAGAAAAACGGAAGCCGCGCTCAGGATCGAACTTCTCTACCGCTCTGATCAAACCGAGGTTGCCCTCTTCAATCAGGTCTAACAATGCAAGCCCGCGATTACCATAACGGCGGGCAATTTTCACCACCAGCCGCAGGTTACTCTCAATCATACGACGACGAGAAGCAATATCGCCACGTAAAGCACGGCGGGCAAAATAGACTTCCTCTTCTGCAGTAAGCAGAGGGGAATAACCTATTTCCCCCAAGTAGAGCTGAGTCGCATCGAGCACCCGTTGGGTCGCTCCTTGCGATAGCAGCTCTTCTTCTGCCAAATCATCTTCTGAAGGTTCTTCTACTGCCAGAACCTCTTCGTCAAACTCTTCAGCTCCATTTTCCTCGAAATCCGCCTCTTCATGTAGCTCGTTAATTTTCAGCGTATTTTGGCTCATAAGCTGTTCCTACCCGTTGGAGTCAGCGAGCAGAGTCACAGCGTACTCTGCCCAATTATCGCTGCGGAAGATAACGCAGCGGGTTCACTGATTTCCCCTTGTAACGAATCTCAAAATGTAAACGTACAGAGCTAGTTCCGGTGCTACCCATCGTGGCTATCTTTTGCCCAGCTTTTACATCCTGTTGTTCCCGAACCAGCATCGTATCGTTATGAGCGTAAGCACTTAGGTAATCATCGTTATGTTTTACAATGATAAGGTTACCGTAACCACGCAGCGCATTACCTGCGTAAACAACACGACCTTTGGCTGTTGCTAGTACTGGTTGGCCTTTCGACCCTGCAATATCAACGCCTTTATTTCCACCTTCCGCAGAAGAAAAACTGTCGATAACTTTGCCTTGTGTCGGCCACAACCAGCTGCCTACTGCCGCCGATGTTGTTGCTGATGATGAAGGTAACATTTTATCAACATTCTGCTTACTTGAATCTGCAGAATACGCTTTCGATCCTTGGGAATCAACTGGTATTACAGTATTTTGATTGGAAGTTGAGGCTGTTACAGTACTTTGTGTTGGATTGACTGTCGTCCCTGTATTTTTATTCGAGGCCAACATTCCACCTGTCGTGTTATTAGCACGCTCAGAGGTTGTTCCAATGTTAACAACCTGCCCTACTTCTAGACTGTAAGGCGCTGCAATACTGTTTCGATTGGCCAAATCCCGAAAGTCATTACCAGAGATCCAAGCAATATAGAACAAGGTATCCCCACGTTTTACGGTATAGCTATCTCCGCTATAACTTCCCTTGGGTATTGAGTCGTAGTTCCGGTTATAAACGATTTTTCCACCGTTTGTATTTGCCGTATTACTCGCCACATTGGTGTTATTATTTTCCGTTATCACAGGGGCAGGTTGGTAGGTGCCTGAATTATTGTCACCCACACTACCAATTGAAGCAGGGGCATTCTCTCCACTACTACAACCCACCAGCCATAAACTTACCATTGTGCACGCAGCTATTTTGCGCCACTTAGTTTTTGTTATTTCCGCGCTCATGCGCCCCCCACGACAATAATCAGTGATGAATCCAAATTTACTCAAGTACAGCTCTGAGAAACTATTCATTTCGCAGCGTTTCCTTATAAGCTCTCAGTCATCTTAATATATACCCGCCATAAACTGACGGAGTATTACCTAACCCCGTGTTATCAACAAAACGTCAAATGATATCGCCCTTAACGAGAGGCACAAAACGTACTGGCTCTATCACTTTCGTTAAAAACTCATCCCCTCTGCGTTCAATGCACTGCAGAGATTGTATTTCTTCACCTACGGGCAAAACCAATTTACCACCTTCAACTAATTGAGAAAGCAGTGCTTCCGGTATTTCCGGTGGTGCTGCAGTCACGATAATGGCATTAAAAGGGCCGCGTGCAGGCCACCCATCCCATCCGTCACTGTGCCGGGTTGAAACATTATGTAAATCCAGCTGTTTCAAACGCCGTTTCGCTTGCCACTGTAAACTTTTGATTCGCTCTACAGAATAAACATGCTCAACCAAATGAGCCAATATTGCTGTTTGATAACCTGATCCAGTGCCAATCTCTAGCACTCGATATGTTGGCTGTAAACAGAGTAACTCCGTCATTTTTGCGACAACATAAGGCTGTGAAATGGTTTGTCCTGATCCAATCGGCAACGCCATGTTGTCATAAGCTTTATGGGAAAGCGCCTCGTCGATGAAACGTTCTCGTGGTACTGCCTCTACTGCCCGCAGCACTCTATCATCTTGTATTCCCTGCTGGGATAACATCTCCAGCAATGATTGCATACGCTTATCTAGCATTGTTACTTGCCAACCTCAGCTACGTTAGCCATATATTCGAATATTCCCCTCATGCTTCAGATATTACGATCCGAAGAGAGGGTTTACTCATCAATGCTTTCATCCTGACTATCCAGAGATAAAAGTTCACGAATCACGCTAGTCGCAAAACAGCCAGAAGGAAGCCAGAACGATACATTCAGCGTTGTATCATCCTGCCATTGCCACTCCATTGCCTGTGGCTGAACCAATATAGATCGGCGGGCACAATCAACCCTCTCCCGTTTTAATAAACCGAGCAATTCATCCTGCTCTGCCAATATCTGCGTTTCAAATTCAAGCGCCGTGCTCTGTGAGCCAAGTTCACCATCTCCAGGTAAAGGTGCCGTGATCTGCAACTCGTTATTATCAAGCCGCTGTTGCAACAAGCCGATATCTTCATCAGGTTTTGCAACAAACCAACTTCCACGGCCTGTCAGTTGTAGCGCATCACCATCCCACACTGTACGCATTGCCTGCCTATCAATTCGGGCGCTGGTGATTTGATTAAACAGCGCACTTCGGGTGGCGGAGAGATAGAAGCTGCGCTTATTTCGCTCTTTTACTCGGATTTCATTGTTCGCCCACAACCTTGCTTGAACAAGATTATTACCGTTACGGCCGAAACGCTGCTCACCAAAATAATTTGGCACACCTTGTTGGGCAATCAAGGCCAGTCTTTGCTCAACATCTGCCTTATCGCTAATATCACGTAACACCAGTTGAAAAGCATTGCCTTTCAGATAGCCAATACGCAACTTGCGCTTCTGTCGAGCAGAGGCTACAACCTCACAACCCTCAAGCTGAAAGAGAGAGAGATCAGGGCTCTCTTTGCCCGGAAGATGCAGGCAAAACCACTGTTCGGTAACGGCATGACGATCTTTTAGCCCTGCATAACTCACCGAACGTGCTGGAATTTTTGCAAAACGAGCAAGCTGCTCTGCAACAAATTGGGTATTACAGCCCGTTTTACGGATACGCACGAGCAGATGCTCACCCTCTCCATCTGGCTCAAAACCTAAATCTTCCAGTACGATAAAATCATCTGGTGATGCTTTTATCGTGCCTTTCGAAAGCGGTTTGCCGTGTAGCCAAGCCAACTCACTCACCCGATGGCTCCTTGACTAATAGCGCAACCGCTTCACATGCAATGCCTTCCCCACGTCCCGTAAAACCCAGCTTTTCTGTAGTGGTCGCTTTTACGTTAACGTCATCCATATGAACTTGCAGATCTTCTGCAAGATTCACTCTCATTTGTGGGATATGCGGTGCCATCTTAGGCGACTGAGCGATAATCGTGATATCCAGGTTGCCTAATCGATAGCCTTTCTCTCTAATCCGGCGATAAGCCTCACGCATCAGTGCGCGGCTGTCGGCACCTTTAAAAGCTGGGTCAGTATCAGGAAAAAGCTTACCAATATCCCCCAGCGCAGCCGCACCTAGCAGTGCATCGGTTGCCGCATGAAGAGCAACATCACCATCGGAATGAGCAACAAGCCCCTGAGGATGAGGAATTCTCACACCGCCAATCACCAAGGGGCCTTCGCCACCAAATTTGTGTACATCAAAACCGTGGCCAATACGCATCAGGCTAATTCCTCTCGGTGCATATATGTTAAATAAAATTCGGCTAATGCGAGATCTTCGGGGCGGGTCACTTTTATATTATCGGAACGACCATGCACCAATGCCGGATGGTAACCGCAAAATTCCAGTGCAGACGCCTCATCCGTTACCGCTGCATTTTCATCAAGAGCGCGCTTTAGGCAGAGTTTCAGCAGTTCTAAGGGGAAGAGTTGAGGTGTCAGGGCATGCCATAGATCCTCGCGGTCAACGGTATGGGCAATCGCGGGTTCGCCTACCACACCGCGTTTCATCGTATCTCTGACAGGTGCAGCTAAAATACCGCCTACCTCAGATTTACTGGTTAGGTTAATCAACCGCTGTAAATCATGTTCGTGAAGGCAAGGCCTCGCTGCATCATGTACCAAAACCCACTCGGCATCATCAACATGCTGTAGTCCCGCCATAACAGAGTCTGCTCTTTGGGAACCACCAATAACCACACTTATTCGGGGATCATTCGCTAGGGGAAGCGTTGAGAAATAGCGGTCTTGAGGATGGAGTACCACAATCATCCGCTTAATACGCGGATGCTTTAAAAGAGAATAGGCCGAATGTTCAAGAATAGTATGTTCACCAATTCTTAAATATTGCTTAGGGCATTCACTCTGCATACGGCTGCCGATACCTGCTGCAGGTAATATGGCAACAATATCGGGAAGAGTATCCGCGGCGACAGAAAATGTATTCATGAGTTATGACTGTGGTCTGGTGTTACGCTTAGCATGATCAAGTACAACCCGATAATAAGTCTCTCCGGGTTTAATCATTCCAAGCTCGCTACGTGCCCGTTCTTCAATGGCTTCTTGACCGCCATTAAGATCATCAATTTCAGCAAACAAGCGATCGTTGCGTATTTTCAATTTATTATTATTAGCCTGAAAAGAAGCAACTTCCTCTTTGACTCGAGTATAATCATGCACGCTATTCTTTCCCAACCACAGCGAATACTGTAGCCAGCAAATAAGTGCGATTAATAGTAATGAAAGTTTCCCCATCTGTTTCCCCCTGAAAAACCGGCTAATCATCCCATATCTTCAAGCCTGACTCCACACCGGTAAAGAATATTGTTATCCCTCTGTATGGTTATCTGTTTAATTAATGGCTATTGATGAAAAGGAATATGGATCATACAAAGTTAAAAATAGCAGGGATTTTGTAGGTAACAGCTCGTTATTATTAAATTTATCTGTGTTCATGCTTTTTTTAGTGGCAACCCCCACTGGTGCTGTCGCTCAACAAAAAAATATTAAGGGGAAAAACGAGAAGTAGCGCTACCAGCCAATAAGCAGGGAGAACATCACGGCAAAGAGAGAGAATACGACGAGCCCAGTCACTAACACCAGCAACCAAACACTGCTACGAATGATAGAGGTCAATCCAATACCGATCAAAACAGAAATAGGCAATAAGGCTAAAAACAGAGGGAGGGTATAGATAAATACCAATATGATATTGGCCCCATAGACTAAAAAAGGCACCACAAATGAGAACCAATAGAAGATAAAACCAAGAACACCGCCCAATAACGTGTTCTTACTTCTATCTTCATCAATATCTTTTTGCTGCGAGAGCGTGGTTATCTCACTCATTAACTGCCTCTGGTGGCTCCTTCCTGGCTGCATACTCTATTTGTACGCGATACCATCCGGCATATTGGCTAATTTTTGATAATAACCTCTCTGCGTAGTACGTCTAACAATTGTTGCACTAAATGTGTTACTAATTGTTCACCATTTAGTGTTATTTCCGGTTCCTCAGGGGTTTCGTATTCACTATCTATTCCTGTGAAATGGCGGATTTCACCCGCTCTCGCCTTCCTATATAACCCCTTAGGGTCTCGTAACTCACACACCGCCAACGGGGTATTAACAAACACTTCAATAAAACGGCCTTCAGGTAAAAGACGCCGTACCATATTCCGTTCTTCTCGATGCGGAGAGATAAATGCACTCAGAACAATGAGCCCCGCATCCGTCATCAAACTAGCGACTTCCCCTACGCGGCGTATGTTCTCTTTTCTATCCTCATCGCTAAACCCAAGGTCTTTGCATAGGCCATGACGCACATTGTCACCATCCAGCAAATAGGTGCGAATACCGAGTTGATGCAGGGCCTTTTCTAAGGCCCCTGCGATCGTCGATTTCCCTGAACCAGATAGACCTGTGAACCATAAAACAGCGCCTTTATGCTGATTTTGCTGCTCTCTATCTTCTCGAGTTACAGGATGAGAGTGCCAAACAATATTCTCATTTCCCGCTAACACCTCTGACATATCTCTATTTACCCCCAAGCAAATCGCGCGCTTCCCAGTGAGGGAAATGACGACGGATCAATGCATTTAGCTCCAGCTCAAAGGCACTAAACTGAGTGTTAGCAGACTGGATAGATAGCTCGCTTAAGGTTTCTTGTATCAACCCTGCCCCAACCGTGACATTCGTTAGCCTATCAATGAAAATAAAACTGCCTGTTTCATGATTTGCTCGGTAGCTATCCAACGTGAGAGGTTCATCAAAGGCGACCTCAACTAATCCGATGCCGTTTAACGGTAGTTGTTCAGCCTCTTTTTTCTCCAGCGAGTTGATTTCAACTTGATGACGCACACTGATAACGCGACAGCGCGTTTTTTTACCCGCCAGTTTGATATCGTAGCTCGAACCAGCAGCCAAAGGCTGTTCAGCCATCCAGACAACATCGACTAACGCCCCTTGAACCGTCTCCAGTATGGCATCCCCTTCGACTAACAGATCGCCTCGGCTAATATCAATTTCATCAGCCAATACCAGAGTAATTGCCTCACCCGGCCAAGCCTCTTGTAAATCACCATCAAAGGTCACAATGCGCGCCACGTGAGAAGAGACACCAGAAGGCAGCGCCTTCACTCGTTGCCCGACACGTACAATGCCGGAGGACAACGTGCCGGAATAACCACGAAAATCTAGATTGGGGCGGTTCACATACTGAACAGGAAAACGCAGTGCCTGTGCATAGCGTTCATCGGTTATCTCCACCCCCTCTAATAGCTCCAGCAGCGTAGGGCCGTGATACCAATTCATTTTATCGCTAGGGATCGCGACGTTATCACCATCCAGCGCAGAAAGTGGGACAAACTGAATCTCCGGTTCTCCGCTCAATTGCTCAGAAAACGAGAGGTAATCCTGTTTAATCTGTTCGTAAACCGACTCCTGGTACTCCACCAAATCCATCTTATTGATGGCAACCACTAAGTGTCTAATACCAAGCAGGGTTGCAATAAAACTGTGTCTGCGGGTTTGAGCCAGCACGCCTCTGCGTGCATCGATCAGTAAAATCGCGAGATCGCAGGTGGATGCGCCCGTCGCCATATTACGAGTGTACTGTTCATGCCCCGGCGTATCGGCAATTATAAATTTGCGCTTTTCGGTAGAGAAATAGCGGTAGGCCACGTCGATCGTAATACCCTGTTCACGCTCGGCCTGTAGGCCATCCACCAGCAATGCCAGATCCAGTTTTTCACCGGCATTACCGATGCGTTTACTGTCACTGTGCAGTGTAGAAAGCTGGTCTTCATAGATTTGGCGGGTATCGTGTAACAAGCGCCCAATTAAAGTGCTTTTTCCATCGTCGACACTGCCACAGGTCAGAAACCGCAGCAAACCTTTATGCTGTTGAGCATGTAGATAGGCTTCTACGCCACCTTGTTCGGCAATCTGTTGTGCTATTGCATTGTTCATTGTGGTGGCTCCTTAGAAATACCCTTGGCGTTTTTTCAGCTCCATCGAGCCAGATTGATCTCGGTCGATCATACGGCCCTGCCGCTCACTGGTGGTGGAAACCAGCATCTCTTCGATAATATCAGGCAACGTTTGAGCCTCTGATTCAACGGCCCCCGTCAGCGGCCAGCACCCTAAAGTACGGAAACGCACCATACGCTGAGAAATCACTTCACCCGGCTGCAAATTGATTCGGTTGTCATCCACCATCATCAACATGCCATCACGCTCAAGAACAGGGCGCAGCTTCGCCATATACAGCGGGACAATCTCGATATTTTCCAAGAAGATATATTGCCAAATATCTAGCTCTGTCCAGTTAGACAGAGGGAATACGCGAATACTTTCGCCTTTGTTAATCTGCCCGTTATAGTTGTGCCAAAGCTCAGGGCGCTGGTTTTTCGGATCCCAACGGTGGAGACGATCGCGAAACGAGTAAATACGCTCTTTGGCTCTCGATTTCTCTTCATCTCGTCTTGCACCACCAAACGCGGCATCAAAACCATATTTATTAAGCGCCTGTTTTAGCCCTTCGGTTTTCATGATGTCGGTATGTTTTGCACTACCATGCACAAAGGGATTAATGCCCATTGCAACCCCTTCAGGGTTACGGTGTACCAGCAGTTCACAGCCATATTTTGCAACAGTACGATCGCGGAAATCGTACATCTCCTGAAATTTCCAGCCCGTATCCACATGCAATAGAGGAAAAGGCAGCGTGCCGGGATAAAAAGCCTTGCGCGCAAGATGCAGCATCACAGATGAGTCTTTGCCAATCGAATACATCATTACCGGGTTGGAGAACTCGGCCGCAACTTCTCGAATAATATGAATACTCTCTGCCTCTAACTGCCGCAGATGAGTGAGTCGTTTTACGTCCATAACAGCTCCTTTAAGCCAGCTTAGCCTTAAGCTAAATTCACTACCGACGGCCAAACAGGCTTTTCGGTTAATTGTTGCGGTACTTGCGTGGAGTGTTCACCAAACCACGCAAGCCGATGATGTAGAGCAGCGACTTCACCAATCACTAAAAGCGCTGGTGAAGGGACTTGCAGAGCCAGCTCATCGAGCTGCTCTAGGGTTCCTGTAAGGACAACCTGATCCGCTCTCGTACCCCGCCCTATCGCCGCAATGGGCGTATGAGCTGAGCGGCCATGAGCAATAAGCTGCTGTTTGATCTCCGCCGCTTTCACTGTACCCATATAAATGGCCAGTGTTTGGCGTGTTCGGGCAAGCGTTGCCCAATCCAGCGCATCACCATCGGGTCGGCAATGCCCAGTAATAAATAAGACGCTCTGGGAATGTTCGCGATGTGTTAGAGGGATACCGGCATAAGCCGTTGCGCCCGCCGCAGCGGTAATACCTGGGACTACCTGAAATGGAATACCTGCATCAACCAGCACTTCAAGCTCTTCACCACCGCGGCCGAAGATAAAGGGATCGCCGCCTTTAAGCCGCACGACTCGCTTACCTTGCTGGGCAAGCGTCACTAACAGTTTATTAGTCTCTTCCTGCGCGACCGAGTGTGCTCCGGCTCGCTTGCCAACACAAATTTTATCCGCATCCCGACGCACCAAGTCGAGAACCTCATCACTGACCAAGTGATCATAAAGGACAACATCGGCTTGCTGTATTACCTGCAACCCTCTTAAGGTTAGCAGACCTGCGTCACCCGGACCGGCTCCGACAAGAGTAACTTCGCCCTCACCTGCTTGGCCATCCGCCAGTTCATCGGCAAGATGTTGTTCTGCCTGCTCTGTTTTCCCTGTCGCAATCAGAGAAGCAAAACGCCCAGAGAACGCGTTTTCCCAGAAGCGTCGACGATCGGCTATCTTCTGGAAACGCTGCTTAACCTTTTCACGCCACCCACCCGCTACCTGAGCCATTAGCCCTAAAGATGTTGGCAGTAGCGCCTCTAACTTTTCACGCACCAAACGCGCCAAAACAGGCGCTTGCCCACCAGATGAGACGGCAACAATTAAGGGTGAGCGATCAACAATTGAAGGAAAAATAAAAGAGCAGCGTTGTCTATCATCAACCACATTTGCCAATACATGACGCTGATTTGCGGCCTGAAAGATCTGGGCATTGAGCGGATGATTATCCGTTGCAGCTATCACCAGAAAGACATTATCAAGATGGGATGCATCAAACTCTTGGCTTAACCAATGGAAGTGCTGCTGTTCATGCAAGTGCTGAAGTTCTTCACTCAACGTTTTAGCAACAACGCTGATAGTGGCACCGGCTCGGTGCAGTAAGGAAATTTTACGTGCAGCGACATCACCACCGCCAACAACCAATACAGGCCGATGTTTCAGATCGACAAAAATAGGTAAATATTCCACAGCGCCTTCAGTTATTGTTACAAAATAATCACATGACTATACGGTGCATGTTTTAGGCTTATGAAATGACGAAAAGGAATTTGTTATTACTTTATGGAATAGCGAAATTTGTTTATATGCTAAAGCGCGTGATAACAGCAGAACAGAAGCTCGCTGCACCAGAAGGTCATTCAAGGC
Organism: Enterobacteriaceae bacterium B14; assembly: GCA_000307305.1. Lineage (GTDB taxonomy): Bacteria > Pseudomonadota > Gammaproteobacteria > Enterobacterales > Enterobacteriaceae > B14. The sequence continues at coordinate 1,651,987 of DF158882.1, forward strand.
TGTTTTACCAAATTGGTGATTAATCATTCAAATGAACAGTAAAAAACAACAACACAAATTGTTTCGCGGCACTATCAGTTTCATACTATGACCAGCCAATAATATGGTTGGAAGACAAAGCAAGAAGATAGCTACTGTTTAAAAGACACAGAATACAGACTTAACGTTAAGGACCTCAGCATCATGTCACTCCAGCACAGCCTAAAAATAGCGCTGTTTGCACTTAGTCTTACCAGCACTCACCCGCTTTTTGCCGCACCTCAATCCATTTCAACAGGCCAGATTGCAGATACTGAAGTGCGCCATATCGCCACTTACTTCCCAGGAAGAATGGCTGGCAGCCCTGCCGAAATGATGGCAGCAGAGTACCTTAAAGAACGCTTTCGGCAGATGGGATACCCGAACAACATCCGTACATTTAATACACGCTACATCTATATTAGCCAGAATGGTCAAAAGGTATGGCGTAATATCACACCAAGTACAGTTATCGCGGCAAAAGTCGGTCACCAGAAAAAACAGATTGTCTTACTGACCCATTACGATACCTATACGCCATTAAGTGATAAGGATATTGACGATGGGTTAGGTGGCTTAAGCTTTCAAGGCATCAACGATAACGCAGCCAGCGTTGGGGTTATGCTGGAGCTGGCAGAGCACCTGCGCCAGTACACGACCGATTACACCATTAAGTTTATTGTGCTCAGTGGCGAAGAAGTCGGTGGAAAAGGTATTGAAAACTACATCAAGAAGATGAGTAGTGTAGAAGCGCAAAATACTCAGCTTGTTATCAACCTCGATACGCTGATTGCAGGCGATAAACTCGCCTTAAATACCCTATCCAAGCCGTCGGCACCGCTGGCAAAAGAGGCGCGGCTAAAAGCGATGGCACAAGCACACCAAAACGGCATTCCCATTATTGACCTCTCCTCATCGCACACCTATTGCGCTAACAACAAAGCACACAGTGCGTTAATGACGGATATCGCTCAGGCTGGTTTACCGATCCTCGCTATCACCTCCGCGAATAAGAGAACATCAGCCCAAAAAACCTGCCAAATACCGCCATTTTCACACCAAGGTGAAAATGACAGCCTAGCGTATTTTGAGAAAAACTATCCTGGTCAAATCAATAAACGGAATCGGGATACCGTTCGCATACTGCTCCCAGTGGTACTCGAACTCGCAGGTGGAAATAAGAGTGCGTCAAAGGGATAAAGAGGTGAGTTAAGTCACAAGACTAAAATCATGAAAGGGTCTGTCTTATGTGGCCCAATAATCTTGGACATTGTAGTGGTCTAGTACCGATTCAGGTTATGTAGTCGAGCCACTACCCATCCGGCAATTTGGTGCCCCACTTAAGTGCCCTGTACTCT
>DF158882.1:1653809-1656267 GCA_000307305.1 Enterobacteriaceae bacterium B14
AACTGAACGTGAATAACATCTCGTTTTACGTGCCAAACGCTTAAGATGTATACGCAAATTAAGGTTATGCCGTTCTATTCTTTGAGTCAATATCTTTCCTACCAAATGAATATCATTAGGTACTTCACGACGATAGTTTCCCCAATCATCTGTTGTGATAAATCCAATACACAATGACTGAAGGAGAGCCAGAAGACGGCGGCAGGTTACATCTGTTCGTGGCCCGAAAACATGCGCTATGACTTGTTTCCTCTTTGTATCAAAGGCATACCATAGCCAGTGACGGTGCTTTTTACTGCCGACGAAAGACCATTGCTCATCAATTTCACAAATAAGAGCAATATCTTCATAGACAGTATGTCGTGTTGTTACTTGTCTTGGTGTGAGTTTTTTAACGTCCGAATGACAGTATTCATACTGATTTTCAATACCCGCCCAGAATCACGAACACCAGAGCCGTTCATCGCCATATCAACAATCTTCTCTTTGATACCGGGTTTATGAGCATTGTAACGATAATGATATTGAAAGGTGCGTTTACAATGCTGACAGTAGTAACGAGGAAAACCTGCTCTTCCAGTCCCGTGCTTACGTACAAGTTCAGTTTGTAGACAGTATCGACAAGCGACTTCAAGAGTGACGGTCATTGAGGAACCTATAAACATGACAGTGTATCAATGTAACGCTTTTGCATCACAGCCAATAAATACTCATATTAGTTCCTCAGAATCAGTATTTGACTTTTTTGGAAAGAAGATAACTCTAAAATCTACTTATTTTTCAGACTCTGATTGCCAATACTTAGATTTTAATAATCCAGAGGGGAAACATCTGCCTTGTCAATATATTTCATTAATTAGCTTTGATCTAATCTCTGCCTATTGCTTTAATCTTCATAAGGTACGATACGTGCACCTTTTTTCCTTAAAAATTTCAAGGCGGCTCGATGAAATATTTCGTCCTCGCCAAAAAATTCAAATTGAACCCCACCTGATGTTGCAGAGTATATATACACATCAGGATCTATTTCTTCTATAAAATAATCATCAATTTCAAATCGACCACTTGTTAATCGATTCACAACTTCCTCATCAGAATATAACTTTTCCGCATATTTCTTATGCATATTAAATTACCTTTTCATAGGGTTTTTAGGCGGTAGAGGAGTTTTACCTGGACCAGGATAAATGATTGTTGTATCTCCGGGATTCCTCCCCCAAATTATGGCATGAGGTTGCGCTTTGTGATTGGGATTTATCTTTAGCTGTAATTTATAATAGCGCTCGATTGCCCGCATATCACCAGAAGATGGCCATTTTTGATATATATTCTCTGTTGGATGAGTGTGAGCTACAGGTCTACTTCCTATAGGGACACCAACATTACTAGTCTCACCTGAATAAGTAACATAACGCATTTTACCGTCAATTTCCTGCCTGACCAACAATATCTCTTTCGGCATACCTGAAGCATTGTTAGTGCTCAATTTAAATAAATCAGCATAAGATACAGAATGATCTGTAATAACGATCCCTTTATCACCAGGTAATTTCCCTGTAGCAAGAATATCACCCATTGATGATGAAGATACTGTAGGTAATGATGGTGTACCTACATGAGCTATGGCATTCTCAAATCCTGTCGCTTCCTGCTTAAACAACCCCAACGGATCAACCCAGTTTATCGGATTCCCATCGACATAGATGTATGAGTTCAACCCACCCACTAACCCAATCGGATCCTGCGTCAAATACCGCCCCACCTGCGGGTCATAGTACCGATTCAGGTTGTAGTGCAGCCCCGTTTCCTTATCTGCATACTGCCCCTGAAACCGCAGTGGATTATCGACAATTGGCCTGTCTTCATCCTGCCACTGGGTAATCTGTTTACCGTAAGCCGAGTACGTCGCGCCCCACACTACATTGCCCATGTTATCCGTCAAGCTGTGCGGGGTGCCGAGATGGTCGTTCTGATACCAATACGTGCGGGTCTTCTCTGCGGTGCGGTTGTTACCCACTACTGTAGCGAGCGGTCTAAAGCTGTCTGGCTCATAGACATAACTCTGCCAGTGCTGTTGGTTATCTGTTTCGACTATCAGCTTGTTGCCCTGCCAGAAGAAGAGGGTCTTCTTGCCGTCTACCGTTTTACTGATACGGCGGTTAAAAGCGTCGTACTGGTAATGGGCTTCGGTGCCGTCGGGGGTTTCAACGGTGATAAGTCGGTGCTGGCAGTCGTAACGGTAGGTGGTGACCAGCTTCTGCCCTGTTCCTCTCCGCTCCGCTATCAGATTGCCAAAGCGGTCGTAGTCAAAATGCCGGTCGCCGTAGAACGCCAGCCGATTGCCTTTGGCTTCGCTGCTGTGCCCCGGCAGTTGTGGGTTGCCTGCACTATCAAATTCGAAACGCTCAAACAGGCCGCCGTGGCTCTGGTCACGGGTTTGAGCATCGCTCGTGGTATT
>DF158882.1:1658519-1660202 GCA_000307305.1 Enterobacteriaceae bacterium B14
GTGACCACTTTTTTCGTTCGTGCACTCCTGAAACTATCGCATCATTTTTCATACACTATCCCCTGATAAATTAATTTCACTATTACTACTAACTCTGTCAGAAATAATATTAATCACCATCTACTTTTTCATTATACTTATTAATAATCTCTTTAATAAAATCATTGTTAGATAGATCATTTTTCCACCACTTTGTATTTCTATCCCAATCTGTTACGTTCTGTTTCTTTGATACCACATTAAATAAGTATGACAATAAAATAAAGGATTTCACCCATTCATTTTTAGGGAGCTTTATTATTTTTTCTAAATAAATTTTCAAAACACTAGTTCTATTCTTATCTATTTCTTTAGATTTTAATAATAGGCAACATGGTGTATAAGTTTTTTTTAATTGACTTAATTCTATAGCTTCATCTACATCAAGGCCATTACCTCGCCCTTGAACAATATAATAGTAAAGCACTTTTAATATACCAATCTTTTCTTCATCAGACTTATTAGCGAACCAATGAATACTTTCTGTCATAGGAATTAAATCTTGAGCTATTTTATTCAGATAAATCTCATCATGTATATTCATTTTTTTGCCCCCAATAGCAATCTAGGGAAAAAAGTAATATGTGGTTTACTCAATTCTACACTCTCAGTAAATATGTCGATACCTGTTTCTCTCCCTAGTGAATTTTCTTCTCCACCCGCTACACCTCTAGGAACAGAACTTTTTGCAGAATGCCTTTGCCTGCCATTACCAGACATTACATAATCCCAGTCAGACACAGGAGATGCAGAACCATTAGCCCTACTACCAACAACAGTTATTTCTTGGCGTGTTCTATTTGCCGCATTTTGTATTCTAGTTGCATCATTTGGTGAAATATTTTCCACCTTAGCTCCACCTCTTGCAACCGGAGGCTGAGGAATTTCAATTGAACTATTAACAGAGTTATTCTCAAATCCCGTCGCCTCTGTTCTAAACAACCCAAGCTGATCCACCCACCCAATCGGGTTGTTATCCACATATGCATACGTATTTAAACTGCCAGAAAGCCCAATCAGATCCTGCGTCAAATACCGCCCCACCTGCGGGTCATAGTACCGATTCAGGTTGTAGTGCAGCCCCGTTTCCTTATCTGCATACTGTCCCTGAAACCGTAGTGGGTTATCCACTTTTGGCCGTTTTTCATCCTGCCACTGGGTAAGCTGTTTGCCATAAGCCGAGTAGGTTGCAGCCCACACCACATTGCCCATGTTATCCGTCAGGCTGTGTGGGGTGCCGAGGTGGTCGTTCTGATACCAATATGTCCGGGTCTTCTCTGCGGTGCGCTTATTGCCTACCACCGTGGCGAGCGGTCTAAAGCTGTCTGGCTCATAGACATAACTCTGCCAGTGCTGTTGGTTATCCGTTTCTGCGATAAGTTTGTTGCCCTGCCAGAAGAAGAGGGTCTTCTTGCCCTCCACCGTTTTACTGATACGACGGTTAAAGGCGTCGTATTGGTAATGGGCTTCGGTGCCGTCAGGGGTTTTGACGGTGATAAGTCGGTGCTGGCAGTCGTAACGGTAGGTGGTGACCAGCTTCTGCTCTTTTCCTCTCCGTTCCGCTATCAGATTCCCAAAGCGGTCGTAGTCAAAATGCTGGTCTCCGTAGAACGCCAGCCGATTGCCCTTGGCTTCGCTGCTGTG
>DF158882.1:1662402-1663925 GCA_000307305.1 Enterobacteriaceae bacterium B14
GTGACCAGAAAATCTGGTTATAGTGACATTTCTATATTATTAATAGATCTATTGTTTGAGCTTTTCTATAGTTAACTTATAATAAATTAATAACACTTAATCATTATTAAAAAATGAACTGATTTTTTTATTTTGAATAAGGGTTTTTATTTCATCATTTAGTTCTTTCACTTTAGGTACAAATTCACTATATGAATCAATATAAATCGCATCATCTGAATCAAATTCCATTGAAATAAAACTATCAGAAACCAAATAAAGAAATATTTTCATTTCAGGGAATAGGGCTAGTGTACCACCTATTTCATAAATTTTATTTTCATCACGTAATGTGTAAGGCCATACTTTATAATACTTTTTATTATCTTCTGATGTCATATAATCGTAGACTTCAGCTTCTCCGCCACTAATTTTATTAAATTTAAAAATAGCTTTCTTAACAATGAAAAACCCTTCTTCTCTCATGAAATAAAATGCATGGTCGATTTTTTTTATTTCATCAATAAAATTGGAATCAAGATTAAGTATAAAGTTAATTAAAGTAAATGATAAATAATCACTTAACTTGTCAGTTAATCCTATATCAATATAAGTACGTAAATCACTTACGCCTGTAAAGTCAATCGCATAATTAAACTCCTCTGTTACATTCAATTTAATTAGCATGTTATGACCTCTTGATTATAACTTCCGTTAGTATTTTAGCATCCATTGGAGTTCCATCAGATAGTTTATATCCAAGAGATGTTATTTCTTTTTTACTTATTAATTTCAAATTTAAGTCGCCCAATGAATTTAATACATTTCTAAAATATTTATTTCTTGGTTCATTTCCTACCATTCTAATCATACCATCTAATGATAGTATTCTTAATATCTCTGGGTTAAGAGGATTATAACCATATGGATTATCAATATTAATTGTGCTCTGCGAACCAGTTTTAACTTCTGGTAATCTGGTTGCATCACCTGTATAAACCCCTGAAGTAGTTGGATTTAAATCTATATTATAATAATCCTCCAAAGGAGTTTGACCAGCACCTATGTTGATCTTTCCATTATTTTCATCCGGTTTGTTTTTATAAAATGGTGGTGTGGGCTGTGGTACAGGTTCCTTAAATAATCCTAGCGGATCAACCCAACTTACTGGATTTCCATCAACATAAGCATACTGATTCAACCCGCCATCCAGTTTCACCGGATCCTGCGTCAAATACCGCCCCACCTGCGGGTCATAGTACCGATTCAGGTTGTAATGTAGCCCCGTTTCCTTATCCGCATACTGCCCCTGAAACCGCAGTGGGTTATCCACTCTTGACTGTTCTTCATCCTGCCACTGAGTAATCTGTTTACCGTAAGCCGAGTACGTCGCGGCCCACACCACATTGCCCATGTTATCCGTCAGGCTGTGCGGGGTGCCGAGGTGGTCGTTCTGATACCAGTAAGTTCGGGTTTTCTCTGCTGTACGATTGTTACCTACCACCGTGGCGAGCGGTCTAAAGCTGTCTGGCTCATAGACATAA
>DF158882.1:1665948-1666515 GCA_000307305.1 Enterobacteriaceae bacterium B14
TCGCGGCCTCAGCAAGCTGATTGGTAATGATGGGCATCGCCGCATCGGGCTCAGGGAATGGAGTAGTCAGCCCTTCATGGTCACGCCAGAGCACCTTGCCATCATCAAAGTGCAGTTCATGGTTGAGGCTATGCCGCCAGCCGTAGCCGAGGCCGTTCTGGTGTTCAACGCTGCTGGAGGTGTAGATGCGCTGCCAGAGAAAGGGCAGGAAGCCTGGCAGGGTGGCATCGGTAAGCGCCAGAAACTCTTCACCCGTCGCCAGTGAAATAGGGTCAGCACTCTGTTTATTGCTGCTCCCCGCACTGCCTTTTTTGCCGCCGTTGTAGCTCATTGAGCTAACGTCTTGATTGCCCCAAGAGACAGATAAGGTGGTGCTGGGGGTACCTAGATTTTCCACGGAGACCAAATTACTCAGGTCTTTGCCATCGACGGAGAGGTTCTGTCGTTTGCTGGCATTGATAATGGTTTGCCCCGCCTTGGCCCATTTCTCCGAGAACTCAGAGTGCGCATCAGTGTGTTTGAGTACTGCACTGAATAGGCGCTGAATGGCGAGGTATTTTTTAGGGA
>DF158882.1:1666630-1717967 GCA_000307305.1 Enterobacteriaceae bacterium B14
ACCATCATGTGTCGAATCTCAAAAAAGTAGAGTAACAATAGACTTATCAGTAAGTTAACTATTAACAGCCAATCTAATGTTTATTAAGTGAACTCCTCAGCTATTTATATGCCGGATAGCACCCACTAACTGAGAAGTCTTAAATGAAAAAATTTATACCTGAGCAGTTCGCACACAAAACGGGCAATTTACAGCGTTCTTAGCCAGAACCAGAATCCTTTCTGTAAAAATAGATCGTCTATCTGATGATCACTGAATTGAGTACGTAGCCTAAATAAAATACGAGTCTCTACTCAAAATTATTCGAGTTGCAGGGTGAAAGGTATAAACACGTCGAATGACTGAGATCTCGCACTACTACTCATGTAAGCCACACTCGCGCTTTAGCCCAAAGAAACGTGTCTCTTCTTCGCTCATTCCCGGCTCCCATTTTTTTGTTGTATGGGTATCGCCGACAGAGAGATAGCCCTGTTCCCAGAGAGGGTGATAGCTTAAGCCATGCTCAGTGAGGTATTGGTAAACCTGTCGGTTATCCCAATCGATAATCGGCAAGATTTTAAAAGCACCGCGCTGAATCGCTAACACAGGCAGATTGGCCCGGCTGCCGGATTGCTCTCTTCGAAGCCCTGCAAACCATGTTTGAGCACGTTCTTGCCGCATTGCCCGATTCATCGGTTCCACTTTGTTGATTTCGTTGTAGCGCTCAATACCCTCTACACCTAGCTCCCATAATTTACCGTAACGTGCTTCCTGCCATGCTGGCGAGAGTGCAGCGCGATAGACGCGTAAATTTAAGTGAAGTTGTTCCGTCAGCTTATCGATAAACTGATAGGTTTCAGGAAAAAGATAGCCTGTATCCGTAAGAACAACTGGGATATTAGGCGATTGCCGCGTGACCAGATGTAGACAAACCGCCGCCTGAATACCAAAGCTAGAAGAGAGAATAAACTCGCCCGGCAAATTCTCCAGCGCCCAACTGACTCGCTCCTGAGCAGAAAGCGCTTCAAGGCGTTGGTTCACACTCTCTAATGCTCTCGCTTGCTCTTCTTTCGGCAAAGCCATTAGGGCTGTCAGGTTTAAGTCTGTCATCGGTAACCTCTATACTTTTCATTTAGGGTGGTTTTATTACCACCCTACTTACATACACTCAGCCACACTGAGAACAGCAAACGACTAGCCTTAAAATATCAGTCGTAGAAATCTCGGGCCGAATCGATAACCGGTTTAATCACGCCAGCTCGGATAACATAATCACCGAAACCTTCATCGCTCTGACGCTCCCCTGCCCAGTTCTCAATAAGTCGATCGAGAATAGCGAGGATCTCCTCTTCCGTAATATTTTCACGATACATACGAGGAATGCGCATACCTTCACGATCGCCGCCAAGATGCAGGTTATAGCGCCCGATCGCCTTTCCGACCAGACCAATTTCTGCCAGCATCGCCCTACCGCAACCGTTCGGGCAACCTGTCACGCGTAAAACAATATGTTCATCGCCAACACCATGCTTAGACATAATCTGTTCAACTTGTGTGACAAACTGCGGTAGAAAACGCTCCGCTTCCGCCATCGCCAACGGGCAGGTAGGGAAGGAGACGCAGGCCATCGAGTTTTCACGCTGTTTCGTGACACCGTCATCCATCAGGCCATATCGACGAGCCAGTACTTCTATCGCCTCTTTATCCTGTGGTGATACACCCGCCACAATCAGATTTTGGTTAGCAGTAAGACGGAAATCACCTTTATGGATCTTGGCGATTTCGGCGACGCCCGTTTTTAACGGACGCTGCGGATAATCAAGTAAGCGTCCGTTCTCAATAAACAGCGTTAAATGCCATTGGTCGTCTACACCCTGAACCCAGCCGATACGATCGCCACGCCCAGTAAACTCATAGGGTTTGATTGGCTCGAAATGAATGCCAGCGCGTCTCTCCACTTCAGCCTTGAAGGTATCAACACCAACACGCTCCAGCGTGTATTTCGTTTTGGCATTCTTACGTTCCGAACGGTTACCCCAGTCACGCTGAGTCGCCACAACCGCTTCTGCTACCGCTAGCGTATGCTCAAGAGGGATATAGCCAAATTCGCTGGCCTTACGTGGGTAAGTCGCTTTATCACCGTGGGTCATGGCAAGCCCGCCACCCACCAGCACATTAAAACCCACCAGCTTGCCATTGTGACCAATAGCAATAAAGTTCAGATCATTGGCGTGCAGATCAACGTCATTTTGCGGCGGTATCACCACCGTAGTTTTAAATTTACGCGGTAAATAGGTTGAACCTAAAACAGGCTCTTCATCTGGCGTTTCCTGTTTTTCTCCGTCCAGCCACACTTCAGCATAAGCGCGCGTTTTCGGTAACAGGTGCTCAGAAATTTTCTTCGCCCACTCATATGCCTGCTGATGTAAAACAGATTCAACGGGGTTTGAGGTACAGAGGACGTTACGATTCACATCCCCCGCCGTGGCTATGGAATCAAGCTCCAGCCGATTGAGCAGTTGATGCATCGACTTCAATTTGGTTTTTAAAACACCATGAAACTGAAAGGTTTGTCGCGTTGTTAAGCGAATCGAACCATACAACGTCTCTTCTGCGGCGAATTTATCGATACCGAGCCACTGCTTAGGGGTAATAATTCCACCGGGCAGGCGGCAGCGCAGCATCATATTGATCAGCGGCTCAAGCTTCTGCTCGATTCGCTCGGCACGGAGATCGCGATCGTCTTGCTGATACATGCCGTGAAAGCGGATCAGTTGGAAATTATCGCCTTTAAATCCCCCCGTTAATCCATCTTGTAGATCTTCGGCAATGGTACCCCGCAGGAAGTCGCTCTCCCGCTTTAGCCTTTCATTATCAGACAGTTTTGGTGCAGTTTCTTTCTGGCTCATTAGTATACGTCCCGCTGATAGCGCTTCTCTAAACGCAGCTCACTTAAAAACTCGTCGGCCTGCTCAGCGTCCATCGCGCCATGCTCGGCAATCACTTCCAAAAGGGCTAGCTCCACATCTTTTGCCATGTGGTTCGCATCGCCACAGACGTAAATATGTGCACCGCGTGATAGCCAGCGCCATACCTCTTCGCCCCGATCTTTTATTTTATGTTGTACATAGACTTTCTGCTGCTGATCCCGCGACCATGCTAAATCAAAGCGGGTCAATAAACCCTCTTTCACGTAGCGCTGCCACTCAACTTGATACAAGAAATCATCAGTAAAATGTGGATTACCAAAGAATAGCCAGTTATCACCACTAGCACCTATTGCTTCACGCTCCTGCATAAATGCGCGGAACGGCGCAATACCTGTGCCTGGGCCAATCATGATAACGGGGGTTTCTGGGTTTTTCGGCAAACGGAAATTGTCGTTATGCTCAATAAAAACACGGACGTTATCTTCAGGATGCAATATATCGGCTAAATAACCAGATGCCCCACCAGTACGCGGAGTGCCGTCAATCTCATAGCGAACCACACCCACAGTGATATGAACCTCGCTACCCACTTCCGCCTGTGAAGAGGCGATGGAGTAAAGACGTGGCGTGAGCGGACGCAGTAACCCAAGCAGTTGCTCCGACGTTAATGGGGCCGGTGAGCCACGGAACATGTCAACAATCGGCGTATTGTGGGCATAAACCTGTAACTGGCTTTTATCATCGAGCAGAGCAGCAAACAGCGGTGCACGCACAAATTCTGCATATTTCTCAACAATAGCCGCCGTATTTTGCGTCAGCTCATAGTGTTTTAAGAGGGCATCAGCCAGTGTCACTGTTTCGCCTTTTAGCGTGACAGGCTCCTCGCCATTCAATTCAACATAAGAGAGCAGTTCAATGACTAATTCAGGGCTATTTTCATACCAAACACCCAGCGCATCCCCTGGCTGATAGGCCAGAGCGGAGTCACCGAGATCAATTTCAATATGGCGAACATCTTTATCCGATGTTCTCGCGGTAATTTTTTGGTCAGACAGAAGTTCTGCGGCATAAGGCTTCTCTTTGCTGTAAGCACTGACTAATGTACCACTTGAGGCAAACGCTGACGCCACAGGTTGAGATGCCGTAGGCACTCGCGCTTTCAATAGTGCAACGATTTGCTCGCGCCAGTGTGTGGCATCATCCTGATACTCTACATCGGCATCAACACGAGCAAGTAAGCGTTCACCACCTAATGCTTCGAAACGACTATCAAAATCCTTGCCCGACTGGCAGAAATTCTCATATGAGGTATCCCCCAAACCAAACACGGCAAACGCCGTTGAGCTAAGTGCCGGCGCTTTCTTTGAGAACAGATATTTATGCAGGGCGATCGCCTCTTCTGGCGGCTCGCCTTCACCTTGGGTGGAGACCACCAGCAGGAGTAAACTCTCTTGGGCAATTTGTTTAAATTTATAGTCGCCTGCGTTAACCAAATTGGCTGTTAACCCAGCTTGGAGAAGATCATCCCTCAGCCCTTCCGATAAGCGGCGGGCATTCCCCGTTTGGGATGCCGAGATAATCGTAATTGCCGATGCCGCAGGCACTTCTGCCGCCGTAGCACCTATCGCAGGAGCTTGATTAACCATTCCCCAAAAATAGCCAGACAGCCAAGCTAACTGGTGTGGCGTAAAATCGCCAATGCTAGACTGCAAACGAGCAAGTTGCTCTGGCGTCAGCGGAAGAGTGGGTGGAGCCTGAGTTGTCATTGTGGTGCATATTCCTTGTCACGAAAATTAAGCGCTTATCCACACTAAGAATCTCTCTCCACACATATTTAGAGAATGGCTCTGGTCAAAGTGATGACGCCAAAATTGCCCGTGGAGATGAGTTCTAGGTATAACAATACGAACAGAGATAGCGTCCAAGATAACTATAGGAATAACAAGAACCAAGAAGGGATGGGTATAACAAATAGCAAAAAGAACTAAATAGTTATTTCGATAATTTCTAACACTTAAAGTACTTATGGGTTTTTTCCATTAAAAAACAACAAAATACAATCCCCTTTGCGTTATTGACGCTTACTTTCGAGATTCAAATGATAATAGCTATCAATAACTAACCTGATTTAATCTCCTCTTTTTTGTCCACATGGCTTATTCATGAAATTTACGCCTAAAGGGAGAGTTTGGCCCCTAATGGCGTCTACTTGCCGTTTCCGGTACTATTCAGCCTATTAATTGTGTATTTCAATGCGTCGAGATAAAGATCTGTCGGCGCTTTTCCACACCAGAGATTTTGTTTTATGAGCACAACGTTATTTAAAGATTTTCAGTTTGAAGCCGCCCACTATCTGCCAAACGTCCCCCAAGGGCATAAGTGCGGCCGCCTGCATGGGCACTCGTTTATGGTACGCGTGGAAGTGACAGGGGAAGTTGACCCACATACAGGCTGGGTGATCGATTTTGCAGAGATCAAGGCAGCATTCGCTCCTATTTATCAGCGCTTAGATCACTTCTATCTAAACGAAATCTCAGGATTAGAGAATCCAACCAGTGAAATTCTCGCTCGCTGGATTTGGCAAGAACTGAAACCTAACCTGCCACTGCTAAGTGGAATTCTGGTAAAAGAAACGTGTACCGCCGGGTGTGTTTATCGTGGAGAAATAAACAAATAAATATCCCCATGTTAACAAGTCAACGCTAAACCGCCCTCCCAAGTTCATCGCTCTTACATTTATCTGCATCTATGTAGCTGAAAAATGAGCGATGTTCTTCTCCTTACTAAAAAGCAAACACCACTTTTCTCCTATTTTCTCTACCCCTTCCATCTTTACATTTAACCCCTATAAATTAACTTTTTTTTAACTAGGTCATATTTTAAACACTAAATGCTGGAGCTAAAACTTGTCATGTTGTATACAAATTGACTCATTTAAAGTGCAGCAATTTTATGCACTGATACTAGGGGTTCAAATGAAATCAAAGAAAATCAAAACAGTAGGCGTTTTTCTTGGTTTAATACTTGCTATTGCCCTCGCTATAGCCGGTAAAACAGAAAATGCGGATAAAACATTTCTTTCTATTGCTACAGCGTCTACTGGCGGTACTTACTACCCTATAGGAGTAGGGCTGGCGAACGTTTGGAGCAATGCATTAAAGGAAGATAAAGTTCAGGTTACGGGACAATCATCCGCTGGCTCAATAGAAAATATCGACCTATTAAAAAAAGATGAAGCTCAGTTGGCTATTCTGCAAAGTCTTATGGCAGTTGAGGCTTACGAAGGTGTGCGCAATTTTGAAGGCCGAGCTTATAAAGATTTACGTTCTATTTCTATGCTGTGGCCTAACGTAGAACACTTTGCGTTGATGAACAGCAAAATCAAAGATGGCACACTGAGCGATATCGCTAAAACACGGTTTTCCGTTGGCCCGCAAGCCAGCGGAACAGAGCAGTCCACCCTCATCATCCTAAAAGGTGTGAATATCACCAAAAAGGATATCAGCTCGGAGCATTTGGGATACGCCGACACCATCTCTGCCATGCGCGATGGGCGTCTTGACGGTGGCGCATTGCCCGCAGGTGTTCCGGCCTCTGCAGTAACAGATATGTACGCCAGCGGCGTTCCTGCACGCATATTAGACGTCACCGATACACAATTGAACGAAATAAACGCTGTTGCCAACTCTTGGTTTCGTTTTGTAATAAAAGCAGACACCTATCCAAAACAGACAAAACCCATTAATACTATTGCTCAACCTAACATCTTGGTTTCTATCAATAGTATTGATGAAAAGCTAGTCTATAACCTCACTAAGGCTATGTTCAGTAATCTGCCCGACGTCCACCAAGTACACAGTTCAGCCAAATATATTTCTCTAGAAAATGCCTTAAAAGGCGTTTCTGTCCCGCTACATATCGGAGCGTACAAATATTACCGAGAAATAGGCGTTGAGATCCCTGATTACCTCATTCCACCTGAAGCGACTTCCATCACGAACAGTGGCTCCGCGAACGTCTCTTCCAGCACCAACTGATATAAGGTGAAGCACAATGACAAGCTCTAATTGGGATAACGATTCTCAAAATTTAGATACAGAAGCGGGCGCTGGTAACCGGGAGCTTACTGGTATCTATTTGAAAATAGCGACCGTGCTAGCCGTTGCTATTTCTGCTTATGCAATCTATGCAAATGTTCTGTCTAATACACAGGAGTTTTATCGCAACACGCTTTTTTTGATTGGCATTTTAATGCTAGGTTTTATTCTCTTTCCGTTTTCTAAACGACATGCAACACCCAAATTTAACATTTGGGACTATACCTTTATTTTTCTAACACTCGTCAGCTACGGCTATTTTTTCTTCTTTTACTATGACCTTCACGTCGTTAGAAATAGCCTCCCAAACACGCTCGATTATACGATGGCCGCGATAGGGATAGCCGTGCTCTTTGAGGCAGCGAGACGTACTACCGGCTATTTTATTCCCGGATTGGCTACGCTCGCGATTATCTATGCCGTATTTGGTCAATACTTTTTAGGCATTTTTGGGCACGCTGGTTTTTCCGTTCAGCGTTTGCTCTACCGTTTATTCATGACCAGTGAAGGGATTTTTGGCATTACGCTTTCCACTGCCTCGACAGCCATTATTGTCTTTATTTTGTTTGGCGCATTCTTAAGTGTGAGTGGCGCAACATCGCTATTTAACGATCTGGCACTCGCCATAGCAGGTACTCGCCGTGGTGGCCCTGCGCAAGTTGCCGTCATCTCTTCTGCCCTCACTGGCTCGTTAAGTGGGAGTGCTGTGGCTAACGTTGCCACAACAGGAACGTTTACCATCCCATTAATGAAGGCGATTGGCCTATCACCTCGGTTTGCTGGCGCAGTGGAGGCAGCGGCGTCCACCGGTGGCATGATCATGCCGCCGATCATGGGCGCAGCCGCCTTTATCATGGCGGGGTTCTTAGGTATCTCCTATACAACGATCGTCATCGCCGCCATTATTCCTGCCCTGCTTTATTACGCGGCACTGATTATTGCCATTGATATTGAAGCGAAGAAACAAGGTCTAAAAGGCATAAGTAAGGAGAATATTCCTCAAATCAAGACGGTTTTAAAACAGAGAGGTCTTCTGCTACTGCCGTTGATGATTGTTATTGGCACACTGCTGATGGGCAAAACCCCTATTTACGCTGGATTTTTGGGGATCCTCTCGATCATCGCTGCCAGTTGGCTCTCGCTCGATACTACCGTTCGTATGACACCCAAAAAAGTCATAACAGCCTTGAACGACGCTGCTCGCAGTGCCATTCAAGTAACATTGGCCTGTGCGGCGATTGGGGTTATTATTTGTGTGGTCACCATGACGGGCATTGGCTCTACGCTAGCCTTTAATATTGTGTCTCTCACTGGCGGTATTCTCTGGCTTATCCTACTTGTCGTGATGGTGATTTGTATCATCCTCAGCATGGGCCTGCCTTCTACCGCGCTATATATCGTCGTTGCTGTTACAGCATCCCCGATTCTTATCCAAGCAGGTGTTAACCCGCTGGCAGCGCACTTCTTCGTTTTTTGGTTTGGTGCATTGTCCAATATAACGCCACCTGTAGCGCTGGCGAGCTATACGGCAGCGAGTATCGCCAAATCAGACCCAATGCAAACCTCGTGGACGGCAGTAAAACTCGCCCTACCTGGTTTCCTTATTCCCTTTATCTTGGTTTATAACCCTATTTTGCTGATTCAAGGGAATGACATCAGCGCGTTATCAATCATCCACATGATCATTTCTGCCCTCATTGGCATTTATGCTATTTCCGTTGCTACCAGTAGTTTCTGGATCATTCGAACGAATATCGTTGAAAATCTGCTGTTCATTGCCGCCGCTATCATGCTTATCAAACCGGGGCTGATAACCGATCTCACGGGGTTAGGATTAATCGTTGCGGGTGCCGCTATGCACATTACCCGTAGTAAGCGCATAACGAAAGCATCGAGTCTTTCATCAACGGAATAAGAAATCATGATGAAAAAAGTTAGCAGGGAGAAAGCGTCACACCAAATATTGGCGCAGCTCAAACAGAAAATTCACGATGGCAGCTTCCCTATAGGCAATAAACTGCCTTCGGAAACCCAGCTTGCCGAGGAATTTGGTGTCAGCCGCGTCCCTGTTAGGGAAGCGCTGGGTCTGTTAGAGATCAGCGGTATTGTCTCCTCTCGCCAAGGAGGAAGACACATCGTGGAAAATTACTCTCTGCTGACTAAATATGAACCCTTGGAGATAGAGATCGTCAGTCAAGAAGACGTTTATGCTCTGCTGGAGATGCGTGAAATTTTGGAACAGGAAGCGGCCAAACTGGCCGCTATACGCCATACAGTGGCCGATTTAGCGCTGATAGAACAAGCATTAAATAACTTTAAACGCACGAAGAAAGACAAGAATCTTATCGGCCATGAAGAGGATTATCAGTTTCACCGAGCCATTATGATGGCGTCTCATAACCCTTTTCTCTTGCAGATACTCGATAACATGCATGAATTGTATCTAGGCGTACTGGTTTTTTCCTTGAAGAAAAACCTAGGCAATTTAAAAGAGAGGGAGAGGGTTATTCATGAGCATGAAAGCATATTTGATGCTATCAGCCAGAGAGACGGCCAACTTGCTAAACAGTGCATGAACCAACACCTAACTAACGTGAAAGAGAAACTGAACCGCCTTTGCCCTCATCATAAGGATTAAGCTATGTATGACTACATTATTATTGGTGCAGGCATCGTAGGGTTAAGTGTGGCTAAAGCGTTGCAAGATACCTACCCCGATAGAAAGATAGCCATTCTAGAAAAAGAATCTGGCCCAGCAAAACACCAGACAGGTCATAACAGCGGTGTTGTTCACTCCGGTATTTACTACCAGCCTGGTAGTTTAAAAGCCCAGTTAGCCAAAAAAGGAAATGAAACGCTCTATGCTTTCTGTCAGCAACACGATTTATATTACGATCGCTGTGGCAAGGTGATTGTCGCTACAACTGAGAGCGAGTTACCCCAGCTAAATATGCTTCATCAGCGCGGGCTTGAGAATGGTCTTGAACTCACAAAACTCTCTCTGCAACAGCTAAAAGAGCGAGAGCCTTATGTTGATGGCATTGCAGGGCTGTTTGTTCCTAGTGCAGGTATCGTTAACTATCGCCAAATATCAGAAAAACTGGCTCAACTTATTCAGCAAAATGATGGGCATATTTTTTACGACCAACGGGTTGAAAAAATTACCGAAACCAGTAGCCACGTGGATGTGACAACTCATTCACAAACCTATCAGGCCAAATGGTTAATTAACTGTGCTGGGCTTTTTTGCGATCGTATTGCTGCACTAGCAGGCTATGATATTCTGATGAAAATCATCCCTTTCCGTGGTGAATACTATGTGCTCAATCAAGATAAAGAACATTTGGTAAACCACCTTATCTACCCTGTGCCTAACCCTGATTTCCCTTTTCTCGGCGTCCATTTTACCCGAATGCATAATGGGAAACGCGATGTAGGCCCAAATGCTGTACTCGCGTTTAAGCGTGAAGGATATAAAAAAACCGACCTGAATGTGAAAGACCTGTATGAGGTGCTCACCTATCCAGGATTTTGGAAAATTGCCAAGAATTATCTCGCCGAAGGGATGGCTGAAATGCACCGTTCATTCTCTAAAAAACGATTTGTCGAGAATGCATGCAGGTTGATCCCTTCACTGGAAATCGATGATTTCCAACCAGGGCCAACAGGCGTTAGAGCGCAGGCTTTAACACTGGATGGAAAGTTAGTTGATGATTTTCACCTCTTTAACGGTAAACGCTCTCTCCACGTCTGTAACGCGCCCTCTCCGGCAGCGACAGCATCTTTGGAGATTGGGCGTGAAATTGTACTGAGGCACTTTACGTGAGCAAAATTTTCAAACACCTAAAACTCGAGTTATTTGGGGGGGTAGAAGTACCCCATAGAGCAAGGATTACGCAATATTCAAATACTTATGCGTCTGCATCGAAAGCCGCCAATTGTTGGCAATACAGGTTTCGATACACAGTTTTGTCGCGTGATCTTTCTGACTGATGGGCTGTAAGGCGATCACTCGTTGTTTATCGTCATGCAGTGTTGAGAGCAAGGCCTGAAGATCCTCAATATCGCGTTCACGTGCGACGGGATGCTTTATCTCATCGGCACGCTGTAAAGCCTGAGCCAGCACGCGAAGGCCGCCGCGCATATCCACTTTTGGCGACACGGTAACCCATGTTTGCGCTGAACAGCGAATGTCATACGTGCCGCTAGTTTCGATTTGGCAGCAATAACCGGACTGCTCCAGTAACGTTGTTAGTGGTGTTAAATCGTGAATACAGGGTTCACCACCTGTAATAACCACATGCTTAGCGGTGTAACCCTGCTCTTGCAATATTTGCAGAATGCTCTGCTCATCGGCAGCCCCCCACGCATCGCTCTCCTGCGTTTTGATGAGAATCTGTTCCAGGGGGGTCTCTTTCTCAACGAGTTTGTCCCATGTGTGTTTAGTATCACACCAGCTACAACCTACTGGGCAGCCTTGTAAGCGAATAAAAATAGCCGGTACGCCGGTAAAATAGCCTTCGCCTTGTAACGTCTGGAACATCTCATTGATTGGATAAAGCATTAGATTCTCGTGGGGCGGTGCAAAATATATTGCGCTAATTATCGCAGATTAAGGGGGATGCACCAACAACGTGATGCCCCCCTATTTATAAAAGAATAATTTAGCTTTCTACCTGCTGTGCAAGTACGCCACGGTTTTGGCGTCGCTGAATAATCTTGGCTCGTAACGTGTCATAGACCCAGTTATATAACATGCTATAAGGTAGAAAAAAGGCAATGAGCCCCAGCTCCAGCATGAGTGCTTGCATAAAGCTGACCTTCAACATCCAAGCAGCAATGCTGACACCAAAAACAATAAACCCCATTTCGAAACCGACAGCGTGCAAGGCTCTTACTCTGGCTGTACGAGTAACACGATGTACCGGCCATAGACGATCGAAAATCATGTTATAGATGATATTCCACAGCATAGCGACGCTGGCAAGAACCAATGTCAGGCCTCCCACTTGAAGTATGGGACGGTCTAGCAATAACGCCCCCACTGGTGCGCAGATAGCCGTTGCTATCACTTCAAAGCACACAGCGTGAAAGATCCTTTCAATAATGGAGCGCTTCTGAACAGGGGTAATATTTTTAATCTTTGTTTCAGAAATATTCGTTTCTTGAACTTGCATAACTGGCCTACATAAATAAAAAATGACCCGCACCTGCGGGAGGTTATTTCTGCTATGGCTCAAATATATTGCGTATAGCAAAAATAAGGCTGGTCATTATCATCGCTTTTTAGAATACTTAGAAATCAATTACCATCGATAAAATAGATAGGTCATGCAATATTCACCTGAGGCATTAGTCGCTTTTGTTGAAGCTGCCGCACTGGGCTCCTTTTCTGCTGCTGCTCGTAAACTGCATAAGAGCCAATCGACAATCAGTACCGCCATCTCTAATCTTGAGGCTGATTTAGGATTAGTGCTGTTCGATCGTAAAACCCGACAACCGACCCTTACTCAGCAAGGAAGGCAAGTCCTTAACCATGTTCAGGATATTCTTGCTGCTAGTGAGCGGCTTGATCAGCTCTCTAACCGACTCTCGACACAGGTAGAAACTAGGCTGACTTTCGTGCTTTCTGATACCTATCAGCCCACTCACCATGAATCTGTGTTAAAGCAGCTTGAATCTCGCTACCCCGATCTAGAGTTTGAGTGTTTAATCGCTGAAGGCGAAGACGTTATTGATTTACTGCAAAGAGGACGGGCACACGTCGGGCTAGTAGAAGTTCAGCCGTCTTATCCATCAGATATTAACGCTTCACGCTTGCCAGAGCAGACGAAGATGAGCGTATTTGTCTCTCGCCATCACCCATTAGCAAGCGAGTCTGCATTAACTAAAGAGCATATCTCTACCTATCGAGAAATACGCCTAAACACCTATTTACGGAACAATGAGACCTATGCGCCGGGATTATTTTGGTCTGCACCTGATTATCTGATGCTATTAGAAATGGCAGAAAGAGGCTTTGGTTGGGCCGTTCTCCCCCATTGGATGGTCAAACAATTTAGTCAAAATGATAAGCTGGTAGAGCTTGAGGTTTCTGGCTGGCCTAAGATGGTTTCGGTTGATGCTGTCTGGTCAAAAAGGACACCACCCGGCCCGGCAGGTGATTGGTTGATAAATAAGATCCTTGAGGGAGGAAAATCAGCAAAGTAGCACCTGCATTAATGATAGAAAAATGATCCAAATAAGCATAACCTTTAGCGGCCCTTGACCCTCCTCTGATAAGGCAAAATAATGTGTGAACTCTCCGCATTATTGGTTAGATACTGTTCTCTTTCTCGCCTATTATCTGATGAGTCATATATAAAAATAAAACTTAGCACCTACCTGACAAAAAACCATGCTGTAGCAAGAGGAGAACCACTTTCTACAGCATAGATAACGAAAGGTACAACACACATATTCACAAGGAAACACTATGCAACAAGCCTCACCTCAGCTCAAACGAGGACTGAGCGCCAGACATATTCGTTTTATGGCTCTAGGTTCAGCAATTGGTACAGGATTGTTTTACGGATCAGCGGAAGCGATCAAAATGGCTGGGCCTGCAGTACTACTGGCATATATTATCGGCGGTGCCGCCGTTTTCATGGTGATGCGCGCCTTAGGTGAAATGGCTGTACATCATCCTGTCACAGGTTCGTTTGGCAGTTACGCAGGGCATTATCTGGGGCCGTTGGCCGGTTTTATTACTGGCTGGACTTACACCTTTGAGATGGTGATCGTTTGTTTAGCCGATGTGACCGCCTTTGGTTTTTATATGGGGCTTTGGTTCCCGGAAGTACCCCGCTGGATATGGGTACTCAGCATTGTGCTCTTTATCGGTGCGTTGAACCTCTGTCACGTTAAAGTGTTTGGTGAGATGGAGTTTTGGCTCTCGTTGCTCAAAGTCTCTGCGATTATCGCAATGATTTTGGCTGGCGCTGGCATCATTCTGTTTGGTCTTGGCGGGCACTTTGAAGCGACTGGTATCTCAAATTTGTGGATGCATGATGGGTTGATGCCACACGGTATCGGTGGCGTTATTGCCGCACTTGCGATGGTGATGTTTGCCTTCGGCGGTATTGAGATCATTGGTATCACGGCGAGTGAAGCGGAAGACCCTGCTAAAGTTATCCCAAAAGCCATTAACTCAGTCCCTGTTCGTATCCTGCTGTTCTACGTTCTGACTATTTTTGTGCTGTTAGCCATCTACCCTTGGAACCAAATCGGTGAACATGGAAGCCCGTTTGTTGAGATTTTCAAAAGCTTAGGGGTAAATTCGGCGGCAAATATTCTCAACGTTATCGTTATTACAGCGGCAATCTCTGCCATTAACAGCGATATTTTTGGCGCAGGCCGAATGATGTTTGGAATGGCCCAAGAAGGTTATGCACCAAAGAGCTTTATGCGCTTAGCGGGTAACGG
The DNA here is from genome assembly GCA_000307305.1 of Enterobacteriaceae bacterium B14. GTDB lineage: Bacteria > Pseudomonadota > Gammaproteobacteria > Enterobacterales > Enterobacteriaceae > B14. The sequence continues at coordinate 1,681,101 of DF158882.1, forward strand.
GGTGCCTTGGATGACCGTTTTGGTCATGGCAATCGCATTGCTATGTGGTGTTGTTCTTAACTACCTGATACCGGAAAAAGTCTTCGTCTTAATCGCCTCTATCGCTACTTTTGCGACGGTATGGGTCTGGTTGATGATTCTGTTATCGCAATTCGCTATGCGCCGTAAAATGACGCCCGAAGAAAGCAAGGCACTGAAATTCCCAGTTCCTATGTGGCCTATCGCCCCAATGATAACCATTGCGTTTATGGCATTTATTATCGCGATCTTGGGGTACTTCCCTGACTCGCGTAATGCACTGCTCGCTGGTGCGGTGTGGATGGCGCTACTCGTTGCCGCTTACCATCTCTGGGTGAAAAAGAACCTTGCCCTGATGAGTAAAAAAGAGCAGTAGCGATATAAGATAGATTCGGCCATCATCTCTGATGGCTGTTGTATCAGATAATATTATTTGCTGTTGCACGATAATAAAAAACCCGCCGAAGCGGGTTTTTTTAAAGCTTAAAAATCAGTATTAATTACTGACCTTTAACTTCTTTCAGACCGTTGAAAGGTGCACGGTTACCCAGTGCTTCTTCGATACGGATCAGTTGGTTGTACTTAGCAACACGGTCAGAACGGCTCATAGAACCAGTTTTGATTTGGCCCGCTGCAGTACCTACTGCCAGATCAGCGATGGTTGCATCTTCGGTTTCACCTGAACGGTGAGAGATAACCGCAGTGTAACCCGCATCTTTAGCCATCTTGATTGCAGCCAGAGTTTCGGTCAGAGAACCGATTTGGTTGAATTTGATCAGGATAGAGTTAACGATGCCTTTATCGATGCCTTCTTTCAGGATCTTGGTATTGGTTACGAACAGATCATCACCAACCAGTTGGATTTTGTCGCCCATCACTTTAGTTTGGTAAGCGAAGCCATCCCAATCTGACTCGTCCAGACCGTCTTCGATAGAAACGATTGGATATTGCTTAGTCAGCTCTTCCAGATAGTGAGTGAACTCTTGAGAAGTGAAGGTTTTGCCTTCGCCTTTCAGTTCATAGTTGCCAGTTTCTTTGTTGTAGAACTCAGACGCTGCACAGTCCATAGCCAGAGTGATGTCTTTACCCAGAACATAGCCCGCTTTTTCAACGGCTTCTTTGATACAAGCCAGCGCTGCTGCGTTAGAAGACAGGTTAGGTGCATAACCACCTTCATCACCTACTGCTGTGTTCATGCCTTGTGCTTTCAGAACTTTAGCCAAGTTATGGAACACTTCTGAACCCATACGTACTGCTTCTTTCAGAGATTTAGCGCCAACTGGCTGAATCATAAACTCTTGAATGTCTACGTTGTTATCAGCGTGCTCACCACCGTTGATGATGTTCATCATAGGCAGAGGCATAGAGAACTTGCCCGGAGTACCGTTCAGTTCAGCAATGTGCTCGAACAGTGGCATACCTTTAGCAGCAGCTGCTGCTTTAGCTGCTGCCAGAGAAACAGCAAGGATAGCGTTAGCGCCGAAGTTAGATTTGTTTTCGGTACCATCTAACTCGATCATGATTTTGTCGATGTTAGCTTGGTCTTTCGCGTCTTTACCCATTACCGCTTGAGCGATTGGGCCGTTTACCGCAGCAATCGCCTTCAGTACACCTTTACCCAAATAACGTGATTTATCGCCATCACGCAGTTCTAACGCTTCGCGAGAACCAGTAGATGCGCCTGACGGTGCAGCAGCCATACCAACGAAACCGCCTTCCAGATGAACTTCTGCTTCAACAGTCGGGTTACCACGAGAGTCGATGATTTCACGGCCGATGACTTTAACGATTTTGGACATGTAGGTTTTCCTCAGTACAAGTTAGATTAAAACTCCAGATAATCGGCATGCATTTGATACATGCCAATCACTAAATTCTCTACTTACTTTACTTGGCGCTTCTGGTAATCACCCGCTGCTTTGACAAAGCCAGTGAACAGTGGATGCCCATCACGCGGTGTAGAAGTAAACTCTGGGTGGAACTGGCAAGCAACAAACCAAGGATGGTTTGGAACTTCGATAATTTCCACCAGCTTGTTATCGGCAGAAAGACCCGCAATACGTAATCCTGCGGCTTCAATTTGCGGTAACAGCATGTTGTTCACTTCATAACGATGACGATGACGCTCGACAATCGTTGATGACTGATACATTTGGCGAACTAAGCTGTCATCTTTAAGATGACACTGTTGTGCGCCAAGGCGCATGGTGCCGCCGAGATCGCTCTCTTCTGTGCGAACCTCAACATTACCGTCTTCATCGCGCCATTCGGTGATTAATGCCACCACCGGATACTTACAATCTGGTACAAATTCTGTGGAGTTCGCATCTGCCATACCCACGACATTGCGTGAGAACTCCATCAGTGCAACTTGCATACCTAAGCAGATACCTAAGTAAGGAATATCATTTTCACGCGCATAGCGTGCGGCAGCAATCTTGCCCTCAACACCACGATAGCCGAAACCACCGGGGACCAGAATCGCATCAAGATCTTTCAGCAGTTCGACACCTTTAGATTCGATATCCTGTGAATCGATCATTTTGATGTTGACGCTTAACCGATTTTTCAAACCACCATGTTTCAGTGCTTCGTTAACGGATTTATACGCATCTGGTAGCTCGACATACTTACCGACCATCCCGATGGTCACTTCGCTAACCGGGTTGGATTGCTCAAATATAACCTGTTCCCACTCGGATAAATTTGCCTCAGGACAAGTTAAGCTGAATCGTTTACAAATATAATCGTCAAGGCCCTGTGATTTCAAGAGGCCAGGGATTTTATAAATGGAATCGATGTCTTTTAGAGAGATAACTGCTTTCTCTGGAACATTACAGAATAGTGCGATCTTAGCACGCTCATTAGCAGGAACCACTCTATCTGAGCGGCAAATCAGCACATCTGGCTGAATTCCTATAGAAAGAAGCTCTTTAACCGAATGTTGTGTTGGCTTAGTTTTCACTTCACCTGCGGCAGCCAAATAAGGCACCAACGTTAAATGCATGTACAAAGTGTGTTCACGGCCAACTTCAACCGCCATTTGCCGAATCGCTTCAAGGAATGGCAAAGATTCGATATCACCTACAGTGCCGCCCACTTCCACCAGCACCACATCGTGCCCTTCACCACCGGCCATAATACGGTCTTTGATAGCGTTGGTGATATGAGGGATGACCTGAACGGTTGCGCCTAAGTAGTCGCCACGACGCTCTTTGCGTAGAACTTCGGAGTAAATGCGGCCTGTCGTAAAGTTGTTACGACGCGTCATTTTAGTGCGGATGAAGCGCTCATAATGGCCCAAATCCAGATCGGTTTCTGCGCCATCTTCGGTCACAAAAACTTCACCGTGTTGAATTGGGCTCATCGTACCTGGATCCACGTTGATGTAGGGGTCCAGTTTCATGATAGTGACGTCTAGGCCACGGGCTTCGAGAATAGCAGCCAAAGAGGCTGCGGCAATGCCTTTACCCAGAGAGGATACAACCCCGCCGGTCACAAAAATATAATTAGTTGTCATGCTGAACCCGAGAGTATAGGTTTAAAGACGAAAAATAAGGAGAACCAAGACGGGACAGTAGTATACCAGAGTCGATCGTCCCCCACAATTCACCATCTTAGCCGTTGCCTTCAATTCAGCGCTTCCCCATCATAAAAAAGACAAAAAATATCCACCTATCATTTTATTTAACAATACATTAGATGAATATCGATACTTAAGACTCAAGTTCAAATCAAACAAAAAATAACCCATTTGAAACATAAATGAATCTAATAATCGATGCCTTTTATAGGATAGAACACCTAGGTAGTTTTGTTGGTTATTCACTCAAATTAAGTGCGAATAACACTCAAAAATGACAACTCTATCGCGCTTTTTACGTGATAGATTGGCCTGCTTTCCACCATATTTTCACGGCTACCAAACACACACTCCAGCACCCAAATCAAAGTGAAAACAGTCTAAACGAGGCTTCGCATAATTGGAGAAGAAAGACATTAGCGAATCCCCTGTATTCGCCAGATACTCTCCACCATTTTTAGGATGATCGTCGAAGAAAACATTACCCGCAAACATCCTGCCCCCTACCTTAGCCAGCTTGCTCACTTTCAGCGTTGTAGGCTGATAACCTAACTGCTGTAACATCGCTTGAGCCTGCTCACGTCCAGATAAAGGCGTAGGTGATATCGCTGACATAAACGTTTCAAGAACCCAGCCATTAGAGTTTTGATAACGCGTCGCAAAAGGGTTAGCAATAATGCTATATTCAGAACTAAACGTTATCGCGCGGTCATTATCCGAGTGCAAAATAGAATATAGCCGTTGTTGAATCTCGGCTTTGGGTATCACCACTGCCGTTTGATAATTAAACAAGTCATCGGCATAGAATTGGACGATCCCTTGGGAATAAAGATTAGCTTTACTACCCGAACACGTATTTAAACTATGATAAACGCGCCATATTCCTTTCCCTTCATTAACGGCATAGCCGACATGAGAAAATTTGACGTTATATTCATCGGGCGCCTTACCTCTTCTGGCTATCAGCACCACGTTTTCCCCTGTGGCTTCCAGTTTTTGCTGTAATTCTTGCGCATGCTTGAAGGCTCTTGCCACGATGAGCACATCCGCCTTTTTAGGCGTGCAATCCTGTCCGGCATAAACCGAAAAAGAGAGCATGTTGGCAATGAATAATGCGCCATACAGCACACTATTGTTTAAGAATTTCATGGTGTTCTCGTTCCACATGCACGGGGTTTATAATGTACAAAACTGGCTTGCTGTTATGAATAATGGTTACACCCGCTTTATTCGGTGTAATCCCGAGAGAATCCCCCTGTTTTAGCGCTATTTTCTGGTCGACTTCTATGGGTAACTCAATTTGCTGTGTTAACCCAAGCTCATCAACTCCCGTTATCAGAATGTTTCCTTTTCTACTCTCTTTTTTAGTTATCTTTACAGCAATGGCATTTGGGGGAACATCGACGGGTAAAAATAGAGTGGAAGCCGTAGATAGCATCTGCGGTGCTCGCGAATTGATGGGCGCCCCACCCAATGAGTGCGTTGAGGCTAGCAGTGACAATGCACTCATCAACATAACGGCATACTTTCTTATCATTGAATTACTCATTACTGTTCAGACTACTTTGTCAGCGTTTTATCACTGCTCAACTCGGCATACTCGGGATTAACAGCATATAGCGTCGGTTTACCATTACGGCTAATCATCGCACCTGTTTTATCCGGTTCAATAGAGAGTGAATCCCCCTCTTGAAAGTCTGCTTTTTCATAGACTTCTTTGGGTAACTCAACGTCCTGAGTTTTGCCCTGCTTATCCACGCCCGTTACCGTTACCTTGTCTTTAGATTTGGAGTGTTTAGATATTTTGATATCACTCAGTTGGATAGAAAGCGCTAATGGAACAACAACAATAATGTAAGCCGAGGAAAGCGCAGAAAGCCCAGAGGCTTCAGACGCATTTACCTTGGCACTCGCCTGCATAGGTAGAGCTAAGGCTAATACGCTCGCTAATAGAACGGTATATTTATTTAACATTCTCTTATCCTTAATATTACAGACACTTAATTACCAATAATGTCATAGTGGCATTGATTTCCTGATGAACAGTTTTAACCAAAAAACAGCATCTGTCGCCCTAAAACTTACCGTATTAGACGATAATCTCAATTACTGTGCTTTCCCTTTCTCCTGTTGCTTAACCTGCTGCCAAGCTGCCTCCATCTCATCCAGAGAAGATTGTTCCAAGGTTTTACCCGTAGCAGAAACGATCTGCTCTACTTGACGGAAACGGCGTTCAAACTTGCGGTTTGCGGCCTGTAATACGCTTTCCGCCTTAAACCCCATATGACGAGTGAAATTGACTGTAGCAAACAGCAAATCGCCCAGTTCTTCAGACAATTTATCCTCGTCGACAACGGCCTGATTTGCTTCGAACATAACCTCATCTATCTCTTCGTACACTTTATCTAAAACTGGCCCCTGAGTATCCCAGTCAAACCCTACCGATGCACAGCGCTTCTGGATTTTATGCGCTTTCATCAAGGCAGGTAGGATATCGGGAATATCATCCAGTACCGAATGCTGGGCTTTTTGCGCGCGTTCATCGGCTTTGCGACGTTCCCACGCGGACAAAACAGCCTCACTGTCTACTAAGACTGACTCACCAAAAACATGCGGATGCCGACGTTCGAGTTTGTCACTAATGGCTTGGCAAATATCATTAAAATCAAACAACCCCTGCTCTTTTCCCATTTGCGCATAGAACACAACCTGAAAGAGTAGGTCCCCTAGCTCTTCTCGTAAATCGCCATAATCCTGCCGCTGAATAGCATCAAGGACTTCATACGTCTCTTCCAACGTATAAGGAGCAATAGTGTCGAATGTTTGTTTACGATCCCACGGGCAGCCTTTTTCAGGGTCACGTAGCGTTTGCATAATAGAAAGGAGTCGTTCGAGAGCAATTTGATTCATGTGAGTTTCCAATCCGTTGGTATGTGTATTCCCTTCATACCCAACGTTGCTATTAATGAATAGATAAAACCCAACTCGCAACGTTATCGCGGCCTTATGCAAATTGGGTTTTTATTTAAGAAGGATTAACTACCGTGTAAGCGTTTCGCCTCAATCACATCAGGTAGCTGATTTAAGCGATTTAATGCTCTGGAAAGCACCGGTAAGTTATAGATCTCTATTTCCATATCGATCGTTGCCAGTTGCTGTTTGGTATCACTCCGGCTGGTAACACTCAGAACATTCACTTTCTCGTTTGCCAGAATAGTCGTGATATCACGAAGCAATCCGCTACGGTCGTTAGCTTCGATACGAACGACCAGCGAGTAGCCGCTAGAGTAGCAATCACCCCATGCTGCATCCACCAGCCGCTCTGCGGCATGGTTCTTTAACTCAGCCAATTGTTCACAGTCTGCCCGATGAATCGAGATCCCTCTGCCTTGGGTAATAAAACCGACAATATCATCGCCCGGTATTGGCTGGCAGCAGCGAGCAATGTGATGCATCAGATTCCCTACCCCCTCAACCACAACGCGCCCATTGTCTTTCGTGGCGGATTTAGGCTGAGTATTTTGGGCTTTTTGGGTCAATTGACGTAGAGCTTCTCGATCGGCCTCTTCCGCCGTTGGTTTATTCAACCGCGACTGTAAGAAGTTAACCATCTGGTTTAACCGAATATCACCACCACCAATCGCCGCCAGAACTTCATCCATCGCATTCATGTTATAGCGTGGCACCAGTAGCTTTTCAGCCTCTTTCAGGCTGATACCCAAACGCTCTAGTTCGTCATCGAGGATCTGACGACCGCCGATAATATTCTTATCCCGATCCTGTTTCTTGAACCAAGCATGAACCTTAGAGCGTCCACGGCCTGTTGTGATATAGCCAAGGTTAGGGTTCAGCCAATCGCGGCTTGGGTTTGGCTGTTTTTGAGTGATGATCTCTATTTGATCACCCATTTGCAGTTGGTAAGTAAAAGGGACAATGCGCCCGCTAATCTTCGCACCAATGCAGCGATGCCCGACATCACTATGAATATGATAGGCAAAATCTAACGGCGTTGAGCCAGCAGGGAGATCGATTACATCCCCTTTTGGCGTAAACACATAGACTCTGTCATCAAAGACTTGGCTGCGCACTTCATCCAACATTTCGCCAGAATCCGCCATCTCTTCCTGCCAAGAGATAAGCTTACGTAGCCAAGCAATGCGGCCTTCATAGCCTGAGCGCCCTGTAACCGCACCCTCTTTATATTTCCAGTGAGCAGCCACCCCCAGTTCTGCATCTTCATGCATCTGGCGAGTCCGAATCTGAATTTCAATAGTCTGGCCTTTCGGCCCCAGTACAACCGTATGAATAGATTGATAACCATTCGGTTTAGGGTTGGCGACATAATCATCGAACTCATCGGGCAAATGGCGGTAGTGCGTATGCACGATCCCCAATGCGCCATAACAATCCTGCAAGCGTTCAACCACAATCCGCACGGCGCGCACATCATATAGCTCATCAAATGGCACTGCTTTTTTCTGCATTTTGCGCCAAATACTGTAGATGTGCTTAGGCCGGCCATAAACATCGGCTTTAACGCCCTCTTCATCCATCGCGACACGAAGAGATTTTACAAATTCATCAATATACTGTTCACGGTCTATCCGCCGCTCATGCAGAAGCTTGGCAATACTTTTGTACTCATCGGGGTGTAAATAGCGAAAACAGAAGTCTTCCAACTCCCACTTAAGCTGCCCAATGCCAAGGCGATTCGCTAGCGGCGCATAAATATTTGAGCTCTCTTTGGCCGCGAGAACACGGACATCTTCATCGGCATCTTTTACTTCGCGTAGGTAAGTAATACGCTCTGCCAGTTTGATAACCACACAGCGAAAATCTTCTACCATCGCCAGCAGCATGCGCCGCACGTTATCCACCTGCTCAGAAGCCCCGCTATCATTTTGCGTGGCTTTCAGTTGGCGAATAGCATCCATATCACGCACGCCATGTACGAGGTGGTGAATATTTTTACCGAAATCTTCCAGAATCGTCTCTTCACTAACAAGGCCAGAATCGACTAAGGGGAAAAGCAGAGCCGCACGCATACTCTCGTTGTCCATACTCAACGTGGAGAGAATTTCAACCATCTCAAGGCCACGCCACAGCAACAGAGGTGCTTGAGGCTCGCCCTGCGTTTTCTGTTCACAATATTGCCATGTGGAAGTTAGGCGATCGTTTGACTGCTGATTAGTAATGCCCAGACTCGCAATCCACTTATCAAGGGCAAACTCACCAGCCATATTCAAATGTGCACTTCTTATAGCAACCATAACTTCTCCCTACTTTGCAGCAGTAGCAGTGGCCTGTTTTACAAACAATGCCATTGACTCCAAGTGAGCCGTTTGGGGGAACATGTCTAACATACGAACGTGTTCAAGATGATAGTGAGCAGCGAGTAACGCTTTGCTATCTCTGGCTAAGGTGGTCGGGTTACACGAGATATAAACGATACGCTCTGGAGCAAGTTTAATGATTTGCGACATCACTCCAGCCGCTCCCGCTCTTGCAGGATCTAACAATATTTTATTGAACCCTTGCTTTGCCCATGGTTGATTTCTGACATCCTCTTCCAAGTTTTCATGATAGAAAAGAGCATTGTCTAAGCTGTTATTACGGGCGTTGTTTTGCCCTTGTTCAACCAATGAAGGAACCCCTTCAATACCAATAGCCTGCTTTACCCGCTTCGCAATAGGCAACGTGAAATTGCCCATACCGCAAAACAGATCCAATACGCTATCCTCTGGCTGAAGATCCAACCACTCTAGTGCTTGAGCCACCATGAGATGGTTAATTTCATCATTGACCTGAATAAAATCGCGCGGATCAAATGTTAACTTAAGGTTATCAATACAATACCAGGATGGCTCGCCGCACAGCATTTCAGAAACACCATCGTTACCCACCAATGTGACGCCAGTTTGCCACTCTTTAGCGAAGGCCACCAGCGCACGGCGATCCTCCTCCATGATAGGAGAGAGGTGTCGCAGCACTAATATCGGCCCATTGTCAGCTAAAACAAGTTCAGCATGCCCTAACCGTTTGGCAATATTTAATTTTGAAAGACAATGCCTTAAAGGTAAAATCAACGCTTCAAGCGGTGGTTTGAGGACAGGGCAGTGTTCAATCTCAACCAGATCATTAGAGCCATTCTGGCGAAACCCCATCACTAAACGCTGCTGTTTAGCAATGAATTGTAAGCCTAAGCGCGCCCGGCGGCGATAGCCGTAACCCATACCTGAAATAACAGAATCAGCCTCTACCTTTAGCCCAGTCTCACGCAAAATAAGGTGCAATAAGCTGTCGGTTTTGCTCTTTTGCTGTAACTCGCTGGCCGCATGTTGCAATTGGCAACCACCGCAGATGCCAAAGTGGGGACAACGAGGTACAATACGCCCCGTGCTATTACTTAATAATTTCTTAAGTTTTCCTTTGGCATATTGGCGCTTATCGTCAGTTAATACGGCTTCAACCTGCTCACCCGGTAATGCGCCCTGAATAAACAATGTTTTACCGTTGAGCCGCCCTACCCCCTGACCAAATTGATCTAGAGTATCGATAGCGAGTGTTACAGCCTGTCGTCCACCCTGTGGTTTGTTGGCAGAGTGACGCTTTGGGGAATAGAATTGAGCCATAATTGTAGATTCGGTACCGTTTAATTAAGCTATCAGCCGTAATTGTCCCATATTGGAAGCCCATGACAAAATACAGTCTTCGTGCGCGAATGATGATTTTAATTCTGGCCCCTACCTTATTGATTGGCCTGTTATTAACAACCTTCTTCGTCGTTCATCGCTATAACGAACTTCAGGCACAACTGATCGATTCCGGTTCAAGCATTATCGAGCCATTAGCCGTCGCCAGCGAATATGGGATGACCTTTCGCAGCCGTGAAGCATTACAGCAGCTTATCGGATTATTGCATCGGCGGCACTCCGATATTGTTCGTTCCATCACCGTATTCGACTCTCAGAATAACCTGTTTGTCACATCCAATTATAATTACAGCTACTCTTACCTACAGCTCCCCAAAGGGGTCGCCATTCCATCGGAGCTGATGTTAACCCGAAAAGGCGATGCGCTGATATTACGCACCCCCATTCTAGCCGATAACCAATTTTCCAGTTCAGAATTCAATATCGAGCAAGACCGCAACTTACTCGGTTACATTGCCATCGAGCTGGATCTGCGCACAGTTCGTCTACAACAGTATAAAGAAGTCTTTGTTGCAATATTGTTGCTGATTATTTGTTTATGTATCGCCATGCTTTTCGCCTATCGGTTAATGCGCGATGTCACTGGGCCAATACGTAATATGGTTAATACCGTTGACCGTATTCGCCAAGGGCAACTCGATAGCCGTGTTGAAGGCTATATGCTCGGCGAATTAGATATATTGAAGAACGGTATCAACTCGATGGCGGTATCCATTGCTGATTACCATGAAGAGATGCAGCAGAATATCGATCAAGCGACCTCTGATTTGCGCGAAACACTAGAACAGATGGAGATCCAAAACGTTGAACTCGATCTGGCCAAAAAACGGGCGCAAGAAGCCGCTAGGATCAAATCTGAGTTCCTCGCGAATATGTCACATGAGCTGAGAACGCCACTGAATGGCGTCATTGGTTTTACCCGTCAGACCCTCAAAACACAGCTCACCGCAACACAGTCGGACTATCTGCAAACAATAGAGCGATCAGCAAATAACTTACTCAGCATCATTAACGACGTTCTGGATTTCTCTAAGTTGGAAGCAGGGAAATTACAGCTCGAGTACATTCCTTTCTCTCTGCGCGAAACCATTGATGAAATCGCTATCTTGCTGGCACACAGCGCGCATGAAAAAGGTCTGGAACTAACCGTTGATGTTCGCAACGATGTTCCTGAATACGTTATTGGTGATCCGCTTCGCTTACAGCAAGTTATTACCAATTTGCTGGGTAACGCGATTAAATTCACTGAACACGGCAATATTGATGTCCGCGTTGAATTACGCACACATTACGGACAGGAAGCCGAGTTAGAAATTCAGGTTCACGATACAGGTATCGGGATTTCTGAACGCCAGCAATCAGAGCTATTCCAAGCGTTCCGACAAGCTGATGCCAGTATTTCGCGCCGCCATGGTGGTACGGGGTTAGGCTTAGTTATCACCCAGCGTTTGGTGAAAGAAATGGGCGGTGATATTAACTTCCACAGCCAGCCCAATAAAGGCTCCACATTTTGGTTTCATATTCGTATTGGGCTTAGTAGCAGTATTCCAAGCAATATCTATTCACAAGAAGAGCTGGAGGGCAAAAATCTGGCTTATGTCGAGCTCAACCCTTCTGCAGCTCAGGCAACGCTAGAAATACTGGATACAACACCGCTTAATGTCACTTATAGCCCGACACTATCTCAGATGCCTAAACAGCACTATGACATCATTCTGCTAGGTGCCCCAATCAACATTCAGCAAGATATCGCGTTCTATCGGGAGCGGATATCCACAGCCAAATCACTCGCTGATCGTGTGATTATTGCTCTGCCAACGCAGGCATTAATCGATATAAAAATGCTGCAACGCCTTGGGATTAACGCCACCTTAAATAAACCGATGTCTCAAGGAAGGCTCATCAATACCCTCACCGAAAAGACAAATATCTTATCGATAACGCATGAGGCAACAAATCCGTTACCTCGTTTGCCCCTAACGGTGATGGCTGTTGACGACAATCCTGCCAACCTAAAACTCCTCGGCGCTTTACTAAACGAGCTCGTCGAGAAAACGATTCTCTGCAATAACGCAGAGGAAGCGCTGATTGTCGCGAGAGTAGAGAGTATCGATATTGTGTTAATGGATATTCAAATGCCAAATATTGATGGCATTCGAGCCGCTGAGCTGATCCATCAAATCCCTCAGCATGCACATATTCCTATTATTGCTGTCACGGCAAATGCGGCCGTTGGAGAGAGAGAAAGGCTGATTAATGCGGGTATGGATGACTATTTGACCAAACCCATTGATGAAAAAGTGCTGACTCGGATGTTGAATCACTTTAAGAAAGCGCCAGTCGTCAGCCCGCCAGAAATAGTAAAAAACTGCTCACTTGATTGGAATTTGGCGCTGCAGCAATCCTCTAATAAAGTCGATTTGGCCTGTGACCTGCTGATTATGCTGCTCGATTTTCTCCCCGAAGTGGCAGAGCGGGTTCAACATGTTTTAGATGGCGCTCAAGACGATAGCATCGTCGATATTATTCACAAATTGCACGGAAGTTGCAGCTATAGCGGCGTTCCTCGTCTGAAAGATGCCTGTAATTATATCGAGCAACAATTGAGAAACGGCGCAACAGCCGAAGAGTTAGAGCCTGAATGGTTAGAGCTATTGGACGAAATAGAGAACGTTCAGAGGGAAGGTACAAAGAAATTAGGCGAAATGTAACTCAGATAGCGAACTCAGGGTGTCGACCTGTCTATCTCATCGAGATACTCAGATCGACCACTCATCGCTTATTAGCTACTCAGCTTTCCATAATCACGGTCGCACAGGCGTACTCACACTCATCCGCTAAAGAGAGGTGGATAGCGTTAACACCCAGTGCAGCAGCCATCTCAGCCGCTCTCCCATGCAGTTTTAGGCTCGGCTTTCCTAAACTGTCATTGATCACTTCAAACTGATTGAATGCCAAACCATCGCGAATTCCCGTACCGAGTGCCTTGGCCGCAGCTTCTTTAACCGAAAAACGTTTCGCTAGAAAACGTACCGGCTGGCGATGTTGTTGGTATAGCGCCCACTCACCTTCAGCCAATATTCTTTGCGCCAAGCGATCGCCACTACGCGCCAACACCGCTTCAATTCTGGCGATTTCGACAATGTCTGTTCCTAGCCCCAAAATCGCCATTAGCCGCGAGCTTCCAGCATAAGGCGTTTCATATCAGCCACGGCATTCGCTAAACCATCCATCACTGCACGGCCAATAATGGCATGACCGATATTTAGCTCATAGATTTCTGGCAAGACAGCAATCGCCTGCACGTTGTGATACGTCAAGCCATGCCCCGCATTCACTTTTAACCCTTGATTAGCCGCATAAGTCGCGGCTTTAGCTATCCGCTCTAACTCGAACTGACGAGCCTGCTGTGTTTCAGCATCGGCATAAGCCCCTGTATGTATTTCAATAAAAGGCGCATTAACAGCAACCGCGGCATCAATTTGTTGAAAGTCTGGGTCGATAAATAGAGAAACCTGAATGTTGTTATCCGCCAAACGGGTAACTGCATCACGCATTCGAGAGAGTTGCCCTGCCACGTCTAAACCGCCTTCCGTCGTGACCTCTTGGCGTTTTTCAGGGACGAGGCAACAGAAATGAGGGAGGGTTTCACAGGCAATATTCAGCATCTCATCGGTTACCGCCATTTCCAGATTCATACGAGTCTGAATGGTTTCACGTAAAATACGAACATCGCGGTCGGTGATATGGCGGCGATCTTCACGTAGGTGAATAGTGATGCCATCGGCACCAGCCTGCTCTGCAATAAATGCGGCTTGAACGGGGTCTGGATAACTGGTCCCACGTGCATTACGTAAAGTCGCGATATGATCGATATTAACGCCTAATAGCAGTTCAGACATGACAACCTCAGTGACATCGAAAAACGGAAGAGCTGCTAGTTTACACGCTGTTTTCTGTAAATCACGCCTAAATTTCTGGCAACGCCTGCTATTTAAGCTGAGAAATAGCCGGTCAAAATAGACAGACCAAAGGCATCTCCAAGCCAGTAGCTGCACGCTATTTTTTGTTCTATATACTGATTCATATCTAACGATAAATAACAGGAGAGAGCATGAAAGCATGGGATCCCGAGCTATATCTGCAATTTGAGGAGGAGAGAACACGGCCAGCACGTGATTTATTAGCCCGAATAACGCTAAAAGATCCCCACTATGTCAGCGATCTCGGTTGTGGGCCGGGAAATAGCACAGCGCTTTTATACGATGCCTATCCACAGGCCACCATTACCGGCGTTGATAGCTCTGAGCCTATGTTACAGCAGGCTCGCCAGCGCTTAACCTCCTGTGTTTTCCAACTGGCGGATGTCAGCACTTGGCACCCAAAGAATCCTCAAAATATTATTTATGCCAATGCCGCCCTACAGTGGGTGCCAGACCATAAACGTCTATTACCTCATCTCGTACAGCAGCTTGCTCAAGATGGTGTGCTAGCGTTTCAAATGCCGGATAACTTGGATCAACCGTCACACGCACTCATGCGTAAAGTGGCGATAGAAGGTGCTTGGAAGGATAAAATCGGTGAGAGCGCGTTTCGCAGTAAAAGGCTGCTTGCCACGAATACGTATTATGATTTGCTGGCAGGTCAAGGATGCGAAGTGGATATCTGGCGCACCACCTACTATCACGTTATGCCATCTGCTACCGCTATTGTGGATTGGGTTCGTTCGACGGGGTTACGCCCCTTTTTATCACCACTCGATGAGAGTGAGCAGAAGATGTTTTTACAACGTTATTTAGCTGAATTGCAGCAAGCGTATCGGCGGCAAGAGAACGGGAATGTATTACTCGCCTTTCCTCGCATATTTATAGTGGCGAGAAAAAGTAAACGTTAGTCGGTTTTTATCTATTTCCTGATAAAAAACTGTTTAAACAGCTCACGACTTTTTAGCGGCTTACCGCCAAGATAAGGTTTTAGCGCAATGCGAGTGAAACGCTTGGCGGCTCTTAAGGTATCGATATCAGGAAACTCGCGGGAAGCCAGCGCCTGCAAATCACGCCCTGTAAAGGTCAATCTGTCATTGACGAGGCTTGCAATAAACCCTTTCTCTTCTCGGTAGCGATAGGTCATGGTATCAGCGACCTCTTCACCACTACCTGCACAGTGTAAGAAATCGATGCCGTATCCTAGGTGCCCGAGCAGCGCCAACTCAAAACAGCGAAGCGCTCGTTCAGGCGAACCTGTGGTACCCGCTAAGGTTTGTAAACAGTGAAGATAATCAAAGAAAAGTGCAGAGTAGGCTGTTTCCTGCTCCAACACTCGGGCTACCAGCTCATTGACATAGAGGCCGCTATAAAGCATCAGGCCGGATAGAGGAAGTGCGAGGGAAACGGGCTCTGCATTACGCAGTGTTTTTACTTCGCCGCGTCCGCTCCAGCGGATAAGAAGAGGTGTAAAAGGCTGCAAGCAGCCTTTTAACTGGGAGCGACGGCCTCTTGCCCCTTTCGCTAGAATTCGTATCCGCCCATGCCCTTCTGTGAACATATCCAGTAATAAACTGGTTTCACTATAAGGCCTAGAGTGCAGAACGAAGGCGCGTTGCCAGCCATCGCCTGAAGGTGCGTTATGCGTCGTCGCCATAACCTAAGCTACGCAGCGCCCTTTCATCGTCCGCCCAGCCCGATTTCACTTTCACCCACAGTTCTAAATGTACTTTTGTGTCAAACATGTTTTCCATGTCTTGACGCGCTTCGATGCCAATGGTTTTGATCTTTTGGCCTTTATTGCCAATAACCATTTTCTTCTGGCCTTCACGCTCAACCAGAATCAAGCCGTGGATATCGTAGCCGCCACGATCATTGGTCGCAAAACGCTCGATTTCAACGGTGACCGAATAAGGCAGCTCTTCACCTAAGAAACGCATCAGCTTTTCACGGATGATCTCAGAAGCCATAAAACGCTGAGAACGGTCAGTAATATAATCTTCAGGGAAGTGATGTATCGCCTCTGGCAAGCGCTTGCGCACAATGCTAGCAATCGTGTCCACATTCATGCCTTTCTCTGCGGAGATAGGCACAATATCCAGAAAATTCATCTGCTCACTCAAGAAAGACATGTGAGGCAAAAGTTTGGATTTGTCAGTGACGTTATCAATTTTGTTGATAGCTAGGACAACTGGGCTTTTTAAACCGCGTAGCTTATTGACGACCATTTCGTCATCTGCTGTCCAGTTTGTTCCTTCAACAACGAAAATAACCAGTTCTACATCACCAATCGAGCTACTTGCAGCTCGGTTCATCAGGCGGTTAATCGCCCTTTTTTCTTCAATATGCAGCCCCGGGGTATCCACATAAATAGCCTGATAAGGCCCTTCAGTATGGATGCCCATAATACGGTGGCGCGTCGTTTGTGGTTTTCTGGACGTGATGGAGATTTTCTGCCCCAATAATTCGTTCAGCAGTGTCGATTTACCGACGTTGGGACGACCAACGATGGCAATAAAACCACAGTATGACTTTTCTTCGCTCATTCAAGCTCCAGTTGGATCAGGGCTTGCTCGGCAGCAACCTGCTCAGCTTTACGGCGGCTGGAGCCTATGCCCACAACCGGTTCGCTTAAACCACTGACCTGACAATGTATCGTAAACTCTTGATCGTGAGCCTCACCTTTAACCTGAACCACCAAATAGGATGGCAGTGGGAGGTGTCGACCCTGCAAGAATTCTTGTAAACGGGTTTTGGGATCTTTTTGCTTATCACCGGGGCTAATCTCTTCGAGACGAGACTGGTACCAGTTCAAAATGATTTGTTGTACGTTCTTAATATCGCTATCCAGAAAAATACCGCCGATGAGTGCCTCAACGGTATCAGCTAGAATAGACTCACGGCGGAAACCACCGCTTTTTAACTCTCCAGGCCCTAAGCGTAGGCACTCGCCAATGTCGAATTCACGAGCGATTTCTGCCAACGTATTGCCACGCACCAATGTAGCGCGCATGCGGCTCATATCCCCCTCGTCGACACGAGGGAACTGGTGATATAAAGCATCTGCGATGACAAAACTGAGTATAGAGTCGCCCAAAAACTCCAGCCGTTCATTATGCTTACTGCTCGCGCTCCGATGCGTTAAGGCTTGCAACAACAGCTCCTGTTGTTGAAAAGTATAGCCCAGCTTGCGCTGCAACTTGTTTAATACGATGGGATTCATGGGATACCAAATAGATCAAGAATGCGTCATAACCGCCGCATGAGGAACAGACCTGCCCAATGCAATCTATCCGTTCATCGGTCCAAAACCGTTCCGCCTGCGGTAGCTCCAACAAGGGAGCCAAACCTTTTACTGTTTATTCCCCACTTCTTTAGCAAGGCCCGTTTCAGACGGATTGCTCATCAAATAGGAAGGGAAAAATACTATGCAGGCTAACAGAATAAACACCCGCGAGGGCTATTCTACAACGAGTTAGAATTTTATTCTGCGCTTATTTAGCCTGCTATCTTCTTAATGGGTTAGTGAATAGAACCAATACGGTTCAAGCGCACGCCTGTTGGCCACTCACCCTCTTCTTTCTTAAAACTCATCCAGATGATGGTTGCTTTACCTACCAAATTTTTCTCAGGAACAAAGCCCCAGAAACGGCTATCAGCACTGTTATCACGGTTATCGCCCATCATAAAATAGTGGCCTTCAGGTACCACAAACTCACCCACTTGCTGGCCCGGCTGCTGGTAACCAAACCCTGTCGGGCTACCAGGTGTCGTCAGGATATTATGGGTTACATCACCTAATTTTTCTTCCAATTTCTCCAGACGAACGCCGCTTGTTTCTTCAGTCAAAGGGACTTGCTGAAGGCTTTGCAACATCTCAACAAACTCACTCGGCTCACCAGCACTATAAGTGACAGCAAGCGCATCACAAGATTGCCCCTCAGCACATGCAGGTTGAATCTTGAGCTGTTTATTAGGCGCATCATAACTCACGCGATCGCCCGGTACGCCGATAACACGTTTGATGTAATCCAACTGAGTATCTCTAGGGTATTTAAATACCGCGATATCGCCGCGCGATGGATGACCCGTTTCAATCAGTGTCGACTGCGTTAATGGATTTTTAATGCCGTAAGAGTACTTTTCAACCAAGATAAAATCACCCACCAGAAGCGTAGGCATCATTGACCCTGAAGGGATCTGGAATGGCTCATAAATAAATGAACGCACGATAAATACAACCGCCAGAACAGGGAAAAGAGAAACGCCCGTCTCCCATAACCCTGTCGGTTTTCTGATTTTATCCAGTGTTTCTTTATCGAGAGTGCCGCCACTCTGAGTGAGTGCTAATTCTGCTTTGGCTTTTCTAGCCGGAGCAAATTTAAAGCGGTCTACGCACCAGAAAACACCAGTAACCAGTGTGGCCATAGCCAAAATCCAGGCAAAAGTATTCGCCATGTCACCAACTCCTTACTTACTGTCCTTACCTACATGCAGAATTGCTAGAAACGCCTCTTGTGGGAGTTCTACGTTACCCACTTGCTTCATACGTTTCTTACCATCTTTCTGCTTTTGCAGAAGTTTTTTCTTACGGCTAACATCACCACCATAACATTTAGCCAATACGTTTTTACGCAATTGTTTAACGGTTGAACGCGCAATAATGTGGTTGCCTATCGCCGCCTGAATCGCGATATCAAACTGCTGGCGAGGAATAAGATCTTTCATCTTATCCACCAAATCACGACCACGGTTTTGCGAGTTATCACGGTGTGTAATCAGTGCGAGTGCATCGACTCGCTCACCGTTGATCATCACGTCAACTCGTACCATGTCAGATGCTTGGAAACGCTTAAAGTTATAGTCTAGGGAAGCATAACCACGAGACGTGGACTTAAGGCGATCGAAGAAATCCAACACGACTTCTGCCATCGGGATTTCATACGTCAGAGCAACTTGGTTACCGTGATAAACCATATTGGTTTGAATACCGCGTTTCTCAACACAAAGCGTGATGACATTGCCCAAATACTCCTGTGGCATCAGCATGTGACACTCTGCAATCGGCTCTCGCAGCTCTTCGATGTTATTCAGCGGCGGTAGCTTAGACGGGCTATCAACGTAAATGGTCTCTTTATTGGTTGTTTCAACTTCGTAGACAACCGTTGGTGCCGTAGTAATTAAATCGAGATCGTATTCACGCTCTAAACGCTCTTGAATGATCTCCATGTGCAGCAACCCCAGGAAGCCACAGCGGAAACCAAAACCTAATGCCGTCGAGCTTTCTGGTTCGTAAAACAGTGATGCGTCATTGAGGCTTAATTTGCCTAGAGCATCACGAAACGATTCATAATCATCAGAGCTAATAGGGAAGAGACCAGCATAAACCTGCGGCTTCACTTTCTTAAAGCCAGGTAACATCGTTTCTGCAGGTTTACGTGCAAGTGTTAGCGTATCGCCTACTGGCGCACCCAAAATATCTTTGATCGCGCAAACCAACCAACCTACTTCACCACAGTTCAGCACATCACGATCGATACGTTTTGGTGTGAAAATACCTAAACGATCGGCGTTGTAAGATTGCTTGGTGCTCATTACTTGAACTTTGTCGCCTTTGCGCAGCGTACCGTTCTTAACACGTACCAGTGAAACCACACCTAGGTAGTTATCGAACCAAGAGTCGATAATCAGTGCCTGTAACGGGCCATCAGGGTCACCTTCAGGCGCAGGGATATCTCGAACTAAACGCTCTAATACCTCTGGCACGCCCAGCCCCGTTTTCGCTGAACAGCGAACGGCATCTGTTGCATCAATACCAACGATGTCTTCAATCTCTTGTGCGGCACGATCGGGGTCGGCTGCGGGTAGATCTATTTTGTTCAGAACTGGAACCACTTCCAAGTCCATTTCCATCGCGGTATAGCAGTTAGCCAGTGTCTGGGCCTCTACGCCCTGCCCTGCATCAACCACCAGCAGTGCGCCTTCACACGCCGCTAACGAACGGGAAACTTCATAAGAGAAGTCGACGTGCCCTGGCGTATCAATGAAATTTAGCTGGTAGGTTTGCCCATCTTGAGCGTGATAATCAAGAGTAACGCTCTGGGCTTTAATCGTAATACCACGTTCACGTTCCAGATCCATAGAATCCAAAACCTGTGACGCCATTTCACGATCGGTTAATCCGCCACATATTTGAATAATGCGATCAGACAGAGTCGACTTACCGTGGTCGATATGGGCAATAATAGAAAAGTTGCGAATATGCTTCATCAGAATCGTGCGGCCTTTACCAGCTAATCGAATAAGTAGGGTATGAATGAAAAATCAAGTTGTCGGATTCTACCTGAATAGCGGGTTACTCGCTATCCTCTTGCAAACGCAATGCAGATGGCGGCAATCCAATTTGTAGAATAATAGGCTGGTACGCGCTGTTTTCACCGAGATGCGAGGCATACTGCCTAGCAATAAAAAATCCGGCAATGCCGCCAACCAAGGCCCCGAGAATAGCAGCCAAGTCGCTAGCAACAAGCCATTGAAGAAGGCTGCCACCTAAAATTAACCCCAGCAGCGGCGTCATATAAACCAGTAATGCAGAGCGCAATAAACTGGCTTCCGCAATGCCAATTTCGACCTTTTGCCCCTCGGATAATGGCGTTTTCATATCCACTTTAAGGTCATGGGAGGCTTCTACGCCCAGCTTATTGAGAATACTGGTACCGCATGTCGATTTTGAACGGCACCCACTGCAACCAGAGCGTTGCTCACAGCGAAGTGTCGCAACGCCCTTTTCCCATGCTATTACCGTTGCCCATTCTCGCATCATCAGTAATGACTCACTATCGGTTGCTCACGATCAATTATTTACTGCTACATCTGCAGCAATACGCTTCGCTGTCGATGGCGGAAGCTCTCCAACAACCATGATTTCTTTGTTATTGCGAGTTTCCGTATGAATGGTTCTACGCCCTTGGCGAATCATCTGTTCAGCTGTTGCACTGCCTATTTGGCTAACGTTGATCGAAAAACTGAATAAACCATCGCTGAATAAGCGAGACTCGATGGATTCGGAAAGCGTGGGCAGATTACGGCGGCTGCGGGAGATCTCTTTAAATCCCGGTGGAACCCATTTCACCTGCCATTGAAAACTCACCTTTTCGGCAGGCGGAGTGATTAAGACCGGTGGCAAAACGACTTCGGTCAGTTTAGCCATTTCCGTTTGAATATCAGGGCTAATACTAAAAGAGATCACTCTAAACTGCTCCAATGTATCGCCTTCTCTATCCATTAAATCAATACGCAGGGGTAGGCGTGTTTCTTCGTCTAACCAAACAACATAGCTATAACGAGAGCCGTCTCTTGCCACAATACGGACAACCTCGCAGGGGCGATCGACAACGCGCATTCTCCCTACGGGGATAAAATTATAGTACTGAGAAAGAAGTTTAAAATCGGCAAAAACAACGGCTGGAAAGGAATCAACAATATGATCGCCACTGATAGTAAATGGCTCTAATCCACCTTCAAAATAGCTTATCTCATTACCGCGCAGCAATACCTCACGCCTTGGGCCATCCATTTGTAGAAGCTGGGCGAGAGACTTTCCAGAAAGGTGAGCATGGCGATATCGTAAAGATTCAATGCCCGTTTTATTCGCATTAATAAAGGCGAGTTCATAATTGAGTGTCTGGCTAGCGATACCCATTTGCTGCAACTTAGCCTCTGTCGTTGCTTGAGCAGAGGCTAAGTTGGAATAAATCAAGCTGCCGAAGAGTAGACAAAGGGCAAACCGAAATGGCTTCATTACTGCTGATGCATTCCTAAAGACTGTGTTGTTTCTGCCTGATTTGAGGTGCTGGCACTCTTAGGCTCTACCTGTAGCTGTTCAGCATGTAAACGGCGCTGCAACTCATAATCCTGAAGCATCGCATTAATACGCTTACGTTGCTCTTGTAACTGCTGCATTTGCCCGCCAGATGCTTCACTAGGAACACCAAAGCTGACTGGGGAAGCCTGACCACCAATAGGTAACGTATTCAGTACCGGTGCATCAAACCCCTGTACTTCTTGGGATTGATTATATTGCTGAACACCCACGATAACAGCCAAAGAGACGCATGCTGCAACGCCAACTTGTGTTAGCTGAGTTGCCCAAGGGCGAATCTTCTGCCAGAAACCCATCGCTTGCCAAGAATGAGGCTCAGGCTGAGATTCAGGAACTCTACCAGGAACCAGAAGTACTGGTTCTTTATCCAGAGCTGCCGCAATACGATCTGCCATATTCAGATGAACCACTTCTCCAATATCGCCACGTAATGTGTCACGGATCAAGTGATAGCCCTGCCAGCTATTCCGAAGCGTTTGGTCGTTAGATAATGAATTTAAAAAAACATTATCTGCGATTTCTCCGTCCATCAAAGCTGAAAGCTTTTCTTTTTGCATGCCGAAATACCCTTCTCCAGTATTGCTGTCGTTAGCGCTTTATCAGCGGTTGAACTTTATTATCAATCGCCTCACGCGCCCGAAAAATGCGGGAGCGAACAGTCCCCACCGGACAATCCATTATGGCTGCTATCTCTTCGTAGCTTAAGCCATCAAGTTCTCGCAGAGTAATTGCCATTTTTAAATCGTCAGGCAAGCTCTCTATCGTTCGAAAAACGATTTGTCTTAATTCTTCAGACAACATTAAGTTCTCAGGGTTCGAAATTTCTTTTAACGCGCCGGCATTTTCATAATTTTCAGCATCGTTAGCATCCACATCGCTAGATGGAGGACGTCGCCCCTGAGCAACAAGATAATTTTTTGCTGTATTAACAGCTATCCTATAAAGCCAGGTATAAAAAGCACTATCGCCACGAAATGACTCTAAGGCTCGATATGCTTTGATGAACGATTCTTGTACGACATCAGGTACATCGCCCTGAGGTACATACCGCGAAACTAAACTCGCAACCTTATGTTGATAGCGAACTACCAAAAGATTAAACGAATTTTTATCTCCCTTCTGAACACGTTCAACTAAAACCTGATCCGTTAACTGCTCGCTCATTCGAGGTAAAGTCTCCTCCAATATCATCTCCGCGCTAAAGCCCATACCGCCAGATCAAATAACTTTCTAAGCGAGCACAAGTTTGGAGTACATATAGAATATTAAGTTCCACATTATTACTGTTTTTTTGTATACATCGTTGTACGTAAGATTTTTACGAACAAAGTGGGCTAGGCTAACATGAATTTTACCCTACTGCTGCATTCATCTCTCACACGTAAATATGACCATGCAAAAAATCAACAGACTATTTTAAAGATGTCTTAGTTATTGGCAGTGGTGCCGCAGGCCTTTCGTTAGCTTTACGTTTAGCCGAACACTGCCAAGTGACAGTGATAAGCAAAGGGCCGTTAAACGAAGGAGCCACACTCTACGCTCAAGGCGGTATCACCGCCGTCTTTGATGAAACAGACAGTATCGAAGCTCATGTACAGGACACCCTGATTGCTGGGGGGTGGTCTTTGTCATCAAGCTACCGTCGAGTTCATCGCTCAAAATGCAAAATCATGCGTGCAATGGCTAATTAAACAAGGCGTCCTTTTTGATACCGAGACCAGCCATAGTGGCGAACCGGCCTATCACTTAACGCAGGAAGGCGGCCATAGTCATCGCCGGATCCTACACAGTGCAAATGCAACAGGTAAAGAAGTAGAAACAACACTAATAAGTAAAGCTAGGTCACATCCGAATATTTGTATATTAGAACGCTTTAACGCAATTGACCTCATTACCTCTACAAAATTAGGCCGTTCCAGAGAAAATCGCGTCCTCGGCGCCTATGTATGGGATAGAGATGCTGAAAAAGTAACGACCTTACAAGCGAAGATAGTCGTCCTAGCAACAGGTGGTGCCGCAAAAGTTTATCAATACACCACCAACCCTGACATCTCATCGGGAGACGGGATAGCCATTGCTTGGCGCGCTGGCGGCCGTGTTGCGAACTTAGAGTTTAATCAGTTTCACCCCACCTACTTGTACCATCCTCAGGCTCGGAATTTCTTGCTGACAGAGGCTTTACGTGGTGAAGGAGCCTATCTTAAGCGCCCTGATGGCACTCGTTTTATGCCGGATTTCGATGTGCGTGCAGAATTAGCACCGCGTGATATCGTCGCTCAAACCATCGACCATGAAATGAAGCGGTTAGGTGCCGATTGCATGTATCTCGATATCAGCCATAAACCCGCCGATTTCATCATGCAGCATTTTCCTACCATCAATGAAAAGCTTCGTTCTCTAGGATTAGACTTAACGAAAGAGCCTATCCCTATCGTTCCCGCAGCGCACTATCGCGGAAAGAGAGCAGAGGGTTACATTTTAATCTGGATTACCCTGAGCAACTGCCCGATCCACAACCCACGATTTTGACGCCTCGGAACAAAAGCTAATTCGCTAGTTGCATGAAAAAAGGACGATGTATTTTACATCGTCCTTTACCGAATGGGTGGTTTACTCTAAATCGATCAGCTTGCGGCCGGAGCACTCTTTTTAGGTAATAAGAACACCAAAACTAAAGCAACTGCCGTCGGCAGCGCCCAAGCCATACCTTCCGCAGACAAAGGCATATTCGCGCTTTGCCACTCCAATACTTTCTGAACCTTAACATTGTCTAGGTTGATCGACCTTACAGCATCCAGCAAACTGCACAGTAGCGCAACCGACATAACAAGACGGTAACCCAGTTTAGGATTAGGTAGCCATTGGCGTAAGAATGTCAGAGCAACCAAAGCAATGGCCAGCGGATAAAGCGCTAATAGCACCGGAATGGAAAGTGCAATCAAGCGGCTTAAGCCAACGTTAGCCACCACAGCGCAGATAATGCAAAGCAAGATGACCCATGAACGATAGCGTAGAGGCGTTAAGGTAGAGAAGTAATCAGCACATGCGCTCACCAAACCTACCGCGGTTGTCAGACAAGCCAACAAAACAACACAAGAAAGAATCCATTGGCCTGGCTCACCAAACAGCGCTTGAACATAGGCCGCCAGTACAACCCCGCCGTTATCAGCACCGAGTGCGATAGTCGATGACGTAGCCCCTAGCCAAAACAGAGAGATATACACGAAAGCCAAACCTGCCGCTGCAATCAAACCAGCGATAGTGAGGTAACGTGCACAGGCCTGCGGGCTAGTTACGCCTTTTCCTTTCAGTACATCCACCAGCAACATACCGAACATTAGAGCAGCAAAGGTATCCATGGTGCTATAACCACCAATAAAACCTTTAGAGAACGGCATCTCTTTGTATTCAGCAACTGGAGCGGCCAAATCCCCCTGAGGGCTAACAATGACAGCAATAGCCAAACAAATCAGAAGGATAAATAGAATAGGAGTTAGAAATTTACCGATATAACCAATCAGTTTGCCCCTACTCCATGAAAACAACAGCGTAATCGCAAAAAATAGCGCAGTGACCCACATTTGGGTTGCATCAAGCTGAAGATTAAGCGGGGAAATATAAATAGAGTGTTCAGAAAGTGCAGCCGTCATAGGAAATAACGGTTTGATAGCCATTTCGTACGCCACTAAACCGGTACGTGGTGCAGCAAAAGCAGGGCCGATAATAATAAAAAGTAATACTGCTGCAAAAACACCAGTGCCTTTAGGCAAGTCATTCGTCATTGCAGGCAAACCGCCCCCTGCTCTGGCAACTGCGATAATTGATAAAAGCGGGAGTCCTACCGCCGTCAGCAAAAAACCTGACATCGCATAAATAACGTTCGTTCCTGCGTGTTGCCCCTCCAATGGAGGAAAAATAATATTGCCTGCCCCTAAAAAGAAAGCAAACGTCATTAACCCCAAACCGATGGTATCGGCGGTTGATAAACGTTGATTCACATCATTCACCTTATAGTTATCCAACAGTTACTGTCTGGGGGGAAACAGGCTGCTTTACTTCGGAATCAAAAAACTTGTAATACAAAGAGAAAAAGCGGGATGAATTTACAACCCTATGGCCAATTATCTATTCAATTACGTGAAAATCCCCCATACCCTATAGAGAAACCGCCTTTCCGCTGGCGGTAGCAGATATTCTATTAATTGCGAGTTAGAAACAACGCATTCAAAAGAAAAGGTAGAAATCTTTCATCAAATCGTGGAATTCGCAGGAGTATTCTCTAGATAATCGATATATTGATAGATGATTATCCCGTTCGAATAATGAACACCTGTCAAGTTCCAGCAACATTCTATGAGGTTCTCGCTCAGGCAGATCCCGAATATGGAGAACACGAGACGTTTTCCATCCCTCTTGTTGTGCGAGTTGCTGAAAACGAAGGCCGATATCATAAGGAAGAATGACGCAAAAACGACCAGTAGGTGTCAGTAGTCTATCAGCCCGCATTAAGAGAGCTGAATGCGTTAGTGTATTGGTATAGCGTGCGTTTGACCTTGCCTCATCTCGGCAATCAGACCCCGGTTCAAAATAGGGCGGATTACTGACGATCAAATCAAACTTCTCATTTTCACTCACATCTAACTGTAAAACATCCCCCTGCATCATGTGTAGGCGTTCATGCCAAGGGGATTCAGCTGCATTTTCACGTGACTGCATTACTGCCGACGCATCCAGTTCAATACCGTAAATAGCGACATCAGGTGAAGTGCGCTGCGCCAGCATCAAGGCAACCAAACCGCTTCCAGACCCAATGTCTAAAATACGTGAACAACCGCTAACGTTAGCCCAAGCACCCAACAACACACCATCGGTGCCAACCTTCATGGCACAACGGTCGTGAGCGACAAAAAACTGTTTGAACGTAAAACCATTCCGCCGCAGTGTCTGTTTTACTCTGCTCTTTTTATCCTGCATCATTGCCTCTACTTTTTGCGGAAATTGATTATGTCATTCGAATTTTGCGGCATAGCATAAAACCAGTGTTCCACAGAGAAAAGGACTATTCAGGTTTTAAAAAGCACATTCCAACTTAAATAGGTGAAGATCGCGCCTAACATGTCTATAATCGGCGCCCCAAGCAGAGGTAGACCATGACAGCCACCAACTTTTCCGAACTCGAACTCGACGATCGCCTATTAGACGCACTTCGCGATAAAGGATATACCCGCCCAACGGCGATTCAATCCTCTGCGATCCCCCCCGCTCTCGAAGGGCGTGATGTTTTAGGCTCAGCGCCTACGGGTACGGGAAAAACCGCTGCCTTTCTGCTGCCAGCCTTACAGCATCTATTAGATTTCCCAAGAAAAAAATCAGGCCCACCGCGTATATTAATCGTTACGCCAACGCGCGAACTTGCGATGCAAGTTGCCGATCAAGCTCGTGAGCTAGCTGCTCATACAGAGCTGGATATCGCCACCATTACTGGCGGTGTTGCCTACATGAACCACGCAGAAATCTTCAGTGAGAATCAAGACGTCGTGGTTGCTACTACAGGGCGGCTTCTTCAGTACATTAAAGAAGAAAACTTCGATTGCCGCGCAGTAGAAACACTTATCCTCGATGAAGCCGACCGTATGCTCGATATGGGTTTTGCCCAAGATATCGAGACTATTGCGGCCGAAACTCGCTGGCGTAAACAAACGCTTCTCTTCTCTGCAACACTAGAAGGCGAGGCTATCAATGATTTTGCCGAGCGTTTGTTGCAAGACCCCGTTAAAGTGGAAGCTGACCCTTCCCGCCGCGAGCGCAAAAAGATCCTGCAATGGTATTACCGTGCAGATAACCTCGAGCACAAAACCGCCTTGCTGTGTCATTTGCTGAAGCAACCAGAGGTTACAAAATCCGTTATCTTTGTTCGTAAACGTGAGCGAGTGCACGAGCTGGTTGTTTGGTTAAGAGAAGCGGGTATCAACACCTGTTATCTCGAAGGTGAGATGGTTCAAGCTAAACGTAATGAGGCCGTTAATCGCATGAGCGATGGTCGAGTAAACGTGCTTGTGGCAACCGATGTTGCTGCCCGTGGCTTGGATATCCTTGATATCAGCCATGTCTTTAACTTCGATTTACCTCGTACCGCAGATACTTATTTACACCGCATTGGCCGCACAGGCCGTGCTGGCCGCAAGGGAACAGCAATTTCTCTTGTTGAGTCTCACGACCATTTGTTGTTAGGCAAAATCGGCCGCTATCTGGATGAACCACTGAAAATACGCGTCATTGATGAGTTAAAGCCAACCAGTAAAGCACCTTCGGCTAACTTTGCCAGAAAGCCTTCAAAAAAGGCGTTAGAGAAGAAGAAAGAAGCCAAACAAGAGAAAAAGAAAATCAAGGTAAGACATCGCGACACCAAAAACATTGGTAAGCGCAGAAAGCCTAAAGAGCAAGAAGAGTCATAGGTCGTTGAATAATTCAACACTAGCACTAAAAAGCTGCCACTAATGGCAGCTTTTTTTATATTAATACACGATAAAATAATGATTTTTCACTATATTGATTAAAAATATTCTATTTTCCTTGTTTTCACTATTTATCGACACAAAAAAAGGAGGCCAATGCCTCCTTTTTCATTACGAATAACCGCTAAAAATTAGAGGCTTTCAGTAAATGTGCGAGCAATAACATCGCGCTGCTGTTCTGGAGTTAGTGAGTTAAAACGCACTGCATAGCCAGATACACGAATCGTTAGCTGTGGGTACTTCTCTGGGTGATTAACTGCATCTTCCAGAGTTTCACGACGCAGAACGTTAACGTTCAGGTGTTGGCCACCTTCTACGCGTACAGTTGGTTTAACTTCTAATGCAACTTCACGGTATTCGATATCGCCCAACTCACTAACAGGGACGATTTGGTCTTCTGCATAATCAGCTTTTGCACATACACAGCGTGCTTCCGCTTTTTCATCATCCAGCAACCAGAAAGAATTTAATAACGCTTCGTTGTTTGCTTTAGTAATTTGGATACCAGTAATCATTTGGTGCCTCCATATAAAGGGTAAAATGTGAATCCGATTCTTTTAATTTATTCCCGCCATACTTCAAGCTGTAGATGTATTGATCACAACTCAAACTATTTAAGGTATAACTAAGATTGGTAAAACCAATACTTTCTTGCCACCTGTATACCAGCACCACAACACGCTCGTTTTGATTCAAATCAATTTTTTAGACGTGTGATTTTGAATGGTTTTTGCAAATTTTTGTTTTACATCAATTTTATCTTTTTATCAGCGCGCAATTTTATTTTAAAATTTACAAAAAAAATTGCAAAAGCTGTTCATTAATACAACAACTCTTTTATCAAAAATGCAGATTGCTGGTTTTCCTCTTGCTCAGATGCAGGTAAGCTAGAAAGTATTATTGGCAGAAAAAACAAGGAGAACGTCTATGTCGGCACCTCTCACATGGCATGACGTCATTAGCCATGAAAAAGAACAACCCTATTTTCATGACACACTGGCATTTGTTGCAAATGAACGCGCCGCAGGTAAAACCATTTACCCTCCCCAGAAAGACGTTTTCAACGCATTCCGCTTCACTGAGTTTAGCGACGTAAAAGTCGTGATATTAGGGCAAGACCCCTACCACGGCCCTAATCAAGCACATGGTTTATCATTTTCAGTGCTCCCTGGTGTTGCCATTCCCCCTTCCCTAATGAATATGTACAAAGAACTTGCCAGTGATATATCGGGGTTTGTCACGCCTACACACGGCTTTCTACAAAGCTGGGCCGAGCAAGGCGTCCTAATGCTCAACACAGTACTAACGGTAGAAAGAGGATTAGCTCACTCACATGCGCAGCTCGGCTGGGAAACATTTACAGATAAAGTTATCGCCACACTGAATGAACATCGAGAAGGGATTATCTTTTTGCTTTGGGGATCTCACGCACAGAAGAAAGGGAATATTATTGATGGGTCTCGACATCATATTCTGAAAGCACCTCATCCTTCCCCGCTTTCAGCATATCGTGGTTTTTTAGGTTGCAAGCACTTCTCACAAACCAACCAGCTATTAGAACAAAGTGGTAATGCGCCGATAGACTGGCAACCACAGGTCCCTCAGGAGTAGAACGTCACTGATAGTAAGCCTGAGTAAAAGCGCTTGGGGCGAAATAGATCGCCCCGATGAGCACAAATATTAAGCCTTAGACACTGCCACCATAGCTGGGCGGATAAGACGTCCATTCAGCGTATAGCCTTTTTGCATAACCATCATCACATGATTAGGTTCATGTTGATCTGATGGGATCATAGTCATCGCTTCATGAACTTCAGGATTAAATGGCACGTTGGTTTCGCCAACGACATCAATACCGAACTTCCGCGCAACATCAATGAAAGATTTTAGTGTCAGTTCAACACCTTCAATCATCGGTGCTAAATCGCTATTCGATTTATCGGCAGATTCAAGCGCGCGCTCCAAATTATCAATGACAGGGAGAATCGCCGTTGAAAATTTTTCTAAGCCAAACTTGTGCGCTTTTTCAATATCGATATCGGTACGACGACGGATATTCTCTATTTCTGCACGAGACCTCAGTACACTATCACGCTCACGCTGCTGTAGTTCGGCTACTTGTGCTTCCAATTCTGCAATGCGCTCATCACGAGAATCGGTAGTATCCGAGGCTTCTACAGTCGTATCTACCTCTGGATGCTCTTCATTTGTACCGGTTTGCTGATCTAACACTTGCTCATCAGGTGTTTTATGTTCTTTACTACTCATGAAATTCTCCGCGGTTTAATATTAGACTCGCTACTTCGCATATTATGGGGACTAAACTTGGCGATTCAAGGGAAGCTAGTCACAATGTGGTTAACATTGGCAGGAAAAATAAAAAATGAATAAAAAATTTAACTGTATCGGGTTAGTTGGACACCCTCGCCACCCTGCCGCTCTCGCGACCCATGAAATCCTCTACAATTGGTTACATGAGAAAGGTTATCCCGTTGTCGTTGAGCGGCAAATCGCCCGTGAACTTGGCATGGAGCATGTACAAACCGGCAGTCTCGCTGAAATAGGCCAATTGGCTGATCTTGCTGTTGTTGTCGGTGGCGACGGCAATATGCTCGGTGCTGCTCGTGTGCTCGCGCGTTATGATATCAAAGTGATTGGCGTGAACAGAGGAAACCTCGGCTTCCTCACCGACCTTGACCCAGATAATGCACTCCAGCAACTTTCTGATGTGTTAAACGGTGAATACTTTGTTGAAGAGCGCTTCATCCTAGAGGCTCAAGTATGCCGAGCAGACCAGCAACGTCGTATCAGTACCGCGATCAACGAAGTCGTGTTACATCCGGGCAAAGTTGCCCATATGATCGAATTTGAAGTATATATTGATGAAAAATTTGCCTTCTCACAGCGCTCTGATGGGCTAATAATCTCAACACCTACAGGCTCTACGGCTTATTCTCTTTCCGGCGGTGGACCTATTCTTACTCCAACACTCAATGCTATTGCACTGGTACCAATGTTCCCTCATACCTTGTCTGCGCGCCCGTTGGTTATCAGCAGTGAAAGCTCTATCCGCCTTCGTTTTTCACACTTTAACAACGATCTTGAAATCAGTTGCGATAGCCAAATAGCATTACCTATTCAAGAAGAAGAAGAAGTGTTGATTAAGCGCAGCAATTACTACCTAAAACTAATTCACCCAAAAGATTACAGTTATTTCAATACATTAAGTACAAAATTGGGGTGGTCAAAAAAGCTGTTCTAATGAAATAATACGAAAAGTGCGCCAGCCTATTTACTGTATAAAAAACCAGTCTATACTGTATTAAATAACAGTATTGTTAATTAATACGGGACATTCACTATGCTGGCGCAACTCACTATTAGCAATTTCGCTATTGTTCGTGACTTAGAAATTGATTTTCAGTCAGGCATGACCGCTATTACAGGGGAAACTGGCGCAGGAAAATCCATCGCTATTGATGCTCTCGGCCTCTGCCTCGGCGGTCGTTCAGATGCAGCAACAGTCAGAACAGGAGCAAACAGAGCCGATATCTGCGCTCGCTTTGTTCTAAATGATGCGCCTAGTGCCTTACGTTGGTTAGAAGAAAATCAGCTAGACGACCATAATGAGTGTTTATTACGGCGCGTCATCAGCTCTGATGGCAGATCTCGTGGATTCATTAATGGAACTGCCGTCCCTGTATCCCAACTGCGTGAACTCGGACAACATCTTATTCAAGTTCACGGACAACACGCCCACCAGCAACTGCTTAAACCTGAACACCAAAAGCATTTACTCGATGCCTATGCAGGACATTCATCTCTCTTGGTTGAAATGCGTAATGCCTATAACACTTGGCATCAAAGCTGCCGCGATCTGACACTTTATCAGCAGCAATCAATGGAGAGAGAAGCTCGCCATCAGCTTCTACAGTATCAGCTTAAAGAGCTAAATGATTTTTCACCCCAGACGGGTGAATATGAACAAATCGAGCAAGAGTACAAAAAGCTAGCAAATAGCGGACAACTGCTTTCACTAAGCCAAGAAGCACTGCAAATTTTAGCCGAGCATGAAGAAACGAACGTGCTGGCTCTTCTTCATACCGCCAAGCAGCAAGTCAGTGAGTTGATTTCTCTGGATGATAAATTTGGCCCCCTACTCGATATGCTGGAAGAAGCAACAATTCAAATTAGTGAGGCAGGAGAAGAGCTCCGGCACTATGCCGATCGTCTGGAGTCTGATCCTACCCAAATGTATGAGCTAGAACAGCGCCTATCCAAGCAATTATCACTTGCTCGTAAACACCATATTTCACCTGAAGAACTTCCTCATCTTCATCAACAGCTGCTATCAGAGCAACAGTTGTTAGATCGTCAGGAAAACGATTACAGCGCACTCAATGACATTGTCATAAAACACCGTGATGAAGCTTTAGATATTGCTCAAAAGCTGCATTACCAGCGTAATGCTTACGCTGAAGAGCTCTCTGTCCATATCACTGACAGTATGCACACGCTTTCTATGCCACATGGCCATTTCCGCATCCAAACCAGCTATGAGCCAGAACATCTCACAGCTGAAGGGGCTGATCGCGTTGAATTCAGTGTCACAACGAACCCAGGCCAACCACTACAAGCACTCTCTAAAGTCGCCTCAGGTGGTGAGCTATCTCGAATTGCTCTGGCGATTCAAGTGATCACCGCACAGAAAATGGATACACCGGCACTTATTTTTGATGAGGTTGATGTGGGTATCAGTGGCCCGACAGCAGCAATTGTCGGAAAACTTCTCAGACAGCTTGGTGAATCCACTCAAGTGATGTGCGTAACTCACTTGCCGCAGGTTGCCGGTAATGGCCATCAGCACTTTTTTGTTAGTAAGCAAACAGACGGTGAAATGACTGAAACACACATGCATCCACTAAATAAACGTGAACGTTTACAAGAGCTGGCTCGCTTGCTAGGTGGAAGTGAAGTCACTCGAAACACACTCGCTAATGCAAAAGAATTACTGGCAGCATAACTTTTTTACGTTTCTGTGGTCATATTGCAGTTCACTAAAGGTTTTCAACTGCCGTCAGGTCTATTATTATCGGCGGTCTACGCTCTAAAGGAATGTAATGACTATGCGCTGTAAAACATTGGCGACTGCCGCTGTAGTTCTACTTATGCTCACTGCGGGCTGTTCGACCTTGGAAAAAGTGGTCTATCGACCAGATATTAATCAGGGTAACTATTTGACCGCTGGTGAAGTATCAAAGCTTCAACAGGGAATGAATAAGCAACAGGTTGCCTATCTATTAGGCACACCAATGATGCAAGATCCGTTTGGTAGCAATACATGGATTTATGTATTCCGCCAACAGCCTGGTCACCAAGATATTAAGCAACAAACGTTGACGCTGACTTTTGATGGCAATGACGTATTAACTAATATTCAAAATGATCACCCGCTGGGTGCGGCAAGCCAGGTAACTGCATCACCAACGCAATCAGAAGAAAGCCAGCCGAGATCAACTCCGGATAACGCTGTAACTGAAAGTGATGACAAAACAACTAATTGATACAACAAGTGATGATGTTTTAATGAAAAAATAGGGCACTGATTGTGCCCTATTTTTTTGCACGTGCGGCACGCTGCCGCCGAAGTTCTTTAGGGTCAGCCAACAATGGGCGATAAATTTCGACCCTGTCTCCATCATGCAAAATATCGCTGAGCTTTGCCGCCCGGCTATAGATACCAATTTTATTTTTTGTCAGATCAATATCTTTTCGTAATGCCAAAATGCCTGATTTCTCGATAGCCTGCTCGATACAACTTCCTTCAGGAAGAGTGACGGACAACAGATATTGGCGCTCAGGCAAAGCATAAACGACCTCAACCTGAATATCAGACACGATAAACCTCTTTCGCTCTCAAGGTAAACGCCTGAACCATATTATTCGCAAGCTCTTTAAAAATCTGACCGAACGCCAACTCCACCAATTTATTCGTAAATTCAAAATCTAGATCCAGTTCAATTTTACAAGCTTCAGGACTCAGAGAAGTGAATCTCCAACCACCGGACAGCGATTTAAACGGCCCATCAACTAGCTGCATATGAATGGCGCTGTTTTCATCGAGCGAATTTCGCGTTGTAAATGTTTTACTGATCCCAACTTTTGATACATCGACGGCGGCGATCATCTGTGAATCAGATGAATTTAATATTCGGCTTCCTGTACATCCCGGCAAAAACGTGGGATAAGCAAGTACATCATTGACCAGTTTATACATTTGCTCTGCACTATATGGTACTAATGCCGAGCGGCTGATCTGTGGCATAACATCCCCTAAGATTCTCAAAAACGCCGAGATAATAACACTGATGAACCGGCAGGCAAAAAACCTGTTTTGCAAAGCATACCGCAATGTAAATAAAAACATGAGCTATGCCCGCAGAAAGGATTTCATAACGCTGGGCTTCAAGTATAATGATGAGCACTATGACAAAGAAAAAAGCCTATAAACCCGGTTCCGCAACTATTGCGATGAACAAACGTGCGCGCCATGAATACTTCATTGAAGAAGAGATCGAGGCGGGATTATCCCTGCAAGGCTGGGAAGTTAAATCTCTACGCGCAGGTAAAGCCAATATTAGTGACAGCTATGTGATTTTCAGGGACGGTGAAGCCTATCTCTTTGGCGCCACAATTACGCCACTTAATGTAGCTTCCTCACACATTGTTTGTGATCCTACGCGTACACGCAAATTACTCCTTAAAAAGAGAGAAATGGATTCACTGTTTGGCCTGACCAAGCGTGATGGCTATACCATCGTCGCACTCTCTATGTACTGGAAGAATGCTTGGTCAAAAATCAAGATTGGCGTGGCAAAAGGTAAGCAGCTGCACGATAAGCGCACAGATATTAAAGATCGTGAGTGGCAATTAAATAAAGAGCGCATTATGAAAAATGCCAATCGCTAGACTAGATTAGCGGACACGCAGACAATATATCAGGATGGAGATGTGGATCTTCATCCTTTTTTCTACACATTTTACTGCTCTTCACTCATCATTTTAGCTGTACTCGTTGCATATAAACCAAAGGAACGTGTTTTATGTCAATATCATCAGCATTTACCATTAGCCTTATTCAGTTTTACCAAACCTATATTTCACCCTATAAAGGATTTTGCTGCGCTTATCACCGAGTAACAGGGCATCCTTCTTGTTCCAGCTATGCACTAAAAATCGTAAAACGCTGTGGTGCAATAGCTCTTTTTTCCGCACTACCACGGCAATTCGAACGCTGCCATACTGCCTACCAATTTCATACACAACACATAGACGAACTGAAAGATCGCAAGAAAAAGCCAAAAAAGGATAAGAGTGGTAACTGTGGTGATTGTGGCGACTTTGAAGCCCTAGAATGTGTACCAACAAAATTCTGCGACGATATTGGTAGCTTCGCTAAATGCGATATCTGCGATTGTTCTGTGGTAAGTCTTTTTAAGAACATCTCTCATGCTTATCAGAAAAAAGCCAAGTCATCGGCTAATTTCCAAAATAAATAAGGCGCATTAAAGAGGCTGGTGTACCGAGGAGCAACTCTGCTATACTCGCTAAGTTGTAACAACTTGGGGCTGATTCTGGATTCGACGGGATTTGCGAAGCCCAAGGAGCATGCCGAGGGGCGGTTGGCCTCGTAAAAAGCCGCAAAAAAATAGTCGCAAACGACGAAAACTACGCACTAGCAGCTTAATAACCTGCTTAGAGCCCTCTCTCCCTAGCCTCCGCTCTTAGGACGGGGATCAAGAGAGGTCAAACCCAAAAGAGATCGTGTGGATGCCTTGCCTGAGGTTGAAGCATTAAATCTAATCAGGCTAGTTTGTTAGTAGCGTGTCCATCCGCAGCTGGCAGGTGAATGTAAAGATTGGACTAAGCATGTAGTGCCGACGGTGTAGTAATTTCGGACGCGGGTTCAACTCCCGCCAGCTCCACCACATATGGTTCCAAAGAAGTACAATAAAGCCCGTAATTCATTGATAAATAAGAATTACGGGCTTTTTCTTTCCCAGTAAATCCACCAACGTTTTAGGAAATCCACGTCGAATTGGTACATTTTTAGGTACACGATCTTATGGTACACTGATTTCGTGTACCAATTTTTGGTAATGCCTCTAATTAG
>DF158882.1:1718825-1724079 GCA_000307305.1 Enterobacteriaceae bacterium B14
CACTACCAAAAAATACATCTCTAATTTTTTTATCCCAAAAAGCAACTTTTAACATATTTATATTCCATTATTAAGAATTTTACCTATATATTTCTGTTAAGCACTTATTGTTAAATGTAAAGTTCTCATAACTAAAAGCGATTGTAATGATAACTTTATCTAATGGTACACAAGAGTTGGTACTTTTAACATAGAATTTCTGAATTTTCATTTCCATATAAACAACATATTATAATATAATAAGTTTTTTATTTCATGTGTTTTTAAATAAGCTCCCTAAATCACCTATCTTTCAGCCATAACACTTTGACTCAAAAACTGCTTTATTTTCTCTTCTATATGACTTTCAATAGTTTTGAGTCGTAATAAGGGCACACCAGCTTTATCAAGAATGGCATTCTTTAAGTGATCTCGTTCCCTCTGCTCTGGCTTATTATGATCACCGCCATCTACTTCAATCACAGCTATAGGGTTTTTGCCCGTTTTAAAGTAGAAGACAAAATCACAACTGGCTTTATTATGCATATAATCAAGCTCACGCTCTGTGAAGCTGTTGTTGGTTTTCGAAACGAGCTGCCCTAAAAGAACTTGTTTATGGCATATCATGGTTTGATAAGCGCTTTCTTTCAGTATTTCACGCAGTAATTGCGCAATAATTTGTTCTGATTTATGTTCTGAGTCATTTGCTCTTAACCGTGAGTTCAGTGCCTCTAAAGACTTATCGTAATCTTGATAAAGCAGGTCAAAAGCCGAGATAACCGGACTTTGGTAAACATGATCGTTATCCGCGTAGTATTTTATATAGCGAATTAGGGCGGCAATACTCTGGTTATTTTTAGTGAAGACATCATTGCCAGTGACAAGCATAAACTTATTTTTAGCGCGGGAAACGGCAACGTTAATTAAGTGTGGGTCATCAACAAAATTGAGCTTTTCTTGACTGCTCAGTTTTTTATCCAATACAGTAGAAAAGATAATGTTGTCGCACTCTCTGCCCTGAAATTTATGTGTTGTGGCTTTAATAATGCCTGTTGGTAGATGCTCTTGCGATAAATCAATTTGGTTATTGTAGGGCGCAATAAAACCCGTATTTTCTTCGGTAAAATCTTGCCAACCTATTTTGTTGAGTGAGTCCAGCTCTCTCAAATTAGTTAAATTTCTTGTGTGGTTACCAAGTGCGGTAATAACCAACGTTAGCGCTTGTTCTCCATTATCTTGTGTCATCGGAATAAGCTGATTATCGTAGAATTGTTTATTACAAAACTGAATGATTTTGGGATGGCAGCGATAGTGCTCTTTCAGTAATGTGATAGGAATTTTGTCTTGAAATAAGCCCATAAAAGAGTCGAGTAGACTGTATTTTTCACAATCATAATATTCATGAGGTGGTGTGATATCAAGTTTGGTCGGTACATGGGGTAACTGTTTACGATCGCCAACAATAATCACATTCTTGGCACAACCTAGCCCAAGAATTCCGGGAATAATATCTTGCTGTGAGGCTTCATCAATAATTAAGTAGTCAATTAGGGCACCTTGACCCAAAGAGTTAATAATCGAATGAGTACTGCTGCCTATAATCGGAAAACGTTTAGTAAATTCAGCAAAACGTTGTTGATAGTCTTTGTCGGTAAAGGTCGTTTTGCGGTCGATGGTTTGCGAAAGATGCGCTTTCAAATATTGCATTGAGTAATGGGTTAAACGAGTCAATAAGGGCTTAAATTGGTTCTCTTCAAGCCGTTGTTGATACCGTGTAAGTAAGCTATTTTTTTCATCTAATTGTTGTTCGTAATAAGCCAACTGTAAGGCATAAAAAAGAGCTTTGCGTTTTTGCCAGTCGTTAATAAACGTTGTGCGTATAATCTTAAAATTAAGCAGAAGTTGGATCCGGTCTTTGAATGAAATACGCCGTTGGGCTAAGTAGTGTAAATAAGCCAATAAGTCAGTAATTTTCTCCGTTGAAAACTGATATTTACCGAGTGGTTGTGGGTCAGCCGTTAAGTGTTCACTTTGCCACTTTTGTAAATAACGTTTTTCAATGGTCAATTCGTCAATCTGCGCTTGCAAAGAAGCAACTTGGTTCTGTGCTTGGAGATGTTCGGTTAAGGTATTCGTGAGGTCGCTTATTGTTTGCAGGGTTATTGTCTGCTCTTGTTTTTCATGACTTACCTCCAAATCACCGCCAAAGAAGTCTTTTCTTTTATCACTACTGCCTAATTTGGCAACCAGATAATCAAGCTGATCTTTAGCCAATTTTTCATACACATTTTCTACTGCAGAATTATTATTGGATAAGATAGCGACAGTGTGGTTATTTAAGAGAATATTAGCCACAATGTTTAAGATAGTTTGGGTTTTACCCGTACCGGGCGGGCCTTCAATAATACTGATTTGTGAGGCGAAAGCTTGTTTTACTGCGGTTAACTGACTTTCATTAATACCAAAAGGGTAAATAAAATGTTGAGGAAGCTGCCGTTTTTGGTTTTTTACACCACAATAAGCATGGAGCACAGTATCGGGATGTGGCGTGATTTTATCGAGTTGTCGTAACACATTCTCGGCAATGCCTTTGTTACTTTCATTGGCCTGTTCAATACGAACCTGAGCCACTTGTGTAAAATAATGAAAGCTCTCTTCATCTTTAAGATTGGTCTCAGATACTATCTGAATATTATCACTGAGCATAACGTAGGGTCTGGCATTATTAGAATAATAGACGACGGTATATTTTCGCCCATAAATCTCGGCCTTTTCAATCAAATCTATTTTGGGTTTGTTATTAACAATGAGGAGATTTCCCTTTACTTGTTCAACAGGAGTGACTTCGCATTGTGATAGGGGCTGAGTATATTTTTTCCCTGAAGGGAAATGGCTAGTGAGTTTGAGCTCTTGATTTTTATTATCGTAGTAAAGAGACCAGTCGCTGATTTGCTTTGTTTTATTTTCACCATTCATATAGATAGAGATCATTGCCTGTCGTCCTTTTAATACGATATATATTCCATGAAGAAGAAAATCGTTTAACCTTTTTGCTTACGTTTAAACAATTGCAGTAAACCTCTTACTGTAACTTCTAGCTGGCTACCTTTCTGATAATTAGCAGGAACAACATAATTCGCTCTTTCCTCAGCAATGAGTTTTTCAACTTTTTGCTGTGTAGATGAATTTTCCCATTTTTTCTCATCAAACACAGCTAAAGAAAACCCACCTTGATATCTGACCATTTTCATTGATGGGATATCGGTATCACCATCACCAAAATAGATCATGCTTTCAAATGGTATCTCTCGCTCTTCTAGCTCAATGAATTGATTAACTGCAGCATTGTCCCATGAGTTTTTAATCCCTTTGTTTATTCTGAATAGGAATTGCGTTTTGGTTGTATAGTTTATGGCTTGAGCGGGCCACATAGCTTGTTTACCTTCTGAGGAATAATGGTATTTACAGGCATAAATTTGGCGAAATTGGTTACCAATCACAGTGCCACGGATCATGGCATCTAAGCCACTTGAAATGATATAATGGTGTAGTTCTATCTCATTAGCCTCTGCATATTTATTAATACGTTCAAACCAAGTATTAACACCCGGAAAGAGAGGAATAGAGGCTCCATGTTTTATCAAATTATCTTCACTTAATTCATCAGAACCAAGTTGGTTAGCTTTTTCTGCCAAGAGTCCAAGATAAGATAGTATTTCGTCACCATCATCTTGTTGGGCGCGTTTTTTCACTTCATTCCAAAAGCTTTGGATGTCTGTAATATCTAACGCAGGCATAAGCCCATGCTGGGCGCAATCACCTTCTGCTAACGTTCCATCAAAATCATAGATTAATGCACACTTGATCATTTACTTATCCCTATATAATTCTTTAAATTCAATAAGAACTCTATATTATTCCTACAATGTGACTCTTTATTATTATCAGCCTTAAACCCTAAACACTTCCCTAAAATGCCACTCAACAAACCTATCCTGCAAATAATCCTCTTTCACTTTTGGTAAGAAGATCTGCTTACCTTCAAAATCCCAGAACAGTTTTTCAATAATGTCATTGCCATTTACCCCACCAGAGACAAGTAGTTTAAAACTACTATCTAACCCAATCGCGCCCATATCAAATGCGGAGTGATGGATAGAACAGAGCGCAAGACCATTATTAATGACGCAAGGGCCACCAGATGTTTTCCATTTAACATGAGCAGCTTCAAGTCCTACTGGTGTGCAATCTTGTTTAAGGTTGTAGCCACACACTGCACATTGGTAGTTATAAGCACGTAAGACCATTTGGCGAAATTTAGGATCGCGTTGTTTATTGATGTCAGCGAGGGAGAAGCCAAGTCGGTTAGCAATGGTGTCTTGTACATTTTCAGGAAAATGCTCACTGAGAATCTGTTGAGCAAGTTTATCGATCTGTTTTGGCTTTTTGGCAATCAAGCTATAAGTAGATTCATTAAAGCCACCTTGTACATGGCATTCAGCAAGTCGTTTACTGGTTGGTTCTTTACTCTCTTTTTGTGGATCTGTACAAGGTTCGGCATTTTCTAATTGCCAAAACCCATCACCTTTAAGGCGCCAGAAAGGCATATTGGGATATTGTGTTTTACGTTGCGGGGCAAAATTGTTTAACAGTTCTAATAATGGCTGTTGGATTTCGGTTCCGTAATCAAACAGGCGCTTATGGCCTTGTTTATATTGAGATAAGACATAAAGCAGTAGTAGAGGTTTATGTGGTGCGCGTTGGTCGCCTTTCTTCCAGATGGTGATGTCTGTAATAATATTTTGTAATTGTTTGATATCCATATTATTAACACATTTTTATACTAAACTATGTAACTAATATACATCAATTTTACAATACTGCTCGCAAAAGTTCGCCTGCTTATCAAAAATTTGGAGGTATTCATTTATATCTATGATCTGTATTATGTATTAAGCTATTTTACCGATTCCGTTTAATGGAGAAAAAGAGATATAATTTGGGGTTAGAAAATAGAAATAAACAACAATTTTTATTTGTTACAAGCATCCCCAAGAAACAACATTTTGTGTAAATTACATTTTGTTAACCCCACAAAATGAGTTCAGTTTCCTAATTGGCACATAAATTGGACTACTTAAAAAAATTTAAATTATTTTCTCTATTTTAATCAATACACTAAAAAGTCATTCAACTCCCGCCAGCCCAAAATTCTCCATCGGTGATTACCAGAGTCATCCGATGAAGTCTAAAAAGCCCGCATGGCAAAAGCCCT
>DF158882.1:1724102-1759434 GCA_000307305.1 Enterobacteriaceae bacterium B14
GGCAAAAGCCCTGCGGGCTTTTTTGTGATCTAAATTTATCTTGCGGAGTCTGACTAGACTAGTCAAACCCAATAATATTAAGCTCTCCACAACATATTGTTTCTGAGATAACTAGAATTATGAAAAATGAAGGCATTAATTTTAGGAATAGGA
Source organism: Enterobacteriaceae bacterium B14 (assembly GCA_000307305.1). Lineage (GTDB taxonomy): Bacteria > Pseudomonadota > Gammaproteobacteria > Enterobacterales > Enterobacteriaceae > B14. The sequence goes on from DF158882.1 coordinate 1,724,256, forward strand.
AACTAACGTAATTAATTTTCTTTGAAAAAACGAGCAGAATAAATCAACGAGGAAGGATATACATCAACTAACTGCATCATAAAAAACCAGCCAGACCTCATATCTAAAATCAGTCTGGCTATTAAAACTCAAAAACCTATCTACCCGCTTCTACATTATCTTTCAGCTTATCCAACAACACTGTTCCAATAATACCCGCAGCTTGGGTCAAATAACCTCGGCGCGCAGCATCATCGATTTCACTGATTGTTCTGATCAGTGCCATTAAGCACTCTGCATCCTGAACTAAAACTCGAGAAGAGTGTGGCGTGCTTTCTGCCAAACCAGATCGAGATATACTACCGATGTCTTTTGTTGAGATATTAGCCAGCTCAGAGTCGTTCTGAGATAAAACGTCTTCTATTTGGAGAGAACTATTGTTAAGCATAGTTAGTGTCACCCTTCCTTGTTTAAATTAACAGACGTATCTCAGATAGCTGAGATAGTGTCACTCATTGCACAAAACGAACTTCTTGGATGATATCCAAGCTAGATTTAGAACACAACAAACATGCTTGAATGCTGTAATCTTGCTACAAAAAATAAATTTTCATGTCCTAATAAAACTTAGTAAGAAGGCCATAAAAACGCATTATTGCTCTAAAACTAGACCAAACTCGCTATCAACTGATTAGTCTCACCTTGTAAAAAATGGATAGGAGCGATCTCAATAATCGTATAAGCCCCAGCTTGCTGCTTCATTGTTGCTCTAGCCGCAGAAACCATAAACTGAGAGGTTAACGCCGGATTATTAATCCTCATGGAGTATTCAAATAACTGGTTATGTGTCTCACCTGAGACACCTTTATGCGTTAGATGTACGCCATGCCCCATGTCTTTTAACGCATCCACACTTTCGACTTGCTTCACATGGGTTTCGTCAGAAGAGAAATAAGGGTCTGCTTTGATGGCCAGCTCAACCACATTAAAATCCATACTGTTATCCAGCTCAACATAAACTAGGCGGCGGTGAATACCTGTACCTAAAGGGACCGTCACTGACAAAGCATCTTTAACACCTGCAACACCTTTTGCCGCAACACTGTGGCCCATGCTCATTCCTGGGCCAAAGTTAGTATATGTCGTACCTTTAGGTGCCATTGCCAACATTAATGCACGAACAATGGAGTCAGACCCCGGATCCCATCCTGCCGACACAATCGCAACGCTGTTATGCTCTTTCGCCACTGCATCTAACGTTGTTTTTAAATCCACGATTTGAGAATGAACATCAAAGCTATCAACGGTATTAATACCTAGCTTCAGGATTTCTTGAGCAACCCCCTTAATCGCGCGGGTAGGTGAGCATAACAGTGCCACATCAACATGCCCTAGCTGCTCGATAGAATCGACAACATTATAAGGTGAGAGCTCTAAAGGAAGCTGAGTGACATCACGTCTAACAACACCCGCGATTTCAAAGTCATCTGCTGCATTGAGTGCTTCCAATGCAAACTTGCCAATATTGCCATAGCCCACGACTGCTGCTCTGATTTTTGGGGACATATTCAACTCCTTTTTTGTATGTAAGTACAAGTTCATCTCTTCTTGAGAATGACATCACACTAAATAAATAGTCATTATTATCAGTGTAATATGACAGAAGTACTTAAAAAGAAAAAGAGTAATAGAAAGCCCACCCAATAATGCTTGAAATCGTATCAAGAGAAAGTATTTGATGTAATGCAAAAAAATAGGATGAAAGTACCTTGAGGATGAAATAGATAATTGCCTTTCTAATCTATTAGCCCATATCTAAACCATGTACAATGAGTGGTCTCTCCCTTCTTAATGTTCGTTACACCTGATTAAATACTAGGATTTTTAATGCATCATTCCGATGTCACTCAGCGCTCGCTTTTTTCACTGAGTTGGCCGATTTTTATTGATATTTTTCTGCACCTTGCAACCCTTCTAATCAATACTTATATGATTAGCCGGGTTTCCACAGCTTATCTGGCTGCGATGGGCGTCGGAAATCAGGTCTTTGACTTGTGTATTACCATTTTTAGCTTTATTAGCGTGGGATGTAGCGTTGTTATTGCCCAGTATCTTGGAGCTGGGAATGCGGAGCAAGCCAAAAAAGCCATACATATCTCTATCGCCTTTAACTTTGTATTGGGCTTAATTTGCGCCCTACTGACGATCTTTTTCGGCTATAAAGTGTTGATACTGATGAATATGCCCGAGCATCTGATGGCTGATGGTTTCGGATATCTGCATATTCTTGGCATTTGCCTGATTCCAGAAGCATTATCGCTCATATTAGCAGCCTGCCTGCGTGTTCATGGCAAATCCAAGGCTGCGATGTACGTCACTCTGATCGTCAACATCATTACCATCTTCGGTAATATGATTGTGCTCTATGGTTTTTGGGGAATGCCACAGTTCGGGCTGATCGGTGTTGCATGGTCGACAGTATTTGGCCGTTTAGTCAGTGTCGTTTTACTCGCTTGCTTACTGAGCTATGGGCTGAGAATCAAATTTAACGTAAGGGATTTTTTCTTCTGGTCAAAAGATCTGCTGGGCAAGATCTTGCACATCGGCTTGCCTGCAGCAGGTGAGAATATGGTGTGGATTCTGCAATACATGACCGCATTGGCCTTTATTGGGCTGATGGGCGAAACAGCGCTTGCTGCACAGACACTCTATTTCCAGATATCTCTGTTTGTCATGCTATTTGGGATATCGGTCAGTATTGGTAATGAGATTATGGTAGGACATCTGGTAGGAGCTAAGCGCTTTACGGAAGCATTTTATAAAACGTTCCACAGTCTAAAACTAGGTGTTGGGGTAACCGTTGTGGTTGTTGTCATTTTTTGGCTACTTAACGATGACATGCTGCACTTCCTGTCGAAAGACGATGCCATTATAAAAATGCTGCTACCAATGTTCCTACTTTCTGTATTTCTGGAACCAGGTAGAACAATTAATATCGTGATGGTAAACGCCTTACGCGCCTCAGGTGATGCACGCTTTCCTCTTTATACTGCGATGTTTTTCATGTGGTGTGTCTCCATCCCTATCGGCTATTTCTTAGGAGTGAAGATGGAGATGGGAATTCTAGGGATTTGGATCGGCTTTTTCTGTGATGAGTGGCTTCGTGGTTTAACCAATGCCTATCGCTGGAAGTCGAAAAAGTGGCAGACTAAACGCTTGAGTATATAAGTTGAGTCTCAGAGGCACTCTATATCGACAGAGTGCCTTTGAATAATATTATTCTATTGAGGTTAATTTAAAACTATTCGATTGGCTCAGAAAGAGGTTCTTCGGCCTCCGGCATAGCTAGACGCAAATCAATCCAGCGCCCTTCTGGGATGTCGACAGGCTCACCAGCAACACATTTCCCGTTATCAAATTCTGGCGTAAATGTTTTCACTGTAATAACGCCAGCATCATCTTGTTCATACTCGACAAATACCTTTTTATTGCCGTTCGCATCATTAGGCGTTTCGATATACCAACCTGATTTAGCAAAACCGAGAGAGCCTGATACACGATAAATACCGATGTCTATACGCTCTGCGGTGACACCTTTGGCTTCGCTATTGATTGCACATGAGCCATCAATAGTCATATTATCCTCAGCATAAACCTCCAAAGCCCCATGCTGCATCTTATTGAATAAACGGCAAATTGGAGAAGCCCGTTTAATAAAACCGTTTGCATCTACCGTCGTATTGCCCTGCGACCAAACACGGTATCCTTTCTCATAAAGAGGGGCTAAGACATTTGCGATAGAATCTAACGTGATTGCAGTATTTGTTTGATAGTTATGAATTCGAACTTGAGGCGAAGTAGAGGATTTTCCAACATACCACATCTTTTCGCCATTACATTGGCCAAGTAAATAAACAGATGTTTTATCCGGATCACCACCACTATCTAGAGCAAGAGGAACGCTGTTCCTAACCAATGTCCAAAGCCCATTGTACGTCCCTCCCTTCTGACTAATAGCATCAACATCGTTATATGAGGGTTTATATCCTGTATGATATAAATGGAACCAAGGACCAGTAACATCGTTAACAATACTTCGAACACCAATACTTGTCGTGGTATGTGCTGAATTCGCGAGTTGAAATCCATATTTGCCAGATGGATGGCCAAACATATTTAAATATGTGCCATTACCCGCAAAGCTATCGGTTACACCATTATCTCCTGCATATGCATAATAGATTGAATTAACGCGATAATCTGAAAGATTACCTCTCGAAATACCAATGTTTGATGAGTTAGTCCCCAACCCAAATGCCCCAACCTCCATCACCTGCCCAGCCGAAGTCCCCACATCACGAGTAGCAGCACTCTTTAACTTTAAAATAGCTGCGGTTACTTCCGACATCGATTTCACAGTCACCACAGAACCATCGGGTGCGGTCAGCTTTACATCGCCTTTGCCTGTCAATATTTTCTGCCAACCCAGCATCTGCTCTTGATAATAAGCGAGCTGTGACGCGAGTTGATTTGCAAAAGAGGATGTACTATTTGTCTCAGCAACAATAATTCCATAAGGGGTATTATCAAATGCCTTTGTAATATTACGACTCAAGGTTAATTGGGTTGCGCTATCTACTTTAATAATCTGATAAAGATCGACACTGCCAACACCGGGAACAACTAAAATAGAACCAAAACCAATACCATTTTTTGCATCGCTCCATTGCGAACCAATACCAGTAACAATAGACGCGTTTAACTTACCGGTTATATTACCGGCTTCATACATTGACATAGGGAGTCCTTAATTAAATTTAAATTATTTAAAAGCGAAAACTAGAGGAAATATAAATTAGATTTTCTTAATACGATTCTTAGTTATTTCTATATTTTCAATCCAATCAGTCACCTTCTCAGGAAGTGCTTCCCCATTATCTTTTAAATACTTTGCCATCTCATAGAGAGCATCAAGCTGATCGCCAATAGGCATATAATTTTTACGGCGCTCATCGGCGTAGTCTTTCTTAATTACTATTTTCATGCTGTCACCGTTAGCTCAACGAGTTTAAAAGGGAAAAGGTCTATCTTGATCGTATAAGACCCTGCATGTATGAAACTTAGCTCTATGTTCGAACCATCAGATTCATACTGCTCATTATCGATACGGATAGATGCACCTTGTGGAACACCTTTTAAAATACCATCGGTATAACTTACATCCAGTATTGGTTTCTTTACCATAACGCCATCTTTTAGATAATATTCTCTATTATCATAATCACCTTCATATTTTATTAATCCAGTAAAAGAGGCTGTTAATTCAGCATTCTCTTCAGAGCACTCAGCATATTGAATAATTCGCCCATTTGGATCACAAAAGGTATATTTCTTCATCATCGCATTGCTCCCCACACTGCCATATTGACTGAACCTAACAAAACACCACCGCCATATCCTATCCATTCGGCAGTAAACGTGTGTTGTCCTGCAGGAAGTCGTAGGCTACACATCATCACAGGGGAGTCATTGGCTACACCTGCACCAAAATCTGCAACTCTCTTACCATCGACATTAATATAAGCAGCTGTATGCGTGTTGGAATTTGCATAACTTTGCCTCAGAGCACAAATAATAATGACTGTTGTAGCATATGGGTAATTAGCTGTACCTCTTACTGCCTCAAAAATACCCGTACCACCTTGTTTCCCATCTTTCCATGAAAACACACTTGGAATAATAACGGCATTCTCACCGATCTTTAATGTTCCAATCTGAGCATCACCAATCTTTGCACTGGTAATGGCTGCATTCTCTATCTTGGCACTATTAATTGAGCCATTAACAATTTTGGCATTAGTAATAGAAGCATCTGCTATTTTTGCGCTGGTTATTGAACCTGCTTTAATAAATGCATCATTAATAAATGTCTGGCCGCTATCAATAGCAAAAGGAACTGCCTTACTTCCTGATTTAAGATCCAAGAAAGCAAATCTATCTGCAGTAAAAAGGACCTGAGACTGCATGCCACTCGGTGTATTTTCTACGCCAATTCCCATTCCCGCAGCATATTTAACACCATTATTTGTTACACCTACTTTTATATTGTAAGACGCAGAAACCTTACCATTTAATTCATTAATAGATTGTTTAGTGACGTTGATCTCAGACTTAACTTCTTTCAATCCATTACCAACCGATGTGCTTAATGCATCAACCTTACTAACCATCACGGCATTGTTGTTCGCAACGGTTTGATTGGTAGATGTAATCTTCCCACTATTTTCTTTATATTTAGCATCCAGTTGCTCAATAGATAACGCACTGGCTGATTCATTATCCGCTACCGTTTTTTGTAACGAGTTTACCGTCGACTCAGCTTTATCTATTTGGCTTTTAAGCTGAGTGACTGTAAGGGCAATAGCTTCATCCTTCTTTGCTACTGTTTGAGCTAAATCCACCAACGTCGCATTCGTTTTATCTGTTTTGCTGTTCAACTCCTGCATAACTATTGCTGTCGCTTGTTCGCCATCTGCAATAATCTCTCTAACATTCAGAATAGAGGCTTCAGTATCGCCAAACTGAGTACGCCAGCGTTTCCCCTCCAAGTCATTCGCTAACGCATTATGAATAATGGCTGTTGCAGCTTCATGCACATTTTCATTTACTTTACTCACATCCTCCAACAGCGTTTTACCCAGTTCTGAACTAACGACTTCACCTGCAATGACATCCAAAATTTCACCGGCATCGCTGCTAGTTTCCGCCGATGTACTGATAAACACGGATTTCCCATAGGCATTCACAGAACGAACATAATAATAGTAAGTTTTGCCATGCTTGAGGCGATCATGGATAAAATAGCTGCTCGTCACTAGCTTAGTGGCCATTGACTCAATCTGGCCTGATGCCAACTCTTTCTCCGCAAACCAGAACTCAAACAGTGTACTGAACGGTACTGTGCCGGAAAAATGAGGCCGTAGAGTAATGCGCCCCACTCCCGATGTGGTTTCGATATATGCCGGTGGCGCAGGAGGATTCATTGTGAAATCAACTATCGTCTCTTCGCCCAAACGCCCATCATTGCTACGGCAGCGTACAGAGAGCTGATAATCATCCATTTCCAGCCCACTAAGCAGAAACTCAGTGTCAGACGTATTCTCTCTAAGAACAATCGCACCTTTGCGCATCAGTTTTACATCAAAGCTAACCCGCAGATTGACCGTTGGCGTAGTCCAGTGTGCTCTGGCCTGTATTTTTTCACTCTCTGGTGTCGGCTCAATAATTAAGTGCTCAACAGGGGGAAGTGAACCTTGGTGCGTAGTACCCGGTTTAGGCTCGAACTTAATGCCGTTCTCAATCGCGGCCTCTTTCTCCGGCACATGCTGTAACGCATTAATGCTATAGGTACCATCATCGTTTTCTGCAATTGATAGCGCCCGAAATAAGCGAGGTTTTATCGATGCAGTAGAGAGCGTCCAGATGCTCCAAGGCTCCAACCCTTTCACTGCACTAACTAAAACCTTATTGGGGGCAGACTGGCTAATGATACTTACCCTGGCAGGTTTACCTTCTTCATCGATGTAACCTAAGAATGCCTGTTGCCCAGTAGAAATGCTTACCTCTCTATCGAGAGTAATTACATTGTCTTCCACATCTTCGATACGCCCACCAATACGTGAGCCTGCATAATTATTATCTGCAATTTCTATGATATCGCCGGGGAGATGCTTAATGCCTTCCCGTCCAACCTTAAAGCTAACCGACTGTTTTTCTAAGCGTTCTGTTTCCAAGACCCAACGCCCTGTACGATAAGCTTGCCCACGGGAAGTACATCCAAACGCATCAATTTCACTAACATTTAGCCCATATCGAGCAATCATGTCATCGTCAGCGACATATTCCGTTGCCGTTTCCCAACCATTATCTGGATCGATATAGCGAACATGAATCGCCGTGTGTCGAGCTTTTTGAGCGCTGGATTGGTAGGTGAACTCACCATCGGCTACGTTAGCATTGGTATAACGCCATATGGGATCGGCTGGACGATCCTGAATACAGGTCATCTGTAAACCATCCCACACAGGCATCGCTCTGAAAACAGAGGTAAGGTCGTTGATTAAATCATAGGCCTGACGTCTATCGGTGATGTAACAGTTACACGTCATGCGAGGTTCTTTGCCACCGAAACCATCGTCGATAATCTGGTCGCAATATTGCCCGATAACGTACATAGTCCATTTATCACAGCCAAAAGAGCCGATGCGTTTCCCTAAACCATAGCGGTCATTCATCACCAGATCGTAGAAGATCCACGCAGGGTTATTACTCCAAGCAATTTTGAATGTTCCATCCCAAATACCGCTATAGGTTCGGGTTTCTGGCGTGTAGTTTGATGGCACTTTGAGCATCAAACCGCGGACGAGATAGTTGCGCTTCGGCACGCCCTGAAACTGAGTCGAGTCAAAGCGTAACCCCACCAGCGCAGTATTGGGGTAGCTCAGTTTGGCATCAATGATCTCCGTATAACTTGACCACAATGTCTTATTCTCTAACTGAGAAGAGGTGCTATCTGCCGTGACTCTGGTGACACGAATGTTAAAAGGTACTTTCGGTAAGTGAGTCAGGAAGATAGAGCGCAGATACTGAGAACGTGTCTTACCTGAAATGGTCACGGTCTGAGCCGTTTGCCAGTTACTTCCCGTACCTATTTGTACATCAAGATCAACGCTGGTTTCATACACATCACCATTGCTATTTTGTTCAAACAACCCAGCAGTACCAAGAGTGACGCGCACACGATCGATATCGGGATCGGTAATAGTGCGAACCAACGGCGTCCCATGTTTTACTTCTAACGAGACAGGAACTTCATTCTCCGTAGAGGGGAAACCCTCTAAGCAGGGCTGATCTTGGGCACCCGATAGCCATTGTGCTGTTACGCCGGAGAAGTTATTGGAGTCATCCTCATTTTTTACAGGTGTATCGTTCAAATACACGCCTTTTAAACCACCGACAGGCCCTTCAATTTGCCCTTCACACAGCAAATCAATAATGGAGAGTTCCTGGCTTGATTTTAAATTATCAGGCTGCTCTTTTGGGGTTTTTGCACTACCACCGCCTTTACCCATAATTACCTCGCATATAGAAAAAAACCTCAGCTTGTGGGCTGAGGTTTAGTGATGAATACAGAAAATAGGTTAATTGGTCGATAGACCTTGGCTTAGCACTTTAGAGCCAATACGAATCTCGCCGTAACAAAGGGGAATACAGGCGCCTTGAGCAATGCTGTTATCTAAGTTAGAAAATGAGGTGTTATTGTTTTTTTCACTGCTCAGAGTGGGGGTTTTTGGCAATTTGGTATACATCATCGCTACACCTCCCATAACCAACCCAATCCCTGCTTGGATTAATGGTGCACCAGCTGGGCCACTAAAATATGACACAATAGCACCAGCAACAATCAACACAACACCAGCAATTACAGAGAAAACACCACCATTTTTTGCCCCAACTGCACGCGGTACAATATGAATCACAGCATCGTCAGCTAACTTATCCCTCATCCCTACTTCTAATGTCTCGTCACTAATATCCCGCCCCGCAATACGCAGACGATAGTAATCATTATTCATATGCTGGCGCAGCCCAGGGATCTGCATAATCAGGGCTTGTAGCGCCTCTCCCGCAGTGTGTACATCTAATTTAAAGCGGCGGCCATATCGTTGCAGATCGCCATAAAAGCAGACGGTTGCCATGCTTTGTGCCTCCAAATGGAATGAGTGTATTGCCGCCAGAAACCACCGTAGGTATCCCTGCGGCTCAGTCTCTGTGGCACATGATGTAAAATAGTTTGATTGCCGCAGTAAATAGCCGCATGGTTAGCGCGCGCACTGCCAAAACAGATCAGGATGATATCGCCGGGTTGGACATCTTCATCGGCTCGTTCAAAACCACCAGCTACCATATTATCGAGATAAAGTTCCTGCTCTCCCAGCCACCACTCATCTTCTCGCGCAAACTCTGGCAGTTCGATACCGGTGAGATGGTAAGCATCCCGAAATAGGGTATAGCAATCTGTAACCCCATGGAGAAACTCTCGTCCTAGTAACGGTGGCACGTTGCGAAACCGATGAACTCGCTGCTCCCCTGCTAGCCACCACTCGCAAGCAGTTCTTCTCTGCATCACTCTGTCGGCCTCACTCAAATACTCCGGCCCTTCCGGATGGCTATGCACCACAGCACAAATTTCTCCGTGTAATTCAGCCTTTAACCACTCATCAGGGGAGATCTCAAAGCTTAATTCAGGCCGATCGGCAATATTTTGGCAGGGTTGATAGAGTCGCCCTATTCCGGTATCAATCACTAAACCACAGCACTCAAGACCCGATTGGCTGGCGGCATGGGTTAGGATTTCATCATCGATAGCCATCACCTTATTTCCCTAATTTTGAGACCGAAGGGAAACCACCAAATGGCAGTGGAGCGTTATTTCCAAAACGTAACTTGCAGGAGCCTAAGCGCTTACCACAGCAGTCTTGTTGCATTTCTGCTGTAGGTTTATCTTTATCATCAGCGACAGGTGCACCGTTGTAACCGCAGTTAGCTGAGCGATATTCCCACGTACAAACGTCAGCGATAATCACCCGAGCAGGCAGCATCACTCCATCGCTTTCACAGGGCAGCGCCAGCTCGTAGCTGGCAAAATCACTGGTTAAATTACTCATTCGCTCAATCACGTAGCGTGTGACGAGTTCCTGAGTTGGATCTGCATGAGAGTTACCTTCAGGGAAATTGACGGCATCCAGTGCTCGATGCATGACCTGTCTGCGAGTAACAATACCACCAACCAGATCGTCAAAATCCTCATTCAGCCCCGTCATTAACCCATTGATATTGGCGACGGTAAGCTTGGGGCGATTGCTGGTGCCTTGGCCATTAAATTCAAAACCCGTTGCCTGAATAGGAAAAGGAGGATACTCCTTTCCCTGCCAGACCAGAGTCTTGCGTATATCATTCACACCGGAATGAAAACGGAGTAAGTCGCCACCAATATGTGTTAAATCAACTTCATACAGCTCTAGTAAAATGTCCTGCTCAATCGCTGCGCTTGCCTTAACCAGCTCATTATTCATCTCTTTCATGGTTTTTCTCCTGCAGTTCAGGCTACAACTTCTTGAAAGGTTGCACTTAGCGTGTTCCAGTAGCCTCGAACCTCAAGGCTCCACTCTTCACACTTAAATGTACTGGTTTTGCGCGTATCCTGCGGTGTCCAGCGAAATGCTTTCACAGCACCGTGTTCAGTGAGAAATTGATCGATAACACGGATCTCCTCCTCCGTTCCTGCAAACTGCAAAGAGTAGGAACGAAGCTGATTGTGAATGCCATCGGGTGCACGCTGCTCATAGCCATCACCAAAAGAAATAACTTTCACTTTCGGTTTCACTTTTACCTGTAATGACTCTTGTGGGATCCAGTTAAATTGCTTCACGCATATGCTCCTCGATTTAGTATTCCACCTGGGCGCTGTTCATTGCTGACCACTTCATAGACTTTGCTCTTAATGATCCCTGCCAACTGGCTCATATTTTCTGGAGAAACAGAAGAACCACCACCGTCGTTTTGAACGACAACAGGCACGTTGATAGACACGTTGGAGCCGCCGCCAGAGCCTTGGTTAGTGTTTAAGAATTGTTTTAGATCGGCGTTGGTTCGGCTATCGACAACTCGCTCACCGCGGTCGAGTAACCATGTGCCTTCGCGTGGGATAAAGTCGATACCGCTGTGGGCTTGGCCGGAGAGAGTGATGCTGGTTAGTGAAGAGAGAACACCAACGCCTGCGGCGGCAACAGCGGCCATATTGGCGAACTTGGCAGCAGGACTTGTAGCAGTGTTATCAGTCATTGCCTGCATAATCGCCAGTTGTAGATTAACCATTGCTTGAGCGACAGCAAAACCTTTAGACAAAGCAAACATCTGCTTATAAGCGCTTGAGTCTTTACCGCCCGTCATTTCAGCAATACCCATTAATCCATCTACAGCACTGGCACTACTGCTTAAGCCTTTTTGATAATCTTGAAGATCTTTCTCTTGATTATCTTTTTTATTCTTTAGCTCTGTATCTTTTTCTTGTTGTACAAATGCAGTCCGCTGTTTTTCTGCTAATAATGATATTTGTGTTTTAGCATCTTCATAAATTTGAGCATTTTCTAAATCTGCTTGCCGATAACGCTCGAACATCTCCAACTTACTAGACTCTTCGAAATCAATACCATCTAGGCCTGATTTAGATGATTTAATCGTGTCTATTGCTAGATTAAAGCTTTTGTCTTGCAAAAGAGCTGAACTATTATCACCCATGCTCATTGAACTAACGCTACAGCAACATCCATCATTATTACTTTTAGTAAAGACGCTACTATTGCTATTAGCATTAATAGTCTTTAATTTTTCATTAGAAAATTTTTTTATTGCAACTTTATTTTCAGATTGGTTAACGATACCACTGGAAGGATAAGCCTCATTGCCTGTCCCATTCTTTATTGCGTACTTTGTTCTTTCAACTAAACTAATGACTGATTTTATATCTTCAATTTTAAATTCTGATTCATTTAGTTTTTTTTGATATCCGATTTTATCTATATGGCTAGCTAGTGTAACCCCTCCTCCAATACCAGTCATAATATTCTGCTGAGGTCTATTTAAGTTATCTAGTGCTGAAGTTCGACCTTTTAACAACGCGCGTAACTCACGGCCCAATTCTACTGACACTCGATCTAAAACATCTGATGAATACTTTTTTTCATTCTCTGTCATATTGCCAATATGACCTACAAGTGTCTTTATTTGTGTTCTACCAAAATCGAGATAAGAGTTAGCTTCATTAATTTCATTATATACAGCTTCTTTACCTATATTTCCAATAGTATACCCTACAACTGTCCCAGGGACGGCTCCCACGCCTCCAGCAACTGATCCGGCAATTCCACCAACAGCACCACCAATTTCAGAAAAGCTCTCTACAATTCCTTTTTGAATAGCGTTTAATTTCGTGGACTCATATCCTCCAGGATATGGAATATTGCCTTTTTTATCTAACAGTTTATATATTTCTTCGGTGTTTATTTTTCTTGCGGCATGTTTTTGTACTTCAACTATGCCGGAGGAAGCTTTTATTATTTGTTCTGTGAATTTACTCTGTGCCTTTCTTGAAGCTTCTAATTCTCTAATCAACTTGTTATTTACATCGAGAATATTTCCCATATTAACCCCGTAATATGTTCTATGTACTAATCATTACCGATGAACGTTCGCGAGCTAAAGCCAACTGCCGTAAAACTTCTACCTCGCCAGCATCAAGTTGACGCCCCGTCATTCGGCCCCAAGCCTCCAATTCTGCATAGCTAAAAGGATGCCCATTATAAAACTCCACGAACCACTGATAGAGATAGCCGAGTTCCACAGGGAACTCGGCTTGTTCTACAACAAGTAGTTTTGCTGGCTTTCTTCCCGTTGCTCGCCATACTTTTTCAAGATGCTTGCGCAGTGGGGTATTGCTCCCTTTAGGTGGCTGATCCAGCTCCCATTCAGCAACTAAGCGTTCTAGCAGTTGTTCGTGGCGTCGACGAAAAAAGCAGCATGATCCGCTGCTTTACGGTTAATGATGTCGTACATATGAGGGTTAGCATCTAGGAATTCCTTCACATTTTCCTGAGTGCATGGCTCATCATAGCTCCATTCACTGACCAAATGAGCGATGGAATTCAGAGCTATTTCTTCATAAACCGAGTCATTAAGGCTGCCGTTTTCCTCTTCAACATTTCTCATCGCCTCACGGATCTTACGAAACCCTTCCGCTTCCGCTTTACGAAAACGCTCACTGTAAGTGCTTAGAATAACGAGCACATCTCCTGTGATCACACCTTCGCCATCATTCCCACCAGGGATAGTGACGGGGATTTCAATACCTTTATTCGCCTGAGCGGAAATATTTAGCTGCTTAAAACTACCCATTGTCGATCTCCAAAAATTAACTTAAGCCAATGCACGACGAATCTGTACGCTCGCACCCACAGTTGGGTCTAGTAGACCTCTGTAGCCAAGGTTCATCATGATGTCGCCTTCGCCATCGATGGTACGTGGTGCTTCGGTGAATTTCAGACGAGGCACTTTCACTACATACTTTTTCTTCGTATCAGTTGGGTCGATAAGGTCGAATTCAATATTGGTTTCCACTTCATTCAGGAACTTCTTACGATAGTTGTTATCTTCGAAGTAAGTGTTAACCGTGCCACTTACCGTGCGGCGTTTCGCACTTGGGGCAATCGAGAATTTAGAACCGACAACGTAGCGAGCTTCAATGCCATTCTCTACAGACAGATCCACTTCCGTTACCACTGACACCGGCTTACCGCCTTCCAATAAGGAGCCAGAGAAACCATCCATTGGCGCGGTCGTTGTGCGATCTTTTAGTACGGCTCCCGCTGGCAGTGTATCCGCAATCTCCATTGAGCAGCCGATAATGCCGAACTCAACAGTAGTAATGCCTTCAGCGCTTACCTTCAGTGACATCGTGTTCACTTCACAGCCGCGATAGATAGTGTATTGGCCTTCTGGTAAATCAGCTTGGTGGTCAATAAAGGTGAATGATTGACGCTTAACGCCTGCGGTTAATACGTTATTTGCCCAGCTACTACGTAGTGCTGCAGCCATCAGATCATCGAAAGTACCGAAAGTCAGTTCTGCCGAAAGAGAACCTTCAATACTACGGGTACCTAAGCGGAAATCAGATGTTTCTGCATCGCTACGCAGTTCCGCTGATTCCAGCGTATTAATTTTAATATCTAGCGTATTTTGTGTAGCACGGAATACAGTTAGATTTGGTGTTGCCGGAGTAACACCGTGAGCTTGTTCTTGTACAAAATAAACGGAATGGCGAGCGCCCTGTGACATAGTAATCTCCAGTTAATGATTATATTTTAGATATATTATTAAAGTTAATAAGAGGCTATATCCATTAAGATATTCACCTCAAAAAAATAACCCTATAATTAAATAGGGCACATTGAATACAACACATTAAAAACCCCCAGTGTTGTTGTAGCGTAAATACGCCAAATAATAAACATGCTTGTTTTCATTATTATAAATTGAATTTCTCATTATAGATTAAAGTAATAAATAGAAATTCAGCTCTGCATTAATTAATAAAACACTCTCTCAGATAAAAATGAGATCCATTTAAATAAAGACAGGATGTTATTTTACTTTATTTTCGAGTTTATCCTGTAACTCTAATGCCATTTCAAGATTGTAATTACATTTCTCAACAGTAAGGCGGATGCGTTCAACATAATCGGGGTAATCACCATATGTTTTAACATCGAACTCAGGGAGCAGACAGGGTGCTAGTAGTACTTTTGGCAACATTAAAGCGTTGGTTGGTTTTTGTGATACTGTCGCGCTGCATCCGTATAACATCAGCAGGGACAAGAACAGCGACACATTGATTATTTGTCTGTGCATTTTTAAGCTGACTGCGTAATGTAATACTTTGCTGCTCAGCATTCTCTTTTTGGTTTGCAACATGTGATAGTGCCTCATTAATGATTTTATATTGAGCACTCAACTCATTGTTTTCTTCTCTAAGCTCAGCAATATCTCTCACTAATACATCTTTGAAAGACTTCAATCGTTCAATTCGCTGATATTGTGAATAGCAAACTAGGGCTAAACCAATAAGCACCGCTGCCGTTATTAATTTCCAGTTCATTATTGGTTTTCTCCTCCGTCTAACAATGGTATTCAGCCCACGTTTCTTCTTAGTAATACCTCTACGTCCTAATAAAAGACAAAAACAAAAAAACCTGCGCAAATGGCAGGTTCTTTGTTTTCAAAGTATTGGATACAACTTTGTGACTTTATAGGTGTTACTATACCTGATAATCAGATTAAATCAACACCTTTAAGGTGTTTTTTTTGTATTTTTGTAGCTATGAAAATGCCGCACAAGGCGGCATCTTAATCTTATCGTCGGTATTACTGCAGACAAGGTTAATTATTTTGATTTGTATAAGAAAAAATTTGTCCTGCGATAAATGCCTCAGCAATACGCAGCAGATTAGCCACATAGCTTTGTGCTTTTCCAATCTCTTTTGCTAATTTATTTTGGCTAATACGATGAACATAATGAGCGACAATAAGCTTATAAGCTAATGAATCAAAATGCCTTAACCCAGCCACAGCAGCATCAACAATCATCCCCTCTTTGTCATCAAGGCGCATCATCGTCGATGGTGATGATCCGATATCTTGAAATGTAACATTCACCCTTGAATACTCAGTTCCAATATTACAACGGGCCCAATTACCCCACATCTCCAGACTTAATTTGATATTGTTCATAGCCCCCCACAAACGCACAACATTCAGTTGTTATATACTATATAAAAAACAGGGTTCAATCAACAATTATATGTTGTTATACTGCTAACTAAAGTTGTAGTGAAGATATCTTTTTCTTTCCAGAAAATGAGGGATTAACGTATGCAAACGTTAGGCGAACGCATTGCAAAAAGGCGAGAACAACAAAGCCTTAGCCAGAAGGCCCTGGCCGAGAAAGTCGGTATTAGTCAGCAATCTGTCAATAAAATTGAATCAGGGCAAACTCGTAATCCAAGAAACTTGGATAAATTAGCAGCCGCGCTTTCCGTTACTCAACAGTGGCTACTGTTTGGGGATATGCGTATGCAGCCAAGTGCACCAGATGTAACTGAAATAAAAGATAGTAGTCTGCAAGTCGCTGAATGGGAATCAATGGAGCACGATAAACACGAATTTATCGAGATATCTGTCTTAGATGTAGAAGCCTCCTGTGGCAGCGGTGCAATGGCTGAGGAAGAGCGTGAAGTTTATGCCCTACCTTTTCGCCGCTATACCTTACGGAAAATGGGTGTGAATGCCCGTAATGCACGTATTGTCCGCGTGATCGGCAATAGCATGGCTCCAATGTTACGTAGCGGCGATGTCGTCGGTATTGATACCGCAAACAACTCACCAATTATCGATGGCGATCTTTACGCTATACGCGACGGTAATTTGGTGAGAGTAAAACAGCTAGTCGCTCGCCCTGACGGCGGTGTAATCATTAAAAGCTTCAACAACACTGACTATCCAGATGAGCAATTGAGCCGCGCTGAATATGAGCAACGGCTGCATATTATTGGTCGCGTTTTTTGGTCTTCCACACTGTGGTAATGCCATGAACGATATATCTATTAGTAATATGCTCGATGAAATAGAAAAACAACCAGCGGCATTGTTATCACTGAGCTTATTGCAGGGATTACCAACTATCTGTTTCGTTATCTGCCTCTAAAATTTGGCCGCGCCACCTCTGTTCCAGAGGTGATGCACTCTCATCAACGCCCCTTCCCCACCCTCATTGTCTACATCGCGATTGTCTGTTGTTTCTACAAAACTCAAAAAATTATTTTGTCGACTCCACTCAGTGCCGTGATTTATGGACTAATGTTCAAGGTACTTATTACGTTGATGTGACGTTATTTGTCACATTTAAAGCAAAAATTATGAGTATTCATTGATTAACTACAATAATTTACTCATGATATTTTTGCTCAAACCAATACTTACCTATAACATTAATTATTATTGTTATCATTAGAACGCATTGAATGAGGTTGCTAAGATGGAAAGTTCGTTTGCCCCTATCGAGCAAATGTTGAATTATCGCGCCACAGTGCATGATGATTTCCCTTATCAGGAAGTTTTGCTCACCCGCCTGAGCATGCACATGCAAAGCAAGCTGTTAGAAAATCGCAATAAGATGCTAAAAGTTCTCGGTATTAATGAGACTCTCTTTATCGCCCTTCTAACACTGAATTCGCGTGAAGATCACTGCCTTCAGCCTTCAGAACTAAGTTTGGTTTTGGGATCGTCCCGCACTAATGCGACACGCATTGCCGATGAGTTGGAAAAACGCGGTTGGATAGAACGTAAAGAGAGTGGAAACGACCGCCGCTGTCTTTATCTTCATTTAACTGAAGAGGGTAAACACTTTTTTGAGCAGGCTCTACCGCCACAACACGAGTGCCTACGCCATCTATGGTCTATTTTGTCGGTTGATGAGCAGCAACAGCTAGAACAGCTTACACGGAAGCTTCTCGTTCGGCTGGATGAAATGGATTCTTGTCAGCCAGCTATATCTTAAAGGTCACCAGATTTACTTAACACTCTTGCCATTCAGGTAAGAGTGTTTTCCATAACAAATATCCTCTATCTCTCTTTCACATAACTAATACATCAAAAGCCTGAAGGGCATCAAAACACGGTGCTAGACTGATTCGTTCCCAAAATAGTATTTATTTGAATATTAGCTCTATAAGCAATAGTCACAATTGAAACTTTTCACCTACACTGTTAACGGCAATATACCCTAAATAACTAAAGTGGCATCAAGGTGACAAAAGAGAGGCATAATACCTCTTATTAATCCCGATGAACTCACATCGGTAAGCAATCCAGATACACTAAACTCGGGCCAACACATTTGCGGCTTAGTGTATGAAGGGCATAACAGCATTCGTCTCTGGCAACACTGAACCATCTGTAACTTAAAGGTAAAATGACATGACCGCGGAAAACACCATCCCGCAAACGAAAAATAAGAGCCAGCAACGTAAACGCGCTCTACTTTTTCTCACTACCCTCTTCGTAATTATTGCTATTGCCTACTTGATATATTGGTTTTTGGTACTGCGCCACCATCAAGAAACGGATGATGCTTATGTTGCCGGCAATCAGGTCCAAATTATGGCTCAAATCTCTGGCAGTGTGACTCGGGTTAACTTTGATAATACCGACAAGGTTCAGGCTGGGGATGTACTCGTAGAGCTCGATCCTACCAATGCTGAACAAGCCTATGAGAGGGCAAAAACTGCCTTGGCAAATAGCGTGCGCCAAGTGCATCAGTTAATTATCAACAATAAGCAGTTTCAAGCCAATATTCAGCTAAAACGCAGCGATTTGGAAAGGGTACAGAGCGACCTGAAACGCCGAGAAGTATTAGGTGCAACACAAGCGATTGGACGTGAAGAGCTACTACACGCCCGTAATGCCGTTCAGGGTGCTCAAGCGGCTTTAGAGGTTGCGATACAGCAGTACAACGTGAATCAAGCCGCTATTCTTAATACCCCGCTAAAAGACCAACCCGTTATACAGCAGTCCGCCACGCAACTACGCGATGCTTGGCTCTCGCTGCAACGAACAAAAATACTCAGCCCTATATCGGGTTATGTTTCACGCCGTAACGTGCAAGTTGGCTCACAGATAGCGGCAGGATCACCGCTAATGGCTGTCGTTCCCACAGACCAAATTTGGATTGATGCTAACTTTAAAGAAACACAGCTCTCTAATATGCGAATTGGCCAATCTGCTACGGTGATCAGTGATATCTATGGTGATGACGTCATCTACAAAGGCAAAGTTGTTGGTTTAGATATGGGAACAGGCAGTGCCTTCTCTCTTCTCCCTGCACAAAATGCCACTGGCAACTGGATTAAGGTTGTTCAACGCTTACCTGTTCGTATTGAGTTAGATAACAAGCAGATTGAAAAACACCCGCTGCGCATCGGCTTATCGACCTTAGTAAAAGTCGATACTTTAGATAAGGATGGCAAAGTCCTCGCTGACACCGTTCGCAAAACGCCCGCTTATGAGAGCACCATCCTGCAGTTAGATTTGGCGCCCATCAATAAGATTATCGATGACATTATTCAAGCTAACGCGAGCTAATTAGCCATTGGGGACTACGGTGCAACAACAACCTCTCGAAGGCGCCAAACTTGTTTTAATGACCATTGCGCTTTCACTAGCCACCTTTATGCAAGTGCTAGATGCCACTATTGCCAACGTAGCTATCCCAACGATAGCGGGCAATCTTGGGGCATCAATCACTCAGGGAACGTGGGTTATTACCTCGTTTGGGGTCGCTAATGCGATCTCTATCCCTATTACAGGCTGGCTGGCGAAACGCTTTGGTGAAGTTCGCCTGTTCTTATGGTCAACATCACTATTTGCCCTGACCTCATGGTTATGTGGTATTGCGGGCAGTCTTGAGTCACTGATTCTGTTTCGTGTCATGCAGGGGATTGTGGCTGGCCCGCTGATCCCTTTATCTCAGAGCCTACTTCTCAATAACTACCCACCAGCCAAGCGAAATATGGCTCTGGCTCTTTGGTCAATGACGGTCATCGTCGCACCAATTTGCGGGCCAATTTTAGGTGGTTGGATTAGTGATAATTATCACTGGGGTTGGATATTTTTCATCAACGTACCTCTTGGTATCGCTGTCGTTGTGGTTGCTTCTCAGGTCCTAGCTGGGAGAGAGACAAAAACTGAAATCCGCCCTATCGACACTGTTGGCTTAATATTGCTGGTGGTTGGCATCGGCAGCCTGCAACTAATGTTAGACAAGGGGAAAGAGCTAGATTGGTTTAACTCCACAGAGATTATTGTTCTTACGGTGCTGGCGGTCATCGCGATCAGTTTCTTGATCGTCTGGGAATTGACGGACAAAAATCCGGTTATCGACCTATCGCTGTTTAAATCGCGCAACTTCTCGATTGGGACACTCTGCGTCAGCCTCGCCTTTATGCTCTACTTCGGCTCAATCGTGCTTTTACCGCAGCTATTGCAGACGGTCTTCGGCTATACCGCCACATGGGCAGGCCTTGCCTCGGCACCGGTTGGCTTACTCCCAGTGATCCTATCCCCGCTCATCGGCCGCTTTGCACCACGACTAGACATGCGCTACCTGGTGACATTCAGCTTCATCATGTACGCAGTATGCTTCTACTGGCGCGCTTACACATTCGAGCCGGGAATGGATTTTGGCACCTCGGCATGGCCACAATTCGTACAAGGGTTTGCTGTCGCATGTTTCTTCATGCCACTCACCGCAATCACACTCTCGGGGCTACCCCCATCAAAAATGGCGGCGGCATCCAGCCTAACCAACTTCACCCGAACACTGGCAGGCTCAATAGGCACCTCAATAACCACAACACTCTGGACCCAACGAGAAGCCATGCACCACTCCACACTCGCTGAATCCATAAACCCATACAACCCAAACGCACAACAAGTCTACCAACAGCTAGAAAACCTAGGCATGACAACCCAACAAGCCTCCGCCTACCTAGCACAAGAAATAACCGCCCAAGGCCTAATCATCTCAGCAAACGAAATCTTCTGGATCTCCGGCGGCATATTCCTACTACTACTAACCCTAGTCTGGTTCGCCAAGCCCCCCTTCACCAGCGGAGGCGGTGATGGCGGCGCACACTAACTAACAATCACAGAACTTAGAACTAAAGATCATAAGCTCGCAGTCATGCCAACAACACCCAGCGAGCATTAAAAATTGCGCCGAGGCCTCTCCGCAGATAGGGGCAATCGCGCAGGACGCGCGATTGAGGTGGGTATGAGCCATGGATGGCGAATCCCACCGACCCGCAATCGAAGGAGATGCCGAGGGCAGTTGCGAAGCAACCGCAATTTTGCGTACAGAGTGCACCCGCTACCGAAACCTTACACCCTAACGAGCAAACTCAAACAAACAACACAAAACCTAAACACTCTCCAATTCCAAAAGCTCCTCCACTGTCTGCCTCCGGCGAATCAATCGAGGAACTCCCCCCTCAAACAACACCTCCGCCAATAGCGGCCGACTATTATAATTCGACGACATCGAAGCCCCATAAGCCCCCGTATCATGAAACACCAAATAATCCCCCACCCTTGCCGGAGGCAACAACCGCGTCTCCACACCACCACCCGCCTGCTGCGTAAACACATCCCCTGACTCACACAGCGGCCCACCCACAACCGTCTCGATTAAAGGCTCGCCTTCTACACTACGCCCTTTCGGCAGCAGTGAAATATGGTGATAGCTGCCATACAGCGTCGGACGCATCAGGTCATTAAACCCTGCATCAACTAAGACAAAGTGTCGGCTCCCCATCTGCTTAACGGTACGCACTTCCGTCAAAAGCACACCAGACTCCGCCACCAGAAAACGCCCAGGCTCCAGCTCCAGAGAAACCGGATGCCCCAAATGTGCCGCAATCTGCGCACGGGCTGCATTCCACAGCCCGTAATAGTGCTCAATATTGATGGTTTCATCCCCTTCCTGATAAGGAATGGATAACCCGCCACCAGCAGAGATCGCCTGAATATCATGGTTTAGCTCGATAACCTGCGCTACCATCGCATCACACACTTGTGCAAGGTGCTGATAATCAACACCAGAGCCAATATGCATATGCAAACCAACCAGCTCAAGGCGATAACGTTTGATCTTTTCTATCGCCTCTGGCAATTGGGTAAACCAGATCCCATGCTTACTATTTTCGCCGCCAGTGTTGGTCTTCTGGCTATGCCCATGCCCAAAACCGGGGTTGATACGCAGCCAGATAGGATGACCAGGAGAGCGCTCTCCCAATTGGTCCAGCATATCGATAGAACCTGCATTTACGGGGATCTTATGCTCAACAAGGCACTCTATCGTCTCTTCATCCAACACATCGGCGGTAAAGATAATTTCAGCAGGATCATGCCCAGGCTGATAACCCGCAGCTAATGCGCGCTTAACCTCACCTAATGAAACTGAATCGACTTTTACGCCCTGCTCACGCATCAAGCGTAAAATATGGGTGTTCGAGCACGCCTTTTGGGCAAAACGAATGACATCAAATGAACGAAGTTGGGCGATACGCTCAACAATAACACTTGCGTCATAAACCCAAAGCGGGCAGCCAAAACGGGAGGGTAATTCAACCAAATTCGTCGCGCACAGTGCGTGGGATGAGTTATCGAGTGATTGGGGCATGCGATTTCCTTGCGAGATAACAATATTGCAGTAATGACACCTATCTTTATCCAACCCATCTATTAAATAAAATATCTATTTAAGGCATATCTATTCATTTATGATATGGATAACTGAGTGGATGACTCTACAGAGAGCGCAGGCATGCCCCCAATATCACTAAGACATATTGAGATTTTTCATGCTGTTATGACAGCAGGTAACCTTACCGAAGCCGCAGCCCTGCTAAACACCTCACAGCCCACCGTTAGCCGTGAGCTGGCTCGGCTAGAAACGCTGCTGCAATTGCGTTTATTCGATAGAGTTAGGGGTCGTTTGCACCCCACGTCAGAGGGGCTGAGGTTATATGAAGAGGTACAGCGCTCTTATTATGGGTTAGACCGAATCATCAATGCCGCAGAATCCATCAAACAGTTTCAGCAGGCGCAGATTTCTATTGTCTGCCTCCCCATGTTTTCGCAGTTTTTACTGCCTCAGGTCTGCCATAAATTTATCGAACAGTATCCTGATACCAGTTTCAGTATCGTGCCACAAGAATCCCCCATACTAGAGGAGTGGCTCACAGCGCAAAGGCACGATATCGGTCTATCGGAGAACACGCTTACCCCACCGGGCACCGTGGGGAAAACCGTGCTCACCATAGATGAAGTGTGCATTATGCCCAAAGGCCACTCTCTTACCGCGAGCCAATGCCTCACACCACAGGATTTTAGCGGGCAGAACTTCATTAGCTTCTCGGCAACCGACCCCTATCGACAACTATTAGATTCACTCTTCCACCAACATCATGTGCAGCGACGTATGGTGGCAGAAACACACAGCGCCTCATCGGTATGCGCCATGGTAGCTCAAGGGATTGGCCTTTCTATCGTCAACCCACTCACTGCACTGGATTATCAAGATAAGCTGACCATACGCCCTTTTAGCCTGAGTGTGCCTTTTACTGTCAGCATCATCCAACCATTACATCGCCCATCATCTATGCTGGTGGAACGCTTTATTGAGTTTGTTGAGCAAGAGATAGCGCACCTGCCAAAGCAGTTGCGCCTAGTGAATCACCCAGAATAAGTCCCGCACGGCTATCCCGCATAAAGGTCGTGCTTAGAAATACGTGAAGAATGATTTTCGCTGTCGCTATAACGACCCACAGCAAGATCGCTATAAGGAATTGCAGGGGTTTTACCTGAGATTAAATCAGCCAATAGCTGCCCTGAACCACAAGCCATGGTCCAACCCAGCGTACCATGGCCAGTATTCAAATAGAGGTTTTTCCACTTCGTTTTACCGACAATAGGGGTGCCGTCCGGCGTCATGGGCCGCAATCCCGTCCAGAAAGAAGCTTGGCTCACATCACCGCCGTTAGGGTATAAATCCCGAACGACCATCTCTAGTGTGGCACGACGCGCCTTTGCTAACTCTTTGTTAAAACCAACAATCTCGGCCATACCCCCCACACGAATTCGCTGGTCAAAACGCGTGATAGCAATCTTGTAAGTTTCATCCAATATCGTAGAAACCGGTGCTGCATCAGAATCAGTAATAGGAATCGTTAATGAGTAACCCTTCATCGGATAAACAGGAATAGACACCCGATTTTCGAGTAGCTTAGTGGAATATGCGCCAAGGGCAACCACATAAGTGTCACCTTTAATGATTTCAGCACCACACTGAACACCAACAATACTGTCCCCTTCAAAAAGCAAGCGGTCGATGTCACAGCCATAGCGGAATGTCACTCCTAACTGCACTGCCATTTTGGCAAGGCTTTGGGTAAATAGCTGGCAGTCACCCGTTTCATCATTGGGTAAACGCAGGCCACCCGTCAGTTTATGCTTTACTTGATCTAAGGCAGGCTCATAAAGAGAAAGTTGGTCGGCCTCTAAAAGCTGATAAGGAACACCTTCAGATTCCAGCACCGCAATATCTTTTGTCGCACTTTCATACTGCGCCGCTGTTCTAAAAAGCTGTAATGTGCCGCCCTGACGCCCTTCATAGGAGATGCCTGTCTCTTGACGCAACTCTTTTAGGCAATCACGACTGTATTCTGCAAGGCGTACCATCCGGCCTTTATTCAACATATAGTGTTGACTATCGCAGTTACGCAGCATTTGCCACATCCAGCGTAGTTGAAAACTGCTGCCATCTAACCGAATAGCTAAAGGCGCATGTTTCTGAAACATCCATTTAATCGCTTTAAGCGGTACGCCCGGTGCAGCCCACGGTGCAGCATAACCGGGGGATATCTGCCCCGCATTAGCCGCACTGGTTTCTAAAGCGGCATCAGGTTGGCGATCTACTACGATAACGTCATGCCCTGCCTTTGCGAGATACCAAGCACTGGCAACGCCTACCACTCCGCTACCTAAGATCACAATGCGCATATACCCTCCACTGTAATATCCGTGCTAGAAAAACAAAAAATGCCTTTCCGAATAGAAGAAAGTGTAACACTTCATTCACACAATCATAACCTAGCATAAATGACTCATCAGATAACCCCCCATCGTGAATTTGTGATCCAACATACAAAGTTTATATTACAAACTAATATGAGATAGAAACGTCTTTATATTGCTTAAAAAGTAATGATAGTCTCATTTGGCACTACCTATAAACGATAAAACCGCCAAATTAGTTTAGGGTGAAAACAAATGAATTCTAAAATTAGCCCAAATATTCCGAACACCCTGCGTCAAATGAACGCCTCCCTTGTTCTGAATGTGATCAAACAGCACACACCGCTGTCTCGTGCTCAAATTTCCAAAGAGACAGGGATTACCAAGGCTACGGTGTCTGAAATCGTCAGTGATTTACTCGACGAAAAGATCATTTATGAAAGTGGTGTTAGCAAGAATGAAGGCCAAGGCCGAAAAGGGATCCTCATTAATTTCGCGCCGGACCACAGCTTAGGCATCGGTATCGATCTTGGCGGCACAAAAATCGTCTTTTCACTGTTCAACCTGAATGCAGAACTGCTGGCTCAACATCAGGAGCCCACCTATGACGTCGATACTCGCAACGCATTTTTAGACCTATTTAGCGAGAGTATTCAAAATTTTATATCGCGTTGCGTCACCGATAACGGCATTAGCAGAGAAAAATTAAAAGTGATAGGGGTCGCCACCCCAGGCATCGTCGATTACCGCAACGGCATGGTACTAGAAGGCTCACCTAATCTCCCAGAATGGGACAACATCCCTCTTGCCAAAGAGTTGTCTAAACGCCTAGCGCTACCCGTCATTCTTGAAAACGACATTCGTGCTGCGCTGGTGGGGGAAATATGGCGCGGTAAGTGCCAATCCGTCAAAAGCGCCGCACTCATCGGCATGGGAACAGGTTTAGGTTCTGCACTGCTCATGGATGGCAAGATTATCCGAGGCCTTAACAATGCCGCAGGGGAAATCGGCTACATGCTATTTGACCGAGGGCATCTGAACCAAAACTGGAGAAATAAAGGCTGTTTTGAAAGCTTCTGTTCCGGCTCAGGGCTAAGCGATCGCATTTTAACGCTCACAGGCAAGAAGATGAGCGCCAATGAGATTGGCGCCGCCGTCAGAAAAGGGGAATCACTCCCAACCTCAATTATGGAGGAGTTAGCCGATTACCTCACCATTGGGATCTTAAACATCGTCACTATCACCAACCTTGAAAAAGTGGTTCTTACAGGAGGAGTAACACGCTCGGCAGATCTGTTTCTGCCAAGAATTCAGGCAAACCTCGATCGACATTTATTCGCCAACACCAGGGTGACCGTCGAACTGTCTGACTTAAGGGAAATCGCACCGCTGTACGGCATCGCCCTGCTGGCGCTACATACAATTTACCCTTCAATTCAATTTATGCCGGATATACAGCTCAACTAATAACAATAGCGATAGGAGTGACTTTATGGCGGGAATACATCTTCACCCCCACGACATACTCGATGAAGGCACTGGGCCAATACTGAATCGCATTAACGAAATGGTCAATGTCGACCACCTTTTCGTTGAAGTGAATACGATTTTTGAACGTAACCCTTACCCAATTGGCGTGTTACCACATAACGACAAACATGAGTTCGTACAGGGAACGGGCACACTACATGTGAAACTGGATAATTATCCGCAGCATCTGTTTCAACATCTTGATTCAACCATTGAGCAGGGTTTCGATCCCTTATGGGACATTAAAAAGGCTACGGACGATAGCCGTTATCGTGTGATCCCTTGGGCAAATATCCTAAATGGTGATTTTGGTGGCAACGTAGCCAATAATCAGGTTATCGATTTTCGTGGTGACCCCGTTGAACATTGGCTCTGCCCCAACGCCCCCGATGTGATTGAGTTGTGGAAAGAGACATTCAACGCCATCAAAGCGCGCTACGGTTACTCAACCTTCTTAATAGACCGGATCCGCTATCCCGACTGGTCAGGTAAGCACGTTAGCCCACGCGGCTTATTCACCTGTTTCTGCCCTCACTGTCAGAAGGCAATGAAGCAACAAAATTTAGATGTAGAGGCCATTCGTGCTCGATTGAGTGAATTAGCTCATGGTATGCAACAAGGCGAATATGATGCCACTGTTGATGCTCTGTCAGCCGAGCCATTACTGGCGTCTTGGCTACAATTTCGTCAGGACAGCGTTTCGAGCTTTGTGCAACGCCTGCTCTCAGATATGGATGAAGGCATCGAACTGTGGCTGGATCTATGGCCACCCGCTTATTCATGGATTTTAGGGCAAGATTACTCGGCACTAACAAAATCCTCCAAGGCACTGAAACACTTCCCTTACCACAAACTCGGTGGTGGTGCTGACGTGCAGGGGCTAATTGACTATTTTGCTCACGATGAAGCAGCTAAAGAGAAAGCATTCAAGGCCTTTATGCGCCTGTTTAATCTCCCCTATACCATTACCTATCGGCAATTTAAGGCTGATGGTTTCCCTATTGAGTTTGTGAAACAGCAGAACGATATCGTCCGCGAGCGCTCACAACCAGGCACTTTTATTTACAGCGGTATTCAGATGTGGAATCTCTCAGCATCGGCGCTACAAGAGGCGATTCACGCCGCAGAGTCTAGCGATTGTGATGACCTGCTCTACTACTGCTACGGCTGGGCCGAGCAATCGCTTTTCGATGCCGTCGGCCACCACTATCACAATGATGACGCTAAAATTGAACGGGGAGTGATTCATGTCTAATACACAAAAATGGAAAGTCTTTTTCCTGCTGTTTGTCACCATGTTTCTACTCGGCGGTATTCAGAACACCAAAGGGCTGATTCTGGAGCGAGTTCAACATGATATCGATTTAAATCTGGGGCAAGTAGGTACGCTGATTACCTGCTTTCAAATCGGCTTTCTTATCGCGAGCCTGCTAACGGGTTACTTTACCGATAAGAAAGGTTTGAAGCTGATGATGATGATCGGCTCCCTAATGATGGGTGCTGGTCTGCTTGGTACTAGCCTTGCATTTAGCGTACTGCTTTTCTTTGGTTTCTATATGGTTATCGGCTTAGGGATCGGCTCTATGCTGGTCTCTATCATTACCGTTATTCCTACGTTCTATAAAGAAAAAGCGGGAATGATGTTCAACATCTCTAACGCCATGTTCGGCGTTGGCATGATTGCAGCCCCCCTCATCCTAAACCAACTGTTTTCACACCATGTCTCATGGCGCGTCTTCTATCTTGGTATCGCTGTGATCGTAGTAGTCATTATGTTGGTCTTAAGTAGCCTACAACTGGATAAAGCCCAGGGTATGGATATGAAGATTAGCGACTTCATACATATTCTCTCAAATCGCCGTATGCTGCTGGTGATTGCCTTTATCCTGTTTTATGTCGCAGCTGAAGCGGCTTTCCTGAACTTCTTCCCGATCTTTTACGGATCGCTGGATATCGCAGGGAGTAGTGTAGAAGAGAAGGCAACAACCGCAGCTTACGTTATCTCCAGCTTTGCTATCCTATTTACTGTGGGCCGCTTTATCGGTGGTTTCATTAATCAGATACTTGGGGACCGTAAGACACTGATCCTGTTTTCTCTGCTTTCATTGGTCGCCATTATTATTAGCCGCATTTATGCGACAAACTTTGTCTATCTGTTTATGGCGTTTGGTTTTGCACTGTCAGTGCTGTTCCCTACCGCCTCTGCCGTTGCCACCAAACTCACAGACAAAGCCGGTTCGACTATGGGGCTCATTTATGTCGCCTCTGGTCTCGGTGGTGCTTTTGCTGGCTCAATCATCGGTCAGATTTCGGAACAGTATGGCGTATCAATTGGCTTCAATACCATCATTGCCTTCGTCACCATCTTCTTTATTTTGGCACTGTTCGTGCAAGATAACTCAGTAAAAATAGATAAGTAATCCCTCAATAATGGGCTGAGGAGTATTTCATTTCTCAGCCTTTCTCCTCTCTCCTATGTTTAATGATGATTATTTCGCTAGATATTTATTGTTACCATTTTAAAAATAACGCTACGCGTAAATATTTTTTAATTAAATATAAAAAGAGCGGAACTATGTCTTATTCCCATGCTCCAATCGTGCAGCTTTATACTCTCGATATTTGAAACTGCATGTGTGTTTTTAATGCCGTATCAATACTATTTATCTCTCATTAATATTGATGAGGAAGCAGTAAGTGACTGAAACAAAATCAAGATCCAAACAATTTGATTGGCGTGGTTTAGGCTACCTTTATCTCTTTTTCTGGTATTTTTCTGGGGTAACTCAAACCCTGCTATTAGTCACGAAAACCACGCCTTCCGGCGGGTTTGGTAACATTATTTACCTCAGCGCTATCTGGTTGATTCCCGTTTTACTTTTTCCTAAATACACCAAGCTGTTGTCTGGAATTATCGGATTGGTTCTATGGGCGGCCTCACTGGTTAGCCTCGGTTATTTCTCTATATATGGCCAAGAGTTTTCGCAAAGTGTTATTTTCGTTATATTTGAAACAAATACTGCGGAAATAGGCGAGTATATAACTCAGTATTTCAATATATGGACAGCCCTTTTATTAATCGCTTATTCGTTAATAGGACTATTTCTCTGGACACGTATTCGCCCAGTCTACTTACCGAGCCACCGGATATTAATCTGTACCGCATTATTTCTTTCTATCATCGCCTATCCAATACTGAAGTCTATTAGCAGTACTTGGGGCAATACCATTGACAGAATTGAAGCCAAAGTCGAGCCCGCCGTGCCTTGGCAACTTCTGGTTGGCTATCACGAATACCAGAAACAACTCACAGAGATGAAGAAACTACTGGATTCGAATGCTGCCCTACCGCCGCTTCAAAACCTGCAAGAAGCAGGAGATGATAAACAGCGCACCGTCGTACTCGTGATCGGTGAATCCACCAGTACAAAGCATATGAGCCTATATGGCTACCCACGTAAAACCACGCCAGAACTGGATGCATTACGCGATGCGAAGCAAATCACGGTATTTAAAGATGTGGTGGCACCGCGTCCTTATACCATCGAGACATTACAACAGGTACTCACCTTTGCCGACGAACTGCATCCCGATTTATACCTCACCCAACCCTCGCTGATGAACATGATGAAACAGGCTGGATATAAAACCTTCTGGATCACCAACCAGCAAACCATTAGCAAACGTAATACCATGCTGGTGAATTTCTCACAGCAGACGGATGAGCAGTATTATCTCAATAACCAGCGTAAGCAGAATGCGAAGCAGTATGATGGCGTGGTTTTAGATCCCTTTAAGAAAGTATTGAACGATTCGGCACCAAAAAAGCTGATTATTGTGCACCTACTCGGTACGCATATGAGCTATCAATACCGTTACCCAGAGGCGTTTGCCAAGTTCAAGGATCGTGATGTTGTCCCTTCTACACTGAACCAAAACAGTGCCGACGAGTACAATACCTACGATAATGCCGTGCTATATAACGACTATGTTGTTTCTTCTTTAATTAAAGATATGGCAGCATCTGACCCTAACGGTTTTTTGATCTACTTCTCCGATCACGGTGAAGAGGTATACGATATGCCGCCACATAATATTATTGGCCGCGATGAAGCTGCACCGACCAGAAATATGTACACGATCCCGTTCATTCTCTGGACATCGCCAAAGTGGCAGGCTAACCATCCGCGTCATTACCAAGCTGATGTCGAGCGCCCTTACAGTACGCAATATTTCATCCATACTTGGTCAGATATGCTGGGGTTGTCCTATGATGGGTTCGAACCAGAAAAAAGCGTTGTCAGTGATAAATTTAAACCGACAACACGCTGGATTGGTGCCCCTGGCTCTCATAAAGGCCTGTACGATTTTGCCAAACTGCCCGTCGAATCCACAACGGAGTAATAAAGATGGATGATAGCCGCACACTCGCCACAATTTGCCGTTATCTCAAAAAGAACCACGTGCTCACACTCTGCACCGGAGAGAACGAAACGCTCTGGTGTGCGAGCTGTTTCTATCTTTTCGAGCCTGAACAGATGGCATTCATCATTATGTCGGAGGCCACCACACGCCACGGCGAGCTGGCGCTAGCTTATCCACATGTGGCTGGAACGGTCGCGGCACAAACAAAGAGTGTGGCCTTAATAAAAGGCGTGCAGTATCGCGCGCAAATGCAGCTTCTTACTGGTGAAGAGACTAGCAAGGCGAAAAGCCTATATACCCAGCGTTTTCCCGTAGCCAAACTGGCTACTGCGCCGCTTTGGCGGCTCCGTTTAGATGAGGTGAAAATGACAGATAATACGTTGGGGTTTGGTAAAAAACTCTACTGGCAACGAGAGTTGGAGCCATCAAACCTCGCTATCACGGGCTAGGCTTGATGCTCAATCAAAGAGAGGCAGAGCGACATCTCTTGCGAGAGCCAAGATTGAAAACGACTAAATTTTTCATTTTGGCTCAGAGGCTCAAGGGATAAAAGAGAGTAACCCGATCCATCTTTCACAAATCCATAAGGGGCATATAACTGCCCATTCTCCAGCTCATCTTGAACCATTAAAAAAGACGCCATCGCCATCCCCAAGCCGGAAACAGCGGCCTGAATACACAGATAGAAATGCTCATAGTCTGCTCTAATACTGCCTTTCGTCGAAATACCTGACAGTTTTTGCCATGTTGGCCACGCCTTTGGTCTAGAACCAGAATGCAGCAACTGAGTGCCATCTAAACTATTTTTAGCATCACATGCCTCTCGACACACGGGGCCGACCCACTCATCGCACACTTTCACGGCATGTATTTCTGGCCCCCAGTGAAAATCATCACGCCGTAATGCGAGATCAACCCCGCTACGTAAAAAATCTACTGGCCCACCCGCCGCAACCAAGTGGAGATGAATATCGGGATTCGCCTTGTGGAATGAAGGCAATCTAGGGATCAGCCACTTCATTGCGATCGTTGGTTCACAAGAAAGCGTCAGAACGTTATCCGTGGTGGTTTGCTGTAGCCGATACACTGCCTCTTCAAGCTGTTCGAAAATAGAATGAGTGACCGCGTGTAAAGCATGCCCCGCCGTATTTAAAAAAACGGCTCGGTTACGGCGCTCAAAAAGCGCTATTCCCAACGTCTCTTCTAGCAATCTGATCTGGCGGCTGACGGCACCATGTGTGACATGCAGGGATTCGGCGGCTTTGACAAAGCTACCGGTCTGAGCTGCCGCTTCAAAAAAGCGGAATGAGGCAAGAGAAGGAAGTTTCATATACTCGATGAAATCTGACAGATTTACACCAAGATAAATCGCTTTTTTACCTCACTCAAGCACTGAATAATTGACCAAGGAAAAAAACCGTTTTATCACGCCAGCAGAGTCTGGATTTCACAGGAGTGTATAGATGAATGAATTGATCGCTGTCGCCACCATTACTATTCTAGCCGTCATCAGCCCAGGGCCTGATTTTGCGATGGTAACCCGCAATAGCTATGCTTTTGGCGTTCGAACAGGGCTATTCACTGCGTTGGGTATTGCCTGTGGTGTTCAAATACATGTGATGTATACCGTATTTGGCATCGCTGTACTTATCGTTGATTCTCCGACCCTTTTCATGGCGATGAAGCTACTTGGCGCATCGTACCTTATCTATCTCGGTTATCGCTCTTTCACCAATAAAACGACGCTAACATTTGAGCAGGAAACAAAGAATGTACCCTCGCCGCTGGTGGCATTTCGTATAGGTTTTCTCACCAATGCACTCAATCCTAAAACCATGTTGTTTGTCGTGGCGACCTACACTCAAGTGGTTAACGCTGGCAGTTCGCTAAGTTACGCTCTGGGCTATGGCCTGTTTATCTCTGCCGCTCATTGGGTCTGGTTCAGTATTGTGGCGCTGTTTTTTGCGGCACCGGCTATACGCCAGCGGTTACTTGCTCGGCAAAGCGTGCTCGATAAAAGCATTGGCATTGCATTGATCACGCTAGGAGCATCATTAGTTTTCGCAAAGATAATTATCTAACCATTATTCAGCAAAGGCGCTACACATCATCATTAAGGCAGCGCTCATTGAAAGGGCATAAATCAGATAAAGATGTCTTCAGCGTCAGAGAGCGTAATATCCCCCTCAAAGCTGGTGACCTCTGGCAGAGTTGCATTGTGATGGGAACGGACCCACTCAGCACTGGCATGAGGTTTATCGTGTGTTGTATGTGCATCGGCTATCAGTGTGACATTATATTTGAGCGCCGCAGCACGCCTGACGGTTGTATCAACACAAAACTCTGTCGCATAGCCGCAAATAGCGAGGTCGGTGACTCCCCTAGCAACCAACTCATCCTGTAACGATGTATTTAGAAATGAATCGGGCGTCGATTTCTCGATATGTAGGTCATCCAGGTGCACACTGACTTCTTTCACTATCTGCCAAGCGTCAGAACCGGATGCAAGGCCACAGTCACTACGGGTATGGTGGATAAAAATAACGGGAACATCTAATTTACGTGCTTTGTCGGTCACCAAATTAATATTTTTTATCGTACTCTCTACAAAAGCTGGAGCTTCTGAAACAAAAAGCCCCTGTTGAACATCAATAACAATCACTGCATATTTCATGCTGTCTCCCCGTCATAAAAACGCGTGTTTACTCAGTGCCCAATGTCTTCAACATCCAAATTTTGCAGCTGTCGTGGTTGGTATTCCCTAGACTATTATCGAGATATTTAAAACCGAATGCTTCATACAGAACAACGGCGGATTTAAATTCATCCAGTGTTTCAAGATAGCAATGCTGGTAACCAAACGCCTCTGCTTTCTCTAACGCTAAGGCTATCAATCTTCTACCAAGGCCGATGCCTGTGATATCTCGGTCTAAATAGAGTTTCTGCATTTCACAATACTCACTTCCCTCTCCAGTCAGTGACCCTATGCCTACGCCGCCGAGAATACGCCCGTTAGCTTCGGCAACCCAATAGCCCGTATTAGGTGCTTTGTAGGCTTCGGAAAGGGTATCAAGGACAGGGTCATAAAGGCTGATTCCTTCATAATGACCAGCTTTATTGTCCTTAAAGCATTTACGAATGATTTCCGCTATAGCCGCGTTATCATCTGGTGTAATCGGCCTAATCACAACGCCGGTTTCTCTCTGTTTTCGTGCCCCTTTCAATGCACTGTTCAAAGCGTAAATCGCTTTATATACCTGCTGTTTTTCCTGCTCCGAAATTAGTGACATCGCCTGTGACGTAAAATCGTTGACGTTATTGTTAACGACCTCCAACATAGCTTTTCCTTTATTCGTTAAGCTAAAAACCGTCGCTCGACCATCGTGAGCATCCTGAACTCGACTCAACAAATCCCCCTCCTCCATACTTCGTACCGTTCTACTGATACTCGCTTTTTCGACACAGAGATGACGCGATAGCTCCGTTACACCTAAAGAAGATTTATGCAATTCGATAAGAATATGGATTTGGAGAGGGGACAGATCGATACCCCTGATTTTACGGTTCAACATGCCTAACTCACGGACCATTTCCCTTAATGTGCCTCGAAATTGCTCAATTTTATCGATGTTCATTTTTATCCTCTCCGGTATCATATAATTTTTGTTAACAGTGTTAACTAAATTAGATAATACCTAAAATTTAGACAAAAACAAGGTGACGATATTGGCATGATAAGCAGGTGTACAAACCGGCCTATTCACCGCTTTGATATCGTATGTGGTGTTCAGAGATGTGCCATGCATACAGGATTTGGCATAACCGACGCTGGCTAAGATGGCTATCTGGAATATGAAATGTGTATGAAATTTACCACTTCAACTTACTTGTGAAGTTGATGAAATGTGATCGTTTGTCGGTAATAAAAAGAAGTAGCGCT
>DF158882.1:1759805-1765808 GCA_000307305.1 Enterobacteriaceae bacterium B14
ACATTGAATACAATGCCGTTTTTCCGTAAACATCACTTTTGATAAATAGATGTGCTGCCAACATACTCTAAACACGTTTATTTCCCTCTATCTCTCCCTCGCCTCACTGAGCTAACCCCCCCGTCAAAATGAAACCTAGCGAAACTAAATATTCTAATAGTTCATTTCATGACCTAATTCACAAAACTCAATATTTAAACCCTTTATAGTTCTCCTTGGTGAATTTAAGTTCCCTATAGTGAATTGAGGTCAAAAAATGTTTAAAGGTATTACGACACCCGTCATGATGGCTCTTGGTGAAGATAAAAAGATTAACAATCGCTCAATGGCTAGCGTGATTGATTTTTTAATCAACGGTAAGGTGGATGGACTACTTTTCTTTGGCAGCTGCGGTGAGTTTTTTGCGTTCACTCAGCAAGAGAAAATGGCGTTTATTAAATTTGCCTGTAAATACGTTGCCGGTAGGACACGTATCTTCATTGGAGTTGGTTCGACAAATATTAATGAAGTCATTGAGCTAGCAAAATATGCCGAGACCTGTCAGGCGACTGGAGTGGTCATCATTTCACCTTATTATTTCTCTTTTGATGAAGAAGGTGTATTCCGTTTTTATGAGGAAATTCTGGAAAGTATTGGCCTACCTGTCCTCGCTTATAATTTCCCAGATAGAACAGGATTTTCTTTAACGCCTACACTGTTAAAAAGGCTCGCACTAAAATACCCACATTTTGTCGGTGTAAAGGATACCGTCGATACCATTTCGCATACGCGTGAAATTATCAATGAGGTGAAATCAGTACGTCCTGATTTCTGTGTATATTCTGGATACGACGAATATTACCTCCCTAACCTTCTTGCTGGTGGAGATGGTGCCATAGCAGGTTTGTCAAACTTGTTCCCTGAAGTGTATCGATCACTTTATGACGACTATGTTTCTGGCAATTACCGCTCGGCACTGGATAAAGCCAAATTTATCAGCAAGGCAATGTCATTATATACCTGCGGTGATTCTTATATTTCTGCACTGAAATATGCAATGCATCTTAAAGGATTACCGATAAATGACATCTCTACTTCACCGATCCCGCCATTAAATGATGAAGATAAAGAAAAAATTAAAATTCTTTTAAATCAATTAACCTATTAATGGAATCATTAAAATGAACATCTTAGGTACTGTTAATAAATTTCCTGGAGGGATGATGGTTATCCCTTTGCTCATCGGTACATTAATCCATACGTTTTGCCCTTCAATTCTACAAATAGGCAGTTTTACAACGGGGGCATTTACCAGTGCAGTACTACCCGCAATTATGGGATTTCAACTTTTCTGCATAGGGACCAATATACGCGTTAACGAAACGCCAGAGGTACTAAAAAGAGGGGGTGTTCTACTCATTTCCAAATATTTGGCAGGGGCATTATTAGGTTTTTTCGTAGCGAAGTTATTTGGTATTGAAGGAATATTTGGTATCTCTGCCATCGCTATTATGAGTGCAGTTACAGGTGCAAACGGTAGTTTATATTTGGCACTAATGGCCGAATATGGTGATAACAAAGATAGTGCTGCATTGGGAGTTATGACAATTCACGATGGTCCTTTTTTAGTGTTAATGACACTAGGGGCTTCTGGAATGGCTAATATTCCGCTTATCAGCCTGTTCGCTGCAGTATTACCACTACTAGTAGGATTGATTCTAGGTAATCTTGATAAAAAAATTGGTGACATGTTTAAGCCAGGAATTTCCATCTCAATTCCTTTTATTGGAATGGGGCTTGGCGGCACTATAGACTTAACAGCAATATTCAGTGCTGGATATAGCGGAATAATTTTAGCCCTATTCGTTATGGTTATTGGCGGCGGAGCGACGTTCTTAGCTGACCGATATATTCTTAAACGCCCTGGTTATGCAGGTGTAGCACTCGCCTCTGCAGCCGGAAATGCAATTGCAACGCCTGCCGCTGTCGCTATTGTCGATGCTAGCTATGGTACAGATGTTATTTCTTCAGCGACGGCCCAAATTGCAGCCTCTGTTGTTATTACCGCATTGGTTGTTCCTTATCTCGTTAACTTTACTGCCAAAAAATATGGCTCACCGAAGTTATCCGTTGAAGATAAAAACGCTAAAAATTTATAGGTGTAAAAATGTCAAATATACTGAAAGTAGATAAAAGTGATAATCTTATTATTGCATTGACCGATCTTAAAAACGGAACTGTTATTCATTCCGATGACCATGAAATAACGCTAACAACAGATGTTAAACAAAAACATAAATTCACGACACATGATGTAAATACTGGCGATATTTTGTGGTTATATGGTGTTCCCGTTGCTAAAGCAATTGAACCTATTCAGGGTGGTGCTGCTATCACAACAAATAATGTAAAACATTATTCTGAAGAGATTAAATTTAATGAAGAGAAATATGAGTGGAATGAGCCAGATGTTTCTGAATGGATGAATAAAACATTTAAAGGTGTCATACGTGACGATGGCCGCGTTGGGACAGCTAATTATTGGCTAATTATTCCATTGGTATTTTGCGAAAATCGCAACGTTACTAAACTAACTCAAATACTCAATGAACAATTGGGTTATACAAATGATAGCTTGAAGCTATTTGCACAGCAGGAAATCGGTGGAAACACCCTGTCGCACTCCCCAGTAGAACGCCCGTTTAAACATATCGACGGTATTCGAGGGATCCCTGTTTCTTCTGGCTGTGGGGGAGCTGAATCAGATAGTCTTACCATGTGCGATCTTTTGGCAGCCTATGCCGACCATCCAAATGTAGCAGGTATTACGGTATTTGCTCTTGGCTGTGAAAAAGCGCAGATCAACAATTTCCAAGACTCTTTGAAGAAAATAAACCCTAAATTCAACAAACCTATTGTCTATTTCAAACAACAAGAGTGGAAAAATGAAGAGAAGATGATGCAGGAGGCCTTGATCAGTACCTACAACGGTTTGAAACAACTCCCCGTCATATCTCGCCAAGACGTCCCTCTGTCTAAACTCAAAATTGGTGTTAAATGCGGCGGTTCAGATGGCTTCTCCGGTATCAGCGCCAATCCGGCGATGGGTGTGGTATCTGACTGGCTAATCACTCTTGGGGGCGCTTCTGGTTTAGCCGAATTCCCAGAACTTTGCGGAGCAGAGGCCGATATCGTCAAACGCTGTAATGGTATTGAGTTAAAAGAAAAATTCATTTCACTCATGCGTAATTACGAAAAGGTGGCTAATTTCTTTAATACATCGATTGCCGATAACCCAAGCCCAGGTAATATTGCTGATGGCCTAATCACCGATGCCATAAAATCTGCTGGCGCGGCAAAAAAAGGAGGTCGAGCACCCATTAACGGTGTCTGTGATTACGCAGAAAAAATGCCCGAAACTGGATTATCTCTAGTTTGTACACCGGGAAACGACGTTGAAGCCGTTACTGGCCTTGTCGCTGCCGGTTGTAATATTGTGATTTTTTCTACCGGTTTGGGAACACCAACCGGCAACCCAATTGCTCCTGTATTAAAGATATCGACCAACTCAGATATTGCCGAGAAGCTCAGTGATATGATTGATTTCGATTGCGGTCCCATTATTTCAGGGACACCAATGGTTGATATCAGTCGCCAGCTATTGAATTTAGTAATTGATACTGCAAGCGGAAATTATGAAGTAAAATCAGATAAGCTAGCACAATATGATTTTATGCAATGGAAACGCTCTATCGATCTTTAATATAAAATCGCCTTATACCCTAAAAGATATAAGGCGACATTCAATCGGCATCAATAATATGCTCATCGTGAAATACTAAAACCTTACTCAAATTAAATACTAATAAATTTACTCTAGATAATCTAACAGAAAGAAAAACATTCAGAAGTGCAAATAAATATGACTCCCTAGCGAATCATTTTCCTTAACTATAAACCGTGATACTCACCTGTATAACCTAGTTTTTTTGATAATTCGAAAGCATTCTCTTTTAATACTTTGATTGTTTTTTGTTGTTCATCTTCATTAAATTGAGGCTGTAGAGAGGTTATACTCAAACCCGCTATCACTGAGTTCGTATAATTAAATACAGGTACAGCAATACATATAATTGAATCAACATCCTCACCAATATCAGTCGCATAATACTGTTTTTTTACTCTACCCAGCTCTTCTGGATATTTATTA
The DNA here is from genome assembly GCA_000307305.1 of Enterobacteriaceae bacterium B14. Taxonomy (GTDB): domain Bacteria; phylum Pseudomonadota; class Gammaproteobacteria; order Enterobacterales; family Enterobacteriaceae; genus B14. The sequence goes on from DF158882.1 coordinate 1,763,995, forward strand.
TAGCTGTCTATCGTTTTTTCCGTTTTCTTTTCGAATGTATAATTCGACATAATCTGAGATATTTCAATATCATGCTTCCATGCCATCAGCACTTTACCAAGTGATGATGAATGTAATGACAATTTCTTCCCAACCCATGAGTTTGGAATAAGTGTTGAGTAACCATCAAGCTTCATTAAATAAAAAGCATCACTACCATTTATTATTCCAAGATGGGTCGTTAATGACGTTTCATCTCTGATTTTATTAAGATATGGCCAAGCAACCTGAGTAATTTCAAGATTAGAGGATACTTTACCTCCAAGTTCATATAGCTTACTGCCAAGACTTAATGTCGAATCTGTATTTGCCGTCAAAAAACCCAATTCAACCATCGTCATTACCAATGCATATGTACTACTTTTTGCCATATTCAAGGTAGAATATATTTTAGTAAAAGTAACTTTATTTTCTTTAGCAACCAAATCTAAAATATCTGCCATTTTATATAAAGCAGGCGTCCTTTTTTTCTTTGCATCATTATCTTGTGACATAAAAACCATCAATATTATATTGCAATATAAACCACTCTAATGAATAACATTATATTTAATAGTATAAATAGTCAAGAGTAATGGTTAAATATTAACCAGAAAAACATTGATAATACAATGAATAGTTGAATTTAGGAGGCATTTGATTGATATATATTTTAATGAAGTGAAACCAGATCACTTCCGAGTTGTAAAACAGATATTTTAAACAAATTAATGGGCAGCAAATTCGTTATTACACATAGTAGCTCTTACATTGCAAGCAATGACGGTATTTCGGCTGTCCAACCGCTCAAGATTGACTCAATGCCTTGGGGGCCGAGTGCCCATAAAACTGCAGTCGTACATATCATTATCCCAAGTGCAAGGGTTGATGGTGTCGATTTAACAACAAACATCATCAGAAGCCCCATGACCATGGCGGGTGTATATCAGCCTTCCATAACTCACTCAACGGTCAAGAAGTAACCCCATGCTTTCCATCCAAAAAAACAGTTAATCATTATGAAAATTAAATAATATCCTCTGTTTTAAATAAATAAACCCTACCAATAAAGAAAGTGTTATCTTTAAAAACAATAGATACATTAAATAAATTTATCTATTGTCCTTCAATTAAATAACAATTAAAGATTATTTCAATGCCAACTATATTCATAGAAATAAATTTAATTCCCATAATTCAGAAAAACAGAATAGGACGCTAAGTAAAGATATATATTGTGAGGGCCTATTTTTGATACCTAAAAAAATTCATTACGTTTGGGTTGGTAATAAACCTAAACCTCCCTTTGTATTAGCGTGCATAAAAAGCTGGAGAAAACATCTGCCAGATTATGAAATTATAGAGTGGGGTAATGATTGCTTAGATAAGATAAATAACCGTTATGCAATAGAAGCCTATAACAATGAATGCTGGGCCTTTGTTTCTGATTATATAAGGCTTTATGCCTTGCACCATCACGGTGGTATCTACCTTGATACGGATGTAGAAGTAACAAAAAAATTTGATAGTTTTTTATCTTTTGATTTCTTTAGTTCTCATGAAGTCTTTCATGGAAAAACACTCCCCATTACCTCTGCAGTATTAGGGGCAACAAAAAATAACAGTATTATAAAAGACCTACTAGATATATATCAGAATAGCCGATTTATAATTAAGAGACAGCGTGACCTTACTCCTAATACCTTACGCATTACGGAATACTTTAAAAATAAATTTAATATAACCCCGCCTTTTATGGCCGATGACTCCATATTTTTAAGCAAAAAAGGGTAGTG
>DF158882.1:1766786-1768640 GCA_000307305.1 Enterobacteriaceae bacterium B14
CATTTTTGCAAGCTTTGTCCTTATATGTACTTACACCGTATTTGGTACGGCAGTATCATATCTCGATATGTATGTGGTGAGTTCGATATGACGACCACTTGCTCGTTCGGATTATCAACTGTTCGCAACAATGCAATAACCCTATCATTTCCCAGCCTCCACGCAATGAGCATTCCTGATATGTAGTAGCCATCGGGCGGGCCTAGCAGATCTGATAACTCATGTTCATTTTTTTTCAGACACACATTATGATTTACTATCAAATCATAAATCATGAATTGCCGTTTATTGATATCAGTACGCCACACCTCAGAGGAAAACGGCCTATCCCCATCCTCCAGTTTTACTATAAATAGCCGTATTTTTGACATGCAGAAATAAAAAACAATCAAAATTAGCAATGAGATACCAGCCACTCGCGACAGTTTACGGAAAGTCGACAAGCTGCCCTCCCATCGCCATGCCATAACACATATCGGCAAGCTCCCTATCGCTTTTCTGTGTTGACCCCAACGCAGCGCCTGCCCTGTTATTGAAATCATCCATCCGCTTTTCTCGCGCTGGATTTCCAGGGAAGTTCTCATGCGCATCTAGATAGCGTATAGCTGTGTAATACCCTAAATCCCTAGAGAGAATCGCGGCAAAATAACAGTGCTTAAATGCATCAGCCATATTGTTGTATGAGGGTTCCCCTGGGAATCGCCTCTTAGTTTCGTTACCGGCAGTAACCGATGCTATCGCAACTCTGGCAGAATCAATGGGATGTGTTCCGATTAGCCCCCATTCATCACTTGTAATTTCAGTATAATAACGACCCATATTACCTCCCTGTTTATTAGGGGTAATGTAATATACAGACCTAACTTATTCTAGTAATGATTTTGTTAGCCCTCTGTTGTGATCGTGTTCTCGCAACTGCACGAAGAGCGCCAGTATCTAGCTGAGAAAAAATATCCCTCATAAATTCCCAGTGCTCGCTGTAGTTTTGTGACCAATTCGTTTTACTAACACCAACCTGCGAAGCTAGGTTTTTGCTCTGATAAACATCTTTACCTGATAAATCGCTTTTAACGTCTTGTGCTGCCAGCCAGATCAGCGCCCGCAATCGCGCCAATGTCTTACCTGAGACCCTCCCCGCCCCGAGTCTTACCTCAAAATTTTTCCATGCCCATTTTACTATTTGCTCCTGATACAGCCATTTCACATCACTTGCATAACACCACAACAGCCATGCTGTTTCTTCTACATTCAAAGCCATCACTGCACGACGCCACGATGCCGTGCGGTATTCCACATGTGATATCTGCTCTATAGACTGCCCCACAGCATAGCTCTGCTTGCCGGGGATAGGCTGATTCCATACTGCAATCATCTCCCCCGTTTCAGGGTCACGAATGCGAAGACGTTTCCGTTTATAGCGCCCTGTCTCAAATTGTGCGTTTTCAACCCACGCCGTCAGTTGCCCCTTCGTTCGCCCACTTAGGTCAGCAGTAGCAAGCCTTAAATTTTCTCTTATGTACTCTAGATATTGTACTGTCATGACGGTACCACCAGCCCACGTCTGGTCAGCTCTTTAATTGTGAGAACAATTGCACGATCGATTAATTGGTCACGTATTCAATCCGGTGATCATCTGATAAGCTCCCTGTTTTTATCAGGATGATCTAGATGGCTAAGGTTGATGTGAAGTGCCCATTTTGTCAGCAAGCAGCAGCAGTGAAAAAACATGGGTTAGGAAGTACCGGGCACCAGCGTTATCGCTGTCAGGAATGCTGCCGAAGTTTTCAGCTTGAATACGAGTACCGTGCCTGTCAGCAAGGGATGAAAGAGCAAATTGTTGACCTCACGATGAAT
>DF158882.1:1768796-1827691 GCA_000307305.1 Enterobacteriaceae bacterium B14
AACGTTGGTTGTGGTGGACAGATGCCAACATCACTGCCAATAGATGGCGACAAGCGGTAAAGCGGTCTGGAGTACGATATAGAAATCAATATCAGACACGACACACATTCGCAACGAGGAACATAAGCCAGGGTGCCAATCTATTCTGGCTGTCATCACAAATGGGTCACTCGTCGCCTGAAATGTTATTTAAACACTACGGGCGCTATTTAAAAGAATACGACGGCAACACACAACGGCAGATAAAGATAGCTTGAAAAGTCCCGCTACGGCGGGATTTTTACTGGCCTCAATAAATGATCCGCGAAATCTATCGAAAATAGGCCACGGCTCATCCACGGATCATTTTTTTACTAATCACTGAGTAACTGATGAGTAATCTTGATGTGGTTTTTTCAGGTTTGGTTGGGCTTGAGTAATCACTGAGTAATCGAGGAGTAATCGAGGAGTAATCGAGGAGTAATCGAGGAGTAATCGAGGAGTAATCATAACTGGAGCGGGTGAAGGGAATCGAACCCTCGTATGCAGCTTGGGAAGCTGCCGTTCTACCATTGAACTACACCCGCTGAGGTGTGCGATGCATTATAACCCTATCTGCCTAGCTAGCAAGTAGGGAGTCGGTTAACCGCTGCGGTTTTAAGCAGTTAACCGAATACCTGAAATCAAAACCTAAAGCAGGGGAATACTCTCCCCCTGTTTTATCACTCATTACTTCTGTGGGCGAAGTGCTGGGAACAGGATTACGTCGCGGATAGTATGGCTGTTAGTGAACAGCATCATCATACGGTCGATACCAATGCCCAAGCCCGCCGTTGGTGGCAAGCCATGCTCTAACGCCACAACGTAGTCTTCGTCATAGAACATCGCTTCGTCATCACCAGAGTCTTTCTGACGAACTTGATCGGCGAAACGCTCTGCTTGATCTTCTGCATCGTTCAGCTCGGAGAAGCCATTACCGATTTCACGACCACCGATAAAGAATTCGAAACGATCGGTGATGAATGGATCGTTATCGTTACGGCGTGCCAGAGGAGAAACTTCCGCAGGGTATTCCGTGATGAAGGTTGGCTGGATCAGTTGGCTCTCTGCCGTCTCTTCGAAGATTTCACACTGAACACGGCCTAAGCCCCAGCTCTTCTCGATTTTGATGCCCAAAGATTCAGCGATAGCACTCGCCTTCGCCATGTCGTCCAGATCGGCAACATTAGTTTCAGGGCGATAGTGGCAGATAGCCTCTTTCATGGTCATTTTGGTGAAAGGCTTACCGAAATCGAAGGTTTGATCACCGTACTGCACAACGCTGCTGCCCAGAACTTGCTCGGTCAGGGTGCGGAATAGCTCTTCGGTCAATACGATCAGGTCTTTGTAATCTGCATAAGCCATATAGAGTTCCATCATGGTGAACTCTGGGTTATGACGCGGTGATACGCCTTCATTACGGAAGTTACGGTTGATCTCGAATACACGCTCAAAACCACCGACCACCAAACGCTTCAGGTAAAGCTCTGGTGCAATACGCAGATACATATCAATATCCAGCGCATTGTGGTGAGTCACGAACGGGCGAGCCGTTGCACCACCAGGGATAACTTGCATCATCGGGGTTTCAACTTCCATAAACCCTTTATTCACCATGAAGCTACGGATAGCAGACATGATGTGTGAACGAATCATAAAGGTTTTACGGGAATCGTCGTTCGCAATCAGATCCAGATAACGCTGGCGATAGCGAGTCTCTTGGTCAGCAAGGCCGTGGAACTTATCTGGCAGAGGACGCAGTGCTTTTGTCAGCAAACGGATCTCATGGCAGTGCACAGAAAGCTCGCCAGTTTTGGTTCTAAACAGCTTGCCACGCGCGCCAAGAATATCGCCCAAATCCCATTTTTTGAACTGTTCGTTATAAATGCCTTCGGCTAAATCGTCACGAGAAACATAAAGCTGAATGCGACCACCGTTGTCTTGCAGCGTCACAAAAGAAGCTTTACCCATGATGCGGCGCGTCATCATACGGCCCGCAATATTCACTTCGATATTTAGCGCTTCTAGCTCTTCGTTGGTTTTCTCACCGTAAGTGGCATGTAGCTGGTCGGAAGAGACATCACGACGGAAATCGTTAGGGAAAGGGTTCCCCTGCTCACGCAATACAGCCAGTTTTTCACGGCGAACCTGAAGTTCATTATTCAGGTCAATCGGTTGTTCTTGTTGAGGTTCTTGTGGTTGTTGAGACATATTTGTTGGTCCTTATAACCCGGCTTTTAAGCTAGCTTCTATAAAGCGATCCAGGTCGCCATCCAATACTGCCTGCGTGTTACGTGTTTCCACGTTGGTTCGCAGATCCTTGATTCGCGAGTCATCTAATACATAAGAGCGGATTTGGCTGCCCCAGCCGATGTCTGACTTGTTGTCTTCCATCACCTGTTTTTCCGCATTTTTCTTTTGCATTTCCAGCTCATACAATTTGGCCTTCATCTGCTTCATGGCCTGATCTTTGTTTTTATGCTGTGAGCGGTCATTCTGACACTGCGTTACCGTACCGGTAGGAACGTGGGTGATACGTACCGCAGATTCTGTTTTGTTAACGTGCTGGCCACCTGCACCAGAGGCACGGTAAACATCAATACGTAAGTCAGCTGGGTTGATATCGATATCGATATCTTCATCTACTTCAGGGTAGATAAACACAGAGCTGAAAGAGGTGTGGCGGCGACCGCCAGAATCAAAGGGGCTTTTACGAACGAGGCGATGGACACCTGTTTCCGTGCGCAGCCAACCATACGCATAATCACCGATGACTTTAACCGTTGCTGATTTCAAACCGGCAACATCACCGTCTGATTCTTCAATAATTTCGGCTTTAAAGCCTTTTGCTTCAATCCAGCGCAGGTACATTCTCAGTAGCATACTTGCCCAATCCTGAGCTTCTGTACCACCAGAACCGGCCTGAATGTCGATGTAGCAATCGGCACCATCGTACTCGCCAGAAAACATGCGGCGGAACTCTAATTGCCCAAGCTTAGACTCTAATATAGCCAGCTCAGCAACGGCCTCGTTAAAGGTCTCTTCGTCTTCGGCTTCAACGGCAAGTTCTAACAGGCCGGATACGTCCTCTAGACCCTGAAGCAGTTCATCGATAGTTTCGACAATCGCTTCGAGCGAAGCTCGCTCTTTACCCAGTGCTTGTGCACGCTCTGGTTCATTCCATACCTCAGGCTGTTCGAGTTCGGCATTAACTTCTTCTAGACGCTCACGTTTGGCGTCATAGTCAAAGATACCCCCTCAGAACTAACGTCCTCTCAGACAGGTCCTGAATTTGGTTTTTTACTGGATTAATTTCAAACATGGTTGATTATTGTCTTACGTCAAAGAGTGGAAACAAAATAGTGACACGAAAGGCCGATTCTACCGTAACTAGGATGGGGAATATATAAGTACTCGCGGTACTCAATTGCAATTTTTATAGTATTCGCAGTATTAATCGCCACTTTGATAGAAGATAGGATCAGAATCGTGATGATTGGCGCTTTTTAGGCGCATCAAAATCTCATGCGCCATTATCTATCGCCATCTAGCCCATAACCTAAAGCGGCCAAATATGGTCAATCATCAGTTGAACACTACGGTTACCGCGAAACTCGTTGATATCGAGCCGATAGGCAATTTTCGCCTCACGCACGCTACTATCAGGCCACAGTTTAGTATCAATATTGAAAGCAATGCCATCTAAAAGCGGGCCTCCACCCACAGGCTCTAGCATCAGCTTGAGGTGTTTCTCTCCCACTAAACGCTGCTGTAGTAAGCGAAAACAGCCATCGAACAGAGGCTCTGGGAACGCTTGCCCCCAAGGGCCACCATCACGCAATACTTCCGCTGTTTCTAACGCCATCAGATGACCATCTAGTTCACCGTCAGACCAGATAACACCTTCAAGCTGAGACTCATCTAGCCAGTCGTTAACCAGATCGGAGAATCGCTGGCGAAACTCGTCAAAATGCGCCTCTTCCAACGATAAACCTGCAGCCATAGCATGTCCGCCGAAGCGAAGCATCAATCCCGGATGCAAGGTATCCAACCGTTCTAGCGCATCACGCATATGCAGGCCACTGACAGAGCGACCGGAGCCTTTCAAAATCCCCTCACCTGCCGGGGCAAAAGCGATAACAGGGCGATGAAAACGCTCTTTAATTCGCGAAGCCAAGATCCCCACCACGCCTTGATGCCACTCTGGGTGGTAAAGCGCTAACCCGTAAGGGAGTTCATCGCTGCCTTTCTCCAGCGCATCGCAAATCTGCAACGCTTCAACCTGCATACCCTGTTCTATCTCACGACGCGTCTGATTAAGAGAGTCGAGATCAAAAGCCAGCTCCCTTGCCTGCACAATATCGTCACTCAGCAGGAGTGCTACGCCTATCGACATATCATCCAAGCGCCCTGCTGCATTCAAACGTGGCCCCAAGGCAAAACCTAAATCACTAGCAGAGAGGTGGCGAGCATCGCGCTTTGCGACTTCCAGCAACGCACGAATCCCAGGGCGGCAATGCCCTGCACGAATACGATTAAGCCCTTGGTACACCAGAATCCGGTTGTTGGTATCTAAGGGCACAACATCGGCTACCGTTCCTAACGCAACCAGATCCAGATAATCAGCCAAATTAGGTTCTGCTAACCCCTGCTGCGTAAACCATTCCTCTTTACGCAGTTGGGCGCGCAGCGCCATCATCAGGTAGAACGCGACACCCACGCCCGCGAGCGCTTTAGAAGGGAAATGGCAGTCTTCTAGATTAGGATTAATGATGGCATCCGCTGCTGGCAGCGTATCCCCCGGCAAATGGTGGTCGGTCACTAACACCTTGATGCCTTTCGCATGTGCCGTGGCAACCCCCGCATGTGAGGAGATACCATTATCAACAGTGATGATCATCTCCGCCCCTTTGGCAGCGGCTTGTTCTACTACTTCGGGGCTAAGGCCATAACCATCATCAAACCGGTTGGGAACCAGATAATCTACGCTGCGAAACCCCATGCTGCGCAGGGCAAGCAGTGTTAATACGGTGCTGGTGGCACCATCCGCATCAAAATCCCCCACAATGACAATGCGAGTGCCCTCTTTCAACGCCTGCTTTAATAGGCTAACCGCTAGCTCGATACCGCTAAGCTGGCGATAATCCATTAGCCCGCGCGCACTGCGCTCTAGTTCTTCGGGTTTGGCAATGCCTCGCTGCGCATAAATTCTGCGTAGAAGCGGTGAAAGTTCAGAGGGTAAATCACTGCCCTCTGCGATTGGGCGACGACGTAATTGTGTTTTATTCATTAATAGCGCAGGTATCTGTTTTTAGAGATCGTGAATGATGACCCAAGATGGATGAAACCACCGACAGATCAGTGCTGTCGGTGGTTTACCGCTTATTGAATGGCTTTTTTATGCTTTTCCAGCATCTCAAACAGTGTTTTTGGTGGCTGATAACCCGGTACTAACATGCCATCACTTAGCACCATCGCTGGAGTACCACTAACGCCGAACTGAATACCCAGTTCATAATGCTTACCGAGATCGATAGCGCAGGTTGCAGGAGAAATGTCATCCCCTCTTAATGCTGCATCGAACGCTTTATTGCGTTGAGCCGTGCACCAGATTGAGCGCATATCTTTTTCTGCCTGAGATTTAATACCTTGGCGAGGGAATGCAAGATAACGCACGGTGATACCTAAATCGTTATACTCTTTCATCTCTTCATGCAGCTTGCGGCAGTAACCACAAGTGATATCCGTAAACACAGTGACAACATGTTTTTCTGTCTTAGCCGGATAAACAATCATTTGGTCTTTTAGCTGCTCTAAACGCTTCTTCAGAATCTGGTTAGTTGCGTTATTCGGTACCTTACCGCTCACATCGTACATTGGCCCCTGAAGGATATACTTTCCATCATTGGTCACATATAACACGCCTTGCTCGGTTAATGCTGCCTGTAAACCCGCCACTGGCGAAGGCTGGATCTCCGCATTATTAATGCCTAAATTCTTTAATGATTTTAAAACAACGGAATCATCAGCTTGAGTGAATGTACTAAAAGCAGAGATAAGTAAGGCTAACAACGCAATACGCTTTTTCATTCATTTTCCTTTTTATAATTTCTACACCTGATAACCAACATCCTGAAACGTCACTGTAAAATCGTACGTACATTAAGCACGAGGATGATGCTGTTGGTGTAACTGTTTTAATCTTTCTGTCGCAACATGAGTATAAATTTGCGTTGTAGAGAGATCGCTATGGCCTAGCAACATCTGCACAACTCGCAAGTCAGCGCCATGATTCAGCAAATGCGTCGCAAATGCGTGGCGCAACACGTGCGGTGATAAACTCTCGCTGTTGATATTCGCTAACAGCGCATAATGCTTAATACGGTGCCAAAATGTCTGGCGTGTCATCTGTCTCGCTCGCGTACTGGGGAACAAAACATCGATAGTGCTACCGTTTAATAACCACGGGCGGCCATATGTCATATAGTTTTCCAGCCAATCGACGGCCTCTTCACCAAGAGGAACAAGCCGTTCTTTATTGCCTTTACCGATGACTCTGACAACCCCTTGGCGCAGGCTAACATCAGCGAGTGTTAATCCTACCAATTCAGACACGCGAAGCCCCGTAGCATACAACACTTCGAGCATCGCTTTATCCCGTAATTCTAACGGAATCTCAACATTCGGAGTTTGAAGCAGGTCGCTCACCTGATTCTCAGTGAGATCTTTCGGTAAACGCTGAGGGAGCTTTGGCGAAGAGAGTACCGCACAAGGGTCATCCAAGCGCAGATTTTCACGATAGAGGTATTGGAATAACCGACGCATAGCACTCAGTAGGCGTGCAGAGCTAGAGGCTTTATATCCGCTCTCTAGTCGTTTGCTTAAATAGCCCTGTAAGAGATCCGTTTGCACAAGTAACAGTGTGGTTTGGTTTTCACTCAACCATTCGCAGAGCGCCTTAAGATCTAGTCGATAAGAGGCCAGCGTATTCTCTGCCAAATTGCGCTCTAGCCACAGTGCATCAAGGAAGGATTCAATCAGCACGCGATCTTCTTCTTGCATACTTTCCCCTAAACTCTTCCCAGCCGACAAGGCGTTCATTATGCCTGACTTTAGCTCATATCTGATACACTCTATCTCCTTTCCCGTTCGAAATAGTATGGCAACCCTCCGATGAAAATTGGTCTTTTTTACGGTTCTAGTACCTGTTACACCGAAATGGCAGCGGAAAAAATCCGCGATATCTTAGGCGAAGAGTTTGTCGATCTACACAACATTAAAGATGTAGACCCCAGCAAAATGGAAGATTACGCCATTTTGATCCTCGGTATGCCTACGTGGGATTTTGGTGAATTGCAGGAAGATTGGGCGGCGGTTTGGGAGCAGCTTCCTGGGCTGAATCTACAGGGGAAAATCGTCGCGTTGTATGGGTTAGGTGACCAATTTGGCTATGGTGAATGGTTCCTCGATGCGCTTGGCATGTTACATGATCATATTGCCCCGCTCGGCGTTAGCTTTGTTGGCTACTGGCCGAATGAAGGCTATGAGTTCACCAGCCCTAAGCCGCTAATAAATGATGGGAAATTCTTGGTTGGTTTAGCGTTAGATGAAGTCAATCAGTACGAAATGAGCGATGAGCGACTGCAACAGTGGTGTGAGCAAATTTTGGGTGAGATAGCCGAATTGCTGTAAATTCTCTTCCTGATAATCTATCGGCGGTGCTACGACCGCCGATATCAATTTACCTAGAATCTATTTCCACACCCGAAACACATCCCTATCCAGCTTTTCTTCAGCTATCACCTCTTCTTCTGCCGGGCCACCACCCGTTGAAAAGATAACTTCTGGCCCAGTGGCATTCTCTTCTGCTTCTCTTTTCTCTAATTTGTGGCTTAGTTGGTACCAATCCAGCTTTCTTGTCAGCGCCATCACAATACTGAGTACGATGAATAACATAATGCTTCCTAGCAGTAGAGAATCCCCTTCCGACTGTAGCAAGCCAAACAGCACAGCGTATAACATCAACAACCCCATACCGAAGATAAGCCCTCTCTGCACGCCTTTTAACGCTGACATCAGATAAAAAGTAATCAGGCCGCTACATGCGATACTGGCAACGAGATAAGCATAGTTAAAACCAATTCGCTCAGATAACGCTAACAGCAGTAGATAGAACACCACTAACGCAAACCCGACGAGTAGATACTGCAAAGGGTGCACTCGTAGCCCTTTCAAGGTTTCAAACAGGAAGAACGCCAAAAAGGTTAATGTAATAAACAGAATGGCATATTTTACCGCGCGGTCGTTTAACTGATATTCAGCCACAGGCTCTATTAACTTAGTGGTAAACATCGGCAGTAGTGAGACGTACTCGTCGCCTACTGCCATGTTAGAAAAGCGATCATTGATATTATTTGCCAACCACGAGCTTTGCCAAGTTGCGCTAAAACCACTATCTGTAATTTCTCTTGCCACTGGAGGATAATCACCCACAAAGCTTGGATGTGGCCAGTTGCCTATCAGCTTAAATTCGCTAGAGCGCCCTAGTGGTACGACAGAAAGTTGCTGAGAACCTTTTAATGCTAAGGTGAAGTTAAAATCAAGCTCAGGGCTATTCTCTAACAATTCATGGCTCAACTCAGCGTTAATTCCGTTAGACTTAAAGCTATTTTGCGTTCCTCCCTGAAACTCGACTGTTGTCTGGTTGATATTCAAAACAGGGATACGATTAATCCCTCTAGAATCACTCACCATCACAATCAGATAAGGCTTTTCCGCTGTGATGTTTTTGGCTTTAAGAAAAGAGAGATCGGGCACTTTGATCTTCCCAGTAAAGGCTAAATCCGACTGATAAACTTGAGCCTGATAAATACCTAGCTGGCGAGTCTCAACAGACGCATTCCCGGTAATACTCAAGTTCTCTGGCAAGACATATCTCTCTCGCCATGACTCTTGTTCCGACTCTTTACCATCCTGAACCACTTTGATTTTCTCTTTAAATGGCAGAACAAGAATGGGACCAATAACGCGTTGTTCACCGCCTGCATTATAGCTAATAGTACGAATGACATCGTTTTTATAGCTAAAACGCTCATCAATAACGCCTTTAACCAAAACGACAGGTATCAACATCAGCATTGTCAGGACGATAAGAGTGACGACTTTTAGAAGTAACGTATATTTAAACATGTGATCTGCTTCCTCTCTATTTTAATGAGAGGCAGATTACAGGGGTAAAGTGAACGCGAAATGAGGCGACGTGAAGTGAATGTGAAGTGGTGCAAGTATTATCGAATGAGTAGGATAAAGCGTTAGCTTGCCGCTTTGATAGGAAGAGACAGTGTTGCCACTACGCCACCTTCGGTCCGATTATCTATCTGGATTTCCCCTTGATGTAGCAAAGCGACTTCTTTCACAAAACTCAACCCAAGACCGCTGCTCTTGCCTTTATCCGGACGAGGCAGCGAATAGAAACGATCAAAAATCTTATCCCGCGCATAGTTTGGAATACCGACGCCGCTATCGTTAACACATAGAGTGTATATGCCCTCTTTAGCTTCACCGATAACCGCAATCTCTCCGCTGGTGGGGGTAAAATCCAATGCATTATCCAGCAAGTTAGCCACCGCCTGACTTAAGAGCAGCGGATCACCCCAGATAGAACAAGGTTTTGCTAAAGAGAGAACGAGCGTAATGTCTAAGATACGAGCCTGAGCCACCTTCCCTTCAACTGCTTTCTCAACCAACTGACAGAAATCTATCTTACTAAACTCTACACCGACACGACTCTCAACCCTTGCCAGCAGTAACATTCTGTCGATAAGCATCTGCATACGCTGATTTTGCTGTTGAATATTCCCCAGAAAGCGCTGGGCAGTTTCTGGAGGCGGTGACTCCTGTAAGATCTCCGCAGCACCGCGGATCGCCGCTAAAGGGCTTTTCAATTCGTGGGTCAGAGTATGTACATATTGTTCAACGTAGGCTTTCCCTTCTAGCTTCAAACGCATACTTTCCAATGCATTTGCCAACCGCGATAACTCGGGGGAGTCCATCTTGGGGAGTTCCGTCGGCTTTCCTGCACTCACATTTTCTGCATATCCCATCAATTTTTTTATGGACCGGGTTATCCACCACACAAACCCCATACCGATGAGCAACGCAATTCCAAGCAGCATGCCACCCGCCATAGTGATACGGCGCTCACTGCGGCGAATGACCGGAACCATCGTCGAGCTAGGCTTTGCAACAGTAAGGGATCCGACAAGTACACCATCAATTTTCACTGGTGCCGCCACATACATTATCGTTGAATCATCATCACTGGGGATCTCGCGTGTGCTTCTTACCCCATATTTGCCACGAAGGGTCAGATACACATCGTTCCAGCGGGAGTAATCCATGCCTAGCGCTTTACCGCTAGAATCAAAAATCACAATGCCTTGGGCATCAGTGAGATAAATTCGATACTCAACACGGTTTTTCACTATCCCATCAATATTTGCACCAATGGGTCTTTTATTCAGATTGGCAAAAGCTTGAACTAGACGACCGTGGTTAATATTTTTATCTTTAAGATCTAGCGCTGCAATTTGCGCCATCAGGTTAGCGGTATCGACCAACATACCTTCGGTCGCTCGCCGAACGCCGGGTTTGACCTCTTGCAAGAAGATATTCATCACAAAATAGCCAGCAACAGCAACAATCAGAAAATAGCCAAGCAGGAGACGTAGACTGAGTTTCATTAAGCGTGTAGCCCTAATACAAGCGTCATACCGAACAACTCAGACTATAGCCCAAACCACGATGTGTCTGTATCGGGTTAGTCTCTTCATTAATTAACCGTAGCTTTGCTCTTAGGGTTTTAATATGGGTATCGACTGTGCGCTCAAAGCTATCTTCAGCTTCACTCCACACTAAATCCATCAAAACTTGGCGGGAGAAGACACGCCCTTGAGCCTTCAACAAGGTTTTTAAGAGAAGATATTCATAGCGGGTAAGAGTAAGAGGCTGTTGATAGTAAGTAATCACCGTCCCCGGCTCATCTAATGTAAATGGCCCCATGCTCACCGCATTGCGCCGCTGTTTCTCCAAACGGCGTAAAATAGTGCGAACACGGGCGCTGACTTCACGCGGAGAAAACGGCTTGGCGATATAATCATCAGCGCCAATCTCAAGCCCGACAATACGATCGAGTTCCTCACTGCGGGCAGTCAAAAAAATGATAGGAAGGTCTTCGGTTTGTAAGAGGATCTTTTTACACAGTTCAAAACCGTTAATGTCCGGCAGACCCACGTCTAATATCGCTAACGTCGGCATGCCCTGTTTCAGCGCTGCCAAAACAGGTTCACCACGCTCAAACCATGTCACGCTAAACCCTTCGGTTTCTAGCGTATAGATCAAAGTGTCAGCAATGCTTGCTTCATCTTCAACCAACCAGATAACAGGCTTCATATCGCATTGCACTCCTCATACCTTTAGCCATTTTCGGGCTTCCATTGCAACAATAACTGGCGCAGGCTCCGCCAATTCGTTTGCTCCATGCTATCGACAGCGACCCAGATACGCGTGCGTTTAGGCTTATGGCCTTTTGTTTCTTCAATACGTAGAAATACACCGTTTTTCAGCAACACGGGCTGCTTAAAAATACGGTATGTCTGCTTATGCCAATAGATCTGATTGCTGTCTAACAGGCTAATTTCACCCTGTGTAGCCGCAATACGCTTCTGGCTACGCAAGCACTCAAAAACCACTAGCGTCAGCAATATGATCCACATAGGCCAATACTCCTCTGGCCATGGTGCTAATAAGATAGCCAGCGTTAATACGCCGTGTACCAGCAAAGAAAAAAGCTGCGTGCGCCAGGAAATACGGAGATTACATCGCCAAAGGACCACGTTCTTTATTTCGCATCTGAATAAGTTGAACCATACGCGCTAGCGCTTCGTCTTTCGGTGTACCGTGATTCATCATCCAGTTAAACAGGTCTGGATCATCACACTCTAATAACCGGATAAACGTTTGTTTATCCTCATCGCTCAGCGAATCATATTCATGCTCAAAAAAAGGCATGATCGAAATATCCAACTCTCGCATACCACGACGGCAAGCCCAGTGAATGCGCGCCTTATTGTTAATATCCATGTGTATTCAAACCCCGCATATAATAGGTATGGCACTATTTTTCGTAATCTTTCTTTTTTCAGTTGTTTAAAGTTTCTATAAATTCCAAATGAAATCTTTGCACAGAAAGGCCATTCTGCCTCTAGTGTAACAATTTGAAACACTATTGGAAACAAACGGAATCATTAGCCACAAAAATGTATTATTCATTATTCAATCAGAATGATGACACGTTGATAGCAGTAAAGTTCCCCACCCTTCACGCGAAGTCCTCATAGACAGAACAAAAACAAAGAGTATGAAGAGAAAAAAGAGCCTCATTAATTAATTTACGTTCTACCCATTTCAAATCAAGCTCACCTCTTTTACCATTGAAGTACTTCGCTCATAGAAAGCCACTTGTAGGATTGCATCATGACAAATCCCATTATCTCTTCATCTCTACCCCCTGCTAGCAATGAACCTATGCCACTGACGCTGATGCAGCTTTCCGGCTGGGCTGTGGTTTCTGTTACTGGTCAAGATGCAAGTAAGTACTTACAAGGGCAACTGACCTGTGATTTCAATTCACTCTCTCCAGAAAAACAGACGGTCTGTGCTCACTGTGATGCAAAGGGTAAAGTGTGGAGCAACTTGCGGCTGTTTAGCCGTGGCGAAGACTTCGCTTACATCCTGAGAAAAAGCTTGGTAACAGCGCAAGTTACTGAATTAAAGAAATATGCCATTTTCTCTAAAATCGTTATTGCTACCGCAGATGACCTTGTACTAGTGGGACTCGCAGGCACAGGCGCTCGAGAGGCGCTAGAAAAACATTATCCACAAGTACCAAATGCAGACACCAATGTCGTCCAACATGGCGACAGCCGGACAACCCTGCTGTACATCGCCGAGCCAACTGAGCGCTTCCTACTGGTTATGCCCGCAGAACAACAAGACAACTTATTGAAGCAGTTACCACACGCTAAGATTACCAATGGGCAGCAGTGGCTAGCATTAGATATCGCCGCAGGTTTACCGATTATCGACGAGGTAAATAGCGCGCAATTTATTCCTCAAGCACTAAACATTCAGGCGCTAGGCGGGATCAGTTTCACCAAGGGCTGCTATACAGGACAAGAGATGGTTGCTAGAGCCAAATACCGTGGCGCGAATAAGCGAGCGCTCTATTGGCTAGCAGGTAAAGCAAGCCGCGCCCCGGCCATCGGTGATGAGCTAGAGTTGCAGTTAGGTGAGAATTGGCGTCGTACCGGTAGTGTACTTGCAGCCAGCCAGTTTGCTGATGGCTCGGTCTGGATCCAAGCTGTTTTGAATAACGACCTAGAGCCAGATAGCGTGCTGCGCGTGCGTGAAGATGAGAGCAGCCAATTGAGTATTCAACCCCTGCCGTACTCATTAACTGAAGATAAATAGGCCATTGTTGATCGCCCCTATGACAAAAATCATAGGGGCTATTTATCAAAATCGATCGTTAAACGTATAAATAAATCGCCATAAAGTGGCACACGCTCCCACCAAGCACAAAGCCATGCCAGATAGCGTGATTGTAGGGAATGCGCTTACAGGCATAGAAAATAACTCCTAGCGTATACACCACTCCCCCCGCAGCCAGTAACGCAATTCCACCGACCGAGAGCTTCATAGCCAGTTGGTATACCACCAACAGAGACAGCCACCCCATTCCCAGATAAGTCACGAGGGAAAGCACTTCAAAACGATCGATAAACGCAAGTTTGAAGATCACCCCAAAGAGCGCTAATCCCCAAATAATCACCATTAACACGTGGGCAAAAGTAGACTGTAAGCCAACGAGTAAGAAAGGTGTGTAAGTACCCGCTATTAGGATGTAGATAGCGCAGTGGTCAAATATTTTCAGCCACTGCTTTGCTTTTTGCGAAGGAATGGCGTGATAAAGCGTGGAGGCAAGAAAAAGTAGAATGATACTTCCGCCATAGAGGCTATAGCTGACAATGGCTGTACTGCTGGCATCGTTACTGACAGCCTGAACGATCAATAACACCAAACCAACAATACCAAATACACAACCTATTCCATGGCTAATACTGTTCGCAATCTCCTCTTTTAGGGAGTACTCATGCGGTAATGCTACTGATGTCATTATTTATCCCCAGTCTATATGCGCACTATTTCATTATTACGGCCTAGCCACATTAGCTGAGAATCATTCCAGAGTACACGTGTAAGCTAAAAAATATATGTTGCCAATTATGTACAGGATTATCTCTACCATTAAGGGTGATATTATTCTCTTTTTCCATTAAGAAAACCGCGGTAAGAAAAGTATTAAGAATAGGTTTAGATAACAATCTCTAATCTTTATAATAGTAGAGGTTCACTTTACATTCTTGCTCAGAGGCACCTGATGTCTGACATTTCGCATCATCTGAATTTTGGTTCGATGACCCCCGTTATCTATTTTTTAATGGAGTTGGACAAACTGAAAAATGTTCAACGTCAAACCCAAGTCAGCATATCGAAACGAAGAGAAAACTCTGCAGAGCACAGTTGGCATTTTGCCATGGCAGCACTGAGCCTAGCTCCTTATGCCAGTCAAGATGTCGATATACAACGCGTGGTTAAAATGGCGTTACTGCATGATATTGTTGAAATTGATGCTGGTGATGTCTTGGTTTATGACCTTGCTGCTCGAGATGCAATTCATGAGGTGGAGCTTGCTGCAGCAAAGCGCTTGTTTGGCATGTTGCCCCAGCCACAATCTGATGATTTTATGGCCTACTGGCTGGAATATGATGCTGGAGAATCCGCTGATGCTCGCTTCGCGGGGATGTTGGACAGACTCCTACCTCTGCTAAGTAGTCTCTATAACAACGGTGAAAGTTGGATGGCTAACGGGATTTATCTTGAGCAGGTATTACAAAGAAACTCTATTATCGGGCAAGAAAACCCTGAACTATGGCAGCATCTGCGTCAACATTTAGATAATGCTAAAGAAAAAGGGTGGCTTAAGTAGTTCACTTTACATTATAAAATAAATAGAAAATTGCACTATTAAAGGATTAATAGCATGACATACGACTTTTTTATCGGGAAAAGCAGCAAAATAAAAGACAACCCTATTATTATTGGGTCTCTTGATTTCAACGAATATCCAATTATTCGATCTTTACTACAGCGTTTTGAATGCGCTTTTCTTAGCCGTATTTCAAATCTCTTCAGCGACCAGTGTTTCCCGCTGTCAGCCGTAGAGCCAGCCTATCTTAATTTGATGGATTTACTCACTCAACCACTTGAACCGGAAGAGAGAATATTACTGTATAAACTGATTGCTATTACGGGCTATTCTCTGCACGTGAAAGAACCTTTACACGGTATTTCGCCGACGAATCGATATTAATTAACAGAGTAATTATTACATAACTAATATATATCATGTGCGCTTATTTAAAACATAGGTGTAATAATTACACGTTTATAAACAATGCCTGAGTAATAAATCAACAAACTATTTATATTAAACGTTTTGATGTTCTTATTTATGAAGATGGCTGATAAAGGGCATAGAAGTATTATTCAAAATAAATAGGTTATTCGATAGAAGCGAAGACTAGCTCAGTAGCTTGCTAGAAATAATCACCAAAAACCAATTAACAAAGGTGACCTAAGTCACCTTTGTTATTTTAACTCTTATTCAGGGTTTACTCATAATCCCCAATCGGTACACAAGAGCAGAACAGATTACGGTCGCCGTAAACATCGTCGAGGCGTTTTACCGTCGGCCAGTACTTGTTAGTGCGCGTATCTTCCGTTGGGAATACCGCTAACTCACGGCTGTATGGATGGGCCCATTCAGAGACTAGCTCAGACTGAATATGCGGTGCATTCACCAGAGGATTATCTTCCAGTGGCCATTCACCCGCAGCGACACGGTCGATCTCCGAGCGAATCGCCAACATCGCATCAATAAAGCGATCCAATTCAGCCAGACCTTCCGACTCCGTTGGTTCCACCATCAATGTACCGGCCACAGGGAAAGACATGGTTGGCGCATGGAAGCCAAAGTCGATCAGCCGTTTAGCCACGTCCATTTCACTGATTCCCGTCTGCTCTTTGAGCGGGCGAATATCCAGAATACATTCATGAGCAACACGACCATCACGCCCCGCATATAACACCGGATAGGCATCTTTCAGGCGAGTAGCAATATAGTTCGCATTCAAAATTGCCACTTGGCTAGACTGTTTAAGCCCTTCCGCACCCATCATACGGATATACATCCAACTGATAGGCAGAATAGAAGCACTGCCAAATGGAGCCGCAGAAACTGCGCCTTTTTCCGTTGTTAGCCCCTCGATATGTACAACAGAGTGTCCCGGAACGAACGGTGCCAAGTGTGCTTTTACGCCGATTGGCCCCATACCCGGCCCACCGCCACCATGAGGAATACAGAAGGTTTTATGCAAGTTCAGGTGTGAAACATCTGCGCCGATATAACCCGGTGTGGTGATCCCAACTTGCGCATTCATGTTGGCACCATCGAGATACACCTGTCCGCCAAACTGATGCACAATTTGGCAGACTTCACGGATCGTCTCTTCGTAGACACCATGAGTCGAAGGATAGGTCACCATGATGCATGATAGGGTCGCACTCACCTCTTCCGCTTTGGCACGCAAATCATGCAAATCGATATTGCCCTGTTTATCACAGGCAACCACCACCACGTCCATACCCGCCATCTGTGCCGAGGCTGGGTTAGTCCCATGTGCAGAGCTAGGGATCAAACAGATACGGCGGTCGGCATCCCCTCGGCTTTCATGATAACGGCGAATTGCCAGCAAGCCCGCGTACTCACCCTGAGCGCCAGAATTAGGCTGCATACACACGGCATCGTAACCCGTTATCTGCACCAACCACTGTGAAAGTTGGGTCAGAAGATGTTGATAGCCTTTTGCCTGCCCCGGTGGGCAGAATGGGTGCAACTCAGCAAACTCAGGCCACGTGATAGGGATCATTTCCGCAGCGGCATTCAGCTTCATGGTGCAAGAACCAAGCGGGATCATAGCCTGATTCAGCGCCAGATCTTTACGCTCAAGACGGTGCATATAACGCATCATTTCGGTTTCGCTGTGATAGCGGTTGAAAACTTCATGGGCCAGAATTGGCTCCTGACGTATCAAGCTGGCTGGAATAGAGTGTGAATCAGCCATCACTTTCGCGTCGAGAGACTCGATATCCAGCCCATGAGTCTCACCTAACAAGATAGTGAAGAGGGTTGAAACATCTTCATCGGTCGTCGTCTCATCCAGCGTTATCCCCACTGCCGCGTTTAAATCACTGCGTAGGTTAACGCCAAAGCCCAACGCACGAGCAAGCACCGCGTCTTTATCTTTCACGGGGATAGTCAACGTATCAAACCACGTGCTGTACTTAGGCTTCAGGCCACCCTGAGTTAAGCCTAATGCCAGAATATCCGTTAAGCGATGGATACGTTCAGCGATACGTTTCAAGCCTTGAGGGCCATGGTAAACCGCATACAGGCCAGCGATATTCGCTAGCAATACCTGAGAGGTACAGATATTCGAGTTAGCTTTCTCGCGGCGAATATGTTGCTCGCGGGTTTGCATCGCCATACGCAGTGCAATATTGCCTGCAGCATCACGGGAAACACCGATAATGCGCCCTGGCATAGCGCGTTTAAACTCATCGCGGCAAGCAAAGAACGCAGCATGTGGCCCACCGTACCCCATCGGCACACCAAAACGCTGAGAGGAACCAAAGACCACATCAGCACCTAGCTTACCCGGAGCTTCTAATAGAACCAGAGACATGATATCGGCGGCAACGCTGACGATAACTTTACGGCTCTTCAACGCAGCAAACAGCTCACGATGGTCATTAAGCTGCCCCGTAGTGCCCGTATATTGGAACAGTGCACCAAACAACCCTTCGTGGCTCAATACATTGGCTGCATCATCAATCACCACCTCAAAACCAAACGTCTCTGCACGGGTGAGCACCACATCCAATGTTTGAGGGTGAATATCACGTGTCACAAAAAAGCGGTTGGCATCTTTCAGTTTACTTGCACGTTTTGCCATCGCCATCGCTTCTGCCGCAGCAGTCGCTTCATCCAGCAAAGAGGCAGAGGCCAGATCCATTCCCGTCAAATCCAGCGTCATCTGTTGGAAATTCAACAGCGCCTCTAAACGCCCTTGAGAAACCTCTGGCTGATAAGGTGTATAAGCGGTGTACCAGCCTGGATTTTCCAGCATATTGCGCTGAATCACAGGAGGGAGAAGCACTGCGCTATACCCCATACCAATATAAGATTTATAGCGCTGATTCTGATTGGCAATATCCCTAAGCTCGGCTAAAGCCTGATGTTCCGTCATGGCATCACCCGTTGCTGGTGGCCCCGGAAGTTGGATATCAGCCGGAACAATCTGCTGAATCAGATCCGCCAAAGAGCTGGCGCCCACTGTGTTCAGCATCTTTTGCTGATCTTGATGAGATGGCCCTATGTGGCGTCCAATAAAGGCATCGTTGTGTTCAAGCTGGTTTAGAGTCTGTGTCATCTGGTATCTGTCCTGCGTGCAACTAAGGTCTATGAGTCTGCATCAATAACAAATGGAGGGCGGTGTTTGGATACAGTCAAAAACGCCTCGATTCAGAGAAGCGAGGCGCAGTAAAGATTATTCGTCTTCCAGAGAGGCGAGATACTCTTCGGCACTCATCAATTCGGCGACTTCGGCCTTATCGGACGCTTTAATGCGAAATAACCAGCCATCTTCATAAGGAGATGAATTGACCAATTCAGGAGATGCTTCTAGCGCATCATTCACCGCCACAATCTCGCCGCTGATTGGTGCATAAATATCTGAAGCGGCTTTCACCGATTCTGCTACAGCACAATCATCGTCTTTTGCAAAAGCACTGCCCACATCAGGCAGGTCAATAAACACCATATCCCCTAATAGTTCTTGCGCGTGTTCGGTAATCCCCACGCTATACACGCCGTCACCTTCCGCACGTACCCACTCGTGGGACGCAGTGTATTTCAATTCAGCTGGCACATTGCTCATCGCCCTTTCTCCTTCACAAATGCTATTTTGATCTAAAAAATGTTATACCGGTTTTCCGGCACGTACAAAGGTGGTTTTGGTTACTTTCACTGGCATTTCACGGTTACGGATCTGTACGATAGCTGTCTCACCGACCCCCGCAGGCACTCGCGCCAATGCAATACTGTAGCCCAAAGTTGGCGAGAAGGAACCGCTAGTAATCGCGCCTTCATGTAAGTTGCCATCAACATCGGTAAAACGAACAGGAAGCTCATTGCGCAGCACCCCTTTTTCCGTCATGACCAGCCCAATGAGCTGATCCGTTCCCTGCTCTCTTTGTTGTTCCAGAGCATCACGGCCAATAAAGTTGCGTTCTTGTGGTTCCCACGCAATCGTCCAGCCCATATTGGCAGCCAAAGGGGAGACAGATTCATCCATTTCTTGCCCATATAGGTTCATACCTGCCTCTAAACGCAGCGTATCACGCGCACCTAACCCGCAAGGTTTCACCCCTGCCGCCAGCAATTTTTGCCAGTAAGGTGCGGCTTGAGCCACAGGCAGCATAATTTCGTAGCCTGTTTCTCCGGTATAACCCGTTGTCGCGATAAAGAGATCCCCTGACTGCACACCAAAGAACGGTTTCATGCCTTCAACAGCCTGTTTTTGCTCTGGGGTAAGAAGAGTTGCCGTACGCTCTTTAGCTTGGGGGCCTTGCACTGCAATTAATGCCAAGTCGTCGCGAACATTAATATCAACTAAGAAAGGCTCTGCATGTTCGGTGATCCACGCCAAATCTTTATCGCGTGTTGCCGAGTTCACCACCAGCCGATAAAAATCATCGGTCAGGTAGTAAACAATCAGGTCATCAATCACGCCAGCGGATGCATTTAACATTGCCGTATACAGTGCTTTACCCGGCTTAGTTAATTTAGCGACATCATTCGCTAACAGATATTGCAGAAACTCTCGCGTGCGGGCGCCATGCAAATCGACGATAGTCATGTGGGAAACGTCAAACATACCGGCGTCCTGCCGAACGAAATGATGTTCATCAAGCTGAGACCCGTAATGCAACGGCATCATCCAACCATGAAAATCCACCATCCGAGCACCACAGGCCACATGCTGGTCATATAACGGAGTTTGCTTTGCCATCGTCTTCCTCTTTCCTTCATTAAACGCTGTTGCCATACGCACCAGGGTGAGAAAAATGCCAATTGAGATACCGACGCAAACGATACCCTATCGTTAAACGTTACCACTGAATCGCCGTTGTAACCATAAGTTAAAATAAGTGTTAATCAACATAACGCTTTAACTGACTATTAGCATAATGCAGATATTCAGACCAAAAAAATGCGCCAAAACGCACAAAATGGCCTAAATCTAATGACAATTCCGCTTTTTTATCCTTATCAAGGATGATACCTAAACATAAAACAGCCAAAAAACATTAGAAAATCTAATCCAAAATATCGACTGACATTAGAATAATTCAGGTAAGGGAAGAACTGAGGCATCACGTTCACCACAACTAATCAGATGCGTCACTATTACCTGCTTAATATTCGCTTGATGTTTTTTTGATAGATGAAACCATTGGCATATTTTTATTATTTTTCATTCCCTATATATAGTGAGCCATATAAATAGAAGATATTTACTTATAAAAAGGAATAAAACACTTTAATAACTCCAAAGCTAAAAATACTTTATATCAATAACACCAACTAAAAAATGCATCTCATTAATTAATAATGAAATAACAGTCAGCACCATTAATTCAGCTTTCTTGACAAACTCAACACCGCAGACGAGATTTAACTATCTCAAATAAAAAACAATGTCTCATATTTGAGACGAAGTATATTTTCAAACAATTAAGTTTCATAGATAAGACAAAGTGAATGATCTACGAATCTATTTTTATAATCTCAAATAAAAATAATTAAAATAAGAGGATTTATCATGTATAAAAAAGCCATTGTCTTTTTATTATTTTCTCCTTTTAGCTATGCGGAAAGCACCATAGCTTCAGCTAATGAAGAAAATCCGTCTTTAACAAATAGCACCGCAGCCTCATCGCTAACAAACACACCACAAACCAAACCCAAGAAACCCTTTCCTCATATTAGTTGGCAAAGCGAAGAGGGAAACAAAGGGATCGAGATAGGTGGTGCTTTACGTGCCAATTATCGCTATGAAGATTGGCGTGGGAGCAATTATCGCAATCCTCCACACCTACGCTTTGATACGTTTAGAATTGATACTAGTGGTCACTACAACGACCTTTTTTTCGACTCTGGCTTTTGGTTTCAAGACCACAGGAAATACGCCATTGATCGCGCATTTATCGGATATCACTTAAGTGATACCTCAGATATTCAGCTTGGCGCACCGATAAAACCATTCGGCCTTATGCCCTACCCACAATTTGGCTGGTCTTATGGAATTCCCTTCTTTCTTGGGTTTGGCGTTAATGCCGGACTAGGCGCTAATTATCAATACCATGACAATAATTGGACATTAGATGCTGCTTATTTTCCGCGGATGATGCCACAAGGGGTTCGCTATGCACCCGATACAGGTTATTACGGTAACTTAAAAAATACCCTCTATGCACCACACCATCAGCAGTTCAATGATAAACGCGATCAAGTTAACTTACGCCTAACACATAAATTTGAATCCGGAAGCTGGCACACTGAATTGGGTGGCTCAGCGGCGGCATCTCGTTTATATAACCATAAGACCGATGACAACGGGACATTCTGGGCCACAGGACTACATGCTCTGGTCGATAACGACCCTTGGCACTTATCGACACAGGTTATTCGCTACGCCTACTCCCCTAAAAATCCTGAGAATACCAATAACTCCGTCATTCTTATGGGGGGGAATGGATTAACACCGTCCTATTTGATCCCTTCAAAGGCAACAACAGGTGCCATTAACCTCGCTCGTGATGTTGATGTCTCTTGGGGACAAATAAAAAAACTCAGGTTTTATAACGATTACAGTGTGATGTGGAAGGACAAAGAAGGCTGGTCTGACTCACAGATGAATACGCTAGGTGTGCAGGTGTTTGCTATGCCAGTGATGTTTTGGGTTGATTTAAGTTGGGCAAAAAATGCAAACCCTTGGGGAGGCGCCTTAAACGCGACTGGTTGGACAAATACCCAATCTACGGGAAGCAATGATTGGTATTTTCGAACTAACGTGAATATTGGGTATTACTTCTAAGCCTATCCAGAGCAGAAATGGCACGGTATGACTCAGCCCGATGGATGTTGTCTGGTAACGATTCAGGCAACATGCTTCGGGCTGAGTTCCCTTCTACCGAAACGCAGTACTCGTCACTACACTAGCCATTCCGGCAGCCCTTCCAATCCCATGGCTTCTCTTACCAATCTCGGTTTTACCCCTGGCAAATTATCCGCCAACACCATCCCCACATCACGCAGTAGCTTCTTCGCCGGATTATCCCCAGCGAATACCTCTCTGAACCCTTGCATCGCCGCCAGCATCACTGCTGCGCTATGCTTACGTCGCCGCTCATAGCGGCGTAGATAGAGATGTCGCCCGAAATCTTTCCCTTCACGGTGCAGCCGTTTCAGTTCAAATGCTAACTCTGCCGCATCCATAAAACCAAGATTAACCCCTTGGCCCGCCAGAGGGTGGATAGTATGCGCAGCATCCCCCATCAAAGCGATACGGTGACCCGCAAAGTTACGGGCATAACGCGCCGTTAATGGGAATGTCAGACGCTCACTTTCCAGTTGGCACGTTCCTAATCGCATATCGAACGCCACACTCAACTCGCGGTTAAATGTATCCACATCACAATGCTTCATTTGCTCTGCCCGCTCAGGGGGCAGTGACCAGACAATAGAACTACGATCGCTTTGCCACAGCGGCAAAAACGCCAGAATGCCATCACCGTGGAAAATCTGCCGAGCACAGCCCTCATGAGGCAGCTCAGTCTTGATGGTCGCTACCAGCGCATGATGCCCATAATCACGAAAGGTCAGTGGGATATCGGCATGCTGTCGCAGCCAAGAGTGGGCACCATCAGCACCTACTACCAAGCGACAGCTGAGCATCTGCCCATCTTGTAGGGTGATAAACGCTTCATTTTCCCCCCATGCCACATGTTGAATAGCCCCCGGAGACAGTATGGTGACATCGCTAAGTTGCCTTACACGCTGCCATAAGGCTTTCTGGATGACCTCGTTCTCAATGATATGTCCCAGATGCGAGTAACCATACTGCTCCGCCTGAAAAGCGATTTTGCCAAAGCTATCGCGATCCCACGCCGCCATCGCACCGTATGGTGTAGCTCGCATGGCAATAATGCTATCCCATGCACCAAGGCGCTGTAACAGGCGCTCACTGGCTGCATTGATCGCAGAAACACGTAGTCCTGGCGCTTCCGGCAGTTCACCGTTATAGGGTGGGGTATGATTTTCGACAATAGCGACACGTAATCCACTGCCCTGTAAACCGCACGCTAGCGCTAAGCCAACCATTCCGCCACCGGCGATCACTACATCAAAAGAGTGCATATAAGAATTATCTCTCGACCCACCCCAGCGTTCGGCGAGCCAAAGCATCGCGCAACGGAGGGAGTTGATCCATTGTCATTAAGCCAAGATTGCGCCCGACAATCAGCGGGCCAAGGCGGTTAGCAAACAGACTGATGAGACCATCGGTGAGCCCTACGGTTTCATTACGATCTGGCTCACGCCGCAGTTGATAACGGCTAAGTACCGAATAACTGCCAATATCCTCGCCATTTTCCAGCGCCGATGCCACTGTTTCTGCCAATGACATCACATCCCGCAAGCCCAGATTAAAACCCTGCCCGGCTATCGGGTGTAGGGTTTGTGAGGCATTCCCCACCAGCGCCAAACGATGGCTGATGTGCTGGTTTGCTACTAGTAAGCGCAGCGGGTAGCTGTAGCGCTGCCCAACTTGTAATATTCGGCCTAAACGCCAACCAAAGGCATGTTGAAGGTGCTGCTGAAAGTCTTGCTCACTCCAGTTTTCCACCTCAGCCTTGCTGCTTAAGCTATGGCACCATACGAGAGAACTGCGCCCGTCAGACATAGGCAGAAGCGCTAGAGGCCCGTGCTCAGTAAAGCGCTCAAACGCACGGTGTTGGTGAGGTTCGCTGGTGGCAACATTGGCGATAGTCGCTATCTGTGGATAATCTTGCTGTTGCCAGCTTACGTGACACGCCTGTGCCAAAGGTGAAAGCGTACCATCTGCTGCGACCAATAACTGCCCGTGAAGGCGTTCGCCATTGTCCAGAATCACTTCGGCGCTGTTCTCGCTGCGGGCGACATCCACCACTTTTGCGGGGCTATGTAGCGTTACCCCTGGTGCCTTGTGCAGCAACTTAAACAGTCTCTGCCCCGCCTGATGCAGTTCGATAACCTGCCCTAATGCCGGAACTTGGTACTCCGCAGCAGTTAGCGTCGTAAAACCAGCATGACCACGATCGCTAACGTGCACCGTCTCGATCGCCGTTGCGCACTCTGCCAGTGTAGGCCAGATACCGATACGAGCCAGTTGCTGACAGGTACCCTGCGCAAGCGCGATAGCTCTGGCATC
This sequence comes from Enterobacteriaceae bacterium B14, assembly GCA_000307305.1. Classification (GTDB taxonomy): domain Bacteria; phylum Pseudomonadota; class Gammaproteobacteria; order Enterobacterales; family Enterobacteriaceae; genus B14. The sequence goes on from DF158882.1 coordinate 1,793,591, forward strand.
AAACCCCGGATGTTCTTGGTTCTCCGGCAAACGAGCCTCAATCAGATCGATTGCCAGTTTCCCCTTCGTGAGAGCAGAGAGCCCTAGCGCTAAGGTCGCGCCTGCCATGCCTCCACCAACAATGATTATCCGTGCGTTCATTGTTTTGCCGCCGCCATGAGAGCTTCAATCTCATCAGCTTGTTTTATTACACTTGCGGTAAATATCTCGTTGCCTTCGGCAGTAATAAGCACGTTATCTTCAATACGAATGCCAATACCGCGATACTCAGCAGGCACATCAGCATCTGGTGCGATATATAACCCCGGCTCAACGGTGAGCACCATGCCCGGCTCTAAAAGACGCTCACGCTCTGAGGAGCCGTAATCTCCCACATCATGTACATCCAACCCTAACCAGTGACTAAGGCCATGCATGTAGAACTCACGATAGGCTCTTTCTGCAATCAAGTGCTCTACATCTCCTTTCATCACACCCAATGCAACCAAACCGCTCACCATGATATGGATAACGGCATCATTGGCCTTACAGATGGAACTGCCTGCAACAAGCAGCTCAATGGCGCGAAGTTGTGAAGCGAGGACGATGTCATAAATCGCGCGTTGGGCTGAGCTGAACTTACCGCTAACAGGAAAAGTACGGGAGATATCGCCAGCGTAACCACGATATTCACAGCCAGCATCAATCATGACCAAATCGCCTGCTCGCAACTCTGATTCGTTTTCGGTGTAGTGCAAAATACACGCGTTTACACCAGAGCCAACAATGGTGTTGTAGGAAGGGTAGCGAGCTCCGTGACGGTTAAACTCATGCAGGATCTCGCCTTCCAGATGGTACTCAAACATACCTGCTCGGCATTTTTCCATCGCTCGGGTATGAGCCAATGCTGAGATTTCACCGGCACGGCGCATCACGGCTATCTCTTCTGCGCTTTTAAATAAACGCATATCGTGTAACCAAGGGCGCCAATCCGTCATGGTGGCTGGCGCATGCCAGTTTTGCCGCTGCCCCGAGCGCAGTTTCTCTAATGCGGAGAACAGAATGGTATCAGCATAAGCATATAAACCCTGTGCGTGATAAACCGTATCCAACCCATTGAGCAGCAAATGAAGATGCTCGTTGATATTGTCGAAAGGCAATGCGCGGTCTATACCCAGTTTTTCAGGGGCGGCATCTTGCCCTAAACGGCGGCCAAACCAGATTTCTGCCGTGAGATCGCGTACTCGGTTAAACAGCACCGTGTGGTTGTGAGTTTCATCACTTTTAATCAAGATCAGGACAGACTCTGGCTCATTAAAACCCGTTAGATACCAGAAATCACTGTTCTGTCGATAAGGGTATTCACTGTCCGCGCTACGCTGGCATTCAGGGGCAGAAAAAATAATCGCCGCACTTGCCGGAGCCATCTTCGCTAACAGTGCCCGACGGCGACGCTGAAATTCTTGCAGAGTCATCTTTTTCTCCTGAAAACGGCCGACACGTTGCGCGGCCAGATAGATGTTTACAACTCGCCCACTACTCTACGCTTATCAAAGCTACATTTATCAAAAACCGTTAGTGCAGCGTCGGTTTGATATTTTCTGGTGCCGTAGGTTTATGTGCAGTGAACTCGGTATAGCAAAGAACGGCGGCAACGCGCACGTACTCAATAACTTCTTCCAAAGACTGCTCCAGTTCATTCTGGTCTTCGTCTTCTTCGTAACCAAGCTGGGCGATATTACGTAGGTCATCAATCGCCTCTCCTGTCTCACCTTTTACTTGGCCTAATTTGGGCTGAATCATCCCCAACCCAAGCAAGAAATGGTTAACCCAGCCGGACAGTGCATCCGCTCGATCGAAAACTGTACTGTCATCGTCGTCTGGCAATAGAAGGCTAAACGTAAAATCGTCCTCTTCCAAAGCACTTCTTACATTGTCATAAACATTTTGTAACTCTTGAGATAGCGTCGCAGGAAACGCGATACCCTCGTTAGTCAAATCGTGCAACAGTGTTTTCCAACTGTTGTCTTTGTTACCGCCACACAACATACCACTGATTAGGCCGTGCATTTCTGCTGCTGTTAATCCAACGCTCTGTTGGGTAAGAGCTGTAGACAGTAAACGATATTCGGGGGAAGTATTATCTCTAGACATGCGCATTCATCGTCGTTGATGGGGTTAGTTCATGATATGCTACCACCAAGGCAAGTAGCTATTCCAGATAAGGGCGAACCAACGGATTGGATTTATACCCAAATAACTCAAGTTGTAAGAAGGCGCGCAGACACTATCAGCGCACCTATAGCTTAGAGTATGGCAGGTATAAGCTTGAATTTTGGTTTCGAGCTATATATATTGGCGCCGCTTAGTGACTGAAAGGTGTAACCAAATCGTCGTTAATGCTGGTGTGAGATTCAGTCAGGAAGGGTCATATGTCTGCACAACCCGTGGATATCCAAATTTTCGGTCGCTCATTGCGAGTGAATTGTCCGCCAGAACAGCAAGATGCATTACTGCTCGCAGCAGAAGACCTCAATCAGAGGTTGCAAGATCTTAAAGTTCGCACTAGAGTCACAAATACAGAGCAGTTAGTATTTATCGCGGCACTGAATGTGTGTCACGAATTAGCTCAAGAACGGTTGAAAACACGCGATTATGCCGCCAATATGGAACAGCGTATTCGTATGCTTCAGCAAACCATTGAGCAAGCTCTACTTGAACAAGGTAAGATCAGTGAACGTCAAGGTTCACAGTTTGAGTAACGAGCTCTTGATTGTTTAAGCAAGTAACATACATAATGAATTGTTCGATGTTGATAAGTGAGTCAGCAGCGAGCTAAAAATTTCTCTGAGGTGTTTGTCGTCGGGCCAGTCCCCTGAGCCGATATTTCAAACCAAAAGAGTGTAGGGTACTGTAGTTGGTGTGCACACTCAGTTCGGCTGAGGAGCCTAAAAATTGCAACTTTGCGCTCACCTTGAACCAAGGGTTCAAGGGTTACAGCCTGTGACGGCGCCTCGGAGATTCCCCTCCTTTTCATCAGTACTCAAAACAGCTTTGCAGGTCGCCAATGCACCTTCAATCTTGTCAACAAACCCGACAACATATCAGAAACCACATTCGACAGTTACGGCGAGCGTTAACGGCTGATGAACAGCAACAAGCTGCTCTTTCCGTGACTCACTGTCTTCTCAGCCACCCTAAAATTAAGCAAGCGCAGAATATATCTCTTTTTCTCTCTTTCGACGGTGAGATTGAAACTCGGGGCTTAATTGAACAACTTTGGCGGCATCAAAAGCAGGTCTATTTGCCTGTATTGCACCCATTTAGTTCAGGCAATTTACTGTTTCTGCACTACTCACCCCAAACGCATTTAATAAAAAACCGGCTAGGCATCGTAGAACCGAAGCTCGATGTCAGACATGTTCTGCCTCAGAGAGAGCTGGATGTCATTATTACGCCTCTAGTAGCGTTTGACTCCACAGGGCAACGCTTGGGGATGGGTGGCGGCTACTATGACAGAACATTGCAGCACTGGCGTGAAAACGGAACTTATCCGATAGGTATCGCCCACGACTGCCAACGGGTGGATAGCTTGCCGATTGAGAAATGGGATATTCCCTTGCCAGAAATCGTGACGCCATCGCAGAATTGGAAGTGGGAATCATAAAAATAGAGTGAAAGGGGAGAAATCTCTCCCCTTTGATAAAAATCAAACAATTTAGAACAGTAAACGAGCCCTAATCGTGCCAGGAATCGCTTTCATATGTTGTAAAGCCACTTCTGCACGGTTGGTTTCAACATCGATAACCACATAGCCAATATCAGAGGACGTTTGCAGGAACTGAGCTGCAATGTTAATCCCCTCTTGCGCAAAGATTTGGTTTATCTGAGTCAGAACACCGGGGCGGTTTTCATGTATATGCAGCAAACGGCTGACATTCTCGCCATGGTATGGCAGAGAAACTTCTGGGAAGTTAACCGCTGACAACGTAGAACCGTTATCGGAGTATTTAGCCAGTTTACCCGCCACTTCACTACCAATGTTCTCTTGTGCTTCTTGAGTAGAGCCGCCGATATGCGGTGTCAGAATCACATTATCCAGCTCACATAGCGGAGAGATAAACGGATCGCTGTTTGTTGCTGGCTCTTCAGGGAACACATCGATTGCAGCGCCGGTAAGGTGTTTGCTTTTTAACGCATCGGCTAAATCCTGAATATCCACCACCGTGCCACGTGACGCATTGATAAATACCGAGCCAGGCTTCATCAGGGTGAATTGTTCTGCTGCCATCATATTTTTCGTTGATGCTGTTTCCGGTACGTGCAGCGAGACAACATCACTCATATTCAACAGTTCAGATAAATGCCCTACCTGTTGAGCATTACCCAACGGCAGTTTATTTTCGATATCATAAAAATAAACCTGCATCCCGATAGATTCAGCCAAAATACCTAACTGAGTACCGATATGACCATAGCCGATGATCCCGAGTTTTTTACCACGGGCTTCAAAAGAGCCAACTGCCAACTTATTCCAAACGCCGCGATGCGCTTGCGCATTCGCTTCAGGTATCCGACGCAGTAACAGCAGTATTTCACCCAAAACCAATTCAGCAACAGAGCGTGTATTTGAGAAAGGCGCATTAAAGACAGGAATACCGCGTTTTGTCGCTGCTTTTAAATTAACCTGATTGGTTCCGATACAGAAACAACCAACAGCAACCAGTTTCTCTGCCGCAGCAAAAACCTCTTCTGTCATTTGGGTCCGCGAACGCAGGCCAACAAAGTGAGCATCTTTAATGGAGGACTTCAGCGTCTCCGTATCCAATGCACCTTTGTGGTATTCGATATTGGTATATCCTGCAGCACGTAGATTATCGACTGTGCTTTGATGAACCCCTTCAACTAACAGAAATTTAATTCTGTCCTTATCCAGTGAAACTTTGGCCATGTCCCAATCCTATTTGTTTTCTCTAAAAACACCGACGTCAGATTTTTTCCACGATAGACCACTCATATTGAGCAAGCTCAAAAAGGGAAGCGTTATCGATTGCTAAACAAACTCGACATCCAACATAACAAAAAAATCACAGACAGCAATACCAATCCTTTTCCATTAATCAGCACATCCAATAAAGCAAAGGGGCATTTTCAGTCAAATACTCTGAGATACAAGATGAAAATCAGACTTTACAGCGAAGCAATGCTATTACGTGATATATGTCACCAAATATTCGCTGTTTTAAAATATCGCTATCACCCTATTATTTTTTGGAGACACCACATCTAGTAGACAAAGAAGTACGGTAGTACAGAAAATAGCGAGGGAAAGGAAAGAAAAATAAAGAGAGGGAAGAAAAGAAGATGCCGCAGCGTTCACATAAAAAACGCCACTGCGGCAGTCATATATTTGAAAGCTACTCTTCGATGACTCTTACACCATCAGCGCTCCCCACAAGCGCAACATTCGCACCACGGTTAGCAAATAAGCCAACGGTGACTACGCCTGCAATATTATTGATCTGATTCTCTAACGCAATGGGGTCGACAATGTTGAGATTATGGACATCAAGAATGACATTGCCATTATCGGTCACCACACCCTGCCGATACTCGGGTAATCCCCCTAACTTAACAAGCTCACGAGCAACGTAAGAGCGTGCCATAGGGATCACTTCAACGGGCAGAGGGAATTTGCCTAACACGCCAACTACTTTAGACTCATCGACAATACAGATAAATTTCTTGGCAATGGCAGAGATGATCTTCTCACGCGTCAGTGCAGCACCACCGCCTTTAATCATCTGCATATGGCCGTTGATCTCATCGGCGCCATCGACATAGATATCCAAAGAGTCCACTTCGTTGCAATCAAAAATCTTGATTCCAAGCCCTTTAAGCTTCTCAGTTGAAGCCTCAGAGCTGGAAACAGCCCCTTCAATTTGATGGCTCATGGTGCCTAATGCATCGATAAAATGAGCTGCCGTGGAGCCAGTACCCACGCCGACAATGGTTCCGGGACGCACATATTTAAGTGCTGCCCAACCAACCGCTTTTTTCAGTTCATCCTGAGTCATGGTAAATTCTATGCCTATTCAGAGCAAAATCGTGCGCGCATTATAGAACAAGGCCGAGGGAAATAGTGCGATTGACGTACTAATTACTGAAGATATTCGGGCCGCCATAACGAAAATCAATCACGGTATTGTTAGAGAACTGTGGAATAGTAAAGACACTGCTTGAGTTAATCTTTAATATGCAGCCCAATGCCTTATTCAACATGACCATATTCAATAGGCTTGAAAAGCAGGGTATGGCTATTTTTAGCAGGGAACAGACACCCATGAAACGCCCAGATTACCGAACCCTTCAAGCGCTAGATGCGGTAATCCGCGAACGCGGTTTTGATCGCGCGGCTCAGAAGCTATGCATCACACAATCTGCTGTTTCCCAGCGAATCAAACAGTTGGAAAACCTATTTGGGCAACCACTACTGGTCAGAACCATACCACCTCGCCCTACCGAACAAGGGCAAAAGCTTTTAGCACTGCTGCATCAAGTGGAGCTACTAGAAGAAGAGTGGCTAGGTAATGAGACGGGCAGTGATACGCCACTACTGCTCTCTCTGGCGGTCAACGCCGACAGTTTAGCAACTTGGCTACTCCCTGCATTAAAGTCTGTTCTAAGCGACTCCCCCATGCGTTTAAACCTGCAAGTGGAAGATGAAACTCGCACCCAAGAGCGTTTACGTCGAGGTGAAGTAGTAGGCGCTGTCAGTATACAACCGCAGCCGCTGCCGAGTTGCTTGGTTGATAAACTCGGCGCGCTCGATTATCTGTTTGTTGCATCCCCTGAGTTTGCCAATCGCTATTTCCCTAACGGGGTAACGCGCTCTGCGCTACTGAAAGCCCCTGCTGTCGCGTTCGACCATCTGGATGATATGCATCAGGCCTTCTTGCAACTGCATTTTGAGCTACCACCGGGCAGCGTACCCTGCCATATCGTTAACTCGTCAGAAGCATTTGTACAGCTCGCGAAACAGGGGACAACCTGCTGCATGATCCCGCATTTACAGATAGAAAGAGAGCTAGCAGAGGGTGAGTTGGTCGATCTAACACCTGGCCTTTATCAGCGCAGGATGCTCTATTGGCATCGGTTTTCACCGGAAAGTAGAATGATGAGAAAGGTGACTGACGCCCTGTTAGAGCACGGGCGTCAGGTATTACGACAAGATTAAAATTTCGCTAAAAGTACGAGAAATTAACGCTGCAAATCGAAAACCACATCAACTTTGTCTTCAAAGTTGATGGTTTGTTGCTCATACGTCTCTGCTGCACCTACTTTAGCCGAAGAATCCGCCGCCATCATATAGGTTCTGGCTCTCACCATAGGCACAGAATCTGCCATCCGATAGCGAACGCTAAACACTGGGCCTAACTTAACACCAAAACCTTTCGCTAACGCCTGAGCCTGCTCCGTCGCGTTCTGCATCGCTTTCAGGCGGGCCTGATTACGATAAGCATCCGGCTTAGCAACACCTAAATCAACAGAACGGATCTCATTCAAACCCGCTTTCAAGGCGCCATCCAGCAAATCATTCAGCTTATCCAACTGATTTAATGTCACCTGAACCATACGGATCGCACGGTAACCTTTCAGAACCTGACCGCCATCTTTCGGGTAGTCATATTCTGGCTGAGTACGAATATTGGCAGCATTAATGTCTTTTTTCTCGATGCCATTTTTTTTCAGAAAATCAAAATACTGTGCAACGCGATCATCCACCTGTTTTTTTGCAGAGGCGGCATCTTTACTATAAACCCCCACCTCGATAGAGATCGTTGCCATATCTGGCTCAGCATCAACGCTTGCTGTTCCTGACGTCGCAACATGTGGTCCTTCCGGTACTTCGGCGGCTTGTAACGCTAATGGAAGCGTTCCTAATCCTAACATTGCGGCCATAGCCAATGCTTTTAGCTTCACACTGCCTCCTTAGGGCTTTGTCTTATCAATTATTTCATTGCTAACGTTATGATAGCAGAGATTGATAAACGCTGGCGTGATTACACATCAGCGTATCAGCACCCTACACCGTCTCTGTTGCTAGTCAGAATTCTTAATCAACCACACGCGGTAGTTTTTGCCTTTAATCTTTCCCTGACGCAGCTTTTCTAACGCTTTTTTCGCGCTCTTACTGCGGATAGCCACATAAGCCTGTGTCGCGAACAGATCGATCTTACCCACTTCCGCCGCCGTTAACCCCGCATCACCCGTTAATGCCCCCAGCAAGTCGCCAGGGCGGATTTTAGCTTTTCGACCGCCGTCGATATTCAGCGTAAGCATATCTGACGCTAACGGCAGAATAGACACACTGCTCAGCTCCTGCCCATCCTGCCACTGAATATTGAGATTCAGATAATCTTCAATACCGTGTGCGCGAGCCATCTCACTCACGGTGCAAAAACTCACCGCCAGCCCTTCCGTTCCAGCCCTACCCGTACGGCCAATGCGATGCACATACACTTCTGGGTCGTGAGGCAGTTCGAAATTCACCACTAATGGCAAATCTTTAATATCTAAACCACGAGCAGCCACATCGGTTGCGACTAAAACGCGACAACTACGGTTTGAAAACTGCACCAGAACTCGCTCACGATCGCGCTGTTCTAAATCGCCATGTAGCGCCAATGTGCTGATACCATTTGCCAGCAATGTGTCACAAACGGCTTGGCAATCGCGCTTGGTATTACAAAACACGACGCTAGATTCTGGTGAGCTGTGGGACAAGAGGCGCATCAACAACGTAATACGCTGCTCTTTGGTCGTTTCAAAGAAACGCTGCTCAATCTGCGCACCATCTTCCTCGGTTACGACACTCACACTTTTCGGGTTACGCTGCACCCGTTGGCTCATTGCTTCGATATCTGCGGGGTAAGTGGCAGAGAACAGCAGCGTTTGGCGCTGTGGTGGCGTGTGCTGAATGATGTTCTCTACCTCATCGGCAAACCCCATATCCAACATTCTGTCGGCTTCATCGAGCACTAATACCCTGACATCGTCCAGCTTGAGCGTTGTTTTACGCAGATGGTCCTGAATTCGGCCCGGTGTACCAACGATAATATGCGGCGGATGGGCCAGTGAATCGATCTGTGCTCCCATCGGCTGCCCGCCACACAGCGTCATCACTTTTATATTTTGCTTAAAGCGAGCAAGGCGGCGAACCTCTTTGCTGACCTGATCCGCTAGCTCACGTGTCGGGCAGACGATCAGCGCTTGAGGGCGAAACAGCTCGACATCAATAGCCGCCAATAAGCCGATACCAAAAGCCGCAGTTTTACCGCTGCCGGTTTTGGCCTGAGCTAGCACATCCTCACCTTGCAATATTAACGGTAAGGACTCGGCCTGAATCGGCGTCATGCTGGTATAACCCAACTCAGTCAGGTTAGCGATTTGCTCTTTAGCTAGTGGTAGCTCGGAAAATGGAATTGAACTCACGGCAGGCTCTTTTAAAAAGGAGTGTTAGGCTGCAGCTGCTGCTTCAGCCAGTCATAATAGAAATATAATAACAGAGTTATGCCTCATCCAGCCCAATGTTCATAAACAAACTCTTTGCCTGCCCACCTATGTTAAAAACTCTGCATCGCCAATTGCAACGCAATAAGCCACATCACCACACCAACAACAAAGTTAATCGTCCTCTGAGCTGCGGGCTTTTGCAGCCAAGGGGCAAGCCAAGAGGCCAATAGAGACAACGAAAAGAACCAAAGAACTGACGCAGTAACCGCACCAAAAGCAAACCAAGAACGCTCATCTGCTCCAAGTTGCCCACCAAGGCTCCCCAGAACCACAAAGGTATCCAGATAGACATGAGGATTAAGCCAAGTCACCGCCAGCATCGTCACAACAATGCGCCAGCGGCTCTGTTGAGCGGCAATAAGAGACTCTGCTTCAAGGTCGGCACGAAATGCCGTCTTAAATGCGCCCCAGCCATACCACAACAAAAATGCTACGCCGCCCCACGTCACTATCATCAGAAGCAACGAAGAGCTGCTCAACAGAGCGCTACCGCCGAAGATACCCGCACAAATTAAAACGATATCGCTAAAAGCACACAGGCTCGCGGTCATCAGGTGGTAGTGCCGACGCATCCCCTGCGTCATCACAAACATATTCTGAGGGCCAAGAGGTAATATCATCGCCGCACTTAATGCAAGCCCTTGTAAATAAATAGAGATCATATTTAAGACACTCTTTAATCGTTACTATTGGCAGTAAAATACGGCGTCGGCATCATTAAGTGAAATTGATTTTTTTAATCGGGGATTAGCAATGTTAATAATGAAGGCGGGCTATCTTAGGGTGGGAGAGAGTGCAATGGCTCTTCTTACAGAAGAGCCATTGTGAATATTGAAAGTCACTATGTGCTGAACTACATTTCGCTATTTTTCACGCTATTTCTATCTGCTTAGTCTGAAGACACCGTATTTTTAGCTATCGTGTGCAGATGAACGTCCATTTGGGGAAAAGGGATGCCAATATTGTTTGCATCCAACGTCTTCTTAAAATTCTCCATCAGATCAAAATAGACGCTCCAATAATCGGAGTTTTTCGTCCAGACGCGTACCACAAAGTTCAGAGAAGAAGGCGCCATTTCATTTAAACGAATAGTGATATCTTTGCTCTTCATAATCCGAGGGTCGGCCTCAACAACAGCGCCCAAAACAGATTTAACCTGGTCGATATCGGCGTTATAGCCAACACCAACGGTAATATCGACGCGCCGACTCGGCTCACGAGAGTAGTTGATAATCTCGCTGCTGATGATCTTGCCATTAGGCACAATGATCGTTTTATTGTCAGGCGTGCGCAAAGTGGTAGAGAAAATCTGAACGTTATCTACCGTGCCAGAAACAGCCCCAACTTGCACAAACTCCCCCGCTTTAAAAGGACGGAAAGCGACAATAAGCACGCCCGCAGCAAAGTTAGAAAGAGAGCCTTGTAGTGCCAAACCAACGGCTAAACCTGCCGCACCCATGACGGCAATCACTGAGGTTGTTTGAACCCCTAAACGCCCCAAAACAGCGATAAACGTAAACGCGAGTATGGCATAACGCAGCATGGCGGCGAGAAAGTGATTCACCGTTTCATCAATGCCTCTGGCTCTCATCAACCGAGCCACGCCATTAGAGATAAGACGAGCGATAATGCTACCCACGATCAAAATCAAAATAGCAGCAACGATATTCACGGCATATTGGATCAGTAAGCCTTCATTCTTGGCAATCCAATTTCCCGCACTACTAATACTTTCTGATACGTTCAAATCAACCATGTTTATCATCTCAACTTATTAATAGATAATGTGTTTTTAATGCTTAGGGAAAATTCAAATAACTTACGCATGTAAGCTTGTAAAGGTTATCTCTTTGTATAAAAACAATTATTTCTTACATCATGATTATCTCAGAGTTTTTGTCTACATTAAATCAACAAATTGAAACAAAAGTAATACCACCCAGAGAATCGCGTGATATAAAACCACGAATAGAATATAACTCGCTGTTAATTAGATATAAAAAAGGCTCCCAAAAGGGAGCCTAAAAAAATAACCTTAAAAGTACTAATTACAGCACGTCTACAGAGTTCAGCTCTTTAAACGCCAGTTCCAGACGCTCAATCATAGAGGTCTGCGCTGAACGTAGCCATACACGTGGATCGTAGTATTTCTTGTTCGGCTTATCAGCACCTTCTGGGTTACCCAGTTGGCTTTGCAGATAGCCTTCATTTTTCTTGTAGTAGTTCATGATACCTTCCCAAGTAGCCCACTGGGTGTCAGTATCAATGTTCATCTTGATAACGCCGTAGCTTACTGCTTCTTTGATCTCTTCAGCAGTAGAACCTGAACCGCCGTGGAAAACGAAGTTCAGTGCGTTATGTGGCAGGTTATGTTTCTTGCAAACATATTCCTGAGAGTTATGCAGAATTTTTGGCGTCAGTTGAACGTTACCTGGCTTATACACACCGTGAACGTTACCGAAAGATGCAGCGATAGTGAAACGAGGGCTGATAGCGTTCAGCTTTTCGTAAGCATAATCAACATCTTCTGGCTGAGTATACAGAGCAGAGCTATCCATATGGCTATTATCAACGCCATCTTCTTCACCGCCAGTACAACCCAATTCAATTTCCAGAGTCATGCCCAATTTAGACATACGCTCCAGATACTTAGAACAAATCGCGATGTTTTCTTCTAAAGACTCTTCTGACAGGTCAATCATGTGGGAAGAGAACAGTGGCTTACCGTGAGTTTTAAAGTATTTCTCACCTGCATCTAGCAAGCCGTCTAACCAAGGCAGCAGTTTCTTCGCGCAATGGTCGGTATGCAGAATCACAGGAACGCCATAGTGCTCAGCCATCAGATGAACGTGATGCGCACCAGAGATAGCACCCAGAATAGCAGCGCCTTGGCCTTCAGCCTTAAGGCCTTTACCTGCCATGAAAGCAGCACCGCCATTAGAGAACTGAACAATAACAGGCGATTTCACTCTAGCAGCTGCTTCAATAACAGCATTAATAGAGTCAGTACCAACACAGTTAACCGCTGGTAGTGCAAAATTATTCGCTTTAGCTACTTCGAATACCTTCTGAACGTCATCACCAGTGATAACACCCGGTTTTACGAAATCAAAAATCTTTGACATGTTAAGTTGTCCCGTTTTCTTTGGTCGTGTAGATGATAAAACCATCCACTAAATATATACCCTGCTTATTTATTCGCTATGGCTAGTCGCTAAAACTAAACGCACACTAAATCAAGCCGAGTATAGAAGAAACGGGAGGCTCATCCTCCCGTTTAACCTAAATGGTGCGATTACTGCTTCGCGCGCTCTTCCAACATCACAACAGCTGGGAGTTTCTTGCCTTCAACGAACTCAAGGAAAGCGCCGCCGCCAGTAGAGATATAAGAGACTTTATCTGCAATACCGAACAGGTCGATTGCAGCTAAAGTGTCACCGCCGCCAGCGATAGAGAAAGCATCACTTTCTGCGATAGCCTTAGCGATAATTTCGGTACCTTTACGGAAGTTAGGGAATTCGAATACGCCTACTGGGCCGTTCCACAGGATTGTTTTCGCATTACGCAGGATTTCTGCCAGCTCTGCAGCAGAAGCATCGCCCAGATCCAGAATCTGCTCATTATCTTTGATATCGGCAACTGATTTCAGCTCAGCACTTGCTGTCTCAGAGAACTCAGTTGCAACACGCACATCGGTAGGAACAGGGATATGGCAGCTTTCCATCAGACGCTTAGCTTCTGGAACCAGATCGGCTTCATACAGAGATTTACCTACGTTGTGGCCTTGAGCGGCAACGAACGTATTCGCAATACCACCACCAACAACAAGCTGATCGGCAATCTTAGACAGTGAATCCAGAACGGTAAGTTTAGTAGAAACTTTAGAACCACCGACAATCGCAACCATTGGGCGAGCAGGATTACCCAGCGCTTTACCCAGTGCTTCTAACTCACCAGACAGCAGAGGGCCAGCACACGCGATAGGTGCGAACTTACCTACGCCATGCGTAGAAGCCTGTGCACGGTGAGCGGTACCGAATGCGTCCATTACGAAAACGTCACACAGAGCAGCATATTTCTTAGACAGAACTTCGTCGTCTTTCTTCTCGCCTTTGTTGAAACGGACGTTTTCCAGAACAACCAACTCACCTGCCGCGATATCAACACCGTCTAAATAATCTTTCGCCAAACGAACTGGTGAAGAAAGCTTATCTTTTAAATAGTTAACAACAGGTAGCAGAGAGAACTCTTCGTTATATTCACCTTCGGTCGGGCGACCAAGGTGAGATGTGACCATGACGCGAGCACCTTGCTTCAGCGCCAGCTCAATCGTCGGCAGAGATGCGCGGATACGTGCATCAGAAGTCACTTTACCTTCTTTTACTGGAACGTTCAGATCCGCACGGATCAGTACGCGTTTGCCAGACAAATCCAGATCGGACATCTTAATTACAGACATGGTGAATCCTCTCGTTGTTCTCTTTTAAAGTTGCTTGAGCACTGTACGGGTTAACCCCGACAGCGTACTAAAAACCGCTGGCGGCCATTGCCAAAGTCGTATCCAACATCCGGTTGGCAAAGCCCCATTCATTATCACACCAGACCAAGGTCTTAATCAGGTGCTTACCGCTGACCCGCGTCTGCGTTCCATCAACGATGGCACTGTGCGGATCGTGGTTAAAATCGGTCGAAACTAACGGCACTTCAGTGTAATCAACTATACCACGAAAAGCCGTTCTTGAGGCCCTCTGCAGCAAGTGGTTCACATCATCAACGGACACCGCAGACATCACCGTAACGCTTAAATCTATCGCCGTAACATTGATGGTAGGCACTCTTACAGAGATAGCCTCAAAGCGATCGCAGAACTTAGGAAAGATCCGCGTAATCCCCGCAGCCAGCTTAGTATTCACCGGAATAATCGACTGCCCTGCCGCGCGGGTGCGTCGTAAGTCTGAGTGATACGCATCAATCACTGGCTGGTCGTTCATTGCCGAGTGAATTGTCGTCACTGTTCCCGATTGAATATCGAAAGCATCATCCATCAATTTGATAATGGGAATAATACAATTCGTGGTACAGGATGCATTCGAGACGATACGGTGCTCTTTGCGCAGCTCCTGATGATTAACACCATAAACCACGGTTGCATCCAAATCAGCCGTCCCAGGATGAGCAAACAGCACTTTCTTCGCCCCAGCTGCCAGATGTTTTTCTCCGTCGGCACGGCTACCGTAGACACCGCTACAGTCCAGCACCACATCAACATCCAGCTCGCGCCAAGGGAGAGAATCCAGTGACGCCTGATGCAGCAGGCGAATCGCGTCGCTGCCGACGTTAAGTACGTCTCCATCCTGATGCACATCCCACGCAAAACGCCCGTGGCTAGAGTCATATTTTAGCAGATGCGCCATACCTTCTGCGTCTGCTAACTCATTTATCGCCACAACCGTTATTTCAGTTCGGCGACCAGATTCATACAAAGCACGCAGTACACTACGCCCTATCCGACCAAACCCATTTATCGCGATGCGGATTGTCATATCACTCTCTGCTTATTTATTACTTTGAGACCAATCTACTAGAGTAATGAAGCCAATCCTTGAGCGCGAATTCATAGATCACATCTTTGATAATTTTATCGCGCATTAACTGAAACGCTTCAGCTAGCATAAACCAAACTGGCTCGAAAGGAAATATTCACAATTTGAACTCGCTAACAGTTTGGCACAAAAAAGTCATTTACCTCCTTCTCAGCCACAATCTCTGCGAGGAAAAATAGAAAAGCCCAGAAAGGTTTTATCCCTTCTGGGCTTTTCTTATCAGAAAATGAGAGCGAGGTAACTCTCGCCCCATCGTCAAACTTATTTCAGTAGCGCCTGTGCTTTAGCAACCACGTTTTCTACGGTAAAACCAAACTCTTTAAACAGCAGATCTGCTGGTGCAGATTCACCGAAGCCATGCATACCCACTACATCACCATTCAGGCCAACATACTTGAACCAGTAATCAGCAATGCTCGCTTCAATCGCTAAACGTGCGCTAACCGCTTTCGGCAACACAGCCTCACGGTAAGCAGCGTCTTGCTTATCGAACACGTCAGTAGATGGCATAGAAACAACACGCACTTTACGGCCTTGGGCAGTCAGTTGAGTGTAAGCTTCAACCGCCAGATCCACTTCAGAACCTGTAGCGATAATGATCAGCTCTGGCTGACCTGTGCAATCTTTCAGGGTATAAGCACCGCGAGCGATATTAGCCAACTGCTCAGCATTACGATCTTGCTGAACGAGGTTCTGACGAGAGAAAATCAGTGAAGTCGGGCCATCATGACGCTCAATGGCATACTTCCATGACACCGCAGATTCAACCTGATCACACGGACGCCATGTGCTCATGTTTGGTGTAACACGCAGGCTCGCCATTTGCTCAACCGGCTGGTGGGTTGGGCCATCTTCACCCAGACCGATAGAGTCATGGGTATAAACGAAGATATTACGCAGCTTCATCAGTGCCGCCATGCGCAGTGCATTACGTGCATATTCCATAAACATCAGGAAGGTCGCGCCGTAAGGAACAAAACCACCGTGCAACGAAAGACCATTCATGATGGCTGACATACCAAACTCACGCACACCATAGTGAATATAGTTACCTGCGTGATCTTCGTTCAGCGCCTTAGAACCAGACCACATCGTCAAGTTACTTGGCGCCAAGTCAGCGGAGCCGCCCATAAACTCAGGCAGGATTTTACCGAAAGCTTCCAGCGAGTTTTGAGACGCTTTACGGCTTGCGATATTGGCTGGGTTAGCCTGTAGATGTTCGATAAATTTCTGTGATTCTGCTGCCCAGTTGGCAGGTAGCTTACCGCTAGTACGACGCTCGAACTCAGCAGCTAAGTCAGGGTGAGCCGCTTTATATGCCGCAAATTTACTGTTCCACGCCTGCTCTTTCGCCTTGCCAGCTTCTTTCGCATCCCACTGCGCATAGATATCTTGTGGGATTTCGAATGCGCCATATTTCCAGCCTAACGCAACACGGGTTTCTGCTACTTCAGCTTCACCTAATGGTGCGCCATGGCTGTCGTGAGTACCGGCTTTGTGCGGTGAGCCAAAACCAATAATGGTTTTGCACATCAGCAATGATGGCTTGTCAGTAACTTTACGCGCTTCTTCGATAGCCGCTTTAATCGCATCAGCATTGTGACCGTCTACGTGACGGATAACATGCCAACCGTAAGCTTCGAAGCGTGCTGCGGTATCATCGGTGAACCAACCTTCAACGTGGCCATCAATAGAGATACCGTTGTCATCATAAAACGCCACCAGCTTGCCTAACTTCATGGTACCCGCCAGAGAACATACCTCGTGCGAAATGCCTTCCATCATGCAGCCATCACCCATAAAGGTGTAGGTATAGTGATCAACAACGTCGTGTCCAGGGCGGTTAAACTGTGCTGCCATCGTGCGCTCTGCAATCGCCATACCTACTGCGTTTGCAATGCCTTGGCCTAGTGGGCCAGTCGTGGTCTCAATCCCTGGCGCATAACCATATTCAGGGTGGCCTGGCGTTTTGGAGTGAAGTTGGCGGAACTGTTTCAGATCTTCGATAGACAGCTCATAGCCTGTAAGGTGCAGCAAGCTATAAATCAGCATAGAACCATGACCGTTAGATAGAACAAAGCGGTCACGATCGGCCCAGTTTGGATTGGTCGGGTTATGGTTTAAATAATCACGCCACAGAACTTCAGCAAGATCCGCCATACCCATAGGTGCACCTGGGTGGCCAGAATTGGCTTTCTGCACTGCATCCATACTTAATGCACGAATAGCGTTTGCTAACTCTTTACGAGAGGACATGTTCTACTCCAGATCGGATTAATAAAAAAGGGTAACTAAGGCTATTTTGTCAGACTCCACGCCCAAACGACAATCGTTTAAACCAATCTGAGCGAGTTCTCTTATTGCGAGTAACAAATAGCACCTTCACTCATTGAATTTCAGTAAGATGGCAGCCAAAGCAGCTATCACTGCTTGAAGACCAAAAGATATCAATTATTTTTCTACCGAGAACTCCATGTTACACCGAGTGATAACTTCACCAAAGTAGTTTACAATGTAGGTCTGTTTTCTTTTACCAATCAGGACGATATCCATGAAATTACGCACTACTCTTATGGCTTTCAGCATGGCTGCTCTGGTGAGCGGCTGCCAAAGCCTAAATACCGACGCACTTCTACAGTCTGGTTCTCAAGCATTTAAAGCTGTTTCTCTCAGTGATAGCGATGTAAAAACCCTTAGCGACCAGTCATGCGCACAAATGGACTCAGAAAACACCATTGCAGCAGCAAACAGCGCCTACGGTAAACGCCTAGGCAAGATTGCCGCTGCACTGGGTGATAACATCAACGGGACCAAAGTAAACTACAAGGTTTACACCACAAAGGACGTTAACGCATGGGCTATGGCAAACGGCTGTATCCGCGTTTATAGCGGCCTGATGGACCTGATGACAGACAACGAAGTGGAAGGCGTTCTAGGCCACGAAATGGGTCACGTTGCGCTAGGCCACTCCCGTAAAGCGATGCAAGTTGCTTACGGTGCCTCTGCAGCACGTACCGCTATCGGCGCAACAGGCGGCGTTGCAGCCCAACTGAGCCAAAGCCAAATCGCTGATTTAGGTGAAAAACTGGTTAACTCCAAGTTCTCCCAATCTCAGGAAACTGACGCAGACAACTACTCTTACGACCTGTTGAAAAAACGCGGCATCAATACCGCAGGCCTCGCGTCCTCTTTTGACAAATTAGATTCACTAGACGCTGGCCGTGAAAGCAGCATGTTCGATTCTCATCCGCCATCAAAAGAGCGTGCAGAGAATATTAGAAAGAAAATTGAAGCGGATAAGAAGTAATATTCGTACTGATGAAGTAACGCGATAAAATTATTATGAGTATGGTGAGGAGCCTTTCTAAGCCATACTTTATTTTATTTATAAATCAAGTAAGTTAAAAACGGAGCATGATATTTATTCAAAAAGGATTTAACTGCAATGGCAAATTCAATATATCTAACACTCAATGGCGTTAAGCAAGGATTAATTTCTCAGTCATGTTGCTCTATTGACTCAATAGGAAATAAGCATCAGGCAGTTCATAATGACCAAATCTTTATTTACTCACTAGAACACATGAAGATTATCAACCACAAGAAAGGGTATCTGTTACTTATAATGATATTATATGGAAGCATAGAATGGCTGGTACCGCAGCTTATAGTTTTTGGGAAGAGCGTATTTATTAAGGAATATTAATATGTCCCATGTACAACTAGCAAAAGAGATTGTACAAATATTATTTTCATCTCATACCGTTGAGGGTATTTTTAATGGTGCTTTGAATTATGATAACTTAGCAAAAACAATAGAAATATTTTATCGTGATTTCTTCAAAAGGTTTCCAATAGAAAAAAATAATATAAAAAGCAGAGGGATTGGTCAATTTATAGGTAGAATTGGGGGCGGTAAAATTTTAACGAAAATACTAGCAAGTAAAATAGCATCAATGGGAACATTGGATATAAAGCTTAAAAAATTAGTTTCTAATAAAATAGGTGGGATTTTAGGAAAACTATCAACTGTATACTTAATGGAGGGTGTTTTTTTAGGCTTATATACACAGCCAGACAGTTGAAAGCATCCGATCCTAATATATACTGGGAACTTCGTAACATGGGTGACTACGAGTTTTTTATTACTTAATAAAACCCTATGTTGACCCAATAAAAAAAGCTTCTAAGCTCAATGATGATGAGTGTAATGAACTAATTACTGAGATAAATTATGAATTACTTGAAAAAGGCCTTTAATTTTATATCAAGTAATCTAATGGGGTTTTTTTTCCATTTTCTTACATCTATCTGTGTATTACTTATGATTGCATCTATTTTTTATTTCGATGAATTTCACCAGATCATTTTTTCAATTATTATTTTATTCATCATCATGAAGTCACTAGATTTTATTGAACTAAAAATAGTTATGTTCTTAATGAGAGATAAAAATGATAAGGATTAATTATCTTATCACTCATACCAAATCACCTTTATGTAAATATCAACCCAACAAGTCTAGATTTAATCATCATTTTGAAGCACCGAGAGAGCATTCCTCAGTGCTTCATATTTTTTCGACTCAATATAATCAATACAGCTTCTGCGGTGGCCCCGCAAACGTCAGCGTACCAATACTCTTCATATCGATCTCCACCACCGACGGGCCAGCATAGTTAATCGCCTCTGCCAACGTGCTCTCAAACTGCTCTGCACTGTTCAGATGCCATGCCTTTAACCCCATCGCCTCCGCTACCTTGGTAAAGGATGGTGTATGCAGTTCGTTATAGTACTGGCGCCCTTCAAAGTATTTATCCTGAATACCGCGCATTACACCATAGCCGCCATCGTTCATAATCAGCAGCGTGAGGTTAGTTTGCTCCTGAGCCATCGTTGCTAATTCACCGATACCTAGCGCCAAACCACCGTCACCCACAAGACCAACCACTTTACGTGCAGGGTTCGCTACCGCCGTGCCAATCGCCATCGACAGCCCCATACCAATAGCCCCCGCAAGGGAGTGAATATTGCACAGTGGTGCAACGGCACGGAACAGGCGACTGCCCCACACACTGCCGGAAACGGTGATATCACGCACCAAGATACCGTCCTGTGGCAGAGCCTGAGCTAACGCATCGTTCATCGCGGCATAAGGGCCAGACTGTTTACGAAGCGCCACTTCGGCCTGCTCAACAGCACCTGCAATCTGTGCATCCCAACCCTCATCCGTTTTCTGATTAGCGCTTAATCTTGCTGCCAGCGCCCCCAGTACTTCGCGGCAATCACCGAGAATAAAGGCTTCCGCCAGATAATTACGATTAGCCGCTTGAGGATCGATATCAATCTGAATACGTGCCTCTGGCAGTGCCAGTGACCAAGTGCGCGTCTCATTACTTCTAAGACGCGATCCTGCCACCAGCAGAAGATCGCTCTGTTCCAGTAATGCTTCAACTGAAGGGGAGTTATGGAACGCACGCAGGCTTCGCGGATGGCTATCCGGTAAAATACCGCGACCATGTGTACTGGAGATCACTGCGATCCCTGCATCCGCGAGTTTACGCACTTCCTCTTTACAGGCCAAAGCGCCACCGCCCACCCACAGCATCGGGTGTTTTGCTGCAACAACGCGCTCATAGAGTGCATCCAACGCCGCTTCCGAGGCTTTTGGTGCTATCAGCGGCGCTATCGGCGGAGTAATAACAGAAAGCGGTACCAATGCCCCCTGAATATCAATAGGGATCTCGATGGCAACAGGGCCACAAGGCGGTGTTTGTGCCTCTTGAATCGCCTTATGCAAAATGGCGATAGCCTGACCAGGGGATGAAACGCGATACGCCTTCTTCGAGCACGAACGCAGAAAGCCCATTTGATCTTTCGTCTCATGGATAAAACCGACATCCGCATCCAGATAGGCCTTCTCGACCTGTCCGGTAATATGCAACATCGGCGTACCGGCATTTAGTGCCTCAATCATTGAGCCAACGGCGTTGCCTGCACCTGCGCCAGTGCTGGTTAATGCCACGCCCAGCCCAGAGAAACGCCCGTGCGCATCAGCCATGGTTACCGCTCCCGCTTCACCACGAGCGGGTACAAAATGGATTTTTCCACGCTGGCCTACTGCATCTGCAACAGGCAAGTTATGGATAGAAATGATGCCGTAAATTGCCGACACACCGTACTGCTCAAGAGTGCGAGCTATTGCTTCGCCAACCGTGATTTTATCGCTCATTGTCTGCCCTATTAATCTGTGCCACATGAAAGGAAAATGACCGCTCGCCTTGGCGATATCAGCTAGTCGCTCCACAAATTCGGATTATTATTTAATGCCAGATATAAACTCTTTTGCTGCATGTATGCCTTGATACCGTTAGCGCCTTTCTCTCTTCCCAACCCGCTCTCTTTATAGCCGCCAAACGGTGTTGAGATAGAGAACGTCTTATAGGTGTTGATCCACACCGTCCCCACTTCAAGCTGGCTAGCAAGGTTCATTGCTCGGCTAAAATCGCGGCTCCAGATCCCCGCCGCAAGGCCATAAACCGAATCATTGGCCTGTTCGATAAGGTCAGCTTCATCATTGAAGGGAATGGCCACCAGCACAGGGCCAAAGATCTCTTCTTGGCAAGCTTTGGCCTGATTCGATAACCCTTCGATCAACGTAGGCAGAAAATAGCTGCCCGCACTCAAGTTCGGATCAGCAGGTGCCTCGCCA
Organism: Enterobacteriaceae bacterium B14; assembly: GCA_000307305.1. Classification (GTDB taxonomy): domain Bacteria; phylum Pseudomonadota; class Gammaproteobacteria; order Enterobacterales; family Enterobacteriaceae; genus B14. Next base: position 1,815,461 of record DF158882.1, read on the forward strand.
CCAAATAGCACTCGCCCGCCCTCCTCCTGTGCTAAGGCCACATAACGTGCAACCTGAGTACGATGAGCGGCATTGATCAGCGGCCCCATATGCACGCCCGCGGTTTCTGGGTTACCGATGCGTAGCCCTTTGGCAAGTTCAGCCAAACGAGTCAGCAACGGGTGGTAGAGAGATTGATGCACAAACAGCCGAGAACCCGCGATACACGCCTGCCCCGCCGAGCTAAAAATGCCATAAGTAATACCGCGAGCAGCCTGCTCTAGATCCGCATCATCCAGCACGATAGTCGGGGATTTACCGCCTAACTCCAGCGATGTGCCAATCAGTTTTTCAGCGGCGATATGTGCCAAATGCCTGCCGGTACGTGTCCCACCAGTAAACGAAATCTTTTTAACCTTAGGATGGAGCGCCAGCGCCTCACCAATAATGGAACCTTTGCCCGGCAACACACTGAGTAATCCTGCAGGTAGTCCCGCCTCTTCAAACAGCTCTGCAAGTTTTAAAGCCAGCAGTGGCGTCGCTTCCGCAGGTTTTAGGATCACCGCATTACCCGCTGCCAGCGCCGGTGCGATCTTCTGCATTTCACTGGCGATCGGCGAGTTCCACGGCGTAATCGCCGCAATCACCCCCAGTGGTTCATAAGTACTGATGGTCATCACATCAGGGTTACGCTGAGTCGGCAGTTCTCCCTCTAGCACTTCACAGGCAGCGGCAAAATAGCGAGCCGTTCCCGCGGCACTGGCAACAAGGCCGCGCGTCTCTGCCAGCGGTTTACCGTTATCACGAGTCTGCAAACGGGCCAGCTCTTCCTGACGCTCTAAAATCAGTTCACTCACGCGATAGAGGATCGCCGCACGTTGATGGGGCATTGTTTTACGCCAGCTTGGCGCACGCCACGCAAGATCGGCGGCGGCTACCGCCTCTTCAACATCTTCTAGACTCGCCATTTTAAGACGGGCGTTAACGCTACCATCGGCGGGAAAACTGGATACCATTTCATCGCCGCGCCCTTCTCGCCACTGCCCGGCTACATAAATTTTTAACCGTTCCATCTTTCATCTCCTAAGTCACCACCAACCAAGCGGTGGCAGGCTTGCACCGCACTCAGTGCCGCTAAGGTTGAGGTTTTGGGATTACTTGCTAGCGGGTTACCGCATAGCTCAATATGGAACTCACCGAACATACCGCTGGCATGGATCGTATGAGTGTTTTTCTGAGTATTCGGATCAACACGCAGTTGTACCTGTGTGTTATCCATACCAATGCCCATCAGCGCGATGGTCGCTGCCACATTGGCATTGGCGGGGAACTGTTTTGCTGCCTCACGCGCCGTGCCTTCAAAAAACACCTGCGCCTCAGTCACGTTATCGAGATCGACCATGCTTTCCGCTGGGCTTCCACGCCAGCTAGCAGGGCTTTTATTGGAGAGATACGTTACCTGGTCTAATCCCCCTTCCCGTGCAGAAGCCAAGCCATCCATACCCGCCACCGCACCAGACAGCACCTGCAATTCGCCACCGCCCTGCTGAGCAGCCTGCTTTAATGTTTGGGAGAGCGTTTCATCTGCCAGCGCCCCCGTAGAGATCAGCGCCAACTTCCAACCTTTGCGTAAAATTGCCTCGCCGAACTCGGCAACCGCTTTTTGGCTAGCACACTCAAGAACCAAATCAGGGGTTTCTGCGCACGCCATCGGGCTTTCCAACGCGTCAACCTTGCCGCCAAAAAGGTCTTGGATCTCCGCATGATGAGACGCACGGGCGACAATCCAACCAACACTGATCCCTTTCGGCAAACGACGGATCACTTCATGTGCCATCGCACCAAATCCTAATATCATGATTTTTTTCATTGTTCTTCTCTCCATGAAACTACAGGTGACGATTAAAGCCGCCAGAAACATCCAGCGCGGCTCCCGTGGTAAATGAGGCTAACGGTGAGGCCAAAAACAGCAGTGCCTGAGCAGGCTCTTGTGGTCGGCCCAAACGACGCATCGGGATACCGCGACGCTCCGCCAACATGCCCGTCCACGTTTCCCAGCTTTGGCTCTTATCGCTGCGCTCGGCGAAACGGCGACGCCACTGCCCAGACTCCACCATGCCAAGCAAGATTGAGTTCACACGAATACCCTTTTCGACAAACTCTTTAGAGAGCGTCAACGTGAGGTTTAACAGTGCAGCTCTGGCTGCGGATGTGGCAATCATGTGCTCTTCCGGTTGCAGAGCGAGCAGTGAATTCACACAAGTAATCGAGGCAATATCGGACTGTTCCAGCATAGGCAGAAACGCCTGCACAGGATTAAGCACACCAAACAGTTTGAGCTGTGCTTCGTTCAACCATGCTTCACGGGGGGTATCAGCATAGTGAGAGACAAAACCCTGCCCAGCGTTATTGATCAACATATCGGCTGAACCAAAACGGGTTTTAACCGCCTCGGCAAACGCATCAACCTGAGTTTGATCCAGCACGTCACAGCGGAAGGCAAGTATCCGTTCGGCTGAAAATTCTTCAGTCAGCGCGGCTTCAGCAGAGGCTAATCGGTCTGGATTACGACCACAAAATGCCACGTTAGCGCCATCAGCCAGCAGTAAGCGCAGCGTTTCAAAACCGATCCCTGATGTTCCCCCGGTCACAACGGCGACCCGATTCTCTATCTGACTATTCATGTAAGGCTGACTCCGTCCAATGTGTGGCAACACCGTCCGCCAAAGCGATGTTGCGGGCAGTGCAGACAAGGTGGATAAAAAGAACAAGGCGGTGATTAAACGCCGCCGAGGCATCTAAATAGCTGGCGTGTCCTGCCTTGGGTAACAGAATAAAAGAGGCGTTGTAGCGCTCCGCCAACGTTTTCGCGCCATCAGGCGGGGTTATCCCGTCCTGCTCGCCGCACCATACCTCCATGGGGCCAGAGAGATTGGCTAAATAGCCGTGAATATCGTCATTCGCCAGCATCCACGCGGCACAGCAAAAACCCTCTGCTCGCAGGCGGCTCATACCATATTTCACTTGAGCAACATCGTCTGGCAGCGCGTTTTCCCACAACAGATTGGCGGCACGCCGTTCGGCATAGCCCATCGCTCCCAACGTGTTAATTTGGCTCTCACGCAGTTGGTACACCTCTTGGCGCTTCTGTTCGCTCGCTAGTGCATAACCCTGTGCAGGGTCGGCAAGCACTATTCCCACTGCCAAATGGGGATAACGCACCGCAAAAGCGCTCGCCATCATTGCCCCTAGAGAGTGACCAACCAGCAGCACACTTTTAATGCCCAAACCAGATAGCCACGCATAAAGCGCATCCGCGTAATCTGTTGCAAAAGCCCGCTCATTCGGCAGAGCATCACTTTCACCGTAGCCAGGCGCATCCCAAGCCAGTAGGCGAAACTGTGAGGTTAACGTTGCGTCACTAAGCTGTTTTGCCCACGCCGTCGAGCCTGAGCTAATCCCATGTAGCAAAACAACACAGAAGCCAGAACCCGCTTCGCGCCAGCCAAGCGTGCCCATGCCAAAATCACCCTGCTGTAACGCTGGCACTGCGTGCCCTAAGGGGAACTCAGACACCGCGCTAATCTCATTCTCTACTGCTTTCATCACGCACTCCCAACAGACTCTAATGACGTTTTCGACTAGCCACGTTTCACTTTAGACAGAGGGTGATCCGACGGATAAGTTGGGATTTCAGGCTTTGGCGTCCCCAGCATCACGCACATCAACGCCTCTTCTTCGCCGTGGTTAAACAGCCCACGGTAGATGCCAGCGGGTACAGAGATCAGGTCACGCTCGCGCAGCGTCGTTTCGTACTCATGACTTCCATCACGAATAAACAGAGTGATGCTGCCTCTTAGCATGAAGAACACCTCTTCAACATCATCATGCACATGTAGTGGCCCTTCACACTTAGAAGGCAGTACCATGGTGGAGAAGGTAAAGTGTTCGGCTTGCACCGTGTTCACATCTGCGGATACGCCCGTTGCTCCGGTGCCGATATAGCGCATCTGGGCACGGCGATATTTCGGGTCGAAATCCGCCTGAAACTTCAGCGCATTCCAGTCATATTTACGGCCTTCGAAGCGCGCCACGCGTGATTCAACCCACTCAGCCAAGGTGACACCATCTGGCTTAACTTCATTCGAACGGTCGATAGCTTGTTGTTCAGACATTATGTTCACTCCTCGTAATCGGTTGATAAATCAGTAGCGTTTAACTAACGGCAGCAGTACTAAACACCCCATAAACGCCATTACCACTAAAAACAGTAATCCGCTGTCCATCTTGCCGGTAACGGCAATCAGTGCTCCCATCAGCACTGGTGCCAATGCACCCGCCAGATTGCCTAAACCGTTGAAGATCCCCCCCGCCGTCGCACTCACGCGGCTAGACGTGGCTTTCCCCAGTAGGGCAAAAATATTAGGTGCCCCAGCGCCCCACATAAACATGCTGAACGCCATTGCTCCGATAATGCTGACCGTGCTGTCCAGATGTAGAACCATCATCAAGCCAACGCCTGCACCGAGCATGGAGAGAAAGCAGGAGAGCGCACGGCGATCTAGCCTGTCGGAGATCCACGCCCCTAAGACTTCACCCGCTAACATGCCGATGAAAGGTAGCGAGGTGAGATAACCCGCCTTCTCTAAATGAATCCCTTTTCCTTCCATCAGGTAGCTTGGCAGCCAGCCATTCATGCCCCACAAATAGGTCAGGAAAGAGATGTTGAATACGCAAATCAGCCAGAACTGCCAGCTTGTGAACAGTTCGCGGCGCTCTGCACTACGGCTTTCAGGTGCGGCTTTCACACCTTTCACTTCCGGTTGTTTCTTCTTCGGTTCGATGTTGACGTGACGTAGGCCATAGATAACGAACAAGATCACAGGGATAGTGAGTGCCGCCATCGCAAAGAAGGTGGTACGCCAGCCGAAGTTATGCAGGATATACATGGTGATAGGAAACCCTATCGCGGCACCAAATGGAGTTCCTAGCAACCACATCATGGTTGCCCGTGCTTGGTGCTTGGCGGGAAACGAGTGTCGGATAATGGCAAAAGCCAGTGGGAACAGAGGCCCTTCCGCAATACCGAGCAAAATCCTCAGCACCATCATGCTGCTGTATGAACTCACCATGCCCATCATCAACATCAGCACACACCACGTTGCCATCATGCCGATCAGCAATTTGGTTGGGTTGAAAGCATCACCGATCCCACTAAGCAGCATGGAGGAAACACCGTAAGAGAGCAGAAAAGCGCTCATCAGCATTCCTAGCATTGTGGGGTTAAACTCCAACCCCATTGCCTGTTGGAAATCTTTATCCGTAAACAGGGCTGCGATACTTATCTTGTCAAAAAAGGCCAGTAACACGCAGGCCAACAGAGCTAAAGGGATAGACCAGCGAACAGGCTGCTCATCCCGACCGACAGCGTTCGCTATCATGCTTTGTGGAGGTGAAGCTTCATCAATATTTTGTGTCGTCATGGAATAACCTCACTCTGTTTTTACTTCACTCTTCGCTATACGATAAGTTCAGTTATCTTAGCGTCATCAAAGAGAACCCAGGGTCAGAGAGCTGTGCTGGATCTAACGTTCTGTTTGCAGCTAACCAACGTTTACCCAGTTTGATCGCTCTCCCATCATTGAACGCCACCATCTGCACTAACTGGTTATCCGCATTCAGATAGATAAAGAGATGGGAAGCCCCGTCGACACGTTCAACACAATGTGTTCCCGCAGCCGGTATCCCCAAGATTTGGATATTCGCATCGTATTGATCAGACCAGAGCCAGGCTGGCTCGTCGTAGCCCTCAGCCTCTGTATTCAACATGCTGCACGCCGCAACAATGGATTGGTTCTGAGCATAGGCCCAAGATTGGATACACAAGCCAAGGTGTGGATGGCATGCGACATCTCCAGCGGCAAAAATTGCGGGATGGCTAGTTCGGCCATTTGCATCCACCACGATGCCAGAAGTCATCGCCAAGCCAGCGTCTCTCGCCAGTGACAGATTCAGCTCTACACCGATGCCAACCACCGCCAGATCAAACGCCTGTTCTGCCGTAACACCGCTGCCGATCAGCGCATTGCCCTGTTTATCTTCACCCAGCGTGATATCGCCGCAGGCACAGTGCACCTGAACGCCGTTGCTTTGATGTAGTTTTAACAGTGCCTGAGATACCTCTAAACCGACGCTGCGCTGACACAAGACGTCTTGCCGCTCGAAGACAGTTACCTCAACCCCGAGCTTGCGAGCCGATGCTGCAATCTCTAGCCCTATCCAGCCACCGCCAACGATAGCGAGGGTTTTGCACTGCCGAAGCCGCTTTTTCAGCGCAATAGCGTTATCCCAAGAGCGAAGGGTTAACACGCTGGGATGGTTAGTCCATTTACTATCAGGCACTCTTGGTGTCCCGCCCGTAGCGATCAGTAACTGGCTATAAGCCAAGCGCTCCCCGCTGTTTAGCAGGACAATCTGTTCATCGGGCAAAATACGTTCAGCACGTATTGGTCTACGCCAGCTGATATCTAACCCCGCGACAACGTCAGCGCTGAATAAACGGCTTAACCCAACACTCTCGCCTTCATCGAGAAGCACCGCTTTAGAAAGCGGTGGGCGCTCGTAGAAATCATAAGATTCATCACTCACCACGGTTAAAACGCCGCTGTAGCCTTTATCGCGCAGTGTTTTTGCCGCCCAACCGCCCGCCTGACCACCACCGATAATAACGATTCCGGCTTCCGTCGGCGGAGTGACGGCTAAAGGAGAGACTTGGCTCATTTCGCCTCCTGCTTTTTTACCTGACGGCGAGTTTCGTGATCCAACCCACCCTCTATCGCCCATTCAGTAAAAGAAGTGAGTGAGTGATACAGTTCGCGTGGTTGCCAGTTTTCCGTCAGGAAGTCGTCATTGGTGTAGTACTCGAAAGCACCGCCCGTTGGGCTGTTGACATACCAGAAATAGGCCGAAGAGATAGGGTGGCGGCCTGGGCCGATAAAGGTGCTCCACTGCTGCTTATTCATCGCCAGACCACCGCCAATGACCTCGTGAATATCACGCACGGTGAAAGCAACGTGGTTTAAGCCGCGCCGTGGATTAACAGGGAGTTGCAACAGGAAAATACTGTGATGACCGCCGCGCACCTGCGCCCGCAGGAAGACGGCGCGGTCGATATAACGGTCTGATACCTGAAAACCTAATTTTTCGCAGTAGAAAGCCTCAACGGCTTTTAGGTTCTCAACAAAGAAAACAACGTGCCCAATATTAATCGGCGCTGCCTGTTCATAAACAGGGCTTGGCATATCTACGCGGCGAATGTCGCCCCACTGGTTAATACCAAGCACCTCTAGCTTCACCTCTCGTTGTTGGCTTACGCCAAAACGCAGTGTCATCCCATTGGGATCGAGACACTCTAACTCTTCGCCAATCTGTTTAAAGCCCGGTTCATTTGCCAGTGTGTTGCGTAGCGCATCGAGTGCGACCGGAGAATCAACGCCCCAGCTCATACGGCGCAGTGTGGGTCCAGCCTCAAAAGCAGGAGGTAACTCGGCGCTCTCTTTGTTATGCAAAACAACGCGAGCACCACTCAAGGTTTCAAATTCTGGCAGGTTCGTTATCTCTGATGGAGTTAGCCGTGTTAGACCAAAATCAGACATAAACTTTTCGCACGCTGGCAGATCTTCAACACCAAATTCCATCTTTTCTATGCCAATTATACTCATCGCGTTGCCTCTTATGAGAGCTGCTTAAATGCCGCTCTATTCGCTAAATCGTGATTTTAGGCATGCAAGAGCCCCGCCCCAGTTAAAAGAGCCTGTTGAGCTATTGCACGATTAATGGCTGTTTCTGCTTACTTACCTATAAGGAGGACTTATGGTGCACCCGCCTCAATGTACACCAAGGAAGCTGGAGATCTTTCCGGCAGCCTCGCGTACCTCTTTCATCAAATGTTCTCTGTCCTGCTCCGGTATCTCTACAACAGGCACCATGATGCTAACGACGGCTTCCACCCGTTTTTCACGGTTAAATACCGGATACACAATGGACGAGATACCATAGTGATAAAAAGATTCGCCAACGACATAACCCCGCTGTTTATCCTGTTGCAGCATCTCCCAAAACGCCTCGCGGTGAGCCTGCTCGCCTTCGGCACACTCCGGCAGAATCTCTTCAGGGTAGAGCGATTCGAACTCACTGCGTGACACTTCGCTTAACAGCATCCGCCCCAGAGAGGTACGGTGAGCGGGTAAGCGTGTTCCTACACGAACTTCGTTGATCTTGGCACCAACTGCACTCACTCTGGCGACATAAATCACATCTTTGCCATCTCTAATCGCAAGATGGCTACTGCATAAGCTGCGATCTCGTAGCTGCTCAATAACGGGTTGCCCCACTTGCACCACATCCATTGAAGCAATATGTTCTAGACCTAACCGCAATACATTGATTCCCAGAGAGAACGTGTTGGTTCGTGGGTTTCTTTGCAGAAACCCAAGGTGTTCTAGTGTTTGTACGACGCGATACGCCGTTGCTTTCGGCATCGCCACTAACCGATGCAGCTCTGCGAAGGTCATCTCTCTATGCTGCTGGCTAAAGTTCTGCAATAGAGTAAGGCCGCGCTCTAGGCCGGGAATGATGTATCTGCACTCGTGTTCATCGGACATAGCCAGCACCCCAAGCCTAATAAGTGGAAAATCAGTTAAAAACGAAGCCACCGTTTATCGGTAACAGCTGCCCAGTCACGAAATCTGCCAACGGAGAGAGCAGATAGATAACGCTGCCGTCTACGTCAGTAGGATGCTGCTTGCCGACAAGTGCTCGCCCGTTTTCATAGAGTTGATGCCGCGCTGCGGGCACATACTCCGTGGCCTCAACCAGCGTGAGGCCTGGAGCAATAGCGTTAACGCAGATTCGTTGCTCGCCAAGTTCACGCGCCATCGAGCGGGTCATGGAGATAACAGCGCCCTTGCTAGCAACATAAGCCATCAGGTTAGGAGCCCCCCATAGCGCAGTATCTGAAGCGACGTTCACAATCTTACCGTGCCCAGATGCCGCCAGCAGAGGCACAGCAGCTTGGCTCACCAGCCATGTGCCGCGAACATTAACGGTCATTACCCGATCCCAAAGATCGATGTCATATTCCATCATGTTCTTGCCGCCAACACCGGTTGCCAACGCTGCGTTATTCACCAGCCCATCAACACCACCACCGGCGGCAATCTCTTGGAAAACCTGCGTGATTGATTCCGGTGAGGCTAGATCGATACAAAAAGTTTCGACTTCAGCTCCCGTTAGGCGAAGATTAGCGGCAGTATCCTGCAACTCAGCAGCCAAAATATCGCATAACACCACTTTCGCTCCGGCCTCAGCGATTGCGCTGGCAAAACTGCGGCCCAAACCACGGGCGGCGCCAGTGATAACGATGCGTTTCCCCGCCAACAATCCGCTCATTACATCTTCTCCTTCACAGCTGCATCATGCTCTTGCAACTGAGACAGATGCTTCTGCCCCTGTTTTTGCATCATGCGGCGCAAACGAGAAAGACCGACATCATGTTGATAGAGATATTCATGTTCACGTGCATTAGGTGCCATGTTTTCCAACACGATCCGATCCTGCTCTAAGACATCCCAATGCAGTTGCTCTAAGCGGTTGCGGTACATGAAACGCCACAGATCGCGCTGCCAATCCTTCACTTTACGTACCCGCCAGAAGAAGACACGGCAGTGATCTTTGTCTTCCGGCACAACCATTCCTACGATCCAAAAATGTCCACCCGGCCCAAAACGCGCCTTATAAGGAATAGAGAGGCGCAGCCAGAATGTTCCCGTATTACCAAACTCTACCCAGTCAAAGTTCACACCTGACTGATCACTCTTTTTAAAGATAAAACCGCTGTCGGTAGGTTCTAATACCATGTCAGCCTGACGCTGCCCTTCCGCCATTGAGTGCGAAGAAGAGTGCAGATAGCTGCCATGCATGGGGTCCATCACGTTTTCGATGGCATATTGATAGTTACAATTCCAGCTCGCCGTGCAGAGAAAATTACTGTGCGTTTCGCCATCGGCCAGCTCTGTAGGGAAGGTTAGCTCGCTCGGCTCTTCATCTGGCAGAACACCGAAATAGAGAAAGACTGCCCCGTGGGCTTCTTTTGCAGGATACGATTTCAAACATTTTTGCCCAACCAGTGGGCATCTATCGACTGCGGGCACATCTTTAACTTCGCCGCTGCCGTCAACCTCGACGCCGTGATACCAGCAAGCGATGCGATCGCCCAAGTTCCAACCCATTGAAAGACGGGCACCACGGTGCGGACAGCGATCTTCCAACGCTTTTATTTGTCCCTCGGCATCTCGCCACAGCACAATTTGCTGCTCAAGGCGGGTAATACCGACAGGGTTGGCATTGACTTCCCAACTGGCTAAAACCGGATACCACATGCCACGCAAACCGCGATCCAGATAATCTTGCAGGCTGTTTTCTGTTTGTTGTGATGTTGCCATTGCTGATTGCTCCTCTGCGGTTTAGTACCCGTTCACCGCTAAAAACTGACGAAAAGAGACTTCTGTCCATGGAGTGCCGGTTTTATCAAACAGGCGTTGTTTATTGAGGCTGCTCACGATTTGATCCAACCCTTCTGCACCTTCTTCAAAAATCTCTTCCAGTGCAGTAATAATCGCATTCTCGAAACCATCGGGAACACGGCGGCGGGTTTGCCAAATCACATTTTGGTATTTTCCTGGGTGGTGAATATTGCCGTTGCCGCCCTCTTTTGCAGGGATAATTTGATCGGTATCTGGCAACATTGGGTTGTAATCTGTAATTTGTGTCATGAATTACTCCTCCGCTAACAAAGTGATTTGTATTTGATTATCGATAACGCGGACGGGGTATTTATTGAGATCGCGGCCGCCTGGCTCGCGCAGGCACTTGCCACTTTTAATATCAAACACGGCCTCGTGCAGTGGGCACTCAACCTTGCCATCTTCAACAAACCCCTGAGTTAATAACGCATAGGCATGAGGGCAAACATCTTCCAGCGCATAATATTCACCATCGACCAGATAGACCCCGACTTCACGACCTTCAATCTTGGTGGCAAAAGGGAATTCTTCTTTAACTTGCCCCACATCGCATACATTCAACCAACTCATCGCTCTTCCCCCCAATATAAGTTTCAAATATGAGACGCTGTTTCTTATTTAATACTATTAAATATAAGAGTGGCTAAACGAGAGTCAATAACACAATGTGATTTTTGTTAATGAATGGTTATTTTTTTGAAGGTATTGAGAGATGGATCACCAAAACAATGAACACAGGAAATAGAGTACAAAAATGAAAATAACCACATGTTATTTATTAAAATATTTTTTATAATAAAGTTTCATATATGAAACTTAAATCGAATCTTGTTACATTTTAATTAACAATAAATAAACAAATAGCCAGTGGTTAATATAGTGTCATCATCGCAGCGGTAATGGCGTCATAGACTATCGTGTTAGTTTCCTAAAAAGGGAAGCGATTACACCGCGTATCTCCTAGATGCCTATACACTCCTCCTCTTTTCCGTTAACAAATTATTGAAACAAGTTACCTATTTGTATAAATTGCAATGAATTTGTTGCATTTATTTCAGACAAGGAAAGTGTCATGGAGTCCTCTTCCCGTTGTGTTTTTAACGAAGGCAGCCTTGCTGTGCCTTATGGCTTCCAAGAACAAACCATCAATATCTTTGCTGCTGAAAACCGCCCTTCATTAAACCTCTCTCGTGACACCCTCAATTCGGATGAAACCTTTGCCGACTATCTGGCACGGCAACGCGATGTGTTGAAAAAAGGACTTACGGCATATCAAGAGTTGGCCTGTGAACCTTGCTATCTCGGGGATAGATTGGTTGAAGGTATTTCTTTGCTATCGCACTACCGTCAAAAAAACGGCCGTTTGCTTTATCAGCGTCAGGCGGTGTTCTTGGTTTCTTCTTTGCGTGTGTTGATTTTGACGCAAGCCAGTAGCGCCCCTTTAACCGAAGAAGATACGGCGCTGTTTGAGTGTTGCTTAGCCAGTTATCAGGCACCTGCCGAGACGGCATAAAGATGAGCGGAGAAAACGACGATGTCGATGCTAGAAGCTGCCCGAGTCGGAGATGATATTGGGCACTCCCATGCCACGTTGGGGTTGATTGCAGGCACACTGCTGGGCGGTGCCATTAATGCCATTGGTGGTATTGCCGGTGGGTTCTTGTTTGCC
>DF158882.1:1828676-1829176 GCA_000307305.1 Enterobacteriaceae bacterium B14
ATTGATGGGCTCGAGTGCGTGGTGGCGCATCGCAACAGCATGGGAAGTCACTATCAACTGGCCTATAACGGGCAGAGCCACACCATGACCCATGCCGATGGCACTCAATCGGTATGGCAATTGGATGAACAGCGGCAGGTCACTGACTATACCGACCGTTTAGGCCGCCAACATCGCCTGACTTATGATGAACGAGGGCAACTGGCGACCTATCTTCCGCCATCAGGGCAGCGCCAGTGCTGTACTTGGGATACGCTGGGGCGCTTATGTAAACAGACCGATGCACTTGGACGCACCACTACGTGGCAGTATTACCGCAATACTGACAAATTGATGCTCATTCGTTGGCCGGATGGTTTGCTGGATGAGCAGCAATGGGATGAACATGGCCGCATTATTACTGAAACCAATCGGTTGGGGCACACCACTCAATATCACTATCCCCATGAAAGAACAGCGCTCCCTGGCAGAATCACCAACGCCTTAAACGGTGAGACAAT
>DF158882.1:1830242-1833032 GCA_000307305.1 Enterobacteriaceae bacterium B14
AAACGGTAACCCAACAAGGCCGCCAAACCTACTGCTATGACCCTAATGACGCCTATAGCCCTCTGGCGCGACTAGACCAGCTCTCGGGACAAGAGGAAGCCACGCTGTACTATTTTTACACCGACCTCAACGGGGCCGTGTTGGATGTGACGGATGAGTCAGGTGAAATGGTGTGGTCGGGGCAATACGGTGAATGGGGCTACGTCTCACGCCAATCGGACCTGATGTTTAGCTCCGGCGGCTATCGCGGCTTTGCACAACCGCTACGTTATGCGGGGCAGTATGCAGATGAGGAGACCGGTTTACACTACAACACGTTTAGGTATTATGACGCTGAGGTGGGACGGTTTACGACGCAGGATCCGATTGGGTTAGCGGGTGGGATTAATCTGTATGCTTATGCGCCAAATCCTCTCACATGGATAGACCCGCTGGGGCTGGCTACATGCCCTAAAAAAGTCGAAGCATTAAGAACGGGCGGTAAGAATACTACTGTTGAAGTTAGAACCAAGGCAGAAGCTGAAGAATTACTTCGTACAGCATTTCCTAATTATCAGAAAGTTAGGGGCGTTGGGCCACAGGATGCTGTTGGTGTGAGAAAGAAAACAAAAATGGATCGCTTCAAAGAAGGGGGGGCATACCATAAAGACTACGCAATCGATCCTGCAACAGGTCGAGTAAGAGGTCACGCCCCGACAGATGATCACGGAAACTTCCCACATATAAATATAAAGCGTGAGGATGGTATTAAAGTGGTAATTAATATAGTAGGTGGAAAATGAATTCAAATATTAATTTATTTAACACCATAAATAATGGTAAACAGGTTGGAATACGTTATTCTTTTTTAGCTGAAAATGAAGTTTGCTGGTCTTCTGTTGGACTTCAAAAATGGGAAGGGAAGTATAAAGTTTATATCGATGAAATATTAGAGTCAAAAATGTCTTCTGAAGAGTATTTGAGAGAGGAGATAGTATCATTTGATTCTATAGAAAGTGCTTTTGAATTTATTAAGAGTAATACCAAAGTAGAAATAAGTGACTTGGCTCCCTGTAAAGGTCAGCGAATATTTAACCCAAAATTTAACTAATAGACAGAAGTTGGAAAGGTCCTCTCTAGATTTTTCCAGCTTTTTATCTGTTGTTACGCTAACGTACTACCCTGCTAAACTTGAATAATCACCTGACTAGGTATCACGCTGATCGCTAGCGCTTGTCCGGTCAGGACGCAAGTGTCAGCCAGTCCCTCGCCAGATACAACTCGCCGTTATCCCGTATCACTGAGCTGGAAAATCCTGCGTTATCAGTACGATGCCCGTTACGACTATGACGTATTAGGCCGACGGATTAGAAAATCGGTCACCTATAAAAACCAGCCAGAACATATCACTCGCTTTATCTGGCAGGGATTGCGGCTGTTACAGACATAACCCAACAAGGCCGCCAAACCTACTGCTATGACTCTAATGACGCCTACAGCCCTCTGGCGCGACTAGACCAGCTCTCGGCACAAGATGAGGCCACGCTGTACTATTTTCACACCGACCTCAACGGGGCCGTGTTGGATGTGACGGATGAGTCAGGTGAAATGGTGTGGTCGGGGCAATACGGTGAATGGGGTTACGTCTCACGCCAAACGGACCTGATGTTTAGCTCCGGCGGCTATCGCGGCTTTGCACAACCCCTACGCTATGCAGGGCAGTATGCAGATGAGGAGACCGGTTTACACTACAACACGTTTAGGTATTATGACGCTGAGGTGGGACGGTTTACTACGCAGGATCCGATAGGGCTGGCGGGTGGGCTGAATTTATATCAGTATGCGCCAAATCCGCTGGGGTGGGTTGATCCGTTAGGGTTGTCATGCACAGGCAAGATGCAACCATATAGATTTGATGATGTTAGAGTTAAAGGGCCTCATTTAGATATATCTGTTGATGGTAGAAAGATTACTGAAGCTAAGTTAGGGTTGGATAAATCAGGTAACCTTATATGGGAACGTTTTGGTGATATGAAAGGCATCAGTAATAAGTCGTTAAATCAAGCTGATAAATATATTGGAGATTTAATGAGTAATCAAAAAATAATGGGACAAGCCAAAACTCAAGTTACTCAGACAATCGATGATTTTAAGAGAATACTCAGTGATCCAAGTAGCAGTAAAAATTCAATTGGGTTAGCCGAAAGAGGCATGGACAAGTTCTCAAAAATGTTGGGAAAATTAAATGAACTTAACTGATTTTTTAAAAACAGGGACCTATTTAGCATTAAAAATAGGTTCCCATGAAAAAGATGTATATTCCATTTTCTCAAAAGAGGACTTGGGTCAAAAATATTATTTTGATAATTCAAATGAGAATGAGGGATTCTCATATTTTTATGATGCTTTAGAAATAATGATAATTGATTCAAAAATATACTCTTTAGGATTCGATTTGGCTCGTTGCCCAGTGTCTATATTGAACGATTTATCTATATATAGTGAAACAAGTTTTGAGCTTATCATGCGATATCTCGATATTGCTGATATAAAGTGGTCTATTGAAAATAAATACAGCAATGGTCGTGAATTGACAATTAAAACTGAAGGAAATGTTTTACTTGGATGTGTTTACGATAAAGGAAATTATTGGTTATCAAAGATTAAGGTGTTTTAGTAAATAAAAAAATATCACAATATGGCGGTAACATATGAATTACGGTTGTGACGCAAAAGCGTTAAATTGATACACTGCCATGTTTATAGGTTCCTCAATGACCGTCACTCTTGAAGTCGCTTGTCTATATCACT
>DF158882.1:1833453-1877477 GCA_000307305.1 Enterobacteriaceae bacterium B14
TTAAACATCATTTGCTATGCCAAACAAAACCAACTTATACAAAAAGGAACCTCAAAATAACCAAACTGGCACCTTTTAAACCTTACCTGATACAGCGGATCGAGCAGGCTAAACCTGATTGGATACCCGCTTCTGTCTTATTTGACGAAATCTTACAACGCGGTTATCAAGGGGGAATTGCTCAACTACGCCGTTTTGTTCGCCCCTTTAAATCGGTTGTTATCCCAGAGCCTGTTGTGCGTTTTGAAACTCAACCGGGTCAACAGATGCAAATTGATTTCACCACGATCCGTTGTGGTAAAACACCCTTAAAGGCGTTTGTCGCCACGTTGGGATATTCCCGTGCCTGTTACGTGAAATTCTTTGATAATGAGCGAGCTCAAGCCTGGCAACAGGGGCTAAAAGAAGCCTTTGAATATTTTGCAGGTGTACCAAAACAGGTTTTGTGTGATAACGCCAAAGCGCTCATCATCAAGCGGGATGCGTATGTCGAAGGCGAGCATAAACTGCATGATGGCATACTACAGCTTTCAAAGGATTATGGTTTTCAGTTAAAGGCGTGTAAGCCTTATCGCGCAAAAACCAAAGGTAAGGTAGAACGCTTCAACCATTACCTAAAAAACAGCTTTATCGTGCCGTTAAACACGGTGCTACGTGTACAAGGGCTCACGCTGGATGTTGAGCTAGCAAACGCGAAAATCGGGCCATGGTTACAACGCGTTGCTCATCAGCGCATTCATGGCACGACCTTGGAAAAACCAGCCGATAGGTTAGTTCAAGAACGTGAGTATTTATTGCCCTTGCCTGCGATAATCGATGAGTCAATACATCATATTAACTCTCTCTCCCTTGGTGTCGCTCCTCCTTTTGAATTAACTCGTTTGCAGCATTCCATAGCCGTTTATGACGCCTTATTAGGAGAATGTCATGTTACTACACGAACAGATTAATCACCTGTATGGAACATTTAATTTAAGTTCCATATCCAGCGACTGGGCTTCGCTCGCAGAACAATACATCGCTCAAGATAAAAGCTATGGAGAGTTCCTGCTAGCCTTGTTGGAAGGGGAGTAATATCGTCGCGATGAGCACACACGTAGCATGTTCACTCAAATGGCGGGGTTTCCCGCTAACAAAGCGCTCAGTTCATTTGATTTTACCTTCGCAACCGGAGTCCCTAGACAACACATCAAAGCGTTAAGCGCCCTCACTTTTATCGAGCGCCATGAGAATGTGGTGCTGTTGGGTCCCAGTGGTGTAGGTAAAACGCATCTTGCCATTGGCTTAGGACTCAAAGCGGTGCAAGCGAAGAAGAAAACACGCTTTATCACCGCAGCAGACCTGATGCTGCAACTTTCCACGGCGAAACGGCAAAATAAGCTCAAACAGTATCTTTCACGTTCAGTCATGGCGCCTAACCTATTGATAATAGATTAAATTGGATATTTACCCTTTGGTCGAGAGGAGGCGAACCTCTTTTTCAATGTGGTCGCCAAGCGTTATGAGCACGGTAGCCTCATTTTGACCAGCAACTTACCGTTTGGTCAATGGCCAAGCACGTTTGCCGATGGCTGGAGTGTAAATAATAGACTGAAAACATCATTGATTATTGATGCGTTATAGATGGCAATAAAGCAACGTAGATCCCGTGATGTCGTCATCATTCACTCAGATAGAGGAAGTCAGCATGCCAGTTATCGCTACCAGACGTGCCTAAGTGCAAATGGTTTAATTTGCTCGATAAGTGGATTAGGTGGGAATAATTTCAGAGACAGACCAGTGCTGCATCAAGAAGTCAATCGTACCCAAGGCACCCTCTCCCACCATCGCCACTACGACACCCGTGGCAAACGGATTAGAAAATCAGTTATATATAAAGCAATAAATAAAACATATAAATATCAATTAGTTGACACCATTTAACATAAAAAAACGGCTCACCTATTTAGGTAGAGCCGTTTCTATTTAGATCAACCAACAAGAAACTAAGCGCCTTTCTTCGCCGCCTGTAGATAAAGCATTTCCAGCGCTAACGTTGCCGCCGCCAGAGCCGTTATCTCTGATTGATCATAGGACGGTGCCACTTCGACCACATCCATGCCGACGATATTTAGCGATTGCAGGCCGCGAACCAGTTTCAACGCTCGGTCGCTGGTTAACCCCCCGATCACTGGCGTGCCTGTACCTGGTGCAAAAGCAGGGTCTAAGCAATCAATATCAAAGCTCAGATAGACTGGCATATCGCCAACAATCTGCTTCACTTGCGCCAGCACATCATCCACGCTGCGATCGTTAACTTGAGCCGCATCCAGCACAGTGAAACCATTATCATGGTCATACTCGGTACGAATACCGATCTGTACCGAGTGATTCGGGTCGATCAAACCTTCGTTAGGGGCATGGTAGAACATGGTGCCATGGTCATAAGCGCTACCATTAGCGTAAGTATCGGTATGTGCATCAAAATGAACCAGCGCCATCTTGCCAAAATGTTTAGCGTGCGCGCGTAGCAAAGGCA
Source organism: Enterobacteriaceae bacterium B14 (assembly GCA_000307305.1). Lineage (GTDB taxonomy): Bacteria > Pseudomonadota > Gammaproteobacteria > Enterobacterales > Enterobacteriaceae > B14. The sequence continues at coordinate 1,835,972 of DF158882.1, forward strand.
GTGTAACGAAGTGATCGCCACCAAAACTTAACATGCGTTTTCCCGCGGCCAATACGCGCTCAGCATGAGATTGCAAGTTATTGCACATGTCCTGAGCATCGCCGAAGTTAAACACGACATCGCCGCAATCAACCACTTTTAAGCGATCGCGTAGATCGAAATCCCACGGCCAGCGGTTGCCTTCCCATGCAAGGTTGGTCGAAACCTGACGAATAGCCGCAGGCCCGTGGCGAGAACCTGCTCTGCCAGAGGTTGCCATATCAAAAGGTACGCCTGTGATAACCCAGTCGGCATCGCTGTTATAGGGCTGAAACTCCAGCGGAAAACGCAAAAAACCAAAGGCGTTGGAGACCAGAGAGTTATCGGGTTTATTGCCCAGGGTATTCATGGATTGCTCCTTATTTTTCATCAAAAAACCAGCGATATCATATCGCTGGGTCTTTTATTATCAGAGACGATTACTCATCTTCAAGGTAAGTATAACCATACAGACCGGACTCAAACTCTTCTAAGAATTGAGCACGTACATCTGGCTCAAGATCGGCATTTTTAACCTGATCTTGGAAGCGAGCTAGCAATACTTCCGGCGAGAGCTGCACATATTCCAGCATGTCGGCAACGGTATCACCTTCATCAGACAATTCTGTTTCTACTGTGCCATCTTCAAAAACAAAAACATCAACAGATGAGGTATCGCCGAACAAGTTGTGCATGTTGCCCAAAATTTCCTGATACGCCCCAACCATGAAAAAGCCGATCAATGGCGGATTCTCTGGGTCATATGGCGGCATTGGCATCGTTGTCGCAATGCCGTCACCATCAATAAAGTGATCGATAGTGCCGTCTGAGTCACACGTAATATCGAGCAGAACCGCGCGGCGCTCTGGCGCCTTATTCAGCCCGCTAATAGGCAGAACAGGGAACAGTTGATCGATCCCCCACGCATCCGGCATGGATTGGAACAGAGAGAAGTTAACGTATAACTTATCTGCCATTCTCTCCTGTAGCTCATCAATTAATGGGCGGTGCGCGCGATTGCTTGGGTCTAGCTGCTCCTGAATCTTGTTGCAGATATTCAGATAGAGTTCTTCAGCCCACGCTCGTTGAGTCAGGTCCAACAAACCAATGGCATACTGAGTATGCACATCATGCAGATCTTGTTGGCTGTCATGTAACCATTCACGCAAAGAACGGCGATTTTCCGGCTCTAAAATCTCCTGCCATGTATCCCACAGGCTTTCTAATGCACGAGGGGCATTCTCTGGCAGAGGATCAGGTTCAACAAACTCGTTGCGCTCAACCCCAATCACATTGGAAACCAACACAGTATGGTGTGCCGTTACTGCACGCCCAGACTCAGTGATAACCGTTGGGTGAGGCAAATTATGCTCGTTACACGCATCACCAATTCCCCAAATGACGTTGTTCGCGTACTCATTCAGGCCGTAGTTAACGGAGCAATCAGATTGTGAGCGAGTGCCTTCATAATCTACGCCCAAGCCACCACCCACATCGAAGCACTGAATACGCACGCCAAGCTTATGTAGCTCGACATAAAAACGCGCCGATTCACGCACGCCGGTTGCGATGTCGCGAATGTTGGCGAGCTGTGATCCTAAATGGAAGTGCAGTAGTTGCAGGCTGTCTAACCGACCGGCCTCACGCAGTATTTCCACTAATTGCAGTACCTGTGTTGCCGCTAGACCAAACTTCGATTTTTCACCGCCGCTTGACTGCCATTTGCCCGAACCTTGGGAAGCTAGGCGTGCACGGACACCTAAACGCGGTACCACATTCAAGCGTTCGGCTTCTTCCAGCACCATCTCAATTTCGGACATCTTCTCGATCACCAGATAAACCTTGTGACCAATCTTCTCGCCGATCAGCGCCAGACGAATATATTCACGATCTTTATAACCATTACAGACGATAACAGTGCGCGTCATCCCCGCATGGGCAAGCACAGCCATTAATTCCGCTTTTGAACCCGCCTCTAGCCCCATCGGTTCGCCAGAGTTAACTAAGGATTCAATGACGCGACGATGCTGATTCACCTTAATGGGGTAAACCAAGAAATAGTCGCCCTGATAGCCAAAAGATTCGCGTGCGCGCTTAAATGCCGCGTTAATGGAACGCAGGCGGTGCTGTAAGATTTGAGGAAAGCAGAACAGGGAAGGCAGGCGCTGCCCATTGTCCTTCATTGTGCTGGCAAGTTCTGCCAAGTCGACTGTTGCCTCTGGCTTATCCGGGTCGGGGCATACGGTAATGTGCCCTTTTTCGTTCACGTCATAATAGTTTCCACCCCAGTAGGCGACATTATATGTGCGCAACATCTTGCTAGCCTCACGATCGTTCATGGCAACCTCCCTTATGGAGCATAAATAATGAGAATCATCCGTCGAATAACGGGTTTATTAAAATAGTTATAGTCATGGCGTGGGTGTCTCATCACCTTATCTAAAGCATAAGCCTCTTATTAATAGCTGCTTTACATGACTACTGTATGTGATGTTTTTAAGACTTCGTTAAGTTCTTAAGAAAAAACCAAGATCATATCCCCGAAACATATCGGGCAAGTCGATCGAAAAATAGAGTTGTGTTAATCAGGATGCGTACTCCAAGCGGAGACTATCCCCTGATGACATCGAGATGATATAGACAGGAGGGAAGATGGACGGTAGTGGTTCTTAACGTCTGGGGGGCGCTGTGTATCACAGTATGCAGACAGCTTTGCAACAACAGGCGGACAATATGTCATCAGTCCTACCTCCTCCATAAATACCGCTTTATCGCGGCGTAGCTAAAATGAATACTGCCTATAAAAATCTTACTATCTATAAGAGTATCACCGCCAAAAACAGTGCCATTCTTATTGATAGGTCGCGCGCAGTTTATACCGATAACTTGATAAAAAAGCAAAATGAAAAATCACTCACTTAAGTAACAAATATCCAACCGACTCTGACGACTTACAAAATTTTTTGTTACAACCTAATAAGTTTCATTTTTACACGTGATAGCACGCTGACTTACCGTATTTTACCCCAGCCAGAAAGAGACCATTTGCTAAAAAATAGTAGCATTCATCTGACACCCTGACCTAGAATAGCCATCCAGATGTTAATCCATCTATATCGATTCAACTGATAAAGCTGTTTACAGCTATGCCCCTTGGGACATTAAAAGAACGAAACATAAACTTAATGTCGTTAAATATCGTGTAGTTAATAGATTAGTCATGCACTTTTTTGCACTATCTAGATATACGTTTTTAAGGATCCCCTGGCGCCAGACAGTTATTAAACCCGTTTTCGAAAGGTAAACAACACCATGGCTAAACACCTTTTTACGTCTGAGTCTGTCTCTGAAGGGCATCCAGATAAAATCGCTGATCAAATCTCTGATGCTGTACTCGATGCTATTTTGGAACAAGACCCAAAAGCGCGCGTTGCATGTGAGACATTTATTAAAACCGGTATGGTTTTAATCGGCGGTGAAATTACAACATCAGCTTGGGTCGATATCGAAGAACTCACACGCCGCACCGTATGCAACGTGGGCTATGTCAGCTCACAAATGGGCTTTGATGCTAACTCTTGTGCTGTACTTAATGCCATTGGTAAGCAATCACCCGATATTAATCAGGGCGTTGACCGTGATGACCCGCTCTCTCAAGGCGCTGGCGATCAGGGAATCATGTTTGGTTATGCAACCAACGAAACCGAAGTACTGATGCCTGCACCTATTACCTATGCTCATCGATTGATGGAGCGTCAGGCACAAGTGCGTAAAGATGGCACGCTGCCGTGGTTACGCCCCGATGCGAAAAGCCAAGTCACCTTTATGTATGACAACGGTAAGATCGTCGGTATTGATGCCGTGGTTCTCTCTACTCAACACGCCGAAGAGATTGAACAGAAAGATCTGCAAGAAGCAGTGATGGAGCACATCATCAAGCCTGTATTACCTTCTGAGTGGCTGACAGAGAGCACCAAATATTTCATCAACCCAACTGGCCGTTTCGTTATCGGCGGGCCAATGGGTGACTGTGGCCTAACAGGACGCAAAATTATCGTTGATACCTACGGCGGTGCAGCTCGTCACGGCGGCGGTGCATTCTCCGGTAAAGATCCTTCTAAAGTTGACCGCTCTGCGGCATATGCTGCGCGCTATGTTGCTAAAAATATCGTTGCTGCTGGCTTGGCAGATCGCTGTGAGATTCAAGTTTCTTACGCTATTGGCGTTGCGGAACCAACATCTATCATGATCGAAACCTTCGGTACTGAGAAAGTCCCACACGAGCGTCTAAGCCAACTGATCCGTGAATTCTTCGATCTTCGCCCACATGGCCTGATCCAGATGCTGGATCTGGTGCGCCCAATCTACCTTGAAACCTCAGTATATGGTCACTTTGGCCGTGAACAGTTCTCTTGGGAGAAAACGGACAAAGCAGCAATGCTGCGCGAAGCCGCTGGCTTGAGATAACAAACCAATTTTTAAACAGCAATAAGCAACTGTAAAATGGCGGGCATGAGTCCCGCCATTTTTATCTTCGGTTAACGAGCATATGAATAAATTAAGACTGCCCATCGCACTACAGCAAGGTGTTATGCGTTGCCTGCGTGAAAAGCTTCAGCTCGCTAATCAACGTCTCGACACTCATTATCCTGAGCCGGATATCAGCTATCAACTGCGTGGTACCAGTGCAGGAACAGCGTGGCTTAATCACTGGGCCATCCGGCTGAATCCCGTTTTATTGGCGGAGAATGGCCAATCGTTTATTGATGAAGTCATTCCACACGAATTAGCACATCTTTTAGTACATAAGCGCTTTGGCCGCGTATCACCTCACGGAGCTGAATGGCGCTGGATGATGGAGAGCATTCTGGATGTCCCTGCCCGTCGTACCCACAAGTTCGCTATCCAAACCGTGCAGGGCAATACCTTCACATATCAGTGTGGCTGCCAGAAGCATGAATTAACGATTCGCCGTCATAATCGTGTGCTGCGTAAAGAGACAGAGTATCGCTGCCGTCAGTGCGGTGAACTGTTACGCCCTCTCCTAAATGAGAGTAAGCCCGATGAATCTACCTATTGAGCACATCTCTTCATATACTCAATAAAGGAAGACAGCTTTTGGCTGTGTGACCAATAATGGCTATTTTTACAACTTTTTTACAAACTAATACAAGGAACAGACAACTCAGTACCTGTTCAGATAAATAATATCGGTACTCAACACACCAAGGGCTTTTACTCATGAATATAAAATATCTGTCTACTTTTTTAATTGCCTCATTAGCGTCTTTTTCCGCTTTCTCAACCTCAGCAGCCGCTCCCAAAATCACGATAAAATCTGAGCTATCCTCCCCTGTTGTATTAGAAAACAGTCAGGATAAAAACTATTTGCGCGTCTCACTAACCGGTTTTAATCAAGAGACTCAGAAGCGCAGCCCAATCAACCTTGTCTTGGTTATCGACCGCTCAGCATCAATGAGCGGTGACAGAATAGAAAAAGCTAGAGATGCAGCGATACTTGCCATCAACATGCTCAATCCCGACGATACGATTGCGATTGTCGCCTACGACAACGAAGCTGAAGTTATTGTGCACGCATCAAAAGTAAAAGATAAAACAGCACTTATCGAGAAAGTTAAACAGCACATTACACCGAGGGGAATGACGGCCCTGTTTGCTGGCGTCAGCAGAGGCATTGGTCAGGTTGAAAAATATCTCAATGCAGACTCTATCAATCGTATCATTCTGCTTTCCGATGGTCAGGCAAATAAAGGGCCTACGTCTATCAGCGACCTCTCTGGTCTGGCGCGCCTTGCCGCGAAAAAAGGGGTATCAATCACCACTATCGGCCTCGGTTCTGACTACAACGAAGACCTGATGACAGCTATCGCCAACTACAGCGATGGTAACCATGCCTTTGTTGATAATGCAGCAGATTTGGAAAATGCTTTCCAGAAAGAGTTTACTGATGTGATGTCGGTAGTTGCTCAAAATGTAACCGTAACGATTACGACAGATAAAGCCGTGAAACCAGTTCGTCTACTAGGTCGAGATGGCTCTATTTCTGGAAACGTTGTCACCGTAAAACTAAACCAACTGTATGCTAATCAGGACAAATATGTTCTGCTTGAAGTGATTCCGGCCAAAGGCGTGAATGAGCAGAGTATGAAATTGGCAGATGTTAATGTTAGCTATAACAACCTTAGCAGCAAGAAAGATGACAAATTTGATCAAGCCGTGAATGTTCGCTATAGCAAATCCAAGGAAGCTGTGTCGAAAGCCGTCGTGGAAGATGTGCTAGTTGAGTCAGAAATTCAGAAAGTCGCTTTAGCAAATGAAGAAGCTATCAAGTTGATGGATGCAGGGAAGAAAAAAGAGGCCAAAGCGATGATGGACGCCAGCGCTAACTCTCTAAACTCGTTACAAGTCACATCTCCTGCCTCATTACAGAAAGCAAAGCAGAATGCACAAGCACAACAAGACTTATCTGACTCCATGGAAAAGAAAGCGACATCAACTTACCGCAAGTCAGTTAAAGAAAGTAACTACAAAACACAAAAACAACAGTACTAGTTATCTTAGTTAATACCATTGCCACTACTCAGAGATAGCATTATTGCTATCTCTGACAATTGAGCCGAGCTAAATGATAAAGAAGCCCAATAGCATTGCCCTCTTCGTTATTATCACCTTGTTGATAACGAGCTTTATCGCCTATTTAGGGTTTAGAACTATCGAACATGAGGCGCTATTGCGGCATTACCAAACCCAGACGTTGGCGAAAAGCCATACGGAGCAGGTTGGCTTATTTATTACCGAAATGCTGAATAAAAAGGCAACCCGCCTTAACGCTATTGCTCAGTTTATTCGACTGGATGAGGATGCCCTCGCCAAACTAATAGCAGAAGATAGTGAGATCGATAATATTTTCGTGTTACAGAAAAATATCCTGCTATTCCCTAAAGAACAGTCCACCACGACAGAAATAGAGAAAAAGTGGATTCAGACGATAACGCCTATTTCTCACGATCCTAGCCAACTGTACAGCCACTATTTCACTGATGATGAGGGGCGTTTGCGGTCAGGCTGGTTTATTCGTGAAGACAGTGATGAAAAACTGCTTATCTATTGGTTGATGTCTAACGATAGCATTATCGGTTTTAAGATCTCTTACGTTCACTTTTTATCTGAGGTTATCAATACTCTCAATTTCACATTCCCTGAAAACTCACTGACCGTAGCTGACAACACTATTTTGCTCTACCAAAGTGGCTCTCCTGAGATCATCAACCGGAAGAATTTGCAGGATACTTACCGCCTCTCTTACCCACTAACGAACTGGCAGGTAGATTATTACGCCCCCGAAACCAATAGTTATCAATACTTTTTATGGGGTGGATTATTCATCTTCCTGATGATTGCCGTTATCGGGCTAATTGCTTTTCGTCTCTATCGGGAATATACCCTAACGTTGAGGCTCGCCAGCCAACAGGTTAACTTCGTCGGGCAAGTCTCCCATGAATTAAAAACGCCGCTGACAAATATCACCTTATACGCTGAAATATTAAAAGAAGACCTAAGTGAAGATGACTCCCGTTCAGCGCACTATCTGGATGTCATTGTCAGCGAGAGCCAACGCCTATCGAGGTTGATTCAGAATATATTGAGCTTTACCAAAGCACCGAAGCTACATATTCAAAAAACACATCTCAATGTCATTGCTGAACAGGTATACCAAACATTTATCCCTGCCTTTGAAGCCAAAGGAATACAACTTAATTTGGTAGCGGGAAATAGTGTTGAAATAGAGACAGATATCGACCGAGTTATCCAAATCATCAGTAACTTTTTAAACAATGCAGAGAAATATGCCGGTGAAGGTAAGCGTGTCGATCTCAACGTACAACACGATGAGCATAGCGCCTATATCCATGTTCGCGATTATGGGAAAGGGATTGCAGCAAAGGAAATAAAGAACATATTTCAACCGTTCTATCGTATAAAATCTAGCCTGACAGAAGGGGTATCTGGAACAGGGTTAGGGCTAACAATTGCCGAACAGCTAGCCCGTAGCTTAAAAGGTGAAGTGAAAGTTGAGAACACTAAACCGGGTGTCCAATTTACTTTAGTGCTTCCCCTACCACACAACGTAACCGGGGTTTAATACGATGAAAATTCTGATTGCCGAAGATGATACGAATATCCGTAACGGTTTAAGTGAGGTTTTGAGTAAAGAGGGATATACCCCTATCCTCGCTGAAAATGGCAAAGTTGCACTAGATAAATATCATCAGGACAAACCTGACTTTATTATTCTGGATATTATGATGCCTGAACTGGATGGCTACTCTGTTTGTCGTGAAATTCGCAAAGACAATGAGTTAACGCCTATCATTTTTCTTTCTGCCAAAGATGAAGAGATAGACCGTGTTGTGGGGTTAGAACTCGGCGCAGATGATTACATCAGCAAACCCTTCGGCATCCATGAAATCAGAGCCAGAATCAAAACGATTGCCCGTAGATGCTTACGAAATTTACCGCAAAATAAAAATAACGCCTTTTCCTTCGGCGATCTCGAGATTCACCCTAGCGAGCTATGTGCTATACGCCATAACGATCGTATTGAGCTTTCATTACGTGAGGTGAATATCCTCACCTGCCTTTATCAAAATAAAAATAAGGTGGTAACGCGAGATATGCTGTTCGATTTTGCTTGGGGTTATGACCACCAGCCAAATAGCCGGACACTCGATCAACATATATCGAAACTGCGCAAAGCGATCGAGCTAGACCCGCTAAATCCGCTCTTAATCCGTACCGTACATGGGTCAGGATACCGCTATACCACAGTTTAAATCGGCATTTTCGTTACATCTCCGATAGTACTTAGCCATACACTGTAAATTAATACAGTATATGGCTTGCGAATAGACTCTCATTTCCGCTATTCTCCAAGGTGTTATTGGCCTTATCGTGTAGGAAATATGCCCCCTCTTTATTCATCTAATTCAAGTACATTATTGCGCTTTATCCTATTGCTCAGCATAGGATGTCTCTCCTCGTTTATTTCTCTTTCTGCCGATGCAAATATGCCGCTCAACTTCGGACAGGCCAAGGCCAGAGCCATCAAGATTCATCAAAAATCACCTTCAACGTTTTATTGTGGCTGCCCTATCAAGTGGGAAGGCAAGAAAGGTGTTCCACAATTAAAATCCTGCGGTTACAGCGTGCGTACCAATAAAGAGCGTGCATCACGCATTGAGTGGGAGCATGTGGTACCTGCGGCACATTTAGGGTACCAGCTCAAATGCTGGAAAGACGGTGGCAGGAAAAACTGCGCTAAAGATGAGCGCTTTCAGATTTTGGAAGGCGATATTCACAATATGCAGCCTGCCATTGGTGAGATTAATGCCGACCGTAACAATTTTGCCTTCTCCCAATGGAACGGCGGAGAAAGACAATATGGGCGCTGTGAAATGAAAGTCGACTTTAAGAATAAAATTGTCGAGCCGCCAAATAGAGCGAAAGGCGCGATAGCACGCACTTACTTTTACATGCGAGATACCTATCAAATCACACTATCACGCCAGCAAACCCAACTATTCGCAGTCTGGGATAAACGCTTTCCCCCATCCAAATGGGAGTGCCAAAGAGATAATGCTATCGCCGCCGTACAGGGAAACCATAATCCCTATATTCAACGCGCCTGCCGTTAGGTTCTAGGAAATTAGCCTCCGCTATTCTCGCCACTGAGCATAATGAGTTAACATTGCGTCAATGCACCTAAACCACGCCCATATCGCGGCGTTTTTGGTTTAACAACAGTAACAAGAGCTAACTCTTTTATTTATTGGGAATATATATCTATGCGTGTACCTCGCATCTACCACCCAGAACAACTGCACGATAACAGCGACATCACGCTGAGTGATGATGCCTCCAATCACGTGGGTAGAGTGTTAAGAATGGCTAAAGGCGATGCAATACAGTTATTCGATGGCAGTAACCGCATTTTCGCCGCAGAAATTACACAGGTAGATAAAAAACAGGTGCACGTTAAGCTGGGCAAAGGGGAGATAGATAATATCGAATCCCCTCTAGACCTTCACTTAGGGCAAGTCATCTCCCGCGGCGATAAGATGGAATTCACTATTCAAAAATCTATCGAGCTTGGCGTGAATACCATCACACCTCTGTTTTCAGAACGCTGTGGTGTTAAGTTAGACGGTGAACGCTTAGAGAAAAAACTTCAGCAGTGGCAAAAAATTGCTATTGCTGCTTGTGAACAGTGCGGTCGTAATACCGTGCCGGAGATCCGCCCAGTAATGGCGTTGGAGTCTTGGTGCCAAGAGGAAGATGACAGCCTCAAGCTCAATCTTCACCCAAGAGCCCAACACAGTATTAATACGCTACCGCTACCCGTCCAACGCGTTAGACTACTGATTGGCCCTGAAGGGGGTTTATCAGCCGATGAAATTGATATGACCGCTCGCTATAGTTTTACTGATATTCTACTGGGCCCGCGTATTCTGCGTACAGAAACAGCGGCGCTGACCGTTATTACCGCTTTACAGGTTCGTTTCGGCGATCTGGGTTAAGGAGAAGAGAATGATTAAGCTCGGTATCGTGATGGATCCTATTTCATCCATCAATATCAAAAAAGACACCAGTTTCGCCATGTTGCTGGAAGCCCAGCGTCGTGGTTGGGAACTGTATTATATGGAAATGAACGATCTGTATCTTCATGCCGGTGAAGCCCGCGCCAGAACCCGCCGTGTCACGGTGAAAGAAGATAAAGAGGAGTGGTATACCTTAAGCGATGAAGCAGATACCTCTCTACAGGATCTCGATGCGATCCTAATGCGTAAAGATCCCCCTTTTGACACCGAATATATCTACGCGACCTATATTCTTGAACGTGCCGAAGTGAAAGGAACGTTGATCGTTAATAAACCGCAAAGCCTGCGCGACTGTAATGAAAAGCTGTTCACTGCATGGTTCCCAGAGTTGACGCCAGATACACTGGTCACTCGCAGTGCAGCGCTGATTCGCAAATTCTATGAAAAGCATGGTGACATCATCCTGAAACCACTCGATGGTATGGGTGGCTCGTCAATATTCCGTGTTAAACCAAACGATCCAAACCTTTCTGTCATCATTGAAACCCTGACCGAGCTTGGCAACCGTTTTTGTATGGCGCAGAACTTTATCCCCGCTATTACCGAAGGCGACAAACGTGTTCTCGTCGTTGACGGAGAACCTGTACCTTACTGCTTGGCGCGTATCCCACAAAAAGGTGAGACTCGCGGTAATTTAGCCGCAGGCGGCCGTGGTGAAGCTCGTCCTCTGAGCGAAAGCGATTGGAAAATTGCCCGTGCAGTTGCACCAACCCTTAAAGAAAAAGGCCTTATCTTTGTTGGTCTAGATATCATTGGCGATCGTTTAACTGAAATTAACGTTACCAGCCCGACCTGCGCCCGTGAAATCGAAGCCGCATTCCCTATCTCTGTAACGGGTATGCTGATGGATGCAATAGAAAAACGTCTTGGTAAAAAATAGGTTGGCAGGAAATCAGCTTGTGCAATTAACCACTTGAAAAATGAATAGTAGCTAGTCTTTTGTGTGAACTGAGATCAACCCATTGTTTATTCACTGGAGCGCAGGAAAACAGCGCTCCAGTCATCTTTACTCAAACCCCAGTCTCTTCGTTTCAAATAAGATGCTTGCAACAAAAAAATCGGCCTAACATCTTAACCTTGGCCTTTGAGCAGTGACTTCCCTCGATAGAATACGCATACTACCCCCAGACTTTTCCCCTAAAACATGACGGCCAATAAACACAGCATGAACCTACAACACCACTTTTTGATTGCCATGCCAACGCTGCAAGATCCTTACTTTCAACGCGCCGTTGTTTATATTTGTGAACACAATGAAGATGGTGCAATGGGGCTGATTATTAATAAGCCCGCCGAACGACTTACCGTTGAGAACTTATTAAAGAAGCTCTCGATTAATCCAGTGCCGCGTGCAGAAGGCGTTAATCTAGATAGCCCTATATTTCTCGGTGGCCCACTTGCAGACGATCGCGGGTTTATTCTTCATACGCCACAGGACAATTTCAGCTCTAGCCTACAAATATCCGATGACACCATGATCACAACATCAAAAGATGTTTTAAAAACCATGGGCACCACACGCCAGCCTAAAAATGTACTGATATCGCTAGGGTATGCCGGTTGGGAAGTGGGTCAATTAGAGAACGAGATATTAGAGAATGCTTGGTTAACGGTAAAAGCCGATCCCGAGATCCTATTCAATACGCCTATTTCTGAACGCTGGCACGCGGCGGCTAAAAAGCTGGGCATTGATATTCATAACATCGCGTTAGAAGCGGGGCATGCATAATGTCTAGCCGCACAATTATTGCCTTCGATTTCGGTACTAAAAGTATTGGTGCTGCTATCGGTCAGGAAATTACGGGCACAGCACGCCCGCTCTCCTCATTTAAAGCGAATGACGGTTCCCCCGATTGGCAAAAGGTTGAAAAAATGCTGCGCGAGTGGCAACCCGACCTTGTGGTAGTTGGCCTCCCGTTAAACATGGACGGAACGGAACAACCGCTAACCGCACTGGCTCGTAAATTCGCAAACCGCCTACACGGCAGGTTTGGCGTGCAAGTTGCGCTACAGGATGAGCGGTTGAGCACAGTAGAAGCTCGGGCTGATCTCTTCGATCGCGGTGGTTACCGTGCCTTGGATAAAGGCAGCGTAGATGCCGCCTCTGCCGTCATCATCCTTGAAAGTTGGTTTGAGGAACAAGCAGGCCATTAATCACTAGTCATTTATCACTTATCACTAGTTATTAATCACTACAGCGCTGCAATAGCATTGAGCTTATCCTCTTCGGTAATCAATTCTTGTGCAGCTCTGGCTAAAATTCCCTGTTCCATTGACTGCATACCAAGATGTTTGCTGGTTTGCAACACACTCAGTAACTGGTGGGTTTTTCCCTCTCGAATCAGGCTGCTTACCGCCGGTGTCCCTAGTAACACCTCAAAGACAGCAATTCTGCCGCCCTCCTTTCTTGGTAGTAATTTCTGAGCAATAACACCTCTCAGGCTGCTTGCTAGCTGTGCACGGACAAAAGCCTTTTCTTCTGCAGGGAAAACATCAACAAGGCGCTCTATCGTCTGAATCGCAGAGCGGGTATGCAACGATGCCAGTACTAAATGCCCCGTTTCTGCCGCAGTTAATGCCAAGCGAATCGTCGCAGGATCGCGAAGCTCACCTAACAAAATAATATCGGGATCTTCCCGCAAAGCCGCTCTCAGTGCTGTCATAAAAGAGGCTGAATGTGGCCCAATTTCTCGCTGTTGAATCAGGCTTCTACGGCTGGTATGAATGAACTCTATAGGGTCTTCCATTGTGAGAATATGCTGAGCTACAGTACGATTTAGCTCCCCCACCAGCGCCGCTAATGTCGTTGATTTGCCACTCCCTGTCGCCCCTGTCACTAAAATAATGCCATCACGCTGATGTAGCAGCGCTGTTAGAGCAGTAGGCGCATCCAACTCATCCATATCTGGAATACGTGTAGGAATGTGGCGAAAGGCAGCAGATATTCCTTGCCGCTGTTGAAATAGATTACCTCTCAGCCGCACATTATCATCTAGCATCAGGGCATAATCTAATTCGCCATCACGAGCCAATTGCTCGCTCTGTGATACTGTTAACGTAGGTTGTAGCCATGACATTAACTGTTGATGGTTCAGTATCTCATCACCAAATGCTTTCAATGCGCCATCGACTCTCATCATCGGTCTATACCCAGAGGAGAGATGTAGGTCGGATGCTCTGGATTGGATACTTCTCATGATTAACTCGTTTAAGGCCATCATCATCTCCCTTAATGAGGCATAACCCCCGGAATTTGGACAGGCGATATCTATATCCTGAAAACAAAGCGTTACTGGGATAAAATGTCCACATTGTGGTGGTGATGCGAAACGCTTTCAGAAAATCTCTGCAATATGCAGGTTATTTTCTGCCAAACACCGAGAAGCCTCGCAGCCTTGCCCGCACTCGCCAATAAAAGCGGAATCTGGGTTGTTGAAAAAGAATCAAACAGAGATAATGCGACCATGCAGCCGAATAGGTATGAAAGAGATTAATGAGCACAATCCAACAGAATTTGCAGGCTGTCAGAAGCCGCATTGATGCCGCGACACAACGCTGTCACCGAGCATCAGAGGACGTTACCCTTCTCGCCGTGAGTAAAACCAAACCCATTGCAGACCTTGAAGAGGCGATCTCTGCAGGGCAACGTGCCTTTGGTGAAAACTATGTTCAAGAAGGCGTTGATAAAGTTAAATATTTCTCCAAAAGAAGCGGGAGTGAGAGTTTAGAATGGCACTTTATCGGCCCATTACAGTCCAATAAAAGCCGATTAGTCGCCGAAAATTTTCACTGGATACATACCGTTGATCGTGCACGTATTGCACTGCGTCTAAACGATCAACGCCCAGAAGAACTCGCGCCTCTTAACGTGCTTATTCAGATTAATATCAGTGATGAAGAGAGCAAATCCGGCATTACGCTAGCAGGCTTGGATGAGCTAGCCGCGCAAATTGCTGCCCTTCCCAGATTATGTCTGCGGGGATTAATGGCGATACCTGCACCAGAGGCTGATGCCGCACGTCAGCTAGCTGTATTTCAACAGATGAATCAGGCATTTGTCACATTAAAATCACAATATCCCTGTGTGGACACACTCTCTATGGGAATGACAGACGATATGGATGCGGCTATTGCCGCCGGTAGTACAATGGTGCGTATTGGCACTGCTATTTTTGGTGCGCGCGATTATGTGCCGACCAATAGCGGCGCTCTTCACAATACGCAGGCTAATAACACATTGGAGAGGTAGGCATGCAACATAGTAAAATTGCCTTCATTGGTGCTGGCAATATGGCTGGCGCTATTATTTCTGGCTTAGTTGCAAGCGGATATCCCGCAGATAAGATCAGCGTTTGTTCACCATCAACAACAAAACGCGATGTACTGGCGCAAAAATTAGGTGTTCATAGCAGCAGTGATAATAACCTCTGCGCTAAACAGGCGGATGTGATTGTATTAGCGGTTAAACCACAGTTAATGGCTGAAGTGTGTACCGCACTGAAAGAACATGTCGATTTCAGCAATAAACTCGTCCTCTCTATTGCTGCAGGTGTTCAAGTTCAGCGCTTCTATGAGCTGCTGGGGGATAACCTGAATATCGTCCGTATTATGCCAAATACCCCTTCCCTTATTGGCAAAGGAATGAGTGGACTATATGCGCCACAGCAGGTTAGCCAGCAAGATCGGGACTTTACCGCCGAGCTAATGAGCGCCACAGGCAGAATTTGCTGGGTCGACACAGAGAAAGGGATTAATGACATTATTGCTGTTGCTGGCAGCGCACCTGCCTATTTCTTCCTGTTTATGGAAGCTATGCAACAAGAAGCGCTAAAACTCGGCTTTGATGCAGACACTGCACGGTTATTAGTACAACAAACCGCCGTTGGTGCTGCGGCAATGGCAGAGGCTAACCAAGACACTAGTTTTACGACGCTCCGTGAGCAAGTGACCTCGAAAGGGGGAACAACAGCAGAGGCACTACGCGTCTTTAACGAGCAACACCTGCCAGAAACCGTATCGAAAGCAATGCAAGCGGCCATTGCCCGAGCGACAGAAATGGAAAAGTTATTTTAACACTCTTATTTTTCACTTGTTAATAAGGCGTATCGATAGTGAGTTTTACTATTTTTATTATCCAAACCGTTTTTAGCTTACTAACCATGTTGCTGCTCCTGCGCGCTTGGATGCAATTTGCCAGAGTTGATTTTTATAATCCGCTCTCACAGTTTGTCGTGCGCTTTACCCAACCGGTCATTGCTCCTCTGCGTAGAATCATCCCTTCCATTGGCCCGATAGATACCGCGTCGGTGTTTCTAGCCTATGTCATGATCATCCTTAAGCTCGTGCTGCTTACATTGGTGATTGAACCGACTTTAGTTCTTTCTCCAACTTACCTGCTTATTGCGCTCGTTATGCTAATCAAAGCCATTGGTAAGATGATTTTTTGGGCATTAATTATGTTAGCCATTATGAGCTGGATTAGCCGAGGTAGCAGCCCTATCGAGTTTGCTTTAGCCCAACTCACCGACCCCATCTTAAAGCCAATTCGCCGGATTTTACCGGACACAGGGCCATTAGATTTCTCAGTTATGGCGGCCATGTTTATCCTGCTTGCACTGAACTATCTGGGAACGGATATTACCACATCAATCGGCATGGCTAGCTACTGGGTGGGTGGATGAGTGCAGTCATCCAACAAGATGATGAGCTGATTATTAGGCTGTTTATTCAGCCTAAAGCCAGCAGAGACCAGATTGTTGGCCTGCACGGAGATGAAGTGAAAATTGCGATTACAGCACCCCCAGTAGATGGGCAGGCTAATGCCCATCTACTGAAATATCTGTCTAAGCAATTTCGCGTGGCAAAAAGTCAAATCATTATAGAGAAAGGTGAGCTGGGGCGGCATAAGCAGATCAGAATCCCCCATCCACAAGCTATACCCGCTGAAATTGCCGCTCTATTGAAGAGTGAGTAAAACACATCACCAACGAGGTTATCTGTTATGCAAAAAGTCGTCCTAGCTACCGGTAATGCAGGGAAAGTTCTGGAGCTTGCCGATCTCCTTTCTGATTTCGGTTTGCACATTGTTGCCCAAACCGATCTTGGGGTCGATTCAGTAGAAGAGACTGGCCTCACATTTATAGAGAATGCCATTTTAAAAGCCCGCTACGCGGCAAAAATTACTGGGCTTCCCGCTATCGCAGATGACTCAGGATTAGCCGTGGATGCACTGGGAGGTGCGCCAGGGATTTACTCGGCACGCTATGCCGGTGAAGAAGGCAACGACGAGAAGAATTTAGAGAAATTGCTGGTTGCCTTAAAAGATGTTCCTGAAGGAAAACGCGGTGCACAATTCCACTGCGTGCTGGTTTATATGCGCCACGCTGAAGACCCGACTCCACTGGTTTTCCACGGTGTGTGGGCCGGAGAGATAACACGCCAACGTGCAGGCTCAGGCGGTTTCGGCTACGACCCTATCTTTTATGTACCAGAACAGGGTTGCACCGCGGCAGAAATGACCAAAGATCAGAAACGTGCCGTCTCTCACCGTGGGCAGGCGTTAAAACTTTTACTCGCAGCCCTCGCTGATACCGAAATTAACAAGGCTTAAACGACGAATGCTCCAGTTACCACCGCTCAGCCTCTATATTCATATTCCTTGGTGTGTGCAGAAATGCCCTTACTGTGATTTTAATTCGCATGCACAAAAGGGAGAAATACCGGATTTAGAGTATGTCGACCATCTATTAGCTGATCTAGATGCTGATTTACATCTCACGAGCGGGCGTAGTATTGGGACGATTTTTATTGGCGGTGGAACGCCAAGCTTACTCAGCGCACAAGCCATGCAAAAACTGCTAGATGGTGTACGGGCTCGCTTGCCTGTCAATGCTGATGCAGAGATAACGATGGAGGCGAACCCTGGCACCGTAGAAGCCGACCGTTTTAATGCCTATCAGCAAGCGGGGGTTAACCGTATTTCTATTGGGGTTCAGAGCTTTAACCTAGAGAAACTAGAACGCCTTGGGCGGATTCACGATGCAGAAGAAGCAAAACGAGCAGCTCGGCTAGCCGAGAACCTAGAGCTACGCAGCTTTAATTTGGATTTGATGCACGGTTTGCCCAATCAAACTCTGGAAGAGGCTCTGAATGATTTACAGCAAGCCATTGCACTCTCCCCCCCTCATCTCTCGTGGTATCAACTCACGATAGAACCGAATACGCTCTTTGGCTCTCGCCCTCCGGTATTACCTGACGATGATGCCCTTTGGGATATTTATCAACGGGGACACCAGCTATTAAGCGCGGCGGGTTATCAACAGTATGAGACGTCTGCCTATGCCAAACCCGGTTATCAGTGCCAACATAACCTTAACTACTGGCGATTCGGGGATTATCTCGGTATCGGCTGCGGCGCTCACGGAAAACTGACATTTACCGATGGCCGTATACTGCGCACGGCGAAAACACGTCACCCACGTGGCTATATGCAAGGGAACTACATGGATAAACAATATCTCGTGGTTACCGACGAACTGCCTTTCGAATTTTTCATGAACCGTTTTCGGTTACTAGAAGCCACGCCTCGCTCAGAGTTCACAGCTTTTACTGGATTAGACGAAAGTAAAATTCGACCTCAGATAGAGGCTGCAATAGAAAAGGGATACCTGACAGAAACGGAAACGTCTTGGCAGATAACAGAGAAAGGAAAGCTGTTTTTGAATTCACTGCTAGAGCTCTTTCTGTAAGCTTAAAAGAGGGCGATGCAAACTAAGATATGCCGTCTTTATATGTGCTTTTTTATGTGTGGTTTCAGGCTAGAAACCACACATTCGCATACGAGACACTTCTCAAGAGAAGGTATTAACTTTGTGGTAACGCACTCAACAGCGCCGCACGCTGCATGTCGAGAACGGTTACACGATCACAGGCGTCTTTACCGAAGTTTTCAAAATCTTTTTCCTGATTTTTCCACTCATCACGAATTGCCTGTTGTAGATTACCTAATCCGCCCAGCATTGATTTCAGCGGGTTTTTGCTTCCACTTAAATCGCTCAGGTTAATAGATTTAGTGCCCATTTCATTGACGCTATCTTGTATAACGGCACCCATCGCTTGGTTGATCTTCTGCTGGCCTTCTG
Source organism: Enterobacteriaceae bacterium B14 (assembly GCA_000307305.1). GTDB lineage: Bacteria > Pseudomonadota > Gammaproteobacteria > Enterobacterales > Enterobacteriaceae > B14. The sequence continues at coordinate 1,854,810 of DF158882.1, forward strand.
CTTGAACTTGCTGAATAGCCTGATGATGGAAGATGATATTTTCCGCATCTTTCTTCTCTAAAATACGAGAAAGTTCACCTCTCAAATCTACGGATAATTTATCCAGATGGTTGCGTACCTTGCTGTCACTGCCCATCTCTTTCACGATGATTTTATCCATCGTGACTTTTGCATTATCTAGGCGTTGTTGGATTTGGGAATCGAGTAACGGCATTTCGCGGCGTAACCCTGTCTGCAATTCTTTCGCTTTCTGTCTAGCATCGTTGGAGAGCGTTAACGCTTTACCGGCACGGGTAACGTCGCCGTTCGGGGAAATAGATAGGTCACCGCTCGCGCCAATGATCTTTACCGACTGTGGTGAGACAATAATGTCATCCTGTGGCTTTACGTTGCACTCATAAGCCGCCTGAGCCTGTAGAGCAACAGTCATCAATAAACCAACGCTAACACGTTTAAACATAATCTCTCCTAAAGATTAACCGTCGCCGATACATGTTGGATTTCCTGTAAGAACATACCCTCAGTATCTGTTGCTTAGTGTCAGACAAGATAGACACTAGGTTTGAAATGTGTGTGAAATCTATCGTTATTCGACAGTGACTTTGACGCCAGATAAAGGCAAATGTTTCCTGTCAAAGCATCATACTGAAATGAATATTGTTTCGTTAAGTAAATTTTCGTTGAATAAACAGTCTGTAAATAAGCTATCTTTGGACAAAGAATGGATTTCAGATGGTAGATGAATTGCTTGATGTTGCAAAAACAAAAGGCACTTACCCCATCTCCCGCCTAATCGCCCAATATGAAACCATATCAGGAAATATAACGAGGTGCGATAAGTGCCCTACGCGATCGCTATGACATCAAAAAGTGAAAAATCATTCCCACCAGATATCGAACAGCTCGCTTGTTTTCACTTCTTTCATACCACGGGCTTCAAGCCATTTGGTAACCAGTGCACGATGTTCATCGGTGCATTTACCAATTTTTTGTAGGCAGATTAAACCTTCCCAGCTCAGATAACCGCTGCCATCGAAAGCAAGGCCGTTTGGCTCAACCAGTTCCTCAATAAAAGCATCCAGTGTGCTGTCAACAACGGCAACATCTGTACCTTCAGCAAAGAGCCAGTTTACGGAGAAACCTAACTCCTGAAACTCATCAATATGTAACTTCTTACGCAAACGGCGGCTACGATTTTTAACCATTATCACTTCCTCTTTTAAGCTTCGATTCGTTCAAACATGAGATCCCAAACGCCGTGCCCTAAACGCTGCCCACGAAGTTCAAACTTCGTAAGAGGGCGTGATTCTGGCCGAGGGACGTAGGTATTATCATCAGAAATGTTCCGGTATCCGTCGATTCCGCCCATTACCATTAACATATGTTCTGCGTAATTTTCCCAGTCGGTCGCCATATGAAATACGCCGCCCACTTTTAGCTTACGCAAAACCAGAGAAACAAAAGGTACCTGCACAATACGGCGCTTGTGATGCCGCGCCTTATGCCAAGGGTCTGGGAAAAAAAGCTGTACGCGATCGAGTGAATTATCAGGAATCATCTTTTCCAGAACCTCGACGGCATCATGGCACATAACTCGTAGATTCTTTAAATCAACCTCTTGCGCAGATGCCAAACAGGCCCCAACGCCCGGAGAGTGTACCTCAATTCCCAAAAAGTTTTGCTGGGGATTTTCTGATGCAGTCTGCACCAACGATGCCCCCATACCAAAACCAATCTCTAATACTGTTACAGCTTCACGCCCAAAAACCTGCTCTATCGCGATAGGTTCAGGCTGAAACTCAACGCCCATCACAGGCCAAATATGGTCTAACGCGTACTGCTGACCTTTCGTTAATCGCCCCTGACGGCGAACAAAACTGCGAATACGGCGTAATAGACGGCCATTTTCATCAAATTCAGGAGATACGACGTCATTCATTATGAATTCTTCTACACGTTAAATTTAGGGTCAGTAAAGTGAACGAGCATTATGCAAAGATAGCTCGTCTTAGCAAGTTACGGTTTACACTGCCCATGGTCTATGTTGCAATCTCAGCCCCATATTATATATGAAGACGGCAGCAATCTCCCCTTATGATACAAGCGCTACGATTCTCGCAGGCAGTGCTGGCATGGTATCAGCGCTTTGGTCGAAAAACGCTGCCGTGGCAACTTGAGAAAACGCCTTACCACGTGTGGCTCTCCGAAGTGATGCTGCAACAGACTCAAGTCGTTACTGTTATCCCTTACTTTCAACGATTTCTCGAGCGCTTTCCGACAGTTCAAACGTTAGCGGCCGCCCCTCAAGACGAAGTTCTGCATCTGTGGACTGGCTTAGGCTATTACGCAAGAGCCAGGAATTTGCACAAAGCAGCGAAGCAAATTGTTGAAGATCACAACGGTGTTTTTCCAACGCGGTTTGATGATGTCGCTGCCCTGCCCGGCATCGGGCGTTCAACCGCAGGGGCCGTGCTCTCCCTCTCTCTTGGGCTACACTTTCCTATACTCGACGGTAACGTAAAACGCGTGCTAGCACGCTGTTATGCCGTTGAAGGTTGGCCTGGTAAGAAAGAGGTCGAAAAGCGTCTGTGGGAAATCGCGGAAGAGGTTACCCCTGCAGAAGGCGTAAGCCAATTTAATCAGGCAATGATGGATTTAGGCGCGATGGTGTGTACCCGCTCTAAACCAAAATGCGAATTATGCCCTCTTAATAAAGAGTGTATCGCGTATGCCAACCACAGTTGGGCGCAATACCCCGGGAAGAAACCTAAAAAAACCATTCCAGAGAAAACAGCCTACTTTCTCTTGTTACAAAGAGAGAATAAAATATGGCTAGAACAGCGCTCGAATGTTGGCCTGTGGGGCGGCTTATTTTGTTTTCCCCAATTCAACCAGCATTCAGAGCTTGAATCTTGGTTAACGGGGCACGGCATAAAAGCAGACTCATTAGAGCAAATGACCTCTTTTCGCCATACATTCAGCCATTTTCATCTGGATATCGTACCGATGAGATTAGCGCTAATGCAGAGTACAACCTGCATGGATGAAGGCGCTGGTCTCTGGTATAACTTAACCACCCCACCCTCTATTGGGCTAGCGGCACCGGTTGTTCGCTTATTACAGGCTTTGGGAAAACAGCCCTGATTTCTATGCAGTGAGCGAAAATAGCCAAATAAAAGGAATCGATATGAGCAGAGTGATTTTCTGTACATTTTTACAGCAAGATGCCGAAGGGCAAGACTTCCAGCTCTATCCTGGAGAACTAGGCAAACGTATCTTCAATGAAATTTCGAAAGAAGCATGGGCGCAGTGGCAAACCAAACAAACTATGCTGATAAACGAGAAGAAGCTCAATATGATGAACCTTGAGCACCGCAAACTTCTAGAGGAAGAAATGGTTAACTTCCTATTTGAAGGACATGACGTCCATATCGAAGGCTATACACCACCAAGCCAATAACCAACTTTTAGGGCTGAGACCCAGCCCTCACTCATGGCTGAACTGAATGAAAAAACTTTATGCTTTGCTATTAATAGCACCGCTACTTGTTTCGTGCTCAGGTAACAAAAAAAGCACGTTCAATCCCGAGCTGGTTAAGGATACTAACAGCTTCGATATTTTGATGGGCCAGTTTGCTCATAATGTCGAGAATATCTGGGGCATAAAGGAAGTGCTAATTGCGGGGCCGAAAGACTACGTAAAATACACCGATCAATATCAGACTCGTAGCCATATCAACTTTGATGCAGGTATTATCACTGTTGAAACAACTGCAGGAACTGAGCCACAAGCTCACCTACGTCAGGCCATTATCAGCACCTTGCTGATGGGCGATGATCCGGGTTCTATCGATCTTTATTCTGACGCTGATGATATTCAAATCAGTAAAGAGCCGTTCCTCTATGGGCAGGTTCTCGATAATACCGGGGAACCGATTCGCTGGGAGTGGCGAGCTAACCACTTTGCTGATTATCTGGTGCAGACCAAGATGAAAAAGAGAACCTCTGGTTTTAAAGTCATCTGGTCGGTAGATATTCAGCTGGTACCAAACCACTTGGATCAACGTGCTCGCAAATTCATGCCGTTAATTCGTCAGGCTGCTAACAAATACCGCATAGAGGAGTCACTGATTCTGGCTATTATGCAGACAGAATCAAGCTTCAACCCTTATGCTGTTAGCCGTTCAGATGCATTGGGACTGATGCAGATTATGCAACGCACCGCAGGGCGTGATGTATTCAAACAGCAGGGCCGCTCTGGGCAGCCTAGCCGTAGCTATCTCTTCGATCCGGCAAACAACATTGATATGGGTACTGCCTATCTCTCTATCCTGCAAAATGTTTACTTAGGTGGCATACAGAACCCAACGTCTCGCCGTTACGCCGTTATTACCTCTTACAATGGCGGAGCAGGTAGTGTGTTGAGGGTCTTTTCCAGCGATAAGAATCGGGCGGTTGAGATTATCAATAATATGTCGCCAGGGGATGTTTATAATACGTTGATAAGCAAACACCCTGCTGCTGAGTCTCGTAACTATCTGAAGAAAGTAAACGGAACACAGAAAACTTATCGCCGCGGCGGTTAGCAATAAGTTCAAACGGTAAGCTATCAAGACGCCTCCATCATGATGATGGAGGCGTTATGCTGTCTATGATAAAAATCCCATCGCACTAAGTTTGACGCAAAATTTCTCGGCGCCGTTTAAATTAAGATGATGCGCATCACGAAAATCTTGAGTGGTGAAATCTTTATCGTAGGTAAAATCGTGAAAAAAGAATGAGTTATTATCAGCTAACAACGCCAAAAAATCAGAGGTGGACCGATACATCTCATTATCCAAATTGCTTGCGTAAGAATAAGGCAGTGGAGGAATAACAAACAGCACCTTCTTCCCCGCTGCTTGAATACGTTGTTTGATTTCCAGAAGATGTTTTTGGTTTACAGGAAATGAGTGTTTATATTTAAAAAACTTGGAGTTTGCCCGCGCTGTAGTCTCTCCGCAAACCTGAAGGTCTTCCAAAGACATTGTTGCTCGCGTCATATTCGCAGAGGATAATGTCTCAACAATGGTTAGCCTTTTATCTTGATTATCTAATGTAATACTCGCCCCTTTAATTGAGCATTTTTTCTCAAAAACTTTAATCCAGTCATAATTGATGAACCACTCAATAACGCTACTCAATGAGTTAGTTAATGAAAAATCATCTTTAATATCCATCACATTAGATTTATCCATATTATACAAATCATAGTGGTGGTTTACTTTATTCAATAACATTAATGTTTCTGTACAAGAGTCTGATTTTGCACGCCACAGTTCTCTATACATATCATAAGAACCAAAACAGAAAATATAGTTATCAACTCGATTTTCATTTTCTAAATGATGTAGAAATAACTTGGATTGTGAGATATCCAAGTTAGGTACAGAAAGGTTAATAGCATTACCAATGAGGGACGTTGGGCACCCATTATATGAGTATGACGAGCCGATAATCGCCGTTCTTGTGCGCTTTAACTCAGTTAGCTTTTCAAATTGAGAAACAAGGTAATGCTCGAAACCTTCATCATTCAGAGCCACTGTGTTGGCCGAATTTTCCCCTATCACTTGGTATCTCACCACACCAAAAAAATGATGGCTCCACTCTCTCACTAATACGGTACTCCCGATATCATCATAAATCATGATAGGGCGAAGACTGAGTTCTAACTGTGGCGGTGAGGGTAAATCTTCTACGTTAGTCTTCTCATCAATTAATGTGAAAAATACATTGCCTATATTCTCTTTTTTTACACAGTCAATAAATTCATCAATGCTATTTTTACAACCATAAAAGAAAATATCTAAAGGGTGGCGATTAAAAATATACTGCCAAAATCGGGTAATATCGCGGCGTAGATTAGAAAGCGTTTCTACTATTATTCCCTGCTCTAAAACATGGCAAAGAGACCCAATAAAATCAATACACTCGGCGCTATCATCCAGACACTCTTGGTGTTCAACCATCAAAATGCGCATATTCTCTACATCGTTTTTGCTTTGATACTGCTCTAGCTCTATTACGCATTTATGTAGCTGGGATAAAAAAAACCAATCTGTATGACTCATTGAGTATTGCCCTGTTTTTCTCATTCTGTTCTTATCACGTTATAGAAAGCGTCCCTTATCACTAGAATCTTAAAGTAATGATTGTTTCGCGGGGCTATCCAACAAATTGAGGCCGCTAGAAGCAAGAAAAAGAGTCTGAGCATCATCATAATTACATAGAAAAAGCACCATGCAGATATCAACAAAGCCATTCGACACTCGATTTTTATGTGATAACCACAGAAATGCTGAAACATTAAGCTAACAATATAAAAGTGAGACAATTTACGTTGACGAACTGATGCCAATACTGTTTAATGCGCTCCGTTGCCCGGATAGCTCAGTCGGTAGAGCAGGGGATTGAAAATCCCCGTGTCCTTGGTTCGATTCCGAGTCCGGGCACCACTATTTAAAGAAACCAGCCTACGGGCTGGTTTTTTGCTTTCTGGGGTTCCGGTAGATTTCTGGTCGTCTTAACCACAGTTACCACCACTCGCCGCCTGAGCCTTTACCTTTACCCTTCTGGTCGCAGTGCCAACGTCTGCTGGTCTTCACGCTGCCGACCAACACTATTTCCAACTTATATGCCTATCTCGTGGATTCGTCACAGCAAGGCAGAATCCGGTCTTTGTCCGGTCTGGGGTAGGAAAGTATCATCGCTTCGATTCTGATATGTGCAAAACACTACCGCGCCGGCAGGCTTGCTCAATCCCTCACAATCCAGGGAAGGATTCCCAACCTTGTTCACGGTCCTCAATACAATCGGTTACCAGCCCTCCTTCAACCAACTTACTCCCGTCTCCAGTAACTGATGCGGTGCATCGACCCGTTAAACTCGCAACCATAAGAGGGTATTTTACACCACTGTTTAGATAGACAATTTTACTAGGCCACTGGACTGCCCCCGAAAGAACCAGTACCTTGATATACCTCAACAGGATCCACTCGACCTGTACAATACAGGCAGTACTATTCGTTTGTATTATCTAAATGAAGTTAATAAAATCAGTTGATTATAGGTAGTTTGTAAATCGAATATGTGTAACTTAATCCATTGAACCAGTGGACTCACAAACTATGGCCGAAGGATGGCGGTTAGCTGATACCGTTTCTGACGCTCATGAATCTCTCACTGTTGTTTCATGCCGCATAAAGGTAACCCATGAAATCCGAGACGCTAACTGTCCAGCAAATATTCCAAGATCGCCGACAATATTGTGTTCCCTTCTACCAGCGAGCCTATGTATGGACTCAACGAAATCAGTGGTCTGCTTTGCTGGAGGATATCACCGAAAAAGCTCAGATCCGCCTCTCGGGTACAAAACCGACTCCCCATTTTCTTGGCGCGGTAGTGCTGGAGCCACAACTCAAGAACGGCTTGATGGGCGTGGACACTTTGCACATTATCGATGGTCAGCAACGACTGACTACGCTCCAATATATTCTGGCATCCATCCGACTGGCCTTGCGTGCAACTGGCCTTTCCGATTTAGAGATGCTAGTGCTGCCTTGCTTGCAAAACACAAACGAAGCAACAATGCGAAATAAAGAGGTCGAACGCTTCAAACTGTGGCCAACATTTCGCGATCAAGCTCACTTTATTCAAAGTCTTAACGTTGATAATGTCGATGATCTCCGTAAAGTTTTCTCTGATAGCTTTACATTGCATGGCACACTGCGTAAGCATTTCAGCCATCCTCCGTCACTGGAGGCACAGTGGTTCTTTAGTGGCAACTTTATCAAGTGGATTCGCTCGGAGGGTCACTCCTTACAACAAAATGCAGAGGCGCTGATTGAAGCTGTGATGGCAGACCTGAAACTGGTCAGCATATCTCTTGAGGCAGAAGACGACGCTCAAATCATTTTTGAAACGTTAAATGGCCGGGGCGCTGAACTTCATGCGACGGACCTCATTCGCAACTATATTTTTATGCGCGCTGAACATGATGGCATCAATGCCGCTACGTTGTATGAAAATAACTGGAAACCCTTTGAAGACTCGTACTGGACTGAAAAACAACGCCGTGGTCGTATAAACAAACCTCGCCTAGAGTGGCTAATTCACGCAACACTGCAAGCAGAAAAGCAACGTGAAGTAGACCTTTCTCGCCTTTACAATGAATATCGGGACTATGTAACTAAGGGTTCGCCTTCACACCGAGCCGATCAGCAGGTTGAACTCCTCAATCGATATGCTCTTCAATACAAAGAACTGATCGGTGGTTTGGACACAACGCCTATCGCGTGCCTTGGTCGACGCATCGCAGCTTATGACGTGACCACGATTTATCCTCTTGCATTGCTCATTTCAGTTGCTGACATCTCTGATACTGAAAAGACAACCATGTACAACGATCTTGTCTCGTATGTGGTGCGAAGAGCGGTGTGTGGCCTGACGCCCAAGAACTATAACAACGTCTTTATGAATGTCGTGCGTCACTTAGCTAAAACCGGCGTTTCCAGTATTGAATTACGCAGCACCCTTAATAGCTTGAATGGTAAGGCCTCTCGTTGGCCGAGTGACTCTGAATTCCTCAATGCTTGCACCACTGCACGACTTTACCCTGGCAGGCTTGATGCGCAGAAGATGCGCTCGATGCTAACTGAGCTTGAGGGGGAACTTCGTCGCTTGGTGAAAACAGAGGAGCCAGTTGTTCCAAACCTTTCCAGTCTCGATATTGATCATCTCATGCCTCAAAACTGGTACTCCCATTGGCCTCTCGAAAATGGGCATGCCGTGACAAACTCAGACGTTACGGCAGTGAACCAGATAGTTCTGGCCGGCGCTGAACTCACACACGAGCAACAACTTGTCTGGAAGCGGCAACAAGCTATCGCAACACTGGGAAATCTAACCTTGCTCAATCTCAGCGTGAATCGTTCGGTCCAACACTCTGCGTTTCAAAAGAAACGGGATGGCCTCATTACCCATACCAGCCTGCGCTTGAACGTGCCACTGATCGCCAAGGATACATGGAGTGAGGAGCAAATCCTCGCCCGGAGCGAGTTGCTGGGGAATGCTGCTCTAAGAATCTGGCCGAAGGGCGATTAATAAACTTATTCTAGCGGCATTATAAGGTACAACATTATTGGTACTTTGATGTATCGACAACATTGTTAGTCCACTGCGATTAAAACCATAATGACATTTAATTGAGCAATACAAAAATGACTCTATTAGAGAAACTATTATCAAAAGGTTATTTTCCTAAAGAGGCTTTACCTCCTTTCTCTACGGAAAAATATGCACGCGCAATTGCCAATGGATACGATAATCTACCTCCATTATTTAGAGCCGGAAAACTCATAAGTAAGTGTGCCATTCATAATATTTCCAGGTCATGACCCGAAATAAACGCGATGAGGCTAGAAAGCTCATTAATGAAGGAATCGATCCCACTGAAAAAAAACGGAGTGAAAAGGCTGTATGCCATACGGAGAACACATTTAAAGCTGTGGCTTTGAGATGGCACGCTAGCAACAAAAAATGGTATGAATCACATCGTGATAACGTGCTAAATAGCCTAGAGACTTATGTCTTCCCACTCATCGGCTCGCGAGATATCACTTCGTTGGAGAGTCCTGACTTAATACTTCCTGTCAAAGCCGCTAAAGAAAAAGGGATTTATGAGATCGCCTCTCGTTTACAACAACGGATCAAGGCGATTATGTGCTATGCCGCACAGTCCCGCATTATCAAATATAACCCTGCCGGGGATATGGCTGGGGCATTAACAACCGTAAAAAGCCAACACCGCCCTGCCCTTAGGTTAGACTGTATCTCTGATACTCCTTGCCAATATTGATGCTGGAAGGATGGTCAATTAATTAACCATGTCCCTGCATTTTCAATCGTGAACGATTTTTTGTGCAGATCGTCACCAACAAGAACCTCCGCCTGATATTGCCCTGGTGCTAATCTAAGGGAAACAAAGCCATTCTCATCAGGCTCGACACTTTGCTTATTACCATTAATATTCAGCTCAGCCCCCGATTGCAGTTTAAAATAGACCACAGCAACGGGGGCTGGACCTGGGGCTACAACAGGAGCAGTAGCTGGCGGTACTGGCGTTGAATCTACAACAGAAGTGGGTTGTTCCGAGGGGGTATCTACTACCGTAAGTGGTTCAACCGCCTGTGTCGTTACCGGATTATTCACGACAGATGTAGGCTCAGAAGACGCATCTCTATTCAGCCAAGCAATGATCCCAACCATAAGAACGACGGCAACACCTGCACCAAGCATTAACGGGCGAAAACGCTTTACACTCGGTACTTCTGGTGTTTTAACCTCTGCTTTGGCTTTCGGCGGAGTTACCGCTGGGAGAGGTGTGATAGCCACCGTTCTAGTCGTCACTATCTCGTTCTCACTGGCAATAGAGATATGCAAAAGATCCGCCATTTCAGTGATCGTTTGTGGGCGATCCTCAGGCTTTAAGGCCAATGCTCTATCTATCGCGTCCAATAAGTCTAACGAATACCCTTTTGGGCGGCGTTCAGTCAAAGATTGATAACGATCTTCAATACTGCGCACCACACTGACAGGAGGAGGCGTATCGACAATTAAAGTATGTAAAACCGCACCAAGTGCATAGATATCAGTCCATGGACCTTGCTCGTTCTCGCTGTTTTCAGTGTATTGCTCAATAGGGGCAAAACCGGGTTTAAGCATGATCTCCGTTTCATCGGACAGGTTACCGATCTCTTTACGAGCAGAACCGAAATCCAACAGCACGGGCAACAGGTTGTCCTGAATCTGAATATTATCCAGTGAGATATCCCTGTGTAGATAACCTTCCTGATGAATCGTGTCGATCGCGCTGAGTAAAGGAGGCAGCAGATTGCGGATCCAAGCCTCATTAATTTGCTCTGGATGCTGGCCCCAGAATTTTTTCAGCGTGGTACCGGTATAAAACCGTGTTCCTATGTAAGCTGTGCCATTCTCTTCCCAAAAGCGCAAGACATGAAGCAGCGCAGGATGGGAAAAACGGGCAAGTAGACGCGCTTCCTGAATAAAACTGTTCAGCCCAGCCTGAAAGGTTCGCTGAAAACGCTCACCGCGTAAACTGAGCGTTAAGTCTTCATTACGCATAACCAGCGTAGAGGGGATGTACTCTTTGATCGCAATAATACGCTCTAGCTGGTGATCATAGGCACGATATACGATGCCAAATCCCCCTTCGCCAATCACTTCCTTTATCTCAAACTCCTTGAAACGATAACCGATAGGTAGACTGTTTGAATTGGGTTTTATGATTCCGTTCCCTGACATAGTAATGATTCTCTGTAATCAAATGACCAATACGAATGAATAGTTTTATGCCTGAAATTGGCAGTGAAATTCGCCGTTCTGCATGGAAATATGCAACTGTCGATAGGTTTCTGAATTAGCGCTGGCTGCCAGCAGGGTATAACTTATCTGCGGTAGCAATGTATTGGTGAGGATTGCATCCACCATACGCCCACCGGACTCAACCTCAGTACAACGGCTAACTATCTGCTGTACTACCTCGTCATCAAACGTACAGGTAATACCATGATTTTCTGCTAAACGACGCTGCACGCGACCAAGCTGTAAATGTACGATATTACTAAGGGTCGCATCCGTCAGTGGATAATAAGGCACCACAAGCAAACGCCCCAGTAAAGCAGCAGGAAATACAGAGAGTAATGGTGGACGCAGAGCCGTCGTCAAAGCCTCTGGCTCTGGCAGTAATTCAGGATCGGCACACAAACTGGCTATCAACTCGGTGCCAATGTTAGAGGTGAGAATGATAATAGTATTACGGAAATCGATATGCCGCCCTTCACCATCCTCCATCCAACCTTTATCAAAGACTTGGAAGAAAATTTCATGCACATCAGGGTGCGCTTTCTCAATTTCGTCCAGCAATACCACGCTATAAGGACGCCGACGTACTGCCTCAGTCAACACACCACCCTCACCATAACCAACATATCCCGGTGGCGCACCTTTTAAGGTTGAGACAGTATGTGACTCCTGAAACTCACTCATATTGATAGTAATCACATTCTGTTCGCCGCCGTAGAGTGTCTCGGCTAGCGCTAATGCCGTTTCTGTTTTACCCACACCAGAAGGGCCTGCTAATAAAAATACACCAACGGGCTTATTAGGATCATCCAAACGTGCGCGTGAAGTTCTCACTCGATGGGCGATTAAATCCAGTGCATGACGTTGGCCAATCACTCGCTGATTCAGGGTATCGGAGAGTTGTAGCACAGCCTCAATCTCATTTTTCACCATACGACCAAGCGGAATACCGGTCCAATCAGAGACAACCGCAGCAACAATATTGGCGTCAACAGCGGCGAAGATAAGTGGTGTCTCACCCTGTAATTCATTGAGTTGCTGCTGTAGTTCTGCCAACTTCGTGCGTAATTCATCTTCTGAAAGAGCAGGCATCTCAAAATTTTGCTCTTCGGATTCGCTCTCAGCTAGCTCATCATGTTGCTGAGGTAATTGCTGGTGTAGCTGTGCTCTTAGATCTATCGTCTGTTGGATCAGTGCCAACTCTTGATGCCAGCGTTCAGTCAACTGTGCTTGTTGTTCGTGTAATTCCACCAGCTGTATTTCAATCTCTGCGGGGCGCTGTGCATTGCCGATCCCTACTTTCACCTCACGCAAAGCAATACCCAGTTCAATTTCTAGCGCTTCAATTCGGTGACGGCAATCCTCCACTTGTGCAGGTTCAGCGTGCTGGCTGACCGCAACCCGTGCACAAGCCGTGTCAAGTAGTGCCACCGCCTTATCAGGTAACTGTCGCGCGGGGATGTAACGATGGGAAAGACGCACGGCTGCATCAACTGCTTCGTCCAATAGCAGCACTCGGTGATGTTGCTCCAGCGGGCTAACCGTACTGCGAAGCATTAACAGTGCTTTTTCCTCACTAGGTTCATGCACCTGCACCACCTGGAAACGACGAGTCAGCGCCGGATCTTTCTCAATATACTTTTTATACTCAGCCCAGGTAGTTGCCCCCACTGTGCGCAACTGGCCTCGAGCCAATGCAGGTTTCAGCAAATTAGCCGCATCCCCTGTACCCTGTGCGCCACCCGCACCAACGAGTGTATGGATTTCATCGATAAATAAAATAATGGGGATAGGGCTAGATTGCACTTCGGTGATCAATGCCTGTAGACGTTTTTCAAACTCGCCTTTCACACCGGCTCCTGCTTGCAGTATGCCGATATCCAGCAAGTACAGCTGTACATCGCGTAACTGTGGAGGCACATCCCCGCTTGCGATACGTAAGGCTAGCCCTTCAACAACGGCCGTTTTCCCCACGCCAGCCTCACCTGTCAGCAGAGGGTTATTCTGCCGACGACGCATTAAAATATCGACGATCTGGCGAATTTCCTCATCACGGCCAGTGACAGGATCGATTTCGCCGTTACGTGCACGCTCTGTCATATTTTGTGCATACTGCGCCAGTACGCTCCCTCCAGCAGAAGGGGTGGATGCTGCTGAATGCTCCGGTTCTATGTGCTCTAACGCATTCTCGCTAGAGTCGGCGACAATCGTCATAAATTGATCGCTCAGAAGTTCGACATTAATCGCATCGAGTTGGACAGAAATTCCTTTTAATACATTGCGTAAATTGTAGGTTTTCAAGATCCCAATGAGCAGATGCCCAGTGCGAATTTTATTTGCGCCAAACTTCAAAGAGCCGTAGACCCAAGCACGTTCTACGGCGCTGTCGATATGCTCAGACAAATCTGATATAGAGCTTGCGCCACGAGGTAATCTATCGAGTGCGTCAATAATATTCTGCGTCAGTTTCGCCTCATCTAGAGAGAAGTGGCGAATAATCTGTTGTAGATCCCCATCAGGCGATTGCATCAACTGATGAAACCAATGCACCAACTCCACATAGGGGTTACCACGTAATTTACAAAAGGCTGTTGCACTCTCCAGTGAAGTGAATAATAGGCTGTCCATTTTGCTAAATAAGACCGAACGGCTGATTTCAGACATGCTTTACCTCAAATCTAAGAATGACAGAACACGATGTGGTTCTAACAAAAAATAATTAATAGGGTATTTCTTGGGGTTCTGGGCTGAACACCAAATCATTGGCATCATGTTGGCGTTGAGGGTTCTCCATCCAACTACTCAATCCCAGGCGCTGCCCTCCACCAAGTTGAACGCCATTTAACTGATCTTTTGCCAAAATCAGCCGAACCTCCCAAACAAACTCAATCCCCACGTATTGGCGTACCCAATCACGTAGCTGTTTGCAATACTCGGCTCCGGGAAGAAAACGTTCATAATCTTGTTGCGACATCGGCCCAAGCTCAATACGAAACTTATGCTGAATATCCCGCATGGCAACCCCAAGAAAAGCGGATTCGCCTAAACGAGGGACTCTCCGCCCCTCTTGTAAGCGAGCCTGCTCACTTTTTTCTATCCGTAACCAATGCGGAACGTTCTCTACAATTCGCACGGGTACATTGAAATAGTTTTGTAGGATCTTGCTCAACCCTTCGGGATCGCGCCCTTGGCGAACCAAGTGGCCCGCCATAAAATGTTTTGAGTGGACGTGGAGACTATCGCCTTTCTGCTGCGCTGGTAGACCAATTCCTGTCAGACAGGACAAATATTCATCGAAGCGCCGATTATCTGCACGATCCAGTGAAACGGTTGGCTGAGCATCTGCCCAAGCGCGGTAAAAAAGCGAGATCAACCGATGGTGAAAGATATTACTAAACGCCAGCAGGGTTCTATCCTGATGGTGATGCAACCGCTCGCGTACATACTCCGTCAAATGCAAAGGCAGTGGCCCATTAGGGCCAAACAGGCCGAAGCTAAAAATAGACACTTCATGCAGAGTACTTCCGGCACGTTGGCTCACCTGCGCTAATGTGGAAGGTGCGAAGGATAGCGATGGCTCCTGCCCAAGACGCAATAGATCGTGGCTTGGCTGAGGCGCACGGCCTAGTAAATACGCACCTCCTCCCTGGGCATCAATACGACGCAATAACTGGAAAATATCGTATAGATAAGGTTCAGCCTCCAATTTTTGCCAAAAATCTTCCGGCAAACGGCTAAGGGCCGAGATATCTGTTGGTATTGGTGCTGACTCTGATCTTGATAGCACTTCTAAGCTCGCAGCATCAATGAGTTCATTCATATCAGCGACCTTTTACCCATACGAGCCTGCCACGAAGCAATCTCTCCCCGTTGTTGGCTAAGCAACGTCATCTCCGTGAAGGCATTAATGGAAACCAAACGTGAAAACAGACGCTCTAACACACAGCCGAGCAAATAAGCACTGCCCCCTGAGAACGCCTGCTCATCTACGGTCAGATCGATAGCGATCCCTCGGGCAAAAACAATCGGTCCCGGTTCTGGTACTCGACGATATACCGGTCTCAGATGGCAATGACGCACCCCGTTAATCTGTTTCGCGATAGCGGGGTCACTCAGGTCACTGTATAGGCTAAGAAGTTGGCGTAAGCTGGCAGCACCCTGCTCTGGCTCACTATCCATCAGGCTTAAATAATTCAGTTGTAATTGGCTGATTAATTGCCAAGTAACGATGCCTTCACCCAGTGCCGCTTTTGGCGATGTCGGGCCTTTTCTTAGGAAGACCTGCTTAGCCGGAAATGAGTCCGGCATCATAAATTGCCCATGCTCCTGCTGCAAAAGCGCCAATGGCAGATCACGGTTGGTGCATAGCACATCTGCGGTCAAATATTTGAGATCGCTGTGCCATGGTGATTGATGTTCATCCACCAGAGAAATGAATACTTCTGAGCCAATATAACCAGTACGAGTCCCATAGCGACGTGCACGCTCAGAAAGAGAGCGCTGCTCACGGCGTAATGAGAAATAGGCACCATAATGATTCTCATCAGTGCTCTGTGTGGCATAGAAATGACGAAACTCCTGTTCATGCGGCTTGTCACGCGAGCCACCAGCCAAACGCCGCACTGAGAAAATTTCGTAATCAAGAGGATGAATATTATCTACTACTAAATGATATTCATGATTCTTGTCATTCACGGAGATACGTTCAGCAATTTTGGGAAACAGGTTGATAATCGGCGTGCAATGCAACGCTAGATGGCTCTGGTCCACAACTCGTTCTAGAGCGGCATCCTGCTTATCTAGCAACATAATAATTTCAAACTGTCTTGGTGCTTGTTTGCCCTCAGGTACACTTTCTAACAAGGATTGCAGACCACTAATACTGAAAAACTGAAAACGTGCAGGAAAAGCGAAATACTCCTGTAGCAAGCGGTAACCATCGAAGTTACGCAGATCATTAGGCAAGAGTGCCTGATCTGGTTCGAAACCTTCTTGGCGTAACATATGCAGTGGCAATACCTGTCGTTGTGGACGTGGCTCCACCGTCTGACAGATTAAGCCAACCGAATGTTGCATGATCAACTCTTGTAACTGCTGGGCGTGGAGATCGCTCCCTGAAAGATAGAGCATCAAATGGTCAAGTTTCAGTTTGTTCAAGGTAACCGTTTCGTAGCACTCAAATCTGATTCGTAAAGCGCTAACCGCCCCACAATGTTGTAATTTCATGCTGGAAAGCGGCAGATCTGCAGGGATCCCACCCAATTCAACACTTTTGATATTTATTGGCTGTAGTGTCACATCCTGTGCCGTTGTATAACAGCAAGTGACGCCGTTTTTCTTCATCACTTGGCTGTCCAACATCGTTCCCCTAGGTACCAAAACCCCTTTACTAATATCGCCTTTACTGCAATCAGGCCGGAGTTCTGCAATCGCCATAGATGGCGTAGGGGCGAGATAATTAGGGTAGATAATTTCCAGTAAACGTTGAGAGAAACGAGGGAATTCGGCATCCATCTTCAATTGCACACGTGAAGTAAGGAATGCGACTCCCTCCATCAAGCGCTCAATGTAGGGGTCAGTAATATCGATACCCTGCATTCCCAAACGTCCCGCGACTTTTGGATAATTCTCCGCAAACTCCGCCCCCATTTCGCGAAAATAGGCCAGCTCACGGTTGTAATACTCTAAAAGTTTACGGTTCATCGCTTACCCCACATCCTTGAGTTCGAAATGACCATTCTCCAAATCAAGGTCGGTACGAAACAGAAACTCCAGTGGATAAGGCACACACCACAGGCGACCTTTAATTTCTATCGACAATACGTTATGAAGCTCTAACGAATTGATATTGGAAATGCAGTTAACCTGTAGCCCTTCGGGTAAAATTCGGGGTTCAAAGACTAAGATAGACTCAGTGAGTGCCTGCTGAATGTCTGGCCACTCAATATCAGACATGCGCTTACCCGCCATTGATGTAATGCCGTAGTTAACCGTAGAACGTTGTACCTCAGGATAGTGCTCAAGATCGATACTTGACTCGTTGTTAACACAGTTGAACAACCATTGCAGATCACGCAACACTCGCTTGCGCAACTCACTGTGTGAAAGCAAATGTTGTGCTGCGGCTTCCTGCTTTTTCTGTGGTTCATTGTCAGTGAGTAGATCGAGCAGAACGGGTTGTATCTTATCGCGCGATGTCAAACGCTCACCATCCTGACGGAAACGATATCCCTGCTGCCGCAGATGAACGTTACCAAGAAGTGTATCGTTGCTCATTATTACTCACTCCGATCAAAACTGAGTTGGCGTAAGTGATGTAGCGGAAATTCGGCCTCATCGCTCAGCCACGTTTTTAAACCGGAACCCACATAGTGTTGACTCTCCCCCAGAGGAAACCATTCTGTGAGTTTCCCCAGTAAGACCGCATCGCTAGAGTCTGCCAACAGTGGATAGCGAGCTGGCAACTGGCAGACTTGTTCACGCCCATCAACCAAACGTACCAGTGCATGGCTCCAGACCAAATCAATCGCACTTTGTGGTGCCTGAAACTGAATGTCTGCGATCTCAGTAAAAGGTAGCCAGTAGTAACTCCCATTCAGGGCCAGCTCACATATCGGCCCCAAGCGCCCGTCACCATCCGTTAACCATGCAAAGGCTGCCGTACTCTGTTCTTCTTCACCCATCGCGAAAGTGAGTTGGCCACTGCTAGCCATCGCCCCGTCCAATGCGCTATCGCGCAAGGTTTCTGCTTTGCTGGTTTCTCCCCGAACATCGTGCTGTAGCGCTTGCAGCATCTGCATGACCCAACTCTCTTTGGTGTTGAGAAACATCGGTGTCGCCGTTCCAGCAAAAACCGCTTGCCGCTGTAACTCTGCTTCAACAGACTGCGTTAATAAATAGGTGGTAGGCTGAGCAATAGGTTTAAGTGCTTGCCAAGACTTGAGCTGCATCTTGGCCCGCTGCCAATTCCCTATCAAACACAGAAGTTGTACTAGTGCAGCGCGCAGATCAGCGTCGGTTGGATGGGCTTTGATATCACTTTCTACCTGAATAATCGCCTCGCTGATGGTGTTCCCTTGCAACATACCGACTAATGATTTCACGGTAATCTCCTTATAAATTAATTTGTCACATCATCGACCGACAGATAGCTGCCACTGGCAGGATTAACACGATCAACCGCCAGCTTTTCTACCAATCGAAAAGTAAGAGGCATCTCTTTTTTGGTCACTAATGGTCGCCATGTATCGTGAGAAAAAGCCACTTTTTGCCCTGCCTCAACATAGTCGGCAGCTTGCTCGCGTGTCATTTCAATAATCACTTCACCTTGAAATACCCAAGCATGTCGCTTTGGATCAAAAGGCAGTACCAGAAAACTGTTAGCATCCGCTAGGATCAAACGCTGAGCATTCACGTTAACCACCGTCAGTGGGTAATCTCTCGTATCGATATTGATAAGAGGATATCCCTGATAAAAGAAGACATTATGTACTTGGCTCCCTCCTTCCTGCGGAAAAACGATTGCACCATGACCATGTAATAATCCATTAAGCTCGCAACGAAGTACGTCGCTTCCAGGAACAAATAGCGTACTGCTACCATCCCAATAAGTACGGAACTGACAGCCTTGCGGCAGATCAAAAGAGGCAATAGTATCTTTGGAAGCTAAAGGTGACGTTACGGCAACCGCGGGGGGAATTGTGGGCTTAGAGGCACTTGCCCCTCTCATCTGTGGGGACTCCAGTGCCCAATCCTGATGTTTTTCTGCTTCACCCGACGCGACTTTCTTACCATTTTTATTAATCAATACCCAAGAAAGATGTGTCACCTTGCTGCACTGTTTTTCCAACAGTTTCCCCACCCTCGGTAAAAAATCGGTGAGAATAGGTGCGCCAGTATCCTGACTCGAAGTAATACGTAGCGAAATAGTGTTCGCACACCAACTATCGGGATGGCTGTTTTCTACATTGTCGATAAAGACGTCAAGATTTAATTTTGGAGATTGTACCAGCCGGTAATCTTCGGCATGCGTGGCAGAGGCCATCATCAGGGCAATAACTCCAGGTATCCAATATTTCATAGCAATCCTTGGCGTGATTCAGATTAAGTCGTGTTAGTTACGGGAAAGAAAACGCTCTGCGTCTGCGAGCGAATGTAACAAAGTCGTTTCTTGTGGAGAGCCAACCCAAACAGCTATCGCGCTGTAGTTGTCGGTATTGCCCATCTCCGGGTCAGTATCGTTTTTATTCCAAGCTTGTTGCATAAGTGAGAGCCACTCGCTAGGGGAGTTCACCATATGTAGCGATTGCTCTAACTCATCTTGGGTAAAGTTGTGCCAGAAACCATCCGTACACAACAAAAAGACATCACCGTCCTCTAGTTGCAATACATCCCCGTAGGTTGCATCGCGTTCCTCACTCATCCCTAAAGCGAAGTACAGGAGATTACTGTTAATTCCATCGGTTTGATAACCCGCATCTGCCATTTGCTGAATCAGGCTATGGTCACGAGTCACGGCATATAAATAGCCACGGCGAAACAGATACAGGCGGCTGTCGCCTGCATGTGCCCAGTAAGCAAGCTGGTAATCTCGATCGATAAACAAGCTCACCAGTGTGGTACCCATTCTGCTGTGCTCTTCTGATCGTTGCTGTTGCTGACGGATGGCGTTGTTGGCATGAGCAATGTATTGGCGAATACTCTGGGCATTCATATGATTTTCACCATCAAAATTTTGCAGGATGGTGTCCCGAGCAATGCTCGCTGCAACCTCCCCACCAGGAAGACCGGCGATGCCATCGCAGACAACAAAACACGCAGAACGGTTACCGATAATTTCACCGAGTTGATCCTGATTAGTTGCACGCTCACCCTGATGGGAAATAGAAGCTATCGTGATATTCATAGGTCTTCCGGCTTGGTCTGTGAATCTTTGTATTGGTTTACTTCAACACCATAGGCATGCAAAAAAGCTTCGCCAAACAGGGTATGGAAGTCATCCTCAACCTCACCAGAGGTTGTCTGGTAGCTTTTGACAAAATGATCCCAGAGGGCAGCCTTACGGCTAGAGGGCAAAGCAAGCTTAGGGAGTGTCGCTTCATTTCTAGCTTCCTCCTCTAAACGCTCAGGATTAAAGGATTGCAACATGGCAGCAATAATGGCTCGAATACCCGCTATCATTCCTAGCTGATGGGCTTGTAAATCGATCAAGGCATCACGTACTGAGGGCTCTGGTGACATAAAGCCGGGCATTTTGCTCCCAAACATCTGCATCAGTACGGTTTTACCTGAAGGCAGTAGCTTAAAGGGGTTATTCGCTTCATCCAAAATCATGGTCATCTCTGCTTTTACGCCACGCTTGAGGATAGAACGTGAAGAAAGCAAAGCCACCGTACCCTGAGAAAACAGGCTCAACAACCTACCTGCCTGATATAACTGCTGCTCGTCAAAGCGTGGTGGTGGCTGTAAATCATCCAACCCTAACCCCTTTAGCAACGCCTGTAACAAAGGCCCTTCCAATACATCACCACTAGAGGGGGCAACGCTAGACGACTGCCCTGATGCCATTGGATCAATCCCTAAACGATTCCCTGACCGTGGGCGGGAAGAGGGAGAAGCAACCTTAAGGGGCTCAGGCTGAGTGACAGGAGTCACAATGGGAGTACTCTGAGGCAACGGTGGTGCTTCCGGTACCTTCACTTCTTGTATAGTTGGCATCTGAGAAGGTGCCGATGTAGGTGTAGCAGGCAATATAGGTTCTGGTATCGGGGCTTGAGGTATTGGCGTTACGGGTAATGGAACCTCTGCTAATGGCGCAGCGCCACTGACCAACAACCCCAAGGGGTCATCACTGCTTTGCATGCCCGGTGAGCTGGGCGATGACGAGGCACCAAATAGCGCCAGTGGATCTAGCTCCTGTTCATTGGCAAGATTATCCATTGCCGGTGCAGGTTCCGCTGAGTGTGTGGCAACATGGCTCTCTGCCAGAAGCGTGCTCGGCGTAGTATCCGCCAGAATATGTTCTCGATCAAAAGTGGTATCGGAATTAAACAACGTTGCCGGATCGGTCTGTCTGGGTTGCAAATGATGCAACTCAATATTATCGGTAAGCTGTTCCAACGGGTTACTTGGGTTCAGCTCTACTCGTTGTTGCTCTAATAAGGGATGATGTTGAGCATGATCTATCGCCTGTGTAGGAGCTCCCTCCCCTGAAGGGTACTCTTGTATTAGGCTATCCCATATTTCATTCGGTACCTCAGCCGCCTCTTGTGGCTTTACAGCGGGTTCAGTGGCTGGCTGTATCTGAGGAGTGGCAATGGGAAGAATAGAGGCTGATTGCACCTCTTGAGGTGCAGCAATGGGAAGAATAGAGGTTGGGGCAGAAATAGACTCTGGCGCAACAGCCTGCTGTAGGCTGCTGACCTGAATCTGATAATCATCAATCCCCAGAATGTCACCATCCTGTAACTCAACCTGCCTGCCTCGCTCTAAGGGAATATTATTAAGCTGTACGTTTGTCACATTGCCACGGTTGGTGATACGGCATTCTCCCTCCGTTGAAATATGCACGATGGCTTGTAAACGAGATATCGCGCGTTCCTCATCGGGAAGTACCAGATTATTATCCACACTCCGACCTATTGTTCCGCCCGGTGGCAAGAAATCGCAGCTACTCTGTGGCGGTATCTGGTCATGTTTATTTTTTACAATAGAGAATCGCATAAGGCATTCCTTGCTGATTGAAGATGTCATACAAAATAAAAATATTTCGCATGACCAAATGTGATGAATTAATGATATTAACCTTGCATTATTTTTATTGATTTAATTTCATCTATTTCACGACATGAAATTAATAAAAATAACATCTTTAATTTTTCGCACCAAAATAATTAGATTTACAGAAATACGCCTATAATTAGCCACATGATGAACATAGAATATTTAGATACTAATAAATAATATAGGCTTCCCTAAGTCATTCTAGTCACTACAACCCAGAAGCCTATTTAATATTATTTAAAGCCCAATATACGCTTCTCTATTTACTGTTTTATCTTGGCATTCAGCAGACTCGGTCATGACTCCAATGCGTTGTCGTGATGCTTTTCGATATAAGAACCAATGACTTTTTCATGGATTTCGACTGAACGTGAATAACATATCGTTTTACGTGCCAAACGCTTAAGATGTATATGCAAATTAAGGTTATGCCGTTCTATTCTTTGAGTGAATATCTTTCCTACC
>DF158882.1:1877497-1921427 GCA_000307305.1 Enterobacteriaceae bacterium B14
AAATGAATATCGTTAGGTACTTCACGACGATAGCTTCCCCCAATTCTTAATAGTTATATTGAAGCCTTGATAACTTTTGGTAAATAGCACTACATGCTACATAAAAACCTGTTGTATTTTTATATTTTCTCTTTTAATCACTCTCGCAAAAAAATATGCCTAAATAGGCTAATTTTTTAGCTCACATGTAGGCTAAAAATATTGATATTAATTACATTGAGCTTTAAATGGGTTCTCATCTACAGTGCATTTTTTTACACCAACAGCATGGAAGGTTACCGTGTGCTTAACGTTACTAAAACGGCATACAAAATAAGGATCCATTTTCGAGTCCACTTCCCACACGCTGGTGTTTTCTGTTATTTTTGGCACCAGTTCACCCAGTTTTTCTATTGGCCCATCAAACAACGAGGCATTATCTAATGGATAAGATTTATCACCGACGATAAAAGCCTCTGGGCAGGAATATGTTGGTGTTTGTGCATTACTGCATCCCACTCCGCCTAAAAATAATGAGACAATACAGGCTATTCCTTTAACCTTTTTACTCAATAACATAAAATTGGTCTCCGTCATTAGATACATAACCAGATCCTCTAAAAGCGATTAACCTTTTATTAAGAGGGCGCCTTTTCCATTGGTCATAAACACAAATACCATCAGCATCTTGAGATATATAAATAGCTGCATGGCCTTGATATTTATTCTGTTGATTGAATGTCGCTATCCCAGTGCCTACAGGAATAGTTTCTCCTTTTACTCGCTTCCCTTTTACCCAAGAACGAGTCTGTGGAGCCCCTGCTAAACGCTTAACAGAGGCGACACATTCCTGTGATTCACCAACATAGGTACCTAATCTTGCTTCTACAACCGTGATATCTGCAACGTAACTCATATAAACTTATTCCATATAAAATGGAAAAACATGAATATTTATGGATAATTACTCCCCCATGAAGGGGGAGCAACTATAATATTACGACTCTTTATTTTCTTTAATATTCCAGCCTGCGCTGCTTTCTGCGCCTTTACCACCTTTATCACTTTGCTCCCAATATTGCTGTTTAACTTTCGCAGCTTGGAAGGAGTAATTTACGCCAACGCCAGCAGTATCTTCATGGTCAGAACCCGTATACTGTACGTTAGTCACCAGGACCTCTTCTAACGTAATTTTGACGTACTCAACTTGGCCGCCACCGGCTTTACAAATAGAAAGTTCAATTTTGCTTAAGTGTTTACCACTAGCACAATGCTTTAACAGTGCCGGAGTAGATTTATCGACCAGTGCTTTAACATTCAGATCGTTAAACGAAACTTTACCTGCACCGCCGCCGCCGCCTACGCCCATATTACCTGGCTGAGATGCCCCCCAACCAAAAGAGATAATATCAGTCCATCCTTTATGGTTGGAGTCTTTAGATTCACCGTTTGCGCCTTCAACTTTCAAGAACATATCAATAGCCATTATATTTCACTCTTTATTAAAGTTTAAAAATATCAACTTACGTTGAAACGTTCAGGTAATAGCAGCTGGAGTGATAACATTGGTAATAGAATACCGTGAATATCCATGTGCCATGCACCTATTAAATGCCGATTTAATTATCGGCGGGGTTATTAAGTTTATTATTGAAATAATAAACTTAAATTCTTTTGATTAGAAAAAGTTAATTAAACATATTTAATTTAATATCATCCTGATTCCAATTACTTTCAGAATTACCTACGATAATCTCACGTGATAATTTATCTAACTCATCACTGTGATATAGCCGTGAACAGTTTAATATCACGCCTGTTGGGTGATTTTCACTTCACTATGGAATGAATTAGTGTGTAACTTAAACTGCTCAATAAGTGTTTTTATTTTTTCATCGCCAGACTCAATATCAAAAAGTATTCACATACTTTCTCATATTCACTCTCAAAATCTGGCAAATAACTCTATTTCCCCCGAACTGTGTTTCACAGCCCGGGGATATATCCATTACGCCTCGTTCTGTTTCAATGAAGGCAGTTTTGAAACTAAACGCAGAGAGACCGTTAAACCTTCCAGCTGATAATGCGGGCGCAGGAAGAATTTAGCGCTGTAGTAGCCAGGGTTCTCTTCAATCTCTTCTACCAACACTTCCGCAGCAGCCAATGGCTTACGAGATTTAGTTTCTTGCGAGGAGTTCGCTGGGTCACCATCAACGTAATTCATGATCCAGTCATTAAGCCAATGCTCCATGTCGTCTCGTTCGCGGAAAGAGCCTATTTTGTCGCGTACAATGCACTTGAGATAATGAGCAAAACGGCAGCAGGCGAACAGATACGGTAGGCGAGCAGAGAGTTGGGCGTTAGCCGAGGCATCCGCATCATAATACTCTTCCGGCTTTTGCAGTGATTGAGCGCCAATAAATGCGGCAAAATCAGAGTTCTTACGGTGAATTAATGGAATAAAACCATTTTTAGCCAGTTCTGCTTCACGGCGATCGCTGATGGCAATCTCCGTTGGGCACTTCATATCTACCCCACCATCATCGCTCGGGAAGGTGTGGCACGGTAGGTTTTCTACTGAGCCGCCAGACTCTACGCCACGGATTGATGTACACCAACCGTACTCTTTAAATGAGCGGTTGATGTTTACTGCCATGGCATAAGCTGAGTTAGTCCAAGTGTAATGGCTGTGGCTTGCACCGTCGGTTTCTTCCTCAAAATCGAACTCATCGATAGGGTTGGTGCGAATACCATAGGGCAAACGAGACAGAAAACGTGGCATAACCAAGCCAAGATAGCGTGAATCATCAGACTCACGCAGGCTACGCCAAGGAGCATATTCGGTATTTTGGAAAATCTTGGTCAGATCGCGAGGGTTAGAAAGTTCCTGCCATGACTCCATTTGCATCACACTTGGGGCGGTTCCCGCAATGAATGGGCAGTGAGAAGCAGCACCAATCTTAGCCATTTCTCCCAGTAGTTCCACATCTTGTGGGCTATGGTCGAAAAAGTAGTCACCAACCAAGCAACCAAATGGTTCACCACCAAACTGACCATATTCTGCTTCATAGACTTTCTTGAAGATTGGGCTTTGATCCCAACCTACACCTTTATGGCGTTTTAACGTGCGCCCAAGCTCTTTCTTGGAAATACTCATGAAGCGGATTTTCAGCATTTCATCCGTTTCAGTATTGTTCACCAGATGGTGCAAACCGCGCCAACTCCCTTCCAACGTCTGGAAATCATCGTGGTGGATAATTTTGTTGATCTGCTGTGAGAGTTTTTCGTCAATTTCTGCAATCAGCGACTGAATAGTGCGGTAAGCATCAGAAGAGATGGTGACCGTATTTTCTAACGCCTGATGGGCTAAGGTTTTTACCGCAATTTCTACGGCTTCCTTAGCCTGATCGGTTTTTGGCCGAAACTCTTTATTTAACAGCTCACTGAATTCATCGCTGGAGAAAGCTTCGGTTGTCTGCAACGTGCTTTGTTGCTGAGGCGACTGGCTCATCGATTAATCCTTAAGTTCGTTGTTGTTGTCTTTGGCGGCAGGGTTTGGGGCGCTGCTTAGGGATTTCAGCAGTTCAGGGTTTTGCAGGATCTTGGTGATAAGCTCTTCTGCACCATTTTTGCCATCCATATAAGAGAGCAGATTGGAAAGCTGAGTTCGTGCTTCCAGAAGGTTATCCAGGGCACCAATCTTGCGAGCAATAGCCGCAGGAGAAAAGTCATCCATGCTTTCAAAGGTGAGATCGATGCTCAGTTGCCCATCACCCGTCAGGGTATTTTCTACTTGGTAAGCAACGCGTGGTTTTAAGGATTTCAGTCGCTCATCAAAGTTATCGATATCGATCTCTAGGAACTTGCGCTCATCGACACTGGGCAGTGGCTCCACGGGTTTCCCAGTGAGATCGGCCATCACGCCCATGACAAAAGGCAACTGAATTTTGCGTTCTGCGCCATAGATTTCAACATCGTATTCAATCTGTACACGTGGTGCACGGTTACGGGCTATAAATTTCTGTCCACTACGGGATTTCGAGTTTGACATGGGTTACTCCATCTAATAAATATCAAGAACATGCCTGTTCAATGAGATAGAAATACTTCACATTCCAATTTATTCTGCAAAAAAACAGATAGTTATAGGTATGACGTTGGGCTATCAGTTGTCCCCCTCATTGCTGGGAAGACCAAGAATGGTTTCCAACTGATTGAGACCATCGGGCGCAAGATCACGGATGATTTGCATAAAGTCTTGAGCGATAAGCCGCTGTACTCGCTCGATCATCAAAGGAGCTGGGTGACTGGGTTCATGTAGGCTAAAGTAGTGTTTCACTTTATCCAGCATAAGCTGCGCATCTTCGCGAGATTGGATCTGGGCGCTATGCCAACTGAAAACCGATGTTTGAGATAATATCGGCGTGACTGCCGCTGTTGGCGCCTCCACTGATACCTCTTCAGGAGGACTCTCTTCAGCGTTCGGCTTGCAGGCTTGAGCAAGGGTGCGAAATAGGTGTAACTGCCCATCCATTTCTGGCAATGCACTTTCTCCCAAATGACGAGAGACTTCTGTACGGAGATCGTTCAACGTTTGGTACAACGTCATAACAAGCTGAGATTCGGGCTGTGATGCTTGAGCAAGTTCCCCTAACAAACGAACACGGCCACCGGGGAAATCAGCACACTCCTGTTTACTGCCATCCAGCAAGGCGCACGCATCGCGTAGTGAAATTTCACCAGATGCACTTTTCAATAGGCTCGTAGTACGAATGCAGGAGGCCAATGGGGTTTTATCCCCCAAATCAGCCAAGACATTAATACGAAATAGAGGATCGATTTCACCATCAAAGTCTAGTTCTGGCTGTAGCGTATCCCAATAACGGACTATCGCCTGATGGATAAGAGCCAAACCATCCGCATAGCCAGACAAACCATGGAGCTCTGCCCAAGCGTGCATAAGTTTAAACATAACGCGTAAGTCTTTGGTTCGCGCCATCAAAGCCACACCCAAACGTTCCACTTGCATCCAATCAGGTGTTTCAGCCGGAATAATCGTGCTGCCGAATTGCTGCTCACTTTTACCTATCGATGCTTTATTCATCTCCAGAAAGTCGGGGTCGTACTCCAGATTTTCACCGCAGGGTGCGTCACTACTTATTGGTGCTAAAAGGGTATCGATATCCATTCCGTTCACCTTTAAAGAAAAAATTTAATCAAATAGTTGAGGGTACTGCCCACCACGCCCAGACCTTGCCCAACCATTCGGGTTAAACAGTAATGAGAACAGCTGCATAGTTAGGTTGCCACTGTGTACATGGGTGCAAAACGAGTAGCCATCCGCCTGATTAGTCCACCAGAAACTGGTGTATTGCATAGGCTCAAAACAATCGGCTACCTGCGGCCAAGCCAAACTATTTTGTGGCTGCTGAGGCAAACCAATAATCGATAGAATCTCTGAATCGCTTTCTATCGCAGGAGCAGGTAGTTCTGGTAAAGCGAGTAGGGATTGGTCTAGTTGCTCAACAGGGAGACCATGGCGCACACCATGCAGCAAGGTATAACCAAGCTGGTGATACCAAGGTGCAGCAATATCTAGTTGCCCGTTGTGCCACTCACTGAGAGACCAGAGGCGCATCGCACAAACAGGGTAGTAACGCCCAACGCGATCGCGAGCAGGCAGTAAGCAACCCATTTGCACATACTGATTTCCAAGCGAAGCTGGTATCACAAAATTCCAAACTGGCGCACTGTCAAACGGATGTTGCCCTTCTTCCGGCAGCTCTTGTTGTAAATTAAGCAAACCACTCTGAAACCATTGCGCCCATCGATTAATGACTGTATTAGGCAAGCGTCGCTGAAGAAAATCCCCCTCCGCGGGAATTTTTCCATACCAGCCAAGCTGTGTTGTTAAGTTGCTTTCCATCGTCCTCTCCTCTCAGGCTACGGGCAAGAAAACGCAGGAACCTGGAAAGGGTTACGAATGCTGTTGGGAGTAAACTCCAACGTCACGCTATGCCCATCCAAATTAAACGTAGCCTGTCGGCTTAGATTACTGCCGCCAGCAGATGATTTTGCTCTATCAACCATACGGTTTAGCGCCCACGGCCCATTAGTCACCATGCTTGCGGTAGTCCCATTGGCTAACGACAGTTGTAGATGCACCTGATTGGTATTACGAATACCCGGCCAGCTCACCACTAAAGGTACTTGCGGGCCATGGCTGTATTTAAATAACTGGCCATCAATATCGAGAGTCAGATTCAGAATATCGGTATCCATCCGTACCGGCCGTATGGTTACGCGATAAGAAGGAACAGCGGTACCATTAGCAAAGAAAGCATCTCGAATGCGTTGCGCCTGCTGGAATGAAGTCAAAATACCCTCACCTCCTGGCAAAGTTTTACCATCCACACCTGGCGTGAATCGCCATGTCGGGCGCGTGGTGTCCACTTTCCCTTGCAGGCTGTCACGGAAAAACATATCCATCAGGCCAGTATTCGGTGCAAACATGCGAGCCAGATCGTCTGGTGTCACATCCTTCGATGAACGAGCGCTGAGAGGATAACGACCAGCAATAGCCTGACGACAGAAACTGCCTACCTCAGTACTGATACGCTTTTTGACATTCTCCATCTCTTTACGTTTAGCATCGCTGCTTGCCCCGATAGCCAGTGACAGTAGCATTTGTTTAAATGGTGCAGGTAAACGCCCAGCCTCGGCTTGCAAACGCGGAATAACATCACCAGGTGGAACCGCCATACCACTGTTAGCTGCCCCCTGAACGGCAATCAGATAGTTGTAAAGGTCATCCACCTGCTTAAGTACAGTATCAAACGGAATGGCCTTGTTGCCTTCCCCTTGGCTCTGTGCCAACTCGAGTAAAGGCTCAAAATGTGCCATCACTATCTGCTCTGGCTGAGCGGAGATATCCCCACCCGTATTCACGGGGCGAGTCGCAAAGAGTACATCTAGCGTGTTGTTCGCCCCCTGATTTAATTTATCCCCCGCTTTATCCAGTAAAGAGCGTTGGTCAGCATCACTTTTTTCATCGCGCAAAGTGACATACTTTCTTATGTTAACGAGCAAGTTGCGCATTGGTGAAGGGTTGCCTGAAATCAGGCGAGCACTGTTGATACGCTGGTTAAGCGCACCAATATTAGCCAGCTGTATATCTGCCAGTAACTCATCCCAAACGGCGATAAAGTCTTGCATATAAAGCTGGCGTACCGTTTTTTCTAGGTCAGCATTTTTCTGTTCTGCTGTCGTTTGAGTATCCAATACCCAGACATCTTCCCGATGCAGCGTATCCGTTACTTGATTGATATGGTTGTCAAACGCTTTCCAATAACCTTGAGGTGTAAAGAATCCCGGTATACCCTCGGTCATCGGTTTACCACTTTTGCGTACAAATGCTAGTGCCGCCTGCGGCCCAGCCAAGTCCACCAGACTGACTGGTTTGATCTCACTTTGCTTTAACAGTAACCGTTTCAGACGGCTATATACTCGCTGCGAGAGGGGTGAGCGCCCAAGTGCAGATTGAGCCTGTACCACCAGCATCTCATCTTTAGCATAAGGCGATGACTGAATTTGCCCATCGAGCAGTTGAGATAAGTGCCACTCTAACTGCTGCAACTGCTGTTGAGTCACACCCTGATGTAAATTGCGTTGTAAATTAAGCATTATCCAAGCACGTAGAAATTTGCCGTCATAATGCTTTGGCAGATAGAGCATTTGATACGCTTTTAGCGCCTCATAGCTGAAATCCGCATCATTACGATTATCATGTTTCAATATATTCGTAATCTGCTGTGCAGCTTGTGGCAACAGCAACTCCTTCAATGCCTTCTGATAGAGTGCATGGCTAGCATTGCTGACCTGGCCTCCACGATATAACCCCAAACGGTGAGAGTAAGGCGGCTCCTGTAAGGAAAAGTGCTGGCTTTCAGGCAGATTCAGCAGGTTATTAAGGTAAGGAACTAAGGTCAGCATATCGCCGGAATCCAGATGTGTTAACCCCTGCCCTTGGTGTTCAATTGGTGGCACTTTAGCCGCAATTTCTGTCAGATAAGTTTTGTTATTACCGTAGCTGGCAAACCAACCGACTCCCAGCATCGCCAATACGGCAACCAGAGAAAGGTAGCCTGTCCAGTGCAAAGCGCGGTTACGGTATTCCCACCAGCGGTTACTTCCTGCTAGACCCGACTCCTGAAATACCACCGCTTCCAACATACCTTTCAAGAAAAAGCTTTGTCCTTTGGCTGAAGGTATCGGTGCATCCTTACTCAGGATGTTCCAGTGGGTATCTCTTTTACTCTCTAGTGGCTGGCTGGGTAACTCTAAGTAACGGTTTAACTCACCCATCACTCGGTCAAAAGGTAACCCCTCTTGAGTTCCACTGGTGAAATAGATACCACGAGGTGTGAAGCTGATTTCGAAATTCGAGCGGGTAAAGACAATATCCAGATATTGACTCAACAGTGGACGTAATGCAGCAAACTCTTGTGGAAACAGATAGCTATCGGCTCTCTGTTGAGCATTGTGTTCGAGTAACAGAGTATCTGGTAAAGCGGCGTCTAGCCGCTGCTGTAGCAGCGTATACTGGGCCTCGAAAGCCTGATGAAGATCAAAATCAGAGAGGCGAGATTGTTCATAAGGGTAAGTAAAACCCCAAATTTGATCCCGCTGCGCCTTATCAAACTTACTAAAATAGGCCATGAACCCATTGAGTAAATCGGTTTTCGTGATCATGACATAGACAGGAAAGTTGATACCTAGCTGCTGATGCAATTCAAGTAATCTTTTACGTAGTGCCCCCGCCTGAGCAGCAAGAGACTCGCTACTTTCACCCAGCAAGTCCGCCACACTAATGGTAATCATGACCCCATTGATAGGCTGACGTGCCCGATATTTCTTTAGTAGCTCGACGAAGTTTTTCCACTCTCCCGCATCCTCCACTCGCTGGCTCTCTTGGGTGGTGTAACGCCCTGCGGTATCTAACAAGACAGCCTCATTAGTAAACCACCAATCACAGTTACGTGTACCACCAACACCACGAAGTGCAGATTTGCCAAAGCTTTCTGCTAATGGAAAATGTAGCCCAGAGTTAATCAAGGCCGTCGTTTTCCCTGCGCCAGGTGCTCCTATAATGACATACCACGGGAGTTGATATAGATGCTGACGATTAAAGCGGTTCAACCAATGGTGACGTTTGTCCCCCTTTCCCGGCGCAAAACGTGCTTTCTTCAATAGTTGAACTGCTTCATCAAACCGCTGTGCCAACTGGGGATCCTGTTGAGGTAATGTCTCTGCCTCTTCTTTAGGGATCTCATTAGCTGCACGCAAGTTACTTAGCAGCTTGCTATTGAACCAAATGCTATAAAGACGGGGGATGATACGAAACAATACCCAGAGCAGGTAAATAACCCCAATGGCTATCTGCCGATGAAGCTCTGGCTCTAAAGGGCGGTAGTCACCGATAGCGATATGAGGGCCAATGGCCCAAATAACAAAGGCCAGCGCAGTAATACCGACTGCCCCCCATAAGAGGCGGCTGGTGATGATGGAGAATAACGTGCTAAGCATTACTGCCCGCCTCCTTGCTGTGGTCGGTTAAGCTCTGCCAATGTACTTCCTGGCGCAACCAACAGAGTGATTTCGACTCGACGGTTCAATGCCCGGTTCTCTTTACTATTATTTTGTGCAACCGGATTACTCTCACCACGGCCTTCGGTTCTGACGCGCTGTGGCGAATCCAAATGCTTTTGCAGTTGTAACGTGACGGATTCAGCTCGCGCCAGTGAGAGTTCCCAGTTAGAGGCAAAACGAGCACTGCGGATAGGTACATTATCGCTATATCCCGTCACCAGAATTTTGCCGCTAACCCCATTCATTGCACGAGCAATGCGATCAATGACCGGAATATAGGCTGGGCGCACAGTCGTCGCCCCCGAGTCAAATAGCCCATCACCTTTGAGGATCACGACACTTTGCTGCGCTTCATCACGAACAGTGACTAGCCCTTCTGTAATCTCTTTACGCAGGAAACCTTTCAGGTCTAACAAAGGTGGTGCCTGTGGTGCTGGGTTGTTGATGGTCATTTGCGGCAGCTTAGCCTGATAAATGGACGCGAGTACCGGAGAGGTAACATCATCAAGCCGCCAATTGAGAACAATAAAAAGTAACGATGCCAGAAATCCTGTCATCGTTGCACAAGCCCAGAGAGGCACCAAAGGCCGCCACTGCTTTTGTAGTACAGGTAGATCGACGGCATTCGGCGACAATGCAGCGCTATAACCACCACGTACCGAATGTATTAATTGCAATAAGCGTTGTTTGATCGTCTCTAACTGGGAGCGACCATTTTCGATAATCCGATAACGCCCTTCAAACCCCAACAGTAGGCAGAAGTTGAGCAGCTCTAACAACTGGATGTGTTCACGCGGGTTTTGCGAAAGCTTCGCCAAGAGCTGGAAAAACTTCTCGCCACCCCACGTTTCATTGTGAAATGTCACTAATAGCCCGCTACCAGACCAAACGCTATTGCTGCCCCAAGGCGTTAAGGCTGCCGCTTCATCCAGTGCAGTACACAAACAATAGCGAGCACCGATGATGGTTTCATAAGTGAGGTTTTCTCTTTGTGCGCCTACTTCAAAACGGCGCATCTCATCAATCAACTGCTGGCGTAACTGTGCCGGATCCGCATGGGTTGCCAAATGCCGGATCTTCGATATCGCATTCAACAGAGGATTAGCAGTAATAAGCAGAGGGTTATTCCATTGGGTAGTTGACATAATAAGTTACCGACCCGTATGGTTGCGAATAGCCCAGAATTCCATCTCTAGCCCAGGGAAATCACCGGCCAAATGAAGAGCGAATGCGCTGGATGTTTCCATCTCTTTCCACAGATCTCCCTCCTTTTCTAGTTCGAAATAGGTATAACCTGCATGATAGGGAAGTTGGCGTGGTGCTGTCGGCATAGTACGCAAGCCAATACCTGGCAACTGGAGCTGAACCAGATCACGAATGCGTGCTACCGAGCCGATTTTCATTTGCGCAGGGAAACGAGTTAACAAGGCATCCATACTTACATTGGCTCGCACCGCCAGTACAAAACCAAAATCGTGCATCATATTGGTATCTTGAACAGTGGCTACATTTAGTCCGTGCGAACGCTCTGCCAGCGGTAACTGAATCGCGTTATCCTCCAGTATCACTGACAATCCATGACGCAACATCAACATTAATCGGTTAAAGCAGAAAGCCAGATTATCGTGGTCATATACTGGCAAATTGGCATCCACAGTACGCGTAGCAGAGAAACTACTGAGTTCAGTGGAAAATTGTAGACATTCAGCAAAAAGCCGCTCTGGATGGAGATGGTCAAGTTGCCTGACATGGCTAACTTGCCCCAGTTGGCGATTGATAAGTTGCAACAACATAAAATCGGCGATCTCTGAGCTACCTCCTCGACCCGATTGCAACAAGCGCTGGCTCATTTGTTGGCTGCGTTGAGTTAACATACCTTGCAGGTCATTGATAAACATTTTTAGCACTGAGTTACCATGACAATTCAGCGTTGGCGGAATAAATGCAGGATCAAGCTGTAGGCTATTATCACCATGCCGTTCTTGTACTGAGCAAACCGTCAGCGCTGTCCATTCAGGGTTTAGTTCACTTTCACGCATCAAACGCAGCCGTAACTGCCCAAATTGCAATGCAGCACTACCTACAGCAATAGTGTTCAAATCATCAACATCACTTTCAAAGGCAAGATAACGTGCCAACGAGCTTGGAGACTCCTGAAAAATGACATCTTCACGACCTGCACGGTAGGTCGGAAGAGCCAGCACAACCTGCTCACCCACCTGATTATCCGCAATCTCCAGCGCTGGCAGGAGTTCTTGTGCACCAGATAGATCGAACGGTGTGCCATCCGGCATAATGCCACTGGCAGTGTTAAGCGCAATTTTGCCTTGTCGTAACAGCGTTTGGTCTAGTTCCAAGCGTAAAAAACCCCAGAAATAGCCACAGTGTGCCTGTCCCCAGAGTTTTACGAAGTTCTCAAGATAATTTTCAGACTGCTGGAAATGATGGGGGCGTAAAAACATGCCTTCTGTCCAGACTACTTTATGAGCACTTTTCATCATCGTCCCTAATTGTGATTATTTTGTCGCAGAGCATTTTGCAATAGGTGGTTTTCAATAGCGCGTTGGCCGTAAGTAGGTCTACTGAACCTGACTTTCAACGGTTTTTAAGCCCTTAACGCCAGCCACAATATGCGTAGCCAGTTCATCTGGAGAAAATTGCCATACCTTGTAGAAATTCGTTTCGGTGGGTTCGGGCAGAGGTAATGAAATGCGCCATGTTTTACCATCCAGTTCTCTATACTCAGCCATGATGCCGATATAGCGGGCCTCCAAGGTGCTTTTTCCCGTTACTGTTTTGCCCTTTTGCCCCGGCGTCAGGAAGAACTGCTCGCTATCGATCAGGCTATTGCCAAGCACGCTCTTCGCATCCCCCTGTAGGGTAAAGAAATCTGTTTCCATAAACTCCGCATCAGAACGTAATAAGAACACACGAACTTTAACGGGCGCTGACGAATTTATTTTTGGCGCGGCATCAAAAGTAAGGCTGTAACGTGATGGCACACTCTTCGCAGAGGACATACAGCCACTGAGTATGGCTGTACTAACCATTAGCAACAGCACATACCAAACACGTTGGATGAGTAATGATTTGATCATGGTATTTCTCTTCACTAGAAGGCGGGTTATTCGATGATCCAAGTGTCTGACTTAGCGTCTTTGCAAGCTTTGCTGTTACCCCCGACAGTAACGCAGTTTCCAGCGCTCTTTTGGGGTTTAACATTGGTCTTAGTATTCGTTTTGGCCTTAGTACTCACTTTCGCTTTTTGATTTGTTTTGGTGTGGTTATTTGTATAGGCGCGACGAGAGCGATCTTGACGTACTACCTCCTTATATCTACTTTCAGCGACACCCGCATTTTCGTGAACATAGCCGATAAGCTGCCCACCACTTTTTGTGGTAATAGCCAGCCATTTGTTGTCCACAGAACCCAATACAAAGTAGGGGTGCGCATTCTCCAGCTTACCCAATATTTTTCCCTCGTAGCTGGGTTTACTCATAATACTGGTGGTATAGAGGCTGCGATACGGCTGATTAATTGATTGAAATTTTGTAGGCGGAGAAATAATGGCACGATGAATTAATGTCACACCATCAACCTTATTTCTAACCACTGTATCATCTGTAATCGCAGTCTTTGAGCCTTGCCCACAGGCAGAAATAAGTAGAACTGAAAGTAATAACAGTGAAATCCGTATTTTCACATTAACCTCTGGATATAATTTAAATTGAAGTGATTGATTCGTTAGGCCGCACATACCAAAACTTTTAGTTGGCTAGGCACAGTACGCATACCAACCATGTTGGTAGAATTTTGCAAACTAACACTGGTTAGACGGGTTGCTGGAGTGCCTTTAAACAGCACAGTAAATGCCGCCGTTGTGTGGCGTGATGGCCCCATGACTGTTCCCGAAGCCACACCCGTAGCCACACCAACATTGTCGCCATTGGTGAGTGGCGTAACCGTTGCCATGTTATGGGCAGGGGCGCCCATAAGCAGAATATTGTAGGCGTTCGGTATCGCTGTTGGCCCTATGGCAACATCTGGATAAGGAACAGGTGTAGGTGCTGGCGTAGGTGTCAGGCAGACATCGGGAAATGCCAGATCCACCCCCATCAATTGACTATTAGCAAACATTGTATTACCCCATATGAATCTGTTCAGAATCGACTTTAGTAATGGCTTTGGACGTGATAACCGTGTTTTGCGCATGCATACGCAGGTAATCCTCAGCCTGCATATCTAACTGCCCCGCTCTCACCTGCTCCATCTGGGTCGTTTTACGCAGTAATCGGTGGCTGATTTGGGTGACTGCCTGCCAGACAGATTCACACTGTTTCCCCACCACACGGGACAAGCTGAGCCATGCCGTGAGCGACTCACCGCTGTAGTTCATGCTATCGATATGGCAATCGCCAGTGGTTGCCGTGATATTTAACCCTTGGCTTGCCAGACTGAGGTTACCATTTGGGGCAATTTGCAAATCACCATCAACACTGAGCACAACAGGTTGTTGGGTTTCTGCTCTCTCTAATACAGCCAGTAGCCAGATTTGCCCATCAGCACTAGCGATCAATACACGATCACCGAATTCTGGTGTCATTAAGCAACTTGCTGCTCGTCGGCAATGCCAACCTCGGCCTTCACTCTCCACCATCATGCTGCCGTCACTCAGTAGGTTCACAACGTGTCCGGCAGCCTGCTGTGGTGGCGCGGTAGAGAGTGTGTAAGGTGTGATTACACTGGTCATAACTTTCCTTATTAGATTCGGCTCTGACGCTGGGCGCTCCATGTCTCTGCTTGCAGCAGTTCTGGGTCATTTTCCAGAATACCGCTGCGATCGGAGAAGCGAGCACCTGCTTGGTGAGTACGATGAAAACGAGTGCGCATGAAATGCGCCTGACGAAAATCAGCCGATCTGACATCGGCATACGAGAAATCAGCGTAAGTGAGATCACTACTGTTAAACAGCGTGCCCTCAGCCCGAGCTTGTTGTAAGACCGTTTGAAATAATCGACTATGAGAGAAATCGGCCCGATCCAGACAAGCGGTGACGACTATCGCTTGATCAAATAGGCTGTGCTGACAGCGAGCCTCGGTTAGGTCAGCACTAATAAAGAGAGCTTGGCTGGCGTTCACACCTTGAAGTTGAGCACGCCGTAGAGAAGCCCCTTTGAAATTGCATTGAATGAGTTGGCTGTGAGAGAAATCTACCTCATCCAGTTGATTGTCCGTAAACTGGCAGCCCTGAAAATACTGACGCTGATACTTTTTCCCACGCTGATCGCATTCGAAGAATACCGCCCTATCGAACCGAGCCGCACTAAAGTCAGTTTCACGTAGATCAATCCGGAAGAAGGTGGTTAATAAGCTATTGATGTTGTCTAATTTTGCCCTTATGAGGGCCGATTGATAAAAGGTGACACGATCAAACTTTGCATGGCTGAAATGAGATGCCACCAAGGAGCCTTGCATAAACTGGGTCTTATCATGCTGACTGTGGCTAAAATCAGCATTATCCTGCGGGCATTGATTGAAAACACATTCGCTAAAGATCGTGTGCTTAAATTGGCTACTAACCATTTCACATTGGTTGAAGACAGTCTGTTTTAGTGTAGCTTGTTCGAACTTTACCGCAGTGAGTTGGCACTCATTGAATACGGTTTCATGCAGATTGGCACCGCTGAAATCTGCACCGCTGAAATCGACTTCACTGATAATTCCGCCAGAGAGATCCAGCCCTACCAATGACTGACCGGCAAGAGAAACACTCTGTACTGACTCACCCTGCTTTATTTTTTCCTGCAATTCTACTGGGGTCAGTGTCTTCATATCACTTCCTTGTCACGCTTAGGTAACGTCTTGGTACGCTGGGTGTAAGCACCTTCTATCTTAGTGGTTGCATCAACCGTGGATTGTGCCATATCGGTACGAAACAAATTAGCACCGCGTATATCCGCTCCGCTAAAATTGGCCTTTTGCATAAAAGCGCTCATTAGATTGCTGTCGTTCAATCTAGCACCACGCAAATCCGTACGCATAAACAAGCTACCTGTAGCATTCATTTTGCACATATCAGCGCCTTGGCAGTTTGCCTCGCTAAGATCGCTATTATCCAGTTTCGCCATCATGAATGAGGAATGACTCAATGGCATCTGGCGTAGGTTGCTCTGAGTGAGCGTTGCATGACTGAAATCCGCATTAGTAAGGCAAGTTTCTGACGCAAAAGCACAAGTGAGCAAACTGGCTCCCTGAAAACGGATACCTTCCGCTTGGGTATCCACCCAAGAGCAGCTATCTAAATTTGCCTGGTCGAAAATCGCCTGCTCTAGTGTGCATTTGATAAAACTGCCTTTGATAATATGTGCATGTGAAAAATCTAATGCTGGTGCTGTTATTTCCATAAGAACAGTGTTTTCTATTCGAGCATGATGAAAACGGCAGCGAGTCAGATAAGTTCGATACAGCATCAACTCAGCCAGCTTCGCGTTATCAAAAACACAGTTTTCCAACAGCGTTTCTTGCAGCAGTACGCTGTTCAAACTAGCGCCACTGAAATCGCTATCGCGGCACTGCGCCAGTGACAAACTCGCCTTATCCAAAATGGCATCACACAAAGAAGCATGGATAATATCTGCACGTGCCAGCATCGCCTCACTAAAATTGGCACCATCTAGCTGGCAGTGGCTGAGGTTTGCGTTCTCCAGTAACGCCTTGGAGAAATTCGCACCACGCAGATCCATACCGGAAAGATCTGCACCGGTAAAATCAAGACCGCGAAAATCACCGCCACGGCTCATGGTTGTTTGGGCACGGTTGCGAATAATCTGGGCAATATCCCCCTTTAACTTCATAGCGGGTTTTTGCGCCTGTACCGACATCAGGTACATTTGGTGCAGAGAAGCTTCCGTTTCTGCCAATTTTTTCTCTGACATGCCATGCTTGTTACGGTGAATCAGATCCAGCATACGGTGCATGCTTTCTGGGCCTTTAGGAGTATTGGCTTGATCGGCTGGCTTATCGAGATCGATTCCTCGTTCTAATGCTTTAGCCTTGGCCTCTTCCTGCTTTTTTTCAGCCTGCTGTTTCATCTCTTCAGCCTGCTGCTCCATTTTTTCAACAAACTCAGGCAAATCTGTCAGCGCAGGCATTTCTAGGGCTTCAAATGCAGGGATAACCGCGTTGATATCCATCCCTTGTTGCGCCATCCGTTCCCGATGTTCTTCACGCATTCGCTGTTCCCGCCCCCGCATGTTGACACTCATAGGGCTGTTACTTGCTGGAAGATCCGTATCCAACCAAGGGCCAATGACGCTTTCAGGAACGAGGTCTTTCTCACGAAAGGCGAATAAAGCTCCTTTTTCTTTGTCCATACGTTGACGCAATACCTTGCGGTAATGGCTGACAGAGCGAGGCGAGCCAGTTCGTTCCAGTGCAGGTAAAAGCTGCAACACATCAGCGGCATCATCCTCATTAATACGCGTGCTGCCATGCCAGATAAGCAACATCTGCTCAAGATGGGGGAAGAACCATACGGTTGTGTTACGCATTGCTATCTCTTCAAAGACTTCCTCATCACCCCGTAATCGGTTAATAAAGCAGCGGGAACGCCAAGGAGGTAAGCGGCCTTCCTGTAGCGGCAGTTCTGGGTGCATATTCCAAATTCGCCACGGTGCCTCAGCAGGAAGTTCATCGAGATTTTCCCACCATTGATCCTGCGGTGCAGCATTAAATAGACGCCAGTCGATATCTCGCGCAAAACCGGGGAACTCATGTTGTAACCAATGGGCATCATATTTTTTGCCAATGCGGGAAAAACGGCGTGGCCACATCAGATCCAAAGGGCCGAAGCTGGCTGGTTCTGGCTGTTGACGTGGCGATGTCAGGCGATTTTGTAAGGATTCAATATTGGGTAGGCGATGAATTTTTGTGTTTTCAAATGATTCTGGATTTGCGCCTATCCCATAAGGGTTTTCGGTGTATTCAGACCCACCGAATGCACGGCTCCAATCCAGACGCATCTGCTGAAAAGGGAGGGGAGTAGAGGGGTGATTGTTAACCCAGTGGCGTTCGCCAAAAGCAATCAGCTTTTTTTCGCGCTGCTCTACCTGGATTTTTACTGCACAAGCGGTTTTTTCTGTTTGATGATGGGTGTAGGCATAACCCGTGGCGAGAAATTCGGCACAGGCTTTAGGAATGGCGAGATCGACGATACCACCGCTGGTTTGTAACTCATTCTCAGCCAGTTGCCAAAGTTCTACCTCAGGGCGCAGACGCGGAGCTTTTCCCATGTCGGCTAGCGCTAACACGGAAACACCGAGATAGTTCTTTTCCTGCCAGCGATAAGGGCGGTTGAGTATGCTTAGGCGTAGGGGTTTGATTATTTTCATTCGTGTTATAACATCCTTGTAATCAAAATAAATACTCAAATTCAATATTGAGACTATTTATCTTAAATAAATTATTGATTATTTATTAAATCAAATAATACTTAATTTCCATCTACTGACTGAGGATTTAAAATAGCACTCTTAGTTTCATTTTCGAGATATTTTATATTAATCATTTCTCCAGGCTGGTATTTATTATAATTAACATACCCACTACCTCCATCAACAGTTTTATTAATGTCGAATATAGTAGCTATGGTGTTTATTCCATTTCTTATGTGGCCCAATATTTCCCTATAAAAAGGGAATATTACTGTTTTTATAAAAACAACTATCACGAAAACAGTAATGATATGTGAAAAATATTCGCTAAATATCGAATGAGTCATATAGCCTACTATATTTAGTCTCAGTCAAATATAAACTCCATTTCACTAGGATTTTCTTTAAAATATTTTATGCTAACACTACTTCCTCGATATAACTGACCAGGATAAAATAAGGGGATTACCTTTATTATTTTTATTGTTTTTTCTCTAACGTATCCTCATCAATATAAGAGAGAATAAAAGCAATTTTCGCCCGTCTTTTTCGTTAAAACTAATATATCGACTTTCTATGACTTCAGCTTTTGTAATCACAGCTTTTTATTTATCTGGCTATTTTTGTGAAAAAGATCAGCCATAAAAAGAATAGTACCTATTACTACTAAGGCAATCAAAAAAGAGCTTGAAATATTTCTTTCTGATTTTATCAAAATATAATAAATAGGCCCAAAAAGCTCTCGTTTACTCCTGATTTTTATTGCCATTTCCATAAAAAATTAATTCGCAACCTGTATATTCTTATCATCCTATGGAAGAGAAACTATTTAATTAAACTCATCCTGAAGTCTAATCACTTTTGATATATTGCAATGTTAACTTCATGTTCTTTTATATATTTTACTTTGATTTCACTGCCTATTCGGTAATCATCGAGAGCTAATGGGTTTGCTAAAAATTTTATTTTTCCAGACATAAAAGGGGTTTTATTCTTTGGGAAAACTTCTAATTCAATATCAATGCTCTTTTTCCCATCAATGAGTCGATTTGCTAAATCTGGTGTTAGTGAAGATGAAATAACTATTGCCTTAGCTTCGATACCAAATTCCAAAGCCTGCTTTTCACTCCTTACTCTACTCCATTCGACCTTATTACTTTTGATAAAAATGAAGAGGTAATATAGCGATGAAACAATAATTATTGATATGACAGGATAAGCCCATATAGAACTTTTTATCATGGTCCTAAAAAAATCAATCAAACTAACCGCCTATTACATTAGATTGTGTAACATAGCACAGAAGTTATTAAAAAGAGTAGTATACGACTTTACTTCGCCATTATTAAATTCAATACCTTCCGTCTTAATCGATATTCCTCTATTTTCCATTTTAATAGTATTTAAACCTATTGACAAACCTATTGTAGTTGAGATATTCACTCCACTATTAACACTTGCATTAAAAAATTGAACCCAACTCCAATCACTCCCTTTTATGTGTTCATTCTCACTTGATTTCATAATTATCTTATTTTTGGCTAATAAAATGATATCTCTATCTTTTGCCTCTAATGTAATATTTGATGCTGACATAGACAATTCATTTGATACCTTTTTACCCCACCCCCCAGTAACATTATAAGACACATCACCAGTAAGAGTATTACTGATATCTCCAGTGATGGTTTTTATTACATCACCAGTGATTGTATCGTCTATCTTTCCTGTTACCGTTCTAGTGATATTACCTGTTATCGTTTTATCTATGTCCCCTGTTACTGTTTTTGTTATATCACCGCTAATGGTTTGAGTAACTGTGCCGGTTATTGTCTGGGTAATATCTCCGTCTGTGGTCTCGGTAATATTGCCTTTAAACGTTCTGCTAATATCCCCCGTGATATTAACAATATCCCCACCATTCTTGATGGTAAACTCACGCCCCTGAGCAATATCGACCAACTGTTTATTATTGAAAACATTTTTCTCAATGTCTTCTACCGTGATATCGCGCTTTGAGTTATAAGTAAAGACAGCATTACTCATTACTGTATCTAACTGCTGCCCACTGATATGGGTGGTTCTTGTGCCCGCAATCGTAATATTTTGATCACCTTCGACAGAAATATTCATCTTGTCTTCGGCATGCATATCAAAAGATTCACGGCCTTTCGCATCTTCAAAAAAGAGATAGTTAGCGTTGTCTGGATTACCATTAACGCTACGTGACATAAAACCCATTTTGGTGGCATTATTCGGCAAATCCCACGGCGGCATACTATCTTCGTTGTAAACACGGCCAGTGATCAGCGGGCGGTCTGGATCACCGTTAATAAAATCCACTACCACTTCTTCGCCAACTCGGGGAACTTGTACGCTACCATACTTCCAACCAGCCCAAGCACTAGAGACACGCACCCAGCAGGAGCTACTACCATCGTCCTCGCCATGCCTATCCCAGCGGAACTTTAATTTCACACGACCATATTTATCCGTCCAGATAGGCTGGCCTTCAGGCCCCACTACCTCGGCCGTTTGCGGGCCATGGGTCTTAGGCCAAGGTGTCTTGCGAACTGGGCGCCAATTTATGCTGCTAGGTACAACGGTAAATTTAGTGCAATGTTCGCCGCTTTGCTGGTCACCACTGGCATAGTTGCTTTCAGTCAGGTCGTAATCCGCTTCAATTGTGAGATACTCACGCTGGTCTTCCCTACGTGGCGCTTTGATAAGCGTAAAAGTGTGACCAGGTGCAATACCTAGTGTCGCACCTTCACCTGTCATTTTTTCGTGCTGAGACTCAAATTCTTGCTGACGAACACGCACATAGAATTGACCATGATCACGGTCAGTAAAGTGCCCAGGCCACTCAAACACTTCTGCTTTATCGCTAGCAAAAGAGGTAGGATTTCGGCGATTTTCTAGTAAACGTGCTCGTGGCTTGCGGAAATCGTAGTCATCCAGACTATATAAGCTTGGAGTAATGGT
Source organism: Enterobacteriaceae bacterium B14 (assembly GCA_000307305.1). Lineage (GTDB taxonomy): Bacteria > Pseudomonadota > Gammaproteobacteria > Enterobacterales > Enterobacteriaceae > B14. The sequence continues at coordinate 1,898,542 of DF158882.1, forward strand.
ATCGGAAACACTCCAAGTTTGGATGCCATTGGTATTGGTTCTTGTACCACTTTCAGCAAGCAGATAAGGGATAAATTCATAACCACTGAGCGTTGTATGTGCCTCCGGCTCATCTGCCAACACCAGCGTATGTCTGCCCATCTCATGACGGAAATAGTAGTAAATACCCTCATGCTCCATAAGCCTACTGACTAAATTATAGTCACTCTCTTGATATTGGACACAGTAGCTCCACTGCCGATATTTACCAGAGAGTTTGTTTTCTAGTTGGATTTGATAGCCGGAGAGGATGCTAGAGATAATTTCCGGAACCGTTTTTTCCTGCCAAATTCGGAAATCCCTATTTTGTGTTAAATACCACAAACTGGGTCGGATTGTTGCGCGGTAAATGTAGTAACGATCGCTGCTTGGTTCTCTACCAACAAGCGTCATGCAAGTAATATAGCCATTCAGATATCGGGAAGGTTGGGGGAAAGTTCTCATCTCTATCGTTAGGGGTTTTCCTAACAATTCCCTGAGATTAATATTACTTACTGTACTCAATAGCTCCACTTCAAATGAGTATAGTTCGGAAATACTCTCCTTACCTTTTAGCGATTTAAATAATAGTGTATCCACAGGCAGAGAAGTGTGAGCTAGAATTGTCCTATCCATAAGAATATCCTTATTGCCATAATTTAGGTATAGCTACCGCACGGGATTTGCAATAATAAATCCAGAATTTGATTTTTTATTTTACTTAAAAAAACACAGATTGAATTTTGTACTAAAATCCCATATCCATGTTTAAAGCATAAGAAAACTTAATAATAACAAGAGTTACCATCTACTCTTATCAATTGAAATACAAAAGAAAAAATGCAGATCGGTGTAATTGCAAACACTTACGATTAATATCGTATGATTTTCATCAAAAAAGTATCTATTTAATTCCAATTAAATGATTAAATTATCTAACCAAAGCTAATTTTCACTTTATTATATTACGTGAAGAAAAAGATAATTCCCAGATGTATTTTTATGCCCCCCTATTATTTGAGTGTCTTCCTATCTTTGCCAATAATTAGATTTTCTAATATCTTTTTTTAAAACTATATAAAGTAGCGAAACGTAAATTTGCCCCGCAAAAAATTCATATATTAGAAAATCAGCACTATCAACCAGAATTGAACCGGAAAAATTAGCTGCGATCGGTCTGGTTTTATAAAAACTGCGTCTTGTCATATTTGAATTTCTCAGTAAAACACACATCAGTGTGTGCATGTAGCGGATCACAAAATCAGGACACTTGCATAGCCTCTTTCCACTGGTTTTCGCATTCACAGGGAGATAACCCATTATTGTGCTGATGAAACCGCACTAGGTTGTAATAGCTGTGTACCCACTCGCTGATATCCCGCACGGTATAATGAAGCTACGAATGTCCCCTCCTACTGGTAGCTATTCGCTCTTCAGGCTGTGGAATACCCTTTCCATTGGCGAGTTGTCCAAACAATTTCCCCTACGACTCATACTCTGCATCACACCAGAGCACCACAGTAGCCGCTGGTAATTTTTACTTCTGTATTGCCCTCCCTGATCTGAATAAAACAGTAAACGATGCTTTATTGACTGTGTTTCCAACACATTGCGCATGGCACGACACACCAAATCTGCATCCGACGATGAAGCCACCGCACTACCCTGCAAGAGTAAAGGTCGATAACCAACGCTAGAATAACAAGTAGCACCATATCCATATCTTCTTGAATTTCATCTGCCCCTACCCATGTAAGCTCGATTGTGTGTACAATTGCGAGCGAAAGCTTAAAGTACACGTAATAGCATCGATGAGATTAAAAGTATCCATCACCGTTGGCATCACATCTGAGTAGGTATTGCCCTACAGCCATCAAAAAGGTCAACATCTCTCTTAGCTTGGACATAGCCATATCATCGTAATGGCAAGAATCTGTAGCCATGTATCGTACATTGCTCACAAATTTGTATATCAACATCCTTATATAATTAGCAATAAAGCACTCTTATTACATACTTTTACTATTGAGTAGATTTTTGGTTTAACTATAATCAGCGATAATGATTTCCTAAGCCATATTTGATAAAAACTAGAAATATATTAGATAAGCTGTTCGTTCGAGAATTGATGGAGATAACATGTTAGAAATATTTGATATAAACTATGGTCTATTATCCAGCGAAACATCTGAGGAGTTATTTGTTCTTCGAAAAGAAACATTTAAAGATCGCTTAGACTGGGCTGTTAATTGTACAAATGGAATGGAGTTTGATCAGTACGATAATAGTAATACTACTTATCTTTTTGGCGTACAAAATGACACATTAATATGCAGTGTCAGGTTTATAGAAACTCAACACCCAAATATGATCACACACACATTTTCATCTTATTTTAAACAGGTGAATATACCCGATGGAAATTATATTGAATCGAGTCGTTTCTTTGTCGATAAAATGAGAGCCAGAAGTTTATTGGGCGCTAATAATGCAATAAGTCTTATGCTTTTTCTCGCAATGATTAACTACTCTATTCATTATAAGTACGATGGTATATATACGTTAGTAAGCCATGCAATGTTAACGATTTTAAAGCGCTCTGGCTGGAACATTACTGTTGTTGAACAGGGGAACTCAGAGAAAAATGAGAAGGTATATATTGTTTTTCTCCCTACAGATGAAGAGAATCAACGAATTTTAATTAATGGCATAAATCGAAATAATACTTTTGATGAGAATGGGTTAAAGCAATGGCCGTTATCTTTTTCACCCATTACTCAACTGGCTTGATCAGCTGTAACTCAGTACCAAGCCTGATGGCGTGTTTAGCATTTAACACACCCAATTTCTTAACGACATTGCCCATATGGAATTTAACTGTACTCACTTTGATATCAGTAATAATTGCGATCTCCTGGTAGGTTTTCCCCATACTTGCCCAATATAAAATTTCATTTTCTCGTTGAGAAAAAATATCTCGCTCTTTTAATTTATTATCACTTTTTTCTTCATTTATCTCTCTGCAAAGGGAGATGACCTTTTCATGGGTATCTATTAACAGCATTTGTAATTTTTCTTTATATTTTAAAACCAGATTTTCCACTTGGTTATTTTCAGATCCATCTATCATCAGTGATAGCATAATAAGATTATAGTTATAATCATGAAGAATAAAGGTACAACCATTAATAATATTGTATTTTTTAGATAAGTTGAATATTTTAGAGAGTTTTAAACTAGAGTTTATCTCTATATTTTCATCCCAATAAAAAGGAGAGACTCTATTAAATGCAGTGATAACGACAGGGTCTATATGTTGATAGTTATTTTCTTTATATGTATCTACCCATTCATCTGGATAGTTAGAAATAATACCGACTTCAGTGGGATTTTTCTTATTTAAGAAAAGATAGGCGTATTTAATATCACCATGATTTTTTAATTGACTATCCAGATGCTCCCTTATTTTCACATTGATGAGCTGATTATCAAAAAATAATAATGACATCACACTACCTCAAACAAGATTATCATTCATCCAGAATACCAAAATTATAGGATAAACCTATACCTAAGTCTAACTGTCATCAGTGTTAGAAAAGCAATATACTTGTTGGGTTAGATAGAGATATAAAAAATTATAAAAAAAATCCTGACCCGTTTAGGGTCAGGTTGCCATTTGGCCAACACCAGGGAAACTTTTCATAGTTAATGTTACTACAGCCAAGATCCTTCTTACTCTTCCCCAAGATGTAAAAGAAGGGTCACGGCTGACTTATATAGAATCCAGGTAATTATACACCCCTATGTTTAACCATTCTAGCCATAGTTAACATCTATTCTTTTTATCTTTTATTTATCCTACTAAATCGTTGCATGTTTATGTGTACTTTCTTAGTGAAAATGCATTGCACATCAGTACAGTAGAGATAGCTAGTCGAGATATTATTGGTGGGCAATCAATTAATTTCATCACTATAAGCTACCACTTTCCATTTTGCCGACAGTAGGAAAAACAGAGATTAATCTTATATTATCTATTTTTAATAAATAGAAACACTCTTATTTCTTCTAATCTTAACTGCATGATAAAAATAAATTTTCAGTCACCTTGGAATTCGAACACACCGTTTCTTACCCGAATTTTTAATCAGTAAATAAAGACTTGCGTCTCATATTAATATGAAAATATACATTAAATTATCTTATTTGTTTAAATGTAACACCTCCTTATTACAACATGCTCTTATTCTGAAAACACCTCAAGTCTAAGCATGTAATATGCTAATAAATTACAGAGATAAAATATTACTGCTTCAATCCTGTTAGCTCTTCTATAACTGAAATATTAGAGTTTTCAGAGGAAAAATAGCCAACAAGCCCTATCATATGCAGTATTATTTCAAAACCACAGTACGGCAGCTATAGTCGGCTACTATGCCCAAAACAGAGATAGGTTCACCGTACCTTTCCAACCTTGCTTTTCATCACCAAAAAGGCTATCTGTCCCCCTATCGTGGAAGCTACTCTATTTAGATATCACTCGATCAATAAGGACCTAAAATGTCGGATAACAAAGTGTTGATGGCTTATTTCCAAGCAGCGGCAGAGGGCAATATAAACGCCATTCAATCATTTTTAGAGCAGAACATTGATATCAATATCGCTAACCGCCAAGGTAGAACAGCCATTGTTCTTGCCAGTTTAAATAAGCACTATGCTCTGGTTGAATATTTAATTGCTGCCGGTGCCGATATTAATCATCAAGATGAAACCTGCTTTAATCCCTTCCTAATCGCCTGCTTAAACAATGACCTTAAACTGCTTAGAATCATGATAGCGGCTAAAGCCGATTTAACTCGTTTAACACGCTTTGGCGGTGTCGGTATCACACCTGCCAGCGAGAAAGGATATGTTGATATTGTGCGCGAGCTGCTGGATACAACAATAATCAATGTCAATCACACTAACTTCGTTGGCTGGACACCGCTACTAGAAGCTATCGTATTAAACGATGGCGGCACTACGCAGCAGCAAATTATCAAGATGTTGTTGGATAACGGTGCGAATCCACATATGACAGATAAATATGGCAAGACACCATTGCAGCTAGCAAAAGAAAAAGGCTATAGCAAAATAGCGGATTTATTAATTGCGGCAGGGGCATAATCGTAAAAAGAGGATTGAGACGGGAGAGTATTACCTGAAATACCTATTGATAGCTCACTCTGGCTTTCATTGTTTACTGAAAAGCCAGAGTGAGTCTAAACGCAATTACATCATATCGGTGTGAACACGCTCTTCAACCAACAAGTCAGCAGAACTGCTAACCACGGCATGGCTTTGGTATGCCGCAACAGCACTACTGTCGACGAGTGTAGCCTGAGACGCTTCAGGCACAGCCTGAGAAACAGAACTATCAACTGCAGCCTTAATGCTATGGCTATTATTCAGAAGAATCTCAGTTTCACCAACATGCAGTATATCCGCCAGCGCAATCTTGAACGCTGTTTTGGTTAATGCATTATCCCCGTCATCCGCGCTCTTCAAGACAAGATCGCCAGAATCCGTTACTAAGCTTTTCACTGATGGTGAAATGATATGGCCATCCGTTGGGTCGATATCATCGCTAAGGCTTGCTGACGTCTGAAGCGCAGTCTTCACAGTAAAGGTAAACACTGTCGACGCAGTACCCGTATTACCTGCTTTGTCTGTTTCAACGACCGTTAGATTATAAACGCCAGTAGCAAGAGGTGTTTTAGGAACAAATGTCCAGTTGCCCGTCGCATCAACAATGGCATTACCTACTTCAGCTGTGCCATTCATAATGGAGATCTCATTTCCTGGCTCACCTTTGCCGCTAATTTCAGGGCGAGTATCCGTGGTAGAACCATTATTAGGAATAGCCGTTGCCGTACCAGAACTAAAGTCACTCATTGAGAAAACGCCTGAGTTAACAGGTGCTTTGGTATCAACGGTAAACTCAAATACGCTGGAAACCAAACTACTATTGCCTGCACGATCGGTTTCAATCGTGGTTATCTTATACGTACCATCGGCCAATGCGGTCGTTGGTGTAAAGCTCCAGTTGCCATCTTTATCAACCGTCACTTTGCCTAGCTCCGCATCACCGTTTTTCAGAACAACGGTATTCCCTACTTCACCCTTGCCTGACAGCAGAGGCGTTGAATCATCAGTAACACCACCGCTTGCGATAGAGCCTGTCTTGGTGCCAACATCATCTGTAAGAGAAGCAACTCCAGTACTATTTGGAACACTCGTATCAACAACAAACTCTATTGCTGCAGATGCCTTACTAGTGTTACCACCCTTATCTGTTTCCGTTATCGTGATACTGTGAGAACTCTGAGTTAGAGGATCTGTTGGTGTAAATGACCAGTTGCCGTCTTTATCAACCGTCACTTTACCTAGAACGACAGTACCATTTTTAATGGTAATCGTGTTGCCAACTTCACCAGTACCGGAGAAAACAGGCTTGTTATCGTTGGTAACATCGCCGCTCTTAAGAGCGCCAGTCACACTACCCACATTATCAACGATAGTAAAACCAGTAGGCTGGCTAGGTGCAACAGTATCAACAGTAAAATCAAATGTGGCAGACAGATCGCTGGTGTTACCTGCTGGGTCTCTCTCTTTTGCCGTAAACTGATACTTACCGTCTTTCAGATCAGCGGTTAATGTATAGGTCCATTTACCGTCAGTGCCGATAATGACCTTACCTTGCTCTTTGTCATCAATATAAATAATGACAGTGTTACCCGCAGTTCCCGTCCCTTGGAATTCAGGGCGAGTATCGTCTGTGGTACCACCATTAGAGATAGTCCCTGTAATAGTACCGACATCATCAATGATGCCACTAAGAACTGGCTTGTCTGGTACTGTGGTATCAACCACAAAGGTAAACTCAGCCGAAGCCGCGCTTGAACCCGCACTGTTAGATTGGACTGCCGTGATCTTGTAGGTAGCATCGGTTAACGCAGTGGTAGGCGTAAAGCTCCATGTTCCATCTGCCGCTACTTTTGTCGTCCCTAAAGACGTGGTGCCGTTATAGATAGTGACGGTTGCACTGGCTTCACCAGTACCTGTAATAGTAGGTTTTGAGTCATCAGTAACCTGACCAGCGGAAAGAGTACCAGTGACAAGACCTACATCGTCAGTCACCGCTTTAATTACCGCTTTTTCTGGAATGGCTACATTAGAAGAAGAGGATTTTTTACCATCGCTTTTATTATTGTCATAAATGGCATAACCAATCCCACCAACAGCAATAGCGGCACCCGCAGCATACCAAGGCCATAACTCCGGCAAGTCATAGCTGTCAGCAACTGAAAGCTCAGGGAATAAGAATTCACCAGACCCTTGCGGCACACCACCCATTGAGACTGGCACAGTAGCGCCATCGTTAATTTGGTAGTTTTCAACGGAAGAGCCATCAGAAACCACATATGTATAGAGCTGGCCATCGTCAGCCATACCCATAATAGGAACGTCTTCACCTAACGTATAATAGTCTTTCACAATGATGGAAGGTTGCTTCTCATCATTGAAGATAACATTGAGGTCATTACCACTCTTTTGTAGAGCAACACCTTCTGGACCGTAGTTATCGCTTTTATTTTTGAGCACATATTTAGCGCCAGGTCTCATAACGATGTAGATAGGCTCGCTCGTGTTTAAAGACACGACTTGAGAAGCCCCGACACCCGTATTTACGAGTAGATTTGCTTTGTTCGTCATATAAAATAACTCCGTTACTCTTACTTCAATCCATTTACGAATGCACTTTTAGATGTTGTTCTAAAAAGCGCAGCAATATTATGTTTGGCGCTATTGCCAAATAGTGGTACCAGGCTATATGCCGATATATCGATGTACTAACACGTTCTCTTTTAGAGATGTGAGTTAAACCACAAAAATAGTTCTAATTATCCAAGAAAAATCCCACTATCGGCAGAAACAGACAGCAAATAGGAACATTCTTAATACACAATAGAAATCTGGCAATGATGGTAGTAGATTATCCGATAATTGTAAACAATGTTTAACGATGACCAATTATTATAACAAATTGATTTTTATGGGTTTAAAAAACTCATCTTTGAAATAGCTAAAAAGCTTAAATGAACGAAATACATGATGCATTGTGCTTCATAGACAACGCCATATTTCTATACATTCTTCTTTACTTACACTACCCCAAATATAAGATTAATCTTATATTTGGGCGTCTAAAATAACTACCTATCAAAAAGCCAGGTTTATCCCAAGATAAATTTGGCTTAATTTTATGCAGACTTCATTAGATTAAACCGCTTCTCAATCCAACGATCTACCGCATAATTTAATCGTGGAGCCGTGATAAGAAGTAAAGCCATTAAGATATAACCCGCTTCCGGCAAATACAGCACCCAGTCATAATACTTGGCTATATTTAAATTAGCAGGGCTCTTAGCTAACCCATCCGTCAATAATGCTACGACAGAGATAATCAACAGTAAAAGCGCAGTTATCCGAGTCCCTAACCCTATTGCTAAGAAAAAGCCGCCAATAAATTCGACGAGAGGAACAAAATAAGCATTAAACTCTGGGAAAGGAATTCCGACATGTTTTAGTGTTTCCAACATAACTTGATGCTGATTTGCCTCAAACACTTTATAAAAACCGGATATCGAAAAAAACAGGCCAAGATTCACACGAATAAAAATAAGAATAGCACCAAAAAACATGACAATCCGCGAACAAAAAGAGAAATAGAGTGCAATTAACGCTTGCATATAACCACCTGAAAATAAATATAATTTCTCTGATGCAAAGCACATTCTTCATGAATGCATCAATATGACGGCCCACGGCATACGCCATGTGCAAAATGAACATTTCAGAGTGTGGTGGTTATTCGCGAAAGACACACAGCCGCAAATGTAGCCTAAGGCGGGGAACAAACGTTTGTGGTTCGATAAAAGAGAGATAGCGCGAGAGTAAGCACATGAGTGCCAGAACAAGTAAGACTATCTCGATAGTAAACAGCTGAATGTCAGATAATGCGTGCAGTACGCTGGAAAATACGGACTTTTCGGCGAGAGAGCACGGCGTATCATCGCCAGATACCACTTGCTCAGGCTGAGCTAACAACGCCGTTGCATTTACTGAGGGGGCAGAGAATAGAGCCAAAGAGGTACGCGGCAGCATACATGTGAAAATAATGACACATGCTAGAAACAGAAAGCTTTTTGCCAGCGTTTTCCGAGCCATACATTCCCCGAGTAAAAGAAGGCCCCATCATAATGGCTCACTGAGGAACATCAAGAACTCATTAAGAGCTTTAAAATTATTTACACTAGCATCTAGTCGCTGTTCGGTTTCTTCCGCCATAAACCGCTACCCATCCCCATATCCTTAAGAAAACGTTGCTGTGATGCTAGCAACTCACTAAGGCTCAAAGAGTGATACTCCATACCATGTTTAGCCACTGTATCCGCAATAATCTGTGCTAATGCAGGATAGTGTCGATGGCTCCAATTAGGGAATAAATGGTGGGTAAGGTGAAGGTTAATGCCACCAAGCCAGTAGCCGAACCAGCGTGGGGTGGTATACCAATCGAAAGAGGTACTAAATACATGGTAATACCAACCATGTGGTAATCCCCCCTCCTCTGGTGCTTGATAAAACTTTGCCTTTGCCCAATGCGTTCCTAAAATCAGCATGACGAAAAGAAACGAAGAAAACATTTGGCTTAGCAGATAAACCAGCAATACCGTCCCCCAACCTATCCCCATTGACTGGCAGATGGCAATTGGGATGACCAATGCTATCAACACATGCATCAGCTTAGTGAATAAAAAAATACCCCAACCTTGGGCTCCCGAACGCGACATTTTATGCGCAACTCGCGTCATACCCGCTCGGTCTTGCCAATCAAATACCCAGATAATATAAGGAAAGGTCATCGCAGCGACTAACGGCCAATAAAAGCGCTGCATCCGCATAAAAGGCTTCCAACGCTGGAAAGGCGTTTGTCGTAGCACGCCATTCTCTTCAATATCTAAATCATATCCTTCCACGTTGATGTGCGCATGGTGGAAAATCACGTGTCTCACACGCCAACAATCGGGATCTAACCCCAAAGGGACAGTAATCAGGCGGTTCAATAAACGGTTTGCCCATGCCTGTTTGAAGAAAGCGTTATGTGATGCATCATGTACCGCATTGATTGCCAGAAACATACTGCTGACAATAAAAACAGCATAGCTAAGAGCAAATAGCCACGCGTTCTGCTGCCATAGGCTTACCCAATAAGCACCGCCGCATATCACGATGATCAGCAGCATCTTCGCTATCATCCAACCATCGGCAAAGCGATGATCACCACGCTCGTTTAGGTACTCTCTGGCGGCCTGAGTTAATGCTTTATGCAGGGCCAGATCATCTCGCTGGCGATAGCTTAAAGGGCTTAGAGGCTCAGGCATTTATGGCTCCGAATGATATGTGTCGCCGCGCCCCATCGATTTGAGAAACGCCTGCTGTAACTTAAATAGCTCGGTATAACTTACACAGCGATACGGCATCCCATACTCTACTGCACGCTTTTCTATTATCTTAGCTAATGCACGATAGTGACGATGGTTCCAGTTAGGGAAAAGGTGGTGAGTGAGATGTAAATTCAAGCCGCCCAAAAAATAATAAAGAAAATCGGGGGAAGTATGCCAATCACACGACGTTGCAAAATTATGGTGGTACCACCCATGAGACAAAGTGCCAGATTCAGGAACATCATAAAACTTAGCCTCAGCCCAGTGCGTCCCCAGAATTAAAACGACAACTATCAGTGATGAGAGCATTTGAGAAAAAAAGTAGATGAGCAGAACAGTTCCCCAACCAATACCATTGGCACCACACACCCAAATTGGAACAATCAACACCAGCGTAAAATGCAGGATTTTACTACCCAGAAAAATGCCCCAACCCTTCTTACCTTTTAGCACCGATTTATTAACCAGTGGTGTTTTCCCTAAACGGTCTGACCAATCAAACACCCAAGCAATATAAGGTAGAGACAGCGCGGCAATCAACGGCCAATAAAGGTGCTGATAGCGCATATAAGACCAATGACGCTGAAAAGGGGATTGACGTAGAAAGCCGTTCTCTTCTGTGTCGAGATCATAATGTTCAACATTGGCATAAAGATGATGAAACTCCGCATGCCGCACCCGCCAATAATCAGGGTCAACTCCCATAGGGAGCGTCGCTACTCGGCTTAACAGACGGTTCGCCCACGCTCGCTTGAAAAACACATTATGCGAAGCATCGTGGTGCGCCGTAATATTCAGCAGCATAGAGAGCATGATAAAAACAAAATAGCTGCCCGCAAAAGCCAAAGCATGAGCCTGCATGAGGCTTAACAGATAGAAAACAATACTCAGCGCTAAGATAAAGCCTGTTCTCAATATCATATTGCGATCGGCAAAACGGTGATCGTTACGCTCGGCGAGATAGGATTGAGCATCACCCATGATAGCTCGATGAAAATCCCTATCTTCACTCTGAGCAAAACGCAAAGGGGGGAGCTTATCCATACGGTTCTCCTGCTGAGACTAGCGGCGTTCTACCCCAGCCAAACATGATAGCAATACCATGAGCCGCAATGAGCGGCATTAACACAAGCCAGTAAAGACCACTCCAACCAAAATAGCCGATGAACAGCAGAGGAAAAACCAGAGAAATAAGCGACCAACTATAAATTCCCCAAGTGCGGCCCTCTGAAATACCGCTTAGCGCTATAGCACCCACGGCTAACAAAATAAACAGCACTGCTTGAGGCCAACTAATATCACTATAACTGTAGCCATAGGTATAGACATAACCGATCACCAGCGCGAATAGCACGATACAGCCACTCACTAAACTTACGCTAGAAGAGTGAAATTGCGCAGCCCGTTCAGACAGGCTCACGGGTAACTTAAAATAGCGGATAAAAGGCTGGTTACTCGCCCAGAAAGGATTATCCGATGCCTTGGCACCTTTTACACCATAGCTAAAAGGTTCACTTGGCAAACTCCCCTGAAAAGAGCCGAACATCTTGTCCCAAAAGATAAAGCTGCCACCAAAATTCTTATTGGAGTAGGCCAAATCTTTCACGTGATGAACTCGATGGTGCGTAGGTGTCACAAAGATCTTCTCTAAGATCCCAAGCTTCGGCGTCACTTCATTGTGGTTAAAAAACTGGATCGTATAGTGAAAAATAGAAACACTAATAAAGACCGATAGAGGCAAACCCATCACGGCCAGAATCAGAAAAAAGGGAATCGACGTGAGCGAGGAGTACCATGAATTACGTACCCCAAGAGACAAGTTATAGTGCTCCCCCTGATGGTGTACCACATGAACTGCCCAAAACAGCCGCCAATGGTGATGCAAACGGTGCAGCCAGTAAAACCCGAAATCCCATGCCAGAATAGCAAACAGCCATACACATACCGTCGGCCACGAATCAAGCCAACCTAAACTGAAATTAGCCGCGACATAGCCAAAACAGGCAATCTCCACGCCGCGAAACAGCCACAACATCATATGGCCAGAGTTCAGGTTAAAGACCACATCGCGCCAGTTTACCTTTTGCTTGCCTGAACGCTGTAAATAGATCGCTTCTGCTATCACTAACAGCAGCATCAATACGATAGGTAACGCTAAATCGCTCATGATAAAGCCCCTTTATCAACCATCCTGCGCCTAAGCACCGAACCGACAGCAATAGCTAGCAAACCACCGGTAACCAAATCGACAAACAGATGGCGTTTCAACTGCAAAATAGACAAACCAATCACCACTCCCCACACAATAAACAGCAGAGACCGGAAAGGATGGCTGCGTTGGCACACAGCCCATACAGACAACAGCGTTAATGCCACATGTAAAGAGGGTAAACAGTTCTGGGGAGAATCGATCGCCATCATAAATCTCAGAGCCTCTTCACTAAAGGAAGTGCCAATAACGGGAGGATAATCCATCGTTGTCGGCAAAATGAGATAGACCATCCCCGAAATAAACGCACTGCACAGCATAGATACTGCCAGCCACTTCACCCGATTCATGGGGCATAACAGATAGCAGAGCGGAACAATAAGAAAGAAAGAGACATAAGCCCAAATAGCCTCTGGTGTAAATGAAATAGCATCATCTATGATAGAAGGCTGCAACATCATGCCTTTTCGCTGAAGATAGTCGGTAGTTGAATAAATAACACCCACGAGTCCCCAACCGAATAGCAGGTAACCTAGTCGAATAAACACAATATTCGTATTCATAGATTCTCTATTCATGCCTATCATCCTTATGGCCTCTGGCGAATAATTCGCCGCCTCTTATGCTCAAAATCGGGTAACAACGCTTGTTGCTCTAATGACCAACTCAGAGAAGCAATATCTACATTCTGCTGTTCAAAAACAGCCAGTAATGCATCCCTACTTGCCATCAACGCCTCTTCACTACAGTCAGACAATAGCTGAAGCTGTGCGGCCCCCGTCTGTAGTAGACGGTAATCGCACTGTAGCGGCAACGAATTAGCCAGCACACGGCTACAAAGATCGGCGAATATCACTCTCGGCTTCCCATCCACACCTGGTAATAACACCTGGTCGTCGTTACGACCTTCGATACGCTCGATCACCATACTATGCTGCCCGCATAGGCACGGTTTCTGGCTTCTAACCAAAACGTCATCCAGCCTATAGCGAACAATAGGCTGAGTCTGACGGGTAAAATCCGTAATAATCGGTGTAAATCTATTCTCATCCAGCCAGTTAGGCTCGATATGCACAAATTCTTCATTAAGATGCAATGCGCCGTGAGAACATGTGGCTGCAAGAAAGCCTTCTGTTGCTTGATACACCTCCCCCACTCTGGGGAAAACCTGGCTGAGCAACTCTTTGTCCTGCGGCTCCAAAACCTCCGCTACAGAGATAATCAGTTTTGGGCTGAGGCTGATTTCGCCCTTTAACTGCGCCAATGCCAGTGCACGCAATACCTGTGCGGGAGCCACTATAATAGAAGGTGAATATGCAGTTAAACGCGGTAACTGCTGCGAAAAATCAGCAAAAAGGTCAAAAAAAGCCAAACTTAGCCAACGATTATTCACACTCTGATAAAGATTATTGTCCGCTCGCAGAAATAGCGCTACGCGCTCACCCGCAAACAGGCCATCCGGCAGCATTTTTGCCAACATACCGCCCGCCCATATCTGCTGCTCTAGCGGGCTAACAACAAAAATACCGCGCTGCCCAGAGGTGCCCGAAGAGAGGCCGACACTAAAACGCCCAATTTTCGGTGAGAAATCACGGGAAGCTTCACTCTGGCGGGCGCACTCAAATAACTCATCGCGCTTTAGCCCCGCGGTATTCATTCGGTCAAAGTTAGCCATCATGGTCGCCTTATCCATCAATGGCCATTCACTAATAGGAAGATGAGCATAAGGCTGAAAATAGGGGCTACGGGTTAAAACACGCCGTGCAAAACGCGTGAGCTGTCGCTGCTGATACTGCTCTAACGCCTGCCTGTTACCAAACTTCAGGCGGCGCGAGCGAAAATAGTGCCATAGCGTCGCAAACGGGATCATAAATCCCCCTCATGACACAGTTTGATACTCACTCCGTTTTTATAGAGCTGATTCAAGTTTCTTAGGGTCTGATAATAGAGCTTTGGGTCATCCATCAAAAAGTTCGCCAACCGTGAGGGGCCACGCAGCTCTTTATAATTTGCAGGAGACCAAGCGGCATCGCTTGCTAGCAGCGTCCAACCTTCATCAGTTTGAATAAAGGCACCAATATGGCCTGCCGCATGCCCCGGCAAAGGTACCAAGATAATCTCTCCCTTGCTCTCTGGCAGCAGATAGCCTTGAGTGAAAGGCGCCAACTCGGCTGGCAGTGGGAATGTGTCATAGCTTTCAATAAAAGAGACACGGGATTCAAAATCAGAGGGGATCAATCCGGGGACAAATGCGCATTTCAGTGCGGCCACACCCCGTAAGTGAGATATTTTCTGCCATCCCTCCCCTGAACAGATATAAGCCAGATCGTCAAAATCTCGCAGGCCCGCAATATGGTCACCGTGGAAGTGAGAGAGAATCAGCCCATCGATATCTTTAGCGTCTAAACCCTGGCTACGCAGTTGTTCAACTAACGCCTCTTGCGGATCAAAATAGACGGGTGTTACCGCGCTATATAACCGAAAAACACCGTTCCGAGTCTGCTCGCTAAAGTGATATGAATAGCCTGTATCCCATAGCCAGCGTTTATCGCCCACTTCAAGCAAGTAAGCACGGGCAGGAAACTTACAAACGCGAAAACCTGCTCCGCGCAGCGCCATACAGCCGACATGAGTACAGTATCCCACCTCAAACGTGGTGACTTTAGCCATACTTCCCTACCCCCTGCTGCTTAAACCAAGCTCCGGTTATCTCTATCCCTTGTTCTTGAGTATAGCGAGGGGTATAGCCTAGCTCTTCTCTCGCTCGCTTCTGGCTTAGCGTCATATCAAAGTAAACGGCACCAATGCTGTAGCGAGTTAAAACAGGCTCCTTACCCGTTATTTTCGCTATCATTTCTAAACCTGCGGCAAGGGTATACAACAATGGATAAGGCAGAGAGGCAACGCGATACTTCAACCCTAATTGCTCCGCCAATAGCTTATGCAGCATATCTACCAGACGCGCAGGCTGCTGGTCGGTAATGTTGTAGACCGAACCAGAAACCAGCCCCTCATTTTGGCTCGCTAACACCATTGCATGCACTACGTTGAGGACAAAAGTGAGATCGAGAAATGCCGTTCCACCACCAGGCAGCCGCAGCACGCCCCTATCACGCGCCAACTGCGCCAACACTCGGGGAATAATCACCCTATCATGCGGCCCAAATAACCCACGCGGTCGCAAAATAAGGTAAGTGGTCGCGGGATAACGCAGTACGCTCTGTGCAATACACTGCTCTGCTTGATACTTTGTTTTCGCATAGTGATTAGCAAACGTCTCTGCGCAAAATGTCTCTTCAATATCGCGATGAGCCTTAAAATCGAAGTAAATAGAAGGAGTAGAGATATGGATAAAGCGCTTTACACCAGCCGCGCCTGCAGCCTCTGCCAACCTCTCAGTTGCTTGAACGTTGGCTAAGAAAAATTCACGTTCACTCCCCCAAGGGGAAGACTTTGCCGCGCAATGCCAAACAATGTCGCAACCTTTCACTAGCTCTGCGTACTCTTCTGCGGTCGCCTGCTCTAAATCTAATGTGACAAAACTCGCTCCGGCGGCTTCAAGCTCAGCGCCAATAGCAGGGCTACGGCCTGTCGCCCGAACATCAAACCCAGCCTGAAGCAAATGCTCGACCGCATTTCGCCCCAATCCACTGGTCGCGCCAGTGACTAAGATCCTCATGGCAACAGAACCATGCCGCCAAAACTCAACCCCGCGGCGGTACCGATAAGCATCATTGGATGCCCTTCCTGATAACGATTCTGCAGAAATGCTTCATGTAGCGCAGAAGGGATAGACGCCGCAACCTGATTGCCACGAAAACGGTAGATATCAATCAGTGCCTCTGATGAAACACCGAGACGCTTACGCATATGTTCCAAAGAGAGATAACTCGCCTGATGCGGCACAACCGTTGCAATATCAGACAGTGTTAAACCGCTTGAGCGTAGAAGACGCTCAAAATAGTCTTCAATCAGCGCAGATGCGTAGCGAAACAGTTTTTTGCCGTCCATGTGGAACAAAAAATCACTGTCGCGAATACCGGCTCTTGGATTACAGCGGGTACCGCCTGCCCGTATCTCACACAGATCGATCCCCTTCGTGTAGGTTTCTAATGAATAAGAGAGAATACCGCTACGCCCATCCCCCTTCTCAACAATCGCGCACGCCGCACCATCGCCAAAAATTAAGGAGGACTCTTCGTGATCCCAATCAATCCCTCTCGAGGCAAGATCCGCCGAGACAATAGCAATTCGGTGATATGTCCCCGTATTGAGCAAGCTCGCCGCAACCTGTAACGCCGTGATAAAACTGATACAGCTAGCGTTGATATCAAACCCCGCCGTCCCCTCAGGTAAATTAGATTGCTGGAGGATATGTGCCGCACTACAAGGCAGCGCCTGAACAGAGATCGCCGAGGCAGAAATCAGTAGATCGATTGAATCAGGCGCGATATTTTGCCGAGTGAGGGCATCATTTAATGCCTCAACCGCGAGTGCTGCTTGGCTTGCCTCATAGGTCGCATGAAAACGGTGAGTAATGCCAGAACGTTTTTCAATATAGCCCGCAGCTTTATTAAAGCGCTCATCCAAGGAAGAAGATGTCACGCAATTTGGTGGTAGTGCCGCACCCGTTGAAATTATTTTTAGTGGTATGACAGGTAGCGAAGAGTGATCTAACTGAGAGTGCTTTAACCCTGGGTTTGTAAACTGATCATTCATAAATTGATCCATCATCATGCCAGAAAATTTACCGCGCTAGACAGCGTCGTACTGTGCTGTCTAGCCTGTTATTCTTTTTACATAGCACCCTATAAAGGGGTATGCAACACAAAACAGCTTGAGCATAAATATTTCCATTCCATCATCTGAAGTATCCTACGGATAGCACCAAGTTAGAAGAGATTGCATGTAAAGTTACGTCATTTCGCTACACATCCTCCCAATAAGGATGTGGTAATAGCGTCTAAATATGTGTTATTAGACACATTTTTTTCACTAAATCTCCGTTAATTTATACTTTCTAAAGGAAGGGAAAGATTAAAACGGTTAGCACCAAAGATGGGGGTTATTTTGTTCTTTTAGCGGCAAATTAGGTTACATACGCATTGGGTAGGGTAATAACTTTGAAATGGTGTGTTTTACAGAAGTTTATTTTGTTGCTTGGATGGGTATAGCTCTACTTGAGTTTCTGACGAATGTGTTGTCGTGATTACCTGATTTAAGGTTTATAGAATATCACCTCTTATTTGGTGGCCAAATTAACTATGCCACTACACTTATGAGCAAATAGCATAAGCGCCAGCTTGATGGGACCACTAAAAAGCTACATATTTTGCTGTGATTTAAAAATCTGCCAGTTACCTATAAAAATAAGGTACTGGCAGATCCGAACTGGACACATACAATTTACTGGAGACTAAAATCAAGACGATTAACCAACCCAACGTCAACATCTTGTTTTTTAATCATTTTAAATATATTGACTATAGTGTCGAATGTTTCGCCTAGTTGAGCTTTTGAATGCAGGGAATTTATCCAAATAATTAAGATAGGCCCTTCAACGTCATAACTTAGACAATCCCATAAAGCATCTAAATTTTCACCATAATATGGACCAAATTCTAATACTGCAGATATTTCCCTATGAAAGTCTGATTCGTCATTAATTTTTTCACCACGTAATATTACTGTTTTCATTTCCAACGTCCTATTTGTGTGGTGTTTTTATAATGGTCTGCTGTGATATGCAGTAATCCATCATTTGAATATAACAATCTTATTCCTGCTTGATTAATTCTAGACATTGTATTGCTTAAATCAATATCAGCCTCATACCAAACGCGACTAGAGGCTTTAGGTAAAACACCTGTTGTATTGTGGGAAATATCCCCGCCAATTTGTCCCCCTGGGACACTATTATTTAAAATTTTACCTGGTTCCCAGCCTTGTTATACCGCCTGAGTTTTATTCAAATATTTTATATCCGTTATCCAAGAACTTTGTTTCACTGATAGGTAGCATTATTTCTCAAATACTAAAATTTAAAATATATTCTCCTTAATCTAAGATTAAGGAGATTGATGAAAATCTAGGATATGTTCTTCAATATATTTACAATAATAGGATCAACGCTCAGATTCAACTGTTCACTATCTATTGTATAAATACTTAACTCAATTTTATTTTCAGCATCAAAAAGCATTTCTCTTAACCATCTTTCATCTAGTGCTAAGATTTGTTGCTCAGCCTCATAAATACTAGATTGTATTTCTTCCACACCAATTTCTTTATTTAAAAAGCAATTACATTTTATTTTCAATGTATTAATGACGTCAGGATATATCCAATCCATTATTTTTCACTCCGCCGAAGGATAGTAATAACAACCTTACTATTATTTTCAGTAACAACTCCCACATCACCACTCCAATGCAGGATTCTTTCGATATTATTAACTGTAGTATGTGTTTTAGTACCATTTTTAATAGTATGCTCTACTATTTTAGGCGAAATATTACGACCAGCACCAACTGTTCCTGCTGGCGATCCTAACCCTGAAGGCTGCATTCTATCCACAGCATGCTGGGAATATAATCTATCGCCAACCTGAGCATATTTTTTACCATTGACAGTTGTTTTCGGATAATTTTGCCATGAATTCCATTCTAAAGGATTGTTCACAATCTCAGTGGCACCCTTCCCTGCTTCTGGCAAAACAGGCACGCCATCCGTTCGAGCTAAGACTTCCTCTGCACCACTTTTATCTACTGCAAATAACCCTAGCGGGTCCACCCAATTAACCGGATTTCCATCAACGTAAGCGTACTGATTCAACCCACCTGCCAGCTTGATCGGATCTTGCGTCAAATACCGCCCCATCTGCGGATCATAATACCGATTCAGGTTGTAATGTAACCCCGTTTCCTTATCCGCATACTGCCCTTGGAACCGCAGCGGGTTATCGACTTTCGGGCGCTCTTCATCCTGCCATTGGGTAAGCGGTTTGCCATAAGCCGAGTACGTTGCCCGCCATACAGCCCGCCTCTATCAACTGATGCTGCTATAATCGCCCCCGTGAGTCATAGCGATACTGATTGAGCAGGCTGTTGCCTTGGCGACGGGTTTTCTCCCAGCCCAACGCATCATAATCCATGCCTATCAGGGGGTGCTGCTCCAGCGTCATGCCCCGCAGTTGATGTTCGTGGTCGTGATAGCCGAGGTTCTGCCCATCCGGCAAGCGGGTTTCGATTAAGTCACCGCTCTACTCACTATAATGGACGAAATGTTCTCAACACATAACATGATACCGATCGAATCTACTGCTAGATAAATTTTATCTACGACCTATCTTACAATCATAGATAAGAGAGAAAAGTAACAACTACTTAATATACTGGTGATATATTTTCAGCATTTTAAAAGAATTAAAAAATCATCTATGTATATATAATTCCGGATTATCCCTCACCTGCTTGAGAAAATTATTTAGCTTTCCTTTATTATTAATAAACTCCTCACTATCTTTAGCAGATATAACAACCTTAACCTCAAATAACGAAGAACTACCACACATTATATTAATATAAAACCCATCGTTTTCTTTAACTAATTCATAGTTATATGGTTCTGACATTATAATGTTCATTAAAATTTCCTTTCTGTATATGAGCCTTTTGGGATATTGTTTATAACAGCCTCTGACATACCTGTTGGTAGCCTACCTCCAGGTAGCCATTCACTATTAGCACCAAATTCATTACCTGAAGGCATTCGTAATTTTAAATCAGCAGTGGAATGAATATCTATAATAGACAAGTCCTTACCTTGCCAACTACCATTTGGAATTCCCATTATTTTTTCTAATTCAGCAATATTTCCTTTTGATTGCCTAATGACGTCATCAACAGCAGTAGTTGGCAAAACAAATTGAGTATTATCAGGCATACCTAATATATTCCTGCCATATTTATCTAGTGAATTAGTTGGCACAAAGTAACTAGCTCCATTTTCAAACTGCGCCAAATGAGCATCAATATACTCCTGTGGCAGATAGTCGCTCGGATTTGGGCGTAATCCTTTTTCCGTATTCAATATTTCATCAAACTTTTGCTGGCCTAACGGTACACCATTAGGCACTTTACCTGTATTAGATTCCTTCCCAGGCAATCCTTTTAATCCAAGCGGATCTACCCACCCAATCGGATTATTTTCTACATAAGCATATGAGTTTAACCCACCCGCCAGCTTGATCGGATCTTGCGTCAAATACCGCCCCACCTACGGATCATAATACCGATTCAGGTTGTAATGTAACCCCGTTTCCTTATCTGCATACTGCCCCTGAAACCGCAGCGGGTTATCGACTTTCGGGCGCTCGTCATCCTGCCATTGGGTAAGCGGTTTGCCATAAGCCGAGTACGTTGCCCGCCATACCACGTTGCCCATGCTGTCGGTCAAACTGTGCGGGGTGCCGAGGTGGTCGTTTTGATACCAGTAAGTGCGGGTCTTCTCCGTGTGGTCATCGTGCCCGACCACCGTGACTAACATTTATTTCTAAATTTGTGAGATTTAGCCCTTCTATCTAGAGCTTTAAGTTCTCAATTAAAATTCACTCAAAATCCATTTTTCTCTTATAGTCTGAAAATAAATCCACCTCTATTGAATCGCCATCGACAAGGCGTTCATAGAATGAACTATCACTCGCCCACTCACTAAAAAAGAATCCATTCATCCTTTCAGAAGAGTTTTTATCAGCGCAGTAACTTAAATGCCAAAAAGAAGAAATTTTGCTATTTAAAATATCAAAAAAATCAAGAGGAAATGACTTTGGATACTCATCATAATCCTCAGTGCAAATATAACCCCATGGAATATCATCTCTAAACTCCATTCCATATACCACATATTCTTTATCTATAATTAAATCAACATCGCCATTACTTATTCTAAAGTACTTTAAAAACTCTCTTTTGTTATTTTCATTAGAAATATCAAACAAGTTATTAATAATACATTTAATTTTCAGTAATATAATTCTCCAGGAGGTACAGAAGGGTCATTACCCCAAGGCTTAATACTTTCTGTACTATGCTTTTTAAATTTGAAATCCATTTAGCAACCCTAGACTGCAGCTCACCATTAAGGGGCGCTGGCTGGAGCAGATAGGCTTCTATGCCGGGCTGCCCATGGTCATTAAAGTTGAGCAGAACAAGCTGATTATTGAACTTGCGATGCAGATCTAAAAAGAGATAAATCTATAGCAATAGCTAACTCCAATTTATCTGATTTACTCTTTAATTGTTTAGCATAATCTACAACTGGCATATCAAATATCTCGCTGATTTTATTATCTATTCGAGATAGCTCAAAACCCACTATAAAATCACCATTTACTATTAATCTATATATATCCTCTCCCTGACCTGGTGTATGAGTAAGAACATAGACTGACTTGATTTCCCCATACATCTCACCCAAAAAGTTAACTATTAACTTGTTATTATTAATGAGTTCTTCTGAGTGTAATAGCTCGTTTCGTCGAATAGATTCAGTTCTTGATCCTATTAGTCTCATTTAATTCTCCCTGGAGTCGCAGTAATTAAATTTCCATGCTGATCTGTAAGAATAGTCATAATTGATGTTGGCTGATGATTGTTAAATTTATCAGTTCCTATTGGCTTACCAATATCAACCTCTCTAATATAACGATCGCCTTTAGTACTAGGCAAAGTACCTATAATTGGAGATTTTACGACCTGTGGAGTTTACAATATTGACTGAAGCTCACTTTGAGGAATTGTAAATTGACTCTTCCCTAACTTGCCTGAGTAATGTTCATGTATCACATGATTCCAGCCAGACCCGCTTGCTTGACTTCCTTTCATCATATTAATTCGGGATTGAGTAATTCCATAAGGATTTGGAAGTGCATCTGCAGCACTCGTTCCCTTTCCAGCTTCTGGCAAAACAGGCACGCCATCCGTTCGAGCTAAAACTTCCTCTGCACCACTTTTATCTACTGCAAACAGTCCCAGTGGATCAACCCAATTAACCGGATTTCCATCAACGTAAGCGTACTGATTCAACCCACCTGCCAGCTTGATCGGACC